>JAGXGA010000043.1 GCA_024636975.1 Mariniphaga sp.
GATTCTTGCTCTACGAAAAAGATAAATCAATGGAACCAGGCAAACTTATGTGAGTCGTTGTGTATTAAAAGGAATGCAGTATTCGGAAAGTAAGGGAACGCAATAATAATTGAAAATACTAGAGTTTAGTTCACCCCAGGCGGTTGCTCTTCGTGGCAACCGTCCTTCGGATGCGTTCATTCCGATGCTAATCGGAATGACATGCACCCCGTTGACCTCATCCGGGATAGCTCAATGTGGTACGCCAAAAATTTAAGTTTAACGGCGTGCCAGATGCCATTATAAGTCCGCAGGGCAAGCGGCGATCTATTATGAATGATTTCAAAAATTTAAAACCCATTTCAGTTTACTCTACAAAACAAGCCGTAGATGACGGTTTTTTGATTCAAGTTGATCAAAAGATTTCCATGGAAGCTGGGATCCGTCATCCAGTTTACCTGACCCTCGCAGTTTGGGACAAATATGTTGAAGTTCCCAAAGGAATGGAAGGCCATCAGGATCAGTCGGGCCGGTTATGGGATGTTTTGTTCATGTTCGCCTTTTTCGCCCGGAAGGAACCTTCTTCCAGTTTGCTTTTTAAGCTATTGATCCAACTGCCAGATACTGGTGATTGGGAGCAGAACGAAAAAGCAGTGGAAAGATCGAACCGGCTGTTGCGAGAAGTCACTCTCAAAGCCCTGATTACAGCCCGGGATTTTGATGATCCGTCGCCTGCGATTTTCATTATGAAACCATTTGAAGATTAACGAATTCTGACGTTTGTTGTCAGAATTAAATGATAGGAGGTATTGATGATGAGATACAAAGATGATCCAAGACAAATTGCTGTGCGTTATCCGAGTTACTGCGAAAAGTGCCAGGTTCGTTTGCCTCGTGGTACTGTAGCCTATTACTGGGCACGAACCCGCACGCTGCTATGTTCTGATTGCGGAGAACCGGAATTCCGAAGCTTTCTTTCGGCAGCTGCAGATGAAGAAGTCTATGGCGGAAGAGGAAATCCTTTTTAGGCTGAACCACCGGGGTCGAGTGCCCCTTTTTTGTTCGTTCTCTTTTTCAGGAAAATTATGTTGCAATAGTTCCAGCCTTTTTGAACTATCTGAGAAGTGATCATGACGTTTTCGGGAGTTTCACGAGATTATTTTTGCTCATTTTAGATCAGTCGAAGTTTATACGGAAAGAAGACAAGTTCGCCGGATATTCAATGCGTAGCATAAAAAGAACTTGGAATAAATTGTAGGAAGTAGAAATATCGCCACTCGCCGTCAGATGATCTCTATATATTTTAGCGATCATGGGTTTCCTTTACCAACCATTTCGCGATTACTTCAAGAGGAACTCCTTTTGTTTCAGGCATCATAAAATGGACGAACAACAGTTGTAAAATCATAAAAAAGGTAAAAATACCGAAGATTAATTGGGGTGTTAGTGCATTAATTAGAACAGCTCCCAATAGGGCGGTAATCGCAGCAAATACATTTAATATGCCGGATCCCCAGGCTTGGCCGAATGATCTTACTTCTGTTGGGAATATTTCAGGAATAAAGACAAATATTACTGCTCCTTGTCCCACAGCATGAGATGCAACAAAGAGCAAAAGAAAAATAAGCGTGAACAGAGGGGAGGTATTTATATAAAAGCTTAAGGCAACCATCGATAGGCTAATAATGTAACCGATAGATCCAATGTACATCAGCTGTTTTCTGCCAAGTTTGTCGATAAGGGAAATGCCAACAAATGTGAAGATTAAGTTGATTAGTCCAACCGAAACTGAGCTTAGCAGTGATTCAGATGTGCCAAGCCCCGTTTTCCCCAAAAGCTCCGGAACGTAAAATAATATAAAACTAATACCGGATAGCTGATTGAAAAGTGCCATTAAAAATGACAGTAGAAGTATTCGATTGTATTTGCCCGAAAAGAGGCGTGAATTGCTCGTTGTATTTTTAGTGAACAATTTTTTTATATGTACACTTAATTTAGATGTATTTGTTTTTGAGGCCTGAACTTTGTTATTTTTCAGCAACAGCCATCGTGGACTTTTTGGGATGCTAAAGATAAGAATGGTGTAAATTGCCGCGGGAAGTAGTTCAATACCAATCATTATTCTCCAGCTATTTTCTTCAAGAATTCCCTGCAGTAAGTAGTTGGAAAAATATGCCATAAGAATTCCAAGCACAATGTTGAATTGGAAGAGCATAGTCATACGCCCACGATTATGGGCTTCAGAAATTTCAGAAATATAGGTAGGAGCTGCTATTGTAGCCAAACCTATTCCAAGACCGCCTAGAAATCTAAAGAAAGAAAAGATGTAAGGATTTGGGGCTAAGGATGCTCCCAATATGGCTACTGTGCATAGAAAGCCAACCAGTATAAGTGTAGATTTACGACCAAACCTATCGGTAGGATGACCACCTATCATGGCTCCAAATACGATTCCCCACAGTGTCATAGAAATTATCAGTGTACCGTGAATCCAATCTGATGTATTCCATATCTCTTTAACAGCCAAGTTAACCCCGGATATAACAACTGTGTCAAATCCCATTAGAAAACCTGCCATTGATGCTTTAAGGACATGTTTTAAAGAGCTGCTGTTTTTCATTTGAAATCGTAAAAATTATCTCGTTTAATTAAAACGCTTAATCGATCTAGCGCTTGCTTTTTTGTGACGATCCTCTGGGAATTAAAGTTGTTGATAAATTAATAGTGTCATTTACTCTGTCACTTTCTTTTGTCTGTAGTTTTCGTAAAAGTGTGTCTATGGCAATTTGTGCAATTGTTTCTATTGGTTGCGCTACCACAGTTATGTCGGGTTTATGAATCCGAAACAAATCATGATCATCAAAAGCGACTATTGCCATATCATCCGGGATTTTTAGGTTCAGGCTAGTGATTGCTTCAAGGCCGCTAATTGCAAGATAGTTTGTTCCAAATACCAATGCCTCCAAATCATTATTCTTCTCAATAATCTGTTTAATATCGTCAACATAATCATGAAGATTAGACTTAAATGGAAAAGCAAAGACGAGAGGAGTTAAATGATGATGTTTCATCGCTTCTTGGTAACCAATAATCCTGTCTTCTTTTTCGGGTTTGTCAAGCGCCAGTGCTATCAACCCAATATTTTTGTAACCGCGGTTAATCAAATGCTCTGTCGCAGTGTACATGCCTTCTCGGTTGTTAACCATTACGACATCAGTGGACATATTCTCAAATTTTCGGTCGAACAAAACAATGTTCATGCCGGCATTAATCAATGTATTGATTTCTTTCTCAATCCCCATTGTAGGAGCAATTATGCATCCATCTACCCCTAAAGTCGTAAACATTCTCAGAAACTCTTTGGCTCTGGTTTTGTTATTCTCGGTGCTACAATAAATAATTTTGTAGTTATTATTATATGCCTTATCTTCAATTAATTTCGCGATGCTGGCATAGAATGGGTTTGAGATATCCTCTACCATCAAGCCAATAATATTGGTTTTTCCGGTTCTTAGTCCTTGAGCCAACTGGTTGGGATGGTATTCAAGTTCCTGAACTTTTAGAAGTACTTTTTTAACAAGTTTATCGCTTATTCTTTTTTCCTTCGCTTTACCATTCAATATAAATGAAACTGTTGTTTTAGAAATATTGAGGTTTTTGGCTATATCATTTATCGAGACCCTTGCTTTTGCCATTTTTTATAAATGTTGAATGTGGTTTTTATTCGGTTTACCCAGTTAGTTCGTTGTTTAAATAAAATGAAAGATTAGAATGAGCTGAATTATTTTTCAGAATGATTCTGCACAGATGTATCAACTCTTTTTCAGACGACGAAACTAAAGAATAAAAATTCTAAATATTTTTTCAATTTTCTTTTTTTCTTTTTCCAAATAATTTATATTTGTGTCGTGCTAAACCGATTTAGTGATCTTTTTTAACTTGTTTTTTAATTTTCTATTGATAGTTTAATAACGACGGGAAATTAATATATTTTTTTGAAAATGTGCTAAACCGATTTACTAAAACTAATAAAATAAGAAAAACAGGACTTGATGATGCCTAACCTTATAAGGGTAATACTATTGATTGTTATGGTATCTTGTGTAGCCATTTCATGTAAAAATAATAATAGTGGAGCTGATTATTATTCACTAACCAATACTTTATTGGGAGCAAAAGGCAAAGGTTTTGGAGAAAGGCAACGTTACCTCGAAGCCGGTTATACCTTTCCGGGTCCTACACTTCCCTTCGGAATGGTACAATTCATGACTACATTTTTCGATCCCAACAAAGGATTCGTAATCAATCAGATGAGTGGTGCCGGCTGCCATAATATGGGTAACTTTCCAATGTTACCGCTTTCGGGTAATTTAGAGGCATCACCAAAAGACATGATGGGGTTTACCCCGAATATACAAATAGAAGAAGCGCACGCAGGTTATTACAAAGCAAACCTATTTAGCAACACAAGTTGCGAACTCACAGCAACTAACAGAACCGGATTTGCCCGCATTAACTTTAATACTACAGATAAAGGCTCGATTATAATAGCTACTGGAATTAATTCTACTGAAATTTTAGAAGCCGAAGTCGAAATAACCGGTCCAAATTCGTTTGAAGGTATGGCCGACGGAGGCAACTTTTGCGGCGCAAACAGTAAATACAAAATTTATTTTGCAGGAGAATTTAACAGCAATGCAGAAACTTTTGGTACATGGATGGAAGATTCTTTACTGACGCAAGCGACCTCGGCCAAAGATCAAAATTCGGGAGTTTATTTCACGTTTAATAATGAAGAACAGTCCGAAGTACTATATAAAGTGGGAATTTCGTATGTATCCGTCGAAAATGCAAAGCAAAACCTGAGAACCGAAAAACCTGGTTGGGATTTTGCATCGATTAAGAAAAAGGCAGAAAATGAATGGAACGATGTACTTGCTTTGATTAATGTTGAAGGCGGTTCGGAAGACAAAACGATCCAATTTTACTCACATCTTTATCATTGCTTCGCTCATCCAAGTGTGTTAAACGATGTAAACGGCGAATATATAGGTGCTGACTTTGAAATTCACACAGTTGAAAACGGCGATTATTATACGGCTTTCAGTAACTGGGACACCTATCGTACACAAATCCAGCTATTAAGTATGTTAGTCTCTGAAAAAGCTTCGAAAATGGTTCCCAGCTTGTTATCTTTCTCCGAACAGTCGGGCGGTGGATTACCATGCTGGGTTTGTGCCAACTTTGAAACCGGCATTATGCAGGACGACCCAAGTTCGGCTCTAATCGCCAATGCGTATGCTTTTGGTGCCAAGGATTTTGACACTTCAGAAGCATTGAAAACGATGCGTCGTGGTGTCGAGATTCCTTCCGAGTGGGGCACTCAACAATCACCACCTAACTTCACCACCTAAAAAAAACAATCTATGAGAAAACTAAATTTCTTCAAAAAAATAATCGTCTTGCTCATTCTCCCGATGATTCTGGTAATGTGCATGACAATCGAAAATATAACTCATCCCGACAACCCTAAGGTTAATAGCGAAATAGAAATTGGTGTTAACGTTAAGCTGGAGCCGGCGAACGACGACAATACTAAAATGATTTTTGCCGTATTGGCTCCCAAAAGCTGGGGTATTGCTGACAATGCAGTTCTTACTTTTTCAACAAACGGCTATACAAAAGGAGATGTTTCTGACGAACAAATGACATTGGTTGCAGAAACGGAAACCGAACCAACAACCAATTTGGCATGGCCGGCAGCATTGGGAGATCAATTGGGGTTGATGGGGAACCTGGGGCCTGTTGAATGGGTAGTTTTCGAATCGCAAACTGTATTTAATATTATCGATGAAGAGGAAGAGCTAATCACTGCTCAAATAAATATAAAACTAACTACGGGCACCGAAAACATTAAGCTTTCGATGGGATATTTCTTTTGCGGAAAAAACAATGGTTTAAACGGCGATTTTTACCAGGCAAATGCAAAATCGAAGGTTTTACGCGTAACCGGAGGATCAAACGAATTGATCGACTACACAAGCAATTTGGAACCTACAACCGAAGTACTGGCCAACTACAGTGTTTTTTCAGTTCAAAATGATTCTAGTGAATATTACTTGGGTGTTTCCGGCAACGTTTTATTCAATGAAAAATACAAAGACTTTTCGCCGGTAACACAACAAGAAGCAACACTAGACTACGAGCGGCTGCCTGACAAATGGGTACGCTGGTATTTTATATACCATAAAACTGAAGGTAATATAAAGTACTATCAGCTTATGAACGCCATGAGCGGAAAATACCTTACCGTTCCTGAAGGTGAACCTGCCGAAGGACTTCAAATTGAGCAACTGTCTGCTTTGCCTGAAGCCCAGGAAAACCGCCAACTGTGGGAAGTTTCTGAAATAGAAAGCAGTCAATATAAAATAAGTAACAAAGGCTCGGGGCTAGCACTAACAGTGGCAAGTAACAATACAGATGAGAAACTGACTCAAACTACATATTCAGGTTCAGGACTTCAGCTTTGGAAGCTATATCAATACGAACTCTGCTCGTATCGCGACGATGAAGTGGTTCACTTTTTTGAACGAAACGACAAAGACGGCGGTTCTTCCGCTTTTGATCAGGGATCAAGTATTCCTTTGGCCGATGGACGAATTTTGTGGATTACGCAAGATGCCTGGGACGGTTGGCAGCTTACGGCGAACAACATGTTTCACAGTAATCACTTTTTCAGCTATGGGAACTCCATGTTTTTACAGTCATCGAAAAACAACTGGAATCCCGATGATGCGCCAAACATTACACGTGAGAACAGTGCACAAAACAAGCCTCGCCAAATATGCGATATCCAGCCTAATCAAACCTTTGCCTGGCCGAGTAATGGTGTGGAGCTAAACGGAAAGGTTTACCTCAATTGTGGCGAAGGAAGTGGATTATCAGCTGAAGGACAGTCTATTTACGAAATTTGGCCTAAGCAAGAAGGTAGTTTGGTATGGAATTCTGTTCGGCATACAATCCCGAGCATAAGCACTTATAACGAAATCACTTACGCTTCAGGCATGGTCAAGTCTGACGATGGTTTTGTCTATGTTTTTGGAGCTAAGGTAGATCTTACACAATTTAGGTTATATGTTGCCCGATTCGCCGAAAATGATCCGCTTAACAACTGGACTTTCTGGAATGGAACAGACTGGGTTAATCAACCGCCTGCTAACGATGATGAGCTGGAAACGGCAAAGATATTTGAAGGGCAGGGAGCATCAGTAGCAGTTTCTCTTGTGCACGGGAAATATGTAGTAATGTCTCTTGATCAGGGATTTTGGGAAACGAGCGAGCATTTTATCCGTATAGCAACGTCTGATTCACCTACCGGCGGTTTTACCACACAGAAGCAAGTGTACGACATTTGTGAAAACATCTATGGCAAACAGGCAAGGTATTATACGCCCAATATTCATCCTGTTTTTGAAAATGGCAGGAATGAATTGCTCGTGACTTACAGTTTGAATTTTTCCGCTAACGAAGATCAGGATATCACCTGCAATGAAAACGGAGAAAAAATTGTCGATGGAATCACAATTACCAACGGCGATTATATCGATCCATATTTCTACCGCGTGAAAGGTGTGCGCATTCCCTACTCCTTAATTGGTATTGAAGCTGAAGACATTCCCAGTGGAATTAAGTCTTCTATGCAAATTGATAGTGATGTCGAGATTTTTCCAAATCCTGTAACGAACGAACTTTATTTAAAATCAGCTACGTCATTACACAATAAAACCTTTCAAATTTATAACGTAACCGGCAATCTTATGAAAACAGGAAAAATAACCGGGAATAAAATTAAAACTCACTTCCTTTCAGAAGGAATTTATTTGCTGAATATTGGAGACCAGGGTTTTGGTACAGCCCGAAAATTTATAAAAAGAAACAATCACTAAATAGTTGATATTAAAGAATATTTGATGAAACAAATGACGCTAAAAATTTACATTGCATTTGCATTACTTGTTTTGGTAAGTGCCTGCAGTACGCCCGAAAAAAATGCGGGCTTACCTTCCTGGGCTATCGGTCCTTTTGAACGCCCAGAAGGAGTAAACCCAATTATCACGCCGCAAAATACAACCTTTTATTGCCCGCTAACGGCGGATACTATTCCGTGGGAGAACGGCGATACTTTTAACCCGGCAGCAATTCTAAAAAACGATACCATTTGCATTTTATACCGGGCCGAAGATCAGTCGGGACAAGGGATCGGGAAACGTACTTCGCGTATTGGACTTGCCCAAACAGTTGACGGCACAACCATTGTGAAAAAAACAAAATCACCAGTTTTATATCCGGCTAACGACAGCCAGGAAGAACTGGAATGGCCAGGGGGATGCGAAGATCCGCGCGTAGCAGTTACCGAAGACGGAACTTACGTGATAATGTATACACAGTGGAACCGGAAAACTGCACGTCTGGCAGTAGCACACTCAAGAAATTTAATACACTGGGAGAAGTTTGGCCCAGCTTTCAAAAATGCTTACGACGGAAAATTTGCCGATCGCTTTTGCAAATCGGCATCAATAGTAACCACTTTAAAAGATGGAAAATTGTTTATTACAAAGGTTAATGGCAAATATCTGATGTACTGGGGCGAAAAAAGTGTTTACGCTGCTACTTCAACAGATCTCATTAACTGGGAGCCTTTGGTTGACGAGAATCAGGATTTAATTGCTTTGGCAAAACCCAGAAAGGGATATTTCGACAGCGATCTTACCGAATGTGGACCTCCGGCTGTTTTAACAAACAAAGGAATCGTACTTATCTACAACGGAAAAAATAAATCGGGAGCCGACAGCGATGCGTCCTACACGGCAAACGCCTATTGCGCCGGACAATTTCTATTCGATAAAAACGATCCGTATAAAGTAATCGACCGACTGGACAAACCTTTCCTTATTCCTGAGGCACCGTTCGAGAAAAGCGGCCAGTATCCTGCAGGAACCGTATTTGTCGAAGGATTGGTTCACCACCAAAATAAATGGTTCCTGTATTATGGATGCGCCGATTCGCGCGTAGCTGTAGTTATTAGTGACAAGAATATTCAATAATCAAATATTAATAAGATGAATTGTAAAAAAATAAGCCTGGTTTTAATCGCTTGTGTCCTTTTCAGTATTGCACAGGCACAACAGACCATTCCTCAGTTTAGAAAGAACGAACGTGTTGTTTTTGTTGGCAACAGTATTACGCACGGCGGCCATTATCATTCGTTTATCTGGCTATATTATATGACCCGCTTCCCTGAAATGCCAATTTCTGTAATAAATGCGGGGATTGGAGGCGACACTGCCGGCGATATAGCCGAGCGTTTGGAAGAGGATATTTTCAGCAAAAAACCGACGTACATGACCATGACTTTTGGGATGAATGACGTTGGTTACTATGATTTTTACAAAGATGACGCACAGGAAATTGCCGAACGCCAAATAAAAAAATCGTACGACAATTATCAGATCATTAAAAAACGCATGCAGGAGGCCAAAAACGTAACCAAAGTTCTTATTGGAGGCTCGCCCTACGACGAAACCTCAAAAATTGAGAACGATATTTTTCCCACTAAAAATGCAGCTTTACTAAAAGTGAACGATTTCCTTGAAGCATCTGCAAAGGAAAATAATTGGGGTTTTGTTGATTTTGCCCGTCCAATGATGGAAATTGATTTGCGCGAACAGAAAAAAGACGCGCTGTTCAACCTTGAAGGTGGAGACCGCATTCACCCGGATAATGACGGACACATGGTTATGACTTACCTTTTTCTGAAAGCACAGGGACTGGCCGGAGAAAAAGTTGCAGAAATTGATATTGATGCGAACTCAACAAAAGTTAATTTGGTAGACAATTGTAAGGTTTCAGATTTGAAAACCGACGGGAAAAAACTTTCCTTCATCTATAAAGCAAATGCACTGCCTTATCCGGTTGACTCAACTGCCCGTGGCTGGGGAAGCAAAAAATCGCAAAAAGATGCCTTAAAACTCATCCCCTTCACAAAAGAGTTTAATCAGGAAATTTTAAAAGTCAGTGGTCTTTCAAATGGCGATTACCAGTTGAATATCGATGGACAGCCAATCGAAGTGTTTTCAGCTTCCGATTTTGCCAAAGGAGTAAACATGGCTGAACTCATTGAAACGCCACAATATCGTCAGGCATCAAAAATCATGTTGCTGAATGAAAACCGACTGGAGATTGAACGCAGAATGCGCGACTATGCCTGGATGCAGTTTTCTTTTTTACAGGAAAAAGGCCTGTTGTTTGCCAACAATCAGGAAGCTATCGACACGATTAGCGCGAACTGGGACAATGCTTTTGTACGCGGCAACTTTGGTGTTTACGAGCAAGCACAATATCCTGAAATAAGAAAAGTGTGGCAAGATGAAATGGATTTAATTGTAAATACCATCTATTCTATCAACCAACCAATTGATCGTAAAATTGAATTGATCAAAGTTCAATAATTTAAGGCAGCTGAGATTTGAATTCTACAAAAACATATCGCTACTTTTTATTTGCTGTTTTCTCTGCACTGGCAGTATTTTCTCAGGCGCAAACGGCCTGGTTTGCCGACGGCTACCATGGTGGAGTTTACGGACACTATCCAATGTGGCAGGCGAAGTTTATGGTCGAGAAGTTAACCGAAAACCCGGGATGGAAAATCAACCTTGAAATTGAGCCGGAAACCTGGGATACTGTCAGCATAAAAGATGCTGAAAACTTTAAAGCTTTTCAAAAGTACTATTCAGAAACCGGACGTTTTGGACGGATCGAATTTGTAAATCCGGCGTATGCTCAACCTTATTCTTACAATATTTCGGGCGAAAGCATTATCCGTCATTTTTCGTATGGTATCGCCAAAACCAGGGAATATTTTCCTGAAGCAACCTTTTTAACCTATTCCTGCGAAGAGCCTTGTTTTACCAGTAGTTTACCACAAATCCTAAAAGGGTTTGGGTATAAATATGCGGTAATCCGTAATCCAAACACTTGTTGGGGCGGATATACAAGCGCCTTTGGGAAAGACCTCGTAAACTGGATCGGTCCGGATGGAACTACTATTCCGGCCGTTCCGAGATACGAATGTGAAGAATTGGCTGACAACTCAACCTGGCAAACCGATTCGTGGACAAATTCAAATGAATTTATTGCCAATTGTTTTGCCTATGGAATTCAATACCCGGTAGGTATGACTTTCCAGGATGCTGGCTGGGATGGCGGCCCTTGGGGTAACGAATACGATCCAACAGAATATACGTGCTGGACGCCCTACATTGATATGATAAGCGGAAAAGTAAAACCAAACGATTGGAAATTTTCGATTGAAGATGTGAAACCCGGATTGGTTTGGGGAGCGCAGGTTCTGCAAAAACTAGCACAGGAAATTCGTGTGAGTGAAAACCGTCTGATTATGGCCGAAAAGCTGGCGTCACTTGATTATATTCTATCCGGAGAAGCTTATCCGGTCAGTGACTTCGCTGAAGGCTGGCGAACATTAATGCTGGCACAACACCACGATTGCTGGATAGTGCCTTACAATGGTCGTCCTGGATATACCTGGGCAGATAATGTTACGCGCTGGACAAACACTTCTAATCGTATTGCTGAAGAAACAATTTCGAAATTGTCTGATACAAAAGAGGGGGAGCAAACCTGTGCAATTCGGGTATTCAACACTCTTGGACAAGCACGAACTGATGTCGTAAAAATTGACTTACCAAAAGATTTTAATGAAAAGGAAATAGCCGTTTTCAATATCAACGACAAACAAGTTCCCTCTCAGATTTTAGAAGTTAATTCAGGCAAAAACGTGCTTGCTTTTGAAGCTGAAGTTCCGGCAATGGGCTATTCAACTTTCGATATTAGAAGTGCGAAACAACAAGCAACAGAGCCATCCGTAAAACAACTTCCGGATGGTAGAACCCGGATTGAGACATCCTTTTATATTGCTGAATTCGATCCGGCTAAAGGCGGCGAAATCACAAGTTTAATTGACAAGAAAAGCAGCAATCGCCAATTGGTTGAAAAGGGAGAAGGATTGAACGGAGTTCGCGGATATTTTTATAAGGAAGAGAAGTTTCATCAGAGTTCCGACAATAAAGCAACGATTTCGGTTGTTGAAGACGGCGCGTTGTTCACGCAAATCAAGGTTGAAAACCAGATTGCAGGAAATAACTACACGCAACTGATCTCTTTTGCTAAGACCAACCCGTTGATCAACTTTGAACTGAAAATAGACTGGACTGGACAACTCGGAATCGGTGCTTACGATCAGAGTAATAACTACGATGCAACGGATCTTAAAAAGGCTTTCTATAACGATGCTTTCAAACTGCACCTCCAATTTCCATTGGCTGATGCAAAAGGGAAATTATACAAGAATGCACCCTTTGATGTTTGCGAAAGTCAGCTCGAAAATACCATTTACAATAGTTGGGATAGTATCAAACACAACGTTGTCCTAAACTGGGTAGATGTGGAGAATACAAGTGGGGATTATGGGGTTGCATTATTTTCAGATCACACTACAAGTTATGTTCAAACCCGTGAATTGCCACTTGGATTAACGGTTCAATATACCGGCAAAGCATTGTGGGGGAGAGATTACTGGGTTGATGGCCCAACAGAGATACAGTATGCGTTGTTGCCCCATTCAAAAAATTGGGTAGATGCCTCTGTTGAATTGGCAAGCCAGAGTTGGAATGAGCCGCTAATTGGCCAATTGTCAAGTGTGAAAAATGAAATGCCGGAATTTTCATTGCTGGAAACCTGCGACAACAATCTTCATGTCACCTCCGCAACATTAGATGGCAAAGATTTATTGGTACGCATTTACAATACATCCGAAAAACAAAGTCATGAAGTGCATTGGAATTGCAATGGCGCAGATTTTGAACTCGTTGATTTAAGCAACAACACGATTTCACCCATTAAAAAAAATAAAAACAAAAACGGGCAATGGGTTACAAAACTCAAGCTCCCTCAGTTTGGCTTTCAAACAGTCAAACTAACCCAAGTTAAACTGTAATAAAATGATCAGAACTTCGAAATATATCAAATTTACATTCATGCTCTTTATGGCAGGATGCACAAGTAAAACAACGCTGCAAAAATCAGATCTTACCGACTATGCATACTATGTTAATCCATTCATCGGAGCCAGCACTAGTGTTGATGCAGCCGGCGCTTATCATGGTCTTGGGAAAACCTTTCCCGGCGCTGCCACTCCGTTTGGAATGGTACAAGTTAGTCCGAACACAATAACTGGTGGCGATAATGGCTCTGGCTATAGTTATGAGCACACTACAATTGAAGGTTTTGCAATGACACAAATGAGTGGTGTTGGCTGGAACGGCGATATGGGGAATTTTCTGGTAATGCCAACTACTGGCGGTCTGAAAACCAGCGCTGGAACCGCTGAAACACCAGATGAAGGTTACCGTTCGCGCTATTCAAAAGCGACAGAAACAGCTTCGGCAGGATATTATTCTGTGGTGCTCGACGACTACAATGTTAAAGCAGAAATGACCGCGACCACCCATTGTGGAATGTATCGTTTTACTTTTCCTGAAAATGACGAATCTCGCATTCAGATTGATTTGGCACGTCGTGTTGGAGGAACTTCAACTTTGCAGCAAGTTAGCGTGGTTGACGATCATACCATCTCCGGTTGGATGAAATGTCCTCCCGAAGGAGGTGGTTGGGGAAACGGTGCCGGAAAGGCAGATTACACGGTTTATTTTTATGCACAATTCGATAAACCTCTCAATGAATATGGTATTTGGAGCGCTAATATTCCGGATAACTGGACACGAAAGCTGGAAGATGTGACCAGCTACAAGTACCAGGAGGCAGTTGCAAATGCAGATGTGCATATTGGCGCAAAAAAAATGCAAGGAAAACACTTAGGATTTTACACCAATTTCAAGACAGCTGAAACTGAGCAAGTAACTTTGAAAGTGGGCATATCCTTTGTAAGCGCCGAAGGAGCGCAGCAAAACCTCGAAGAAGAAATTAAAGGGTGGAATTTTGACGAAGTCAAAGAGCAAGCCAAACAGTCATGGAATACAGCTTTCAATAAATTAGCAGTAAAAGGTGGAAGCGATGATGAAAAGGTGGTATTTTATACTGCACTCTACCACTCGATGATCGATCCGCGAACATTTGAAGATGTAAACAACATTTACATTGGAGGTGATAATAAACCTCATGTTTCTGAGAATTTTACCAAGCGAACCATTTTTAGCGGATGGGATGTTTTTCGCAGCCAGTTTCCCCTGCAAACTATAGTTAATCCTGAAGTTGTTAATGACATGCTCAATTCGCTTTTAACCCTGTCGGAAGAAAGCGAAAAAGGCTTTTTTGAAAGATGGGAACTGGCCAACGCATACAGTGGCTGCATGATTGGCAACCCGGCTGTTTCGGTTTTAGCAGATGCATGGGCAAAAGGCATTAAAGGCTACGATTTGAATCTCGCGTATAAAACGGCATTAAAAACCTGTGAGTTAAGCGGAAATGAAGAGCTTGGATTCACTGTTCGTTGCAATACCCCAGATTTCGGATATGAGGGTTTTGCTACAGGTGACTACTCCATCTCAAATACGCTTGAATTGAGCTATACCGAGTGGTGTTTTGCTCAAATTGCTAAATCGATTTACAAGAAAAATGATTACAAAAAATATTCGGAATTAGCCTTAAGCTATCGCAATGTTTTCGATCCGGAGAAGGGATGGTTTCGCGCACGAAACGAAGACGGTTCGTGGAAAGCCTGGCCCGAAAAAGGGCGTTTGCAGGATTGGTACGGAACGGTAGAATGTAATCCTTACCAACAGGGTTGGTTTGTGCCGCACGACGTTGATGGCATGGTTGAACTGATGGGCGGACGTGAAAAAGCATTGGCAGATCTGACCAACTTCTTCGACAAAGTACCGGAAAACATGATGTGGAATGATTATTACAACCATGCGAACGAACCGGTTCACCATGTTCCTTATTTATTCAATCGTTTGAAAGCTCCGTGGCTAACTCAGAAATGGACTCGCGAAATCTGTGCACGTGCCTACAAAAACAAAGTGGAAGGTTTGGTTGGCAATGAAGATGTTGGACAAATGTCAGCCTGGTATGTGTTGGCAGCTATCGGCTTGAATCAGGTTTGTCCTGGCGATCTTCGTTATGAAATTACAAGTCCGGTATTCGAAGAGATTACCATTCAACTCGATCCTAGATATACACCAGGGAAGGACTTTACAATTATCGCAAAGGATAATTCACCAGAAAACATTTACATCCAGCATGCAATCCTAAATGGAGAACCACTGGAAAGATGTTACCTCGATTATTCGGAAATAACTGCCGGAGGTACGCTGGAACTGGAAATGGGACCACAGCCGAATATAAATTGGGGAACTGAAAAGTAAAAATCTAGATATGAATAACATAGCTACAATTCTGCTGTTTTTTAGCATCTGTGCGCTGGCAAGCTCGTGTAAGGTACAACAAGAAGATTTGTTGAAGTATGTAAATACTTTACAGGGAACCGACTCAAGACCAGACTACAGCAATGGTAATACCTACCCAACGGTAGCAGTACCCTATCCTATGCATGCTTTTTCGCCTCAAACCGGCAAAAATGGTGACGGATGGAAATACCAATATTCTGCTACTACAATCCGAGGATTTCAGTTGGTTCACCAGTGTAGCCCATGGGTTAGAGATTATGCCACTTTGACGTTGATGCCGCAGGTTGGAGAGCTAAAAGTTAATGAGGAAGAACGTGCTGTAAAATTTTCGCATGACAATGAAACTGCCAAACCTAATTACTACGCTGTTGCGCTTGATAATCAGGTTAAAGCTGAGATATCGCCGGTTGAAAGAGGTGGTATGATGCGCTTTTCTTTTCCGGAAGAAGGAAATGCCTATGTGGTTTTGGATGGATACATTGGTCAGAGCATGGTAAAAATTATACCAGAAAAGAACAAAATTATTGGTTGGGTGAACAGTGGCTTCTTATTTCCGAAAGAGATGAAAGGCTTTTTTGTGTTGGTATTTGATCAACCATTTGAATCATACGGAACATGGGAAAACCGGGAAAATAAAATAACAGCAAACGGAACGACTGATGAAGGCGATGGAAAAGGCGCTTACCTGGAATTTAAGGAGGGAACTACTGTACAGGTAAAAATATCAATGTCGTACATCAGCCCGGAACAAGCACAACAAACCCTCGACCGGGAGCTGGGAGAATTCTCGGACTTGGAAGAAGTAAAAGATGTGGCCGCCAAATTATGGAATGATTTACTGGGACGAGTTCAGGTTGAAGGTGGCAGTGAAGAAGACAAAGCCACGTTTTACTCTTGTCTTTTCCGCTCCAATTTGTTTTCGCACAAGTTCTATGAGATTGACGAAAACGGCGATCCTTATTACATGAGCCCTTACGACATGAAAATACACGAAGGCTACATGTACACCGATAATGGTTTCTGGGATACTTTCCGATCGCAGTTTCCATTAACCAACATTTTGCACCCCACCATGCATGGCAGATACATGCAATCGTTGATCGACGCCAAAGAACAATGTGGCTGGTTTCCCACTTGGTCATGCCCGGGAATGTCGGGAATAATGATTGGCAACCACGCTATTTCTTTACTTACAGATGCATGGGCAAAAGGAATCCGAACTTTCGATCCTGAAAAAGTACTTGAGCTGTACTACCACGAAATAACAAATAAAAGTTTTTGGGGAGGTTCCAGCGGTCGCGAAGGCCATGAATTTTATTTCGACAAAGGATACATTCCTTATGAAAAAGCCGGCGAAAGTGCAGCCAAAACACTGGAATATGCATACGATGATTTCTGTGCTTACAATCTGGCCAAAATGACTGGGAACAAAAAGTACGAAAAAATTTACGGAGAACTTATTTACAACTACAAAACGATCTGGGATGAAGAGAGCGGCTATATGCGCGGCCGAAAGGAAAATGGAGACTGGGTATTTGAAGACTTCAATCCATACCGCTGGGGAAATCCTTTTACAGAAGGCAATTCCGCACAATATACCTGGTCTGTATTCCACGACATTGATGGATTAATTGAAATGATGGGTGGTCGTGATCAGTTCAACACACGCCTCGATTCTTTCTTCACCGGCACCAACGAATTCGACAAAGGCAGCTATTGGGAAGTAATCCATGAAATAAAAGAAATGCTGGACGCCAACATGGGGCAATACGCACATGGTAATCAACCCTGTCAGCATGTACCGTTTTTATACAATTACTCTGGCCAACCATGGAAAGCTCAGGCACAACTTCGCGAAGTAATGAGCCAATTATACAATGCTTCTCCGCAAGGTTATCCCGGCGATGAAGACCAGGGAGGTTTATCGTCGTGGTACGTGCTCAATGCGCTGGGGATTTATAGTGTTTGCCCAGGAACAGATCAGTATGTACTGGGTAGTCCGCTCTTTGAAAAAGCCACCATTAAACTCGAAAACGGAAATGAATTTATAATCAAAGCTGATGGCAATAGCCCTGAGAATGTGTACATCGATTCGGCAGAATTGAATGGAAAATCATTCTCGAAAAACTGGATTACTTACGATGATATCAATAACGGCCGTGTACTTCATTTAAAAATGAGTAATCAGCCAAATTACAAGCGTGGAACAAGCGAAGAAGACGCGCCATTTTCTGTGTCAAAAAACTATTAAAAATAAACTAAAAACTAAAAATAAAACAAATGAATGATGAAAACACTAAAGAGTTCTGAACAAGGCTATTAATCAATAGCGAGTATAATAAGGTAGTATTAATCACATCAAACCAAAAAACATTAATGAACCAAATTTATTGCTTATGAAAAAAATCATTTATTCGGTGATTGCACTAATGGGACTATGGCTTTTCTTTTCATGCAACTCTGCTGATTTTCTGGATGAAACAGAAACAACAAACCTTGATGAGTCAGCCGTTTTTTCCGATAGTACTTACACCACAGCGTTTTTGTCCGATATTTATACAAGTATTGGATTCGCTAGTAATTTTGATCGATTTAATGATGGGGCATTTTGGGCCACTCCAAGTGGCGGCTTGCAAACTGCTTGCGATGAAGCAGAACCCCGTCAGTTATCTACGATTACAACTGACGTTCAATTTGCTACGGGGACTGTAAACTCGGTGATTATCGATAACAGTTCGTGGGTAAAACCCTATGAGAATATCCGTAAGGTAAATCAGTTGCTAAAGCATTTGCCCGAAACACCTTTGACAGAAGGACGGAAAGAGATTTATGCTGCTGAAGCCCGATTCTTAAGGGCCTGGTATTACTTCGTTCTTGTGCGACATTACGGCGGCGTTCCTTTGATTGGCGACACCATTTATGCTAGGGAAGACGTGATAAAATCGGTACGTGATACTTATGCAGATTGTATCGATTATATTGTTTCTGAATGTGATGCAGCTGCTGCTGTGTTGCCCGACAATCCCTCAGGACGTGAAAGAGGCAGAGCTGGTGCCGGTTCATGCAGAGCACTAAAAGCCCGTGTACTTTTGTATGCCGCAAGCCCACTTTATAACGGAAGTGACTTTGCTTCGGATCAGCCGGAAATTAAAACATTGATTGGCTACCCGGAGTATTCTCTCGAACGCTGGAAACTGGCTCGAGATGCTGCAAGGCAGGTAATTTCAATGGGTGTATACTCCCTTTATGTAGATAACTCGGAGGAAGCCGGCCGGGGTTTCTACCGTCAGTTTATTCCCAGCGACTGGGTTTCAGACGGTGCCTACAGTGGTATAATTATCGAACACAAACGTTCGCCGGGCAGATGGCGCGAAAGCCTTTTCCAACCACCTTCGCGAGATGGCGGTGGCGGTGGATGGCCCTACCAGGAATTGGTGGATGCATTTCCAATGAAAAACGGGAAAGCGATTACCGATCCATCTTCAGGCTACAATCCGAACGATCCGTATGCAAACCGCGATCCCCGTTTTTACAATTCCATAACTTACGACCAGGCACCACTCAGAAATGCTTCAATCGAAAATGTTCCGGTAAATATTTTTCTAGGAAATTATAACGGAACTCCTGAAGGCCAGGATGCAGTTCACACCGGCACACCAACGGGTTTTTACTTCAAAAAACAGCAACACAGAGCATGTGCTACAAACTACTTTATCGATGTTAACCAGGCTCGCCCGGTGATGCGCTACGCTGAAGCACTCCTTAACTTTGCTGAAGCTGAAAACGAATACGAAGGACCTAATTCCGATGTTTTCGACGTGTTGAAAGGAATCCGCGAACGTGCAGGAATCGATCCGGGCGAAGATGGAATGTATGGAATAAATCCTGACATGAACCAGAGCGAAATGCGCGAATTTATTCGCACCGAACGCCAAGTTGAATTAGCCATCGAAGGTTTCCGTTTCTGGGACGTACGCAGATGGATGATTGCAGATCAGACGGAGAACAGAACAATGCATGGAATGGAAGTACATCGCGATGGAAACAACGTGAGCTACGAAACATTTGAAGTACGTAAAAGAGTTTTCCGCCAGGCGATGTATTTTTGGCCGATACCTTACGCTGAAGTAGCCAAGTCGCCGGAGCTTATCCAAAATCCATTCTATTAATGTCAATCTTCAAAAAAAATTGATAAAATGAAAAAATCATTATACAAACAGTTTGTGCTTCTACTCATTTCATTGACTTCGATGGTAGTTAGCTGTGAAGTTTTTGAACCGGAAGACAAGGTTTATGTCGAAAGTGAGAAAACTATTGCAGGCAGCTGGAAGATTGTAGAAGCCTACCGCAATGACGTGGATATAACCGACTTGATGGACTTCAGTGAGTTTCGCATCAAGTTTGATTCGAATAACAGCTACACGATTGAGAATTACCTTCCTTTTGTGGTAAGCAATAACGGAAGTTGGAATCTCGATGATCCGCAGTATCCTTTCAAAATTTTATTTACAGTGGAAGGATCAACAGAACCGCTTGTTTCCGATTTGAACTTTCCAATTGTAAATGGTACACGCCAGATCGGACTGACCTTTAGCCCCGGCTGCCCCAGCAATCAATATACCTATGTGCTAGAGGAAGTAACAAATTAATGGACGTAAAAGACACATTTATGAAATTATATATTAAAAAAAACAGAATAACTTCAATCGTAAAACTGTTTTCGATTTTCTTGTTATTTCTGCTAACGCAATGTTTGTATCTGGATTCTGTTGACTATGAACCAACCGTGAAGGCTGGAGAAGTAGCAACTTTTACGATGAATATTCGGGTAGAACCCGCTGAGAATAGCAGCGATGTGAGACTAGTGATTGGTTATTTGGTTCCTAAGAGCTGGAATGCAGCCAATAACACCGAAGTTACTTATACCAGTAATATTGATGAAGGAACAAAAAAAATGTCGCTAATCCCGGAGGATAATCTGCCCAGAAATGGAAACGGTTTAACCTGGAAAGATGGTCTTAAAAATAAGTATGGATTTGGACCGAATGTATTGGATGACATGGAATGGATCGTTTACTGGTCGGATCAAGTTTACAGTGTTACTAATGGCGAAAAGCTAACGGCAGCCGTATCGCTGAAAACCAAAACGGGTTCTGATAATCTTCGTGCGAAACTCGGATTCTTCCTAAACCATACAAACGATGGTTTAAGTAGTAGCACCGACCACAGTAAAATAATGTACACCGATTGTTTTGAAGTTATTGAAGGAGAAGGAAGTGTAATCGACTTCTGCGAACTACACTACAATTCTGCTCAACCGATAAATGCTACCAAAGACGATATTCTTACCATTAAATTTCAGGGAGATATCGGTGAAAACATTCTGGACAATGCCGACGAAGTTTACTTCTGTGGTACAGCATATACTGACAACGGAAATTCTTACACCGTTTGTGGCCCCGAACCTAAAGCTCAAATGCGAAAAGAGAATGAGTTTGGGCATACTTACAGCCTAACGTTCTGGCCCGTCGGTTTCTTCGGAATACCCGATGACGAAGCCATTATAAGAATTGACTATTCTTTTTTAAATGAAGATGGAAGTCTTGAGCTGCAACAAACGGCAGATGACGGATCAGAAAGTCCATTCCTTTATGAATTTATATGCAAGTAAATGAAGCAAAGTCAATTTTAATCAATTTAAAAATTAGAATTAATGCAAAACATATATAGATTGTTTAGCAAGAAACTTATCTTGCTGTCATTCATCCTATTTTCAATTGGAAGTGCTTCGGTGTACGGACAAGACGAAGACATTCAAGTTCGTGTCTCCGATCTCGGCGTCGTTATCGATAATTATGGCAATCCAATTCCAAATGTCAAAGTTCAAACCAAGGGGAACGACCTTGTTGTCACTTCAAATGAATTGGGACAGTTTGAACTAAATGCAAAAGTGGGAGAAGTAATTGTCCTCTCTCACCCGAATTTCTACGAAAAGGCAATAAGAGTAACAGCCGACCTGAAAAGAAATACCGAAGGTACTTTTCATCTGGATGAAAAGTACCTTCAGAAACCGGATCAACTTGATCTGCTGTACAGCGTAACCGACAAGGATGAATACCTTGGAGCTGCTTCTACCATATACAATAATGAATTAAGCAGTACACTTTCGAATACTATTATCAGTTCGTTCTCCGGAAGACTTCCGGGATTGTATGTAGAACAACACCATGGTTTTAGAAGTCCATCGACCAGCGCCAATGCTACTCAGGATCTGATCGGATGGATTCCGGTTACCGGACAGGGGATGCCAAGCGACAATTCTCAATTTTACCTGAATTCGCGAGGGATGTCTCCAGTCGCCGTAGTTGATGGCATTCAAAGAGACTTATTCTCGCTGGATCCTGAAGATATCGAATCTGTTTCAATACAAAGAGATGCTTTATCTTCAATTTTGTTGGGAATGAGAAGTTCGAGAGGTGTTCTTCTTATTACTACGAAAAAACCAACAAAGGGAAAATTTCAGCTTTCATTTACCGGTAAATATGGTGTACAAAATGCAATTAACACACCAGATCCGCTCCAATCTTATCAATATGCATACCTGCTAAATGAAGCCTTGCAAAACGATGGTAAAGAACCGGCATACACCGCAAATGATTTTACTGCTTTCAGAAATGGAAAGAATAGCTACACTCGTCCGGATGTTAACTGGTATAACACAGCACTTCGGGACAACGCTCCTATTCAGAGCTACAACTTAAATGTAACCGGTGGCAGTAAATCGGCAAGTTATTATGTGAGTGTTGGATACTTCAATCAGGAAGGGTTATTCCAGTCTTCACCAATGAACTCATACGAAACAAACCTAGAAGTCGACAGGTATCTGATTAGTTCAAAGCTTGATATAGATGTAACCAAAGAATTTAACATCGGAGTTACAATTATCGGGAGAATAGAGGAGGGAAATCAACCCGGAGCAGGTTATTCCAATATTCTAAATGATATTTACCGTACGCCTAACAGTGCCTATCCGATTAACAATCTCGATGGCTCATATGGGGGTAATGTATCTTTTACAAACAATATCTATTCGCAAACAATTAATTCGGGTTACATCACTGATGAATCTCGAGATATCATGGCCAACCTTAACCTGAAATACGATTTGTCAAGATTTTTGGAAGGTTTATCAGCAACGGCCACAACAAATATTTCGTCGCAAAACAGAGGAGCAACTCAACGTAGCAAACGAAGCTTGGTTTATGAATACACGCCGTCAGAAGACGGACAAGGTGGTTCGTATGATCCATTTGGGGTACTCTCTTCTCAGTCGAACAGTTTTATCCCCGTTTCAAATGCAACATATTGGTACGGGCAACTCGCATTGAATTATAAAAAGAGTAATGGAGATCACAATTTCGACGCTTCGCTTGTTGGCGATATGCAAAACATACTGATTAACTACGACTTGCCAATGCGACCGGCAAACATAACGGCTAAAGCAAAGTACAATTATGCTGAAAAATATTTTGCTGAGGCTGCTGTAAATGAGAGTCATTTTAACCGGTACATGCCGGGTAACCAATGGGGGACGTTCTACGCTGCCGGGTTGGGATGGGACATCAAAAAAGAGGCGTTTCTTGATCAGGCAGCCTGGTTAAACCAACTAAAAGTACGTGCAGTATTCGGACAAACAGGAAACGGAATGGAAAACTCAGGGTACTACCTGTGGCGTCAAACTTTCAAACAAAGTGTTACCGACTACACCTATCCGCAAGGTTATGCACAAGGTATGGGACAAGGAACCATTGACAACGCGCCACTGGCAAACCAAAACATTACCTGGGAAAAGGCCTATAAATTAAACCTTGGTGCCGATATCAGTTTGTTTGATAATCACCTGGCAGTTACCGCCGACTTCTATCGCGATAAATATTACGATTTGTTGCAAATCAGAGGAAAAGACATAGCATTGCTTGGCTTTGCTTACCCTGCCGAAAATATTGGGGAGAAGCTTTATAAAGGTGGAGAACTGAGTGTAACCTACCAGAGTCATGTTGGAAATTTCAACTACTTCGTTACCGCAAACTGGAGTATTAATGCTTCTGAGGTACTGTTTATCGACGAGCAATACAAACAGGAAGAATACAATAAAATCACAGGGCAACCAGATGGTGCAATCTTTGGTCTGGTGGCTGACGGCTTTTTCAATTCGCAGGAAGAAATTGATCAAAGCGCAGTTCTTGAAGGATTCGATCTTATGCCCGGAGATATCAGGTACAAAGATTTGAATAATGATGGAGTCATTAATCAATACGACCATACAGCAATAGGCCGTGATAAACCACTCTCCTACTACGGACTTACTACCGGGTTTAACTATGCCGGATTTGATTTTCATGTGATGTTTCAGGGCGCATACAACCGCGACTTGTATTTGGGCGACAACACACTTATGGCAGGTTTCCAGGGCTACGGACAAAGTTACGGACAAGCCTATACACATATGATCGACCGCTGGACACCCGAAACAAAAGAAACAGCACAGTATCCTCGTCTTTCAGCGGGAGGCAATACTTACAATATGGGACCAAACTACTGGGCAACATCGTTTTGGGTACGTTCAGGAAACTATTTCCGTGTAAAAGACATTCACTTGGCGTACACATTGCCGCCCGTTGTTACGGAACGTGTTTTCGGCGGTGTAAAAGTGAAACTATTTGTAAGCGGCCAGAATGTTTTTACCAAAGCCGACTGCGATCTTGTTGATCCTGAAATTTCAAACTTCGCAAACTACCCTGCACAACGTGTGCTTAGTACCGGAGTAAATATCAAGTTCTAACATTAACCTAAAAATTGTAAGAAATGAAAATTAAAAAATTTATGCTGATGTTGGGAGTTGGTTGTGCGCTGTTTAACACTTCTTGTACTGATGATTATGAAATTGTTCCGTTAGAACAGTTTACGCTGGACTTTGTGTTTTCCGAAACCGATTCTCTGGGAAATCAGGCTTACCAATATTTGAATTCGGTTTATTCTCAAATGCAAAACGGGCATAACCGTGTGGGCGGCGACTACCTTGATGCTGCAACCGATGACGCCATATCATCTTCATTAACAGAGAACGATGTTTATAAACTGGCAACAGGCCAATATACCGCTGCCACCCAGATCGGTTCCGACATGCGCTGGAGTCAGTATTATGCCGGAATCAGAACAGCAACAACGTTTATTACAAACATCGACAGAGTTCCTTTAATGGATACTTTTAATGATGGACAACCACTGAACAGAGCCTGGAAAAGTGAAGCTCGCTTTATTCGTGCCCTGCATTATTTCAATCTGGTTAAACGTTACGGCGGTGTGCCGCTATTGGGTGATCATGTTTACCAATTGGGAGAAGATATGGAATTGCCTAGAAATACTTTTGAAGAATGTGTTGACTACATTGTTAGCGAACTAGACGCTATTAGAGACAGCCTAAGAACTGCTCCGATTACCGACCTATCAACAAAAGGGCATGCAGTAACACGCGAAGCAGCAATGGCTCTAAAAGCCAGAGTTTTGCTTTATGCCGCCAGTCCGCTGTTTAATGGGCAAAATATTGATCCTTCCAACGAATTAACCGGTTATACAGACTACAGTGCCGAACGATGGAAACAGGCAGCAGATGCCGCAAAGTATTTTATCGACAATTATACCTTCTTTAAACTGGTACCTGAATTTCAGAAGGTTTTTACGGTTGATGCCAACCCAGAGATTATATTCTTTCGCCAGGGAGGAAACAATCGCAGTATTGAAACCACAAACGGTCCGGTTGGATTTAGCAGCCAAAACCTTGGGAATGGACGAACAAGCCCGGCTCAAAATTTAGTGGATGCATTTCCGATGCTGGACGGAAAATCAATTTCAGATTCATCGTCAATGTATAGGTATAGTGTGTCCTCAATGTACCAAAACCGCGATCCGCGTTTAAAGAAAACGGTTCTTCACAACGGATCTACGTGGTTAAATACAAGCTTAGAAACTTATCAGGGCGGTAAAAACAACCCTGCCGGAGCGACTCAAAAAACAAAAACCAGTTACTACCTGCGGAAGTTTATGGGTGCCTTCGAAAACGAAGCGAATTACTACGATGTCCGTCACAACTGGATCTCGTTTCGCTATGCCGAAGTTCTCCTGAATTTTGCTGAAGCACAAAACGAATATGCAGGCCCTGGCGATGATGTTTACAAAGTGATAAAAGATCTTCGTGCCAGAGCAGGTATTGAAGCCGGCAACGACGGCATGTACGGTTTAAATTCAGGAATGGACAAAGAAGAAATGAGAGCTGTTATTCAAAACGAAAGAAGGATTGAACTTGCTTTTGAAGAACACCGGTATTGGGATATCAGAAGATGGAAAACAGCGGAGGATGTATTAAATCAACCGGTAGAAGGATTGGTGATTATCAACAGTGCCGGAGTTATGATTCCAAACTTTGTGGATGTGTTGTCTACCAGTTTCGAAAAAAGACAATACCTGTATCCTATTCCTTATTCCGAGGTGATCAAAAATCAGAACATGGTTCAAAATCCAGGCTGGGAACGATAAGTATTAACAATACAAATATCAATTTATTGAATATGAAACGAGCATGTAAAGTTTTCTCAGTATGGGAAATAACTCGTAGTGCGAGTTCTATACGATACCATCTAAATAAACAATCATAATCGTATGAAAAAAATATTATTATTACTAATAGGCGTGCATTTCTTTTATGTGGCTCTGGCACAGCAAGTTACTATTGCAGGAATTGTGTCGTCTTCCGATGGTGAGCTTCTTCCCGGAGTGAATGTTGTAATAGAAGGAACTACAATTGGAACAACAACCGATATTGACGGGAAATATCAAATCTCGGCCAAGCAGGGAGAAAAACTAATCTATTCTTTTATTGGTTTCAAAAAGGAAGAACAGACTGTTACTGGTCAAACAATGATTAACGTTGTTTTGGCTCCCGACTTAAACGACCTAGAAGAAGTAGTTGTTGTTGGTTACGGAGAAACGAAACGGATTACAAACACCGGATCGGTTAGTGCTATTCAGGCACGAGAGTTGAGAACCATCCCAACTTCGAGTGTGCAAAATGCTCTGTACGGTAAAATGCCGGGATTTTTCACGCAGCAAAGATCGGGTCAGCCGGGTAAAGATGCTTCTGATTTCTTTATCCGTGGAGCCAGTTCACTAAACTCTGAAGGAAACCAGCCACTAATTATTGTAGATGATGTACAGTATTCTTTCGATCAGCTTTCACAAATTAACGTTAACGAAATTGAAAGTATTTCGATATTAAAAGATGCTTCTACAACTGCTGTCTATGGTATTAAAGGTGCAAACGGAGTGTTGGTGGTAAAAACCCGCCGCGGACAGGCAGGCAAACCCAAAGTTAACGTAAGGCTCGAAAGCGGAATGCAGACCCCGGTGCGTAGACCCAAGTTTTTAAACTCGTACCAAACAGCAAAACTTGTTAACGAAGCTTACGCAAATGACGGACTGCAGTCTCAGTTTTCTCAAGAGGATCTCGATTTATTTCAAAGTGGCGAAGATCCTTACGGACATCCGGATGTCAACTGGTACGACGAGATTTTCAAAAAGGTCGCTTTTCAGCATAATGCGAATGTCGATTTTTCGGGTGGTACAGAACGCCTTAAGTACTTTATTTCGGGAGGTGCATTCACACAAAACGGTTTGATTAAGGATTTTAATAACCCTTACAACGAAGTTAACAGCAATTACTTCTACCGGAGATTCGACTACCGGACGAACCTTGACTTTGATGTAACCAATACATTAAAACTGAGGCTGGATATCACTTCCCGCTTTGGTAATATCAATCAACCGAGAGGGCAAAATGTTGTCGGAGAAATTTACAATTTCTCAAAAATACACCCTTATTCTTCTCCTGTTTTAAATCCAAACGGCACGTATTCTTATGCCTACGATACCGACGAAAAATTACCTACAATAAACGCAAGGATTGCGAACGGTGGTTACGAGCGAATCAGAAGATCCGATTATAACGTGCTTTTCGGAGCTACACAACAACTCGACTTTTTGATTAAAGGCTTAGAGGCATCAGGACGGGTTGCTTTCTCGAGTATCGAAGAAAATAACCGTCAAGTATTCAGAAGTTCGTTCCCAACCTACCATTACGACGCCGAAAATGACAGCTATAACATCGACCCAAGGGGCCAGTATGCTTACGGCAGCTATGCTGTTTTAGGATCACAAAACAGGTTTGAGAAAGACTTGAATATTCAGGCCTTTTTACGTTACGATACCCAAATTCTTTTTAAGCACAACCTGAATGCAATGTTGCTTTACAACAGGCAGAGCAGAACATCGCAGGCAAACGTACCCGCAAACTTTGAAGGTTATACCGCAAAAGTAAGTTATAATTATAAAGAAAAATACTTGATTGATTTTAACGGGGCATACAACGGAACAGACCGGTTTGGAGAAAATAACCGCTTTGGATTTTTCCCCGCAGTAGGCGCTGGCTATGCCGTTTCTGAAGAGCCCTTTTTTAAAGATGCGTTCTCAAATGTACAGTTGTTTAAAATCAGAGCGTCTTATGGTTTGGTAGGATCTGACGTTGCTCCCGGCGACCGCTACCTTTACAGGCAGGTTTATCAAAACGGTGGGGGTTATTATTTCGGAGAAAGCGTTTGGACCTCACCTTTCCCAACGGTTTACGAAGGAAGCCTAGGCAACAACAATGTTAGCTGGGAAAAAGCAAGAAAATTCGATGTTGGAATTGACGCGAATCTTTTTGATAAGCTATCAATAACTGCCGACTATTTCTACGATTACCGCTTTGACCAGTTGGTAACAAAGCAGGATATTCCGGCTATTTTGGGTATTGGCATTTCTCCGTCCAACATCGCTGAAACAGAAAACCGTGGCTTCGATGGAAAAATTGACTATCAAACTAAAATCTTTAAAGAAGTTCACTTTAACACAAGCTTTGTATTCTCTTATGCAAAAAACAAAGTATTGTACAAAGCCGAAGCCGAACAAGCTTATCCATGGCTGCAGGAAACTGGTCGTCCTATCGGGCAACCTTTTGGTTACACCTTCACAGGCTTTTACAGTCAGGATGACATAGCCGGATTGAACGACGGTGACCTCGACAATGATGTCGCGGTTCCGTTAAACGATGTTCCGGTTCAAGCCGGTGATTTGAAGTATGCTGACCTGAATGACGACGGAGTTATCGATAATTTCGACCGTGGCCCTATTGGGAAACCAAATTTACCGAATACAACCTTGGGCTGGTCGTTGGGAGGTTACTTTAAAGGCTTTACTGTTAATGTATTGTTCCAGGGGTCTTTCAACTACAGCTTCAGTGTTGTAGGTACGGGTATCGAACCATTCAAAAGTCAGTTTCAACCCATTCACCTCGATCGATGGACACCTGAAACTTCAGAAACAGCTACATTCCCAAGGTTAACAAGTAACCCAACAACAGTAAACAGCGGATCGGCTTATATGTCAGATTTTTGGTTGGTTGATGCGTGGTATGTGCGTCTAAAAACTGTTGATGTGGGTTACCAGATTCCACAAGAACTATTGCCGCTCAATATCAACAGCGCAAGGTTGTATATGAATGCATATAACTTGGTAACCTGGACAAGCTACGACAAGTATCAACAGGATCCGGAGATTTCAACAAACACTGCCGGTGACGCATACATGAATCAGCGAGTGGTTAATTTAGGTCTTCAGATTTCGTTTTAGCAAATAATAGTTTAGTTTGATGATGGAGTAGTTCCTGCAGAAATGCAGGAACGCTCTTCTTTTATTTCGATGAAATTCTAATAAATTGAAAATGAAAAACATTTTTCCGGTACTTGTTCTGCTGCTACTAACAACTTGTGCTAACGCCGAGGTAAGCTTACCCCATTTCTTTTCCAGTAATATGGTATTGCAACGCGATCAACCCATTAAAATTTGGGGAAAAGCCGACAAGAACGAATCTGTTTCTGTAACAATAGATGGTATTAAACAAAAAACAGTTGCCGGGAAAGATAGAACGTGGAAACTCGAAATGCCTGCTATGAGATTCGGAGGGCCTTACGAAGTAAAAATTGAAGGCCAAGAGAATACCATAACATTTGGCAATGTATTAATTGGCGATGTTTGGATTTGCAGTGGGCAATCGAATTTGGAGTTCAGTCTGGATAGCGACTTAACTGCCGACGAGGAGATAAAAAATTCAGAAATTCAGAATATCCGCTTGCTCACTGTTCCAAAATCAATTCAAACAAAAGAGAAATATGATATTGGCGAAACTACCTGGGTAGAATGCAATCCTTCAACTTCTGCGCATTTTTCGGCTGTAGGCTATTTCTTTGGTAGCAAGTTGCAGGAACATCTAGATGTACCTATCGGACTGATCAATTCATCGTGGGGCGGAACAGACATTGAACCATGGACAAGCTGGGAAGCGTCGATGAATAACGATGAATATGCACCATTTAAAGGAAAAACGCTTGAAGAAGCAGCTGGTTTTACCTCCGAAAATGTAGAACTCTTTAAAGCCGCCATGAACGATGATCCGGCAATGGCAAAAAGATGGTACGATCCTGATACCAAAATGAAAGGATGGGAAAAAATGGCCGTACCAAAAGCCTGGGATGGGGACTTAGGAACCCAAGATGGAATTATATGGTTTCGGAAAGAAATTGAGCTTCCAGCGGAAGCTGAAGGTGCGGTTGGAAGCATTCAGTTGGGTGCGATTGACGATGAGGATATTACTTGGATCAACGGTGAAAAGGTAGGCTCGATTAACCTGTGGCTTGCCAATAGAAAATATGACATAAAAAAGGGAATTTTGAAAGCCGGGAAGAATACGATTATTGTACGCATAAAGGATACCGGCACTATTGGAGGAATGTTCGGAAAAGCTGAGCAACTTTACCTTGAAGTAAACGGTATAAAATATCCTTTAGCAGGACGGTGGGATTACAAGCCTTCTGTACTAAGCTCTGAATTTGGTTTCAAATCGGCAGGAACAAGCCCAAACAGTTTTGCTTCGTTGTTGTATAACGGAATGATTCATCCAATGGTTGGAATGGGAATTAAAGGTGTTATATGGTATCAGGGTGAAAATAACGCAGGCGAGGCTTTCCGGTATCGCAAGTTGTTTCCAAACATGATTGAGGATTGGAGAAAACAATGGGGCTACGATTTTCCATTCTTATGGGTTCAATTGGCCAGTTTTATGGAATTGGATAAACAACCATCAGAAAGTGAGTGGGCCGAGTTACGCGAAGCTCAAAACATGACGCTGTCGCTGCCAAAAACAGGGCAAGCTGTTATCACTGATATTGGCGAAGCTTTCGACATTCATCCCCGAAATAAAAAAGATGTTGGATTGCGATTGGCCCATATCGCCATGAATATTGCCTACGAAAAAAATGTACTGCCTTCTGGTCCAGTTTTCGAAAAATTGGAAAAGGATGGAAATAAACTGGTCTTGTCATTCGCAAACATTGGTAGTGGCTTAACTGCGCAGGACAATAGCAAATACGGCTACTTGAAAGGTTTTGCGGTAGCTGGTGACGACAAAAAATTCCATTGGGCTCAGGCCTATATTTCGCATGACAAAGTAATTGTATGGAGCGATAAAGTTAAGAATCCGGTTGCTGCGCGTTATGGCTGGGCAAACAATCCGATTGAAATCAATTTGATTAACAGTGATGGCCTGTTAGCTTCTCCCTTCCGAACGGATCAATGGTTAGGTATAACAGAAAAGAGTAAATAACTTTTTGGCATTCCTATTAAAATGAGTACAACACAAAAGAGCCATACTGTTAATTTTGGCCTGCAATAACTAAAAAGAATGAACCCAATGAAAGTCATTAGAGCTGTAGCACTGCTTATCGCAGTTTTCGGAATTACTTTACAAAGTTGGGCTGCCGATGCCAAACATTTATCCACGCACAGTCCTTCGATGGACAAAGCCATACCTGTTGTAGTTATCACTCCGGAAGGATATTCTAAAAATGAATCATACCCTGTCCTTTACCTCCTTCACGGTTATAGTGGTAACGAAAGCGATTGGATCAACAATGTGCCTGAAATAAAATACTATGCCGATCTGTATCAATTTATTATCGTGTGCCCTGATGGCAATTTTTCAAGCTGGTATTTTGATAGTCCGGTAGATAATAGCTGGAAATATGAAACCTATGTTGCCAAAGAGCTGGTTGCCTGGGTGGATGACTCTTTTAGTACCATTCAAGCCCCCGCAGGACGGGCAATAACAGGCTTGAGCATGGGCGGACACGGCGCTTTTTACGTTGCTCTCAGGAACCAGGATGTATACGGTGCGGCAGGAAGCATGAGCGGCGGCGTTGATATACGGCCATTTCCAAACAATTGGGAGCTTTCGAAAAGACTGGGCGATTATGCCACAAACAAAGAAAACTGGAAGGAAAACTCGGTGATCAACCTGGTTTATAAACTGAAACCGGGATCGCTTCAAATCACTTTTGATTGTGGGGTGAGCGATTTCTTTTACGACGTAAATTGTAAACTGCATGAAAAACTGCTGGAAGAAAATATTCCACACGATTTTACAGTAAGGTCGGGAATTCATAACTGGGAATACTGGAAAAATTCAATCGCCTACCAAAGCGTATTCTTTCATCATTTTTTTAAAAAATCAAAACAAGAATAATCGGAGTAACCCATTTTTAAAGAAACTATCATGAGAAAAATATTCATCAATACTTTGATTCTATTAAGTGTGACGATTGGGAATTCCTATTCTCAGTCATTAAACTCAGCGAACGAAAGAAAAAGTTGGAATGCAAATTGGATTGAACCCAATAACACCGATGGAAACGCTTATGGTGTTTATTATTTCAGAAAAAGTATAGACCTGGATGAAAAACCGGAGCGTTTTATTATCCATATTTCGGCAGACAATCGCTATAAACTTTTTGTAAATGAAGAACTGGTATCTTTAGGGCCTGCACGAGGGGATATTTATTTCTGGAATTATGAAACTGTTGATCTGGCACCTTATCTTAACTCAGGTAAAAACAGTGTTTCAGCTTTAGTATGGAACGAAGGTGAACTGCGACCGGAAGCACAGATAAGTATACGCACCGCTTTTATTTTACAAGGCAACACCGAAAAAGAAGAAATACTGAATACTAGCGACAATTGGAAATGCAAACAAGACAAAGGATACAGCGCTGCACCAAGTATTTTCTGTGCCAGCACCGGAGAAATGGTTGATATGCACAAAAGCGTGATGAATTGGAAAGAACCTACTTTGGATGATAGTAGCTGGCCGAATGCAAAAATCCTGTCTCGGGCATTGGTGAAAGGAGAATGGGATGGATCGGGCTGGATGCTTGTTCCGTCAACTCTACCGCAGATGGAGATGAAATATGATCGTATCAAAAGCTTGCGAAAAATTGATGGGATGTCTGTTCCTGTTGGATTCCCTGAAACCAAAACGGCTGTTACAATTCCGGCACATTCAAAAGTTACGATGTTGCTCGATCAAACTTATCTTACGAATGCCTACCTATCGCTAACCTTCGATAAAGGAGAAAATGCACAAATAGGTATAAAATATGCAGAAACGCTAATGGATGAATTTACTCCATACGGTGCGCGAAAAAGTAACCGAAACGAGGTGGATGGTAAAATCTTCTATGGTAGAAGGGATAGTTTAATCTCCAATGGGCAAGTTGGACAAGACTATACGACACTCTACTGGAGAACGTTTCGTTATGTTCAGTTAACAGTACAGACTGAAGACGAGCCGCTGAATATTACTGATATTTACGGCATATTTACCGGCTATCCGTTTCAACAAGAGGCAGTTTTCAACACAGAAAAAGAGGAAATAAATAAAATGCTTGATATTGGCTGGCGTACCGCCCGGCTTTGTGCAATGGACACGTATTGGGATTGTCCGTATTACGAGCAGTTACAATACATTGGCGACACCCGTATTCAGGCGATGATTACGTATTACAACAGTAGCGACGATCGTTTGGCTCGTAATGCGCTTACTTTAATGGATCATTCGCGATTAGCCGAAGGGGTAACATTAAGCCGGTATCCGTCGAAAGGCACGCAGGTTATTTCTACCTTCTCGTTGTGGTACATTGGTATGCTATACGATTACTGGATGTATCGTCCTGATGCTGAATTCGTAAAAGAGAAACTCTCCGGGACGAGAACAATTCTTGATTTCTTTGGTAAATATCAGCAGAAAGACGGATCGCTAAAAGATACACCCTACTGGAATTTTGTAGATTGGGCAAATGGCGATGGCTGGATGATTGGTATTTCGCCCAAAGGGTCCGATGGTAGCTCTGCAATTATTGATATGCAATTGTTGTGGGCTTACCAGTGGGCTGCAAAGCTGGAATCGAAGCTTGGAATGCCGGCATATTCGGAGTTATACACGCAAAAGGCAAAAAAACTGAAAGAAACCATTCTGGATAAATATTGGGACTCATCGAGGAATTTATTCTCCGATACGAAGGAAAAGAAACACTTTTCGCAACATGCCAACGCATTGGCTATTTTAATCGGTCTTGTGGAAGAAGAAAATGTGAAACCGATTTGTAATAGCCTGCGAACAGATAAATCACTCACACAGTGTACGCTCTATTTTAGCTATTATTTATTTCAAGCACTTGTAAAAGGCGGAATGGGAGACGATTACATGGACTGGCTGGATGTTTGGCGCAACGCAATGAAAGAAGGTCTGACAACCTGGCCCGAAACCTCCAACCTGGAATATACACGTTCGGAGTGTCACGCATGGTCTAGCAGTCCTAATATCGAATTTTACAGAACGGTACTGGGAATTGATAGCGATGCACCCGGTTTCTCTATTGTCAAAATCGAGCCTTATTTAGGGATTTTAACTGAAGCGAGCGGCGAAATGCCACATCCTAACGGTAAAATCGCAGTTGATTATAGATTTAAAAATGGGAAATGGGAAATTGAGATTAGCCTTCCGGTAAATACTTCCGGCTCTTTAATTTGGGAAGGTGAAAAATACAAACTGATGGCTGGAAGGAATTCTTTTTTGATTTGATGAGTCCTTTGTGAATTTAACCATTGGCTGCACATTTTTTTCTTGCAGGTAAGGGGAGATCTTGTTAACTGTAGATACTTAAATTTCCCTTTTCTCTGAATTTGACTTTTTCACGGCATATGGATAGTCGGTCAGATTGAGAGCTGAATAGTTCTGCTATATTTGTGTATCCTATTTTTTGTTCATTTCACATTGCTATTTTTTATTGTTGAAAAATAAAAGGGGAGAACTCTGATTTTGATAAAGAAAACAAAGCCGAACTGTTTTTGATGAGCGTCTGATTTTTTTGTAGCTTTATGCGCTTTGGAATTAATCGTTGGGATGAAAGTAAATTTCCAACAAGAAATTTACTTTCATCATCATTTTGTCATGTAGATATTAGTGGACTTTGATGAAGATTTTAGAATCAGCAGATAAAGAGATTTGGCAAAAATTCAAGAATGGCGAAAATGAAGCGCTATCGTTGATCTATGCTGAAAATTCAAAAAAGTTGTATTTATATGGTTTAAAGATTACTTCTAATCGTACCGTAATTGAAGACTCAATTCAAGACCTTTTTTGTGATTTAGTAAAAAGCCGAGGAAATCTGGGAGATCCTGATTGTATTCATTTTTATCTGATTCAGTCATTTAAACGACACTTATTGAGACAGCTCAATAAGGAGAAAAGGTATAAGCTGAAAAATAATGATGAAGAATATATCTTCGATGTAACCTATTCTATTGAGCATGATATTATTGTTGAAGAAGAGTCCAATAGAAAAGCCGTTTTATTGCGTAAAGCATTAAATAAATTAACTCCCAGACAGAAAGAAGCAGTTTATCTTAAGTTTACTGAGCGATTGGAATATCGTCAGATAGCTGAAATAATGGGGATGAGTATTGAAGCTTGTAGAAATCTTATTTATAGAGCGATAAAATCACTCAAAGACTCTTGCCCCGTAGACAGTTCAGTGTTATTCTTTCTATTGAGAAAATGTGACCCTAACAAATCTCATTAATCGACTAGAATTCATTGTTATTTTGCTTCCAAATTATCAGATGACTATTTGAGTGAAAAAACTATCTATCCTTCAATCGTATATTTTTTTTAAAAAAAATGTAGATAGTTTGATGATGTTTCGTGTTTTGATGTCTCTATTAAACTATTGAGACCTATGGATAGCATGAAAAAAGAAAAATATATTGTATTTGATACAGTCGAAGAGTTTGTCCACGATGAAGAATTTATCACTTGGGTTATGAATCCTGAAAAAGAAGATGACCATTTTTGGAATTCTTTCATTCAAAGATATCCTGAGAAAGGTAAAAATATTAGAGATGCTGCATTTATTATTCAATCAATACAGCCGATACAACCTGAAGTATCACAGCAGAGGCTAAATCAAATTTTTCAAAAGGTAAGATCATCTGAGCAGCCAGTAAAGAAGCGTTATTCTTTTGGATTAATAAAATATGCCGCAGGAGTCGCTATTTTAATTGCTATAGGCAGTTTAGTTTGGCTATCAGTTGATTTCTCGAATCAATTTCCCATTCAGGCAGATAATGGCTCGGTTCAAAAAGGTAAAATAATACTTGCCAACGGGTCTACATGGGAATTTGATACAGAGCAGACTGCCATTCGTCAAATATCCTCGGGTAATCTTATTATAAATAGTGATACCCTTGCGGAAAAGTCGAATGAAATTTCTTCAGCAATGAATCAGATAATCATCCCATATGGGAAAAGAACAGATATTGTTTTGGCTGATGGAACTCATATTTGGCTTAATTCAGGTAGTCAGTTGTCATATCCGAACGAATTCGGGGCTGATTCGCGCGAAGTATATCTGTCCGGGGAGGCATTCTTTAATGTGAAAAGTAATCCGGATAAGCCATTTTATGTAATTACAAGGGATATAAAGGTTAAGGTGTTTGGGACAAGTTTTAATGTTTCATCTTATGATGAAGATAAAACATTGGAAACAGTATTAGTTGAAGGCAAAATTGCTGCTGGAAGAAATAAGCTATTTGCAAAATCATATGATATGGTCCCTGGCGAGCGCTTGACTTATGATAAGAAAAATGAAGAGCTTAATACCGATGAAGTTGATGTCAGAATGTATTCGTCATGGGTAAATGGTTATTTGATTTTTGAGAATGTGCCAATAGCCGGAATTTTCAAAAAACTAGAACGCTACTATAACAAAAAAATCAAAGTCGAAGCAGATTTAGAAGAAATCACGTTCTCCGGAAAACTTCATCTGGAAGATGATATAGGAGATGTAATTGATAATATATCATATACTTCAGCCGTAAAAGCATTTGAAATTAATGGATCATATATAATTAAAAAGTAATGCCTATGGGATAAAGAACAAAAAGGAGTATTCACACTTTTAAAAAAAACCGGGGAGAGCGTCGAAACAAACCCCGGGTTAATGAGAATTAACTGACCTGAGAAGGTCAATTGTCAATCTAAATAACTAACAAATTTATGAAAAAAAAATTAAAGGACAGGGGCATATCCCAATGTCTCCTGAAAAACTTTTTGGTTATGCGTATAACTCTGTTTCTCATTTTATTGAGTTCAGCTTTTTCGTTCAGCTCTAATAGTTATTCACAAAATGTAAGACTATCGCTGCATATGGATGATGCTGTTGTCAAAGATGTACTTATGGCTATTGAAAATCAGAGTGAATTTATATTTTTTTATCAGGATCAAAATATTGATTTAGAAAGGAAAGTCGATATTCAGGCCGAAGGTAAATCAATTGACGAAATCCTTGATCATTTGTTCAATGGATCTTCAAATGTGTATAGCATCAGAGATCGACAAATTATTATTGGGAAGCCTCCCATAAGACTGGAAAAAAGGTACCATTCAGTTGAACGCGTTTCCACAGAATTAGAACTTGCTGAACCCAGAAAGATATCGGGTACTGTGTATGATAATGATGGTATTCCGATTCCTGGTGCAAGTATAATTATAAAGGGAACAACTAGAGGTACAGTTACGAATAATGATGGTGGATTTAGCATAGATGTGGAGGACAACTCAATACTTGTCGTTTCTTTTATGGGATTCGAATCGAAGGAAGTAGTGGTTGGCGAAAAAACAGCGATTCATATTAACCTCAGAGAATCTATTGAAGCTATTGAGGACGTTACAGTTGTCGCTTTTGGAAAACAGAAAAAGGAGAGTGTAATTGGTTCTATTACCACGGTAAAACCAAGTGAATTAAAGATTCCATCAAGTAATTTGACAACCGCTTTGGCTGGTCGCGTCGCCGGATTAATCTCCTATCAAAGAAGTGGGGAACCTGGGCAAGACAATGCAGAGTTTTTTATTCGTGGAGTGACTACGTTTGGATATAAAAAGGATCCACTCATTTTGATTGATAACAATGAGGTGTCGACTCTTGAATTGTCACGTATTCAGCCCGATGATATTGCCAGCTTTAGTATTATGAAGGATGCAACGGCAACAGCACTCTATGGTTCCCGTGGTGCCAATGGTGTAATTTTGGTCACCACCAAGGAAGGAGTTGAAGGAAAAGCTAAGATAAATATCAGGTATGAGAAATCAATCTCTAAACCAACAAAAATGGTTAATCAAGCTGATCCAATAACCTATATGCGGTTACATAATGAAGCTGTAAGAACGCGCAATCCACTTGGTGTAATTCCTTATTCTCAGAATAAAATTGACAATACAATAGCTGGTGGTAACCCGTATGTTTACCCCGCTAACGACTGGTATAATATACTTTTTAAAGAGCAAGCCATTAATGATCGATTGAATTTCAATGTGAGCGGTGGGGGAAAGGTTGCACGTTATTATTTAGCAGGAAGTTTGATCCAGGATAACGGAGTCCTCGAAGTTGACCAGATGAACGATTTTAATACGAACATTAAGCTGAAGCGGTATATGTTACGTTCAAATGTCAATATTGATGTTTCTAAAACTACGGAAGTTGTGGTTCGTTTAAATGGAGCTTTTGATGATTATATTGGGCCAGATGATGGTGGTGAACAGATATTTAATCAGGCGATGAGGACGAACCCGGTTCTTTTCCCACCTTATTATAAACCGGATGCCAATAACATATATACTCAGCATATCTTATTCGGAAACGCTGATCAGGGGCAATATAATAATCCTTATGCGGCTATGACAAATGGGTATAAGAATTATACAACCTCTCAAATATCTGCCCAGATTGAATTAAAGCAAGAACTCGATTTTATTACCAAAGGACTTTCTGTTAGAGCTTTGTTTAATACTAATAGGTATGCTTATTTCGATGTATCAAGGTTTTATAATCCTTTTTTTTATGAAGTGTCAGCCTATAACAAAACTACTGATGAATATACGTTGGACCCGATAAATGAATCATCGGGTACGGAATATCTTGGGTATGATGAAGGGACTAAAGATATCACTTCGACTACTTATTTTGAATCAGCATTAAACTGGAACCGAACATTAGCTGAAAACCATGAATTAGGTGCACTGTTGGTATATACCATGCGCGAACAATTATATGCCAATGCAGGAGATCTTCAAAGGTCTCTTCCTTATCGAAATATAAGTTTTGCCGGCCGTACGACTTATGCGTATAAATCCCGCTATTTTACTGAATTGAACTTTGGGTATAACGGGTCAGAACGTTTTTCAGAAACAGAGCGTTTTGGTTTTTTCCCTTCGGTAGGATTGGGATGGCGTGTTTCCGATGAGACATTTTGGAATGACAGGTTGAAAAAGACGATTAGTAATTTGAAATTGAAGGCTACCTACGGATTAGTGGGTAATGATGCTATTGGAGATGCCAGAGACCGTTTTTTCTACCTGTCCAATGTAAATATGAATGATGGCGGACGATCTTCTTCTTTTGGGACTTACGGAAATATGGGGGGGAGAGCTTTAAATGGTGTTTCTATTTCCCGCTACGCGAATGATCAGATTACTTGGGAAACGGCTAAGAAATTAGATGTGGGAATTGAAATGGGATTTTGGAATGAACTTGAAATCCAGGCTGATATATTTCACGAAGATCGCTCTAATATCTTGATGACCCGTTCTTCAATTTCTAGAACAATGGGTCTTCAAGCGCCTATTCGGTCTAATGTTGGAGAAGCCACTAGTAAAGGAATTGATATATCCGTAAATTATAATCATTCTTTTAATAAAGATGCATGGTTGACAGGATTAGCTAATTTTACCTACGCTGTCAGTGAGTTCAAAGTATATGAAGAGCCGGATTATTCGGATACCCCATGGAGATCTAATATGGGCCAATCTTTGAATCAAATATGGGGTTATGTGGCAGAACGCCTTTTTGTTGATGAAGAGGAAGTCCGGAACTCGCCAACACAATTTGGAGATTACATGGCAGGGGACATAAAGTATAAAGATATCAATAAAGACGGAAAGATTACAGAAACAGATATTGTGCCTATTGGATACCCTTCCAGTCCTGAAATTGTTTACGGTTTTGGTTTATCCGGTGGATACAAAGGATTCGATCTTTCCTGTTTTTTTCAGGGACTGGCTCACGAATCTTTTTATATAAATTCAGCAGCGACATCACCTTTTGTTGATGGACAGAATTCCTTACTTCAAGCATACGCTGATGATCATTGGTCGGAGGATAACCGGAATTTATATGCTTTATGGCCACGTCTTTCGGAGACTACAATTGAGAATAATACGGTTGGTTCTAATTGGTTCTTGCGAAACGGGTCATTCCTGCGTTTAAAATCAGTCGAATTTGGATACTCTTTACCCTCTGAATTTATTTCACGGGCTAAAATGGAAAACTTGCGTATTTATTTTAGTGGGACCAATCTTTTGACTTTCAGTAAATTTAAATTATGGGACCCTGAGATGGGGGGGAATGGACTTGGGTACCCAATTCAGAAAGTATTCAATTTTGGACTTCAACTCTCGTTTTAAAGAATAGACTATTATGAAAAAAAATGATAAAATATTTTTAACATTAGTTATCGCATTATTTTGCTTTAGTTCGTGCGATTATCTTGATGTTGTTCCCGACAATGTTGCAACAATTGACTATGCTTTTCGAAACAGAACTGAATCGGAAAAGTATCTGTATACCTGTTATAGTTATCGTCCTCCAGTTGGATCAGTCGACAATGATCCTGCAATGAACGGTAGTGACGAAACATGGCAGCGTTATATTACCAGCGGAGGATGGCCAACGTTTACTAATTCTTATATTGCAAGGGGGTTTCAGTCGTCTAATTCTCCTAGGCTGAATTTTTGGGATGGGGAGAACTCTGGGACACCACTATGGACAGGCATCCGGGATTGTAACATTTTTCTTGAGAATATTGATAAAGTGCATGACTTGACTGATTATGAGAGGAGTAGGTGGATAGCTGAAGTGAAGTTTTTGAAAGCGTATTATCACTATTACCTGTTTAAGTGCTATGGCCCTATTCCTGTCATTGATGTTAATCTACCTATTTCGGCGGGGATAGATGAAGTAAAAGTATATCGTCAGCCGGTAGATTCGGTCGTCAGTTATATTACGAATTTGATGGCCGAAGCAGCCATTGATCTGCCTGATGCAGACGAGGTGATTGAAGGAACTGAAGCCGGGCGTGTTGATAAACTAGCGGCATTAAGTATGCGTGCGGAAGTGCTGCTATTTGCTGCAAGTCCATTGTTTAATGGGAATACCTATTATGCAGGGATGGTTGATAATCGGGGAGAGCAATTATTTTCACAAACCTATGATCCCAATAAATGGAAACTTGCTGCTGATGCCTGCAAAGAGGCCATCGATTCTTGTCTGGCTCAGGGTAAGGGCTTGTATGATATCGTTGATCCGATGATTTCAAATGCCCCAGATCCGTTTAAATTGCAAACTACCTACCGTCAGGTTATCTGTGATCGGTGGAACAAGGAACTGATATGGGGTAGTACCAATTATAATTGTGGCTATCTCACACAGAATGCAACTCCTAGACTGGTTCGTTTGGATCCATCAACGCTAAACGCTGCTACCAGCGAGTGGGCCCCAACGTTAAAAATGGCTCAGGCATATTATTCAGCAAACGGTGTTCCTATTAGTGAAGATATTGATTGGCAAAATAATGGATGGTATGGTAATCGTTTTAAAGTAAGGGAAGAACCATCTTCGGGAGATGAGATATATTATGTGAAAGAAGGAGAAAGAACAGCCTATCTACATTATAATCGCGAGCCACGTTTTTATGCGAGTTTGGGTTTCGATAAAGGAATTTATTTCGGAAATGGCTATTATGATTTTCCTTCTGATGTCAAATATTGTGATTTTCTGAATTTTGGGGTTTCGGGTTACCAGGGGGGTAGCGGATACTCTATTACCGGATATTCAGTCAAAAAGGATCATAGTTTTAAAAATGCACAAACTTATTCCACGACCAGTGTGGAATATTTTCCTTTTCCTATCATTCGTCTGGCTGATCTCTATTTAATGTATGCTGAAGCATTAAATGAGGAGAGAGGCCCAGTTGATGAAGTCTTTTACTATGTCGATCAGGTAAGGGCCCGCGCAGGATTGGATGGTATCAAAGAGTCTTGGCAAAACTACTCTATTAATCCAAACGAGCCTGAGACGAAAGATGGATTGAGGAAGATTATCCATCAGGAACGAACAATTGAGCTGGCATTTGAAGGGAAACGGTTTTGGGATATCAGAAGATGGAATGAAATTGAGGTTTTAAATGATCAACCCAGGGGATGGAATATATTAGGAGAAACACCAGAGGACTTTTACAGAGTGGTACCTGTTGCAACAGACCCTGTTGCATTCACCGTTAAAGATTATTTTTGGCCGATCAAGGAGTCGAACCTGACCGTTAACAGGAACCTAATCCAGAACTATGGTTGGTAGCAACCTTTCCCATACTGCTAATTTAAAAAATGAATGTAAAATGAAACACAATATTTTTATATCAATTGCACTTGGTTTTCTCGCATTTGCATGTAGTGAAGAACCGATCGGGCAACAGCCATTAGATCAAATTCCCCCTGATGCAGTTTCTGACGTTAAAGTTGAAAATATCCCCGGGGGGGCAATACTTACTTATATATTGCCTCAAAATGAAGATCTTCTCTATGTAAAAGCGGTCTATTCGCTTAGGGATAGTCTAATGAGTGAAACACGCGCTTCACTTTATTCCGATACGTTAAAAGTAGAAGGGTTTGGGGATACCAAGGAAAGGCAGGTAAAACTAATTGCTGTTGACCGGAGCAGAAATGAATCTCCCGAATTGTATGCAACAATTGCCCCCCTAGAACCTCCTGTAGCTACTATTGGTAAGAGCTTGAGCTTAGTGCCCGATTTTGGAGGTGTCCATAGCTATTGGGAGAATCCAACGCGTGCGGAAATATCAACGATTATCCTACAGAAGGATCAAAACGACGAATACGTTCCTCTGGAAACTTTCTATAGTTCAATGGTTGAAGGAGATGGGGCCACTCGTGGTATGGATACGATTGCATCCGATTTTGGAATTTATGTTCAGGATCGTTGGGAGAATAGGAGCGAAATTAAATATTATACATTAACGCCTATTTATGAAACAGAATTTGATCAAGTAAAATTCAAAGCGGTAGAATTACCTGGTGATGCAGGAAATGTAGGTGGATGGCCAAAATCAAATATGTGGGATGGCGCTAACGGAGACAATGGATACAGTTCCCCGGGTGGGACTGGTACCTGGCCGCATTCTGTTACAATTGACCTTGGAGTGACCGGTCAATTAAGTCGTTTGAGAGTATTTCAACGCCTCGGGGGCTATGTATTTGCTGAAGGGAATCCCCGGAAATTTGAAGTTTGGGGATGTCAAACACTTGATCCAACGGGAAGTTGGGATAATTGGACTAAACTCATGGACTGCACTTCAATAAAGCCGTCAGGATTACCGATGGGGCAAAACACCAATGAAGATATTGATGTTGCAACCAACGGTGAAGACTTTATTTGTTCACCAACAAATCCGAAGGTGCGTTATATCCGGATTAAGGTTACCCGAACCTGGGCCGGGGGTGACAACTTTCAGATATCAGAATTAGAGGTTTATGGTGATAATCGGTAATTTATTTATGCCTAAGAAAAAAAAATATGAGAATAATTAATATATATACATTATGTGTGGTATTGTTTGCGTTTCTGCTACAATCCTGTTCTGAAATGAATGAGCCAGTGGATCGCTTTTTGGATGAAGGTGAAATTATTTATGCAGCAAAAGTTGATAGTGTTGCTCCCCGTACCGGAAAGAATCGCATTCAGCTTGAAATTTCAATACTATCACAACGAATTGAATTTGTTCGTATTCTGTGGAATGATCTTCAAGATTCTGTTGATATTGAGATAGGAAACAAAACCGGTGTTTTCAGCACGGTTCTTAACGAGATGGAGGAAAAGAATTACCTCTTTCAGTTAGTTAGTTATGACGAGTTTGGAAATAAATCTCTGCCTGTTGAAGCTACAGGAAAGGTATATGGTGCTGTTTATGAATCTAAACTTGTGTCAAGATCTGGTAAAATTGTGAGTTCTGTTAATGGTTTAGTAGTGAACTTCTCTTCTGCACCTGATGGTAATGTTGCAACCGAAGTTAACTATATGAATTCTTCGGGGGAGGCAACAACCGTTAGTGTTCCGGCAACAGAAAACTCTTATGTTATTACAGATAGTAATTTGGATAGCGAATTTGCATTTTCGTCTACTTATTCTGCAGAACATGGGATTGATCTGTTTTATAGCTCAAGCTATTCTCTGAGTGGCCCCTTCAAATTTGATGTAAATGACTTGTCAATTGTTGATTATTCAACTACTCATGGAGGCGGTGAAAATAATGTGAGTAACATTATATCCGGAGACGAAGGTGTTCGGTGGCATTCGCAGGCAGGGGGATCATCCTATCCACATTATGCCACCATCGATATGGGAGGTGAAAGAACTATCAGTAAATTGGGTATTTGGAGATCGATTTTCGATGGAGGTGGTGATAATCGGGCTCCTGATGAAATCCAGCTTTTTATCAGTATGGATAATGAAAATTGGACAGACATCGGTTTGGGGGTAACTCCTTTTAATCGATTAATTAATGGCGAGCAGTTTTTTGAATTACCCACTAGGGTTCAAGCTAGGTATTTGAAGTTTGTAGCTGTATCCGGACCTGAAAATAATATGGTTCTGGGTGGAATCAATATTTATGGCTATTAAAAAAATGATATTAAGCTTATAAGTAAATGTTCATGTATAAATTAGGTGGAATCCAACGATTCCACCTAATTTATACATGAACATTGCTGGAAGACTTATAGTTGGCTGTTAAAAAGTTAGTAGATAGGTAGTTCGTAGTTTAAGTTTATTCATGTGGATTCTACGAATGCTTTCTATTTTTTGAAAGTGATAGTCATTATCGCACATGTTTTTTTCACGTATATCAAACTTCATGGTTATAATTAATTCTTATCAAAATGAAAAATTTCAAGAGATTAAATAGATTATTCGGGGTCATCCTGATAATTACTCTTCATAGTGCTTTTAGTTTTGCGTTAGATGTAAAAAACCTACGTACCGAATACTTAAAGAATCCAATTGGCATTGATGTGGTACAACCTCGGTTTAGTTGGGAAATAGAAGCAAGTGAACGTGGGACAACTCAATCTGCATATGAAATTACAGTATCAAGGGGTAAAGATGGTTCAAATCCCATTTGGAATTCCGGTAAAATTGAATCAGACAGATCTGTAAATAACAATTATAACGGGGAAGCGCTAGCTCCTTCAACTCGCTACTATTGGCAGGTTACTATTTGGGATAACACCAATAGAACATGTATTTCTACCGAAACAGCCCTTTTTGAAACGGGACTATTTGATTCGGGGTGGGGAGATGCCAAATGGATAAAATCTACCACCTTAAAACAAGGTGGCTCGAATGATCAATTGGATCGTACATCAATTGTTGATTATTCAATTTCAATGGATTTTGAAATTAATCAACTTGTAGCTGGTCCTTGTTTTTCAGCGACTGGTTCCGGTGACTTCTTTATGTGGCAGTTCAATCTTGCAACTGATGGTAAATCGGCTAATACTGTTTATTTCCGTCCTCATCACTGGAGAAATGGAGGAGTAAGTGTCATTAAAGAAGTTGAGATATCTGACAAAGTTAAAATTGAAAAGAATGTGATATATCATCTGAGAATAGATATCACAGGAAAAATTGCAACTACTTATATCGATGATATTAAGATTGATGTAATTGAAAATCCCTCTGGAGAAAACTTTGTTTGTGCAGATGTTGGATTTCGTCAGGCAAAAAGTGCAGCTGGAGTTGATGAGCAAGCATACTTTGACAATATTAAAATCACTACAATAACTAATGGAATAGAATCGAATTTTTTTGAAGAAGACTTTTCGAGTTCCGATTTTTCATTTTCCGGAGGCCAGCTTATTGATGGGCGTTTATTTGTGACCTCAAGTGACAATATCGTATTTCAGGGTACAAGTGGAATCCCAATGTTCCGGAAGGAATTTAGTTTTGAGAAGGACATAGAATCAGCTAAAATATATTCCTCTGCTTTGGGTGTTTATGATCTTTTTATTAACGGGAACAGAGTTGGAACGGCACTGGATGATAACAACGTTATTTACGATGAATTAAAACCGGGATGGACCGATTATTTCAAAACGGCTCAGTATACAACGTATGATGTAACCAATCTATTACAAGCGGGTGAAAATGCAATTGGTGCACAAGTTGCATCCGGATGGTGGAAAGGTGGTGTTGCTCATGGTGAATACGGAAATCCCGATCTGAGCTTTATTGCGAAGCTTGTTATTCAATATGCCGATGGATCAACTGAAAATATAGTTACAGATGATTCATGGTTAACCTCAAACAATGGCCCAATTCGTATGGCGGATATTTATAATGGGGAAACTTATGATGCGCGAAATGAGATGGATTGGCATACAGCCGGATACGATGATGCCGAATGGTTTCAAACTAAAATTTACAATGGATTTCAAGGAGAATTAAAAGCTTTTGCAGGAACTCCGGTACAAGTTCGTTCTGAACTCGAGCTCGACCCAGTCATAACAACTGTTTACAGTGGCCGGAAAGCAAATGGTACAACTCACGGAGAAATTAATACAATTAACGAAATTGAAGGCACTGGTTTAGTTCAACTTAAAAAAGGAGAAACAGCAATTTTCGACCTGGGGCAGAACATGGTTGGCTGGGTTAAATTCAACGTAAAAGGTGAACGAGGAATCCAAATGAAACTTCGATTTGGTGAAATGCTTAATGATTCAGGATCAATATCCAGAGGAAACGATGGACCCAAAGGGAGCATATATACCGCGAACCTGCGAAGTGCAAAAGCAACACTAAATTACATCTTAAAAGGAAGTGCAGAGGGGGAGTCATATCATCCCACATTAACCTTTATGGGTTTTCGATACTGTGAGATAACAGCAAACCAAAATATTGAAATTTTATCACTAGTTGGCGAAGTTGTTGGTTCAGTTAACGAAGAGGGATCTTCATTTTCGACAAGTAACCCCGACGTGAATAAATTGTATCGCAATGTGATTTGGGGACAAAGAAGTAATTTTTTAAGCATCCCAACTGACTGTCCTCAGCGAGATGAACGTCTAGGCTGGACAGGTGACACACAGATTTTTTCACGAGCAGCAGCCTATAATGCTGATGTGGCAGCCTTTTTTCATAAATGGATGAGAGATATGAGAGACAGCCAACGAGAAGATGGTGCTTATCCAGATGTTGCACCACATGCATGGGTAGGATATGGACAAGGAGCGTGGGCAGAAGCTGGGATTATAGTTCCATGGAACGTATATCTCATGTATAACGATTTGGAAATCATAAAAGAAAATTATGAGTCGATGGAAAAATACATGGGTTTTCTGGCTGCTCAGTCAGGTGGTGGATATTTGTATAATGGTGCTGGAACAAATTATGGAGATTGGGTATCTTATGAACCTACAGACAGTAGGTATATTAGCGTCTGTTATTATGCTTATGCAGCCCAGCTTATGTCAAAAATGTCTAAAGCACTGAGTGTAGACGATGGTGATTTTTATAACAATAAGGCAGAAGAATATCATTTGTTGTATGAAAATATAAAAGCTGAATTTCAACGCAGGTATGTTGAACAATCTGGTGTATTAAAAGAAGTTTCGCAGACAGCTTATTTGCTAGCACTGAAGTTGGATTTATTTTCAACAGATAAAGCGAAAATGGATGGATTAGATTATCTGGAGACTAGAATAGCCAATAATGGAAGCAAACTAAGTACAGGTTTTGTAGGTACCGGTATTTTGAACCAAACTTTGAGTGAATTCGGAGCAAATAATACTGCCTATAATTTATTACTTCAGCGGAATAATCCATCCTGGTTGTATAGCGTTGATCAAGGTGCAACAACAATTTGGGAAAGGTGGGATTCATACACTATTGAAAAGGGATTCCAGGATGTGGGTATGAATTCTTTTAATCACTATGCTTATGGGGCCGTATCGGAATGGATGTTTTGCTATATGGCCGGTATTGAGGCAGATGAGTCCAATCCCGGATTCAAACATATTATCCTTCAACCTGAGCTAGATACCAGGGAGGAATTACCAAGCGGTCAAGAGCGCATTACTTCCGTATCGGCGAGATACAACTCTTACTATGGGGAGATATTGAGCGAATGGAAGATTTCTGACGACAATTCACTAACTTATATAACAACTGTTCCAGCTAATACTACGGCAACGCTTTACTTACCTCAATCTACTGACGGTATTGTCTACGAAGGTTCAGTTCTAGCAAAAAATGCCGATGGTGTAAGATTTGTGAAAAATGACAATGGAAAATTGGTTTACGAACTTGAATCTGGAACTTATACTTTTAAGATGAATGTTCTAACAGTAAGTGTCGGTAAAAAAACAGAGCTTAGAGAAGGATTTAAAATTTATCCAAATCCTGTACAATCTAACTTATGCATTGCAACTGAACCTACAGATTACACGATATCAAGTATGATAGGAGCCTTTGTCGAATCAGGGAAAAGAGAAATTGTAAATGTGGAATACCTGCCTGAGGGACTATATTTTATTCGTGTAGGAAATAAAGATCATAAATTTATAAAGCTATAAAGACAAAATAACATCCAGTAATTTAAATGATCCTCAATAGTCTGATTTACTGGCGAAATGAAGCTTGTTTAATTAGCTGAGTAAAATGTAATCCGAAAATAAAATAGGATTTCAACAGTAGTTATAGTTTCACGGGACAGCGCAGGATAGGAGTTTACGGGTATTGTAATTAATTCGGTGGATTAAGTAATAACATAAATCAACTCACTAGTGTCTCGTTTAAATATTAAATCGTTCTTTGACAAAATTGATAATCAATTGTTTGTAGTGTTTTTTGTTGCGTGACGATTTGAATTGTTTCTTTTGGTTTCAAAATACTGAGAAATGAACCAAGGGAAATATGTA
>JAGXGA010000044.1 GCA_024636975.1 Mariniphaga sp.
TATCGAATCCGGCAGGATTTTGCCAGGAAAAGATAACCTGCTGGCTCAGTATTGCCCGAAGTTAAATAAAGAAAAATCTTAAACTGTTGATTTTTAAGAAAAAAGTTCTAAATAAATTTGGATTACAACATAGAAGGGGGACGAGCTCTGTTGATGCGCCTTCAGGACATGTAGGTTCGGCACCTGCAAATCATGTTATTATTCAGATAATATTACTTAAGTAATTCAAAGGTGTTTACTATTTACTGTTTACCGTTTACTATTATATAATTAAAACCTCAACTCCATAAAATTCAATTAATTGACATTTTAAAATTCGTATCCCACCCAGGCAGGAGAAAACGGCGCATGCGACGTTTGCATTTCAATAGGAGTCAGTGCTTGCGCCGCGGGTGATGGCTGGATGGCACTCTTACCCGGGGCGCTGCCACCGGGCTGAATTAAGCTGGGCTTTCAGCCCGTAAGAGGCCTGCAAAGTTATTTCTTATATAATACGGCTGAAGCCATTTAACGGACTGTTTATTCAGTGACACCCGGAATTTGCAAGCATGCGCAGCGAATTCCGTTGGTGGAACTAATCCCGCTGGATGAAAGGAAGCGGGACTGTTTACCGTTCACTGTTTACTGGCTGACTCTTCTTCCCATTTTCCAAAGATCAGCTCAACAGCCTGTGTACGAAAGTTGAAAATTTCGTCGAGTTTTTTTCTGATGATAAAGGAATTGGCTGCCGAACCCAGCAACCCGTATGGTGGCTTATACGAAACGATATCCTGCATCAATACGCCCCCTTTGATAGCTTTTATGTGGTGTTCGTGATGCCAGATGGAATAGGGGCCTACACGCTGCTCATCAACAAAATATTCATAATCTTTTACATGGGTGATTTCAGTTACCCACCGGGTTGGGATCCCTAAAAGAGGACGCACTTTATAACCGATAATCATTCCGGGATAGATTTTCTCCCTGAGGTTTTCAGTAACAATATCAAATCCCATGTATACCGGGGTGATTTTTTTAAGGTTCTCCGGAGAAGAGATAAAACTCCATACTTCTTCCAGAGTGGAGGGTATTTTCTGTTGTTTATGTAATTGGTAAAATCCCATAGGTTATGAAAATTTACTTTTTAATTCTATGTCTTTAGAGAAGAGCATCGCCGTTTCAATAAGAGCCAGATGGGAATAAGCCTGGGGGAAATTACCCAGCAACCGTTTCGATTCAAAATCGATATCTTCACTAAACAGACCAAGGTGATTACTGTAAGAAAGAAGCTGATTGAAAAGTTCCTTTGCTTCGTCATGTTCTCCAATCCGGTCGAGTGCCTGTATAAGCCAGAAGGTGCAGATTGTGAATGAAGAGGTTGGTAATCCAAAATCGTCACGGTTTTTATATCGGTACATAAGACCATTACGGCTTAAATCGCGTTGTGTAGCCCTTACTGTTTTGATATAACGAGGGTCACTGGCCTCAATCAATCCATACGATTCCATCAGAAGTGTAGAAGCATCCAGATCATTGGAACCATAAACTTGCGTGAACGCCTGCGCTGATTCGCTCCAGCCCTTTTCAAGTATGTCTTCTTTGATTTTATCTCTTAGGGGTGTCCATTTATCGGCGTAATCTTGCTTTTTAATTAATTCGGCAACTTTTATTGCCCTGTCTATGGCTACCCAACATAATAATTTGGAGAACACAAAATGGCGTTGTTCTGTTCTTATCTCCCAGATGCCCCGATCGGGTTTTTTCCAGTTTTTTCTTACCGTACGCACAATACTGCGGGTTATGGTCCATAATTCTTCGCTGTTTTGCAATGATACTTCAAAAAGCTGGAACTGCTGGTATAAAACATCCATTAAAATGCCATAGATATCATGCTGCTTTTGTTTATAGGCTGCATTTCCAATTCGGACAGGGGAACTGTTTTCATAACCCGAAAGGTGAGTAAGAATATGTTCCTTCAGGTTTTTTTCTTTATTGATGCCGTACATGATCTGAATCTTTTCATCCTTGTCGGACACCACATCAATAATGAAACTTAAAAAATGTTCAGCACTCTTCCAATGGCCAATTTTTGTCATTATTTTAATCACCATTGAAGCATCCCGCAGCCAGCAGAAGCGGTAATCCCAGTTTCTTATTTCCCCCAGAGTTTCGGGCAGTGAAGTGGTTGCTGCAGCCAAAACTGCCCCGGTTTTTTCATACATCAAAAGTTTTAACACCAGGGCGCTTCTGATTATTTCTTTATTGTAGCTGCTGAACCTGTGTGTATCTTCTGTCCAGTTTAACCAATATACTTTTGTCCGTTGCATTTTCAGATAAGCCCTTTCCACGTTTTGCTTCATCAGCTTCTGGTTATAGCTGATAAGAAAAAACTCATCTTTTTCGAGCTCTATTTCTTCCTGGTTAAGAATTTTATTCTTATCGATGCTGGTGTAAAGATAAAGCGAATCGTATGGGCCTGTTGTGGTAAAGCTTTTAATATAGTCTTTTCGCTCTTCTGTTGCCGTTTTGGTCTCGGCATATTCAAGTTTTGGGTCGTAAAGAACCTTGAAGCGAGGTTTGCCAACTTTATATTTAACATACCGTATTATGTCGGGGGGTGAATACATTGTATCCCTGCCGTTGTGAAAGTAATAACGGGGCATAAAATCAATCACTTCGAAAGTGTCTGTACCATTGGTAAATTTTGTAGACAGAATGTTGGTTTTAGGCAGATATTTTTGCGTCACATTATAATCATCGGCAGTTAAAAATTCAAAACTTCCGCCTTCTTTATTGTCAAGTAATTTGGCAAAGACCGATGCCGAATCAAAAACAGGCAGGCAAAGCCATTCCATGTCTCCATTCTTTGAAATAAGTGCTGCGCTACTGCAATTTCCAATGATTCCGTAATCCAGGTTTATCATTTGTTGATGTTTTTCCGTAACTTTGAAAGATAGTTAATAAGATCCTTGGCGAACAAATATAAAAAAAGTATGAGTCGATTTCTAATTATTTCAAACAGATTACCTGTACAAATTAACTTATCAGAAGACAACATTGAAGTAACTCCCAGTGTGGGAGGGCTTGCCACAGGAATGATGTCGGTGAGCAAATCATCAGATAGTTTGTGGATTGGCTGGTCGGGCATTGATAAGGAAAAGCTTTCAGATGATCAGCGAAAGATGGTTAACCATGCCTTAAAAGAGGAAAATGCTGTAGATGTGCATCTTACTCAGGATGAAGTAGAGCTTTATTATGAAGGATTCAGTAATAAGACCATCTGGCCGCTATTTCATTATTTTAATCAGTTTGTTATATATGAAGAAGAACAATGGCAGGCTTATCAGCAGGTAAACCAAAAATTTGCTGATGTCATTGCTGAGAATATGGAAGGAGTAGATAAGATCTGGATTCATGATTATCATTTGCTCTTATTGCCCCAGATGGTAAAAAAACGTTTTCCCGATGCCACCATCGGCTTCTTTTTACATATACCATTTCCGTCTTATGAGCTGTTTCGAATATTGCCCTGGCGTAATGAAATCATCCGGGGAATGCTTGGCGCCGATTTGCTTGGCTTCCATACCTTCGATTATGAACGGCATTTTATGAGTGCTGTCCGACGTTTGTTGGGCTACGATATAAATATCAATGAAATTAATTTACCCCGCCGGATAGTTAAAGTTGACAATTTTCCTATGGGCATCGACTACGATAAGTTTCATAATATGGCGTTAGCCTCGCAAAAGCGTTCGGTACGTGAAAAGTCGGAGGTCAGAAAAGAGCTTGAACGATATTACCTGCTTTACCCGGAGACCAAATTTATTCTTTCCATCGACCGGCTTGATTATACCAAAGGGATAATTAACCGGTTGCTTGCCTTTGAATACTTCTTGAAGGAATATCCTGAATACAGGGATAAAGTTACCCTGGTGTTACTGGCTGTCCCATCACGCATTGGTGTAGAACAATATCAGCAGATGAAAAGCGAGGTGGATGAAACTGTTGGACGTATCAACGGAGAGTTCTCATCAATTAACCGTACTCCAATCTGGTATTTTTACCGTTCCATGCCCTTCGAGAACCTGGTTGATTTGTACAATTACTGTGAGATTGCTCTTATTACTCCCATACGCGATGGAATGAACCTGGTGGCGAAAGAGTATATTGCATCCAAAACCGATGGACGGGGAGTGCTGATATTAAGTGAAATGGCTGGCGCTTCCAAGGAAATGAGCGAGGCATTAATCATAAATCCAAATAATAAAGCACAAATTGCACAGGCAATTAAAAAGGCCATTGAAATGCCACTTGATGAGCAAATTGAGCGAAATACTGTATTGCAAAAACGACTTAAACGCTATGATATAGAAAAATGGGCTACTGATTTTTTAAGCGCATTGGATAAGGTTCGACAGAATGAACAGAAATATCTGGCTAAAAAACTTACGGAGGCAAATAAAAATAGGATCATTGAAGAATTGAAAGAATCAAATAACCGGATATTCTTTCTTGATTATGATGGCACCTTAACTGATTTTTATGATAATCCACAGCATGCAAAACCGGATGCTGAGCTGTATTCGTTGCTTGATCAGATTGCTGAGGACCCGAATAACAGGGTAGTGCTTATTAGCGGGCGCGACAGGCAAACATTTGAAGAATGGTTTGGTGATAAGCCTTATACATTAATTGTAGAGCATGGCGTTTGGATTCGTTCTGCCGGAAGTGACTGGGAAATGATAGAGCAGCTTGATGATACATGGAAAGAAAAAATCCGCTCGTCTCTTGAATTTTATGTCGACCGTACTCCGGGTTCTTTTGTAGAGGAAAAGAATTATAGCCTGGTTTGGCACTACCGTAAATCGGATCCTGAACTTGGTTTGAACAGGGCAATTGAGTTAAAAGATGAATTAACCAGCCTGGTTGCAAACCTGAATCTTGAAATTCTGGAAGGAAACAAAGTGATTGAGATAAAAAACAGGGGGATCAATAAGGGCAGGGCGGCTCAGAAGCTGCTTCAGCTTAATCCAGCCGATAAAATTATTGCAATTGGTGATGACTGGACCGATGAGTTTTTATTCTCAGCCTTGCCCCCTGATGCCATTTCTATAAAAGTGGGAATGGCAAATACGCTTGCTGGTTATAAGGTGGAAAATTATGAAGAGGTTCGTGATCTGCTGAAAGAAATTATTGACGGAGAGCAGGGATTAACGGATTAGGAATACTAAATCCAGGCTTGCTTATTTTGATTCTGTAATTCATCTTTTGCCGGAATAGATTGTTCATTCCGCTATTAGAAACCTTATTTCAAAATAAATTTATAAATAAGGTAAGGCACACAAATCTTTCTTTTTCTGGCTTTTGGGTATTTTTCACATAATTAAAACACTAAACTCAACCGACCATGAAGCAAAAACTTATTGTTATAATTATCTTTCTTGTTAATTTAACCGTTTCTGCCCAACAATTTCATGATTCATTTCATGAAGATTTCAATAATTCATCTTCCAAATACTTTCGTCATGGAACCGCAGGAAACGGTGCTGATTTTACATGGACATTTGGAGCAGAATCCCCTACTGAGCCAGGAACTAAAATACTCTCACTTAAAATTGATCCGGAGGATGTTGCCGGAGCGGGTAGGGGGCCGGATATTTCTTCCGGGAAATTTTGTCATTTCGGTACCTATGCTGCACGAATCAGAGTGCCTGATGTCAAAGATATTCAGACTGATGTGGGTGCAGTAGTTGGTTATTTTACTTATTTTATGAATAATGAGCAGGGGTTAAGTGAAATTGATTTTGAATGGCTCATAGCCGATCCGGAAATCATATATGTTGGCACGTGGACTGGTCCGAGCGGTGATTTGAGAAGAATAGGACGGACAATTAATATGGCCGAAGGTAAAATATATAATACATCATACAGAGAAGATTTAAGTGGTATAAGAAAGACTCTTTCCGGCAATCAAAATCAGCCTGAAACGATTTCTAAAATTGAAGGATACGATGCTTCATCCCAATTTTTCACCTATGGTTTCGATTGGCATCCTGATCAGATCCGGTGGTGGATGCTTCATCCTTCAACATCCGACACGATTGTTTTATGGGATTATCAGGGTTCACAAACAGGGATACCTCAAGGTCATACAAGGTATATGGTGAATTTTTGGCATACTGATAACTGGCCTGTTGAAACCAATAAGAATTCATTAGAAAAGCCTAAACAAGCCTATGAAGTAGAAGTTGACTGGATGTCTTATGATCCGGTAAAAGAATGAATCTTCTCTTATCGTCAAAAAAAAAGAGCCTGAATAACAGGCTCTTTTTAAGTTACATTTTATTTTTATACTACTATTTTTTCATCGCTTTGTAACGGCCCAGCAATTCATTGTTGTTATTGCTGATAACGATCAGGTACATACCTGATGGCTGACCATCGAGTGAAAGCGTTTCAAAACTGCTTTGAACTTTCATGTCACGAATCATAGATCCTGTTGAATTGTATACCTGGATGCGGTTTCCTGATTCAACACCCCTTATATTCAGTTTTCCGTTTGTTGGGTTCGGATAAATTTCAATCTGAGCTGCATCCTGCAGTTTAGATGAAACCACTGTAACACTAAGGTCATACATAACTTCAACATTACCATCGGCGGCTGTTACTTTCAGTTTGTCACCCTGAACGAGTGCTCCCGATGTTTTTTCATTTCCATCGGCATCAACCACAACTGCAGTTGCACCCATTGAAGGCCTGATGTTCGCGTAGAAGTTATCAACGCTGGTGGTAGTAGTCGGACCTTCGATTGCATATACAACCTGATCTACACTGTAAACATCAGAAAGTACGTAAGCCAAATAGGTTGTTTCACGAATGGTTTGAGTTCTAAGCATGGAAAGGTGATATACTCTTGTAACCATACCACTGGCAGAGGTAACAACCACTTTATCATCAACAGCCAAAGTTCCTTCTGTCCTCTCATGACCCATTTTATCTACCACTTTTACTGAGGCACCAAATGCCGGTGTAAGATTTGACAGGAATATATGTACATTGGTTCCGCGAGGTAAAAAATTTATCAGGTTTTCGGCCTGGGAAACTGCATATACATCGGAAAGGACGAATGCATCTTCTTCAGAAGCATTTGGTTGAATTTGATAAACGATGCGGGTTAATCCATCTTCAGCAACTACATCAAAATACATGTCTGTGTTAACAGTAACATTTACATAAGCTGTGTCGAAGTTGAGCTTTTTCTTTGAGACATAAGCACCGTTACCATCAATTACTGTCATGGAAGCACCGGCAGGTACATCAATGTTATCAACTACAGTACGTAATTGTGTTCCATATTCCATACCCATTACAACACCAGTGCCTGCATTTTCATCATCCAGGGCAACACTTTTCGGTTGGGTTTCAATTTCAATTTCATAAAGATTTGAAGTCAAAACCGCATCAGAGCTCAATCCTTCTTCAGATACCAAAAGAACATACTGAGATGTATTTGTGCTGTCGGCTGACAATACAACCAGAACATCGTTATTGGTAAGTATGTCATCCATGCCAAGTGTAGCATCTCCTGAATTAACAGTCAGAGATTGATTTTCATGTGCTTTTGTCACGTTTGCAAGTAAATCGGCAACTGTGGCTCCTGTCACAATTCCCCTGATTTCTTCATCCATGGAGTAGCCATCACTTACTTTATACACAGGTGAAGTAACAGTTGATTTGTAATGTGTTGGTTCAATCATATAGTGTTGTCCAACATCGTTACCTACATTGAGAATTTCCATGGGCCAGCCAGCATTACGGGCTTGCCAGTATGCACGGTTTGTCCATGTCCATTCTGCATCTTCAGGTGTAGTGCCAAATGATGCCTGCATTACATCGTTAGCTTCATATATTTCAGGCTTTCTCATAACATTGGCAGTCATATCAAAGGCCCATCCTCCGACAACCCATTCTGAGGCATCGCTCATACCAAACGCTTCAATTAATTCAAAGTCATTAATATCATTTGCAGGTTTTAAACCAAGCTTAATGGAATCGTTCAGAATTTTGAAGAGGAACCAGTTTGCATTTTTCCATTGACGAACCGGACTGTTATCTCTGTTAACTGTTTCATCCCATGGATTTGAATAATTTGGGTGGCTGTTGTTAAACTGAACATCCAGTTGTGCAGGTACCGGCCACGTGTAGTCAGGCAACCAACCAGGATGAGCAGCTCCATCGGTACGGATATCCCCAAGTGCAAAAACATCACCGGGCTGAACCATGGGGTTCACGTTAAGGTCCTGTTCCAGAATTCCGGGTGTTATGGCCCACTGTGCTTCACTTACCCATTTGTAACCGGGAACATATTTACGGTACCTTTGGGTCCAATCAGCTTCTCCGCTGGCAGCACCTATCGCATCGGCAGGATTAGTTATCCAGTTCATTACGATCATGTAATTACTCAAATCGAGTACATCAGTTCCTGGATTTACAATTTCAGCAAATGAATTATCCCACTGGTCCCAGAACACAAATTCTGAAAGGAAAGGATCAGCAAGAAAAGGCTGTATTTGTGAAGGGTCTTTTTCTTTTGTTAATTCAACGTTGTAAGTGTGAGTCACACTGTCATCTTCTGCTGTAACAATAAATGATACAGTACGGTCCTCAGCAGAGCCAACCAGTGATGCAGCACGCTGTACTTCAACTGTGGCATTCAGGGCCTGAGTTTTTGGAAGCAATGCGGGGATACCTTCTACATCCAGCGGTACCTGAACTTTGTAGTTATAAGTAGTCGGATTAAAATTAGGAACGGTATCGCCCATCCATCCAAAAATACCTTTGTAGAATTCAGGTATGTCGGGCCATGTTATAGCCGATAAATTGGCATTATGGCTTGGTCCGTAAGGTTGAACCTGGAGGTGGTATTCCTTAACATCACCATTCTCTGCAGTAACTTTCAAAACATCACCGTCTTTCAGGTCAGGACGAACTACATCATCAACAAAAACGAATTCCCATGATGCATTAGCCGGTTTTTCCAGGTATTTCATCAAACTGTCGGTTCTGAGAGCATTTGGAAGACCATGCCAGCTGCCGGTGATGGTATCTGTACTTCCATCATGAGTGGTAACACGTGGCCAGCCTAACATACCGCTCTGAGTACCACCTCTGATAGCTCCACCTTCTTGTACCGCACCAATATCCATATGAGCTATTGGCACTACAATGTTTACATCATTGGTTGCATCGTTTACAACAATATCAAATGTTGCTGTTTGTAAACTGCTTCCAACAACATAAACAGTTAACTGATCGCCGGTCCTTACAGATTCGTAAAGTGAGTCGGCTGTAACCGCATTTAGATGGTATTCCCAAGCAATACCTGGTTTTTGTTCCATAAGTTCCATGATGCCGTCGCCTCTGCGTACACCCCATGGCACTGTTAAAGTTTTTCCAGCAAAATCAATGTCAACGACATCCGATTCAAGGGTGGTATCATCCAGAACATAGTCACCATGGTTTCCAACAGTCCAGTACAAGTCGCGGTAGTTACTTCCCTGAACGGGAATCGGCATCCATTCTGAATCGCTTAGTCCTACACCACGTGCATTGGCAAAATCAGGATTCCCTGTTTTAACACTGAATTTACGCACCAGAATTGAATTGTTAACTGCTCCTTCTACACCGGCAACTGCATATTGTATATCCTGGTTTCTGCAGTCGTTATTAAAAACACCACCAACCTGATCAATCACGACCGAGTCAGTTTCTGAAAGCTGTTGTTCAATATACCAGGCTGAACGTCCTCTCCAGTCTCCCAGTTGTGTTGGATTCCCACCTTTTGCTGAAACAGAAGTTGTTACGCTATCGGTCTCATCGCCCTTGGGTTCTGAAACATGAATCAGTAAATCGGCTAAATCCATCAATTCAGGTATCTGTGCCAGTTCATTTCCTTCGAAACCTGGAACTTTATTGCGATACTGACGTGGACCAAAATCATATGCGTGGGCTACTACATATGATTCTCCAGGTGCAAGATTTACATCCGGAAGGAAAAACCATGCAGTTCCAGGGTCCCAGGGATCTGAGAATACATCACATATTTGTGCACTCCATGGGGAAATCATTCCGAATTTAAAATTATTCAGATTGATTGTCTCATTTCCCATGTTAGTAAGCTCCAGGAATCCGTTTTGCGGATTATCTCGCCTGGCTTCAGTAATCACCAGGGAATTATAGGGCTCCTGTGCCTGGAGAACCCCAACAAACATTAAAAAGAAAAGTAGAAATTTAAGTTTCATAGTACTTGAATTTTAATTAAACTTGAATTGGGTAAAATTAACAAGTTATTATTAATAAAAAAGTGTTTTTTACGTTTCACTGGATATATATTTTGTTATTTGGAAATAACTTGCTGTATCACATACAATAACTAAAAAAAAAAATTAATTTTTTTTAAAAATTGATGATAGAATCTTTTTTTCATTGTAAATTCCCACAATGTAACTGCCAGCTTTAAGTGTCCTAATGTCAATGAGTAGTGGAATATTTTCAGTGTAAATGTAAGTTTCTATGCATTTACCGGTTAAATCAAAAATTTGAATGGTGGAATTTTTATTAAGTTTAGTACTAAAGGAAACATTAATGAAATCATCAGCAGGGTTAGGCCAAATTTTAATTGTTTTATCTATTTTTTGGAAAAAAGCCCAGGTTGGAAGTAAACTCATTTGAAGTTCTATCGTTGTATCTTTTTCCAGGTATATTTGGCCGGTAATAACTTCATATTCATCTTTACTGATTAAATAATCATAATATGAATCTACAGGCAATTCCCTGAATGTGGCAAGCCCAAGACTGGTTGAAAATAATGTGTCGTTATTAAGCACAACAAAAGCATTATTTACAGGCTGTGTTTCTTCCTTCAGCCTGAATTTGATAAAAGCATCCGACCGTTTTAAATAAAAGTAAACAGTGGTATCTGAACTAAGCGACAGATCCCCACTTTGGTTAAAGTAGGAAGTTTTCTCAATTAGGAATTCATAGGATCCACCATATCCATTAAAATGTGCCTCTCCTGCATCATTTGTCACTCCAATCATAGATCCTAAAGTCACTCTTGCTCCGCTAAAAAGCTGTCCGGTCTTTTCATCCTGAATCACCAGCGTTACTTTTAATTCAGGAGAAACCACATAAAAGGTGAGAGTGGTATCGCTGTATATAGTAAGTTGCCGGTTTAGAAACCCTTTGTAATTGTCAGTTTCTATGCTGATTGATAACAAGGAACTCTCGTTTTGAAAATATGCCTTTCCCTGGTCATCGGTCATTTGTTGTTTGTCGAAAATTCGGACTCTGCTTTCCGGTACAGGCAGACCTGTAACCGAGTCATTAACTTCAATTGTGACAGAATAGCTGTTTAAACCGGCTTGATTTTTCCTGCGAGTGAGCTGATCAAGGTAAAGCGACTGGGGAATAAGTCCGCTGCCTTCACCTATACCTTCTGCCCAGTCCCTGGGAGAGGTATCGTAAGCGAATCCGTTAATTGTTCCACCTGTCGGATCAAGTTTTACCCTGTATGCATAGCCGGAGGTGCCAATAATATATCCATACCTGAACTGTCGTGATTCAATGATGTAATCCCTGGCCGGATGGTAATTGATTCCTGTAGTGTTGTAAAATACCGACTGGGTTGATGAATATCCATGAAGGACACTGCCTCCCCAGGGGCGGAATGTTGATTCAAGATAATCACCGTCAATAGTGGTAACATCAAATAAGTTGGCCATGCTCAGGTACATATGAAAGTCGCTTGAGTATTTTGAATTCTCGCCAATGCTGTTGTGAATTACATTTCCATTGCTGTAGGGAAATTTAAAATCATAATTATGACGGCTGTGGTTTGCCCGGCTGTTTTTTATGAGGCAATCGTTTGATTGAAGAATAAACATATAACCATTGCCCCCGCCTCCTTCATACTGCGGTTTTTGAAAAAAGCAGGAATCTACGGCAACCCCCCTGCATTGATCAAGCAGGAGACAATTTGACAGCACATGTATGTCTTCTGTATTGGATGCAGGTTTATAGGTATTTACATTCTTCACCCAACAGTTTTGGGCATTTTGCAAGCGTATGGCATGTGAGGCATGAACATCATAAGCCCCATTTACCTGTGAGGTGTAATCTTCTTCATCCCATCCCGTTTTATCGCTTTGCCTGTTTCCGATGCTCAGGTTTTCAATTCCTGATTCGGTTAAATGCGGCCGGGCATGATACAACCGGGCATTATCACGCATTTTCATAAAATAACGGGTAGGGGAGTCGATGTAAATAATTTTCCGTTGAATATTTATTGAATCAATGGTTCGCTTAAACATTACCCGGCTCGACCATTCAGTCCAATGACCTGTCATTTTGTGTTCTTCAATAAAGGCAGCTGTTTCACCTGAGCGCAAAATGATCTCGTCGCCGGCCTTGAATCCTGTTGTTGATTCCACCGGAATTGCCTGGGTTGGATACAGAAGATCGGAGGAAAGTTTTACTGTTGTTCCGTATGGATTAGACCACGTAGCTGATTCTCCGGCCATTCGTATAATGTTTTTCTGACGCATATAAGTCGCATCGTTGAAGATATGGGTAGAATCGGTTCCGGCTCCGCGTAATACAGAATTGCTGTATTTTATTTCAAGTGCATTTTCAGAATTACCCGGATTTACCTTGTAAATTCCTGCAGGCAAATAAACAACACCGCCACCCGACTGTCCCACATCATCGAGTGCCTGTTGAAGGAGGGCAGTAACATCACTTGCACCGGTATTATCCGCATTGTATGGTGGGTTGGTCACATCCACAATATTTTCAGTTATATAAGGAATCTCCTTTTCTCCCTGATGATACCCCGCATAGGAGAAGTCATGCAGAAACCTTCCTTTTTCATCCATATATCCCGGGTTCCAGTTTTCGGGATACAACTCACTGCGCCAATTACCTTCCGGAGTGGTATAAGATTTTAAATCCGGCATCTCATCCAGTGTCAGCACATAGTCATGAGCAAACATTTTTTTCCAGAGGTCAAGGGAATTGTACTTGCTGTTGCGTACAAAATCTCCATACCAGGGCATAAAGTATGACCATGCAGCTTCATCCTTTATCAGGTTATCCACATCAGGAAATGATCCGCATTCGCTCAATGTAACCATTTTTGTCCGGCCGTAATCATCGTTCAACTTGTTAAATTCCAGTATTTGTGAACTGTGGTCACCATCCTTGTAAATATCACGGCCTATAATGTCCACTACACTGTCACCAGGGTACCAATCGTAATCATCCTGCTGGCTGGTCCATACCCAGATCAGGTTTTTTAACCCATGATGGTTAACCATCCGGTCGTACATTAGCAGATAGAGCTTTTTGCAGGCTTCGGGGCCTTTAGCTCCCCACCAGAACCAACCTCCTGAAGCCTCATGCAGCGGTCGCCACAATATTGGAACATCATCAGTCTGAAGTTTTTTAAACAATCCCGAAATATAATCGATATCGTTAACCATTGCCTTATATTCAGGAGAATTCTCATCAGTAATTTTGGAAATATCAAAATTGGTGTCTTTTGTGTAAAATGCTTCGGTATTGCGCAACGGGTCTCTCCAGTGCCAACAGAATGCAGGTATTCCATTTCTTTCGTAATATTTCTTTGCATCAATAATTGGTTCTTCATCATTATACCATGTGTACCCACGGCCGCAGTGCATGAAATCGAGCCCGATCAATCCTGGTTCTTTACCTGTATTGCTTTTCAACCAATTGATTTCATCCATACTATTTAAAGTCATGGCACCTGATATGATCTTTTTCCCGTAATTATCGTATAAAAATTGGTAAAGCTTTGCTGTGTTTTCTGTTGGTTCAGGAGTAACCAGCGTTTTGTTTATATTGAATCGTTCAGATGGATCTGCAATTTCAAATAGTATATAGTCAATGTTTATCCAGCCCCAAGATTTAATTATTTTTATTGTATGAGCTCCTTCTGCCAGTTTAAGGCTGCTTACAGCACTGACTGATGTATATGCAGGTTCCAGAGGGTAATTAAAAGTTACCTCGGAATTGTCGACCGAAAGGGTATTGGTCTTGCTGCCATTTGGCGAAGCAGCATGAATGTAAATATTGTAAAAGGCTTCTTCCTCAAGTTCTATATTCCAGGTAAGGTGTCCCTCTTCCTGGGCGACATAGTATCCTCCAGAAGCATATTCATCAGATACTATTTTTGCGCCCCCTACAAGTATGGCTTCCTCAGCTTCAAATTTTTGAGCCAGTAGTGGATTTACATCAAGCAAAACCAAAAGAATAAACAGTGTTATAAGTATATTTTTTATCATAATTTTCTTTACTTGATGTTGCTTTTTTTACCATTAAAAATAGAAGTTACACCTACCAGGCGAATGTTAATCCAGTCCTGCCATTTTTCTCATTAACTCCCTTGTTTTTATGCCAGATTCCTTTAAATCTTCTTTTTCCCAGTTGCCAAAATCGCTTGCTGAGGGTTTCAGCATCGAACATGTTTCATTTTTATCGGCAACCGACCAGCTTACCCAACTGATTTTATTAATCTTCATCCATTCAATCCAATTCTGCCATTCCTCATAGTTGATGGCTCCGTTTCCACTGGCTTCCATTCCGGCTGATTCGGATACAAAAATTGGAATGCCTTTGCTTATGGCATAATCACCTCTTTCGCGCAACGACTGTTTATGGGTAGCGGCATAAAAATGAACTGTATACATCAGGTTGTTAAAACCTTCAATAGGAGAGTCGGCCACAATGTGAATGTCCTGATCCCAGTGAGGACACCCCACCAGAATAACATTGTCAGGGTCAAATTCCCGTATGGCTTTAATAACTTCAATTGAATATTTCTTAATGTCATTCCATGAATCCTTTACAGGTTCATTAAAGATTTCATAAATAACATTCGGATGCTTGCCGTATTTTTTGGCCATTTCAGCAAAGAATTCTTTAGCCTCATTCTCATGAATGTCGTGGCTGTGCCAGTCGATGATTACATAAATATCATTTTTAATGGCACCATTTATTACAGCTTCAATTTTTTCCACCGACCATTCCCTGCGATCAAGGTAACTGCCTTTGGGGCCTACTCCCATGGCCGCTCTTACCACATTGCACCCCCAGTCTTCCGCAAGCCATTTCACCGATTGCCCGTTATAAAAACGGGGCCACCAGTTGTGCCAGCCGTAACTTACACCTGAAAGCATAAGGGGCTCACCGTTTTGGTCGGTTAAAAACCTCCCTTTAACTGAAAGTTGACCATGTTCTTTTACAGGTTGCCCCTGTGTATAAAAAGTGTTTAAAAAAAGGGAAAGAAGGATGATATTTATTATTTTCATTTCAATTGATTTAGATTTTGAATATTATTTTAGAATCAGCTTTTTTGAAAACTTTCCGCCTTTTGTATAACCCCTGATAAAATATACTCCGGGAGAAAATGTTCCTGCAGGAATAACTATTTCCTGCTCCGGGTTCTTTTTTGAATAAATCAGTTGTCCGCTTATAGTGTATAGGTTCAGCAGCTCAGGAAGCTGATTTGCTTTCGTTCTGATGACTAGATTTTGTTGTTGGTTCTGATAAGCAACAATTTTGTAATCTAAAAATTCATCAGTAGAAGTACCTGTCGCCGGTTCAAATACTATTTTATCGAGGTTGAAAGTAGGAAGACTTATAGTTGTAAACCGGATAATCTGTTCTCCGGGGTAAAGGTAAAGTGATGTGGTTACAGGTACTGTATTTAATGCACTGTTGCTAACCCGTACGGTTAGTTCCGGAGATTGAACCGTGTCAACAGTGATCTGAAATTTACCGCCACCTATCAATGAAGCAATATGGGAAGTAACATTGTACCAGCCTTCTTCCATTACATTAACCGAATACTCAAGCCATTCTCCGGCTACAATATTTCCTACATGATAACCGTCACCAAGCCTGTCGTATATATCAACACCTTCATCAGGCCGGTACTTGCCCGGTATATTGGATTCATCGGCATCATGATAGGATAAGCCTTCACCCCCCAGGTCGAAATCTTCAGCTTCAATAATACCGGGAACCACCATCAGGGTATCATTAAAATATGCTCTTACAGGCCTTACCCACTCCGGAAAAAATATCCTTGCCGGCTGGGAAAAACTCCCGGTTGTATCGTTATAATAGGCTATTATTCTGTAATTGTAATAATTATTTACATTAGGTTTGATGTCAAGGTATTGAATCTCATCCGGTTCAAGAACCACCAAATCGGAAAACTGCGATTCAGTTCCACGTTTTCGCTGAATTAGTATGCTGTCGTGATCGGTAGTTCTCATTTGCCAGTTTACCTCAATAATTGAATCCTGCAATAGTTTAAGTGAAATAGCAGGTGATTTTGAAGATGTATGAATTAGAATATCCTTTATCTCATTCCATGTATTTTGCTGTCGTTCCATTATTCGAAAATCACCTCCATCGTCCCATGCAGCATAGGCAAATCCATATTTTAGTGAAAATTCAACATAAGCACGGTAGTGTCGCATGCGAGAATTATAGTCGGCTTTTTTTAACGCACCGAATTCTCCCAGGAATACCGGGATGTTATTTGTCTCCGACCATGCTGCCACTTTTTTAAATTTATTCTCCAGCTGAATATAGTCGTTTGAAGAGCCCCAGGTGCCCTGTCCTTCCAATCCAAAGAGGTATGGATCGTATGAATGAAATGAACCGATAATGTAATCGTCATCCGGGATAGCAGCTGTTACCAACTCGTCAGAACCTCCCCAGTTATGCCCCTGGATAATAACAAGCCGTGTAGGATTTGTCTTGCGGATTATCGACAAAATGCGGCCATGCATATCATCATTCTGAGCTTTTGTTAAACCATGAGGTTCATTTAATACTTCAAATATCAGTCTTTCCGGCTTATCTTTAAAATGCTCTGCAATCTGGGTCCAGATGCTGTCGAAACGTGCTTTATTTGCTTCTGTATAATTCTGTTTAATCCAGTCGTCGTGGTGTGCATTAATAATAACAAACAGTCCTCTTTCCAGTCCCCAGTCGGCCACTTCTTCTATCCGGTTTAACCAGGCAGTATTTACTTCATATGGTGGCGTTTTGCCTGTATAATTATCCCAGCGAACAGGGATGCGCACACATTTAAAGCCTGCTTCTTCATATAAATCAAAATAATATTCTTCAGCACGCGGATTGTTCCATCCTGCTTCAGTAGGTGGTTCATGTGTATTTCCAAGATTAATTCCTTTTTGCATTTGAACAATGGCCTCCTGAGGAGTAATTTGTGCACCACCATTCACTGAAAACAACAGGCCAACAATCAGAATAGTAATAAATTTTGATCGATTTAGGTTCTTCATAAGTATTTACATATTTTAGTGATAATACATTCTCCCTTCAAATTCTTAATACCTGCGAATATAGTTTAATCATCTTCTTTTTATACAGATAATTAAAAAAAATAAGAGCCTGTTGTAGCAGGCTCTTATTGTAATGATTTGTTATTAAGTTAATTATCTTTTAGAAACTTTAAACCGGCCAAGCAATTCATTGCTGTTTTTGCTGACAACAATCAGGTAGATACCTGATGGCTGGCCTTCCAGTGAGAGCGTTTCAAAATTACTTTGAACTTTCATGTCGCGAATCATCGATCCGGTTGAACTGTACACCTGAATGCGGTTTCCTGATTCGATTCCCCTTACATTCAGTTTCCCGGTTGTCGGGTTCGGATAAATTTCAATCTGATTGGCATTTGTCAATTTTGAAGAAACAACCCGTAGTTGAATGTCATACATCACTTCAATTTTGCCGTCGGCAGAAGTTACTTTCACCATATCGCCTTCAGCAAGAACACCAGATGCTTTTTCATTTCCAGCGGCATCGACTACTACTACTGTTGCACCCATTGAAGGTGTAATTCTGGCATAGAAATCATCAACAGTGGTTGCATTTGTAGGACCTTCGATACCATAATCAACCTGATCAACATTATACACATCAGAAAGCACATATGCAAGATAAGTGACCTCACGGATGTACTGGGTCCTCAACATTCCCAGATGATAAGCTCTTGTAACCATTCCATTAGGAGAAGTAACAACCACTTTATCGTCTTCATACAGGGTTCCCTCAGTTCTTTCAAGTCCTGACTTGTCGACCACTTTAACGGTGGCATTGAACGAAGGTGTGATGTTTGAAAGGAATGTTTGTACGTTTGTCCCACGCGGAACAAAGCTGACAAGGTTATCACTTTGTGTTACAGAATACACATCCGAAAGGATGAATGCATCTTCTTCAGTAGAGTTGGGTTGAATCTGGTATACAATCCGGGTCACACCATTTTCGGCTACAACGTCTAAATAGGTATCGGAATTTACAGTTACATTCACATAGGCTGTATCGAAGTTGAGTTTTTTCAACGATACGTAAGCACCGTTTCCGTCAATAATAGTCATTGAAGCACCTGCAGGGACATCAATATTGCTAACTACAGTACTCAACTGGGTTCCGTATTCCATGCCTCTTACCACACCTGAACCATCATTTTCATGCTCATCGGCAGCGCTTTTGGGCTGGGTTGTAATTTCGATGTCATACAAGTTTGAAGTCAGAACGGCATTTGAACTTAGTCCTTCATCAGTAACATCAAGAACATACTGGGAAGTATTGGTGCTGTCGGCCGATAAAACTACTAAAACATCACTGTTGGTTACAAGATCATCCATGCCGAGTTCAGCTTCACCTGACATAACAGTGAGCGACTGATTTTCGTCAGCTTTATTCAGATTGGACATGAAGTCTGCAACTGAAGTCCCTGTTACAACACCTCTTATTTCTTCTTCCATGGAATACCCATCGCTCACTTTATAAACCACTGAGGTAACAGTTGATTTGTAAAAAGTTGGTTCATCCATGAAATGCTGGCCAATGTCATTGCCTATATTAAGAATTTCATAAGGCCAGCCTGCATTACGTGACTGCCAGTAAGCCTGATTGGTCCATGTCCATTCTGAATCTTCAGGTGTTGTACCAAAGGAACCTTCAAATTCAGGATTACCTTTATTAATATGTGGTTTACGAATCCAGTTAGTAATCATGGCGCCAGGTGTTCCGCCTATTACCCAGTCAGAACCATCTATCATACCAAAGTTTTCAATCAGTTCGAAATCGGCAGGATCATTGGCCGGTTTCAGGCCCAGTTTAATGGAGTCATTAAGAATTTTGAACATGTACCAGTTGGAGTTCATCCACTTACGGACTGGTGATCCATCACCATTTATTGCTTCACCCCATGGGTTAGTAAGGGTTAATTTACCGGTATGGTTATTGAACTGAACATCCAGTTGTTTAGGAACCGGCCACTCATATGTTGCCGGCATCCAGTCGAACATAACAAATTCAGTGGTATGAATCGAACCAAGAGTAAATACATCGCCAGGCTGCACAATCGGGTTCACACCTAAATCCTGTTCAAGGATGCCGGGTGTAACGGCCCATTGCGATTCTCCTACCCATTTATAACCAGGAACATATTTGTCATACCTGTCGAGCCATTCGTCTTCACCCATTCGCGACTGGATCACACTTGCAGGATCGGTATTCCATTGCATCGCAATCATATAATTACTCATATCAAGTGGCTGGTTGCCAGGGTTGGCAATTTCTCCAAAACTGTTGCTCCACTGATCCCAGAATACCATTTCCGAGAGGAAGGGGTCAGCAAAATACGGCTGAACTTTTGAAGGATCTTTTTCCTTGTTCAGTTCAACAGAATAAGTGTTTGTAACACTGTCATCTTCTGCAGTTACAATAAAAGAAACTGTCCTGTCTTCAAGTGCCCCTGACAAGGAGGTTGCACGCTGAACTTCGACATTGGCATTCAGATCCTGTGGTTTTGCAATAAAAGCAGGTATACCATCAACATCCAATGGGACTTGTACCCTGTAATTATAGGTGGTTGGATTGAAGTTAGGAACGGTATCGCCTATCCATCCAAATATTCCTTTGTAAAATTCCGGTATATCAGGCCATGTAATGCTGGTAAGGTATGCATTGTGGTCTGGTCCGTATGGCTGAACCTGCAGGTAATACTCCTTCGCGGTACCATTTTCTGAAGTAACTTTTAAAATATCACCATTTTTAAGGTCAGGACGTTCCATTCCGTCAACAAATACAAACTCCCAGGTAGCATTTGAAGGTTTTTCCAGGTACTTTATCAAGCTATCGGTACGAAGCGAACTTGGCAGGCCATGCCATGAACCGGTAATAGTGTCGTTACCGTCATCGTGTTTTGTAACCCTTGGCCAGCCTAGGATACCAGCCTGGGTATTGGTTACAATTGCTCCACCTTCCCATATTGAGCCAATATCTTCATGTGCTATTGGCATTACAGTATTTGCATCGGCAGTAGGTTCAGCTACAACAATTTCAAAACTGTCGGTCTGCAGTTCATTTCCAACAACATGAATAATAAGCCGGTCTCCTGTTTTGGCTGCACGGTAAACAGAATCTTCACGGTTGGAGTTGTAAGTATAATTCCAGGCAATACCCGGTTTTTTCTCAAAGTAATTCATAATGTCATCGAGCCTGCCTACTCCCCATGGAACGGTTAATGTTTTATTGGCAAAATCGACGTCAATAACATCTGATTCTAAGGTATTTTCATCCAGTACATACGGACCATGATTGCCTACTGTCCACCATAAAGTACGCCATGAATTATATCCGGCAGGCCTTTGAATAGGCATCCATTCCGAATCATCCAGCCCAACTCCGCGGGCATTGGCAAAATCGAGGTTGCCTGTTTTTATACTGTATTTGCGAACAAGTAGAGAATTTCCTGTTGCTCCTGTAACACCGGCCACATCGTATGATTGTGCAAAGTTTTTGCCGTTATTGTCAAAAACTCCTCCAACCTGGTCAATTGCTGCAGAGTCTCCTTCAGCAAAATGATGCTCAATCATAAAAGCCCCCCGACCACCCCAGGTTTCAAATACCCACTGGTAATTGTCGCCATACCTGTCGCTGGTGGTAACACTGTCTTTTACTTCGGGGTATCCACCGCTTTTAGGTTCCTTAATGTGAACCAAATAATCTGCCAGGTCATAAATCTCTGTTTGATTAGGACGCTGGTTACCCTCAAATCCGTCAACGCGGTTTTTGTACATCGTTGGTCCAAAATCATACGCTGTTCCAAGTACATACGATTCACCCGGTTCAAGTACAACATCTGGTAACATAAACATGCGGTTTCCTTCAGGTACCCATGGGTCATTCCATGGATCAATAATTCCTGGATCAGGAATCCACGGTCGCATTAAAACAAACTTGAATTCACTCAGATTAATAGCTGAGTTACCCATGTTCGTCAGTTCAACATGAGAGGTGTTCTGCGCATCATACCTCGCCTCTGATATAATCAGGTTGCGATAAGGTTCCTGTGCATACACCATTCCGGTTAAGAATAACAAAAAAAGTAGAAATCTAAATTTCATAGTACTAAAGTTTAAATGTTAAATTTCAATTATCATATCTAAACAAATATGGTAAAAATTTGTGAAATATATATGAAATACTATGAAGTAATTATGTAATATATCCTTCATTGATACTACAAATATTACAAATGATGGTGCTGAAAGTGCATTATTGTAAGTGAAAATTGTATTTAACTTTTTGTTTAGTTGAATGTTAGCCTGAATGTGAAAAAAATATATGAAGGTATTATTATTTTTGGTTTTTACCTGTTATTTTGCTATTGCACGGAAAATCATACAAATTTGGTGAAGGAATATATCAGACAGTATAATTTTATCTGCCTGCCTTTTTAGCAGTTATCAATAATAGGAATTCCAATAGAGTCGCGGTTTAAGCACCCAATAGGAAACCCAAAAAAGAACTTATTTTTAAATAATTTTTGTATTCTTTTTCGGGTTAAGCCCTTACATTTGATTACATTTGCACCTGTTTTTATAAAATGATAAACGATGGCATTTGTAACAAAAATATTAGGAAAAATACTCGGTAGTAAATCGGAAAGGGATATTAAGGAAACCTCCCCGCTTGTTGAACTGATAAAGCAGGAATACAAACGACTGATAAACCTGTCAAATGACGAATTACGTGATGAAACCGATAAGCTTCGGGCAATTATAAAAGAGCGGATTAAGCCTGAAGAGGACCGGATTGAGGAACTGAAGGACAATGCAGAAGAAGCTGAAATTCAGGACAGTGAAAAAATATATGAAGAAATAGATAAGTTGGAAGAGGTTGTCCTTGAAAAACTTGAAGCTGTACTAAATGAAATACTACCTCTTTCTTTTGCTGTTGTAAAAGATACTGCCCGTCGCTTTTTTGAAAATGAGACATTGGAAGTTACTGCCCGCCAATACGACCGTGATCTGGCTTCCACACGCGCAAGCATTTCTATCAGTAATGATAAAGCATTTTGGAAAAACAGGTGGATAGCCGGGGGAAGTGAAATAATCTGGGATATGGTGCATTATGATGTACAGCTTATAGGAGGCTTAGTTCTTCACCAGGGAAAGATTGCAGAAATGGCCACTGGTGAAGGGAAAACACTTGCAGCTACTTTACCTGTATTTTTAAATGCACTGGCCGGCAGGGGAGTGCACCTGGTAACCGTAAACGATTACTTGTCGAAACGTGATGCCGAATGGATGGGACCAATTTTTGAATTCCACGGACTTTCCGTTGATTGCATCGATAAGCACCAGCCTAACTCGGAGGCACGCCGTAAGGCATACAATGCAGATATCACCTACGGAACCAACAACGAATTTGGCTTTGACTATCTGCGTGACAATATGTCGATTAATCCCGAAGATCTTGTTCAGCGAAAACATCATTATGCCATTGTGGATGAGGTGGACTCCGTGCTCATTGACGACGCGCGTACTCCGCTTATTATTTCCGGACCGGTTCCTAAAGGTGACCATCAACAGTTTGAAGAACTGAAAAGCTACGTGGAAAAAATACATAAGGCTCAGCGTGATGAGGTGAACCGTATTTTTATTGAAGCAAAGCGGTTGCTTTCAAAGGAAAACATGACTGACGATGAACGCAAAGAGGGTGGTTTATTGCTGCTCAGGGCGCATAAAGGGCTGCCGAAGAATAAGTCAATCATAAAGTTCCTGAGCGAAGAAGGTATGAGAAACCTTATGACAAAAACGGAGAATCACTATATGCAGGATAACAATAAAAACATGCATGTTGTTACTGATCCGTTATACTTTGTCATTGAAGAAAAACAAAATTCGGTTGAACTTACCGATAAGGGCATTGATTTGATTTCAGAGGGTTTCGATGATTCTGAATTTTTTGTATTGCCTGATATGGGCGCCGTAATAGCTGAGCTTGAAAACGCAGGACTTTCTCCTGATGAGCTTCAGGAAAAGAAAGACAGCCTGCTCCAGGATTATGCTGTGAAATCGGAGCGGGTTCATACAATTAATCAGCTTTTAAAAGCATATACCATGTTTGAAAAAGACGTGGAATATGTGGTTATGGACAATAAGGTCAAAATTGTGGATGAACAAACCGGCCGCATTATGGAAGGGCGACGGTATTCCGATGGATTGCACCAGGCCATAGAAGCGAAAGAACGAGTGAAAGTAGAGGCGGCTACCCAGACTTTTGCAACCATTACGCTTCAGAATTATTTCCGGATGTATCACAAACTTGCCGGTATGACAGGGACGGCAGAAACCGAAGCAGGGGAATTCTGGGATATATATAAACTGGAGGTTGTGGTTATTCCTACCAATAAACCAATAGTGCGCGACGACCGCGAAGACTTTGTTTTTAAAACGAAAAGAGAAAAGTACAATTCGGTAATTGATGAAATTGTAGAACTCAATACGAAAGGGAGGCCGGTTCTGGTAGGAACCACATCGGTGGAGATTTCTGAATTGTTAAGCCGCATGCTTAAGATGAAAGGAATAAAACACAACGTACTTAATGCAAAAATGCATGCCCGCGAAGCAGAAATTGTTGCCGAAGCAGGTCGTTCCGGAGGGGTTACAATTGCAACAAACATGGCAGGCCGCGGAACCGACATCAAGTTGGCTCCTGAAGTAAAGAAAGCAGGTGGGTTAGCCATTATAGGTACCGAACGTCACGATTCCAGACGTGTCGACCGCCAGTTGAGGGGACGCGCAGGAAGGCAGGGTGATCCCGGTTCATCCCAGTTCTATGTATCACTGGAAGATGACCTGATGCGCCTGTTTGGCTCTGACCGGATATCCGGCATCATGGACAAACTCGGATTGAAAGAAGGAGAGGTTATACAGCATTCAATGATTTCTAAATCAATTGAACGTGCTCAGCGGAAGGTTGAGGAAAACAACTTTGGAATCAGGAAACGGTTGCTGGAATACGATGATGTGATGAATTCACAGCGTGAGGTCATTTATAAAAAAAGGAAACATGCCCTGTTTGGTGAAAGGCTTGAGGTGGATTTGCTGAACATGATGTACGATTCAGTTGAGAATCTTGTGAATGAATACCATGGAACCGATCAGTTTGAAGATTTCAATATGGAATTGATGCGCCTTCTGTCGATGGAATCGCCTGTGCCTGAAGAAGATTTCAAAAAGCTGATGCCCGGGGAAATTTCTGAAAAGATTTACGATAAAATGATTGATGGGTATAAGCGGAAGGTGGAAACCATTTCGAAACAGGCATACCCTGTAATAAAGAATGTTTACGAAACTAAGTCTCAGGTCTATAAAAACATTGTGGTTCCCATTTCCGATGGAAAACGGGTTTTTCAAATAGTTTGTAATCTCGAAAATGCCTATCTGAATAAAGGGAAGGAACTGGTAAAATCGTACCAGAAACAAATTGTTTTGAATACCATCGATAACTCCTGGAAAGAACAGTTGCGCGAAATGGATGACCTGAAACAATCGGTACAGAATGCCACTTATGAGCAGAAAGATCCGCTGCTGATATATAAGTTCGAATCATTCAACCTGTTTAAGGTGATGATAGTAAAGGTGAATAAAGATGTGGTAGGCACCTTGATGAAGGGGCATATACCTATTCAGAGTTCTGAACAGGTGCGACAGGCAGAAGAAAGAAAAAGGACCGATATGAGCAAGTATAAAACTCAGAAATCGGATTTGCCCGGTGTTGATAATCCCATGCAGGGGGCCAATACACAGACTTCAGAAAGATCAAGGCCTCAGCCGGTAAAGGTAGAAAAGAAAGTAGGACGAAATGATCCCTGCCCATGCGGTAGTGGCAAGAAATACAAACAGTGCCATGGCAGGGGAGCATAATCCCTGTTTTAGCTGATCTTATGGTATACGAATTTTAAAAAATAAACCGAAATGATAAATTTTCTGAGTTACATCCGGTGGAATGTAAGCCCCGAAATTTTTAACCTTGGCCCTCTTTCTGTACGTTGGTACGGTTTGCTTTTTGCTTCAGGTTTTCTTATAGCATATTACATCGGAGAAAAAATGTTCCGATCGGAAAATGTACCGCAAAAATGGATCGATTCACTGTTCTTTTACATTATAATTGCCACCATTCTTGGGGCCAGGCTTGGACATGTTTTCTTTTACGGATGGGACTACTATTCCCAAAATCCGGGTGAAATCCTGAAGGTGTGGCACGGCGGTCTGGCCAGCCATGGCGGGGCTGCGGGTATTTTTATAGCGCTGCTAATTTATTCGAGGAACGTCACTAAAAGAAATGTGTTCTGGACCATCGACCGGGTTGTTGTGCCAACTGCACTGGTCTCAGCATTCATCCGACTAGGTAACCTTATGAATTCAGAAATCTATGGAAATGAAACATCACTCCCATGGGGATTTATTTTTGTCCGCAATAATGAGATGGTGCCTAAACATCCAACACAGATTTATGAAGCGCTTGCTTATCTCCTGACCTTTGGATTACTGATGTACCTCTATTGGCGTACCCGCGCCAGGTATAAACAGGGGTTGCTCACAGGTGTACTGTTTATTTGTGTCTTTACTGCACGTTTTTTAATCGAATTTATCAAAGAAGATCAGGAAGCATTTGAAGCAACCATGGCCCTGAATATGGGACAATGGCTGAGTATACCTTTTGTTTTAGCAGGAATATATTTAGTGGTAAACGCAATAAAACAACCGGAAAAGCATTATAAGAATAAAGGTTGATTTTATTTAATGAGCTATTATCCTCATATAAGGCAAAAGCTTCTCTATATACTCTTTTTATCATTCTTTTTTTCATGTAGCAGGAATGAAAACTCCGGTTCATATTATTATACTGCTGATTTCGAACCGTCGGCATCAACTTGTTTCATATGGACAACTGATTTTTATGAGATCATTCCACAAGTGGCCGGCTTAATCTCCCAAAAAGATAATGTCACGTTATTTATTGATGAAAATGAAAGTGTAAACAGCATTCAACAGGTTCTTGGAAAATACAATGGCAATCTGACGAACATCAGAATTGTACAGGTAAAAGATAATCCGCAAAATGCCTGGCTAAGAGATTTTGGTCCTGCTTACTTAAAAAACGAAAGAGGTGAAAAGAAAATCGTAAGCTTCAATTACTTTGGAAAAAATATGTCGTTTAACCACCAATTAGCTGCCAAATTAAATATACCGCTTATAGAAAGCCCATTAAATAGCTCAGGCGGAGCCAGGGAGGTAAATGGTAAAGGAACTCTGATTCTTTGTAAAGCACATGAACTGAGTGTAAATAAATCAAACAGGCCGGAGGAAATTGAAAAGGCATACATCAACGCTTTGAATCTTAAAAAGGTAATCTGGTTAAATGAAGGAATCCCACAGGATGACAGCGAACTTGACGGACCTTTATTTGAACAGATATATCCCAATGGTGTAAAAGGGCATGTTGATGAGTTTTGCCGTTTTGTTGACGATAAAACTGTAATTATTAGCAGTGTGACTGAACGTGAAGCAAAAACGCATCCTATATTGGCTGAGGCAAAAAAACGGTTGGATGAGAATTATGAAATTCTGATTAATTCCATTGATCAGGATGGAAATAAGTTGAAAGTGATTCAGGTGCCTTTTGCTCCTCTTCTTGTTTTTGAACGTCCTGAAGGAGTGAATGCTTCAAAATACATGACATTGGTTACCAGCTACATGAACTTTATTGTTACCAACTCGCTGGTTATTTTGCCTTCATATGTTTCAAGTGCAAAAGAACTTAACAGGAATGAAGTTACTGCTAAAGAGGAAATAGTAGTAGATATTTTTAAAAGAGTATTTCCTTCAAAAGAAATTATTAGATTTCCTGCTGAAGATCTGAACCGGTTTAGCGGCGGTTTTCATTGCATTAGTATAAATGAACCTCTTTAACAGGATGGACCTTAATCATTAATTAGACTATAAGCAATGGTAGGTTTTCATAAATAAAGGTTTTATTTGTTTAATAAAGATATTACAATGAAGAATTTCAATTTCAGGATTATCAATGTTTTAGTATTGATGCTGACAATTTTAGTCAGTTCTTGCAGCAAATCAACTGATGGCCCTTTTTATTATCCGGCTGATTTTGATTCTACTGCCTCAACCAGTTTTATCTGGACTACCGATTTTTATGAGATCATTCCCGAACTTGCAGCTACCATATCTAAAAAAGATAATGTAACATTATTTATAAGCGAAAAGGAAAATAGTAAAAATGTTAATAGTTTAATTGAGAAATATGGAGGTAATGTTGAAAATATCAGCTTTGTAAAGCTTAAAAACAAACCTCAAAATGCCTGGATACGTGATTTTGGACCGGTATACGTAATCGACAGTAGTGGCAATAAGCAACTTGTTAATTTTTTATATTATGGAAAGCTGCAAACTTTTAATGAACAGATTGCTGAAAAGCTTAACCTTGATATCATTCAAATTCCACTTAGCAGTACCGGAGGTTCCCGTGAAGTAAACGGGAAGGGAGCCATTATTCTATGTGAAGCACATGAGCTGGCTGAAAATAAACCGAAGACCAGGCAGGAAATCGAAGAGGAAATGTTAAAAAGCTTGAATCTCAAAAAGGTAATCTGGTTAAAACAGGGCATTCCGCAGGATGATAATCCCGGAAACGGTCCTTTAACCGATAAGGTTTGGCCTAATGGGGTGAATGGTCATGTCGATGAATTTGTGCGGTTTACCAATGCAAATACTGTTTTAATCAGCAGCGTGTCGGAAGCTGAAGCAGGATCTCATCCGATACTTGCAGAAGCAAAGCGAAGACTGGATGAGAATTATGAAATTTTGCTGAATGCTACCGATCAGGATGGAAATAAACTGAACGTGGTAAAGGTGCCGTTTGCTCCCCTGGTTATTGACAGGGATCCAAAAGAAAACAGACGACTGCTGGCATCGGTAACAAGTTATATGAATTTTATAGTTACCAATTCACTTGTAATACTGCCTTCATACACATCCTTATTTACAGGTATTCAGGGTGAGGATTACATGGTACGGGAAAATGAGGTGGTACAAATATTTAAAGAAGCCTTCCCCTCACGAGAAATCGTTCGTATCCAGGCTGCCAGCCTGAACCGTTTCAGTGGCGGATTTCATTGTGTAAGTATTAATGAGCCACTTGCAAATGAATAGTTTTCTCAATGCACAACCGAAAAAAGTTTAATTAAACAGACGCAATCCAAAAAAGAAGGTTTGTGGCCGGGCCGGACCGTATACATAACCACTGTCACGAAACCTGCCGGTGTCGAAATCATCCTGGTATTGATTCAGAAGATTTCCTGCCCCTCCAAATAATTCGAAAGAGGAATCAAGCCGTTTAAAATTGATGATGTATGCAAGTTTAAGCGTGACATCCAAATATTCCGGGGAATTAAAAAGCACATCTTGCCCGGGTGTGCCGGGATCACCTGCCAGTCCGTAATGCGGAACAAGCATGGAGCCGGTATAAATTCCTGAAAGGGATGCACTGAAGCGGTTTCCGGGAGTCCAGGATGTGGTAAAATAACCATATGCATCCGGACTGCGCAGGTAATCTTTTGTGCCAAGTAATTGCTCCGACCATTCCACCGGTTCTTCATGCCTGCTTCTTTGAAGTGTAATGCCTCCTTCAATCTGAAATAAACGGTTGTAGTTGGCACGTGCCTCAAATGTACCGCCAAAAACATTGCTCAACCCACCGTTGCGTTTTTCCATAAGTGAATTGCCTTCAGTATCCTTTCCTGTTTCTTCCAAAATAAAAGCATTTTGTAGCCGGGTGTAAAAACCTTCAAGTGTAATGCCATAGATGTGTTTTTCGGTGGGCTTGTCCCAATTAAGAGAAGTGCTCAAACTTTGTGACCGTTCTTCTTTCAAATCGTCAGCCAGGCTTACTGTCTGAATTCCCCCTCCTGCAAATGCAATATGCATATCGGCATCAAATGCCTGCGGAGCCCTGAATCCGGTCGACCACGACAGTCGAAGCTGGGTATTTTCATTTGGTTTATATAATAAGGATACTCTTGGATTAATAATAATTTCATTTACAAAATTATGCTTGTCGGCCCTTACTCCCGATAAAAGGTTCAATTTTCTGAACACCTCCCAGTCGCTTTGGGCAAATGCACCAAAGTTTCTTGAATTCTGATCAATCAAATAATTGTATGCTTCAATTTCATCATAAACATCATCGGTCAAATATTCTGCTCCAAAAGTCAGGACATTGGTACCGGAAAGAAAATTATTCAGTGTTTGATTCAGTTGTGTCCCTGCCTGAAGTGTATAATTTTTTGAGTTGCCATAAGGCGGATTGTTATTGTATTGCTGAAGTTCGGATTCATCATAAGGGGCAATTCCGGTGAAATGATCACGGGTTGTGTATTGACCGGCAACATACACCACAAATGTTGTATTATAGTTGTCGCTGGTGATCTCATAATCAAGGCCTCCCATAAGTACATTGTGGGTGCGTTCTTCCGATTGTTTGGCAAGGTAAGCAGGGCCATCAGTCATCTCCCCTCCATAACGGTATTCGTGCATACTTGAAAAATTTGCTTCAATTTTTTGTCTTTCAGAAACGTTGAAAAACGTGTTCAGTCCGAAAGAGTTATTCCTAAGTGCCGGTAGTTCTGAAAAGTTGTCGTTATTGTGATCGTAGGCATCACGTTGTCGAAGCGATGTATACAATGCCACACCGGTATTTCTTCTTTGCGATAATGCAGTCAGGGTGCCATTCACCATGTAGTCGGCAGCTCCGTCTCCTACCACTGAATTGCTGGAGGTAATTTCGTATGAATTGCGCTGAGGCATTTGAGTGATGATGTTCACTGTGCCGCCAATGGCGCTTGAACCATAGAGAGCGGAAGCTCCTCCGCGTACTACTTCAATCCGTTCCACCATTTCTGCCGGCAGCTGCTCCAATCCGTAAAGTCCGGTTAGCGGACTGAAAACCGATCGTCCGTTCACAAGTATCTGGCTGTATGCTCCGCCTAGCCCGTTCATTCGCAACTGCGAATAATTGCAGGTCTGGCAATCCACTTCCATGCGCAGTCCGGGCTGAAAATTCAGTGTTTCCGATACAGTTTGTGCGGCTACATTTTTAATAGTTTTTCTATCCAGCACATTTACAATAACTGCACTTTCGGTTTGCCGTTTAAACGTTTTGGTTCCGGTAACTACCACTTCATTTACCCGTATCCTGGTTTCGTTTAAATCAAAATTTATCTCTAAGGTTTCCCCAGATTTTAAGCTGATTTGTTTTTTTTGTATCTCATAGCCTATCATTCGTGCCACCAGCGTATATTCACCCAATGGTAAATCTACCATCATGTAATGTCCGGTAACGTCAGTAGTGGTGCCATGATTGGAATCCTCGAGATAAATATTTACAAAAGGAATGTGTTCCCCTCCTGATACTACATGCCCGATTATTACAGCATCAGTATCATCCTGTGCTTCCAGGTTTAGCATTATCGTGAGAAAAACTACTACAAAATACAGTTGTTTTATTTTCATGATTGATTGATATTTTTCAGATGCCTGTTGATATATGATCTATTTGGAAACGTTCTAAATAGGAAATTGTTGCATAATTATTAATTTTGTGCCGGAAATGGTTTAAAAGGGAATCCGGTGACCTGCCTTCCGTCAGGAAGGACCTGCCTGACTGCAGAAAGGAATTCCGGAGCTGTACCCGCAGCTGTAAGCCCGTCACGTTAGCGGCAACCTCAGCCACTGCTCTATACCGATAGTTATCGGGATTCGGGCGGGAAGGCCGTCGCTAACGGGGGCAAGCCAGAAGACCTGCCATTTCCAAAAAATGCTTTCGGGAATAAAAGCGACGGTTTAATAACCTGACGTTTTATTTCCCCGGGTTCAATTTAACTAAGGGGAATGAAAAAGTATACATCTTTTATTTGTTTGCTGTCTGTCTTTCTTGTATCAGCAGTACCTGTTTTCTCACAGAATCGGGAAGGATATCTGGTTGATTATTATCCTGCCCCGGGACAGCATATCAATATCGCATCAATTGGTACTCCTGAGGCAGCAAGGGTAATGACACAAAATGTCAGTAGCCTGGTTTCGCTGGGAAGCTTCGGCGGATCCATCATCCTGAAATTTGAAACAGCATGCATTAACCATCCCGATAATCCTTACGGCATCGATTTTACAATCTTTGGAAATGCCTTTGCCGGTTCATCTGAACCGGGTGTTGTGTGGGTTATGAATGATGAAAACCGGAACGGTCTTGCCGATGATACCTGGTATGAAATTGCAGGAAGCAGCCACTATTTCTCCGGAACCATTAGAAACTATGCAGTTACTTATTTTAAAACACCCCAACGTGATGTTTTATGGAAAGATAATTATGGAAAAACAGGGCACCTTTTTGCCAATGAGTTCAATTTGCAGGAGTATTATCCGGAGAATGAATATTTCCCTTCTTATCCTCCGGATTCAGTAAGGTTTTACGGAACCTTGCTGGAAAATAATTTTATTAACACCAATTCACAGGAAATAAAGCTGGCTGCGCCCATATTTGGTTATACTGATTGCCACCCTCGGGTGGCTGATATTGATCTCTCATTGCCGGATAATCCATATACCCTGGAGACAGAAGGTGCCGGGGGCGATCCTTTTGACATTTCATGGGCCACCGACAGCCTTGGTAATTATGTTGACCTTGATTCCATTCATTTTATTAAAATAGTTTCTGCAAGTCTGAATGATGCTGGATGGTTGGGTGAAATTTCCACTGATGTTGCATGGGTACAAGCAGTACAACACAGGCCGGAAATCATAGGGAAAGAAAACCTACTCGTTGTAAAACCTCATAAGCCTAAAGTTCTAAAGGGCGATTCATTGAAACTGGAAGCTGTTTTCTTTAGCAAAGGCAGAAATATTAAATCGATGGTTTCGGTTCAATCACTTAATGAAACAGTTGCTACCATCGATTCTTCAGGAATGCTGATGGCACTATCTGAAGGTGAAACCCAGGTTCGTTTTTCAGCAAATGATGAAGTACAACTCTCTTCAGTTAAGGTTGTTTCTCCGGAGTCCATAAAGTGGTTATCCGATTTTTCTGCTGTATATCCCGGCGACACACTGGAATTAAAAGTTCAGATTCTTGACAATGAACAGGAGGCTCTCGATTTACTTCCGGTTTTTTCATCGTCGGATCCTTCAGCCGGAAAAATAATATACAACGGCAACAAAGCCCATTTTGTAGCTAACCAGCCTGGAGAAATAGTACTCGTTGCTTCTGTGGAAGGGTTCCAGGTTAAAGAACAGGTGACCGTAAAAATTCACTCCCAAACCGATAAGATTGAAGTATTGGTTTCTGTAAAAACCAGCAATGAAAATTTACTTCCGCTGCAATTGTTAGAAGTTGGACGTGCAGATTTGAATGCTGTGGTTGAAAACCGGCAGAAGGATTATTCAAACCCGGAAAAAATATCACTGTTCCATGCGCTGGCAACAGGACTGCAAATGGCCAACGTGACTTATAAGTTCAGAGACGATGAAGCTGCCGGAGGAAAACTTTATTTATATAATGTAGAATACGATGGGTTATTTTCATACGGCTGGGGCGGAAAAACAAATTCAGTTTCAATTGCCCGCGCCTGGATTGCCCGATTAAACAACACTCATTATTTAAATGATTTTGATAATATCATACTTTCCGATGGCGATACACTTGTATTGTACCATGTTCCGGATCTGTTGAATACCTGGGAATATTCCAGATTACTGCCGGTAAATAATACTACCGCCACGACCGACTTTATAGAGGTATTGCTTGAAAAAACTTCATGTTTATTAGAGAATGGAATAATTTTAGAATCGGGATTCATGCCCGTAGCCAATACTGCTGTAAACTCCGGAATAACTTATTATACCAATGATCAGGGAAAAGTACAGATTGAATCAGATGGAAACTTTCCCTTAATTGTATATTCCGGAAATGATGCCATTTTGATTAAGGAAGATTGGATAACGGATGTTTCAATACCTGAATATGGATTTCATATTTATCCAAATCCGGTTAATGAATTTCTATTTATTAATGCACAGTCACATGAACATTTTTACAGTTTTAAATCACGATTAAGAATTGTAAATCTGGCCGGAGAAGTTGTCCTGGAAAAAAATGATTTCCGTTTTCCGGTTAATCTGAATCTTGGTTTTCTTACTCCCGGTATGTATCACCTGGTCATAGAGGGTAATAAGCAGTTGGAAATACATAAAATCGTTAAACGATGAAGGTGTCTGGAATATTTTGGCTCCTGGTGTTAACAATATTTGTCTTTCCTGTCTACGGTCAGATCATCCCGGATACTGTGCATATTGAAGAAGTTGAAGTTCTTGCAAAAAGAAAAATTGAGGAGGCAGGCTTAAAAATCACCCGGCCCGATTCGTTTCAGAGGGCATCGGTGTTAACTGCTGATCTGTCTGAACTGATATCCGGGTATACTCCTGTTTTCATTAAATCCTATGGGAGAGGCTCGGCAGCAACGGCCAGCTTTCGCGGAACGGCTGCAACCCATACGCAAATTTACTGGAACGGCATGAGCCTTAATTCACCTATGCGCGGCCTTGCCGATTTGTCGTTGATACCGGTATTCTTCACCGATGGTGTTTACCTTCTCCACGGAGGAAGTTCAATGACCAAAGGCAGCGGAGCTTTGGGCGGCAGCATTCATCTGGAAAATACACCCGACTGGAATACATCATTTGGTTTGGAAGGCCTGGCTGAAACCGGTTCTTTCAATTCCCGGAAAACATTCCTGAAATTAGCCCTGGGAGGTAAAAATACTCAGTCTTCCACCCGATTTTTTTATGAAACCTCTGAAAATAACTTCCCGTTTTTTAATTCAGGTGTGATTCCCAATATAACCGATACTTTACAAAATGCCGGGTACAACAAAACAGGTATTCTACAGGAATTTTACATCAGACATTTTAATGAAAATGTATCCACCCTGCGCCTATGGTATCAATATGGAAACCGGGACTTGCCCCAGTTAATGTCTTACCAGGGAAGCGAGCGTGAAGAGTATCAAAAAGATGGTCAATTCAGAGCTCAGTACGACTGGAAAAGGTATACCGACGGGGTAAACTATCATTTTTTCTCGGGGATAAATACTACCCGGCTGGATTATTTCAGGGCAACACCGGCCTTTGAGTTTGTAAATGAAGATTCGGAAAGCAAAGAAACGGGTTTTCTTAACCACCTGCGAATTTTTAGACAGTTTGATGAGAAAACATATGCAACAGTAAGCTTTGATGCCAATTATTTCCGGGTCAAGGCTTTTGATAATATTACCGCTGGTAGCTTTAACGAAAGCAGGCTGGAAACCAGCCTGATGGTAAACATGCATATGAACCCATCCGACCGTCTGGCGCTATTTATCCTTTTACGCTCGGAAACCTACGATGAAAAAACGGTTCCTTTCATTCCTTCAGCTGGTTTTGAATGGCAACTTGTAAAAAGGCTTCCATTGATTATACGCGCAAATGCTGCAAGGAATTATCATAAACCTACCCTCAATGATTTGTACTGGATTCCGGGAGGCAACCCCGAACTTTTAGCTGAAGATGGATATACTGGTGATGTCTCTTTTTCAGCTGATTTTCAGGGGCGGACTATAGGATTCAGCAATGAATTAACAGGATTTATTTCAAGAATAGAAAACTGGATTGCCTGGCAACCGGCTGCAAGCGGAGCTTATTACTGGGAGGCCGGTAATATAAGGAATGTTTCATCGAAGGGGCTGGAGTACCAGTTTACTGCAAAAATTAAAAGTGGCAGTTTTCTTTTTCAATCAGGAGGAAATTATTCCTACACCCGTACTTCCAATCTGCAGGCGGTACATTCAGCCGACGAGTCACGGGGGAAGCAACTCATATACATACCAAAGCATAAGGGTGGGGTATATGGCAGTATAAACTGGCAGAATTTTGCTTTTAAGTTCGACTTGAATGGTGTAGGAAAACGTTATACAAAATCAAGCAATCAGGAATCGGAATTTGAACAGGTGCTCAACCCCTACTTCCTGGGAAAATTTACAGCTGAAAAGCAGATCGCCTGGAATGAATTCCTGACTGGCCTGAAATTAACCGTGGATAATGTATTTGATCAAAAGTATCACAGCATCTTATGGAGGCCTATGCCCGGCCGGTTTTATTCTTTAACGCTTGCTCTTAAATACAATCATGAAAAATGAAATTTATTATTCAATTAGCAGCAGTGCTTTTACTGTTAGTAGCTTGCACAGATGATCCGGTGGAAACCATTTATTTTGATCTTGATACAAGCAAAGGAGTTTTTATTTCCTGTGAAGGAAATTTTATGTATGGCAATGGCTCATTATCATTCTATCATACCGTTAATAAAAAAGTTTCAAATCAGCTGTTTTATGCACGAAACAATGTGCCTCTTGGCGATGTCGTCCAGTCGGTGGCACGACTTGGAAATTCATTATTTATAGTGGTGAATAATTCAGGGAAAATAGTGGTTGCCGATGCAAATACTATGGAATTCAAAGGAAGCATTACCGGACTTATATCTCCCAGGTACATTCATTTTGTTTCCGGACAAAAAGCTTATATATCTGACTTATATGCCGGTCAGCTTACTGTTATTAATCCTGAAACATTTGAAATAACAGGTTTCATTCCATTGGGAAACTATAACTCCGAACAAATGGTTCAGGTGGGAAAATATGTATACGTATCCGACTGGTCGTATGGCAGTAACGTGCTTGTGGTTGATACAGAAACAGACGAACTAATTGATAATATTGAGGTATCGCTTCAACCAAAGGATTTGACCGTTGATAAAAATGGAAAAATTTGGGTTCTATCAGATGGCGGCTACGAAGGTTCACCAACTGGAAATGAAGTACCTGCCATCAGCCGGATCGATCCTGAAACACTGACCATCGAACAGATTTACCGGTTTGATCAGGAAGATACTCCTTCCAACCTGGAATTAAACAGTAAGGGCGACACCCTTTATTTTTTAAACAGGCACCTTTACAAGATGCACATCGGTAACCGTCATTTACCCGATTCAGCATTTATGCATGCAGAACAGGAGCTTTTTTACCACCTGGCTATCGATCCTCAATCCAATGATATTTATATTGCCAATGCCATCGATTACACTCAGGATGCTATCGTTTTTCGGTTTTCACAGAGCGGTGAAGTTATCGATTCATTTAAAGTTGGCATAAATCCATCGCATTTTATGTTCAGGTAAAAATTAAAACCTATTTTTATACCGGAATGGTTAAGGGAATCCGGTGACCTGCCTGCCGTCAGGCAAGACTTGTCTTCAAACAGACAGGAAATCCGGAGCTGTACCCGCAGCTGTAATCCTTTCATGTTGTCAGCAAATTTAGCCACTGTTCTATCCCGGTAATTATCGGAATCGGGACGGGAAGGCTGCCGACAATTGGGGTAAGCCAGAAGACCTGCCATTTCAAAATTAGTTAACAATATCGTAAGCTTTCGGGGACAAAAGCTTGAGGTAACTTACCTTTATTTTTTCCCATAGTTTCTGGTATTGTAAAATAAATTGTTTTACTAACAAAAAATTTTACAATGAAAAAAATTTACCTGATCGCGGGCATGTGGGCAGCCCTGTTTTCTGCAAAAGCCCAACAAGTTGCAACATTCGAGGAGATTGATTTACAACCCGGTTCGTATTACAATGGTTCCGACGGCACCGGTGGATTCTTCAGCGGCGGAACCTGGTTCCCCAATAATTACAATGCTGACTGGGGAAGCTGGAGCGGATTCTCGGTTTCAAATATGCAGGATACTTTAATCGCAGGTTTCGATAACCAGTACAGTGCCATTACAGCCGGGGGAACCGACAGCTCTGAGAATTACGCCGTGGTTTATATTCCGGGTGATTTGAAAATGGAACTGAATGATCCTGCAGAAATTAGAGGTTTTTATGTTACAAATTCAGTGTATGCTTATCTGTCGATGCGCGATGGTGACGATTTTACCAAAAAGTTCGGTGGCCCCGATGGCACTGATCCCGACTATCTTTTGCTGAGGATTTCAGGAATCGATGCAGACGGAAATCCAACCGATACAATTGATTTCTATCTGGCTGATTTTAGGTCGGATGAATCTGATAAGGATTATATAGTTAACGATTGGCAGTGGCTGGATTTAAAATCACTTGGCGTGGTAAGCGAACTGAGTTTTTCTATGGAATCGACTGATATGGGGGACTGGGGGATGAATACTCCTGCTTATTTTTGTATTGATAATTTTACAGTTTCAGAAATCGCAACTTTTTCCGGTCAGTTGCCGGTGGATAAACCAGAATTAAAAATGTTTCCCAATCCTGTAAAAGATGCATTTCAGGTAGATGTGGCCGGGGAACTCCAGGAGATAATCTTAACAGATGGTACAGGAAAAATTATATACCAAAATCAAATTGCCGGAAAAGGCGCATTCCAAATTTCAGCACTTAGCGATAGGCCTGCCGGCATCTATTTTTTACAGATAAAAACAAAAAATGGATTGACAACAAAAAAAATAATGAAATATTAACGGAGGGGTATTTTTTCAATAGGTACAGCTATCGGGCAATTCCATAAAAAATATTTCTGTTTAACGTGTTGAAATATAATTGTTTGTATATATTTGTGTAAATTTTTGGTTCAGAATGAAACACTATTAAATATTTTTTGCCTTAATTTAGTATTAAAAGACATAAAGGTATTTTGTTCTGTCCGGTAAATTAAGTTTCTTTGTACCATAAAATAAACATATAATAAAAAAATAAATATGCTGGAAATTTCAAAAAATTCAATGGTTACGCTAAGTTACGACTTGCACATTGAAGATGAAAAAGGAGAATTAATAGAAAAGGCAACAGAGGAAAGTCCGTTGCAGTTTCTTTATGGCGCAGGCTTAATGCTTCCAAAATTCGAATCGCATCTGGCGGGATTAAAAGAAGGTGAACCCTTTACTATTCAGCTATCAAAAAACGATGCGTACGGAGAAGTAAATGAAGATGCCATTGTGGAATTGCCAAAACATGTTTTTCTGGTTGACGGTAGTTTCGATGAAGAACTGATAGCCGTCGGAAAAGTGGTACCCATGATGAGCAGTAACGGACAGCGCATGAATGGTCAGGTGCTGGATATAGATGATGAAACAATTAAAATGGACTTTAATCATCCGCTTGCCGGAGAGGACCTGTTCTTTAAAGGAACAGTGTTAGGCGTGCGTGAACCTTCAGAGGAAGAACTGGCAGAAATTCTTTCAGGCGGAGGTTGTGGTTGCGGAAGCGGTGGCTGCGGTGATGATGGATGTGGTTCACACGAACATGATCACAATCATAGTTGCGGTTGCGGATGATAAAAACAGTTTTTGTCAGAACTGTCTTTTAGCTCAGTTAACCCCGTTTTCTTTCTGAAAATCAAAGGAAACGGGGTTTTTAATTGGTATAGGTTAGTTATATAAATAGTGGTTTTAAAAAAATAATATCAATTTCTTTTGGGTTCCACGGCATTGAAAACCAACAAAAAAGGAAAAAAATTGTTACCATAATTATTAAACGTAAGTTGTGAATACATTCGGAAACATATTTCGGCTCACCTCCTTTGGAGAATCGCATGGTCGTGGAATTGGCGGCATTATCGACGGATGCCCTGCAGGTATTGAACTGGATACAGATCTGGTGCAGCTCGATTTGTCACGTCGTAAACCGGGGCAGTCGAAAATTACCACCCAACGAAGCGAACCTGATCAGGTTGAATTTCTGTCAGGTATTTTTGAAGGAAAAACTCAGGGTACACCCATCTCTTTTATTGTATGGAATAAGGATCAGCATTCGCAGGATTATAACAATTTAAAAGATGTTTACAGGCCATCGCATGCTGACTATACTTATATAAAAAAGTACGGCACACGCGACCATCGTGGAGGAGGCCGTTCATCAGCCCGTGAAACCATTGCCCGGGTTGTTGCAGGCTCATTGGCAAAACAGGTTCTTGGAAGGCATCAGATATCCATACAGGCATTTGTTTCAAGAGTAGGGGAGGTTCAGTTGCAAATACCCTACACCGAACTGGATCTTTCTAAAACCGATGATTCAATTGTACGTTGCCCCGATCGGGAAACTGCTGAAAAAATGATTGCACGTATTGAAGCAGCTGCCAACGACCAGGATACCGTTGGTGGTATAATTTCTTGCGTGGTGAAAGGTGTCCCGGCAGGCTGGGGTGAACCGGTATTCAATAAACTGCATGCCGACCTGGGGTTTGCCATGCTCGGAATAAATGCAGTTAAAGGTTTTGAATACGGCTCCGGTTTCGAAGGAACCAAGCTCAGCGGTTCAGAGCATAACGATGTATTTATTTCTACCAGTGAGGGTACCCGAACCAAAACCAACAATTCAGGTGGAATACAGGGAGGTATTTCAAATGGCGAGGATATCTACTTTAACGTAGCTTTTAAACCCATTGCAACACTGCTGAAAGAACAGCAAACGGTTGACAAAGAAAACAAAGAAACAACCATTCTTCCAAAAGGAAGGCACGATCCTTGTGTTTTACCTCGGGCCGTGCCAATTGTTGAGGCTATGGCCGCTTTGGTATTGGTTGACCATTATTTATTAAGTAAATTAAATTCACTATAATATGCCCAGAAGAAAAAGAAACAGAAGAATTCAGGTTCCCCCGGTAATTAAGGGGATGTCTGTATATGGAGTTCGTGGCCGTAAGTCCAATGAAGTTGTTCTTCGGCTGGAAGAGTACGAGGCAATAAGGTTGCTCGATTATCAAAACCTTACCCAGGAGCAGGCTGCCGTGCATATGGATGTGTCAAGGCCTACCCTGACACGTATCTACGAGGAAGCCCGTAATAAAGTGGCTACTGCCTTTGTGGAAGGTCGTGATATCATTTTTAGGGGTGGAGATATATACTTCGATGAAAGCTGGCATAAGTGTCAAAATTGTCAGGCCAGCTTTAATAACTACGACGAAGGTAAAATCGAATGCCCGGTTTGCAGTTCGGAAAAAGTTATTACTCTGAATGAATTTTATGCAAAATAAAATTCATTCAGGTATATAATTGTAATTCCTATGTTACTCTCAGCTTCTGCGGATGATGAATCTTTCCGCAGGAGTTTTGTTTTATTTATCCCCAACACCCTGTGATTTAATTCCCCTTATTCCCACCCTGTTTTCTATTGAATTTTTCGTGGCATACAAACTTTTGGTCTATATTTGCTGCATTAATCAACTTGAGGTACCTATAATTATAGTTGCTAATGAAAGCCAGGAGATTGTTGCGGATTCTGCACCGCGATCTGGGTTATTTTATTGTAGGAATGACTTTGGTATATGCCCTCTCAGGTATATATCTGAATCATCGTCACGATTTTAATCCCGATTACCGGATACTTTTTGAAGATATAATTACTGACCCGGTTCCTGCTGAGCAATACGACAAGCAGGCGGTAATAAACGTGCTGGAAAACTTTGAAATGGAAACTGTCTATAAAAAGCATTACATTACCAATCAGGGAAATGTAAAGGTTTTTATTGAAAATGGCGAAGTGGTTATTGATCCTGAAAATGGTGAAGCTGCAATGACCTACTTAAAAAAGCGGCCGGTGATATTTGAAATGAATAAACTTCACAAGGCATCCATTGGTGTTTTGTGGAAATGGGTGAGCGATGGAATGGCTGTAATCTTATTTTTTGTGGCATTCTCAGGTTTGTTTCTGCTTAAAGGGAAAAGAGGTTTTTCCCGTTGGGGCTGGGTATGGACAATGGCCGGAATTTTGGTGCCGTTATTCTTTGTATTAATGTATATTTGAATTTCAAAATCGTATAAAGCTAAACGTATGAAACAATTTGCCTTACTTACATTGGTTGCAGCTTTATTTTTTAGCTGCGGAAATCAGGGAGCCGGTAATAAAAATAATGCGGCAAAAGCTGAAAAAGCAGCCGTTGTTTATACCGTGGATGAATTGTATGCCAATGCCCCCGATCTGGCCGACAAGGAAGTAACTGTTAAGGGAACCGTGATGCATGTATGCAAGCAGGGTGGTGGCCGGTGCTTTATAATGGGAAGCAATGAAGACTTCAACATCCGGATTGAGGCCGGTGAAAAAATAGGTGCCTTCAGCCAGGAACAAATGGGCAGCGACCTTACCATAACCGGTATTTTCAAGGAAGTTAAAACCGAAGCCGATGCCCATAATCCGGCACGCGAACACGGCACCGAAGATCATGAACACGATGAGGAAGCCGAAGAAGCCCACCGCATTATTGTGCAGGCCGAAGAAAAAACCGATGTGGTTTATTTCATGGAAGGCATTCAGATTGTAAAAGAGGAGATTTAATTCGATCCTGCAGTGAAGCAGCTTCATAGCCGCCCGGGAGTTGGATTTTCCAAATCCGACATTAATATCTTCTTACATTGGGGGGGCAAGTTCCGATATAGCTTCACGAAGAATAACTTTGTCAGGTCAGTTCAATAAATTTATAAAGATTCAGGTTTCTATTTTAATTGCAAGCCTGGTTCAGGGCTCGTCCCCCTTTGGCCATGTGCCCCCATCAAAGTGAATTAAGCCGCTACCAAAGGGGGAATGAAAGGGGGATTGCTGCAAATACTTTTTAAAGCCAAATGCAAAGAAAATAACCTAATGATCACTGTTTACTTTTATTCTAAAGTATCAAGTTATTTACTATATAGAATTGTCCGGGCAATTTCACGGACTATAGTATAACCAAAATCTTTGATAGTTAAAATTTCCCTCTTAGCGGCGCATGGAAAGGGTGTATTTCAAAACTAAGCCGGCAGTTGCGCCGTGAAGTCTGGTTGGCATTTTTACCCGGGGCGCTGCCCCATAGCCGTCAGGCTAATGCATGAAAAAAGACTAATTAACAACAAGTTGTATGATAATATAATTTAATGATACACTGTTTAGGTAATAAGAAGGGGGTATCCTTTCTTCATTAGTAAATATTTTTTCAGATAGAACA
>JAGXGA010000045.1 GCA_024636975.1 Mariniphaga sp.
ATTTCCATTCCATGGCTGGCTCGAACGCCCATGTCCACGACGGTCGTGAGCGATACAGCGATAGCCGTGGGAGGCCAGGAAAACCATTTGGGATTCCCATGCATCAGCATCAAGCGGCCATCCGTGACTGAAAACAACGGGTGCGCCCGTTCCCCAATCCTTGAAATAAATCTCTGTTTTGTCTTTTGTGTTGAATGTGCTCATGATCTTTTTAGTTTTTTTACATTAATTCTTTTGTAATTAAATTTTCACCCGATAGGATATTGATGAAAGTATCACCCCAAATTACTATTAGATTAATCTGTTTTATTCTGAATACAAATTCAATGTTTTTTCCTAAAAAGAGCTTACAAAACTACGGGGAAAAGTTACATAATTCACACATTCATTGAGTCACACCTTCATTGAGCGTACTTCTTATATGTGGAGCCAATTTTTTCGGCTAGATCAAAATCCTTTTGAGTAATACCGTTGGCTGTATGAGTGGACAAAGCAATAGATACCTTGTTGTAACTATTGCTCCAATCAGGATGATGATCCATCTTCTCCACTTCCAAGGCAATTGCAGTCATAAAAGAGAATGCCTCGACAAAGGTTTTAAACTTGAAATCTCTTTCAATTGCGTCTTTCTTAAAAGTCCAGTCTTTTAATTTTAGTGCCAGGTAACTGGCAACTTCATCTTTAGTTAATGCTTTCATATCTGATTTTTTTAGAGTAATTATAATAGAATCAACAAATTATCATGTATATTGTTTATTAAAAATATGGTAAGGTTAATAATGCTTAATTGTCAATAATCCAAAATTTAAACAATGGAGTTAGTATTAAATATGATTAAACAATTGACTAGAAGCGTGGAAATGTTATAAATTTTCGACAGTTTTGTGTAAATCATCGGTTTAAACAACGGTTTTAGTAACTGTTTCAAGCATGTTCAGCGGCGCAAAATGCTATTAAGTTATATTTTATCATAATTATTCAATCAATTTAATCCGAAATTCTCATGAAAGACAGCCAAAAATTATTGGAAGTATTGAATTCACTTTTAGCTGATGAACTTACCGCCATTAATCAATACATGGTTCATTCAGAAATGTGTGAAAATTGGGGTTATGGTAAACTACAAGCCTCATTAAAATTATAACTATGGCATTCATTTTTCCAATAGTTTCATGGTTCGATAAGAATACGGTAAAGCATCTGCGGTTCCCGTTTTCATTTTTTCTGCTGCCTATTTTTTTATTTGCACTCAGTCAATCTGGCGAAATAAACTGGATGAATACTATGCTAGCTTTCCTGATTTTACATATTTTGGTTTTCCCTTCGAGCAATGGCTACAATAGTTATCAGGATCGCGATGAGGGCAGTATTGGCGGATTGAAATATCCTCCGAAAGTCACAGCCAATTTGTATTATGCTACCTTGTTAATGGATATTGTGGCACTTTTGGCTGGATTGGTAATTTCGGTTTACTTTTCTCTGATGGTGTTGATTTTTATTATGATGTCGCGGGCCTACAGTTACCGCCGGATCCGTTTAAAAAAATATCCAGTCATCGGATTTCTAACCGTATTTGTGTTTCAGGGTGCTTTTGTTTATTTGATGTCTTCTGTTGCAATAAGCGGCGTAAATTGGACTGAATTATTTTCAGAAAATTCAATCATTTGCATGGTTACTTCCAGTTTTTTCATTGGCAGCATCTATCCATTAACACAAATTTACCAGCACGAGGCCGATAAAAGCGATGGGGTTATTTCAATCAGTTATAAATTGGGTTATACCGGAACTTTCATTTTTTCAGGCTTGCTTTTTGCCGTGGCCGTTGGGTTAATGTTTTTCTATTTCAGCATAAAACAACAAACCTTTGTCCTAATCATCTTCTTATTGATGATACTTCCGGTTATTTACTACCTTTCGGTTTGGTTTGCAAAAGTGCGTAAGGATACCAAACATGCCAATTTCGAAAATACGATGAAAATCAATATGCTCACCTCAGCTACAATGAATCTTTTTTTCTTACTATTATTTGTCAATCGCTATGGAAACTGGTTTTGATTTAAGCCGTATAATCTCAATCGGAACTGCTGTACCTGAATATTCAACCAGTCAGGATACGATTCTTCAATTTATGCATCAGGCATATAATGATCCCACAGCTTCACGCAAGTTAAATGTGCTATTTCACCAAAGCGCCATTAATTGCCGACATTCAGCAATTCCTGATTTTTCTGATTTCGATAAACGCAAACTATTTCCGCTTACCCGAGAAATTCCTATGGTGGCTGAAAGAATTGATGTTTTTAAGCAAAAGGCATTGCCGCTTTCGGTCAAGTCCATTGAAAATGCATTTAAAAACATTCAGTCCTCTGTTGCTGAATTTGGAATAACCCACCTGATCACGGTTACCTGTACCGGAATATACAATCCGGGACTTGACATTGAATTGATAGAGGAATTGAATTTACCTCCTGATACTTTCCATACCGGGCTTAACTTTATAGGCTGTAATGCCGCTTTTCCTGCCTTGAGAATTGCTGACAGCATTGTAAAGTCGCAAGCTGATGCAAGGGTGTTGGTTGTTTGTGTAGAGCTTTGCACCTTGCATTTTCAGCCTAAAAATGATATTGACAATTTGCTTTCGAATTCCATATTCGGTGATGGAGCTGCCGCTGTAATCATGGTTTCAGAATCGGTTGCCATTGAGCAAAATCTAAAAGGATTTTCGTTGAATAAATTTAGTCCGATGCTTCTTAAAAGTGGAAAAGATTTTATGGGCTGGAATGTCAACTCTGTAAATTTCGAAATGATACTGGATGCCGGAATACCTGATTTTCTGGCCAAAGAACTGAATGAATTGATGATGGCGGTATCCGAAAAACTTCATCTCACACCCGAGAATATTAATCACTGGGCAGTTCATCCGGGAGGTAAAAAAATACTTCAGGCAGTGGAGCGCGCATTACAATTAAAAAACGACGAACTGAAACATTCCTATGCAGTTCTGCGGAATAATGGAAACATGTCGTCGCCCACCATCCTATTTGTATTGAACGAACTGTTCAAAAGCAATCCCAAGTCCGGAGAAACTGTTTTTGCCTTAGGATTTGGACCCGGAATAAGTGTCGATGCAGCTTCAATGGTCTGTCATGGTTTCATTTAAAAATCGTTCCGGACAGTCTGAAATGATGGATGCTCCGGACATCCCTGTAAAATTACTTCATAAAAACCTGGGTGAATTAGACATTCTAAACCGCTATACTGGAGGACATTCCATTTCTATTAAAGGAATAAAGCGGTTGATCACAGACCGGAAGAAAGTTTATCACATTATCGATTTGGGTTGTGGCAGCGGCGATGTGCTGAAATACATTGCCCGGTGGGCCAGGTTGAACAACTATCAGGTAAAACTTACCGGGGTAGATAAAAATCCGGATGCAATAAAATATTTGAATAAGAATTGTTCTGAATATCCTGAAATTACAGGCGTGGCATGCGATTACAAAGATTTTTTAAAGACCGACCCAAAGGTGGATATCGTTCATTGTTCGCTGTTTTGTCATCACCTGAATAATGAGGAATTATTGGAACTATTCAGTTATTTGAAAACCTATACCAGAGAAGGTTTCGTTATAAATGATTTACAGCGAAGTTCAATTGCTTATTATAGTGTCTGGTTTCTGACTAGGCTACTGAATGGGTCCGCTCTATCAAAGCATGATGGTCCAATATCGGTACTTCGGGCTTTTACCCGAAGCGAATTGGAGCAATTACTCCACACTGCTGATTTACACGAAATTTCCATACAATGGCGATGGGCTTTCAGGTATCTGGTGGTGGCTAAAACTGCTAAATAACGATGGAAACAAATGAAAAACAAGCCGTAGATGTTCTTATTGCCGGAGCCGGTCCTGCAGGTTTGATGATGGCCTCTCAGCTTGCGATGCATAATATTTCGTTCCGGATCATCGATAAAAAAGCTTCACCTGCCATTCATTCCGGAGCACTGATTGTCCATGCCCGCGCTTTAGAGATATTTCATCAAATGGGGATTGCTGAAAAGGCATTGAAAGCAGGAATAAGGGCAAAAACAGTCCATATTCAATTCAATCATCAACAAAATACGGTTATTGATATCAGTGCGTTTGGAAAAGGTTTAACCCGCTTTCCATACCTACTGATGCTTGAGCAATGGCAAACTGAAAACCTACTGATTGATTTTCTTAACGAGCATGGTTGCCGGATTGAAAATAACACAACTCTTTTATCATTTACTCAGGACAGCGAAGGAATTACCTCTGAAATCCAAAAGCCGGACGGAACAATGGAGACAATTAAGTCGAGGTTTTTGATTGGTGCCGATGGAAACAACAGCGCTGTACGAACACAATTAAAGATTCCTTTCCCGGGAAAAACACACAAAGCACGTCTTTTTATTACCGATTGTGAAGCCAAACTGTCATTACCCGCCAACGAGATATTCTTTTCATTTGCCTCGGATTATACAGCTGGTTTTTTCCCTCTGCCGGATAATCGCTGGCGCGTGGACGGCTTGATTCCAGTGATCCAAAAGAAAGAAAAGGTTGATTTTGACGATGTCAGAAATTTCTTTCAAAATCCCATTCATCTCGGAATAGAAATGAAACACCCACAATGGTTTTCGATATTCCGGTCGCACTCGCGCTGTGCAGAATCGTACCAACAAAACCGATGTTTTTTGGTTGGCGATGCAGCCCATCTTCATAGTCCGGTTGGCGCACAAGGCATGAATACCGGACTTCAGGATGCGCATAACCTTGCATGGAAACTGGCTTTTTATATCAAAGGAAAAGCAACGGAAAGATTATTGAATAGCTATCAAGAAGAGCGTAGGCCTTTGGCTCTGAATATTATCAGATACACTGATTTGGCTTATATATTTATGACGAACAATTCTTACTTGCTCGGTTTCTTGCGGTTGAAACTTGCTCCATTGTTGTTGACAATGATTTCAGTAAAGATCAGAAAAAGTAATGGTTTACGTAACCGTATCTTTGTTTCTATTTCCGGAATAGGTGTGAAATACAAATCCAGCATGTTGCCAAATTCATTATCAGTAGGCAATTTCCCTACTAATTCGCCAAAACCAGGTGACCGGCTACCGCATATAATCTATGAAACAGACGGGAAAACCTGCACTTTAAATGATGGTTTGGATTCACGAAATTTTCATCTGCTAATTTTCGGAAAGCAAGAATTACCGACACTTTTTCAAAGGATAATCGATCAATACAGCGATGTGATTTCAGTAAGATTTATTGAATATCAACCCGGAACGCAACTGCTTTTTAAAAGCTTTGGTCTAAAAAATGAAGGTTGCTACCTCATTCGGCCCGATTTATACATTGCTTGGCGAAGCCAGGAGTTTGACTTGGTAAGTTTAAGTAATTACCTGCAAAATTTTCTGAAATAATGCTCCGGGGCTTTGAATTTGAAGATCAACCGTGGTTTCTTGAAATCATAAGGGACAGCATGACCGATTACCTAAATTTTTTGTTTCTATCTGGCAAACCAGCATACTGAAAATGGGATAAAACATACATTTTAAATAGTCACTAAGGCAGAAAAACACAAGGGTACACGAATGATTTCTTTGTGAATTTTTAGTGCCTTAGCGACTTTGTAGCAAAATAATTATATCAACGTTAATAATTATTTAAGCGTCCGGTTATCTTATCCAAGGAAGTTATCAATTTGTCAATTGCGCCCGAAACAGCCTGTTCATGAGTGTCTGCTTGGTCGGTAACAGCAATTGGCTTCAACCCGGCAAGGCGGGCTTCGAGCATACAACGCTTGTCATTTAGTCCTTCCTTATGGCCATTCTCATCCGAAAGATGAACTTCTACCCTGGTTATCTGATCACTGAACCTGCTTAGTTCTTCTGATATTAACGAAGTTGTAGAAGCGATAAGATCTTTGCTCCCGCTTACATTATGATCTGTATTAAATAGTATTTGCATCTTTTTTGTTTTTGTTAATAACGAAATATTGCTGCCAGCCCTGTTTCAGAAGGCATTTTATCTTTTGGGAGAACCATCACTATCCCTCCCATTTTTGTTACCAGTTCACCCATATCATCGAGCAGGTCATCTACTCTCGGATTTGTCAAATCTTTTTTTTGCGTATTTCCCGTCACCAGATTAGTTACTCTGGCTGCAATAATTCGGTCGGCTTCAACAATAAGTGTTTCAACCCGCCCTTCAACTGCCGCTATAGCTACCTCCTTGTAGTCGTCGCTACCTTTGCCATTTGCGTTTGCCTGTTCAAACCGGGCAACCAGACTGTCAAGTTTCAGGTTATATTCTGGTTTAATTGTTTCCCAAGCCATTTTTGCCAGTTTGTCTGGCGAAACGGACGAAGAATTTATAGAAACGCCTTTGGATAACAACAAAGGATTTTTATTTACCTTATGAAAAAGGCTGTGGTGTTCAGGCAAAGCAGCAAGAATAAGTGGCAACCCTGTAGGTTTTGAATATCTTTCGTAAATATTATTCGCAACCACATGAAAAAACCGCTCAGCGTCTTTTTCAGTTTCCTCTTTTTTACCGCCATGACCGTGGTGCATGCTTACACCTTCAGCTCCTGCACCGCCATAAGATGCAACCGTCGAATGTTTGTCGGTCAAATCATCACCAAGTGCTTCTGTTATGGTTTTGGGAATATCAGGCATGAGTTTTATCTCAACAAGTGAATGACGGTTACCTTCATAAAGCCGGATATCGTGGAGACTTAAACCCAAAACGTGATAGCGGTCAGTCGATTGCATATATTGCCTCAGTGGCTTCGTGTGGAAACTATCGGCCACCATTGCCAATTCGTCAACTGATACTGGCAAACCCACAATTTTAAACAACCCGGCAGCACTAAAAACAGCCAAACCATTTGATGTGTGATTCCATAAACTGTCGCCACTAGCAAGGGCTTCTAAAGGTTCCATATGCTTTTTCACTTCACCTGCTGAATATTTTTGTAAAAGTGATTCTTCCATTTGTTTGAGAAGATTTTTAAACCTAATTGGATCCTGAAGATTTTCAGGATGACTTCGATGAGTAGGCATGTAAAGCGAAAGACATGGCGCCTGATCTGCTGCCAGAAGCTCTTGAATTAGTTCTTTTGTAAGTAATTCCATATTATTTTATTTTAAATCTCTACGATTAAAGTTTTATTAAATTGCTAGGGTTAAAATTCAGTATGAATCAAAAGCACACCGAATTTGCGTTTAAATCTTTTCCATCGCTGCATTGTACTTGCCTTGGCGGGCAGCATGGTTGCATTTTGAACGATGAAACAATGCTTGCTGTGCCTTGGTTACATTTGGCTCCTCACCTTTCCAGATTTCTAAAGCCGGTTGTTGTATAGCTCGCCCGTAGGAAAATGACAGTCCCCAAGGTAATCGCCCCATAAACCGTTCATTCATGGCATTCAAACGCGCCGAAGCCAGTTCGCTGGATTGCCCTCCGGACAAAAATACAATCCCCGGAACGGCTGCAGGAACTGCACGCATCAGGCACTTTACAGTGGCATCTGCAACCTCATCTACCGTTTCTTGTTTGGAGCAGCTCTCACCCGGAAGCACCATGTTGGGCTTCAAAAGCATACCTTCCAACATCACACCTTGCGTATAAAGATGTTGAAAAACAGTTCTAAGAACTTTTTCTGTTACCCTAAAGCATTTTTCCATCGAATGACTGCCGTTCATCAGTATTTCTGGCTCAACGATGGGTACTAGCCCAACTTCTTGACACAAGGCAGCATAACGAGCCAAAGCATGCGCATTGGCTTCGATGCAACCACGACTTGGGGTAAGGGTGTCAATTGTAAATACGCCACGCCACTTGGCAAAACGGGCACCTAGCTGAACGTATTCTGTTAATCTGTCACGCAAACCGTCCAGTCCTTCTGTTACCTTTTCACCCGGATGCCCAGCCATTTCTTTGGCTCCTTTGTCTACTTTAATACCGGGAATGATTCCCGCATCCGTGATGACTTTGACGAACGAAGTTCCATCTTTCTTCTTTTGGCGAATTGTTTCATCAAAAAGAATCACCCCACTAATAAAATCGCCCAGTTTTGGTGTGGTTATTATCAACTCGCGATACGATCGGCGAGCTTCCTCAGTTTGAGTAATTTTATATTGTTCGAACCTTTTTTTTATCGTTGGACTGCTTTCGTCCATGGCCAGAATGCCCTTGTTGTTAGACACTAATGCCTTTGCTGTGTTTATAA
>JAGXGA010000046.1 GCA_024636975.1 Mariniphaga sp.
AATCCGGGTTGAGGATAATCGCGTAAGAAATAATAGCTTTATTTCGGTTTTTCAGCGAATAGCGGCCATTTTAATTGTCCCTCTGATTCTGACGTTCATGGCTGTATTTTATTTTCAACCAAAAACAGTTTCGTCTGAAACAGCAATTGCTGAAATACAATGCCCTTTGGGAGTTCGAACAAAATTTTTACTTCCCGATGGAACTACTGGTTTTTTAAATAGCGGTTCAACGCTTGAATATCCGGTACTATTTTCAAACGACAGAAATGTGAAATTGACAGGGGAAGCCTTTTTCGATGTTCATCATGACGAAGAACACCCATTCACGGTTAAAACTCCAAATCTATCAACCAAAGTGCTTGGCACACAGTTTAACATGATTGCCTACGGATCGGAAAACAGCGAAGAAATCATATTGAAGGAAGGGAGTGTTGAAGTTTATTCAACCCAGGGGAAAAAATTAGTGACTCTCGAACCCGATCAAAGACTTGCATTAAATATCGAAACCAGGCAATTCAAAACTATTCAAGTAGAAGCCAAACAATATACATCGTGGACGGAAGGGAAACTTGTTTTCAGGAACGAAAGTATGCAATTAGTTGCCGATCGCCTCGGAAGATGGTACAATGTGGAGATAGAAATTGATGATCAAGAACTGTTGAACTATGCATTTCGTGCCACATTTATTGATGAACCTTTAGACGAAGTATTAAAGCTACTTGCCCGGACTGCCCCATTAAAATACAAAGAAATCAAACGTGAAACTTCGAATGATAATACTTTTAAAAAGAGGAAGTTCATAGTTAGTTTAGACAGAAAAAGGCTGAATGCCTTTTAAAAAAACAGGAGGGTGTTACCAGCACTCTCCTGTAAAATCAAGCAGTGTGTGAATTAGTGTAATAATTGTTTAACTACTTAATGTTTCAAATTTATGAAAAAAAAATGGATTCGGGACGCCATTAAATTTGGCGTCAAAACTAAAACTTGGAAAATTATGCGACTAAGTGCTTTTTTTCTGTTCCTGTTTATCTCCCAAGTATGGGCAGATTCGGGGTATGCTCAACAAACCAAATTAACCATGAAAATGGATAATGCAAAGGTTATCGATGTGCTGGATGAAATTGAAAACAGCAGCGAGTTCTATTTTCTGTTTAATCAGAAATTAATTGATGTGGATCGAAAAGTGGATGTCAATGCAAAAGAAAAAACCATTGACAATATTCTTGACGATTTGTTTGCTATAACTGATGTGCATCATCAGGTAAAAGATCGGCTGATTGTTTTGACGACTGAAAAAACCGATTTTATCATGGATAAAGTAATCCAACAAGGGAAAACGGTTTCAGGTTCTGTTAAAGACGAACAAGGTTTTCCGCTTCCAGGTGTAACTGTAGTTATCAAAGGAACCACCAATGGAACTGTAACTGATTTTGATGGAAATTATTCGCTGTCAAATATTGCTGAAAACACTACCCTTATATTTTCATTCGTGGGGATGAGGTCACAGGAAATTATTGTTGGAAATGAAACAACAATTAATATTGCAATGCAGGTTGATGCGATTGGAATTGAAGAAATTGTGGCAATTGGATATGGAACACAAACCCGCCGCGAAATTTCAGGTTCGGTTACCAATATTTCAGAAAAGAACTTTAACCAAGGATTAACTCAAAACGCATCAGATTTATTGAAAGGAAAAGTTGCAGGGCTTACAATAACTCAAGGTAGCGGTGATGTAACCAAGGATCAAACCATTCGTTTGAGGGGTACTTCTTCATTAACCGGAAGTAGCCAGCCTTTTGTCGTTATTGATGGTGTCCCGGGATTAAGTTTATCTTCCGTAGCTCCGCACGATATTGAATCAATAAGTGTTTTAAAAGATGCCTCAGCATCGGCTATTTATGGTTCAAGATCGGCAAGTGGTGTAATTATGATTACAACAAAGAAGGGAAAGAAGGATTTTAGTTCAGTAGAGTATGATGGTTATGTGGCAGTAAGCAATGTGACAAATATCCCGGATTTACTAACTGCAAGTGAATGGCGGGATTATACATCAAAAAACAACATGAACACAACGGGTATTGATCGCGGTGCTGATACCGACTGGTTCGATGCCATTCTCAGAACAGGAATAAGTCAAAACCACAATGTATCCATGTCAGGTGGTGGTAAAAATAATTCCTACAGGGCATCTCTAAACTACCTTGATCAGGAAGGTGTTGTGAAGGACAATAGCATTACCAGATATAATGCAAGGGTTACATTCAACCAAAAAGCATTGAATGACAAGCTCGATCTGACTTTTACCACTTCTATAACCAGTACCGATAATTCTCCTACTGATACCCGTAATTTTGTTCTTGCATATAACATGATTCCTGTTGCACCCATAAAAAATGAAGATGGGACTTGGTTTGATTCGCAGGAATATGACCAAGGCAACCCGGTTAGAAATATTGAATATAACAGGCAACTAAATAAAAGCGGCATTTACTTTGGGAATATCAAAGCAGACTTGAATTTATTTGATGGGTTTGTTGTTGGATTGAATGCTTTAAAACAAAGATCGACAAATGATTACGGGCAGTACCTTAATTCACAAACTGAGCGCGGCCGCAATGATTTGGGTTATGCACAACGAACCAACTGGACAAGTGATAAGAATCTGTTGGAGCTTACTTTAAATTACAAAAAATTGATTGGTTCGCATTCTCTGAATTTTTTGGGGGGGTATTCCTATGAAGATAATTACTATCAAAATTCAGGGGCACGAAACCGTCAATTTGCCACCGACTTCTTTTCATACAATAACCTTAGTGCCGGAGAAAATTTACGTGCCGGAGATGTATGGTCGGGTGCTAACATGAATAAGTTGATTTCTTTCTTTGGTAGGGCCAATTACAGTTATCTCGAAAAATATATCCTGACACTTACCGTTCGCCAGGACGGTTCCACAAAGTTTGGGGATAACCATAAGTGGGCAATGTTCCCTTCTGTTTCTGCTGCTTGGCGAATCAATGAAGAAGCATTCATGAGCAATGCAACATTCATTGATGATTTGAAACTTAGGGTTGGTTATGGAGTCTCTGGAAACCAGGATGGTATCGATCCTTATAAATCGTTACAGTTATATGGTGCATCGGGGCAATACTATGATAATGGCAAATGGTACACCGCTTACCAAACGAACCAGAATGCTAATCCCAATTTAAAGTGGGAAGAAACTTCAATGTTAAACATAGGGGTTGATTTTGGTCTTTTAAACAACCGCATCAGCGGAACTATTGAGTATTACGATAAACAAACTGATGATTTGTTGTATAATTATTCTGTTCCTGTTCCTCCATATTTATATCCTACAATGCTTGCCAACGTAGGATCTATGTCGAACAAAGGATTCGAGTTTTTATTAACAGGCGATATTATCCGGAGCAGCGATGTTCGGTGGACTTCGTCATTTAATATTGCACACAACAAAAATAAAATTACTTCATTATCAAATGAGGATTTTGCAACAAGTGCTATTAAAACTGGGTCTGCATGGGTAAGGGGAGGCTCTTCCAATACTACCCATATTGTGGAAGAAGGTAAAGAAGTTGGAACATTTTACGGTTGGCTTTGTACCGGAATAGATGAAAATGGTCAGTATATTTATGATGATATGGTAGATGGAAAAGAAGGTTTAAGCGATGAAGACAGAACCTATATTGGGAATGCACAACCCGATTTTACTTATGGATGGTCTAATATTGTTACCTGGAAAAATTGGGATCTGAACTTGTTCTTCCGTGGTGTTTATGGTAACGACTTACTCAACTTCTCAAAAATGTCATACGCAACTACACAATGGCTTCCTGGAGCAAACGTACTTTATGAAGGCACAACACTTGGTCTTAAAACAAGCCCGGTTTATAATAGCTTTTACATCGAGAAAGGCTCATTCCTGAGGCTTGACAATGCCAGTTTAGGTTATAGTTTCGATGTTTCAAAACTAAAAGGCATCAGTAAATTGAGACTGTATTGTACTGGACAGAACTTATTTGTAATAACAAATTATACAGGCCTCGATCCCGAGGTTGAAATGGCAGGGCTCGATCCTGGTGTAGAAGGTCGTGAGTATTATCCCAAATCGAGGACATTCTCTCTCGGCGTAAACATTAGTTTTTAACCATTAAATTTTTTGAATTATGAAAAAAATAAAAATATTCGCAATAATCTTTACCATAGTTTTGTCTTTTGCCAATCAGGGCTGTACAAATCTTGATGAAGAAGTATATGATAAACTGCCTGTTGATCAATATGGAACAAAAGCAAGCGAAATAAATTCGCTTATTGCTCCTATGTACAGGACTATGAAAAATCTCTTTCCGAGCAATTTCTTTTTATTGAGTGAATGTTCTTCTGATATGGCGATAACACCTACACGGAAAGGCGGAGACTGGTGGGATGGAGGACAATTCAAAGAATTACGGTTACACTCATGGACCCAGGGAACAAGTTTGGTTACTGGTTCTTATAACTCAGCTATGAATGCAATTTCTACTTGTAATAAAATCTATTCAATGATTGAGGACAATGCTGCAATTACTGATAAGGAAAGCATTCTTGCTGAAATTCGTGGAGTAAGGGCATTTTGGTATTATATGCTTCTTGATTATTATGGAAATGTGCCAATAGTTACTGATTTTAAGGATACTTCAAAACCAAAAACAAAATCAAGAAAAGAAGTATATGCATTTGTTATCAGCGAACTGGAAGCAATAAAAGATAAAGTGAGGAGCGATGTTACCTCGGCCAGCTATGGTAAAATTACCAAGGGGGCAGTTTATACCATTTTAGCAAAAATGTACCTTAATGCGCAGGTTTGGAACCCCGATGGAGGTCCTAAATGGCAAGAATGTGTTACTGCTTGTGATGAGGTAATGAAATTATCATACATCATTGAACCAAATTTTAAGGCGAGTTTTGCTGTTCAGAATCAAAGTTCAAAAGAAATTATATTCCCCATCGTATTTAGTACAAGTGATGGTGGAAATCACATTCACAAAAGAACATTGCATTACCTCGATCCAATTGCATTAAACCTAAAGGTTGGTACATGGAATGGTGTAAGCGCAATGCCTGATTATGTGAAATCATTTGATCCTGAAGACAAAAGACTTGGATGGTCATTTTTAATTGGCCCAATGAAAGGTCCTGATGGAAAAATTTTGATTACAGCACATGGCCGCGAACTTATTCATACAATAGACATTGCTTATACCTACAGTATCGATGCCGATGGTTGGGGTCAGGTAGAGCAAGAGGAAGGTGCCCGTTGTTTTAAATGGGATTTTGAAACTGGATTGAATGGAGATATGGAAAACGATTATGCCATTTTTAGGCTTGCCGATGTTTATCTTATGAAATCAGAGGCGTTGGTTCGTCTTGGACAGAATAATGCTGAAGCAACACGCTTGGTAAATGTTTTGCGCAGTCGTGCATTTGGAGATGATGCCACTAAGCTAAAAGAATCTGTTACGTTGGATGATGTATATAATGAAAGACGTTTTGAACTGGCGTGGGAATCTTCTACACGGCAGGACATGATAAGGTTTGGGAAATTTTTAGATGAAATTCCTGGTTGGAAAAAGCCGTCAGCTCCCAAGTATTTGTTGTTCCCTATTCCGCGGACTGCAATTGATGCAAATCCTGAATTACAACAAAACCCAGGTTATTAATAGTTATTGAACTAAAGGAATTCATTCCTGATTTTTAAGCAAAAAGGCCAACTCAAGAGAATAGTGAGTTGGCCTTTTTTCATATTTTGGGCTATAAATCTAACTATATTTGAGAATCTCGCTTGGTGTCGCCCACAATATTCACGATGCCAATTATCTTACTTTTCACC
>JAGXGA010000047.1 GCA_024636975.1 Mariniphaga sp.
AATAAAAAGTAATGAAACAGACAAAACATAAGCCACAGCAATAAATATCCATTTTTTAGTTTTTAGTTTAATTGCTTTACTTATACTAATTATTAGAACTGTTGAAAAGGCAAGCAAGTCGATTGCTCCTAAAAAATACATTTGCTGGTTAAAACACATCAAGATACTAGGGACGACAATTAAAAAACTTAAGGGAAGAAGTATTGATAAAAGTCTGACAAACAGCAGATCATTCCAAAATTCTAATCCCAAGACCTCTTTTTCAGTTGGTCTTAGTTTTAACTGTAAGTCGAAAAAGGTGAAATATTTTTGCAAAAATCTTATTTTTATAATTGACATTATCCTCTAGTGTTTTTTACTAAATTATTATTAACAACTTTTATATTAATGATGCACATTTGGGATGGTAAAACAAAACGTACTTAATAAATTCTTCATTTGTAATTTTTAAAATTAAACTAGCTTGCAATTCCAATATCATTCGTTATTAATTATTTTCAAAATTCTTTTGAATCAATGTCATTAATACATATTTGTTAATTGGCTTCGAAATGTAATCGTTGCAGCCGGCTTCGAGCACTTTTTCGTTGTCGCCTTCCAACGCGAAAGCTGTTTGGGCAATAATAATCACATTTTTATTGAATGTACGGATTTTACGAGTGGCATCGTAGCCATTCATTACGGGCATTTGAATATCCATCAGCACCAAATCAATGTCCGGGTTGTTGCGGCAGACTTCCACGGTTTCGTGCCCGTTTTTGGTTAATATAATTTTATTGTGCCCGTTTTTAAAAATCGTTTTCAGATAAAAGGCTGAAGTTTCATCATCTTCGGCAATTACGATATTCAGCCTTTTTACCGGGTTGGTTTTTTCATCCTGGTTCCCGGTTTCTTTTTCCCCTGTTTCTTCCAATACCTGTCCATTGAGCGGCAGGGTGAAAAAAAACGTGGAACCTTCGCCGGTTTGGCTTTCCAGGCGGATTTCGCCGCCCAGCATTTCAACATAGGCTTTGGTGATGGCCAGCCCCAGCCCGGAGCCTTCAAATTGTCTGGTGGTGGTTATGTCGGCTTGTATAAACCGTTCGAAAACGACTTTTTGCCGTTCCGCAGGAATGCCAATACCAGTATCTTTCACATAAAACTCAAGCATGTTTTCTTTTTCATGGTACCCTACTTTAATTTTACCTGCAGGGGTATATTTAATGGCATTTTTAATCAGGTTAGTAAGTATGGAATCCAGTTTGTTTTGGTCGGTTGTAATAAGGGCACCTCTTTTCGGCAGCTTTTTTTCCAAGCTTAGTTTCAGCCCATTTTTCGTAGCTTCGGGTGTAAAAAAACGAATGAGTTCATCCATGTGTTCCTGAACATTCACCTCCATCAAATTCACGGTAACAATTCCCGCTTCAATTTTTGAGATTTCCACAATGTCGTTTACGGTATTGAGCATACGCTGCCCGCTTTGGTTTACAATTTTTATGTAAGCCTCTTTTTGATCGCCAGTTAAATCGGGTTCGAGCAGCAGTCCGGTAAACCCAAGAATCCCGTTCATAGGGGTGCGTATTTCGTGGCTCATATTGGTCAGGAATGCCGATTTTAAGCGGTCGCTTTCTTCGGCCTTTTCTTTGGCTTTGATTAATTCTTCTTCTGCTTGCTTACGTTCGGTGATATCAGCATTAAACCCATACCAGGTTATAATTCCATCAGCCAATTTCTCTGGTGTCGATTTAGAATAAATCCATTGGATTGGTTTGCCGGGTATCTGCACTCTAAACTCACAGGTGAAGTAAGTCAAATGTTTTGCCGAATATTCGATATCAGCTATTACACGTTCAGCGTCATCAGGATGAATCACCCTGCCAATCGGGGTAAAGTCGTCAATTACATCTTCGGGTGAACATCCAAAAATATTTTTGATGCCTTCAGAAGCGATTGGTACATAATAAGTTCCATCAGGTCTTCTCGTAAATTGATAAATTAAGTCGGGCAGATTTGAAGAAAGTTTTCTAAACTCGTTGTCTTTTTCGCGAATCTTTTCCTGAACCAGCCTGCGCTCAGTAATGTCGTGATAATTTCCTAAAAATCCCTGAATATCGGGATCGGCCAAGAGATTAACCAATGTAATTTCTATCCATACATACACACCATCTTTTCGCCTGTACCTTATTTCAGTTGTTGCTGTTGCATTAGGTAACAATGCAATTTCAGCAATAATTTTTTGAGATGAATCCAGATCATCGGGATGCACAATATCCCATGTGCTTTTGCCAACCAACTCTTCAGGTTTCCATCCGAATAAAGTTTCAATATTCGGGCTTTTATAACGGTTATTTCCATTTTGGTCGATGATGACAATCACATCACCAATGTTTGATACTATTTTGCTTTGAATAGCTTCGCTTTTGCGCAAGGCTTTTTCTGCCTGCTTTCGTTCCTTTTCGCTTTCAATAAATTCAAGTGCAAATGAAATATCGAATGCCAATTCTTCAAGCAATTTAATTTCATCATCATTAAAAAAACCAATCTCACCCGAATATATCGTGTATGCACCGATGGTTTCACCATTTACAATGAGGGGTAATGCTATTGAAGACTGATAACCATATTTTTTGGCATTTTTACGCCATGGGATCATTATTTCGTCGGTTTCGATATTATTCGAATAGAAGTATTTTCCACTTTTTATTGCCAGGCCTGAAGGACCGGAACCAAGCGCTTTATCGTTCAAATCGATATTAATATTATTTAAATATTCCCCTGTTTTTCCCGATGAAGCCATAACATCAACTTTATTTGTTTTGGAGTTTATCACGCCTATCCAAGTCATCAGGAATCCACCATCGTCAACGGTAATGCGACATACCTCGTCGAATAACAACTGCTTGTCACGGTTGCGCACAATGGTTTGGTTAATGTTGCTTAAAACTGAATAAACCCGGGTTAGTCTTTGAATCCGTTTTTCCGCCAGCTTTCGTTCGGTAATATCGTTGAAAATACCTACCAGAAATTTATTTCCGGCAGTGTCGGTATATAAGGTTTTCCTGGTAACAATAGTCCTGATATTTCCCGTTCCGTCAGTAAGATATTCCTCGTTAATATTTTCCCTGCCTGTTTTAAATACCTCATTATCTTTTTCAATGAATACTTTCAATTGTTCTTCCGGGAAATATTCACTATCAGTTGAGCCGATAATTTTTTCTTTTGGAATTTTAAGAAGTGAACATAATGCATTATTTGCCAAAACATATTTATGATTATCGTCTTTGACGAAGACAGGCGATGCCACTGCGTTAACAATATTTTTCAAAAATTCCTTTGATGCCTGTAATTCAACCTGAGCCAGTTTGCGTTGGGTAATATCCCTGATTGCCCCGTCGATGTGATTAGGCAAGCCATCGGTATTGAAAATCAATCGTACGTTAATTGAAGTATATTTAAATTCACCGGTTTTGGTTTTAAGGCGTAATTCATAATCCCTGATTTCGCCTTTTTCCTTTAATTTATAAAAAAACATATCCCTGGAATTGAAGTCGAGAAAGAGTTTAGCAATGGGTTCGCCAATTATTTCATCCCTGCTGAATCCCGTAAAATTTTCGATGGATGGGCTTACTTCCAAAACAGTCCCGGCAAAGTCGGTTTGGTAAAAAACGTCCTGAACATTTTCGAAAATGGCGTGGTATTTTATCTCGCGAGTTTTTAGCGCTTCCTCAGCTTGTTTGCGTTCGGTGATGTCAATCACAGTTAGAAAGCAATTGCCCCCATTTTTGGAATTGATGCCTGTAATGTACGCGTAAACCGGTTTGTCACTATTCGTTGAAAGAGTCAACTCGCAGATTTCCTTTTCATTACCTCTAAAGACATTCTCAAGAAAATGAAGAAAAAAAGGTTTAAAATTATCCGCAACAAAAACATGAAACAGTCGGTTTTTTAACTGCGACCGGTCTTTACCCAGTATTGCTGCACCAGCAAGATTTAACTGAATAATTTCTCCTTTAGGCGATAGTGTAAAATAGCCCGAAGGTGCAAAATCATACAATTCGATGTATTTTTCGGAAGCAATGGTTGCCTGTTCCTGTGCCAGAATAAGCTCCTCGTTTTGCATTTCCAATTCAACCTGATGCACCTCAAGTTCGTGGATAAGTTTATGCATTTCTGCTTCAGAAAAATCTAAATCTACTTTCGAATGCTTATTTTTCAAAAGTACTTCTGCCCTTTGTCGCTGGACGAGAGATTGCGGATTGTAATTTTTTATCATCGCAATGATTTTTTTTCAACCCCCTGCCTTCCGACAGTTAAATTTATCTTTTCGTATCCATGAACTTCACTCAATAATATTTTTAGTGAAATACGTCTGTTTACAATCTCTAAAATAATCTCCATAATATTTAAATTCAATTCAATGTCGTTTTATAATCAAATTGAGACTTCAACTGCATTCAGTTTTTATCTCTTCTTTCTTCAGCCAATAAAATAAGGTGTTTCACCAGGCTTTCTTCAGTCGATAAACTCATTTTTTTACGAATATTATATCGGGTAAATTCTATAGTCCGGATACTACGGCCGGTTAACTCTCCAATTTTTTTACTCGAAATATTTAACGCAAGGAATGTGCATACCTTTAATTCGGTTAAAGACAGATTCGGGTATTTTTTCAACAATATTTTATTTAGTCCTGAAGGGGTAGGAACAACCACATCCTTAAAAGTAATTTTGCTTGGTTTCATATATAACAAATAAAATTTTATTAACCCAGTAGTAATTAGGTACAATAGTAGTAGTATCAGTTGTTAATCAGAGGATCAACAAGACTATATTGAGAGCTATTATTGCTGATTTTTCAAGGCTATATTGCCTACTGTGGATTCGAAATCAAATGTGCATTGCTGATTTGGGATAATTCCGTAATGCAGTTCAATTTTGGTTTCTTTTCCCTGGTCTGTTTTTGGTTATCCTGGCCTTAAATGGCAAGTCAATATAATTGACTAAATGTTCGGTTTGGGTCTGCACTATGCCACCACCACAAAAAAGAAACCTATTATCGGAAAATGTGTGAATGATGTAACTCCTATTCAGAATTATGTAACCTTTTTAATGGATTAATGCTGACATTTGTAAATATTGGTTATAAAACATTTAAATTAATTATTATGCCCATCTTAACAATTCTTATCGTCATTCTTGTTGCAGGGGTGCTACTTTGGCTGGTGAACAGTTACATTCCAATGCAACGTACAGTTAAAAAAATTCTGAATGCCGTTGTAGTAATTATTCTTGTGATCTGGCTGCTGAATGTATTTGGAGTTCTTGATAGTTTACAAAACATCAGAATCTAACGCGTTTTGTATTGTTAGAGACAATTAAAGGATAATCAAGCAGCAGGTTACAAAACGTTTAATATTTATCAACATGGATAATCAAGAAAAAACAGTAAGTAAACTTTTCAAGTTGCGTCAGGAAGCAGAATTGTTGCTAAACAATAAAGAAAAAAATATGGAGAAATCATTCCCCGAATCAGACAATCTGCAACTCATTCACGAGCTTGAAGTGCATCAGATAGAACTTGAAATGCAAAATGAAGAATTAAAACTGGCAAAAGAAAAAGCAGAACTTGCAGAGAAAAAATATACGGAATTGTATGATTTTGCCCCTTCAGGATACTTAACACTTACCAGGGAAGGTGAAATTCTTGACTTGAATAAAAGTGCAGAACGATTGTTGGGAAAGAAACGGTTACATCTGATAAAAGGCAGTTTTGGCTTTTTTGTTTCATCTGATACAAGAGCAGATTATAATCGTTTTCTGCGGGATATATTCAAAGACAAATTGAAAGAAACCTGCGAATTAAAACTAGAAAATGGAAACGACACCGTAAAACATATACACGTTAGTGGTATAATTAGTAATATAGACGAAAAATGCCTGGTTACCCTGATTGATATTACAAAGCGCATACAAGCAGAAAACGAATTATTAAAAGCTAAAGAAAAAGCAGAGGAAAACGAAAGACTGGAATCGGCCTTTCTTGCTAATATGAGCCATGAAATCAGAACCCCAATGAATGGCATTCTGGGTTTTACTGAACTGCTTAAAACGCTGAACTTAAGCAGTGAAGAACAGCAAGACTATATTGGCATTATTGAGAAAAGCGGTGTTCGCATGCTTAATATAATAAATGATATTATAAGCATCTCCAAAATAGAATCACATCAAATTGAGGTTTCTGTTTCAGACACAAATGTAAACGAACAGGTGAAATACATTTATTCCTTTTTTAAGCAGGAAGTTGCGCAAAAAAAATTGCATCTTTCTATTAAAAATGAATTACCAACGATCGAGGCTTTTATAAGAACCGATCGCGAAAAGCTATTTGCAGTGCTCACAAACCTTGTTAAAAATGCGATAAAATTCACACTAACTGGCACCATTGAATTGGGTTATACAGTTCAAGGCAACTTTCTTGAATTTTATGTAAAAGATAGCGGTTCGGGGATTCCTGATGAACAGAAAGAAATCATCTTTGAACGCTTCAGGCAAGGCAGCGAATCACTTAAACGTAAATACGAAGGAGCCGGACTGGGATTATCCATCTCGAAAGCTTATGTTGAAATGCTTGGAGGAAAAATTTGGGTAGAAAATAATGCCGGCAAAAATGGCAATGCTTCAGGTTCCAGATTCATATTTACAATACCCATTCAACCGGTGAAGGAAGGAAATCCTGAAGTACAGATATCCCTGCCTGATAAATCATCCAAAATTTTAACCAGAAAACTAAATATTTTAATTGCTGAAGATGATGAATTTTCAAAAATGCTTTTTATTAAACTGGTTGAAGGATTCACCGGGAATATAATTATAGCAATAACCGGAGTAGAAGCAATCAGGGCCTGTCGTGAAAATCCTGATATCGATTTGGTGCTGATGGATATAAACATGCCGGAAATGGATGGCTATGAAGCCACACGGAAAATCAGGGAGTTTAATAAAGATGTTGTAATAATTGCACAAACCGGGCATGCATTGACTGGCGACAGAGAGAAATCAATTGCAGCAGGATGCAATGATTCAATTACAAAACCAATAAGCGGCAATGAATTGATAAAATTGATAACCGACTATTTTGGCTCAAATAATCAATGTGTGAATGATGTAACGATTCCTCAAAATTATACAACAGTTTAAGGGTTGAATAGAAATACCTTTGGTAGGAACTATTTGAAATTCATAATAATAATAATAACAAATGAGGCAACAATTTTTTTTTAACCTTAATTTTGCTGAAATACCTAAGGTAATTGTATCAGTAAAAGTTTGGAATACTCAGGTAACTCTACTTCAAGAATTATGGTGGAAGGAAAAGAATGTGAATGACAGAACCCAAATTTTGAAGATTTGGCAGGTACTTAATTAGACAAGCAGAATTTCCATTAAAAAAAGAACTACACAAACGATACTACCAGCAAAATCAATAATTATGGGAAATCTGCTTTATATCATCGCCGTATTACTAATCATCTCATGGGTAATCGGCTTTACAGGATACAGCACTGATGGTATTACACATTTTTTGCTTGTAATTGCTGTCATTGCATTTATAATTAAGTTTTTTAGGGAAGAAAAATTCTTTAAAAGAACCGGAAATTTAAACGATTGATGTTCTTAACTTATCAGTGAATGGATATCACCTTCCGTAAGATATATAAGTTTAAGAAACAAAAAGCAAATAAAAAAAAAGAAATAGATATAATGAAATCACATTTATATGTTACAGTTATTAAAAACAGAGCAAAAAGAATTGGTTTTCAGGTTATAAAGCCTCTCTCACTTGTTCTGATTTCTGCTTTACTGGCAGCTTGTGTGATGAATTTAGTAACAGGCCGCAACCAGTTGAGTTTAGTCCCTGAATCGGAGCTGCAGTTAATGGCCACCAGTGAGTATAAAACGTTTTTATCGGATCACAAGGTATTAAAACCGGCCGGCAACAAAGATGCTGCGATGGTAGACCGCGTGGGTGCGCGTATTTCAAAAGCCATAACAAAGTATTATGTAAGCCAACAACAGGAGTCAGTAATTGCTGGTTACAATTGGGAATTTAATACCGTAGACGATGAAGCGGTTAATGCATGGTGCATGCCCGGCGGAAAGGTGGTTGTTTATTCAGGATTACTGCCGGTAGCCCAAAACGAAACAGCACTTGCCATTGTAGTTGGCCACGAAATTGCGCATGCCATTGCAAAACATGGCAGTGAACGAATGAGTCAGGCAATGATGCAGCAATTAGGCGGTGTGGCCTTGCAGGTTGCTCTTTCACAGAAGCCCCAGGAAACCCAAAGTATGTTTATGCAATCGTATGCGATAGGTAGTCAGGTCGGGGCTATGCTGCCCTGGTCGCGGCAACAGGAAACTGAAGCCGACCAGTTCGGGTTAATATTTGCAGCCATGGCAGGTTATAATCCGCAGGAAGCTATTCCTTTCTGGGAAAGAATGTCGAATGCAGGCGGTGGAAGTCCACCTGAATTTTTAAGCACTCACCCTTCCGATGAAACAAGAATAAGAAAACTGAAACAATTTATGCCTGAAGCTATGAAATATTATAGTGAAGCTAAATAAACAAAATTCATGTGGCAATCCTTATAATGTAGCAGTATTGATCGTTTAAAAAATATCTATTAATCAAAATAAAAATAAAAGTATGAATACAGGAAAGGTTTTGGTGATTGTGGTTGCCGGAATAGCAGCCGGTACGTTGGCAGGAATTTTATTTGCTCCTGCCAAAGGCAGAAAAACGCGGAAAAGAATATTATCAAAAGGTAAAGATTATACAGGGGGGTTACAAAAGAAATCCACCAAATTGCTTGAAACCGTTGCAGTGAAGTTTGAGAAGGTAATGGATGATATTTTCTATGATGACAAAAAAATAGATCATTCCGAAAGGGAAGTACTACAGGATGCTCAAATTATTTAATATCACAATTATAATTGCTTATTTACTGGCAATCGTTAAGGATATTTTTAGTGAAATCATATTGGTATCAAACCTGATAGACTGTGATAAATAAAGAACTAATATTACCTCTTTACCTGAAAACCGTATTGATAATTATCGGCCTGGTGGCATTTGTTTTCATATTGTATATTGCTAAAGGCATAATTATTCCAATTGTTTTTGCAACCATTCTCGCTGTGGTCCTCCACCCTGCCGTAAACATGTTGATGCGGTTAAAAATTCACCGGATTGCAGCCATTATAATTGTTATGTTTCTTACTTTTATTTTGATTGCTTCTTTTGGTACACTACTGTTTTCACAGGCAAGCCGGTTCACTGAATCATTACCCAGGCTGGTTGATAAATTTACAGAAATAATTAACCAGATCATCTTCTGGGCTTCAGGCTATTTTGCTATAGGTGCCAATGAAATTACAGAATGGATAACTACAACAAAGAATGAACTTATAGGCGGTGATGAAATAGGGCAAACGATTGTTAATGTTGGAGGTATGTTAGCCTTTTTGTTTTTAATTCCTGTGTATGTATTTATGATTTTATTTTATCAGCCACTCCTGATTGAATTCTTCCACAAGTTTTTTGGGAATAAAAACAGAGACAAAGTGAGCGAAATAATAAACCAGATAAAAACGCTTATTCAACGCTATCTCATCGGGCTGCTTATGGAGGTTGGAATTATCGCTTTTTTATATACTGTTGGCCTTCTGTTTTTAGGAATTGAATATGCTTTAATCCTTGGTATACTGGGGGCGCTGCTTAATCTGATTCCATATCTTGGTTCAATAATAGCTGCAACCATGCCAATAATAATCGCCATAGTAACCAAACCTTCTCCCTGGTTTGCACTTTTGGTGCTGGCGTTATACATTCTCATCCAGTTTATTGACAACAACTATATTGTTCCCAAAATAGTAGCGTCAAAGGTAAAAATCAATGCACTGGCATCCATTATTGCAGTTATCACATTTGGTGCACTGTGGGGCATACCTGGTATGTTGGTTGCCATTCCCCTGATAGCAATTGCCAAGCTAATTTTCGATCACATCGAATCATTAAAACCGTGGGGGTTTTTACTGGGCGACACCATGCCACCCACATTAAAAATTTAACACATATTAAATCCTGGACCTGAAATGAAACGCTTGTACTTAATAAAAAGGAAATTCATTGGCGCAATATGTGTGAATGATGTAACTTTTATCCGGAATATTGTAAGTTTATCCGATATGAATGCCATTAAATTTACGCGGTGAAACAATTTGCTCCTTTAAAAAAAGTGACAATAAATACTCTTGTTGTCAAAAAACAGGTTCTTCTGCTTGGTGAAAAAACCTATAAGAAAACGCAGGAAGCGAATGTCTTCTTTTCAGATATCGGCAATTTCTTTCTGTTTCTTTGGCAAACTATTAAAGAAACTTTTTCCTTCGATTTTGAATTTAACGAATTCCTGCGACAGTGTTTTCAAATCGGTTATAAAACATTTCCGCTTATTTCAGTAACAGGTCTCATTATGGGGTTGGTACTAACCATACAGTCGCGGCCTGTTTTGGCCGATTTTGGGGCAGTCTCCATGCTGCCCGGTATGGTGGCCTTATCAATCATCAGGGAAATGGGTCCGGTTATTACTGCATTAATCTGTGCCGGGAAAATAGGTTCGGGTATGGGTGCCGAACTGGGTTCAATGAAAGTATCGGAACAAATTGACGCTATGGAAGTTTCCTCCCTTCATCCCATACGCTTTTTGGTGGTTACAAGGGTTTTGGCTGCCACGCTGATGATTCCGATATTGGTTTTATATGCCGATGCCCTTGGAATTCTGGGAAGCTGGGCCGGCGCTAACATTAAAGGAAGTGTCAGTTTTGTTTTGTTTATCAATCAGGCATTCAGGGTGGTTGATTTTATGGATTTTTTACCTGCCGTAATTAAAACATTCTTTTTTGGTGCCGTCATCGGACTCGTGGGCTGTTATAAGGGGTATTCCGCAGGGCGTGGTACGGAAAGCGTGGGTAAAGCCGCCAATTCTGCCGTTGTGCTTGCTTCCCTGCTCGTAATAATTGTTGATTTGATTGCCGTGCAGGTAACCGATATGCTTTTATAGTAAAAAATAAGGAATGATTAATAATCAAACGGTTATACCGGAAAGTACAAAAAAGCCCGAACTTGTTATTGAAATTAATAACCTCAGTAAAGGGTTTGCCGATCTGCAGGTATTAAAAAACTTGTCGTTAAACCTCGTTAATGGAGAAAACCTGGTAGTGCTTGGAAAATCAGGCTCCGGAAAATCGGTACTTATCAAGTGCATTGTCCGTTTGCTAAACGCTGACCAGGGAACCATTATGGTTTTAGGAGAAAATGTAAATAAATTAAAAAGTAAACGACTGGCAGTGCTGAGAGAAAAGATAGGTTTCCTTTTTCAAAGCGGTGCACTTTACGATTCCATGACCATTAAACAAAACCTTGAATTTCCGTTAATCAGAATAAAAAAGAAGCTTACCAAAAAGCAACGGGATGAAAAAATTGAAGAAGTTTTGGAGAATGTAGGATTGGCCGACACGTTGCACAAAATGCCTTCCGAACTGTCGGGAGGGATGCGGAAGCGTGCAAGCCTGGCACGTACTATTATTGTGGATCCGTTGATTATGCTATACGATGAGCCAACCACCGGTCTCGACCCGGTAACTTCTGACGGAATAAGCGCGCTGATTAATGATGTTCAGAAAAAATACAAAACTTCATCCATCATCATCACCCACGATATTGAATGTGCCCGGGCCACTGCCGACAGAGTAATTATGTTGCAGGATGGTGAGGTATATATGGAAGGAAACATCGATGATTTTGAAAATTCGACCGATGAGCTGATCCAGTCTTTTTTCAAACAAAATACATAAAAAAATGGAAAATCATTCACCACAGTTTAAAGCACGTTTAGGAATTTTTATTGCAATAGGAATTGCCATTTTTGTAATTGCCATATTCATTATTGGCAAACAACAACATTTATTTAATCCTGTATTCAAAGTTACAGCCAATTTCAATAACATAAGCGGCCTGCAGGCTGGAAATAGCATCCGATTTTCGGGCATCGATGTGGGCATTGTAGATAATATTAATATTATTAATGATTCAACGGTGCAGGTTGACCTGCTTATCAGGAAAGATGTCCAGCAGTTTATAAAGTCCGACAGTTATGCAAGCATAGGGTCCGAAGGAATTATAGGCGACAAGATTATCATAATTACACAGGGTAGCAATAACGCTCCATTGGCACAAGACGGACAACACATAATGTCAAAAGAACCACTTGAAACCGATGATATTATGAAAAGTTTAAAAACCAGTGCAGAAAGTGCAGAAATTATTACACTTCAACTTGCTGAAATAATGATGAATATCAACAGCGGGAATGGCACACTGGGCAGGTTGATCCAGGATTCAACCATTGCAGAAAACATCAACCTGACCATTGGAAACTTCAGAAAGAGTTCTGAGGGATTGGATGAAACCATAGAAGTTACAAAAGAAAATGTGTTTGCTTTTATGGAGAGCCTGCAGAAAACTGCTGCTAAAACGGAAGTTGCTTCCAACCAGCTCGGCGAAATCATGACGAAAATAAACAATGGCGAAGGAGCTATTGGTATGTTGATTCAGGATACTACCATCGTAAATAACATTGATGAAACCATTCTGAATCTTAAAGAAAGCAGCATAGGGTTGAATGAAAACATGGAAGCGCTCAAACATAATTTCCTTTTCAGAGGATATTACAGACGACAGGCCAAAGAAGATGAAAAATTGCGAATGGAGACAGATACGGTAATGCCAGTGGGAATTGAAAGTGAACGGTAAGCAGTGAACGGTAAACAGTGGAAGAAAGCCAGAGGCAAAGGCAAAGGCCAGTTGGGAAAGTGAACAGTGAACAGTGAACAGTGGAAGAAAGCCAGAGGCAGCAGGCAGTAGTGACAAGTAAACAGTAAACAGTGGAGGAATGCCAGAGGTGAGGGCAGTTGGCCAATTGGGAAAGTGAACAGTGAACAGTGGAAGAAAGCCAGAGGCAGCGGCCAGTTGGGAAAGTGAACAGTGAACAGTAAACAGTAACCAATAAGAGTAAAATTGAGTACTAAAGATTGCCATTGTGTTTCAACTATCGGTTAACAGTGCAGGTACAATCGGGTTCTAACAGCCCCAACGGGGGCGTCAGCACCAGCAACGGGCAGCGCCCGTTGAACAGGTACCCGCGCCAATCCAAAGCTCTGAAGGAGCGCTGGCGAAAAGGCAGTGAACAGTGAACAGATGGAAAGTGAACAGTGAACTGTCTGTTAAATTGTGTGGGAAATATTATATAATAAATAACATGAGGCGGTTAGCAAATATCTTGCGGGCTGAAAGCCTGCCCAGCCGTTCAGGCGGGCCCAGATTAATTCAGCCCAGGGCAGCCGCCCTGGGTAATAGTACCATCACACCATCCCCCATGGCGCAAGCACTGACTCCGATTGAAATGCAACCGTTTCATGCGCCGCTTTCTCCGGTTTGAATGGAATATGAATTTTAAATTACAATTAATTAAATTTTATTGGGTTGCGGTTTTAGTTTTATGATAGTAAACAGCGGAGGAAAGCCAGAGGCAGCAGGCAATTGGGAAAGTGAATAGTAAACAGTGGAGGAAAGCCAGAGGTGAAGGCAGCGGCCAGTTGAGCAAGTGAACAGTAAAAAGTGAACAGTAAAAAGTGGAAGAAAGCCAGAGGTGAGGGCAGTTGGCCAATTGAGCAAGTAAACAGTGGAGGAAAGCCAGAGGCGAAGGCGAAGGAGGAGGTAGCGAAAGTCGGTAGCAAAAATAGAAAGTTGAGAAGTGACTTGTGAACCGTGAACTGTTAAATCGGCATCAGCAAAAACATTAAAGTAAAAGAATGTGGATAAAAAGTGCGGCAGTATTATTTTTTGTTTTACTGATATCAAATGATTTTGCATTTGCACAGGAGGATATTGCACAAAAAGATTCAACCAAACTGTACGAGAACATAGAAACGTATTCCGAAAAAAGCAGGTTTACCCAGTTGATGTTCCGGTTGTTCTTTAAACCGGTATCTCCAGCCCCTGCACTGAAAATACTGAATAAGCGTGTGATACAGAAACCTTACAGCTCTTTTGAAGGGAAAATCATCAGACAAATAAATATTGTTACGCTCGACCCGTTTGGAAATTCTATTGGTGACACCATTTCAGCATCAATCAACTTCATATCTAAAACCGGAAACAAAGTTCATGTAAAAACAAATCCCTTCACCATTCGCAACCTTTTGCTAATTCATCGAAATCAACCTTTCGATTCTCTATTGGTAAAGGAATCGGAACGTTTGGTGCGCAGCATGAACTATATTACCGATGTATCATTTTATACGGTAGCAGCGCCTGGGACAACTGACTCAGTTGATATTTACATTCGTGAACTGGATAGCTGGAGCCTTATCCCGGGAGGCTCGTTGTCTGCTTCAAAACTTACCTTTAATCTAAGAGAAGACAATTTCGCCGGCATGGGGCACACGTTCCGGAATGGTATTCAATGGAACCATTCAGAAGGAGAATTTGCTTACAGAATGAAATACTTCGTTCCCAATATCCGAAATACTTTTATTAATTCAACCTTGCAATATGGTACCAACGAATACGGCAATTTCATTAAAAGCATTGCTGTAGACCGACCATTCTTTTCTCCCTTGGCGAAGTGGGCAGCAGGTATAAATATTTCGCAAAACTATCACAATGATTCCATTTGGACCATCAACTACATGCATTATAAGTACAATGCCCAGGATTACTGGGCTGGCAGTGCATTGCCTGTTTTCAGTGGAACTTCAGAATATAGCCGTACCACCCGATTTATTTCTGCCGCACGTTTTATCCGAAACCGTTTTATAGAAAAACCCCCTGAAACGATTGACACACTAAAGTTTTATAACAACGAAAATTTTTATCTCGCCAGCATAGGTATAACAACCCGGTTGTATGTAAAAGACAAGTATATTTTCAAGTTTGGAATTACAGAAGATGTACCTGTTGGAAAAGTGATTAGCCTGACAGGCGGTTACCAGGAAAAAAACAGCTTAGGCCGGTTCTATCTTGGAGCAAGATTTTCTTCGGGCAATTATCATTCGTGGGGTTACCTGAGTTCAAACGTTGAATATGGCACGTACCTACGATCAGGGAAGTCTGAGCAGAAGGTTTTCATGGCAGGGGCAAACTATTTTACAGGCCTGATTGAAATGGGACAATGGAAATTCAGGCAGTTTATAAAACCACAAATACTAATTGGAGTTCATCTTACCGGGTACGATAGTTTAACGATTAACAACGAATACGGGCTCAGAGGTTTTAATAGCCCTATATTATCAGGCACCAGCCGTTTGTTGTTTACATCGCAAACGCAATCTTATGCCCCATGGGATTTTATTGGTTTCCACTTCGGCCCCTATCTGAATTTTTCTCTGGGGATGCTTGGTAATGCGGTAAAGGGTTTTCAAACAAGTAAGTTGTATTCACAAATAGGATTGGGTATTTTAATTAAAAATGACAATTTGGTTATGAATGCATTTCAGTTATCACTTTCCTACTTTCCAATTATTCCCGGTAAAGGAAATAACATTTTAAAAATAAATTCATTTCAAACCACTGATTTCGGTTTCCGTGATTTTGAAATTGGAAAACCAGCAATGGTGCTTTTTCAATAAAGCTATATTTAACAGGAAAATGTGTGAAAGATATAACTCTTTACTGAAGTTATATAACACTTTGTATACTGAATGTTCTCACCTTACTCCCATTATCTTTCACCTAAAATGATTAAAATGAAAAAATCAATTTACCATCTTTCTTTTATTGCCCTGATTGTTAGTTTGACATTAACATCTTGTGTATCGGGCAAAAAATTCACAGCCTCAGAAGCCAGGGCCAATAAGTTGCAAAAAGAAAATGCAACCACCCAAAGCCAACTGAATGATAGCAAAATACACATAAACAGTATCACCGCACTCCTATATTGGGGTGCGGTGTTTTTTTTGTGCCGTGCATGATGATAAGTGGTGAATGTCCATTAAAGTCAGGCATGTTGCTATGGTCTGGGATACTAACCCCAGCATTTATGCTGGGGCAAAGCATCAGGCACACCCCCCGATCCTCCTGTTACGCAACCTATAGGTGACCCCAGCATGAGAGCAGGGGTTAGAGGATTATGCGGCAGCTTTAATGGGCTTAAGCCCGGGAGAGGGGGGGTGGGTAACCTGTCTGACCCCCCCAGCATAAATGCTGGGGTTAGTGCCAGTCTTTGATACACAATCTACCACATAATTAATCGCATTACCTTGTTTATCAGCTATTATCATGTTCTTTTAAACAACCAGAGCCTATGCAGTGAATAATGAGCCCGGGAGACACTGGTTCATGCTCATTCTGAACCCCAGCTTAAAAGCTGGGGTTAGTGACTGCTGCAGTAGCGTTGTAGGGCTAAAGTCCGGAAGAGGGGGATGGCTGATCTGGCTGAATCTTCAGCTTGAAAGCTGGGGTTAGTAACTGCTTCGGCAGCAGTGCCATTGCCATTAGCAGTTATCGGCATGTTGCTATAGTCTGGGATACTAACCCCAGCATTTATGCTGGGGCAAAGCATCAGGCACATCCCCCGATCCTCCTGTTACGCAACCTATAGGTGACCCCCAGCATGAGAGCAGGGGTTAGAGGATTATGCGGCAGCTGTAATGGGCTTAAGCCCAGGAGAAGGGGGGTGGGTAACCTGTCTGAACCCCCCAGCTTAAAAGCTGGGGTTATTGACTGCTGCAGTAGCTTTGTAGAGCCCGGTAATAAATTTATTTTAAAATTAGAAAAGGCTACCGTTGAAAAACAACGACAGCCTTTTTTTGTGCATGTGAGATATATTGAACTAAAACCTGTATCCAAGCGAAACACCGTAGCCTGTATTTCTCAGTGATGCATTATCATCAACAGAAATCCGGTTATCATCAGGATTGATATCGAGCAACCCAAGTTGTGTATTCAGCTGAAAAAACAATCCGGCCGGTAATTCATAACCAAAAAAGAGGTTGGCGCCTGCATCAAAAGGTTTAATATATTTTATGGCATCAGAATCTCCTGATTCCACAGTTTTTTTGAATTCAGTTTCCTTACCTCCTACCCCGTAAGCCACATAAGGTCCAAAACCAAGCATGAAATACCCACTTCCAACGGGAGCCTTGTAAACAAAATTCAGGGGTAACTCAACATATGAAAGTTTATAGGAGGTTTCATCAATTTTTGCTCCTTTAGTGTTTAACAATAAACCCGGCTGAATGTAAAACTGCGGTGCAATGGGAATCTGAACATTAAACCCGGCATGATAACCAATGAGCAAATCATTTTCAAGTTTGCTGCCACTTATATCCTTTCCGTTCAGGTTTTGTAAATTAACGCCACCGAGAATTGCAAAGGATGTTTTTGAACCTGAAGTCCCCTGGGCAAATGCCATAGAACCGGCAAGTGTAAAAATTAAAATCAAAGAAAATAGTATTGTTTTCATAATTGTATATATTTTTTATTAATTGACTGCTTCTTTTTCGGCCTCAGCTTTCATTTTTTCATTGGCAGCTATCAGGAATTCAACCCTTCGGTTTTGTGTCTGGCCTTCTGTATCATCGTTTGAATACTTAGGCGTATTTTCGCCAAATCCTTTAATCGTTAAACGGTTATCTGCAATACCCTGGTCTGCCAGATATTCCGAAACAGTACCGGCCCGCTGTTCAGACAAGGCCTGGTTATACGCTACACTACCTTTACTGTCAGTATGTCCCTGAATTTCAATGTCGGTATCGGGATAATTTTCCAAAACAACAACCAGTTTATCAAGGTTGGTTTTAGCGTCATCCGACAGGTTCGATTGATCGAAACCAAACAAAATATTGCTGCTGAATTCTACCACAATGCCCTCCCCTACGCGTTCAACCTTTGCATCGGGAACTGTTTTTGCAATTTCTTCAGCCTGTTTATCCATTTGCCGGCCAATTACAGCACCGGTTGCACCACCAGCTGCTGCCCCAATAATTGCCCCAAGAGCCGTATTGCCCGAGGCCCTCCCTATTATAGCACCGGCTGCCCCACCTGCTGTAGTTCCAACAACTGCCCCTTTCTGTGTTTTATTCCATGAGGCACAGCCTGTAAGCATAAAGGTTGCACTTAAAAGTACCAATAAACTCATTTTTAACTTATTCATTTCAACCGTTTTAATTTGTATTATTTTCATGTAAAGATCGGCTGATTTAACCATTGAAACATTACATAATTCTCAATTTCTGTTACATCATTCACACATTAATTGTAATGAATAACAGTGATTTGTATTAACTGGTCATTTCCATGATGCTCTTTACTTTGGCATTGACCACACGGTCTTATGTCATTTCTTTGTATATACCACATTCTTGCCGGACCCAGGTGCATTTCCCTGTTGTTCAATAATTCTTTCCTGTTCAAAAAACAGCGGAGGGCATTGCAGCCCCCCTTGTGTCTTTCAGGCGTTCGTTATTTTGCGCCACTGGCACAGATTCTCATAAAGATCAAATGGTGCAATTCTCCTTATTTAATTCAGTATTTCTTCGTTGTTTCTTCGTTGTTTCTTCGTATCAAATTCGTGATTCTACGAATTTAACATGAAGAAACTACGAAGATATATTGTAGATAATTATATGATATCATAAAGATTATATAACTTAAAAAACTATGTAAATTTCATTGGATATTCGGGTTTTGCAACCTTGATAGAGAATAAAGAACGCTGGAAAGCAGATTACATTCCAGTTCCTGTAAACACTACTTTAATAGTTTTTATAATTAAAACTACATCCCGGCTAAATGACCAGTTGTCGATATATTCCAGATCCAGATTCACCCATTCATTAAAGGAAACATTATTTCTTCCTGAAACCTGCCAGGTGCAGGTAATTCCAGGTTTCACAGTCAACCTTCGTTTTTGCCAACGCTCATACTTTTCAACCTCCGAAGGAATTGGCGGTCGTGGCCCTACTACCGACATATCACCAAGTATCACATTAAAAAACTGAGGAAGTTCGTCAAAAGAGGTTTTTCTAAGGAACCTGCCAACCCGCGTCACCCTGGGATCGTTTGCAATTTTGAATACAGGCCCTGTCTGTTCATTTTGTCCCATCAATGAAATTTTTAACGCTTCTGCATCGGCAACCATAGTACGGAACTTAAAAATAAAAAACCGACGCCCGTTTAGACCTACCCTTTCTTGTATAAAAAAGACTGACCCACCATCTTCAAGTCGGATAGCAATGGCAATAATCAGAAAGATAGGAGAAATCAGCATGATAACAGTGAAGCTAAAAAACAAGTCAAGAGCGCTTTTCATTTTCAAACCCACGGATTCTTTATACATAAAAGTAAAAATTAAGTTGGAATAAAGGTAAGGCAGGTAACAACTGTTAATATTACATAACTTTCTTAAAGAGTTACATCATTCACACATTCAGTACGAGTGTTTCCATTGAAAAGTGTGAATAATGTAAACATTTAAGAAAATAATATAACAGATTACTATACCAGGCTTCCTAACTTTCACATTATAAAAAAAAATGCTGGATGAGAAACAAGAATCTCTCCGGTAATAACTGCTCTTATATTATTAATGTATATTTTTGGTTTTGGCAGGCATTTTAAATAACAAATAATTGAAAACAAAAAAAATAAAACAAGTAGTTGCAGCAAGTGAAAAGGCTCCTGACTTACAATCCGGAATGTTTCCAATAGTTGGTATTGGTGCATCAGCCGGAGGCCTTGAAGCGTTAGAGCAATTTTTGAAAAATGTACCTAACAAAAGCGGAATGGCATATGTTGTTATTCAGCATTTGGATCCCACACAAAAAGGAATGCTTCCTGAATTGCTGCAACGTATTACGGATATGAAGGTTTTTCAGGCCGAAGACCTTATGAAAGTAAAGCCTGATTGTGTTTATATTATTCCGCCAAACAAAAGCATGTCAATTTTTAAAGGAGTGCTTCACCTGTTTGAACCTGTGGAAGCCCGTGGTCTTCGTCTGCCAGTCGATTATTTTATGCGCTCACTGGCCGATGATCAAAAGGAGTATGCTGTTGGAGTTATTCTCTCGGGAATGGGCTCCGATGGAAGCAGTGGAATACGGGCAATAAAGGAAAAACACGGAATTGTACTGGTACAGGAACCAAAAACAGCCCGGTTTGACAGTATGCCCCGAAATGCCATCGACTCAGGGATGGTTGATATAGTGGCTCCACCAGAGAAATTGCCTTCAGAGCTTATAAATTTTCTTAACCATATCCCAGTAGTTAAATCAAACCTGAATATTGAAGTTAAAGATAAAAGCGCCTTTGAAAAGATTATTATTTTACTGCGAACTCATACAGGCAATGATTTTTCACTTTACAAAAAAAATACGATTAACCGGCGCATCGAAAGAAGAATGGGCATACATAAAATAGATGAAATATATTCGTATGTCCACTTTTTGCAGGAAAATCCAAAGGAGGTACATATCCTGTTTAAAGAATTAATGATTGGTGTTACTAATTTCTTTCGTGATTCCCTGGTTTGGGAAAAATTAAAAGAAAAGGTAATTCCGGCACTGATTGATAAAATGAAACCCCATTCTCAATTAAGAGCATGGGTACCGGGTTGCTCCACGGGAGAGGAAGCTTATTCGCTCGCCATCGTATTTATGGAAGCATTGGAGAAAGTAAATCCGAACATACGAATATCATTACAAATATTTGCCTCCGATATTGATACCGATGCTATTGATATTGCCCGTAAGGGCATGTTTGCGGAAAATATTGCTGCCGATGTATCGCCAAAAAGGTTAAGCCGGTTTTTTATTAAAACTGATGATGGCTATCGTATCAGCACAGAAATAAGGGAAATGGTGATATTTGCTCAGCACAACATAATTATGCACCCTCCTTTTACCAATATTGATATTCTTTCGTGTAGAAACCTGCTCATTTATGTTGATACCGAATTACAGCGTAAATTACTCGGTTTATTCTTCTACAGCCTTAACCCTGAAGGGGTTTTAGTACTAGGAACCTCCGAAACACTTGGAGTGCAAAGTCATCTGTTCTCACCGGCAGATTCGGGCCTTAAAATTTATAAACGTTCTGTTACCAGCCATAACCCGCAACAATTTGATTTTCCTTCATCATTTACCCGTTCACAAATGAGTAATATAGAAAACACTGCATCTGACAAACCAATGATTAACATACAATCACTTGCCGATCAACTGCTGCTTCAACAATTTTCACCTGCCGGCATCTTGGTAAATGAAAACGGCGATATATTATATATAAGCGGACGGACGGGAAAATACCTGGAGCCCGCTGTGGGAAAGGCAAACCTGAATATATTTGCAATGCTTCGGCCAGGTTTTCAAAACGATTTTGCCATTGCCTTCCGCAAGGCGGTATTGAATAAAGAAGCAGTAGTATTGCATCATGTAGAAATCGGCACAGATGGCGGCTCATTAACTTTAAATGTAACAATTCAGTGGATTCATAAGCCGGAGTCTTTATATGGTAAGCTTATGATAATTTTCACAGATGTTCCACAAACCAATCATAAAAAACCTCCAGAGAAAAAAGGAAAAAAAGCGTTAGCCAGCAAACGGGAAACAGAACTTGAGGAAGAATTGCAGCATACCCGGGAAGAGAGGCAAAATATCATGGAAGAGATGCAGACTTCACAGGAAGAGCTTAAGTCGACCAATGAAGAATTGCAGTCGACCAACGAAGAATTGCAATCAGCCAATGAAGAACTCACCACCTCGAGAGAAGAAATGCAAAGTCTGAATGAAGAGCTTCAGACAGTAAATGCCGAGTTAATGGCCAAGGTGGATGATTATTCGCGGGTAAACAACGATATGAAAAACCTGCTCAACAGTACCGATATTGCTACTTTATTCCTCGACAAGGAATTAAATATCCGGGGGTACACTTACCAGGCAACTAAAATATTTAAACTCATAAAAAGCGACATTGGACGACCATTTACCGACCAGGTTTCGTTGCTTGTTTACCCTGAACTGCCGGAAGATGCACAAGAGGTTCTGGATTCGCTTATTTTTATTGAAAAACAAATTCCAACCAATAAAGGCAGGTGGTTTTCAATCCGGATTATGCCTTACCGCACTTTTGACGACCGGATTGACGGGCTGGTAATCACTTTTATCGACATCTCGGAACTGAAACTGGTAGAAGACAGGCTGCAGAAAACAAACCAGGAGAACCGGCTGCTTTCCGATTTATCTTCCAACATAATTATTAAACTGTCAGCTGACTGGAAAATTATGGAATTTAATTCAGCAGCTGAAACGTTTTTTGGCAAAAAGCGTGAAGAGGTGACAGGTATTAATTATTTAAATTTATTTATACCTGAAGAACATAGAAATAAAACGGCACAACAAATGGATATACTATTGAAAAAAAGGGGTGTAAACAATATCAAATTAAAAGTACTTGCAGGTGGTGCAACAGAATCTGATATTGAATGGTCGGTATGGGTACATTATAACCATCTGCAAATACCTTCAGAAATGATAATAATAGCAAAAAATAAATAAGTTACTATGAACGAAGATAATGATTATACCAATGCCCATAAAATGCGCAGGGAAGCTGAAAGGGTACTCAATGAAAAGCACAAAAAAAATGCCGAAGCATTGAAGGATGCCGACGTGAAAAAGCTTGTTCATGAATTGCAGGTGCACCAGATAGAACTGGAGATGCAGAACGAAGAGCTAAGGCGAGCTCAAGAAATTTCTGAAACAGCCTTGAAAAAATATACAATGTTGTTCGACCTGGCCCCGTTGGGATATTTCTCACTCGACTCAGAAGCAACAATATGCGATCTGAATTACACAGGTGCCGATCTCTTGGGTGAAAGGCGCTTTAGTTTGATTAACAGCAATATTAAACTTTTTCTTGCTAAAGATTCCATACCTGTATTTAACACCTTTTTCAAAAAAGTATATAGCAGTAATGCAAAAGAATCGTGTATGGTGATGCTTGGTTACGAAAATGAAATGCATGCCCATGTTTATATGGAAGGGGTTGTTACCGAGGATGAACAAAAATGCCTTTTGTCGGTGATCAATATTTCAAAGTTCAAATAACAAAACATTTCCCAAAAGTCATCCGATGAATAATACTTTATAATGCTGCATGTTTTTATTTTTGAACCAATAATTGTAAATTCATCGGATGACTGTTTTAATATTTCAAGGTTTGCCTTTGTAATTCTTTCTGCGAATTGTTTCGTGCATGCTAAATAGTTAGTTGTCACCATTTTCCGACCATATTACCCCTTGTATCTAATCCGGTTATAATGTTTATTCCATTATCTTCCGGCGAAGCCAGCGGTTATTTGTATTAAATATACAATAGCTGCATAATGTTATTGTTTCTTTTTCTTAATCTCCAATCAATCAATGCTATAAATGACTTAATAACGGGTCAGAGTTTTTCAAATGTGAGAATTATGTAATTCTTAAACTGAATTATGTAACATTTTCCCAACTCATTTAAAGTAATTTTATATTGATAATTGAATTTTCATAAAATTACAATAAAATGGAAAAAAATTTGATATAAACCAGTGGGGATACATAAAGGATAAACTCCAGGATATGTATCCGAAGCTAACCAATGCTGATTTGCATTGGGGACGTGTATCAAGAAATGATTTGTTGGAAATGATTTCCATCAAATTAGGGAAAACACAGAAACAATTAAATGATGCAATAGAATCATTTTGAGTATTCTTCCTTGATTTTTTTCGATGATTAACTCATGTAATAAAATGAATAACAAAATGGAAACTCCAAAAAAAATAAAAAACTCAAGGGCTTTTGGAAAAAAAGTATTTATGCGTATTGGGATATCTACCGATTTTGGCTGGTTTGAATTAAAACGAAAACTGATAGAGTCCCTTAACGCTTTTGGTTATGAACTGGTTGACATTGAAGACTATGAATTGGTTCCGGGTGAAAACTACCCCGATTTTGTTGTACCACTGGCAAAAGCGGTTTCTGATGGAAATTACAAATATAACCGTACACATTGGTTAAATTGTATTGAAGCTTGCGCTGAGGTGAATAAAATCCCAGGTGTTTGTGCAGCCGTAATTACCGAACCAACTGCCCCTGGTTTGGAAACCGGGAATGAAGATGTGTATGTCAGGTGTTTCGGGGGGCAGATAAAAGGATATGCATTATCAAAAAAGAAAGTACTTACTTTTCTTAATGCTGATTGTCCAACCAATATACCATCCAATCAACAACTTGCGAAGGTAAGGATGTTAAAAAGAGAAAACAAGGCACTACCAGAAGAACAGTACCTGGTTTAATTTTTAATGTAATATTTCGGCAGGCAGCCTGGAATGTGTGAATGATGTAACTCTTAATCTGAATTGTGTAACTGCCAGGAGAGTTTTGTCCCGTACCTTTGCCGGTGCTTCCGGTGGATATAGTTTCAGTTGGATTTCCCGCATTCAGTGCGACCGACATATTTTTCCATTAGCAGCATTTATCGTACTACACCAGAATCTTTAAAAAAAAATCACTATACAATTAAAAATGAACAATTTTATGAAAAAACGAATTTTAACTTTTATCCTTGTTATTGCATCAGGTATTGCATTTGCACAAAGCCCTATTTCAAAAGGCGAGTCGCAGGTAAATTTTGGTGTTGGGCTTTCATCATGGGGCGTTCCCGTATACCTGGGATTCGATTATGGAGTTCACCCCGATATTACCCTGGGGGCAGAAGCATCATACCGTTCGTACAACGACAACTGGCGCGATAACAGGTACAATCATTCGGTTATCGGTTTACAGGGGAATGCAAATTATCATTTTAACAGGGTTTTAAATATTCCTTCACCCTGGGATTTTTATGCAGGGCTAAACCTTGGCTTTTACAGCTGGAATTCACCAAACGATTACGAGGGTTCGCACAACTCGGGACTTGGGCTTGGCGGACAAATTGGTGGCAGGTACTATTTTAGCAACAAAGTAGGCGTTAATTTGGAATTTGGCGGCGGCAATGCCTTTTCTGGTGGAAAATTAGGTATCACTATAAAATTATAAATTATGGAATCGAAATTTAATTTGGATTATTGGGATCGGCTTAAGCCAATACTTAAAAAAGAGTTCCCGCAACTGACCAATGCTGATCTGTTTTGGCGGCATGAAACAAAAAATGATTTGTTTAAAATGATCGCTACGAAACTTAAAAAGACAAAGAAACAGTTTGAAGAGGATATTGAAACTCTGAAACGTTTCGATTAACAGGAATTTATGATTCTCACCGTTGACGGCGATGCATCTTCAAAAGGCACTCAGGAAGTAATGCCTGATTGGAGCATGTGATATTTATGCAGCGCCTTCCCGTTTGGAAGGTACTACTCATAATGCTTTGGAAGCGCATGCACTGGATGAATTGGGCCTTAATGAAATATCCAGGGCAAAACCTTTGCAGGCTGCCTTTGCATCTGCAATTTCTTTTATAGTGGGCGGAATATTTCCTCTTTTGATTTCAATTTTTGCTCCATTAAGTCAAATGATATACTTCCAATATGGGTTCTCCATTTTATTTCTTGCTTTATCCGGAACTATTGCAGCAAAGGTTGGGGGTTCGATAATCAGCAAATCTGTGTTAAGAATTTGTATCTGGGGAACCATTGCAATGGTAATGTCAGCATTGATTGGATATCTGTTTGGAGTTAGCATAAATTAGGTTTTTAATATTTATTATCTGACGAAAAAATGAATTTCATCGATTATTACAAAATATTAGGGATAGACAAACATGCCACTGCAAGCGACATTAAAAAGGCCTACCGCAAACAGGCCAGGAAATATCACCCCGATTTGAATCCCAACGATGCAGATGCGAAAAAGAACTTTTAGTTAATCAATGAAGCCAATGAAGTACTTCATGACCCTGAAAAACGAAAGAAATACGACAAATACGGGAAAGACTGGCAACATGCTGAACAATTTGAAAATGCAAAACAGTATCAGAAACAATCTTCAGATTTTAGTGGCCAAAATTATTCCCGGGCACAATCCGGCAATGATTTTTCCGATTTCTTCGAATCCATGTTTGGTGGTTCAGCAAATGCCGGCAGAAGCAGGCAGGTAAAATTCAGAGGCGAGGATTATTACGCGCAATTTCAGCTCAACCTTACAGATGCTTATAAAACCCACAAACAAACCCTTTCTGTAAATGGCAAAAACATAAGAATAACCATTCCTGCCGGAATTGAAAACGGGCAAACCATTAAAATTGCAGGACACGGGGGTCCGGGAATAAATGGCGGACCGAACGGTGATTTGTATATTACATTTTCAATAGCAAACCATCCCGGCATAAAAAGACTGGGAAATGATTTATATACACATGTCGATTTAGAATTATACACAGCGGTGTTGGGTGGCGAAATAATCCTCGATACCCTGAGCGGAAAAGTGAAACTGAAAGTAAAGCCAGAAACGCAAAATGGAAGCAAGGTAAAACTCAAAGAGAAAGGATTTCCTGTTTATAAAAAGGATGGGCAATTCGGAGACTTATACGTAACCTATACAGTTAAAATCCCAACTCATTTAACCGATAGGCAAAAAAGCTTATTTACTGAGTTATCAAAATCTTAAACTTTTATCATGAAAGCAACAAAACCAGATGATTTAATAGCGGTAAGTGAATTCTGTGTCCATCACAATATTGAGATTTCATTTATAAATCTGTTGCAACAAAACGGATTAATTGAAATAAGTACCATAGAATCAAAGTATTTTGTTGAAAAGGAACAGCTTCCGCAGCTTGAAAAATTTGTTCGGTTTTATTATGAGATGGATATTAACCTGGAAGGGATTGAGACTATAACCTATTTATTGCAGCGAATAGAAAACCTGCAGGATGAGATTGTTGAGCTTAAAAACAGGCTTCGGCTTTATGAAGGATAATATTTAAAAAAAGATTAGGAATACAAGTAATTAACAAGATAAAATCATGCAAACCAATAACGGAAAAGAGATTGAACAAGCCAGTAAAGCCTCGCTCGAAGTGCTGCTTCACAATGCCCGTGGACCGTATCATGGTTTGCCCCGAACAGCAGGTTGGGGATATCCCGAACCTTACACACGGGATTTAATGATCTCCATTCTGGGATAGCCCGTTTCCGGAAATCAAAAATTGCTTTACAGCATTCGCAAAGTGTTGGAAACACTGGCAAAAAACCAAACCGAACGTGGCCATATTCCTTCGCTGGTGCAGGACAACGATGATCGTGGTGCCAGTGATACCACTCCCCTGTTTTGCTGGCAACCGGCATATTCAGAAAACATACAGGTGAATTTGATTTCCTCGCTGAGGCAGTTGAAAAATCATTGATTTGGATGAGCTAACAAAGTCCTTCAGACCGGTTTTTAATTGCACAACAACCCACCAGCGACTGGCGTAACGAACAATGGCTAACCGGTACGGATTGTTTGTAAATACACTCGCTTACAGTGACCTCAGAATGCCTTTATTAATTTCATGAATATTCTGAAAGATTTCAGACAATGGTTGAAAGCTGAAAGAAACAGGCATAAAAGAAGAAAAGTCTATCAAGAATCCGCTACTTTCTTGACTTTTCACTAATTTTTTCGCATCAAAAAAAACAATTCCCGATTGACTTTTCATAAAGTGAAATTTTTGAATTAATGTGTGAATGATGTAACCATTAACAAAAATTCTGTAATGATTCTGGCATCCGTTTGCATTATATTTATACGGTATTGAACGAAAAATAAAAAAACAGGTAAAGTAATAGGATGAAAACAAAAACAAAAAACAGTACAAAAAACTTCCCCGTAGTTTGTGTAGGCGGTTCTGCCGGCGGACTCGACGCTTATACCAGGTTGCTTAAAAATTTGCCGTCTGACATGGGAGTTGCCATAGTCATTGTTAATCACCTAAGACAGGTTGCTACTTTGCTTCACGAGATTCTTCCAAAATACACAGAGATGCCGGTAGAACTGATTACCGAAAAATTAGACATCGAGCCCAATCATGTTTTTATCATCCCCGAAAAGCGGGATTTGCATATATTAAATGGAGAGTTCCGACTAAAACCGATATCAAAGCCCCGTGGATGGCCTGACGTGATTACGGTTTTTATGCGTTCAATGACAGAAAACTGGGACGGCAAACTTATCGCTGTAATTGTTTCCGGTTACGATGGCGATGGAGCAGCAGCGTTATGTGGTATAAAAGAGGTTGGCGGAATTACCATTGCACAGAAACCCGAAACAGCAGGGCAGCCGGATATGCCTGAAAGCGCAATTGATAGCGGATGTATTGATTTTGTTCTTTCACCTGAGATGATTGCTCATGAAATAATAAGAATTGCACACGCGGAATCAGCGGTTTAAAGATGGAAGAAACAATGGAAAATATTTAAGACTACAACATTCATTTTAAAACCCGTCAATAACTTATTATAAAATAACTAACAGTGCGAAAGCAATTATTTATCACCATCTTGTTCTTCGCGGTAGCTTATTTACCTCTGCTCCCTACATTCCGTCTTGAATTTTGTAATTTTTTTCAAAAGCTATGTAACCAACATATGCTTGTAAAAAAGGCGCTTATTGAATGGTGGGCAAAAGATCTGTTTCGCGAAAGTGCAATCAGGATTCGGTTGTTTTCGTTTGGGCTAATCATCACCATTGCCTTTTTACTTATAGTTTCACTCATTATATCCGCTTTGCTATCTGCTTTTGGCAATTGGTTATCGGGTCATTTTTCCGAAACATTTTTTATGGCGCTGCAAGTAGTTAATTTCGTCTTATCTTTTATAATTCTTACAGTTTTGTTTGCATTGATGTTCAAATTTCTACCCGATGCCAAAATAAAATGGAAACATGTTTGGATTGGTTCATTCGTTACTGCATTTCTGTTCGGTGTTGGAAAATTCGCCTTGGGATTATATTTTGGAAAATTAAACCCCGACGATGGATATGGCGCTGCGGGTTCGATTATCTTAATAATGCTTTGGGTTTCATATTCATCGATGATTGTTTTCTTCGGCGCTGAATTTACCCGCGTCTATGCCGATTTTATTTCGGGCAGGGTTGTTCCAAAAGAAATCGCAAAATCAGATATTCATATTAACTGCAATTAGTTATGCTCCGGACTTTGAGGATTTCATTTTCGGGTGAATATACCATCAATAATATAACTTTTCCTTTCGAATTGTGCCGTAGGCATTAAATATGGGTAGATAACGAGATTATAACGGCAGGATTTTGTCCGGGACAATAAATTCTATATCGATTAATGTTGCTACCCATATTGCATCGGGATGATAAAATAATTCAAAACAGTCTCTCATAGTTATCATTACCTTTTTAAAAAATCGCCACCCGTAAAAGTGGGAATGATGTAACACATTCTCAAAATTGTGTAAGACTCCATGTGGGAAAACTCCTGACCTTTGGATAAGAAATAAATCTGTTAACAACATAAAATGAATCTATCCTTCCAAAAGCTGTTTTTCGCGATAGCCACTACATTTTCGCTGTTTGCAATTCTGATTTTGGCAAAACCCATTCTCATTCCGCTAAGTGTAGCATTACTTATTTCGTTTATACTTTTCCCGCTGGCAAAAAAGTTTGAGACATGGAAAATCAACAGAATAATAGCTGCTTTTCTTTCCATTTTCTCTGTAATTTTAATAATTGCAGGGGTCTTTTACTTTTTTTCAACTCAGCTTATTAACATGTCGAAAGAATTCACTGATTTTAAGGATAAAATAATCAGTGCTTTTGCAGAAGTTACAGTCTATGTCAACAACAATGTGAGTTTTGTTGAAGACCTGAAAAGGGATGAACTTCTTAACCAGATGAAAGAATGGTTTAATAATTCAACAGGATTTTTGATAAAAAAAACCGTTAACAGTTCAGCAACTTTCATTGCCGGATTGCTGGCAGCAGTTGTATTTATTTTTCTGTTCCTTATTTACAGAGACGGACTGACACATGCATTTCTGGCTTTTTCACCTAAAGACAAAAGAAACAGGGTTTTCAAAATGTTTAAATCGGTACAGCACGTTGGACAAAAATACCTGTTTGGTATGGTAATTCTCACGGCCATAATAGGATTAGCCAACAGCCTTGGCTTGTTGATTATTGGCATCGACAATCCTTTCCTTTTCGGATTTCTGGGAGCTGTCCTGGCCATCATTCCGTATATCGGCGCTGTAATGGGTGCTTTGCTTCCGGTTATTTACGCTTTTGTATCGTACGATTCCATTTGGATGCCAGTAGCAGTGGTCATTTTATTTTATTTTGTTCAATTGGTTACCGATAATTTTCTGTCTCCAAAAATCGTGGGTAGCAGCTTAAAACTTAATGCTTTAACAGCCATACTTAGTTTGTTTATTGGTGCGGCTGTGTGGGGCATTGCCGGCATGATTTTGTTTTTGCCGTTTGCTGCCATATTAAAAGTGGTTTGCGAAGAGTTTGAAGAGCTCAAACCAATTGCGCTAATCATGGGTGAGCATAATAAAAAGGAAAGCGATGGCAATAATCCAATTTCAGTTTGGTGGAAAAAAATAAAAAAGAGGTTTTCGAAATAATTAATCAGGTTGCTAATGTGTGATTGATGTAACTTATTACTGAAATTATGTAACACAATATAGAGTGTTAAGACATAACTTCGTATCTCAAATTCAAACGGTCACAATATTATCAAAACGCTAATAATAATAACTTAAAAAAAAACAATCATGGGAAATTTACTTTACATCGTAGCAGTAATTTTAATTATTGCCTGGGCAATCGGATTTTTTGCTTTTCAAGTCGGTTGGTTTATACATTTACTGATTGTTATTGCAATTATCGCAATAGTTGTTAAACTCATTCAAGGCAAATGAATACTATAATTAAATGTCGATTACCTGAAAGGCAACCTTTCAGGTAATCGACAAATTCTATAATTAATATATCTCCTTTGTAGTCTTTCTGACGATAGCTTAAAAAGAGAATGTTATCGAAGGTAGGTGCGATGCTTTTTACAGCGTAAAAAGCTTAGCTTAAACTCTTTCCTTGACATGTTTCTACTATTGCCAGACCTTAAAAATCAAATGATGAATATTGTTCTATATTCAGGATATTTAAATTTTTGAGGGCCTAAAATATGTGAATTATATAATTCTTTATCAAAGTTATGTAACACATATCATATCAAAGTACATCAACTTTGACCTAATTATTCATCATTAGAATTCAATTTTTAAAACAAAATTATTATGGCAGAAATTAAGATTGAACAGAAAAAACAGGTTTGGCCGTGGTTTTTAGTTGGCCTTGTCATTGCTGCATTACTTGTTTATTTCTTGGTATTTCGCGACAACAACAACAGCACTACAGAGGTTGTAACTGAAGAAAACTATAATTCGGGCACGAATGACACCAACCTTTTGGGTGTGAAAGAAAATAACAGCACCGTAGCTGCTTTTGTAAGTTTTGTGGAAAACGATACCGCCCGTATGAGCCTGGATCATGCTTATACAAATGAAGCGCTTTTAAAATTAATGGCTGCATCAAATGCCATGGCCGATGAAATTGGTTATGATATTCAGGCAGATTTGGACAAGTTAGAAGCATCAGCTAAACTGATTGACAATGAACCTTTTGAAACCTCACATGCCAAAAATATCAGAAATGCGACTGATAACTCTACCACGGCATTGCAAAATATGCAAAGAGCTAAATATCCGGGTTTAACATCTGAAGTGGATGAATTAAAAAGTGCATCAGCATCAATTAATCCGGAGACACTTACACTCGATCAGAAAGGTGCAGTGAAGAATTACTTTGCTAAAGCTTCTGACTTACTTAAAAAAATGAATTAATTATTCTTTAAAAATTAAAATAATGACAGATACAAATAAAAATCTTTTTGACCTGGATGAATTATCAGGTTATAAAGTAGCCGAAGATTACAACGATGTAAGGGGCTGGGATGTGAAAGATGCAAATAACCGTACCATTGGAAAAGTGGATCATTTGCTGGTAAATAAAATTGCTGAACGCGTTGTTTACCTTGATGTTGAAGTAGATTCAACCTTGATTGAGGAAGGGTACAACACGTATCAAGCCTCTGCAAGCGAAGGTGTTCATTCGTTTCTAAACAAGGATGGGGAAAATCACTTGATTATTCCCATTGGAATGGCAGATTTAGATGAGGAAAACAAATTGGTGAATACCAAAGAGATTGATAGCTCAACTTTTGCGAAAACCAAACGGTTCAACAAGGGAGATGTTATTGATTTTCGTTACGAATTAGATGTAGTACGCCATTACAAAGGAGATAACACAATTCACAGTTCGAATGATGTTGATGGATTTTATGAACGTGAAGAGTTCAATAATTCATTTAATAAAGGAAATTTAGAATAAAAATCATGGAAAACCTTACAAAAGAATTGATTCAAGAGCTCCTGGCTGCAGAACAGGCGCTATGTCTTTCGCTTTATATGCCTACGGAAAGAACCCATCCTGAAAACCTCAAGAATCCTATCCGGTTTAAAAATCTGGTCAGTGAAATGGAAAAATCACTGATGCAAAAATATTCAGCTAATGAGGTAGAGGAATACCTGGAGCCTTTGCAGGCACTTGTTAACGACAATGATATTTGGAATTATGCAAAAGATGGACTGGCTGTTTTTAGTGCAAAAGGAGTGTTTAAAGTTGTAGGATTGCATAAATCGGTTGAAGAACTGACAATAGTGGCCGACAGTTTCCATACCAAACCGCTCTGGCAATATTTGCAATCGCTCGACCAATTCCATTTACTGGCTTTAACCCTTCATGATATCCAGTTTTTTGAAGGCAACCGTCACTCACTTTCTGAAGTTGAACTTACTGCCGACACTCCAAAAACCATAACAGAAGCGCTTGGTGATGAATTGACCGACAAACATTCAACAACAGCATCTTATGGCGGTGTAGGGGGAGAAAGTACAAGTATGCATCATGGACATGGTGGATATAAGGAAGAATCTGAAAAAGATGCTGAGCGGTTTTTCCGTGTGGTTGCGAATACAATTTATGAACACTATTCGAAGCCTACAGGCTGGCCTCTTATTCTTGCTGCATTGCCCGAACACCACAATCTTTTTCAAAAGGTAAATAAAAATCCTCTTCTGCTCCCTGATGGTATTGCAATAAATCCTTCATCAGTTGCATCGGATCAGCTTGCAAAAATGGCCTGGGAAATAATGGAACCCGAGTATAGCCTGAAACTTGACACGCTGGTCGAGCGGTTTGAGCAGGCAAGGGCAAATGGAAAAGGCAGCGATGACTACAAGGAAGTAGCTGTTGCGGCAGTTGAGGGCCGGGTTGATACGCTCATTGTTGAGGCCGACCGGATTATTGCAGTCAGGGTAACAAATCTGGTGACGGGTAATACTCAGAAAAAAGATATGAAAAATCCGAGAGTAGATGATCTGCTTGATGATATGGGAGAATTGGTTATGAAAATGGGCGGGGAGGTGATGGTGCTTCCAACGGATAAAATGCCTTCAGATAAAGGACTCGCAGCCATATTTCGGTATTAAATTAAGGATAAAAAAATGACAGCAAAAGTTGAAAAAATAAATACGGGAGCGGCCAGGGGCTGAATATATTAAAGTTGAGTCAACGTGAAACTTATTTTTCATGGCAAAAAAGACAAAATATGTTCATTTGACCTCGCATTGCAATTGAATTACGGAATTGAAAACTCCAAACTCGTTGCTTTTGAAAATTCCGGGCATAGCCTGTTTCTGGAGGAGACACAAAAGTTTAATACAGAACTGTTAAAGTTTGCAGGAAAATGAAATTGTTAGTAGTAATATAATTTTGTCCCGCTTATAGCGAGATTTTTTTTAAACTATTTTCAAATCCGATTTATGAAAATCTTCATAAGCCTGTAAAACGGTTAAATGAGAGATTAAATACGCGAGGGAACTTTCAGCCCCCTGGTTTCGGTTTACACCGTAACTTTCAAAACCGTCGCAGCATCCTTTGGTTTCATAATCATAAAGGCTCATACGCAGATCGTTTTCACCCAGAAACCACAAAAAAGATGTGTAAAGTTTATTCAGGTACTCTTTGTCGTTTGTTACATGAAACGCCTGGTGATACATTAATACCATGGCCATGGCATCAATGGGTTGCTGCGCAAAAACAGAGCGTTCGCCCTCTTTTTTATACCATTTCTCGTTGCCTATTATCGATAAATAGTTGTCTTTTAAGGTATGCTCTGTCAGAAAATTCATGGAATCGATGGCAGTTTGCGTAATTTTATCATCATTCAGTATTTCTGCTGAATGCAAAAGGGCAAGGGGTAACATTCCGTTGTCGTAGGCAAGCAAGCTTTCAAACCATTTCCAGTCTGCCGTGCTGTTATCATTATAATGTTTCATCAAAACGTGCGCAAGATTTCTCAGCCTTTCGGTAATTGCATCATCAGAGGGATTGCTTTTCAAATAGTGGCTGATGCCGACCATGGTATTGGCAATTCCTCGAATAGATGTTAGTTTTTCAAAATTGGGTGATGCATTAAAAAATATAAGTCTGCCGGTTTGGTAATAAGCATCATTCGGTGCGTTGCCCAACAAATAACCTAAAGCCCATATTGTCCTTCCAAACGAATCTTCAGAACCTTGCTGGTCGAGGAAATTACGGCTGAAACTAAGAAAATTTCTGAAAGTTCCATCCGGGTTTTGCAGGTAATGAATATAGCTCAGATAAATGGGCGACAATTCAAGCGCCCGCACATCCTTCATCTGGCGGTAAGTCATTAATACCATCAGCAAGGCCCTTGAATTATCGTCGAGGCAATACCCTTCCTTCAGGTTTGGGATTCCGAATTTGGCGTGCTGAATAATACCGGTGTCATCGGTCAAGCGATTGATGTGTGCAAGAGAAAATGGCGGGAGAATAAGCAAATCAAGTGCCGACTCTTGTTGTTCAACTTCAAAATGCTCTTCCTCTAATATTTTTTCAGCCAGTGAAATATATTTTTCACCTGTCTTTGGCCAGGTAATTTTCTTGCCGTACTCTGTTGCGTTTTGTTTTAGTTTATTCATCTCCTCAGGATTATCCAGCAATGAGGTCACTATTTGTGCCAGTCCTTCAGAATCGTTAAAATTAAAAAGTCTTCCTCTATCTTCACCAAGCAGTTCTTCGGCATGCCAGTATGGAGTTGAAAGAACTGCTGCCCCCACTCCCACTGCATAAGAAAGCGTGCCGCTGGTGATCTGGGCTTCATTTAAATAGGGTGTAATATAAATATCGCATGCATACAGGTATTTAAACAAATCCTGCTCATCAATAAACTGATTGAGAAACAGTACATGTTTCCCGAGCTGAAGATTTTTAACAAGGCGCAGGAGCGAAATGCGGTACTCCTCGCCGGAGTGCCGCAATACATTGGGATGGGTTTTTCCTAAAACAATATAGATAACATCCGGATGTTTTTTAACAACATCAGGCAATGCTTTTATAACGGTTTCAATCCCTTTGTTACGACCTACAAAACCGAATGTAAGCAACACTTTCTTGTTTTTCAGCTTAAACTCTTTTTTCGATTTCGTGGGACTAAAATGAATATCGGGCACACCATGTTCAAACAATGCAATTTTTTTTTCCGGCACATCGTAAATTGTAGTCAGAAATTCGATGGCCTTGTGGCTCATTACTACAATCTTTTGAGCCATTTTGCAAATTTCTTTCAAAACCGCTTTTTCGTTGTAGGATGGCGTTTTTAGTATAGTATGAAGGGTGACAATTAGCGGTATCTCCAACCTGTGAAGCAAAGGAAGAATGTAAACTCCGCTACCTCCGCCAAATATGCCAAATTCATGCTGGAGTATACAAACATCGGCTCCACTCAGATTAATGTACTTTACTGCCTTAAGATAATCTTCCTGATGATCCTGCCTGATTGTCAATTTAACTTCTTCAGGATATTTATAGGTGAGATCGTTATCGTTTAATGCAACTACAAAACCCTCATGCTTTTCGTTCTGGTTTGCACTTCCATTTAGCATCGATTTAAACAGGTTGTTTGTAAATGTTCCGATGCCACATTCGCGGGGCGGGTATGTGGCTATATATGTAATCTTCATCTTTTAAGTATTAATGTGCTTAGGATTGAATATAAGTTCGTTTATTTCATTTGCAAGGAAAGTTGCAATGCTTCTTTATTATCTTTTCAATACGCTTTGGTTATAATTTCTCATCCATGCATTGAAAAGTACATAGAGAAACCCCTGGCTGTTCCTCTCTCATTTGTGATAAAAACAGAGTGCTTCTTCAAATAATTAAATTGAATTAATCAGGATTTAATTTATATACCAGAGTTGCTTTTCCCTGCTTTTTTAGCTGATTTATCGGCTCTTTTTTCTTTAAGGCTTTTTAAAGCTTCCTTTTTTACATTCTTTTTCTCTTTACCTTCTTGCGATTTTGCCATAATATTTATTTTTATACTAATTTACTACTTTTATGAATGCCTTTAATAACTTACATTATTAGAACCTATAAAAGTACAGCCCCTCAGGCATGTATATTTTACATTATTGATGTTTTAATTTACATCTTTCACACATTTGGGTGATTTAAATCATAAACGGTACTAATAGTAAATAGTTTACAACAAGAAAGGAATAATTGAAATACGGCATTTATATCCAATTACAATAGCAAAATAAACCAAAACCTTGGGCACTGCATTAAAAGCATCATAGAGAATTGTAAGCGGAAAACCCTCCTGTTTCAAGTTAATCTATAGTTGATACCTAAGGCTCAAATAATTCTTATACATTTAAGTTGGTACATTGCCTGGTAACACAATCAGGTACTTAATGCATGTACTCTAATCCGACAGTACAATGATCTCACTATCGGTTATCCCGTTTTCATTAAAAGCCTCAATGGTGAAATAATAAGGCTTTTCGGCATGCAGGCTGTTTATGGTAACCGAGGTGTCGGCATATACCATATAGTTGTGGTACAGCTTATTTTTGTCAGTACCAAAGCTAATATTATAACCTGTTGCATCTTCCGCTTTTTCCCAGCTGAGTTCGACACTCCTTTTATCACTCTGATTTCTTTCAGCCTTCAAACTATTTATCATTGCCGGCTTCTCTCCATTACTTTTGCCAAATACCCTGAAACCGCTGAGCGCAAAGTGCCCTCCCGGGACTTCAATATTGGTGATTTTAATGAACCTGCATGCTACACTGTTCTCCAGCCGGATGTAATCGTGTGTATTGTCGTTTGTGTTATCCGATTTATCGGCCACGATCTCCCAGTTACTGCCGTCATTGGAATACTCTAAAATATATTGGTGGCGCAGGTTTTCCTGCCTGTCGTAAATTTCGGTATTGTGTTCAGCGAAGTTAATCTGAAGGGCATAAACATCGTATTCTTCGCCCAAATCTAGAATAGCAAATTCGTTTTCATCTCCGCTTTCAGCAGCCCAGTATGTACGAATATCTTCATCGGTCATATTAGCTGGAGGAAGGGAATCGATCACTGATGATACTTCCACATTCTTATCATAAGAAAGCAACATCCAGCCCGGGAAGATGTCGTCGAAGCCGCTTGCTTTATGCTGAGGGATAACCATCGGGTAATCGCCAAATTTGGTTACCGAATACATTGTTCCGTCGTCATCGTAAAATACCGGGTACATTCCCAGTCTTCGCTCAAAGACCTGTTTTTGGGAAATGGTAATTGTGCCGATGTGCCAGGCATTCCCATATTCATCTGTAAAGGAACTTCCGTGACCCGCTCCGGCAGCAAATCCTTCAGGTTTATACACAAACGGATTGTGATCCTGTAACTCAAAAGGACCAAGTGGATTTTGCGATACATATACTCCGTCGGCATAGCTTTTATATTCCGTGCCAGGACCTGAATACTGGAGGTAATAGGTTCTGTCTTTCTTTGTCATCCAGGCTCCCTCGATCCAGGGCTTTTGGTTCACGAGTGTGTTATAATCGCCGGGAACTTCCCAACCGTGTATTGCAGGATTTTGATGAATCAACTCCTGAGGCTCACCCTTAAATGCAAAACCGTTCCTGTAATCCACCTCAACGCCGTAGATGGGCTTTTCATTGGAGCACCCCCAGTAAAGGTATACACGGTCATCGTCATCCTTCAGGAAGGCAGGGTCCCAAACAGGCATATCCAGTTCCTCCACGGCTTGCTGCCATTGGCCACTTAACGGGTTGCCGCTCTTGTAAATGGTGCTTTTTTCATTCGATGAGCCCATAAAGTATATTGTATCGTTCAAAACAATGGCAGTGGGTGCATATTCTTCCACCGGAATCTGATTGGTTTCTATAAGTGTCCATGAAGCCAGGTCCTTCGAATGAAAGTAGCCACCCGATTTGGACGCAAAAAGGAAATACCTGTCTTTGAACCACACGATTGAGGGGTCAGCAGCTTCCCTCCTTGAAGGTTCCTCCGGCATAAACCGGTAACTTAAGTCTATAGGGTTGCAATAGGTAAGTAAATCAGAAGTTGTTTTTTGAAGCGGCTGTGTCTGACAGCCTGTTATTGCTAAAAGAAGGATGAATGCCGCTAATAATGATCGCATTTATTTTTGATTTTGGTTAATATTCTGTTTCTAATAGAATCAGGCAGCAAAGTAGAAATCAACCTGACCGGATTTATTTCAGGCAAAGATAATTTTTTAATATTTATGCTGTAAACTATTTCGGGGACACATGGGACAGGTGGGACAAGCTGAAATAATAATCTTGGAATCATAAAAGACAGAGGTTTTTATTCAACAGACAATGCCGGTTTCTGCCAGGAATCCTTCATGGTATTATGCCAGACGCTTTATAACTACAGTTTTAAAATCATGCCCTTCAATCGGGTGCACTGTGAGTGCATATCTTTGGTCATCGAGGTACTTTTCAATAAAGGGCAAACCGGGAGCATAATGGAAGGAGCCGCCAATTTTCAATGATTGAAGAATCTTCATGTAGGTTTTACCGTATGCCAGGTAGTTTCCATCCTCCCTCAGGTTGTGGTGGCTAAAATGATTGGTGAAACCAAGGTGGCTGATTACAGTGCCCCATTTGCTCACACCGTAATCGTACTCGAGCCAGTCGGCTGTAAAGAGGTTCGGCCTGGTAAAGCTGAACCGGTCTATGCCACAAGCCTCAATACCTTTTGACATGAAGTGGGAAACCAACATTCCCTGTTTGCCGCAGCCGATATCCAGAACAGGCTGTAGAATGTTCTCACTATCTACCTGAAGGATATCAACCTGAATATGGGCACTGTATTCCGAACACGCAACCGGTTCAATATTTTCACCCGATTCGCCGTAAAGGTTACCTGCAAAAGCATTGTATTTTATCAGCCAGTTCCTGAGCCTGACGTAATGCTCATGTGAATCGACTTCTTCGCGTACATCAGCTTTAACAGCTTCAAATAAATCTGCATAAATGCCCCTAAGCTCCTCCTTCGCTTCGGTGTTGAATGAATAGTACTGATTGACACGGCAGAACTCTTCAAGGGCTTTATAGGTGGTGTAATCAATCAGTACCTGCAGGGATGCATTGTCCATATCAGTCATTTTACCAACACCCCCTGTTGTTTCGCTGATGAATCTGAACGGTCCAGGCTTATTGTGAAGAATGTTTTTTCCCTGGTTGAAGGTTATCTGTCTGTCGATGCTTTTTTTGAAATTATCCATAAATAAGGGATCAGTCAGCGTCTATATGATTTTTTTTAATTTCATTTCTCTCACTACAATAAAGTATTACTGCAGCATGTATATAATTATTTGCTGCATTTCAATTAAGATTGTTTTTTAAGCAACTTATAATTCATCATTTAATCCTTTAACCAAAATAGTATCACATTCGGCGGCATTTAGTCTGTGCTTTAATATTTCCTGGTAATCAGCCGAATTATACCATGTTTCAAAATCATGTTTGCTGTTAAACCGTATTAGTACCAGCCTAGAATAATCGAAAGCTCCTTCAAGAACCAGAGGCGCATTCTCAACCGCTAAATATTCTCCATTGTATTTTTTAAAAACCGCTCCCGATTTGTCAATATACTTTTGGTATTCCAACTCATCGTTTATCCTGATACGGGCAATAAAGTAATAACTCATTAAAATACAGCTTTATTAATTGGAATGATAGGCAATGGTCTCTCCAAAATTTATTTCAGTTTTACTGCATTCGACTTCATTTCCTCCAAATCTCTTTTTATCTCAGTTACGTGTTTTAAAATTTCACGCATAACCGGATTTGATGTTGATGAATTTCGCAGCTCTTCTTCCCTTAACCCAAGGAGGGTATCAATCCGGCCTATAATAAGGGAAAGCAATATAAATACTAAAAAGATTACGGGCACGGAAAGGAGCATATTATCAAATACCAGCCTTCCCAGGGTGGTTTCCTTATAGGCTTCCAGGAGCACAAAGGCTATCATCAGGAACTGGATGTAACCCACATACATTTTAGCCCGGTCGATGTAGATTTTCCATCTTATAAGGGTTCTGCGATCGGTTTTTAGTTTCATAATACATATGGTTTTATAAATTAAATTCCATTGGTCCGGCTAAGGGTAAATGATGTATTCCCCCTCAATCCGGCTAATTGCCCCTCCCCCAAACCACACCCGCTGGTTATCGTTTTCATCGGCCTTCTTCTGCAGCTTCACCACGTTGTATTGTTCCCACTTCCCGTTTTGCTCAATTGTAATTGTTTCATTCTTCCAAAGGTCATTGTTTAACAGGTAATACCCGAATGCTGAATTGCCTGAGCCTGTCGCAGGGTCTTCAATATAGCCAAAGGTGGGGGCAAATACACGAGTCCGGTAGTCATTCGTTTTTTCATAGACGTCGGGTGTAAACACTTCTATAATGTCGACCCCCGACTTATAGCAAAAGTCCTTCAGTTCATCCAGATCGGGTTGAATGCCCAGGATTGAATCAAGTGTGGAAATAGGTACAACCAGAGTTTCCAGTCCGGCATTGATAATAGTTATTGGCAACCTGCTGTTAATTTCCGATTCATTTATTCTAAGCTTTGCAGCTATTTCGGAAATATCGGGTACATTGTTATTCTCAACCGGATCAGGTGACATAACAAACACCGAATCATCCGATTTAATTCTGTTTTCAACCATTAGCCTGCCCCTGTTTGTATTTATCTGATAGCTTTCATGAGCAGTAGGTTCATTTGTTTTAACGATGTCGTACATGGTGGCAATGGTTACATGCCCGCAGAAATCAAGTTCCCGTTCCGATGAGTAGTACTTTAAATCATACTCATTCTCCGAAACAGGTGTTGCATACCCAACTTCGCTTACAAATCCCTTCATCTCTTTCGCTATCTGTAACATTTCCGTGGCCGACAATTCGCCCGGTTCATCCAGCCAAATGCATCCGGCAGGGTTTCCTTCCGACTTACCTGTAGCAAAAGCATCTATTTTTTTAAATTTTATTCGTTTCATCATTATTGTTTTTTGGGGTTTCTCCTGTTATTATTTCAACTTTTCATCTCTTCAATTCCATTTAAACCTATTCAGTACGACTAGTACTTCCTGTTTTTTATGTCTTTTTTAATGTAATCCTTTACTACTTTGCCAAACATTTTCTCCTTCTTTCGCCGTTCGGCAGCTGTAGTTTCGAAATGTGCCCTCTCCCGCTCCATTTTCAGGTAGTTTTCATATGCGTTGCTGTCCAGCTCCCCTTTCTCCACTGCTTCAAGCACGGCACAGCCGGTTTCAGTGATGTGAGTACAGTCTTTGAACCTGCAATGCTTCGACAGTTCCGTAATTTTATCGAATGCCGTTTCCAGTCCACCGGCAGCATCGGCAATGCCCACTTCCCGCATACCCGGATTGTCAATAAGTATTCCCCCGTTATCCAGTACAATCAACTCCCGGTGGCTGGTAATGTGCCTGCCCTTGCCTGTGCTTTTACTTATGTCGTTGGTTTTCATTACCGACCTGCCCGACAAGTTGTTTAATAAGGTAGACTTTCCCACTCCCGACGACCCCAGCATGCAATAGGTCTTACCCTTTTCAATTAGTTGACTTAAGGCTTCGTACCCGCTCTGCGTCTCGTTGCTGATGGCAATAACAGGCACATGCTCTAGCCGACGCCTGATGTTATCTGTTAATTCCAGGAGTCTTGCTTCTTCTGCCAGGTCGGTTTTGGTAAGCACAATTACCGGGCTTACTTTCGACGACCAGCAAATTGCCAGGTAGCGTTCCAGCCGGTTGATGTTAAAGTCGCGGTCGACTGCCTGCACCAAAAAAGCAAAGTCGATGTTGGTTGCTATTACCTGTATTTCGCCCGATTGCCCCACAGCCTGCCGCTTAATAAGAGAGAAGCGCGGAAGTATTTTATGAATAATAGCGAACTCATCATCGAGAACGGCCAGCACCACCCAATCGCCCACGGCCGGAAAGTCTTCCCTGCCCTGAGCCGTATAACGCATATTGCCGGTAATCTCGGCTTCGTATTCGCCCGTTTCTGTTTTAACAATGTACCGTTCCTTGTGCTCCGATACCACCCTTCCCGGTTCAAAATCTTCAGGAATCTGTTCCTTCTCCCACTTAAGGCTGTTGTTGTATCCCAGGTCTTCCAGTTTCATTTCAGTGCATTTTTATCCTTACATAATTTGTTTAACTATTCCCTTCCCGGCAATGTATTAGCATCATGCCGTTTAGTAATTTAAAGTTAACGATAAAAATTTAACCGAGCCTGTTTTTTGTTGATTCTGCTTTGAGTTGCACTAAAATGACATTTCCTGTCTTTTTTTATTAACATTTAGGCTATCAACCCTAAACTTCATTGTCGATTGACATTAGTCTGAATATGAATATTTTTGATTATTCATTATATGGAGTGTAGCCTTCCCAGAACCATGGCGTGAAAGTATCCCCAATTCCAATTTCCAATACTTCTTTGAAAATGCTTTCTGCATTATCGCTGTTTGACATTAATAGAATACCCATATCTTTTTCAGGAAAGATCACGGAATAATGTTGAAATCCCTCTCCGTGTCCTTCTTTAAAATAACCATGTCCGTGAGGAGTTGTGAATATCCCCCATCCTAATCCATAGCTTAAATTAATTTCATCATTCTCATTGGTTTTTTCCAGCGACAGTTCCCCAAATTGCTTTTTTGAAGTTATAGTTATATTTGGGTCAAACATCGATGCCGTCACAGGTGAACTGTCTGATTACAAGGATAGTATATGCTCCATAAATTTTGAATAATCTGCCGGTGTTGTACTCATCGATCCTGCTGCCGCTACTTCATCCGAAACATCCTTTTTAATTACTTTCTGTTCTGTTGTATGGCCGTTGCAATATTTGTTTTCAAAACGCTGTTGTCCAATGTAACTTGTCATATCCATTTTTAAAGGGTCAAAAATTCGTTCCCGTGCCAACTGCTCCAATCCTTTTCCCGTAATTTCTTCAATGACATATTGCAATAACATCATTCCTTCACCAGAGTAACTGTATTGGGTTCCGGGGTCGAAGTAAAAGTGAATTTTCCCTTCCGGGGTGAATTCATTTGTCCGGCTTATCCATCTCCAGTTAGGTAATCCGGTAGTGTGAGAAAGGCACATTCTTGCAGTAATTTTTTTGTACCTTTCATCATCTGCCAAATTCGTAAAGCCCCGCCATTCTTTTTCAAATTTCATTTCAGGAATGGGTACATCCAAATACTCCTGTATAGGTTTATCAAGGTCAATAATTCCTTCGTGTGCAAGCTCTGCTACAAGATATCCAAAAACCGATTTGCTTAAAGAGGCTCCGTAAAATACATCTTCCACTTCAAGACTGTCTTTCAAATTATAATTCGAATAGCCAAATGCTTTTTGATAAACCACAGTGTCACGGTTGAAGATTGTTAAAGAAAAACCAGTAACCTTTGCCGTATCGACAAGCGTTTGTACCTTTTTATCGAGTTCCGAATAAAGTATCTGGGAACCATCCAAACGATAAACTCGTTGGTTACCCTTTTGTAGGGAGAATCCAAAAAGAAAAATAGCAACGAAAATGTATATTGAGTATTTCATTTTTTATAATTCTTACAGATTAATCTTTTGAAAGTTTGAAACCACGAAATCTGATTCTTTACCGGAGCTCAATAATCAAAATTATGCTGTTTTAATTTTACTTTTCTGTCTTCAAAGTATAAGTTATACCTGCAGATTCATAATTGAATAAAGAAAAATTTGTAAACTTCATCGTTATCTGCACCGCCTTCGAGTATCCGGTATCCTGCCCTGATGCCTGGTCTGTCAGATAACTTAAACATTCCGGCTATCAGTAAATCTTCGGCTCTGCCTTGGGGTATATGCCCGGTATGAGCATGTGCACAAATAATGTTAGCGGGTCGTTGTTCTCTTGTCTTTTGTTTCGTCAGTGTTTTTTATTTGTTCAATTGCTTGTTTTACTGAAACTGCATTCAGTGTCGGTTTATAATTAAAATAGTCATTGAATTTAGTGCTGTCAAAGAAATAGTCTCTGTCGTATTGATAGTTCATTTCCGCGAGTTCACTCATTACCGGAACAAACAGACCAAGACTTCTAAGCAGCCAATTAGGAAGAACGGTATAATTATTTTTCGTTTCCATTGCAGAAGCAAAAAGGTTTATCCAACCTTCACCTGTAATTCTCTGCGGGTCAGTTGGCAAATTCCAAATCTGATTGAAGGCTTGTGGAGTATTTCCGAGTAAAGCTGTTCCTTTGGAAAGGTCTGGAACATAACCCACTGAGTGAACTACTTTGGAATTACAGAACCATTGTGCTTTTTTGCCTTTTACAAGGTTATCGTATATAAGGTTTATCAGTATGCTATTGGCTTTTGATGTACCACCAAAGAAATCAGGTGCTCTTGCAACGATTGCCTGCAAATTGTTTTTGTCAATACTCTCCAGAATGAGTCTGTCAACTTCTGCACGGATTTCACCTTTCTTGCTTGTTGGGCTTATTGGTGAATTTTCTGTTATGTGATTTACATTATCACCACCAATAGCATATACATTGTCGAAAAATACAAGCTTAGAATTATATTCTAAACAAGCTGCAATAACGTTTTGCATAAAAGGTATCCAAATTTGTTTCCATACTTTTGTCTTATAGGGAAAACCAATTGTTACATAAGTAATTTTTGAACCTTCTATCGCTTTAAAAACGTCATCCTTTTTGGTAAGGTCAGCAGGAAATAAACTGTCCGTTGAATTTACCTTGACAGGATTTCTGTTTACCAGTCTTATATCTGATGTGTAATCCTTCAAGGCTTTGGCGAGTTCAATGCCTATTGCCCCACCTGCTCCTAAAATTGTTTGCTTCATATTGTCGTGTTCATAATTGCACTTTGGGTGTGCCCGGAATGAGCATTTGCACACTTTACTGTAAGCTCTGAAAAAATGTTGAGAAATACAAATATTCAGGAATAAACATTAAAAATGTAGCAAGAAATATTTTAAGTGGGTTTAAAGCCCATTACTGGAACCCTGCAATTAAACCTGTTAATTGGGATGAGACTAGTGCCCCCGGTTTCCTGATGACCTAACGAACCGTCGGACAGCTGACGGATGGTGTGAGAGCTTCTCCCTGTCAGCGTATGCTGGCAGGGCAGGCTACCCGGTTGCCAACAGTGCTTTTTAATTTGTAACAAAATTTAGTTATAAAAAATTAAAGTATATTTTTCAAATCCTGCATTCCAACAATAGCCATTATCTCAACCATATTATCATTAATTCTGAAATATATAGTGTCAGAGCCACAAGGGCATCTTCTATAGCCTTCTTTTAAATAATCCACTGATTCAAATGAAAATGGCCTTTGGGCAATTATTTCAAAATAATCAAAAAATGAATCAAAGTATTTGTCTGCTTGAGTTATTCCAAACTTTTTGACCCCAAAATGATGAATGCGAATCAAATCCTCTTTTGCTGCATTACTTAACCTATATTCAGCCATTAAGTAACGACTTTGACTGTTTTAAAATTTGTTCTTTGGTGTCATTTGTAAATCCACTTCTTTCGGATGATTCTAGTTTTCCCCTAATCCAGTCAATTTGAGCATGTTGTTTACGAGCCTGTCTAATCAAATCATTTACAAGTTCACTTTTACTGGAATATTCCTCGTTATCTATTTGAGCTTTTAACCATTCATCATTTGGTTTCGTGAAAGATATACTTTGTCTTGGCATAGCATTATATTTTTGATGTAAAAATACACCAATTATGAATCATATGCAACTATTTTTGTATTGAGTAATTGTTGGCAGGGCAGGCTAACCGATTGGCAAGAGATTCTATTTTCCTCTATCCACCCAGTTTTCAATTTTTATATTAGAAATTCTTTCAAATTCGCTCACGTTTTCAGTAATCATTATCAGGTCATTTTCAACTGCACTACATCCAAACATTGGTATCAAGTAGATAGTTCATTAAAATTCCAGGTTATCTTGTTTATTAACTCTTGAATTTCTAATTTCTTTAATTATTTCATCAGAATCTCTAGAGTCTTCCCATGCTCCTGATAAGTCTTTCAGGCTGATTGTTGTTTTTTTCTTGTCTTCTATTGATTCTGTCAACTTTATAATGAGTCTCTTCTTAGAGCCATTGTCTAAGCGTGAAAGAAAACCAAAGTATTTATCAATTGTCCTGTTTGTCAGTACTAATCCCATAATTTATTTTTTTTAAAAGATACAAATTTCTGTTAAAAACCATATTTATTGCGATTTGTGGAATGAGAATACATGACTGAATTATGCAAGGCCACCGCTATGAAATCCTGCTTTCTTAATTCTGCCTATTGTAGTTCTTAACAATTATCATTTTCCCGTTATATATCATTGACGATTTAATTCATAATTGCGGTGGAAGCAAATGTTCTTTTAATCCCTTTCCTGTATTTAACGGCAGGATAGCCCATAATTACAAACAATCCTTCGCGGCTGGTGTATTTGATGTTGTACTTTTCGCGCAGCATGTGGGCTCTTTTACCATTCTGAATTAATGGATGTATTCCTCCAATCATGCATGTACCAAGCCCGAACGACTCAGCTGCATACATTGCGGTGGTAGCTGCAACAACCGGGTCGGCCGGATCGGCATAGGGAGATCCGTAGAAATACATAGCCACGGGGGCATCGTAAGTCACCAGGTTGATACCGGCATCCATATTTTCAGTGTATACCTTAAAAAGCGGCTTCACAAAACCTTTAAACAGCTCATTGTTTGCTTTTCCCCAAAACGGACGCATAAGCGCCAGGAACCAGCCGGAGACAAACCATTTCATGCCCGAGAGATAGGTGCAAAAGTCGGCAGCAAATGTGTGTACCATCTTCTTATTGGCAAGAACCAATACATTTACATCCGATGGAGGAAGCCCCATGGGCGAAGTTCCTGCAGCTTCCAGTATCTTTTCAACAATGCCAGGCTCCACTTCCTTATCACGAAACTCCCTGATGCTTCTCCTTCTCTTAAATAGTGCCATAAGCTGGTTAAAACCGGCTGCCTGTTCCCGGGCAGGTAAATCAAACAAATCGGCAGGCGACAACTCACGGCCATAAATTTGTATTGCCTCCTCCGGACAAACAGCCATACAATGCCCGCATCCAATACAGCCAAACACTGGGTTATTGCTCAACGTCACCCTACCCTTTTCAAGCCTGATGCTGAAATCCTTGCAAACATCCACACAGAGCCCGCAACCGTTACATTTGTCGGAATTAATTCTTATTTCAGCCTTTTCTTTTGTTCTTGTTGTTGGAACCGCCATTTTTTCTCAGGTTATTTGATAGTTCTATCTCAATACATTAAAATGTACCACTAAAGATAATGCTTTAGCAGTGGATCATCTTTTTCTTTTTTTTATCCACGAATTCCACAGATTTGCACGAATTCTTTTTTTCGTGTAATTAGTGTAATTAGTGGATAATCTTTTTCTTTTTTTTATCCACGAATTGCACGGATTTACACGAATTCTTTTTTTTTGTGTAATTAGTGGATCATATTTTTCTTCTTTTATTATCTGCGGGTTTGCACGAATTGAATTAATTTATTTAGTGGATTTTCCTACAGAACAATTCTTTTATAATGAAGGCTGGTTGCACCGAAATTTACCAGCAGTCCCAGTTTAAAATCAGTTGCTTTCAAATAATTCAGCGTTTGGGCTATGTTTGATGAATGAAGTTCACCAATGGCTTTTATTTCGACAATTATTTTTTCGTAGCAAACAAAATCAGCATCATAGGTTTTCTTTAACAAACGCTTCTTATACTGTATATGTAAACTTTTTTCCTGCTCGTAAGGAATTTTCCGACGCTCAAATTCTATGGCTAATGCCTCCTGATAGACGGCTTCTAAAAATCCACAGCCTAACACTTTATGCACCTCCATGCAAGCACCAATTATTTTAAAGCTCTCTTGTTTATAAATTAAATATTCTTGCTGAGCCAATAGATCCATTGTGCTTTCTTTTTACCTCTTTACTTATAAAATTGGATTCTATTCTAATCGCACTAATGTACAAAATTTTGGTGTAAGAAAATATAATTTGTATTTTTTTATCCATGAATTCCACTGCATTGCACGAATTCTTTTTTTCGTGTAATTAGTGTAATTAGTGGACCATCTTTTTCTTCTTTTTTATCTAAAGATTGCACGGATTTGCATGAATTCTTTTTTTCGTGTAATTGGTGTAATTAGTGGATCATCTTTTTTCTTTTTTTTATCCACGGATTGCACGGATTTACACGAATTCTTTTTTTCGTGTGATTAGTGTAATTAGTGGACCATCTTTTTCTTCTTTTTAATCCACGGATTGCACGGATAGTTTTTAGTACAAGCACCTAAACGGTCTTCCTGCTTTTCAATACCCAAAACAGCCCTTTTAAATTTGATTGCATTCGACCAATCATAAGCTGAATTAAAATGTGTTCGCTAAAAGCTAAAATGCCCCAGAAAATCATTATATAATAAAAACCAGCATAAAAATCAAAGACAAATAGTGTGAAAAAGAAGAACCCCTGGATGTACCCGCCTATCTTCCAGGAATATAGGTGCAGGCTGGGCAGTCGTTTAAACTTCAGCAGCGACAACAGATTGGCAACAACAAAAAGAGATATAAAAATGCTGAAACTCACCAGGTAGGGATTGAATTCCGATGCTTTAAAAAGAAAAATTCCCGCAAAAGCAAGGATGTAGGTTCCTGTATCTGCAATCGAATCGAGACGTGCACCAAATTCAGTCTGCATATGGAATGTTCGTGCAATCCACCCGTCAAGAATATCCGTCACCAGGTTAACCATCAGCAGGATAACAAAAACATTTTCATGGCCGCTAACAGCAGCAAACAAAACCACCGGAAATGTAACTATCCGGTAAAATGAAAGGAGGTTTGGCAATGTAAATTTACTTTCTCTGGTCACGATTTATTTTAAGTTTATATGTTTATACGTGGCAAATTAATCCAGGTTGTTGATTGAACAAAACTTTTTTCATTCTGTTTTTTTTAACAGGAGTAGAGAAACCATCTGTAAATTTTTAATATGAAGTACATTTCTTTTTACGGGAATTTGTACCATTGCCCGTATGGACGCAGGTTAACAACCTGTCATGTCTATCCGATAACCCATTCGTCATTTGAAGAGAAGTTTTACTGGTTCGAGGGGCTAACCCCGGCAGAAAAGGAATCGGTTGTTAAACATCATGAACAGTGTGCACGAAAGCGCCTTAAAAAAATCAATCATTAATTGTATGTCTTAAATCTTGACTATATTCCCGGTGTAGTTGTAAAACACCCTGCCACCGGCTTCCTTTACCATACCCGGTAAGTTTTCAACACCGGTGCAGTGGCAAATACCCACGTTCTCAGGGTTCAGTTCGTTTAAATATTTCAGCACCGACTGGTATTGTTCCTGCGGTGCATTCTTTAAATGGAAGCCACCGGTTACCAGGTTTACAGGCAACTGGAAAAGCCTGCGGGCTTCTTCTAAAATATTGCTTATTCCCCGGTGCGAGCAGCTGCTGAGCACCGACAACTTATTGTCGTTTACAATGGCAAGGAACAGTTCATCGTTGAACTCATCATGGGCTGCCCCCTCCTCTTTACCGGTATAAAAATAATCGAAACTGGTATCTTTAGCATGGATAACAGGAATATCAGGTACAATATAAACGCCTTCGTCAATTTCGGTAACCTCCTCTACAAAATGAATGCGGCTCCTGTACTTTTCCGGAACGGCAGGTGTACCTATGAAACTCCGGCTGTTGTTGTATTTTTTACCGAGCGCTTCCTTTTTCAAATATACCGGAGCATCGCTGTTCACTTCAAGGAAGGCCACCAGGCCGCCGGTATGGTCGTAATGGCCGTGACTGATAACAAGTGCATCCACCTTGCTGATGTCGATGTCGAGTGCCCGGGCATTCGCTAAAAAGGCAGCACTCTGACCGGTGTCGAAAAGGATCCTGCGCCGGCCGGTATCGAGGTAAAACGACAGGCCGTGCTCTGAAACCAGCCCCGGCTGGTATACCAGGTTCTCGATGAGCGTTGTGAGTTTCATAGAATTTGTTGTTTGTTCCTGTAATCTTATTCAATCTCTTAAAGGCTTTTCACTATAAATAGCTTTTGAAACCTTAACCCGACATGCGGTCATTGCATTTATCAATTCTGTCAAAAAGAACAACACCAACTTTGTCGATATGATCCACCAGCGCTAAGTCTTTGATCCGGTCGTAGATTACCAGGTCAAACTTATAGGGTAAATCAAGCTGGTCGAAGTCAATCGACAGGTTCAAAATATCATCCAGGTTTAAATTTTTGCCTTTCAGGGCAAGATCAATGTCGGAGCCATTTTCGAAATTCCCCTTTGCCCGTGAACCAAACAGGATCACCTGTTCAACTTTATTGTTTTGTTGAAGCAGTGAAACCATCTGTTTGAGATCATTGACCCTTAATCCATATTTTGTAGTGTCCGAATGCAAAACCATATTTGCTTCTTATTCATTCATCAGTCTTTCCCTTAAATCACCCAGCAATTGTATATATTCTGCCCTGATATATTCTATGATTTCTTCTGCAGTTTCTTCATCATAAGTATGATTGGTAAGATTTCTGCTCTTATGCATTCGTGTCCAGCCAATTCCGTCAGCAATATAGCCATCCTGAAAGCTTTGTTCAATGACAGGTTTAGGCCCTGCAATCCCAATATAACCTTTTTCTTTCAGCAAATCCTGCAATGTTTTCCATGCCAGCTCATAAGTGTATTCAAATGCTTTTATAAGCCCTTGTTGTTCCATCTCGTTAAGATTTTCAGCTTCGGTAAAACGTTCCAGTTGCTTAAACGCTTTATCAAAATTTGCGAATCGTTGTTTCCAACGTATGTCATAGTCTGTCATATCGATTCAGGATATTATTTTCTACTACAAATATAATCTTAATTGATGAACACATTTCCAATTGGGAGTTAAATAAGCCTCCCAGAAATTATAAGAAAAGCAAAATATTCCATATACTCAAAGCACTTCTTTATGGTTAACCACAAAAAAAGGGCCCAGCCAAACTGAACCCTTCCGAATTATTTTACTATGAATTATCCCTACCAGATATCTGCGCGCTGTTCTTCGGGAAGGTACATGTAATCGCCTTCATTTACATCAAAGGCAGCATGAAACTGTGGTATATTGCGCAGTGGCCCCAGCACACGATATCTGCCCAGTGAGTGGACATCCTCTTTTGTAAGGCGCAGGATTTCCTTGTTGCGCACGTTGCCTGCCCATACATGAGCATACGAAAGGAAGAAGCGCTGGTCGGGCGTGAACCCGTCGATGGGGTCTTCCTGATCGCTGGCGTTATGGAATGCCTGGTAGGCAATGTTCAGTCCGCCAAGATCGGCAATGTTTTCACCCAGGGTGAGTTTTCCATCGGCAGGTATGGTATCGAGCACCATAAATTCGTTGTACTGGTCTACAAGCACCTGTGCCCTTTCGTCGAATCGCCGGGCATCTTCCTCAGTCCACCAGTCGTTCAGGTTTCCTTCCTTGTCGTACTTACGCCCCTGGTCATCGAACCCGTGGGTGATTTCATGACCGATTACCACTCCAATAGCGCCGTAGTTCACGGCATCGTCGGCATCGAGGTAGAAGAACGGAGGTTGCAAAATGGCGGCAGGGAATGCAATTTCATTCATCGCCGGACTGTAATAGGCATTCACCATCTGTGGCGGCATATACCATTCCGATTTATCGACCGGCTTGTTAATTTTATCACGAAAGTACTCTGCATTGAATAAACGTGAGCGCATGGCGTTCTCAAAATAACTGTCGCGCTGAACTTCAAGCCCTGAATAATCGCGCCACTTGTCGGGGTAACCAATCTTCACATTAATTGTAGCCAGTTTTTCATGAGCCATTAGTTTTGTTGAATCGCCCATCCATTCCAGCTCATCGATACGCTGCCCCAGGGCAACTCTGAGGTTTTCAACAAGGTCGACCATCCGTTCCTTGGCTTCGGGCGGAAAGTATTCGGCCACATAAAGCTGACCGATGGCCTCGCTCAGGGCGCTGCTGGTGTTGCCCTGCACCCTTTTCCAACGGGCACGGTTCTCTTCCTGTCCGCTCATCACTTTGCCATAGAAGTTGAAATCCTGGTCAACAAAATCGGTCGACAGGTAAGGCGCTGCCCCGTTAATCATGTTCCAGCTCAGGTAAGCTTTCCAGTCGTCGACCGGAATTTCGGCCATCATGGCGCTTACTTCCTTAAAGAAACCGGGCATGCCCACATTAATCTCCTCCTGATTAGGGAAGCCAAGCGTGGTAAAGAATCCGTTCCAGTTGAACTCCGGAGAGAGTTCAGCCAGTCCGGCAAGGTTCATCTTGTTATAGGTAGCATGCGGATCGCGGCGCTCCAGACGTGTCATCGAAGCTTCGGCCAGGCGGGTTTCAATGTCCATAATGGTCTGAGCCTTTTCTTTGGCAACAACTTCACTGTCGCCCACCAGCATTAACATTTTTGACATGTGATCTACATACTCTTTGCGAATCTCTTTCGAGCGTTCGTCCTGGCTAACGTAGTAATCACGGTCACTCAGTCCAAGGCCACCCTGGTAAAGCTGGGCAATTACCCAGTCGCTGTTTTGCTTGTCGGCCGAACCAAAAAATGAGAACAGCGTGCCATTACCCGTCAGGTGGTATTTGATAACCAGTTCCTGGATATCTTCAATGGTTTCTGCAGCGGCTATCTCTTCGAGGTAAGGCCTGAGGGGCGCTGCACCCAGCTCTTCAATTTTTACGGTATCCATGCCCTCGTTATAAAAATCGGCAATTTTTTGCCCATAGGAACCGGGCTCATGCTCAGCCATGGTGATTTCCTTAAACAGCGTTTGCAACTGTTTCTCGGCTTCATCCCGTAACTTGTCGAAGCTCCCGTAACGGCTCTTGTCGCCCGGAAGCGGGTTATGGACTTTCCACCCGCCGTTGGCATACTGGTCGAAATCGTATGCCGGATCTACCGTAGTATCCAGATCATCTAAATTAATCCCGGTTGATTTTTCCGGATTGTTGCAGGCTTTAAACAACCCTGCCGTTATTAATACCATCATAATCAAATAAAAGGTTTTTCTCATCTCATTAATATTTCAATATTGTTTTTTGAATTCACTTACAATGAACAATTCCGGTCAGCTTAGTATGTTATTAGAGATTGCTGCTGCCGTAAAAGATATTTCGTATAAACTGATTGGTTAACATACCCCCTAAAACATTACAAAATTAAAAGCATATTATGGCATGTTAGCGTAAAACGGTTCAGGATTAATCAAAGATCAGGCCATTAATTGTTTGGGGTTATATTTCTCAATTGCGTGAATGGTGTATTCCTGACTGGGACAGAATTGCTTCTTTCTCATCCAGATTGCCATTCGTTCGGTAAACAGGACGGAATCAGCCATTATTCGGAAAACAGGAGGGTTATTATAGAGCTTGATGCAAGAATTATCCGGACGCGGTTTCAGCTATTCGGGAATGATTAGTTCCCTGGTGCTGGAGGTCCATGCGGAGAAATAGCCCAATGCACCATTGGAGAGGTTCGACAAAGGATTGGCAGGCGATGGTGAGCCAGGGTTCAGATTGGCCACTTCGCGCAGGGAGGAAAAGTATTCCCATGCATTGTAATCGATCGAAAGCAGTTCCACCTTAACAGTATCTTGTGGTTCAAACAGTTGGCCTCTTAAGCGAACCTGGATGCTTTTACCATCCAGACTGCTGTCGTCGAATATAATTAAATCATCCACCTCGTCGAACCGTTCGCCATTTTTGTACAGCTTCACCCTGTAGTAGTTTTCCTCTTCACCGGGATCGGTAAAATAAAGCAGTACGCGGTAGCCGCCTTCGAAGAAAATCTGCTCCTGCTGGTATTCGTAGGCTATTGAATCGATTTTCACCAGCGGGTTGAGGGTCGATACACCTGTATATTCCTGTCCATCCATTTTAACCGTCAGGCGATAAACCGAATTAAAGTTAACCGGCAAATCATCCAGCCGGTATAGGCCGGGTTCGGTCTGTTCGGCCTGCAATTGAAACCCGGGGCCATTTGTAAGCATAACAGAGGCTTCTTCCACTTTAGGCATTGGCTGATTACTGAAATAACTGGCAGTATTTGATATTTTTACTTCAAGAGTGCCTTCGTTCTGCGACAGGTTACCTTCGATAACTAAGGCCGGTTCCGATTCATTCAAATCCACATCGATGACTTTTTCGCAGCCGGAGAGAAAGAGGATCAGCAAGGGAAAGGCCAGCAGAAAGAGGGAGGCAAGTGAGGGAATAATCAGGGATCGGTGAGGATTAGGTAGAGATTGGTTGTGATTAGGTTGTGATTTATAGTGATTAAGTAGTGATTGGTGGTGATTAAGTGGTGATTTATAGTGATTAGGTAGTGATTGTGGGAGGTTCTGTTGCTGGAAACCTGATATCGGATGAGAATTATCGTTTTTCATAACATCATGTTAATACTTTTTGATGAGTGAACAAAAATATATAAAAACTTCAAAGTTGTACTGATTTCGATTAGAACCTGACATGCAATTCATTTTGCATTATTCTTTGAAGTGAGTGTTGAAATATAATTATTTAGTTTTACACCCAGCTTTTCCAATTTTTGTAATTCATAATTAAAATATTCTTCAGAAATAATTTTTCTGTTTTTTGCTTTTGCCAGCCAGGTTTTGGTTTCAAAAAGGGAACCACGTGAATAAAACATGAAATTCTTCCGGTCCTTAAAATAATACCTCCCAAATCCTTCCGAAATGTTTGCTGCAATTGAATCGGAACTTTTAATTACCTGTTGTCCTATCGAATACTTAGCCAGATTTCCCCATTCAATAACAGAAAACCAAACATATAAATTTCCATATCTTCAAGTTTCAAAATAATAATGTTTAAAGTTAATTTTCCTCGAAATTTATGAAATATTTATTGAAATTTTGTTCATAACTATTCCCTATTTTCCTAAATCACCATTAATCTCCACCAATCTCCACCAATCTCCATCAATCTCTATCAATCTCCACCAATCTCGTTCAATCTCCTTCAATCTCCTTCAATCTCCTTCCCCTTAGAACTTAAACCTGTAGCTCACCGAAGGGATTGCTTTAAACAGCGATACCTGCACGGCTTCCGTTACTGACGGGTTATCTTCGTTGGTCCGGAAGTCAATGAAGTAGGCATTCTCCCGTGCGTAGGCATTGTATACCGAGAAATTCCAACTTGATTCAAACTTATCGGTTTTTTTGCGCTGCCACACAAGGCCTACATCCAGCCGGTGGTAGTCGGGCATGCGGTAGCCGTTTCGTTCGGTATAATAGGCGATTGTCTGACCGTCGATTTCATACCTGCCGCTGGGAAAAGTAACTGCATTGCCGGTGTAATAAACCCAGGTTGCTGAAAGTTTCAACTTCCGGGTCAGGTCGTACATAGCCACTACCGACACGTCGTGCGTACGGTCGTGCCGGGCAGGATAAGGATTTCCTTCATTGATATCATCGAATTGCCGCATTGTTTTCGACCACGTGTACCCGATCCATCCATTTATCCTGCCTGCGGTTCGTTTTAACAACAGTTCAGTACCGTAAGCCCATCCCCTGCCAAAAACAAGTTCGGCCTCCACTGTGGAGTTAAAAACAAGGTCAGCGCCGTTCTTATAGTCAATCTGGTTTTGCAGGTTTTTATAATAGGTTTCAAGCGACAACTCGTATTCATTGTTTTTAAAGTTCCGGAAATACCCCAACGACACCTGATCGGCAATCTGTGCTTTCACGTTGTTGCTGCTTGGTAGCCATAAATCGGTAGGTGTGGTGGTAGTGGTATTGGTAAGCAGGTGTAAAAACTGGTATATGCGGTTATAGGAAGCCTTAACAGCGCTTTGGTCATTAACAAGGTAGTTTAGTGCCAGTCGGGGTTCGAGGCCTCCCTGGGTTTTAAAAATTTCACCTTTTCGGGCATCCAGTGTTTCCACCAGTTCACCTTCGGTATCGAACTCGTAAAATTCGCCCGGACCTATATTGCTGAACATCGCAAGGCGAAGGCCGTAGTTGAACCTAAGTCTGGACGTCAATCGCTGCTCATTGGAGATGTATGCCGACCATTCAATGGCTTTTCGCCGGGATATGTTGTCAGGTGGGGTAAACGTGGCGTTTCCTTCATTCAATGTCACCTCCCCCGGCAGGATGGTGTGGCTGATAACATTTGCCCCGAATTTGACCGTATGGTTTGAACCGGCATACCATGAGAAATCCTGCTTCAGGTTTAAATCCTGGATTTCTGACCGGATAACCATATCAAGGCTGGTCAGCACATTTATATCGTATGAATAATTACTAAAAATAAGCGAGGTATTGGAAAACAGACGTTCGCTAAAGATGTGATTCCACCGGAAGGTTCCCGTAATTGAACCCCAGTCGAAACCGAATTCATCCTTATAGCCAAAATCATCACGGCCAAGATAGCCCGACAGATATATGCGGTTCCGGTTATTCAGCTTATAGTTGGTTTTCAGGTTGAAATCATAAAAATAAAGGTATGTGTTCCGGACATCTTCATCTTTGGAAAAGTTAAGGAACAGGTCTGCATAAGTGCGCCTGCCACTTATCATGAATGAACCTTTATCTTTAACCAGTGGCCCCTCCAGGGTAAGGTTCGATGAAATAAGTCCCAGGTTGCCTGTTACATCCATATTCTTCATGTTTCCTTCTTTCATCTGGATATCCAAAACCGAAGAAGCTCGACCTCCGTATTCTGCCGGTATAAATCCTTTCAGGAGTGTTGCATTTTTTATGGCTTCGGAGTTAAAAACCGAAAAGAATCCCAGGAGGTGAGATGCACTGTACACCGGAGCTTCATCAAGCAGGATCAGGTTCTGGTCGATGCCTCCACCGCGCACATGGAAGCCTGAGTTTCCCTCTCCTGCTGCTTTCACACCCGGGGTGAGCTGAATGGTTTTCAGTATATCAGCTTCACCAAAAATAACAGGAATCGATTCTATGCGGTTGGGAACCATCTGAACCGAACCCATATCCATTGAACTGATATTTCTGTCGGCTTGTTCACCAACAACAACTACATTTCCCAGGACATAATTCGTTGCACTGAGTTCCAGATCCAGCTCCAGGTTTTTGTCGAGCGTTACCTCCCTGATTTCAGTCTGGTAACCGATGTACTGGTAACGTATGCGGTATTTTCCGGGGGGCAGGGGAAGCGAATAAAACCCATAACTGTTGGTTACGGTTCCCCTTGAATTAAGCTCGTCAACCACCACTGATGCGCCTGGCAAGTCTTCACCTGTTTCTGCATCGCTGATGTTTCCGCTCAAAACGGACATGTTCTGCCCATCAACTTGCAACAGAATGAAAAAGAGACTTAAAAATAAAATAATTCTTCCAGGCATGCATTTGTATTCGAAGGCCAAAAATAACAATAAACTTGATCGTTAATAAATATTTGCTAATTTTGATCACCTTTTTTCCGGCGTCATGAAAAGAGGTCGAATATGAATTAAAAACGAAAATAAAATGAAAGTCTACAAAACTGAACAAATTCGCAACATTGCTTTAATAGGTAATGCTGGCAGTGGAAAAACCACCCTCGCAGAAGCCATGCTGTTTGAGGGTGGAGTAATTAACCGAAGGGGTGAGGTCACCGCCAAGAATACGGTATCGGACCACAACTTCATCGAACAGGAATATGGCAACTCCGTTTTGTCAACACTTTTGTACACTGAATTCAACGAGGCAAAAATAAATGTGCTCGACACCCCGGGAATGGATGATTTGGCAGGTGGAGTGGTTTCATCACTGAATGTTACCGATCTGGGCCTGATGCTGGTAAATGCCACCAACGGGGTTGAATCGGGAACAGTTGCTGCAGGTCGTCATGCCGAAAATATAAATGTTCCGCTGATGTTTGTTTTTAATCAGCTGGATCACGATACCTCCAATTATGATGCAGCACTTGATCAGTGCAAATCAATATTCGGTAATAAAGTCACTATTGTACAGTACCCGTTGGAGGTTGGCCCCGGCTTTTCGTCCATTATCGATGTACTGAAAATGAAAATGTATAAATATCCTGCCAACGGAGGTGCTCCTGAAGTTTTGGAAATTCCGGGCTCAGAAAAAGACCGGGCAGAAGGACTCCATAACGAGCTTGTTGAAATGGCTGCTGAAAACGAGGAAGCACTCATGGAGCTATACTTTGAAAAAGGTTCGCTTACAGAAGATGAAATGCGCAAGGGCATGAAACTGGGAATGCTGCAACGTGACCTTTACCCTGTATTCTGCACCTGTGCCAGGAAAAATATTGGCGTTGGCCGCCTTATGGAGTTTTTAGTAAATATTGCACCAACACCCGTTGAACGTCCCATGCGGCCAATTGCAGGAGGTAAAGAATTAAAAATGGAATCGTCGGCTGACCCCAGCCTGTTTGTATTTAAAACTGCCGTAGAATCGCATGTAGGAGAAATTACCTTCTTCAAGGTAATGTCGGGAAAAATTACAGAAGGACTTGATCTTATCAATACTAAAACAGGAAATAAGGAACGGCTTTCACAGGTATTTGCCTCAGCAGGTAAAATGCGTGAGAAAGTGGATGAGCTGAATATCGGCGATCTGGGCTGCACCGTTAAACTGAAAGATACCAAATACAACCAGACCCTTACTACCAAGGAAGCCGACACCAAATACGAACCAATTAAATTCCCGCCTTCAAAACATACCATTGCTGTGAAGGCTGAGAATGAAGCCGACGACGAAAAGATTGGTGAAATTTTAAATAAACTTAAATACGAAGACCCGACTTTCGTTATTGAATATTCAAAAGAAGTAAAACAACTGCTGGTGCACGGGCAGGGTGAATACCATCTTAACGTGCTAAAATGGTATTTCGACAATATTCATAAAATTGAAGTCAATTACATCCAGCCCAGAATTCCTTACCGCGAAACCATTACCAAACCGGCACAGGCTGATTACAGGCATAAAAAACAGTCGGGAGGTGCAGGACAGTTTGGTGAGGTGCATATGATTATTGAACCGTTCGTTGAAGGCACGGCACCAAAAACATCCTTTAAATTTGGCGACAAAGAACAAAAAATAGCTGTCCGTGACGTACAGGAACATCCGCTGCCCTGGGGAGGTAAGCTTGTTTATGTCAACAGCATTGTGGGTGGTTCAATTGATGCCCGTTTTTTGCCTGCCATTTTAAAAGGAATCATGGAAAAAATGGAAGAAGGACCGCTTACGGGTTCATATGCCCGCGACATTATAGTGTATATTTACGATGGCAAGATGCACCCTGTTGATTCAAACGAAATTTCCTTTAAGCTTGCAGGGAGGAATGCCTTCAGCAAAGCGTTTAAAAATGCAGGACCAAAAATCCTGGAACCCATTATTAACCTGGAAGTATGGGTACAGTCCGACCGCATGGGCGATGTAATGAGCGACCTGCAGGGACGCCGTGCCATGATTATGGGTATGGGCTCTGAACGGGGAATGGAAAAAATAAGTGCCAAAGTACCTCAGAAAGAGATGTTCAGGTACTCCACTTCACTGAGTTCAATAACCGGTGGCCGCGGTGTGTTCGGCATCTCGTTCGACGGATATGAAAAAGTTCCTGCCGAAGTACAGGATGAACTGCTGAAAGCATACGAAGCTGAGCAGGAAGAAGAATAGACCATTTCTAATCTATTTTCTATAACCAAAAGCCCCGGCTCGAAAGGATCGGGGTTTTGTTTTTTCCCTCCCTGCCTTTTTTCAAAACAGGAATGTGATACAGTTGCCCAGTACACAGAGCCACCTGCCGGCTCATTGCAGAAATAATAACAACTGAAGAAGTAATGTTTCAGATCATTTTTGTTACTGCATGAAAATGGCCAAGAGGCAATAGCGATATATGAAAATCGATGGAGGTCACTCTACCCTGCCCCTTTCATCGTGCTTCAGCCCCGGTGCAGTGATTACCGTTATGCTCTCAGGGGCTAGAAAAATACCCTGCAATTTTTTAGAATTCCGGAATTCCTTTGCGGGGTTAAGCTCAAACCCGGAATCCTTTAATAAGCTTTCTGTTACCTGGTACATATGGAGTGGCTGATTCACCGGTTCCGGTTCTACCGTTACATTCAACTGAACAGATTCGCTGCGGTTGTTTACAATCAGCACGTAAATACTGCCGTCGCGGTTTTTCAGGGCTGCATGAAATACCCCATCAGGTTTTTGACTGCTCTCCGATAAAACAACCGATGCATATTTTCCAATAAAACGTGTGATCATTGCATACCCAAAATATGCTTCATTTTCAGGAATAACTTCACTGGTATAAGTATTTGATACCGGATCAAAAGTTTTTATGAGTTGCCACTGGCCGTCAAGATTACCCCTGTTGGTAAAGCTCCAGCGGTTAAATCCGTCGACTCCAAGGTTAAGGCAAATAGCAATATCGGACGCATTGGAAAGTGCTGCTTTAAATGATTTCGGACCAGGATTGTCGTTGCCCCAACCCAACAGCATATTTCCAATCTCAGTTATAAAAAATGGCTTGTTTTTCGACCTGGCAAAAGCTACCCAGTCGGCAACAGTTTCTATTGACTGTTCATCGTTGTGAATTCCATTGTAAGAATGGATATCCAATGCACCAAGGTACTTTTCAAATTCAAGTTTATCGGTTTCCAGTGGTGGCAGGCTTGTCCAGTCTGGTCCTGACAATGGAATGGTTATCCCTTCATTCCTGAAGATTTCATTCAGCTTTTTCCATGCATCGGTAATGGTATGCCCCTTATGACTGCCGGCACTCCACCAATAGCCCCATGGGCCGCCGGGGGGCTCATTAACCATACAAAAGTACTTAATGCAGGTATATCCGCGTGTTTCAGTTAAATACTTTAAAAGTGTGGTTATGCCATGGGCATAATCATCGAGCGACCGTGGAGAACTAAGCAACGGATGCACACCGGGATGAGAATTCCAGGCTACATGGCCCCACATCTGCTGCAAAAAAACATCAGCTCCGTTCGCTTCACACCAATCAAGTATACGATACAGAGCCTTCATTTCATCATTTTTCCAGTCGAAAACATTTCTTTCCGGCTCATACATATTCATGCTGAGTTCAACCCTGAGAAAATTCAGTCCGAGCCAGCCGGCATGTTTAAAAACCTGGTTCCATGAAGCAGTGTCCTCTAAAGGAGGATTTCCACCATAAGCACTTCCCCTTGGATTGATGTGCCTTACCGGGTAATCGTACTTCTCATTTTCCAGGGATATATCATGAATCATAGCATGCCAGGATGCTCCTGCACCCCCTTTCATTGTATGTATAACAGTATCTGTTTTTACATGAAGATGCATTTCATTGTCGGTTAATTCGGGATTTGAAAATAATACTGCAGTCATTACGGAAAGGATTTTTAAAAACAAATAATTCATAGATTCATTATTAAACTGTTCAAATTAGATAGTTAAACAATATAATTAATTTTGCAAATACTTAATTAGGATCTGCTAAAAAATCTCATGCAAAATGATTTTGATCCCGTAGGTAGCATGTTTAAAAACCTGCCCACCATGGCAGGCAGGAATGATGATTTAAAAGATATTCGCCCCTGATCAGGATCGTATTTTCGTACATTGATTTATTAAGAATGAGGTTTTAGCTTTAAGGATGTAAGGAATGGCTGACTCCAGCCTGCATAGAAAATAGAAAGATTGACAGCCGGTGCAACCTGGCAGAAGCGTCCGGGACTTTGACTTTCCAAGTCAAAGATTAGAAATCCTGGAGCCGGGACAACGGCATATAGTTTCACCCAAATGTCGGATTTGGAAAATCCGACTCGCATGGGTTCGTGCCAACAAAAATGGTAGAAGGTATTTGAGGTCAGTAAATCTCTGCTCAATCTTTCCTCATTTTCTTCATACACCCGCAACAAAATCAGCGGTTTGGAAACCGCTGCTCCCGTCTGCCCCGATGTTGCCATAGTAACGATCCCGCAGTGCTCTCGCAGGCTGGATTTTGGTCCCGAAAGATAAACGACGAACACAGATTAGTATATCAGGCAAAAGAGAATGGAATTTTGATTGCGAAATGCAGATTTCATTATGATTAAGACAAAAAGATTAATCTGACAATTATCTAAATTTGTACCTAAAAAATTCATTACCATGGTTACTACAATAAAGAAAGGAACCAATCGGAAAAAAATAATTGATGTCTTAACAAAAAAAAAGGTTAAAACAAAAGGCCTTGATTTAAAAAGTTATTGTGGATCTATTTCCCTGGAGGAAGACCCTATAGAAATGCAAAAGAAGTGGCGTAATGAATGGGAATAGGTCCTTGTACAATTCAATAAATAAATGTTTTTTTACTGATTCTTTTATAACATAAATACGCTAAAATGAGATACTTTCCGATTTTGCTGGCTGCCGTCCTTTTAATACCCTTTACAGTCTTCTCTCAGGAAAATCAAAACAAAGAGCTTCTTGATAAGCTTGATTCCTTTTATGAGCAAACTCTGGATGAGTGGGATGTCCCGGGAATGTCGGTAGCCGTTGTGAAAGATGGCGAAGTTATTTTCAGCAAGGGCTATGGCGTGAAGGAAACAGGCAAGACAGACCGCCCTGATGGCAATACGGTTTATCCTATTGCTTCCAATTCAAAAGCTTTTACTGCAGCCATTATAGGCCAGCTTGTTGACGAAGGAAAGTGCAGCTGGAACGATAAGGTGCAGCAATACCTGCCCTGGTTCCAGTTATACAATCCTACAGTAAGCAGCCAGGTTACTCTCCGTGACCTGCTTAGTCACCGCGTGGGTTTCGGCACATTCAGCGGAGATATTATGTGGTATAAGTCGGATTTGAAGGCCGAACAAATCGTGCGAAATGCAAAATACCTGCCTCCTGCATTTGAATTCAGGGACGGCTATGGTTACTCCAATATCATGTATATTGCAGCAGGAGAAGTAATAAAAGCAATCACTGGCAAAAGCTGGTATGAAAATGTAAAAGAGCGATACCTTCAACCGCTGGGGATGGTGCGAACAACTATTTTTCCGGATGATTTGGCACAGATTGGCAATTTTGCCATTCCGCATGCCAGAATGAATGATAAAAATATCCCGATTGAGTTTACCGACTGGTCGGAAATTGCGGCAATGGGAGGCCTGATTTCAAGCGCCAATGAAGTAGCCCGCTGGATGATCTTTAACATGAACCACGGCCGGTATGATGAACAGCAATTGTTGTCGGAAAGCGCCCTCAACATGATCTGGACTCCGCATAACATTCGCAGGGTGAACCACATGCAGAAAAACGATTTCAACAATCATTTTAATGCCTACGGCCTGGGATGGGGCCTGCGCGATTATCATGGCCGTTTGTTTACGGGCCATACCGGTGGCTACGACGGAATGATTTCAGCTGTTTCGATGCTCCCGGAAGAAAAATTAGGAATAGTTGTTCTGACTAATGGTATGAGAAGCCCGATTATGGCTGTCACCTATCAAACGCTGGATGCTTTTTTAGGAGTCAATAAAGACAAGAACTGGTCGGCAGATCTGCTGGAAAGTATGACTGAAAGGGAGAAAAAAGATACCCGCATACCGGATCGTAAAGCTTCACATGTTTCAGGCACCCATCCTTCACTTGCACTTGAGAAATACACCGGGACTTATGTGTCGGATATTTATGGCACCATTATCGTTAGCATGTCGGATGATAATCTCCGACTGGAAATGGAACATTCACCTGAACTTTCGTGCACCCTCAGGCATTTTCATTACGACGTGTTTGAAATTGTGTGGGATAACGAACAGGCCTGGTTTCAGTTTGGCACGGTTAAATTCAATACTGATAATTACCTGCAGGTAACAGGAATCGATTTTGATGTTCCGAACGACGACATTTTCTTTGAAGAACTTAGGCCGAAAAAGGTGAATTGATGATTGGCACGTAAGCAGGTGGTTCCTGGAAGCATTATACAGTGAACTTATTACCCCTGAACTCCTCATTAGCGGCGCATGGAACGTTTGCATTTCAATCGGATACAGTACTTGCACCGCAGGGGTTGATTGCTCTTTTTACCCGGGGCGCTGCCACCGGGCTGAATTAAGCTGTGCCCTGCCTGCAGCTGGGCAGGCTTACAGCCCGAAAGAGGATCACATTGCTTTCCTCCGACAATTAAGCAAGTGTATCCAGTTGATATGGCGGTCAATCTTCACAAGTTATTTTTTATATGATATTGCATAACCAATTAACTGTTCACTGTTTACCGTTTACTATTTACCGTTTACTTCTCCAATATTTACCATTGCATCCTGCCATATGGAAACTGCCTATTTAAACACTATTTTTTCCACCATCTCCTCCCCTGCCTCTTCATTCAGACGTTTTCTGATTTCTTCACGCATCATTGTAAGTTCATTTTTTACTACTGAAGAGGTAAGTTCAACGTAAAGGATTTTTTTGGAAAGATAAATGTTGCGCGTATAGTGTGCAATTGTTTTCCCTAATAAGGCCTCCCACGATGCGACAACGTCAACCTCCTTGAGTTTTCGCTCGAAGTTCATGCTACGGACATATTCCCTGAGAACATCGCCCAGAGGCTGTGTATTGCTTTTTCTCATACAAATGGTTCAATTGTTCCCGAATCAACGTGAAAGATACGAAAATCGGTATTCATTTTCTTAATAATTGAATCGAGATGTTCCCTGTTAGTGTCGGTAATAAAAATCTGTCCGAATGCTTCACCCGATACTACCTTCACTATCTGCTCAACACGATGGCGGTCGAGTTTGTCAAAGATATCGTCGAGCAGCAACATGGGTTTCATTCCTGAAATTTCCTTGATAAAATCGTACTGTGCCAGCTTTAAAGCAACAAGATATGTCTTGTTTTGTCCCTGGGACCCCATTTTTTTTATGGGGTATTTGTCGATGTTAAAAACCAGCTCGTCTTTATGAATTCCTGCCGTGGTGTATTGCACCATTCTGTCTTTGGCAAGTGCATCATTTAGTAACGATGAGAAATTGTTTTCATACAAATCCGAATGATGAATTAAACCAACCTGTTCGTTTCCCTGGGAAATAAACGTATAATATTTTTGAAATACGGGAATCAGCTTTTCAATAAACTCCTTCCTTTCAGCATGTATGCGGTTACCATACTCAACCAGACGGTGGTCCCAAACCGCCAATAATTCACTGTCGAAAGGTTGCCCGGAGGCAAACTGCTTAAGCAGATTGTTGCGCTGCAATAAGGCCCTGTTGTATTTTAGCAAGTCATCGAGATAATTTTGGTTATACTGCGATATAACGCCATCCATAAACTTACGGCGCTCGTCGCTGCCGCCCAGTATTAAACTGGTATCGGACGGCGAAATCATTACCAAAGGAAGTAAACCAATGTGCTTCATCAGTTTTTTGTATACCTTCGAATTGCGCTTAAATTGTTTCTTTTGTCCTGACTGCAAACCACAGGTTATATTTTCAACCGAATCCAGACGCTGGTAATTTCCACTGAGCATGAAGTAACTTTCTTCATGGTTGATGTTCAGCTGGTCTATTGAATTGAAAAAACTCTTGCAAAATGACAAGTAATATACTGCATCCATCAGGTTTGTTTTACCAGCACCATTATTTCCAATCAGGCAATTAAGCCGGGAAGAAAAACCGACTTTGACATCCTTCAGGTTTTTATAATTAACAATGGAAATATCTTCAATATACATGGAGCAATTTGGCGTTGTAATACCACAAAACTAATTAAAAAACATTGGGAGGCGAACACTTTTTTTCAAATTCAGGATAATAACAGCAACATGTTGATTAAAGCCAAAATTTAAAGCATCATATGCGATGCCGTTTATAAAAAAAAGCTATTTTTGCGGCACAATTTTGAAAACGTACGACATGGCAAAAAAGAATGCTCAACAACCGGATAACTTGCAGGAACTTGAGAGCGCATTAACAAAAACTGAACGTTTTATTGAAGAAAACCAGAAGCCGATAACTTTTGCTGTTATTGCTGTGGTTGTTATTGTAATAGCTTTTTTAGGTATTACCAGATTTTATCTGCAGCCCCGTCAGGACGAAGCATTGTCGCAGATGTTCATGGCTGAAAATTACTTTGAACGTGATTCCTTTAATTTGGCAATCAACGGTGACGGCAACTACCTTGGGTTCCTCGATATCATTGATGATTACGGAATGACAAAAGCTGCCAACCTGTCAAAATATTATACAGGTATCTCCTATCTGCACCTTGGTGAGTATGAGGAAGCAATTGACTATCTGGATAATTTTAATACCAAGGACTTACTTCTTGGCCCAATTACTGAAGGCGCAATTGGTGATGCAAACCTGGAACTGGGCGAGTTGGAAACTGCTTTAAAGCACTACCGGAAAGCTTATGAGATGAATGAAAACGAACTTACCAGTCCTATCTATATGATGAAGGCTGCAAAGGTTCTGGAGTCGCTCGAAAACCTGGAAGATGCCCTGGCACTTTACCAGGAAATCAAGGACAAGTTTCCTGAAACCAATGAAGGGCAGGAAGCAGATAAATACATTTCCCGTTTGCAGGTCAAGTTGGGATAAAAAACCGATACAGATATATACCCCTCCCCGTGAGGGGTTTTTTATTTAATAAATATGGCAACAAAAGATCTTTCACAGTACGACACTGAATCGGTTCCTTCAGCTAAAAATATGCGTTTTGGTATAGTGGTAGCTGAATGGAATTTTGACATTACTTCAGCTCTCGCCAAAGGCGCATTGAGTACTTTGCAAAAACATGGAGCCAGTGAAGAAAATCTGCTGGTCAAATATGTTCCCGGAAGCTTCGAACTTCCACTTGGGGCGCAATATTTTGCCGAAATGGAAAATGTTGACGCTATTATTTTACTGGGATGCGTTATCCAGGGCGAAACCCGCCATTTCGATTTTATTTGTGAAGGGGTAACCAAAGGCACAGTTGATTTAAACCTGAAATACAACAAGCCATTCATTTTTGGGGTACTTACCACAGAGAATGTTCAACAGGCTCAGGACAGGGCTGGAGGTAAACACGGCAATAAAGGAGATGAAGCTGCTGTTACTGCCATTAAAATGGTACATTTAAAACAAAATTTTTCGCTGTAAAGAGAAAGGGCTTGCCGTAGCATGCCCTTTCTGATTTATCAAACTATTCGTTAACTAATCCCCTGATATTACTGACCTCCTCTTCTGTCGTTCCAGCGGGCACGTCTTTCCTCCTGATATTTTTCATACTTTTTCCATTGGTCAGCAGTTAGAATGGCTTTCATTTTTTTGTCCTGCTCAGTTCTTAATTCTGTCATTTTTTCTCGCATTCCATCAGAATTGCCTCCCTGCATTTCATCGCGCATAGTTCTCATTTTTTTTCCTGATTCAAGGTTTAGTTCGTAAACCTGTTTTTCCTGCTTATCATCCAGTCCAACAGCTTCCTTTATCTGTTCAGTCTGGCGTTTAGCCATATCTTCCGGGTTCATGTTACGCTGGCCGGGTTGTGCAAACCCTAATACACCTATTAACATCAGCGACATCATTACGATTCCAGTCTTTTTCATTTCAATTATATTTTAAATTAATATGCTTTCGACGTGTCAGTTCGCAAAAGGTTTAATACTGAGGGAGTAAATAGTACTTGAGTGAAAAGTCAAGAAGTAAACAGTGAATAGTAAACAGTAAACAGTCCGTGACTGTGACAATCCCATTAAGTTATATGATAGTAAACAGTCCGTTTAATGGCTTTAGCCGTATTATATAAGAAATAAATTAGAAGACCTCTTGCAGGCTGAAAGCCCAGCTTAATTCAGCCCAGGGCAGCCGCCCTGGGTAATAGTGCCATCACTCCATCCCCACGGCGCAAGTACTGACTACGATTGAAAAGCAAACGTTGCATGCGCCGCCTTTTCCTGCCAGGATGGGATACGAATTTTATTATGCCAATTAATTTATTTTTAGCAGGTTGAGGTTTTAATTATATAACAGTAAACAGTCCGTTAAATTGGATATTCAATATTTTATAATAAAATAACATGTGAAAATTGACCCCTCTAACAACTGGATAGACTTGCTTAAGTGCAGGAGGAAAGCCATGTAGTCCTCTTGCGGGCTGAAGGCCTGCCCAGCCGTTCAGCAGGGCCCAGCTTAATTCAGCCCGGACCATCGCTCCGGGTAAGAATGCCTACTCGCTCCCTGCAGCGCAACTGACGGCCTGAATTTAAAACACATCTTTACCTTGCGCCGCTATTCTCATTTAATAAATAACACGGATAGATAAGCATACATAGGAACGGGAGTTGCTGATTTCATGTGCAGCGCACCAAAAAATTTGTAGTTCGTGAAATAACCTCAGGTCTGGAAGGTGCACCGCACCGTAATATAATGAGCTGAACCAGGACAAAATTGATAGGTTACCTGGCGTCTTGGCGCCTTTGAGTAAAACGACCAGTGACTAGTCTGTTATTCTGCACCAGCCATTTTCCTGCCAACGATTCCGGAGGAATCAAATGTCTATAGCAATGCAGCCCCAAACAACCACCCCGCCGCGCAACTGCCGGCCTGAACTTGAAAATCATCCTTTCCATGCGCCGCTAATGGAGAGTTTTTTTAAATAATGTTTTTTTGTTATATGATAGTGAACAGTAAACATAGTGAACAGTAAACAATGACCCCCGCGGTACAACTACTGTCACCGTATTAAATGCAAACTTTTCGTGTGCTGCAATCTCCGGCCTGGCAGAACAAAGAGCCAATAGCGGCAGTTGGAAGTCTGTTGGGGAGGAGCGATTTCTGAATCGCTTATTCGCTATGCCTGGCATTATTTTCCTGTCGTACGTTCAGCGTCATCATTGCGATCCAGTCCAGCTTCCCTAAAAATCCAGGACCTGCACTGCCTTATAATTCGATGTTCAGATTAAGTCCAATAACATCGGAAGTGTTCCACCTGGATGGTTTTCTGCTTTTTTCAAGCACATAATACACTTTCAATTCGAATGAGTTGCTGTAACGTATTTTTGTGCCGCCATAAAGGCGGGCAAGGTGAATCTGTCGCTCATCGAATCGAAAAAAGCTTTCCTCTGCAAGGTAAACTTTTAGCCACCGTACATCAGCAAAAGGAGGCATTTCTACCGATAACATCTGCCTGTGCCGAAGATGATTGGCAAGCACCTCATACATGCGGTACTCAATTCTGTTGGAGAAATCAACTTCCAGTTTATCCAGACCGGTTGACAGGTTACCAAACAGCATGGCACGGGTTTCCTGAAGCCAGCCGGTATTTTCCCTAAGCCAAAGCATCCGGCCGGTAACTCCCATTTCAAACCAATCAGTAAAATGTCTTTTTACAAATACATCGCCGAATTTCATATTCAGTTCTCCGGAACGCGGATTATAATGAATTTTTTCATTGACACCCACCGAATACCGGTCACTGATTTTCACCTCCATTCCATTTTGGTTCCATAGCAGAAAATTTCTTTCCTGTGCCATACCAATCCGGCAAAAGAGTATAACCAGCACTATTGTCAATGTTTTTTTCACAATGATCCTTATTTATTTGCTGTTTCTTCTGATACGTTTTAATATGCAAAAATAACTGCAGTATATTAAAAAAGCCGGAAAACAATTTCCGGCTTTAAACATTTTCTATTTTTTTATTTTTTAGGCAACTGCATTCCCCGTTGTTTAGCTACTTCTTCAAGCCTCTTCTGAAACTTCGATTTCGTAACCGGTTTCTTTTTATTAACCTGCAGCTGAGCCCGTATTTTATCTTCATCGATAAAGGACCGGATAATATATGTTTGCCCTATTGTTATCACATTGGCCAGGAAGTAATAATAACTCAATCCCGATGAATAGTTGTTCAGGATGAACAGGAACATAACAGGCATAAGGTACATCATGGTTTTCATTCCAGGCATGCCCTGCGTTGATGTGGCCTGCGAATTCATTCGTGTGGATATAATAGTCGTTAAAGTCATCAGCAGCACAAACAGGCTCACATGGCTGCCATAGTATGGTATCCTGAACGGCAAGTCAAGTACAGAGTCATAGGTTGATAAATCATGTGCCCACAGGAAACTCTCCTGTCGGAGTTCAATGGAGGTTGGGAAGAAAAAGAACATTGCAATCAGTATCGGAAATTGCAGCAGCATAGGAAGGCATCCGCCCATCGGATTAACACCCGCCTTTTTGTAAAGGGCCATGGTAGCCTGTTGCTTTTCCAAAGGCTTATCGTTGCCATACTTCTTACCCAGCTCATCAATTTCGGGCTTAAGTGCCCTCATTTTAGCCTGCGAGATATATGATTTATATGTAAACGGGAACAGCAGGGTTTTGATGAATAATGTTAGAATCAGGATAATTATTCCAAAATTATCAATGTATTTTCTTAAAAAATTAAAAGTTGGAATGATCAGCCATTTGTTTACCGGCCTGACAATGGCATATCCCAGATCCACCTGGCGTTCAAGGTCGATATCGTATTGCCTTAAAGTCTGGTAATGGTTTGGTCCGAAATAAAACTGCATATCTAATTGCTCATTTGCAGTTCCTTCGTAAGGAACAGAAATTTCAGAATAAAAATTAGCCAGGTATTCCGGATCTTCCTCATATCTGTTGGATCGGACCAAAGCATTGGGAAACGCTTCATCGGCAATTATGGTTGAATTAAAGAACAGCTGCTTAAAACCAATCCATTTAACACTGGTACTTAGATTTTCTTCGTCCGATTTGTTTTGGGAAAGTTTTTCCACATCGTCTTCAAAAAACTTATAGGTTATGTTTGTATAACGGTCTTCTCCAAATTTTGAAATTCGCTCCTGTCTTGGAACATCAAATCCCCAGGTGAAATTCAGGTAGTTTTGATTTGAAGCGATGTACTGGTTTAACCCCTGCATGTTTACATCGAATTCCACAAGGTAAGAGTTGTATGGCAAGGTATAGATATATTCCATATACCTGCCGGGAGCTACTTCCAGCCTGAATGCCATTGATTTGGTTTCTCCCGGGTTCTCTTCGTTAAACTTAATTCTTCCCTCACTTCCGGTTCTTACTTCCGGGCCATTAACTACCAATGAATTTCCTTCAAAGGTGGGAGTAAAAAAGAGTTCCTGGGTTTGTATGCTTCTGTTCTGTGCAAAAAAGTTAAGTCCAAACACTGATTCGTCGCCTTCAAAAAGAATAAGTGGCAATGAATCGTGGGTCTGGAAATTTTTTAATTCAACCGAATAAATCCTTCCTCCTTTATTTGAGAAGGTGATTTTCATCAGATTGTTTTCAAGAGTATACAATTCAGGTGTTCCAATTCCTGCATTACCAAATACTCCAAATTGATCTATTTTTTCCTGCAAGCTACTACCGGGGGCAATAGTATCAGGTGATTCTGTTTCTGCCTGTTCTGCAGTGTCAATTTTCAGGTTATCCTGCTCAAGTTGCAGTGCCCTTTGTGTTTCTACCTGTGCTATGGAATCCTGCCGCCTTTTAGCTGCTTCAATTTGCTCTTTTGAAGGTTGATTGATAATTGAAAAGACAATTAGGATGGCAAAAATTAAAAGAATTCCAAAGATTGAATTTCTGTCCATTTTTTTATTTTACTAATGAATACTTTATGAAATCGACAAATAAAGGGTGAGGATTAAGCACTGTACTCCGGTATTCGGGATGAAACTGCACACCCACAAACCATTTATGGGAAGGAATCTCAATGATTTCCACAAGATCGGTTTCCGGATTTACCCCGACCGGTAACATCCCTGCCTGAATAAACTGTTCTCTGTAGGAGTCGTTAAATTCATAACGGTGACGATGCCGTTCATACACTGTTAATTTATTGTATGCGTTACATGTGTTTGAATCTTTTTCAATTATCCTGCATTCGTATGCTCCAAGCCTCATGGTTCCGCCATAATCGGTTATCCCTTTTTGATGCTCCATCAGGTCGATAACAGGGAATTGAGTTTTAGGATTCATTTCAGTAGAGTCGGCTCCCTGCAGATTCAAAACATTGCGGGCAAATTCAATAACAGCCACCTGCATTCCAAGGCAAATCCCCAGGTAAGGCAAGTTATTTTCACGTGCATATTTTGCGGCAAGTATTTTTCCGTTCATTCCACGATGCCCAAATCCGGGTGCTACAATAATTCCATTCAGTTTTGAAAGCTTTTCATTTATATTGTCTGCTTCCAGCGACTCTGAATGAATCCACTCCACTTCTACATCACATAAATTTTCAGCTCCTGCATGAACCAATGCCTCGGCAATCGATTTATATGCATCTCTGAGTTCAACATATTTTCCAATAAGACCAATTGTGACCGAATGTTTAGGATTATTTAGCCTGTCAAGAAAATCATTCCAGCTTTCAAGGTCGATATTTTCATTGCTATCGAGCCCAAGTTTTTTCATAACAGTCAAATCGAGCTTTTCACCAAGCATTTTAATAGGCACCTCGTAAATAGAGGGAACATTAATCGATTGCACCACGGCATCGAGGTCCACATTACAAAATAGCGCTACTTTTTCCCTGACCGAAGTATCAATTTCATGCTCTGTGCGCAGGACAAGAATATCGGGCTGAACTCCCGCTTCCAGCAAAAGCTTAACGGAGTGTTGTGTAGGTTTGGTTTTTAACTCTCCGGTAGCCGCCAGATAGGGTACCAGTGTCAAATGTATCACAACAGCTTTAGAACCCAACTCACGTTTAAGCTGCCTTACCGATTCAATATATGGCAATGATTCAATATCACCAACAGTTCCACCTATTTCGGTAATTACAATGTCATACTTTCCTTTTGACCCCAGGATTTTAATTCTGCGTTTTATCTCATCGGTGATATGCGGAATTATCTGAACGGTCTTTCCCAGGTAATCTCCATGCCGTTCCTTGCTTATAACCGACTGGTAAATACGGCCTGTGGTGACATTATTAGCCTGCGAGGTGGGTTCGTTCAGAAATCGCTCATAATGCCCCAGATCGAGGTCGGTTTCCGCACCATCTTCTGTTACGAAGCATTCACCATGTTCATAAGGATTTAAAGTTCCCGGATCCACATTTAAATACGGGTCCAGCTTCTGAATAGTAACTGTATAACCTCTAAGTTGAAGTAGTTTGGCCAGTGAGGATGCTAAAATTCCTTTACCCAGTGAAGAAGTTACTCCACCAGTGACAAATATGTATCTTGTTTCAGACACGATTGATATTTTTAGTTTTAAAAGCCACAAAATTAATTAATAAAACTTATCAGGAAACTATAGCATGCCTAAATTGGAAATTAAGCAAATAAAATAATACTAAAAATACCATCCTGTTTAACAAAATAAACTCTGTTTCCTTTGACTGTAGCTAATATTTATAAGCTTGTTCCAGTTCTGCTGGTCACAATCACACACATAAATACCGTTAACTAATGTAACATACTACACATATGTAACATACCAGCTATTATACAAATGTTACAACTGTATTCAACGATACGATACATTTGTGTAATTTATTGGTTATCAGAAGTATATAAAGGAATAAAAAAATAAAAATCAATTGTACCCATAAAAAAAAGCTGCATGCATTTCTGCAAACAGCTTCTAAAATATATTCCACAAGGGAATTTATTTAAACTCGCTGCGTAACTTTTCAACCCAATTCTTTACTCGTTCTGTTGTCATTCGGGCCTGGTTTTCCTGATCAAGGGGTAAACCTACAAATTCATCACCTCTTCTTGCCCTGGATGTTTCAAACGTATACCCTTCTACAGGAACATGGCCTACTACCTTCCCACCGCATTGTTCGATTATTTCCACCAAAATTCCTATGGCGTCGCAATAGTTTTCAGGATATCCCTTTTGGTCGCCAAGACCGAAAACGGCAAACTTTTTACCTGACAAATCCATTTCTTCCAGATCGGGAACAAACTCATCCCAGTAATTTGGCAGCTCGCCATCGAACCAGGTAGGCGCGCTTAGAATGAAATTATCATATTTTTCCAGTATTGCTTTTTCCAGTTCCTCTGCATTAACAATTTCAATGTCCTCTTTGCCCCAGGCATCAATGACCTTCTCTGCGACTTTCTTTGATTTGTGTGTATGGAAGCTATAAATAATAGCTGTTTTCTTACTCATATCTTGTAACTTTTTAGTATAACAATAATTCCCTGGCTGCATCGTAAATGCGTTGGGCATCTGGCAAAATTGCCTTTTCAAGAATGGTATTAAAACCAACCGGAGTAAATGTAGACCCAACACGTTTCACTGGTGCATCGAGGTATTCAAATGCTTTCTCTGTTATGATTGATCCCAACTCACCACCAAATCCACCAAATACCTTATCTTCATGGACAATAAGTACTTTATTGGTTTTCTTTACCGAATTCAGTATGGCTTCCTCATCGAGGGGGATAAGCGAACGCAAATCGACTACTTCCACGTCGTATCCTTCTTCTTCCAGCATTTTGGCAGCATCGAGACTTAAATGTGTAGTATTTCCATAAGTAATAATTGATAAATCTTTGCCTTCTCTTCTTATACGTGCTTTTCCAAACGGAACTTCAAAATCGTCAGGAACAAGGGTAGCTGCTTTTGGGCTTTGGTACAATGTTTTTGGTTCCATAAACATGGTTAACCCTTTTGAGCGAATAGAAGTACGCAATAAACCTGCAGCGTCGTCGGCAAAGGAAGGATACACAATGCGCACTCCCGGAATAGAAGCCAAAGCACCCTCAATATTTTGCGAATGATATAAACCGCCACCAATATATCCTCCTGACGCGAGGCGAATAGTAACATTTGGAACAAATTTCCCGTTCGATCGCCAATACTCGTGGCTGCTTTCAACATATGCCTCCATTGCCGGCCAAAAATAGTCGGCAAATTCCGCTCCTTCAATAACAATCCTTATTTTTTCATTGTAACGGGACATGCCGTTGGCTGTACCAACAATAAAATCTTCAGCGATTGGCGCATTGAATATTCGTTTTGGACCAAATTTCTGTTGCAGGCCTTTTGATACATTAAAAATTCCGCCTTTTTCTTTATGCGCCATATCCTGTCCCCACATAAATGTGTCAGGATTTCTGCTGAATTCATCTTTCAGTGTTTCATTTAAAGCTGTTATAAGCTTCTTTTTTTCTCCCTGCTCCCCAGGCAGTCCATCGGGATATTTTTCCGAAACATATGGCTCGGGCAATACGAAATCGTATATTGATTTGGGATCGGGATCCGGAGCCTTAAGCGCTGCCTTATGTGCGGTTTTTAACTCTTGCTTCAATTCTGCCTCAATGACTGCAAGTTCTTCTTCGGTGAACCTTTTGTACCTTATCAGCAATCTCCTGAACTTAGCCAACGGATCATATTGCTCAGCATAATTACGTTCCGATTCACTTCTGTACAATAAATGATCATCAGAATTGGAATGCGAATGAATTCTGACACAGTTTGCCTGCACGATAACCGGAGTACTTTCCTCAAGTGCCAGGCGTTTGGCTTCGATCATAGCATTCAATGAATCAAAAACATCTTTTCCGTTACAGTGGATTATTTTTAGGTTCTTAAAACTGATAAAGTTGTTGGCTACTTTGCGCTGGGCAGTCTGGTCTTTTTTAGGTACTGAAATACCGAAGCCGTTGTCCTGAATTACAAACACAACTGGAAGCATTTCCTTATCGGCCCCATTGAATGCCTCATAAACAAAACCTTCACTAACGGCTGATTCACCAAGACTGCCGAAAGCAACTTCCTTCCCACCGTAATATTTAATAGCCCGGGCCACACCTACTGCATGCAATGTATGGTTACCCGTAACCGATGATACACTGTGAATGTTCCATTCGGGTTTGGCAAGGTGATTCGACATGTGCCGCCCTCCGCTTGATGGATCGGTGGCTTTCGATATCCCATTGAGAATCACCTCTTCCGGTGTCATTCCGCACGACAATGCACTCAACATGTCGCGGTAATATAAAAACATGTGATCTTTTTCCTTCTCAAACACCTGTCCAAGAGCAAGCTGAATGCCGTCGTGTCCTGCATATGGAGCATGATAGGACCAGCCAATAGCCTGTTTTAGATAACTGGGTGCTTTATCATCGATGGCCCGTCCGATAGTCATCAGCCGGAACCATTTTTCAAGCAATTCCTTATCGGTAGTTTTTATTGAATGGATTTTTGGTACTTTTAAATCTTTCATATAACTAATCAAATTGAACGTTTTGAATCAAATTGTTCGAGGATATCGGCAATCCTCCTTAAGAATGCGCCACCTAATGCACCATCCACAACCCGGTGATCGTACGACAGGGAAAGGTACATTTTATGCCTGATGGCTATGGCATCTCCGGCAGGTGTTTCAATTACAGCAGGTTTCTTTTCAATACTGCCGGTTGCAAGAATTCCCACCTGGGGTTGATTTATAATAGGCGTTCCGATAATGTTGCGGAATGTGCCAAAATTTGTAATAGTAAAAGTTCCGCCAGTAATTTCTTCAGGCGACAGTTTATTAGTGCGGGCAGCATTTGCAAGCCGATTTAAATCTTTTGAGAGGCCAACCAGGTTCTTTTGCTCGGCATTACGAACCACCGGAACAATAAGATTACCATCGGGTTTAGCCACTGCAACCCCAATGTTTATGTTTTTACGGTAAATAATTTTATCGCCATCGACCGATGAGTTAACCAAAGGAAATTCTGCCAGTGCAGCAGCAGTTGCTTCAATAAAGAAAGGCATGAAGGTAATTTTTTCTCCATATTTCTCCTGAAAAGCTTCCTTATGTTTATTTCTCCATAATACCAGTTCAGTTACATCTGCTTCAACTACTGAGGTAACATGGGGCGAAACCTGTTTCGACATGACCATGTGATCAGCTATTATTTTCCTTATACGGTCCATCTCAACCACCTTATCGCCTTCACCTGCGGTTACCGGTGGGGCTGCTTTTCGTTGGACTTCAGGGGCAGTTTTAGTTACCGGAACCTTTTCTACAGACTTAGCGGCGGTTGTTGATTTGGTTCTGTTTTCGATATAATCAAGCAAATCTTTTTTCTGAACCCTGCCATTGGCACCCGATCCTTCGATTGATTCCAGTTCTTTTGCAGAAATGCCTTCTTCTTTAGCTATGGTACGAACCAGGGGTGAATAAAAGCGGTTCGACATTTCCCGGGTTGGTTGGGTACTTTCTGCATCAGCATCTTCTGATTCTGACTTCTGAATTTTGGAATCGGTACTTTCAGTTTCTGAAAATTCCTCAGAGGAATCCACATCCTGTGTTTCTTCAGAAGTTTGTTCTTCCTCGTCTTCAGTATTGATAATAGCAACAATCTCTCCCACCGGCACAAGTGTACCTTCAGGATGAATGATTTTTGCTACAACCCCGTCAACGGGCGAAGGAATTTCAGAATCCACTTTATCAGTGGCAACTTCAAAGAGCATATCGTCCTCTTCTATGGTATCTCCTTCTTTTATAAACCACTTGGTAATAGTGCCTTCAAGGATGCTTTCACCCAGTTTGGGCATGATGATGTTAAATTTTGACATACAAATGAAAATAAATGGTTTTTGCTATTTTTAGATTATTAAACATTCGTTAAATTGAAATGTTCACATTGCAATTTTAATATTTAATATCATTTAAATGAAAATAAAAAGATAAAATTGTACTTTAATATGCAAAAAGATAACATTTACACCTGCAGGGAACCAACCAACTCCTTCACTGAGTCCATCCTGTGTCTGTCGAGATAACCATTAAGTCCTTCAATGATCTGAAGCGGAATTAGAGGATTTTTAAATAAAGCAGTTCCAACTTGTACAGCGGTTGCCCCGGCTAAAATAAATTCCACGGCATCAGTGGCATTCATAATTCCTCCCATGGCTACAACGGGAATTTTCACTGCTTTGGCAACCTGCCAAACCATTCTAAGGGCAATCGGTTTAATTGCCGGACCGGAAAGTCCGCCCGTTATGGTTGAGAGTAATGGCTTCCGTTTTTCGGCATCAATTGCCATTCCAACAAAGGTATTTACAAGTGAAACACTGTCGGCTCCTTGTCCCTCCACAGCTTTTGCTATCTCGGAAACATCTGTAACATTTGGAGAAAGTTTAACAATTAATGTCTTGTCGTAAACCCTACGAACTTCCCGGGTAACAGCTTCAGCCCCCGGGCATGTTATTCCAAAAGCCATTCCGCCTTCCTTTACATTAGGGCAGGAAATGTTCAGCTCAATGGCTGGAATTTTATCCAGTTCATTTACTTTTTCAGTGAGTTCAATATAATCCTCAACGGTTGAACCATTAACATTTATAATTAAAGGTGTATTATAATGCTTAATCCTGGGATAAATATTATTTATAAAGTAATCGATGCCTTTATTCTGAAGACCTACAGCATTAAGCATCCCCGATGGGGTCTCAGCCATACGTGGATAGAGATTTCCATCGCGGTTATGCAGGGTAAGGCCTTTTAGAAAAATACCTCCCAATTCTGAAACATCAAAAAATTCATTGATCTCTTCAGCATAACCACACGTTCCTGAAGCAAGCATTACAGGATTTTTCAGTTGAAGATCATGAATATCGATTCTTAAATCTGCCATTTCAATTCATTTATATTAAATACCGGACCTTCTGTACACACACATAAATTACCTTTTACAGTAGGTTCGATGCAACAAAGGCATACCCCGAATCCACATGCCATAAGATTCTCGAGTGAGACTTCACAATTAACCCCTGCTTTCCGGGCTTCTCTTGCCACAGCCTTCATCATGCCTTCCGGACCGCAGGCATAAACTTTATCGTAATTTTTTAGGTTATCTGTAAAAAGCGGATGGTGCGTTACAAAACCTTTTGTTCCCAGTGTACCATCTTCCGAAGTGAAATTTAAACTTCCATATTGGCTATAGGCATTTACATCAATATGGTCGGAAGCACTTCGGGCACCAATAAGAAGATCGACGTTCTCAGCCGGAAGACCAGATTCTTTAGCCAGAAAGAGCATTGGTGCCAATCCGCTGCCACCTCCAACAGCAAGTATACGTTCACCTTTGCCAGGATACGTAAAATGTCTTCCCAGCGGATATATCAAACTTATGGTATCGCCGGCTATAACTTCTGTAAGTTTCTTTGACCCTCTGCCCAGAATCTTAATGATAACAGATAAAATATTCTTGTCGTAATCCATTTCAAAGACAGAAAAAGGACGACGCAAAAAGATTTCAGAAGTATTTTTAACCTCAATATTTACAAACTGACCTGGCCTGATAATCGGAAGTGGATCGGGAGCTTTAAGCCGAAGAAGGTAATTGGTATCATTTAATTTAATGTTTTCGGTTACGATAAAATCGCTGACTGTTTTGTTTCCCATGCCCTATGATTTGCGCACAAAGATAAGATTATTTCTTTTTTTGAGCTGTTGGTGTTTATGAAAGCTGATACAATAAAAAAAACCGTCAGGATTCCCTGACGGTTCTAGGTTTTGCTTGCCTACGTAAAAAATTTAATTCCGGGTTTGTAAATCAGAAAGTATAATTAAATTTATCATCCTGTCATGTTATAAATACGTTACAAATGTAAAGAATTATTTTGAACCACCAAAACATTTGTAAACTTATTTCATATGTTTTACAACATAATGCATACAATTGTAGTCATTTACTGTTGTAATATGTGAATGTCCCGTCAGAATACAGCAGTACGATTTTATCGATGGTCTTTCCTTTACCAGCATAATCAGTTGCTGCAACCGGCATATCAGCTTGTGAAAGGACCTGTCTGTCCCTGGAATTCATTTCAGATGAGTTAATAGCCTCCTGAGCCTCATTTTCGACTTCGTTTAACACCATGGGCCCTTTTCCTGTAAGCAGCCACCTGGCATTAATATTTGGAAATGCCTGTAGAATTTTTTCTATAAATGCAGCACCTGGTTTATTTCTCCCATTCAATATATGTGAAATATTTGAACGTTGAACATCAAGGATCTCAGCCAGATCACCTGGCGAAATCCCTTTGTAATCAATAATTTGCTGGATTCGGTCCTTCATCTGTGTTTATACTATTGGTTTGTATGTACAAATGTAATTCATTGAATTTACATTTCCTATACATTCCTTCAAAAATTTAAACAATTACTTTTTAGGGCATTTTAGCTTAATTTTAGCTAAACAACTGATTAACAGTAAATAATTCAATTTAAGCATATCTTGAAAAAACATTAAATAATGTTATGTATCTTATTGGAAATTAAATATATAAATAGTACATAATATCATGATTTTGCAAGGGGTAAGCATTTATTTCAATTTTAGTTACATTTAGGTTTATATTTCTATATGTAACTATCAGTTTTACTGAACATTAAAGTTAACTGTTTTAATCGTGTCACTATTCATGCAGTATACTCTCCTCGCCCATTCCAAAAGTAACACCTCTTAAAGTTGTATTTCACAAAATTTAACCTGTTGATTATTTTAGTAAATCTAAAAGATTAAAATTATAACATTTTAGATGTTCGTTACTACAACCTTTCAATTACTTATGTAACAATGTAAAGTTAATTACTGTTTACATGATTACGATTTACAGTGATGGTGATATACAGTTGTAATGAATACGTTAATGATTTTCCTATTTTTTGTAAACATTACTTTTCATAATGTATTAATAAATGCACTTTCAAGCAGAAATTGGGAATAGTTTGTATTTTTTCCCTCTTTGTAAGACCTGGGTCAAAAAAATATCATTTTTATTCTCTCCGGTCGGAACGATTTATATTATTTTTCATGATAATCCTGAAAAAGGGCTAACTCTTTCACCTTGGATATTTGTGTTGACTATTTATTTTCTGCCGCCATCTAAATCCATCACAAGTTTAACTTTTACAACATGCACTTAAAGGTGTTAAAATAAAATCAATCCGGTTTGGTTAATTCCATATGCATTAAATAAAATCAACTTTATAATTGTTTTAAAGAAATACGATCCGTGCACCTGTGAAAAAACCAACCGGCCTTTCCTATAATTCGCTGTTACAGCAAATTTCTTTCATGTGAATATGTACATTTGCCTGCACGAAATAAAATATTGAAATGTCAGCGACTTAACTCAACTGATTTTTTATAGCAAATTGCTGATATTCAATATCTAAAAATATAAAAGTGAAAATTATTGAGATTACAATTATATATTGATATAAAAAAAATAAAGCATGCGATCATTTCAACTATTATATCTTGTAATTTTTTTAGGATTTTTTTTGCTGGTCATTTTCGGAGCGGGAAAAAATATTATTGCAATTACATCAAAACGATCAAAAAAAACTATAAGCAACAGTTTTATACTATTTCATATTCTGATGCTGGTTGTTTTTGTATTCTTGTACATTTACCCCAATCAACCCAGAGGAGCCACCAACTACTCTGTATATTTAATTTATAATTTGCTTTTATTTGCTCTCCTGGTATTTAATTTACCCAATGCATGTTCATACCTGCTGCATGTTATATTTACGCGAAAGAAGCCACCGGTCATTCCATATGCAGGATTCATAATTTCTATAGGCATTGCAGCTTCAATGATATTTGGCATTGTTGTGGGATCGCGGCAGACGAGAACTGTGCACCATGAACTTTCTTTCAACAACCTTCCGGTACAATTCGACGGATATAAGATATTTGTTTTTACGGATGCTCATTTGGGAGGAATGCTGTACGGTGAAAGGTTATTAAAAAAAGCAGAAAAAGTAGTGAATAATGCAACCCCTGATTTAATACTATTTATAGGTGATCTGGTAAATAATTTTGCATACGAAGCAGACGGATTCGAAGCCAATTTTCAACAAATTACCAGTCAGGGGGAAAGTTTCTCCATATTAGGAAACCATGATTATGGCGATTACTCCGATTGGGAAAGCGATGATAAAAAACAAGCCAATTTTGATGCAATACTTGAAGCAAACCGAAAACTGGGTTTTAGTTTATTGCGGAATGAGCATGTTGTTTTAAAAAAAGGCGGTGATTCTATTTATTTAGTTGGAGTCGAAAACTGGGGGCATCCTCCTTTCCCACAATACGCCGATCTGGACTCAGCTATGACTGGCATTTCACCTGAAGCCTTTACCATTCTACTATCTCACGATCCTGCACATTGGGAAAGCAGGATTGAAAACAAGAAAGCCATTGAACTGACTTTTTCAGGACATACGCACGGCATGCAATGGGGAATTAAAATTGCCGGAATTCCCTTCAGCCTTGCCTACATGTCGAGGAAATACTGGGGTGGCTTATACAGAAACAGCAATTCAGTACTGTATGTAAATACCGGATTTGGAACAGTGGGCGTTCCATGGCGTCTGGATATGCCTGCCGAATATTCTGTTTTCACCTTAAAACGAAGTGAGGTCAATTGAAAAAAGAAAATCGAAATAAACATTTTTCATTTCAGGAAGGTATGATGCCCTTATACCCACATTTGCAGGAGCATAAAACCTCAGAATATTTACATCAGCTGTAATTTCGGTACCCATCGATGAAATGTCTTTAGTAAATACACCTGTAAAATTCCCATCTCTGTAATAGTTGCCTTTCAGCCGGGTATAATCAGCAAATAAAGCAGCTTTTATTCTGCGTGTATAAAGAATGCCCCAGGCACGCCAATCAGGATAAAGCAATGGAAGTTTATAATCAATACCTCCGGTATATATTTCTGATGTGCTAATGCGCCCCCAGCCCCTGGCATACCTTATAACATCACTGTACCCCATCATTTCACCAGATTCCTTTTGCTGACCACCGGCATAAATCTTAATTCCGTGATTTTTCATTATTGCCGGTAAATATACTACCGATTGTAAAGCTTTCATCTGACCTGCATCAATGGCTCCGCCGGGTGAATGGCGATATATTCCGTCAACAATAATTCCAAGTTCAGGATACATATCCAGATAACTCTTTCTAAGCACTTGTTGCAGATAGATCCGGTACGACAGGGAATGAAAAATTCCTTCATTAAACTGATGTGGTGTCGACTTTTGATGACGTATCTGGTTAAAGCTGTACTGAATCTCAGGCTGAATCATCCTGTAGAACGGACCTTTATCAAAAGATAAGGGTAATTTCATAGTTAAACCGGCTTTTGATTCCAACCATGTAAAACGCTGTTGTATTGTATCCTGACTCACAGTACCCTGGTTGTCGGAAATCTCCCGAATTAAGTTATAATTTGAAGCCCTTCGACCGTAAGATACATCAAGATCGAAAACAGGATACCATCCTTGAAAGGAATAGTCAGCTATAAACCTGCCTGTTTTTTCGGTATAATCCCACTTGTAGCCCAAAACTGCGTCACTGTTGCCTAAAACATTTTGCGACATCAGGCTTACTCCCGGGAAAAATTCATAGGCATCAACATCGATTGCAGCGGGCGCCCAACTGTGGAAATTAAAAAGATGCGCTGCCTTGCTGTAATTTTTTACTTCATATTCACCTGTAATGGTATCTGAAAATACAGGAAAACCTGCTTCCTGCTTTGCAAGTTTCTCAGCCAAAAGATATTCTGCCGGTTCAACATTTTGTAAATCTTTAATTGACTCGTTTGATGAAGAAATCTCGATGAGCCGAAATCCCCGGGCGGTATAATCACTTAATACAATCTGGCTACCGTCATCTGAAACGGCAGGCGATTCTACCCCAAACCGGGGTTCAAATACCATTTCAACTGATTGATCTTTCCGATTTAACCTGTATAAACTGTTTTTTCCGGAATACGATCCAATAAAATAAAGAAAATCACCGGAGTATCTTAAATGTTTGATATCTCCAAGATCGGAATCAATAAGTTGCTCCATTTCTTTAAAAGCAAAATGAATACGAACAATTCTTTTTCCTTTTTGAGTAAGCATTACTGCAGCTACTTCTTCATTGTTCAGCCACACGGGAGTGAAGAAATAATTGTTCCGGGGTGATTGAAACCTGTGAAGAAGCTTACCGTCGGGCATCTGATATACTGAAATAAAGTAATTATTTGAAAAATCGGTTTCCATTACTGCTATTTTCATCTTATCTGGCGAGATAGAAGGACTAAACGCCTTAAATTCCGGCTTTATTTCAATCTTTCTTTTCGAGTTTACATTAAAAAGGCGTAATAGTGAACGACCACTGTGCTGCCAGCGAAGATCGCTGATTTGCTCGGCCCACACAATCCATTCGTCCCGGTAACCTACCGATTCATTAAATATGGAGCCGGGTAAGAATAATTTCGTTTCCTTACCACTTCTATTCTGAACCTTTACAAAGGAAGGAATTTCATTATAAGCTGTTTTATAGGAAAGAATTGTAGAATCATTTAGCCAATAATTGTGCGTATAGTTTGTAAAGAAATCCGGCTCTTTTGAGACTTCCTCCAATGGAGCAGAATTAAACTGCTTATCGGCCTCCACCCAAACCGCCCCAAGGCTGTCGAACACCGATTGATAGTTCTGTATGATGTTCATTCCCGTTCTTTCTTTTATCACCTGTACCATAGGGAATATTGAAAATGGCTTTTTTCCTGCCTTCGTTAAAGACTCCTCCCAGATTTGACTTCCATGTCGGGCCCGAAGGTTTCCGGTCAGGTAATATCCCAATTTATAATGGTTGGGAACATAATCACGGTATGATCTAAAAAACGCTTTATCGTATGTGAAAACACCTTTTTGTACCACCTGCGCCCTATGCTCCATCAAAAATGAAGGATGCCGTCCACGTCCGTAATTGCTTAAAGCTGTTTCTGTAACCACGGCATCCCCTTCAATAAACCACCAGGGCATGTAGGCTCCGAATGCCAATGCTGTTCCTTGTTCACCAAGCAGGTATCTTACCCACCTGGGCTGGTTTTCCCGTATTTTATCCACCTGAACTACGTGGCGAAACTCATGCAATGCCAATTGTTCCAGCCAGTCCTGAGGGTACATCGACTGATGCGGAGTAGTATAGAATTCAGCCCTCTTGGGAGCCCAGGCTACCAAACCGTTCGACTGAACAGTCTGGGTGTGCAAAATGACCGGTATTTTGCCGGGATTGTGTTTTAAGGTAAAACTTGTATAAGGATATGCAGCATCAAGATTGCCGGCCAGCTTTTTAGCTTGCTCTTCATAATAATCCGGAAAGATCAACTGGAAATTCTGTGTATTTATCTGTTTCCAACTTATGGAAGCAGGATCCTGTCCCGTTTGGTAATACTGAGCCTGTGCGTATACTCCCAATGCTATTAAGGCAAAGAAAATTAAAGGTTTCTTCATTTATCAAAAATAATCATTTAAGCTTTAAATTGCTGATGGTGAAAAAAAAAGCTGCCCGGATTCACCAGGCAGCCACCTTTTCATTTTATTTTTTTCAAACTTCATTCACCGCCAGTATAGGTATCGGATTTTCATCATCGGAGTTATAAACCACCGACTGATAAAGTGTCGCAAATGCAGAATGTATCCACATAAAAGAGATAATAATTCCTACAAAAAATACCATCAACCCGCCAATTAAAATAAAAAACGAAAGAACTGCCATCCAAAAGATCTTCCAACCGTGCCCACGGGTCAACTGCCAGCTTTTTTCAACAGCTTGCATTGGTTCCAGGTCTTTATCCATAATAAGGTAGGGAACAAAAGCCAGCCTTACCAAAATAATAATGCCCGGAATAATCAACATTACAAAACCTATGACAGCCAAGGCAACAACAATAAGGTTTGCCAATACAATTTTCAGGTATTTGCTCCTAAAACCATCGAATAATGTTTTTAAGTCAGCCTCTTCATTGCGCATAGCTTTCAGAAAAAGATATCTTTCGCCATAATTAATGACAGGTTTGAACAGAAATCCATATGCCAATCCAATTATGGCAACCGGAAATATCCAAAACAAATTAAACCATTCACCACTATCAGCTTCCCAGGTAGCTCCCATAAGACCGTTTAATAGTCCTGCTATAACAACTGCCAGTAACAAAACCAAAAATGATTTGTCGAACATCTTTTTCCATCCGTAACTAAAACTACCTCCAATTGATGGAGACAAACTGTAATACTTTTCCATTTTTTCAAATTTAAGTTTCTGTTTTCTTTCATGCTGCCCCAAATTTACAGCTAACAAGAAAAACCTACCAGCTACTTTGGTAGGAATTTTAATTTTTGCTACTTTGGTAGCCCTGGTAAAATGCTGATTCCGGAATCATTTCAATTTTAACAGCAGGGGAATTTTAGGATAGCTTCCCCGATTAAAGAACAGAATTTATCTTTAGCAAAATCAATAACAAAATAAATGTTTGCTGAGTACATTATTTATCTGACCACCTTTGTTGCAACATCCGGTATCGCCGTAATCAGCATTTTAATCAGCTATCAGTTATTCCAGGCAAACAAAAAGGCCGAATTCCAATTGCTGCTCTACCAGCAAATATTCCTTTTTTCATTTTTCATTTATAGCATCTGGGGAAATATTGCAGTCAGGCAGGTTATTGCTGATGTGAGCATGAGCGCTGAAATTGCCGGAAAACTTGCCTTTTTTATTCCGTTACTGGGAGTTCCATTCCTGATGGTTAGCTGGTTCATGCTCATTAAATTCAGCTTTAACATGAATCAATATCCTGTTGCAAAAATATGGATATATATCTATTTTGCAGGCTTCATGGCCCTTCTCTCGGCTGCAGTCTTTTTATTTCATGCCGGATTGTTGGATACCCCATCCAATCCTGACAGTTTTTTAATCAGACTATTTGTTTCTTTAAACCTGCTTCTTCACCTGTTCTTCGTTCTTCCTTTCTTAAAACCAAAATTCAAGTTGCCGGAGAATTACTTAAAGCTAAGAATGAATAAATGCCTGTTGATTTACCTTAGCGGAACAGTTCTGCACTCGTTCGCATTATGGTATACAGGCTCATTGGGTTTTGTTTACACAGCAATTTCTTTCCTGATTGTATTTTCAGCAAGCTCATTATTACCATTATGCATGAAGTATTTTGCAGTGCTTCCTGAAAAAAAACCAGCCCCGAAGTCAGGCAGTTTTGAATTGTTTTGTTCAAACTATCAAATTTCAAAACGGGAGTCAGAAATTATACTTGAAATATGTGATGGTAAAACAAACAAGGCTATAGCAGATAAGCTTTTTATAACCTTGCAAACTGTAAAGGACCATACACATCGTATCTACACAAAAACCAACGTTAAAAGTCGTGTTCAGTTGGCTAATCTTGTCAGGGGTAAAACTGGAAAAAATTAAGTTTTACTTCTATTCCTCAAAAAATAAATCTTCTTTTAATCGGGTCATTCGGTCGAGGGCATAATTTGCATTTTGGGCTGCCTCACCTGCTTCTTTTAGATAAATGTTATAATAATTCAGTGCGAGGGTTTTATTCGAATTGAATTCCTCATAGGTTGTGGCAATTTCAAAAAGGACCTCATAATTTGCAGGATCCAGTTCATTGGCTTTTTTTAAAGCTGCAACCGACTCTTCAAACATCCGCTGTTGTCCGTATATCTGGCCCAAATGATGGTACATATCTGAGACATATGATGGTGTAGCCGACTCAATGGCTGCATTCATATAAGCTTCGGCAACGTCATAATGTGCCAGCTTTTTATGGCTCAGGGCAAGATAAAACAGTACAAAAGGATCGTTGGCTAAGCGGTCGGCACAAAATCCAAGTACAGGAATGGCTTTCTCTTCTTCTTTCATAAAATACAAACTCACTCCGTAATTTAGCATGGTTTTATAAGTTGAATCGCCACCGGCAACAAAATAATTCTCATAGGCCTTTCTTGCTTCTTCATATTGTTTCATACCAAAGTAGTGGGAGGCTTGTACTTGATATAGGCCTTTGTCGCCGGAAAATTGTTTCAGTCCCAGTTCAATTACCCGTTGCTTTTCATTCAACTGTTCCGTTTGTTGAAAAAGCTTTATTAGATTCATGTAGGAAGAATAATCGCCCGGATTCATTGAAATAACCTTTTCATACAAGCTTATAGCTTGCTTAATTTTAACTGTCTGGTAGGCACTGAATGCCAACTGCTTATTCCAGTAAACCCTTATTGAATCTACCAGGTAAATTTCTGAAAAAACAGTGTAGGCTTTTTCAAAATCATCAAGTTGAATGTAGTTTCTGCCCAATTTGCCGGCGAGGGAAAGATTTTCAGGATCCATTTCAACCGCCTTTTCATAAAATGTGTTGGCTTCATGATGGTTCCCCAATGCTGCATAGGCATCAGCAATTTCTGCCGGAATTTCCCTGTTTGACGGATCCATTTCCAATCCCCCATAAAATGCTTTTATTGCCTCCTGGTAATCCTGAAGCATACTCAATACCTGTCCTTTTTTTAGGAAAACTGCAGCCTCAGGCTGTTTTTGAATGCGTTTATCAATCAATTGCAACGCTTCCTTATATTTACTGTTCAAAATTAGCAAATCAATTTTTTCCTGTGAGTAAACTGCCGGTGTTAAAACCAGAAACAGTAAAATAACGACTAAATGCATTCTATCCATAACAGTGAAACTTTTAAAATATAATTCCTGATAACATATCTCAAGCATTTTAAGAGTTCAGGTATGAATGGGGGTTATTATGTAAATACGTGTTTTAAATTATTGCAGGGCAAAATTAATTGGAACCGTGTAGCTGACATTCACCGGCTCTCCCCTTTGAACACCCGGTTTCCAGGCAGGCAGGCTGTTAACTACCCTTAAAGCTTCACGATCGAGCGAAGGATCAACACCACGTGCGATTTTTGTGTTAACAATATTGCCTTCCTTATCGACCACGAATGTAACATATACCCTTCCCTGTATGCCTTCCTTTTGTGCCGATTCAGGATATTTAATATTATTGGCTATGTACTTTCTAAGCGCATATTCCCCTCCGGGAAACTCAGGCATCGATTCCACTATGAAGAAAATCTCTTCATCTTCATCCAGCATTTTGGGCAGAGCTTTTTTTACAAGGATTAGATTGCCTGTGCTGTCTGTTTGGACATCAAATTCCCTGCTGTCCGCCATCATCTTATGCATCCGTTCCAGATCGGCAAAATCGCCTTCAACCTTAATTTTTGAGTCATCAATGAAGGTAAGGCTCATTTCCTCAACCTGGTTTAGGGGTTCTACCTCCTGAACTTCCTTTTGTTCGCATGCAAATGCAATAATTAAAGCAGCAGCCGTAAATAGTCCTAACACTATTTTAGCTGTGGCGGTTTTTGAAGATTTTATTTTTGACATCATTTTAATTCGTTTTTTTATTAAAGAGTAATTGAAATTGTTGGCTATATCCAGATGCCCGCCGGCAAACTGGTTTAACAACAGTTTTTTGTAATAACCCCGGTTAACACCGGAAGCCAGAACTGCCTGGTCGGCCAGGAATTCATGGTTTTCGCGAACAGCCCTGCGAAGCATCCAGATAAATGGGTTAAACCACTGAAATGCAGTAAGCAGTTCCAGGATTAATACATCAAAAGTATGCCCCTGCTTTATATGCTCCATTTCATGGGCCATCATCCGGTCGTAACCCTCGGTATTCTGCATTGGCCTGCTGACAAACATGTAATTTAAAAATGAATAGGGACTGCAATCCTTTTCAAGGAAAACAAGCTTCACCCCGTTGTATTTCTGACCTTGGTTTTTGTAGATAATTATTCCTACCTGTATAACTCTGAAAAGAAATCTTCCAAGGAAAAAAACAAGGCCTGCCGAATAAATCCAGATAAGCATTGCTGTAGAAAGCACAGCCTGTTCAACCGATACCGACAGGTCCTGCCCATATACAGTGACTGCCTCCATTAAATTCCGATAGGGTGTAACAGTTATTTCAGAAAGCATAACCGACTCCGGCTCATAAATTCTGAATTTTATAAAAGGGAGAATAACAGAAAAAAAGAGCGACCCCAGCAAAAACATGCGGTTCAATTTAAAGAAAGTTTCCTTTCGCAGAAAAACCACATATATTGTAGCCAGTAAAGACAAGCTTACAGCTGATTCAAGAATAAAATTTACAGTTCCGTTCATTTGATTCTGTATATCTTAGTTATACTTTGTTATCACCCTCATTTTCATCTTCAAGATCACGCTTTACATCCTGAATAAGTTCATCCAGATCAGTAAGGCTCATATTATCATCTTTGGCAAAAAATGAAACCATTTCCCTGAATGACCCACTGAAGTAATTGCGCATAAAATTTCGCATATATGATCGGGTATAAGTTTCCCTTGAAACGATGGGGAAATATTCATGCGTTTTGCCATAGGCATTGTGATCAACAAATCCTTTCTTTTCGAGTATGCGTACAATTGTAGAAACTGTATTGTATGCAGGTTTTGGGTCAGGCATTTCATCAATCACATCTTTTACAAACCCTTTATCCAGTTTCCAGAGGATCTGCATAACCTGTTCTTCAGCTTTCGTTAATTCTTTCATTTTCCCCTTTTTTGTATAATTTGTCAACACAAAACAAATATGAATATGAGCATGTTAACAACAAAAATCGTGCCTGTAACTATCAATTTAGTTACAGGACGATTGTTTTAGTTAACTATTCTTTTTCCTTTGAATCAAGTTTAAACTGAACAGGAATGGTAAACCTTACATTAACCACTTTCCCATCTTCTTTTCCGGGAGTCCAGACAGGCATCAAATCAACAACACGCAGTGCCTCTTCATCAAGAGCAGTATGAACCCCCCTTGCAACTTCGGCATCAATTACTTCACCATTTTTGTTCACTGTGAAGGAAATAAATACCTTACCCTGAATTCCTTCTTTTTTAGCCTCTTCAGGGTACGATACATTTTCAATAATAAATGCCTTCAGTTTTTCAATTCCGCCAGGATACTCCGGCATCTGATCCACCTCATTGTAAACCTTTTCTTCAGCATTCTCCTGCCCCATTGCAGGCATGTGAAGTAACAGTCCCAAAATAACAATCGGAAATAACCACTTTAACGTTTTCATTTTTCAGTTTTTTTTAAATGAATAATCTTTTGTATTGGATATCCATTACAAATATACAACTAATAATTTAGTTTACAAACTAATTAATTAGTTATATTAAATATTTTATATAAAAATCTGATTTACTTCTTATTATAAAACTAAAATATTAGTTATACAAGAGAAATGTAAGAAAAGATGAAAACCGTCAGAAGTTGAAATGTCCCTGTTCAGGGCCTACCGGGAAAGGCATTAATCACTGATATTGATCAAAATTAAAGTTTGTTTTAAAATTAAGATATGACTTATAATCAATTAGACTTTTCAATGTTGTTTAGAGAAGATTGTATGTTTTTAATAGTTTCTGATCTGATATTAAATTTTTTTGCAATACTACTCCATTCGGCAATCGCACTTCTTACTTCGTCAATTATTATTGCACCATCTTTTAACCCAAAGTGGTTAGCCAATTTCAAAAGATGCTTTTTACCCGGGTTTTTACTTTCACCTGCAACCATTGTACTATGAAATCCATATGAAGAGTAAGAAAAAGTAAGGTCATAAGCCGGTGCAAGTTGCCACTCTCCATTTAAATTCATTAGAAAAGAAAAATTTTTGCTATGGTCATCACGATTATGGCTAAATACATTAAATGCAGCTATACGTAATACTTTTTTATATGCATTTACGTTTCTTTCCAGGCGAAATGCACAGTCCATTAAATGTCCATAGTCCATCGTACTTGCTCTAAAGTTGTCATGCATCAGGCCTGAAGCAGTATGAACGTGTAATCTTGTATTATCTGACCTGTCAAATCTTTTGGTACCAAAATAGACTTTACCGGATTTTCCTTCAAAGAATTTGCAAACACTCATATCGATTCCTGCTTTTATCGCCATTTCGTGGTAAGCGTATTCAATTTTAGCAATTTCAGGATTGTCGGATGATGATGGAAATTTAATTATCCAATTTTCAAATCCATTTGGAAGCTCTTCATCTCCATGAATTATTTCCTCATTAACCGGATTGTAAGCCACAAATATTTTAGGCCGTGCACCCCCTGATGAGCCTCCAAGTTTAAATAGTTCTTCAATAATTTTCGTACTGGATCCCTGTAAAATTTGTTTCATTTCCCCGGCAATTACATCTAATTCTATCTGAGACAAATGCTTTGTGGCACCTTCAAACTCAGGTTGGTATATGAGAGCCCCCATTCCTCCTGATCCAACAAAGGCCAACCGATCGAGGGGAGAAATTTTCGAGCTGCTTACTCCTCTGGAACTTAAAGTTCTGTCAAGCAGTAAGCGGCCCCAACCATCGGGCAGCGAATCGTTGAAAACTCCAAACAGTCCATCAAAAGGTTCTTTTTGACATGTATTAATCTCATTATTAAAGGGAAGTTTTATTGGTGACAGGTTCAAGCCAGAAGCTATAAAATCTGAATTATAACGAAAGTATATCTTTTGTTCCGAGAGTATCAATTCGCCAACTTCGTACTTTTGACCTTCAATGTTAAGTGAAACAAATAGTTTATTTATTGTTTCCATAGCATTTATTTATTGGTAAAAAGCTTTTCAACCTCAGTTAAATCATCACCGGATTGAAAGATTGTGTCAAAATCTTTAAGTCGTCCGCTTAAATGAGCAAGTTTAAGAAGAGCTTCAAGTGATATTTTACTTGTATTTTCAAAACGCTTCAGACTACCCAATGAAACGCCTGAACGCTCAGCCATTTCTTTCTGCGAAAGGTGAAGTTTTTTGCGTAATAATTTATGTTTTTCAGCTAATGCCTTACTTACTTCTAAAGGAGTTGGTTCTAAAGAATACATTTTATTTTGGTTAAAATATTAGCCAAATATACAAAAAACTAATCAAAATAGCTAAAATATTAGCTAAATATGATTTAACAAATGAAGCATAAGCGACGTCTTTATAGCGTCCTGGAGACAGTTGTTAATTGAATAATAACAATGACTCTTGTCAACCTGGATCGAATATCCTTCAAATTATCATTCCAGCATGCCATGGCAGGCAGGTTCTATAAATATAAGGCCCCACTGAGGTCAATATGAATCTATGTGAGTTTTTAATCGAACCCTATTCAGCTGTGAAGGAATAGTTACCGCTGTTTATATTGAATACATGGTACCCCTTTTCATAGCCCCCTGATTTCAGTAATTCAGAATTAACAATTTCCTTTCCATTTTCAAGGATTTGTTGATTCTCCCCGGCAGGAACATAAACCGTAGCAGTGCTACCAACCGGAACAGTTACATCCATTGAAAATACATTGTTTTCCTTCTTCCAATAAATGCCGGCCTCACCATATGCTGTATTGTTGTAATACTTTGCAAAAGATAATTCATCAACCGGCTGTGGCCTGAAGATGATGTGCCGGTATCCCGGATTTTCGGGGTCGGCATTCATACCTGCTAGTTTGCGGTAATACCATACCAAACCGCCTCCAAACATGGGATGGTTATGCGACCCTCCCGTATCCCAATGCTCCCAGGTAGTAGTTGCACCCAAAGTAAGCCAGCGTCCATAGCCAGGTTCTTCCTTTTTGTTCATAGCCTCATAAGCCAGATGGTGCAAACCGTTTTCGGAAAGGGTTTCAAAAAGGAACTGCGTACCAAAAATTCCGGTATCCAGATGTCCGTCATTTCCTATCATGTTTTCTTCAAGTGCACTAACAACCTTCTTATACTGATTCTCCGGCACCCCCATTTTAAGGGCAAATACGTTTGCCCCGGCATCACCGTAAGTCCCTTTTTCATTATTGTAAAACCGACTGTGAAATGCCTGCTTTGTTTTTTCTGCAAGATCAGCATATTTCCTTGCTTCACCTTCTTTCCCTAATACCTTAGCTGACTTTGACGTTAAATCGGCACACCTCCAGAAGTAAAACGTATGAACCAGATCATCAGGAGGGAGGTCACCCGGAGTTACCCATTCACCCAGGTTAAACCATCTCAGTACTTTGCCATCCCTTCCTGTTCGTTGCTGATGCATTATTCCGTCTTCATCAACCCAGGTCTGCATGTACCGGATGTAATCCTTCATTGCCGGGTAAGAATCTTCAAGGATATCCAAAGAACCGTAATGCAGGTAATACTCCCAGGGCATGATGCTTATTGCAGCACCCCAGGCAACGCCACCACCGCAACCGGGTTGCCATGGAGCTCCGTTGGGAACATATCCTGTTTCCACTATCTGGGCATCGATGATATCGTGAATCCATTTTTGATAGAAGTTTCGGGTATCGAAATTATGCATTACTGTAACACAGGCCACCTGCCCGTCGCCGGTGTAGGCCGATCGTTCGCGGTGCGGACAATCGCTGGCAATGCCTCCATGCATATTGTCGGTCTGACTGCGCTTCCAGATTTTATTTACCTCATTAAACAATGGATTTGAAGTTTCGAAATCAGCCGACTCTTCAACATATGTATTTACCACCTCAGCAGTAACCTGCTCAGGATTCAACACACCCGGCCAGTTCTTTATTTCCACCTCCCGGAAAATAAACCAGTTAAAACGGGTTGCATAATTTTCTTTACCCTTTCCGCTAAAAACATAGGAATTGTCCCCTGAGTACTCGTTGCTCAGGTATTTGATTTCAATTTTATGTCCTTCAGGTCCTTCCACGTCCGATAATTTAACCCATCCGGAAACTTCCACACCAAAATCAATAAACCAGGTGCCATCATACTTCTTTTCAATTCTGACAGGCTTTAACCGTTCAACCACTTTATCGGGATGGGCAGTATGAGCGACCATATTCCCTTCGGGTGCCTTTCTGATTGCTACCTGTTCCCATGCTGAATCATCAAAATCTTTTGTACACCATCCGGGTTGTTCTTCACGTGCATCGTAATGCTCGCCGTAATACACCATGTCCATCCGTATGGGACTTTTGGAGGCTTTCCAGCTTTCATCGGTAACCACCACTTCTTCCGATCCATCGGCATAGGTTACATGCATTTGAGCAATGAAACGTGGAGTTCCATATCCTTCCGCCCAGTATTTGGCAGGATTATAAAAGCCGTTTCCAACCAGGCTGCCCATTACATTCTGCCCCTCATTCAGCCTGTCCTTCACATCGTAGGCAAGGTACATCACTTTATAATTTCTGAAATCATCGGGTAATGGAATATTCTGCTCCAAAAGATTAGGGCGTTTTCCATAATTGGTTTGATTCGGAACCAGTACATCATCGCCCACTTTTTCACCATTGAGCCACAATTCGAAATACCCCAGACCGGTAACATAAACAACCGCCTTTTCTATTTCTTTGTTAACATTAAATTCTTTCCTGAACACAGGAGCCGGCGGAGGCAGCTGCTCCGGAAGCGGGGCAGCCGGATTCATTGGCTTAGGAAGCGCTTCCTCTCCCTGCCATGGGGCGCCAATCCATCTAGCCTGCCAGTCTGAAGGGTTTAATAATCCCATGTGCCAGCTTGCCGGCTCGCTCCATTCGGAAGCAATATTGTCCTTGTCCCACACTTTTACCTGCCACCAGCAATCCTGCCGAGACTCTAAAGGTTTGCCTTCATAGCGGACACGGGCAGATTGATTCCCTGTTGTTTTTTTGCTGTCCCATAAATCGGGATTACTCAACAGTTCTTTTGAGCTGGCTACCCTTATCTGCCAGGCAGTCTGATTCTGCCCGCGTTCATTTTCATCAGCAACATTGATCCAACCCAGGCGTGGATTCGTTTCATCAACAATCGTAGGATTTGTCAGGTATTCACAGGTCAGTTGAGTAGGTTTAATTTTTGCAGCTGCAGAAAGCTGAAAAACCACAACTAAAGCAAGCAGAATTATCGTATTTTTCATTTCAATTTATTTTACAAGCTTTAAAACTAATAAAATTGGGGCTTAATTAAAGGGGTCCCCTGAAAATTCATTAATATTCCTATGAGGTAAAAGAACTTCCTGTTCCCATTTAACAGAATTTAGTGTGCTTGCACTATTCTATTGGCGGATATTTGTATTTTTGATTGATATTAAACTTTATTTGAATGATTCCAGGAATTGAAAAATTAAAATATACAAACGCTGATAACTTTTTTCTGATGGCTGGCCCATGTGTCATTGAAGGAGAGAAAATGGCCTTGGAAATTGCTGAAGTAATTTTGAAGATGACCGATCGGCTTAAAATTCCTTTCGTTTTTAAAGGCTCCTACCGAAAGGCAAACCGGTCGCGTCTCGATTCGTTTACCGGTATCGGAGATGAAAAAGCATTAAAGATCCTTCGAAAAGTAAGCAATACATTTGACATTCCTGTAGTAACCGATTTCCATTCGGCTGACGAGGCTGAACTGGCTGCCGAATATGTCGATGTGCTTCAGGTTCCTGCATTTTTATGCCGGCAGACGGATATACTGATTGCCGCCGCCAAAACAGGCAGGGCGGTAAACATAAAGAAAGGCCAGTTTCTATCGGCCGATGCAATGCGGTTTGCTGTTGAAAAGATAAGAGAAACGGGCAATAAAAATGTGTTCCTTACCGAACGGGGAACATTTTTTGGCTACCAGGACCTGGTAGTTGATTACCGTGGGATTCCGGCCATGCAGGACCTGGGTGTGCCCGTTGTGCTTGATGTAACCCATTCGTTACAGCAGCCCAACCAGGTAAGCGGGGTTACCGGAGGAAAACCCGGTTTAATAGAAACCATTGCCCGTGCAGGTATTGTTGTTGGGGTGGATGGCCTGTTTCTGGAAACCCATCCCCATCCTGCCGATGCAAAATCGGATGGCGCCAACATGCTCCGGCTTGATTTACTGCAGCCATTACTTGAACGACTGACAGCTATACGGAACGTGGTTAACACACTTTATTAACAATAAAAACAAATAATAATTCTATTAAATTACTACAATGAAGAACAGACGATCATTTCTAAAAAAACTGGCTGCAGGAACTCTCACTGCAGGACTATTGCCCATTGCAAAAAATGCAGCGGCTGGCGAAGTAAAATTGAAAGGTGCCCTTATTCACCATGTGTACTTTTGGCTAAAGGAGCCTAAAAATGAAGCGCACAAAAAGCAACTCGTAAAAGCATTAAATGATTTACTGAAAGTTGAAACCATTAAACTGAGCCACATCGGGTTTCCGGCAGGAACCGAAAGCCGTGATGTTGTGGATCATTCCTACTCGGTTTCATACATGATTATGTTTGATGATCAGGCCGGTCAGGATACCTACCAGGTGCATCCGCTGCACGTAAAGTTTGTGGAAGATAACTCCCATTTATGGGACAAGGTAATTGTTTACGATTCGCTTGATTAGTGAAAAAAGAGGTAAGCCATCAAAATAGCAGCAATGATACCTGTAAAGTCGGCAATTAGCCCGCATACCACAGCGTAGCGGGTATTTTTAATTCCTACGGAACCAAAGTAAACTGCCAGTATGTAAAAGGTGGTGTCGGTGGCTCCCTGTACCGTACTTGCAACCCTTCCTACGAAGGAGTCGGCACCGTATGTTGTCATGGCATCCACCATCATACCCCGGGCCCCGCTACCACTCAAGGGCTTCATTAGTGCCGTAGGTAATGCGGGCGTAAAATCGGTATTGATGCCTGCCTGTTCGAAAGTCCAGGAAAAACCTGCAACCAGCCATTCCATGGCGCCTGATGCCCTGAAAACACCAATTGCAACCAGTATTGCCACCAGGTAGGGAATTATCTTAACAGCAGTTTTGAATCCATCCTTTGCCCCATCAATGAATGTTTCGTAAACGTTCACCTTTTTCAGAAATGCCATCACAATAAAAACAATGATTACCGTAAAAAGGATAAAGTTGCTGGCAAGACTTGAAACATAAGTTACTTCATCCTTGTCGAGGGTAGAGAAGTACCAGATAATAGAAGCAATAATTAAGGTAAGGCCTCCGAGGTAGGCCAGTATCACTTTATCAAGCAAATTGATTTTCTGATACACGGCAACCGCAATTAATCCTGCGATTGTAGAAAAATAGGTAGCCAGCAAAATAGGAATAAAGATGTCGGAAGGATTAACTGCCCCCAGCTGTGCACGGTAAACCATTATGCTTATGGGAAGAAGCGTAAGGCCAGAGGTGTTTAACACCAGGAACATAATTTGTGCATTGGAGGCTGTTTTTTTATCCGGATTTGTTTCCTGCATCTCCTTCATTGCCTGTAAGCCTGTAGGAGTGGCCGCATTATCGAGGTTCAGCATATTGGCAGCAATGTTCATCATAATGGAACCGTAAGCCGGATGCGATTTCCCCAGTTCCGGAAACAGTTTGTTAAAGAAAGGACCAATCAGCCTGGAAAATACGTTTACAATGCCTCCCTTCTCCCCGATCCGCATAATGCCCATCCAAAGGGTTAATACACCGGTTAAACCCAACGATATCTCAAATCCGGTTTTGGCCATTTCGAAAGTGGAGTTCACCATATTGGGAAACACTTCCGCATCGCCAAAGAACAGCAGCCTAACCAGCCCTATTACGAAGGCTGAAATGAAAAAGAATATCCAGATGTAGTTTAATGCCATATCAGGGCAAAAGTAAGTTTAAAGTTTAAAGTTTAAGGTTTAAAGTTGGAAGAAAGTTGAAAGTTTTAAGTTTAAAGTTTAAGTATAATAGCAGGTTATTTACGATCAAATTCTTTAGCCATTTTTTCTATTTCCATTACGGATGGATCGCTTGAAAAAACTGCCAGCCGATAGTTAAAGGTGGCTGATTGACCGTTATCGATTTCGAAATTCAGCTCTTCCTTCCCGTTTGAAAAGACTTTCTGCCCAAGGGTATTGGCAGCAAAAAGGCCGTAGCCGCGTGCATGCCAGTAAGTAGGATAACCAGGATTGGAGGGATGGTCGAAAATAACGATGGCCACTTTTTCACCCTCAATAACCCCCGATAGTTTCATCCAGCTGCCGCGGGTCGACCATACATCGTCATCGGTAATGCCTTCACTGCTCAGGTAACTGCCGGTAGCTGTTTTATCATCCGATGCATCTACCTCCGTAACATTGCCATGTGAATCGGTAAGTTGCACCTTACCCGTTGAAGGCAGTTCCAGTTCACGTGTAACCCTGATGGCAAACATCCCTTCCTTGTTATCAGTAATTTTCACCTTACCGTTTACAGCCCTTAAAACTGTGCTGCGGTCGATAATCCTTGTTTGGCCCTGAACCGAAAATACAAATTCCGAAACCTCATTCAGCAATACTTTTCCGCTATTGTCTTTCCATGCAGCAGAGGTAACCAGGAGGCCCTGCCCTTTTCCGCTTTTTGTTGTTCCTATCGATTCATGATATATGGTTCCATAATTGCCGGCCTTCTCTTCGGGGATGGCTTCGGAATTGTTCCAGAAATCCAGCCCGTTTACATCGCCATAGTTTAGCCATACTCCAACATGATGCGGGTGATCGGCCCGTTCGCCTGCTTTATTTTTAAGCGGAAACTGGCGGGTTACCTCGTTACCGCCTGCAGTTACCACCGGCCACAGTACCGGTTTTTTTATGCTTTCCGGCCAGATGTATGAAGTAAACAACTCGCCGTCGATCAACACATTCACCTTTTTCTCACCGGGCATCGGTTGGACATTAACCTGTGGCTGAGCCCACATTGTAGAAGCAAATGCAAGGATTAAACCTGCTATTGTAATAATTCTGTTCATGATGTTTTATTTGATAAAAGTGGCTCCAAGATAGCAAAAAAAAGAGGGACTTAAAAGCCCCTCTTTATTCTTAAGTAATAAAAAATATTTCTTATCTGTATTCCGGACGCTGAACTAGAACTGCGGGTTGCAGGTCAAGCTGAGCCTGTGGAATTGGTTGATACTTATCATTATCAGAAAAATTTGCTCCTTGCATGAACGACGGACGAATTCTTAAATCGGCAGCGGCAAAATCATTAAGAATCTGTACCATGCTCTTACCACCAATTTTATTAGGCAGGTTATCCCATCTTCTCAGGTCAAAAAAGCGCATGCCTTCAGTAGCAAATTCAAGTCTTTGTTCCCACTGAACTGCCCTCATGGCTGCATTCGCATCTGCAAAAGAGGTATATAAACCTATATCGTAATTGGCAGCAGGCTGAGTCCAGTCAACGCTTCCACCGGTCAGGTAAGCGCCATCATCGGTATCTGGCCCCCAGGGATATGCTGATGCGGGAAGTTCATTGATAAGCACTTTTCCCATTACAACATCATTACCGGCCCTTTCACGAATCATATTTACATAAGTCAGTGCGGTTCCCAGATCTCCTTCTGCTGCAGCTACTTCAGCTCTCCACAACAACACATGGCTGTAACGGATGTAACGGTAGTTGTTGGCATTGATACCGGTTTGCCAGCCTGTGGTTGTAGAAAGGCTGTACCTTTCCGATTTTTTTAAGAATGGCTTGGCAACAGGCAGGTAAGGTCCTCCGTCTGATTGCTTACGAATCCAGTTACTTCCACGGTTAATGCCCCAGTCTTTATAGGGGATACCACGACGACTTACTGTCCAGTCGAGGCGCGGATCTACCGGTTCAGTTGCAATAACAAACTCCTGATCTGAGTTAATTCCCTGGTCGTTTTTTAAATCAGTATTATTAAATGTATCAAAAAGCGGTAAACCGTTTTCATCCACTTTATGCGCGTTTACCAAATTCTGAGAGGGCTGGTGGAAACCGCAGCACATACCAATGTCTGATCCATGGGGCCAGTTCAGCCCGATGCCCATTTCAGCATTCAGCGATTCATTGATGTCATTAACGTTTGCCTGTACTTCAAATATCGATTCCTGGTTGTTATTGGTTTCAATATTAAAGTTATCGATGAAGTTGGGCATAAGTGAATACTGACCACTGTTGATAATGTTGTCCAGCAAAGGTTTTGCCTCAGCATATTTCAGATCCTGCAGGTATGCACGTGCACCTAATGCCATTGCGGCATATTTGGTAGCACGGCCTGGTTGCGATTGTGTTTCAGGAAGATTGGTCCAGGCGTATTCCAGATCACTGATGATGTGATTCAATACGGCACCTTCGGGATTTTCATTAGAAACCTCTGATGGATTTTCAGTATCTTCCAGAAGAATTGGAATGTAATCACCGAAAACCAGGCGGGCTTCAAAATTGAACAAACCCCTCAGGAACCGGAGCTCTGCCCTAAAGTCAGTAGCTTGTTCCTCGGTGATTGTTCCTTGCTCCAAAGCTTCTGTAACAACCCTTAAAGCTGTATTGGCACGGAACACGCCCATACCAAGATTATGTTTCCATTTATCGGCCGGATAATTGTTGTTGGTCAGGACCTCCCATCTTTCAATTTCATTAACAGGTACCTGGTCGGTAACTTCTGAACCTTTATAGGCATCATCAGAAGCAGCAGATCCGTATGTCCAGTTTTGAATGGATGCTCCCCAGGAAATTTCCCATAAAGAACTTCCCGGAACCATTGCATAGGTTCCAATCAGGAGCGCATCGATACCCTTTGTATCATAAAACACATTTTGAGCTGTTGATCCAGGAGGGTTCTTAGTCAAAAACTCCTCGGAACATGAATTTGACATGACCAGCAACACTGCGGCTGTCAGTACTATCATAAGTCTTTTCATATTTCTCATTTTATTAAATTATTCATATTAAACGATTATAAACCCAGATTTATTCCAAACATAATCTGGCGCGGAGTAGGCCATGCTCCCAGATCCAGTCCCATAGCACTGCCACCCAGGTTAATTTCCGGATCCAATCCGCTGTATTTGGTTAATGTAAATACGTTTGTAACCTGCACATATAATCCCAGTCTTTTAATTTGTGCTCTTTCGAGAACATTGGTTGGAATTGTATAACCTAAACGAAGGTTTTTAAGCCTCAGGTACGATCCGTCTTCAAGAAATGCCGTGGATGGTTCCTGTGAAATGGCATCCTGGTCAAGCATTGGGAGGGTAGCATTAGCATTGTTATCCAGATAAGGGCTTCCCCATGATTCATACAATGCTTTTTTGCTTAATCCTCCGTTAAACATACCATAATCAATCCAACGGGTTACATAATTTACAACTTCATTGCCATAACTACCATAAAAGAACAGGTTGAGATCGAAATTACTGTATGCAAGATCAAAATTCACACCTCCTACAAAATCAGGATGGGGGCTTCCGATGAATGTCCGGTCATCAGCGGTAATTTTACCATCCGGTACATCGTCCGGTCCGCTAATATCCCTGTATTTGAAATGGCCGGGCTGATTGTAATCGGTATCTCCATATTGGGGATGAGCCTGTGCTTCAGCTTCTGTCTCAAAGATTCCGTCAACAATATATCCGTAAAAACCTGGATATTCTGTTCCATACCCAAAGCGTGTATAAACTTTCTGACGCTGACTGTTTCCATCGAGAATTAAATCCGGGTCGCCTGTCAAATCAGTTATTTGATTTTTATATCTTGACATTGTAGCTGTGATGCTGTAAGTCAAATCACCACCAGCTCCTTGTCCGTTATACCCCAGTTCCAGATCAAATCCCTTGTTTTCCATTTCAGCAATATTTACCGATGGGGCATTTACTACTCCGGCTACATGCGGAATTGGCACCACAAAAAGCATATCACTTGTATACCTCTGCCAAACATCGAAAGCAAAACGGATTTTGTTATCGAAAAGCCTTCCGTCGAGACCAACGTTATAGGTGGTAGTTGCCTCCCACTTAACATCCGGGTTACCAAGGGCCGAGGGCATAAATCCTGAAACCGCACTGGTATTTGATCCGTCAATTGCATAAGATGATCTGTAAGCATCGCTTCTGAAGGTGGTATAGGAGTTGTAGAGCCCCATCTGGTCATTTCCTGTTTGGCCCCAGCCCAACCTGATTTTCAGCATATTCAGCCAGTTGCCTGAGCCCGCCAGAAAGGCTTCTTCCGACAATGCCCATGCAAAAGAAGCAGCCGGGAAAACACCGTAGTTTTTACCAGGTGAGGTACGCGAAGTACCATCACGTCTCACTGTAGCTTCAATATAATATTTATTCAAAATATCATAATTTATACGGCCAAACTGAGAAAATAGGGCCCATTCTGAAGTATTGCCGCTGTTTTCCTTATTGGATTCACCTGCGTCCAGTTGCATGTAATTCGGATCCTGTGAAAAGTAATTTCTTCTGCTTGCGTTCAGAGAACGGTAAAAGTTCTCAACTGCTTCAGTTCCCAGAATTACACTGAGCCTGTGTCCGTCCATTATTTGAGTATTGTAGGAAAGAGTATTGGTCCAGTTCCACTGCAATGAAAAATTGGAATCAACATTCAAACCATTCACCCTGTTGGGCTCAGAATGTTCATAATTAGGAAGAATATGCCCTTTATAATTCCACTGTCCCCAGTTGTATCCTAACAAGCTCCTAAAAGTTAAACCCTCCAGTGGAGTAATTTCGGCATAAGCATTTCCTAAAATTCTGGTCCATTTGCCGTTGTTATCCTTATCACGGTAAAGTATTGCATAAGGGTTGGCTGTATTTCCCATTTCAGGGGCCTTTGAACCTGCAAAATTACCTTCTATATCGTAAACCGGTATAATAGGCTGTGCCCTGTAGGCAAACGAAATTGGCGTTCCTTCACCGTTGTCTCCGAGGTTACCATGCTCATCGATGTAAACCACCTGGAGTGATTCACCAGCTTTAAACCAGTCGTTTACCTTGGCATCGGCATTCATCCTGAACGTCCAACGAGTAAAATCGGTATGTTTTAAAAAGCCTTCTTCATCGAGGTAACTTGCTGAAAAAGCATAATTACCGCCTGTTCCTCCGCCTGAAAGCGATACATCGTATTCCTGGATAAGAGCATTCCGGTAAATCTCATCGTACCAGTCGGTACCTTCCTTATTGGCCCTAAAAATCTGGTAATCGGGATAATTGTAAAGTGAAGGACTCACAGAAGGATCGCCTTCCATTGCACCGGCAGGTAAAATGTAGTCTGGAATAGACGGGCGGTCGCCAGTACCATACTGTGCATGATTAGGTGCAACTCCCCTGTTGGCATACGACAACCATACAGCATCGGCATACTCCTGAGTGTTCAGCATATCATATTGATTGGTTGGTGTGCTGACACCTGTTCTAACCTGGAAATTAACTGTAGGAGCCTGATTCACCCTTCCCCTTTTTGTGGTAATAATTACTACACCGTTGGCGCCTCTCGCACCATAAATGGCTGCAGAAGAAGCATCTTTCAACACTGAAATCGATTCAATGTCGCTGGGATTGATGTTATTACCGGGCCCTGCCGGAACGCCGTCAATAACGAACAAAGGATTTGAATTATTGATGGTTCCGATTCCGCGTACCCTTATAGTGGCATCACCACCCGGACGGTTTGCCTGGGTAACTGTTACCCCCGAAACCTGTCCCTGCATACGGCTTACTACACTGGGCGCAGTGGAAACCTGCAATTTTTCTTCCGAAATAGAGGAAACAGCGCCGGTAAGTTCTTCCCGCATACGGGTACCGTATCCTACTACAACCACTTCATCCACACCAATCATATCGGCTTGCATGGTTACATCAATTGTCGACTGATTTCCTATTTCAATCTGTTGCCTTAACATTCCTATATATGAAAATACAAGAGTATTGGCATCTGCAGGAACTTGAAGCTGATATTCGCCATCAACATTTGTAACCGTACCCGTGGTGGTTCCCTGCACTACCACCGTTACACCCGGAAGTGGTGCATCCGTATTATCGGTCACCGTTCCACTGATCGTTCTTTGCTGTGCCCAGGCCCCTGCTGAGAAGGCCATTATCACAACAAACATTAAACAGGGTAAAAACCCTTTTACTTGTTTTCTTTTCATAGATTTTTAATTTTGAAATTAATATTTGTTAGAGAAAAATACAGTGCAAACTGTAGTCTTTTAAGAGTCATTGAGTTCAAAATTTTGTTCATAAGCAATTACATTTTAAATTAATAATTAAATTATTGGGCAATAAAAACGCAGGAACATTCAAGGTTGAAACCTTGTTCCACGTTTTTTTTATTATAAAAATTTTGTAAAATTCTAAGAAATAATTATGCAGTGACAACCGCAGTCTGCTTGTAGTCAAGGTATTTATAGTTTTATCCATAAGTATAACTTTTATGTTATTCTAATTCCCACTCCAGGTTGCCTGGTATAGATTGATAGCGTCTCAAAGTTATACTTTTTTTTCATTTATTAAAAAAATTTAACATATGAAATTATGCAAAATATTAAATGTATAATTATCAACCAAATGATGCCCTGTTATTTTTGTTATCTTTACTTTTCACTACTGCAAGGATTCCATTCTTGCAATAGCGTCAATTTTACCTGTAAAAACAATGAAATAAATCATCTTAAAAAAAATTGTACACCTTCAATGGTAAATTTATCCGATAAACATATTCTCACCTTCGGGTAATTGTTTCTCTAAAGTATCGCTTATTATTCAATCAAATTACTAGTTTTACCAAAGTAACTTATGAACAGGCTAACAGCTTTTTGAAAAAAAATTATGAGTAAATATATTCATGCTTTGGTTTCATTTTTAGCATTGACAGCATCGTTTACTGCATGCAATTCAATAAAAAATAACAATTTTGAAATGCAAAATCTTATGCCCAAAATTGAGCCTGAATATAATGGAACCACAATACCTCCCAACATTGCACCAATGAATTTTGTCGTTAAAGAACCTGGTAATTATTTCTGGGTAAAAGCATCATGTACCAACAACTCATCAGAAATATTAGTAAAATCAACAGATGGCCTCATTCAGTTCCCCCTAAGGCAATGGAAGAAATTATTGCAGGAAAGCATTGGAGATAAAATTAAAATTGATGTTTTTGTTGAAACAAAAAGCCATAAAAAACTGCAATACCAGCCTTTCTATTTTCATGTTGCCAATGAAACAACAGATCCTTATTTGGTTTACCGGCTTATTCATCCGGGTTATTACAGTTGGTCGCAAATAAAAATCATGCAACGATCACTTGATGATTTCTCAGAAGAATCGGTGATAGAAAATCAATTAATTGAAAATAATTGCGTCAACTGCCACTCCTTTAATCAAAATAATCCTGAAAAGTTTCTGTTTCATATGCGGGGATCAAAAGGGGGAACCTATTTTATAGAAGACAATGAAGTGTCCAAAAGAGAATTAAAGATAGAAGGTATGCCTGGGGGGGCAACATATCCTTCGTGGCACCCCGATGGGAGATTTGTGGCGTTTTCCTCCAATCAGGTCAGACAAAATTTTTATTCCCATAGTGATAAAAGCATCGAAGTATACGACCTTATATCTTCCCTCATATTGTATGACAGTGTTGAAAATAAAATAACACATATCACTGAAAATGATTCATTACTCCCTTTAGAAACGTTTCCTACATGGTCGCCCGACGGAAAATTCCTATACTATTGCTCAGCAAGTAACAGCAATACAAATCAACAGGTTGATATAAAAAATATAGAAGAAATTCAATATAATGTGGAAAGAAAAAGCTTTGATCCTGCCACAGGACGATTTGGTGCAACTGAAACTGTATTAAATGCATTAGAAGTAAATAAGAGTGCATCTTTTCCAAGGATATCACCTGATGGAAGATTTTTAGTTATCACGCTTGCAGATTATGGAACATTTCCAATCTGGCATAAGGAAGCCGATCTGTATATGTTGGATCTTAAAAATGGCAACATGGAGAAAATGAGCCTAAACAGTGAAATGGCTGAAAGTTATCATACGTGGTCGTCGAATGGAAAATGGCTGGTGTTTAGCAGCAAAAGAATGGATGGAAGAAGCGCCAAAGCTTTTTTTTCATATATTGATTCAACAGGAAAAGCAATGAAGCCTTTTGTTTTACCCTTAAAAGATCCATCAGAATATTACAAGATGCCTGAATCGTTTAATATACCTGAATTAATTGCAGGCAAAATAAAATTAACTCCCAGAAAAGTTGCATTCGTTGCTAAAAAGGATCCCATTCAAGCCTTATCAGGGAATAAGGAAGAGGAGATTCCTGATTGGAACGATGATTTTAAAAGAAAGAGTTCTGAAACAGAAAAAAGTGCCCACGAATAATCTCATTTATTATAAGAACTAAATCAAACAGAATGTTGAAAGCAAATATTGAGGTAAAAAGCATCCATTATTTATTTACATTCTTTTTTCTTGGTGTATTTAGTTATTTCTATTGGTATGGTACTTATGTGCTTTTTTTTCAGGAAAACCAATCATTGTTTATTTTTTCATATAACCACTTATATGAATTTATCTCAAAACCCGGCGGATTGCTTGTATTTATAGCTGATTTTTTAACACAGTTTTATACCTTTCCACTCATTGGTTCTTTAATAATAGCTGTAATAATTACCCTTACAGGCTATACCTTCTATAATATAGCCAGATTGATAAATCCCAATTCACCTTTACTGTTTCTGTTTGCATTCTTGCCTTCAGGAATCCTCTTGCTGATGCAAACGCATTATTATCATTTGATGGAATATAATTTAGGCTTTCTGTTGGTCCTGTTGTTTTTTATGCTTTCTGTTTCTTCAAAGAAAAATTCATTCCCTATTAGTGTTTTAATTCTTTTCCCGGTTTTCTATTACATTGCCGGGGCTTTTTCCATAGTTTATTTTGGGTTATACCTTATATACTTCCTGCTGTTTCAGAAAGTAAAATTTAAGTATTTATTTGTGATTTTACTTTTAGGAATTGTAGTAACTACTTATTTCTTGTTTAAAAATGTGCTTTTTTTAGTCCCATCTGATCATCTTTTAAAATATCCTTTGTCATTTATGAATGACAATAAGCATAAATTGTTGCTAATTATTTATATAGGGTTATTGGCACTATTTCCGGTGTTATTAAAATTTAAAGGGTTATCCAATCTCATAAAGAAGAAGCAATTATTTTATCCTGCATCTGCTCTGCCTGTCTTTTTACTCATAATGGTTGGTTTATCTAAATTATACAATCCCCAAACAGATCGGGTACTTCAAATTGAAAAATTAATTGTACAGGAAAGATGGCAGGAGGCGATTACTTTTCAGGAAAAATTTCCTGCAGAAAATTTAATTGGACAATATTTTTACAATGTTGCACTTGCAGAAACCGGCCAGCTTACCAACAGGTTATTTTATGGAAGACAAGATTTTAAAGCCAACTCACTTATTCTGCCCTGGAATAAAGAGTATTTAAATTGGGGCGTCCATTTTTTTTATACAGTCGGTCTGGTTAATGAAGCACACCGATGGGCTTATGAGGAAATGGTTGTTTATGGCAAACGACCTGTTAATATGAAAATGCTTGTCAAAACGAACCTGATAAATGGAAATTACAAAAGAGCTGAAATCTTCATTAGCGAGTTGAAAAAAACAATTTATTACAGCAGATGGGCAAAAGAATATGAAAAACTAGTGGTAGATACTGCTTTAATACCATCACATCCTGAAATTGGATCAAAAAGAGAAATACTTCCCCAAACAAAGTTCGTCATTGAGGTTTCTTCACCACAAAATAATCTTCCATTGTTGTTTAATGGCAATCCCACCAATAAAAAGGCAGGCGAATATCTTATGGCATGGTTGTTACTCACTAAAGATGTAGAATCATTAATAAAAAATTTGAGCATACTGAAAGAAATGGAATATGAAAAAATCCCACGGCATTTAGAGGAAGCAATTATAGCATATTACAACAGCACTCAACAATTCCCTGACCTGTATGGATATAAAATCAGTGATGAAACCAATAACAGATTTAAGCAATATGCTTCAGTTTATAATACCTATAAAAATAATCCTGCGTTGCTAAAATCAAAATTAGAAGAAGATTTTGGTAATACATTCTGGTTTTACTTTCATTTTAAATAAGCGATTGAAAAAGTTGGAGGGTAAAAAGTAAATTTTCAACTAAGTTCCTCCTCGGAACTAACCCCAGCTTTTAAGCTGAGCGTCAGAATGTGCATGAACCAGTGTCTCCCGGGCTGCCCATTACAGCTGCCGCATTACCTTCTACCCCCTGCTTTCATGCTGGGGTCGCCTATAGGTTGCGTAACTGGAGAATCGGGGGGAGTGCCTGATGTTATACACCAGCATAAATGCCGGGGTTAGTATCCGCCCCTGTGGTATCATGCTACTGGCTGCTGAGGACATCTCCACAGCTGCCATGATAGCCACTAACCCCAGCTTTTAAGCTGGGGATTCAGTCAGATTAGCCACCACCCGCTCCCAGGCTTTAGCCCACCACCCAAGCTTCAGTCCGGAACCCTTGTAAACCCGTACTTCTCCATAAACTCATTCACTTCCTCTTCCCATGTCTTATTCCGGTGATATACTTCCTGATTGCGGATGTATTTCCTGACCCGTTCTACATGCGACTCACTTACTGATACAGCATAATATTCATCAGCCCATTCGAACCTGCCAGCCACCACTTTCTTCCTGTTTATCCAGTAGGAGGATTCTCCTTTCAGTAACTGCATTATCTTTCCTATGTTGTGGTCGGCTGTTAAAGACAACAAACAATGCACATGCTGATGAAATCCACCTATTTCAGACAGATATATACCTTTTTCATTTGCATTGTAGCGAATGTGGCCGAAAACTTCATGCTTAACCGGACCAGCGAGGTATGGCAATCGGTTTTTGGTCCCCCATACAGCGTGGACCCATATTCTTACGTGTGACATGGTTAATACACTTTAAATGATTATATGTGCATTAAAATTAGGGATTATTCTGCTACGTAAATCTGATGATTCTCATGATCTAGGGTTGCAGTCTGAAGAACGGAAAGGAAGGAGAAGGGGGTTGAGTTTCCACTGAGTCCCCAGCATAAATGCTGGGGTTAGTATCCCCGACCGTAGCAACCAGCCGATAACTGCTAGTGGCAATGGTACTGGCGCCGTAAAATACACTAACCCCAGCTTTAAGCTGCGGGTTCAGGCAGATTAGCTACCCCCCTCTCCCGTGCTCAGCCCATCATTCACCGCATTGGCACTGATTGTTTTAAAAGAATACATGATAATAGGCACAGAGCACAGGGCACAGGGCAGAGCGCCTTTAATTCTTTGTAATTACAGGTCTACAAAATTAAAAGCCGTCCCAGATACTATCCAGGACGGCTTTTTTTCTCTAACAAAACTAATAATTATTCATATGCCTCGTCCTGCTTCAAAACATCTTGCAGGTCGAGCTGTGCCTGTGGTAGCGGCCAATAATCATCTTCTGTGGGATTATAAACGGCTCCCGTTAAAAATGATCTGAATTTTACATCCTGTGCTATGTATTTATTTAGAACATCTCCATCAATTCCCCACCGGCGAAGGTCGAAAAATCGCATTCCTTCGGTGGCAAATTCAAGCCGTTGTTCTAACCTCACAGCTTTTCGGGCCAGTTCCTGTGATGAGAATGCTGCGGCACCGGCTGGATATGGTTCTATCTTATAATTTGCAGCTGGTTGTTCCCAATCAACAACAATTGGACTGCCATCAAATTTGGTAGTTGAAACTTTTCCCATCACTACCTTACTGCCTTTAGCACGTTCACGAATCATATTAACAAGTTGACGCGCATAGTCCAGATCATTCTCTTCTACAGCAATTTCTGCCCGCCATAATAAAATATGACCATAACGATATGCTCTGAAGTTCTTCCCATTATCAAATCCTCTGCCGTAGCTATTCAAACTTTGGTTTTCATTTGATTGCATAAATTTCTTTGTCATATATGGGCCTCCGTTATCCTGCTGACGAATCCAGGACATGCCTTCACTAATTCCCCATCCTAAGAAATCAATTCCCCTGCGCGATATTGTCCAATCAACACGAGGATCCAGGGGATGGTCAGTAGGAACAAACTCTGCTGAACTTGGAATGCCCATATCGTGACTCAATGCTACTCTATTCTCAACATCTAAAACTGGTAAACCATCTTCCGTTACCTGGAATGCTTCAAACAGGTTTTGAGAAGGTTGGTAAAATCCCCAGCCTAATCCAGCCGGACCAGACTGATGCATAGTAGGTCCTGCTAATAGCATGGCAGAATGATTTGCTCCACTTGTGGCAGCCTGGATTTCAAAAATGGATTCTTCATTATTTTCAGTTGTCATATTAAAATTGTCATTGTAGTTATCAACCAACTGAAAATTGCCGCTGTTAATAATCTGATCCAATAAACCTTTCGCTTCACTATATTCATTCTGATACAAATGGGCATGTGCTTTTACTGCCATTGCAGAAAATTTTGATGCACGACCAGGATCATCTAAAGGCTTTGATTCTGGTAAATTATCAATAGCAAATTGTAAATCGTTCTCAATCTCATCCCAACCTTCTGAATCATTGGGTATTTCTTCGGGCAACATTTCTTCCCCAAGTTCAGATGGTGTTATAACATAAGGTATTTTTTCAAAAACCCTTGTTGCTTTAAAATGAAACCATGCTCTCAGGAATTTGGCTTCCGCTTCAATCTGTGAGGCTCTTGATTCCGGTATGGGATTGTCACCTTCCTGGGTTGCCCACAAAAAAGTAAGAACCTGGTTTGAACGGGCTACCCCATTGTATGAATCACGCCAACGCTCTGCCATATATGCATTGGTAGGTAAAACTTCATACCTTTCAACGGCATTAAAATTATTCTGGTCTCCGGTTGATGTTCCTTTATAAGCATCGTCGGAAGCTCCACCGCCGTAAGTCCAGTCAGTTGCCATAGCGCCACCGAAACGACCAAATCCCTGGAGCGTACTGTATGAACCAATGAGCAATGCTTCAACTCCTTCAGGTGATTCCATAACGGAACCAGCTGCAGAACCCGGAGGTTCCTGTACTAAATAGTCTTCATTGCATGATTGCATCGACAACAAACTTATTAAGGTAAAAGCAATTAGCAATATATTTAATTTCTTCTTCATTTCTTTTCCTTTTAATTATTAATGATTAAAAACTGCTTATAAACCTACATTTATACCAATCATAAATTGTCGTGGCGTAGGCCAGGCACCGGAGTCAATACCCATATTCCTTCCGGAGCTGTTAACTTCAGGATCCAATCCTGAATAGTTCGTAATGGTAAAGACATTTGTAACCTGCCCATAAAGCTGGAAATTTCTGATTCCGAAAAATTTATTTAGATCGTATGCAACCCTTAGGTTTTTCATTCTTATATAGGAAGCATCTTCAACAAACGCTGTGGATGGCTGTTGACTGGAGATATCATTTCCTTCGGCTTTAGGTAATTTTGCTTTTGTGTTATCAGCAAGATAAGGGCTTCCCCATGAATTATATAACCTGTCATGACTTCTTCCTCCCTGGAACTGAACAAAATCAATAAATCTGCGAACATAATTTACCATATCATTTCCGTAACTTGAATACAACTGGGTGAATAAACTAAATCCTTTGTAATTCAGACTTAAATTCATTCCTGCTGTAAAATCAGGATGCGGAGATCCTATATAAGTACGGTCATCAGCATTTATCACGCCATCAGGTTCAACATCTTTGTATTTATAATGACCCGGTTCATTGTAGGTCCCCTCAGAACCAAATGCTGTTGGATGGTTATCCGCCTCCTGCTGAGATTGGAAGATACCTTCAACCACATAACCATAAAATTCAGGGAAAGCAGTCCCTGTTTCGCTCCGTGTATAAACCATTTCACGATAGCCGCTACCGGACAGAAATTCACCTTCCTTACCTGAAAGCTGGACAATCTCATTTTTGTAATGAGAAAAGAACATGTCGATCGAATAATTTAAATCTCCGTTTGCTGTACTATTAAAATATCCAAGTTCAATATCAATTCCCTGGTTTAACATCTCTCCAACATTAACAGACGGAGCAGAAGCCTGACCCAGTACATGCGGTATTTGTTTTGGATAAAGCATATCGGTTGTATTTCTTTTCCATACATCAATGGTAAGATTGAACTGGTTGCTAATGGTAGCATCAAGTCCTAAGTTGGTAGTCTGAGTAGATTCCCATCTTACATCCGGGTTTCCAAAGGTTCTTTGATAAAAACCAGTTGTTCCGGTAGTTGCATTAGCGCCTGATATCGGATAAAATGAATCGAAATAATGGATACCGAAAGTGGTATAACTGTTGTAATCTCCTACCCGATCATTACCGGTTTCACCATATCCCACACGCAATTTTAATTCATCGAGCCAGTTAGCTGAAGCCATAAAATTTTCCTCAGAAATCCTCCAGCCAACCGAAGCAGCAGGAAAAATTCCATAAGGGTCGTCACCGCCAAACCGTGATGAACCATCCCTGCGAACAACTCCTTCCAGGAAATATTTGTTCATATAGGAATAATTTAACCTGACAAACTGGGAAAACAGACTCCAGGCGTTTCTGTTACCATCATTATTTATACCCTGCAAACCGGTTGCAAGCTGCATGTAATTGAGATCGCTTGAGAAAAATTCTTCTCTGTTTGCATTAACAAAATTATAGTTGTATTCTATAGCTTCGGTACCTATGAGAATAGTCACATCATGTGCATCAGCAAAGTTGCTTTTATATTGTGCAGTATTTGTCCAGTTCCATTGCATGCCAAAACTGGTTTGTTCACTAAGAGAATTATGCTTTCCTCTTTCAGCATGTGCTTTTTCAACAAAACCCGGATCTCTGAAATGACGTGCTGTGTAATCTACACCAAAAAGACTTTGAAACGACAAGCCTTTGACAGGAGTCAGTTTGATGTAAGTATTACCACTAACATTCATTCTTTTGGTAATATCATCTTTATTGACATCCAAAAGATGTATTGGATTTTGTGCGTTACCAGTTCCCTCGGCTCTTGTTCCAGCATAATTTCCCATTACATCATATACAGGCACAATTGGCGGCATACGATAAGCCCAGGAAATAATAGAACTTTCTGCATTATTTGTCTGATGTCCATAATCCTGGGTATAAGTAACTCCTAATCTTTCACCTATTTCCAGCCAGTCAGTAATATTTGATGTGACATTTGAACGCAAATTTGCCCTGTCATAACCTGTCCATTTTAATATTCCTTCTTCCAACAGGTAGCCAAGTTGAAAAGCATACATGGTATTTTGACTTCCCCCACTCAAATCTATTGTATATTCCTGAAATTTGGCATCACGATCGGCTTCTTTTAAGAAGTCAGTGCCTTCCTGATTTGCTTTCATAATCAGGTAAGTATCATCACCGTCTTCATGAATCATCTTATCATCGTATAAACTATGATCTACATTAGTTCCCCGTGCAGGTCTGATGTATTCAGGAATAGTAGGTACAGGCCCATCTCCGTATTGAGGATGGCTATAATTTGTTATGCCATCATTTTTCGCCTGCAACCAAAGCATTTCACCATATTCCTGTGTATTCAGCAGGTCGTAATAATTGGTATTCCGCTTAAAACCATTTTTCACATTAATGTTCACCTGTGCCTTTTGGTTTTTTCTACCGGTTTTAGTAGTTACCAGAATAACTCCATTTGCTGCTCTTGCACCATAAATAGCCTGGGCTGAAGCATCTTTCAAAACTGAAATGGATTCGATATTATTTGGAGACACACTTCCACCGGGAACTCCATCAACAACCCATAAAGGGTCATTATTGTTAATGGTACCCAAACCACGGACACGAATAGAAGCACCTTCACCCGGAGTATTTGATTCCATTACAGTTACTCCGGAAACATTCCTTAAAATTTCTGATGCCTGAATTGCCGGCATTACTTCAATTGTCTGTGCAGTTACGGAAGAAACAGAGCCAGTGACTTCCCCTGCCCTTCTTGTTGCATAACCAACTGCCACAACTTCTTCAATGCCAATCATATCAGGCTGAAGTGTCACATTAATTACCGACTGATTACCAATAACAACTTCCTGTGGTAACATTCCCACGTAAGAGTAAACTAAAGTATTGGCATCATCCGATATAGGTAGTTCATATGCCCCATCGACATTGGTGATAGTTCCGGTTGTTGTCCCTTTCACAACTACAGTGGCTCCGGGTAATAAAGAGCCAGTAGCATCACTTACTGTCCCGCTGATCGTTTTTTGCTGAGCCGTGGCATGAAAGAAAAAGGAAAGAAGGATAAATGTTAATGAATAGGATAGAAATCCCATAAGTTTTTTCTTCTTCATAGATTTTAATTTTGATTAATTGATTTTGTAATAATACAGGGTTCTGTAAAGAGATATTAGATTAATTTCCTCATAGGCATAAATTGTTAACGAATGGTTATTTTTTTGTTAATTTTTTCTTAACCAAATTTAAATCTATTTTTTTCTTTAACAAATTTTAATGAAAGAAAATTTTAATTAAATTATCTCCCCTTCACAAAAGACAAGGCAGTTGTTTATCTTCTTATACACAGAATACCAGAGAATAAAGCATTGGGAAAATTATTTCCGATAAACAATTAACAGAGACACTGTTTCGAACGAAAGATTGAAAATATATTAAAAAAAAAGATACCAGCCATTTGGTATCAATGAATGCAGGATTATTTTACATAAATTATAAATAATCCTGCACAATGAATGTGGGGGTGAACGAAAAACTATGATAAAATTAATTAGTACTGAAATTCAATAAAATTCCCCAGCTTTTGGTATTTTTGATAAATAAGCTTATACTTCTGTGCATTTTCAGTAACAGGATGGTATTCGGTTTCTATGCCCCCTCCCATGTGCTTCTGGGCTTCCGATGTGCTTGAATACACTCCCGAAGCTACTGCAGCTGCCATTGCTGATCCCAGTGCACAGGCCTGTTCTGAGCGGGCCACTTTAATGGGCATGTTCAATACATCGGCTACAACCTGCATTACAAACGGCGATTTTTTGGCCACCCCTCCCAGGGCAATTACTCCGTCGATGCGCACACCTTCATCCTTAAACCGGTCGTTGATTGCTTTCGATCCAAATGCAGTGGCTTCCACCAATGCACGGAAAATACGAGGGGCATCCGACCCGAGGCTCAGCCCGGTGATGGCACCTTTCAAATTCTGATTGGCATCGGGAGTGCGTCGGCCATTCATCCAGTCGAGGGCCACAATGCCGCTTTCTTCAATAGGTATCTTTTCTGCGGCTTCGCTTAAACGGGCAATTATTTTATCAGAAGTCTCATCGATGAGCTTTCGGCGGGTAACTTCATCCACAAGTTCCGTTTCTGCCAGAATATTATCCAGGGGCCACTCCAGCATACGCTTAAACCAGGCATAGATGTCACCGAATGCCGATTGTCCGGCTTCCAGGCCAAGCATGCCCGGCACGATTGAGCCATCTACCTGGCCGCAGATGCCGTTTACAAGCTTATCGCCCACTTCCTCCATTGGTGCTATCAGCATGTCACAGGTGGAGGTGCCCATCACTTTCGATAAATAATAAGGTTCAATTTCAGCCCCCACTGCTCCAAGGTGTGCATCGAATGCCCCTACCCCAACAACCACATCGGTCGACAGACCCAGCTTCTCTGCCCATTCGGCTGTAAGGTTGCCGGCAGCAACATCGCAGGTCCAGGTTTCTTTATACAACCGTTCCCTGAGGCCTGCCAGCATGGGGTCGAGTGCGGTTAAAAATTTTTCTGAGGGAAGGCCCTCAAAGGCTTCGTGCCACATGGCCTTATGCCCTGCAGCACAGCGACTACGCTTCAGTGTTTTGGGATTTGTAATACCAGTCAGCACTGCCGGAATCCAGTCGCAATGTTCAACCCACGAATATGCAGCACGGAAAACACCAGCATCGGCACGAATAACATGCAGAATCTTTGCCCAGAACCACTCCGAAGAATAGATGCCACCTTCAAATTTGGTAAAATCAATGTCCCACTTACGTGCCAGCGTATTTATTTCTTCAGCCTCCTTAACCGCAGTATGGTCCTTCCACAATACAAACATGGCATTGGGGTTCTCTTCAAACCCTCCGGTCAGCGACAATGGAACACCCTTTTCATCAACAGGCACAGGCGTTGAACCGGTAGTATCAACTGAAATTCCAACAACATTTTCTGCTACTCCTTCAGGAGCAAGTTTCAGCGCTTCCACAACAGTGTATTCCAACCCTTCAAGGTAATCTTTTGGGTGCTGCCTGAACCGGTTCTCTGCCGGATTGCAATACATTCCTTTTTTCCATCGCGGGTAATTATAAACAGCACTGGCCACTTCTTCACCTGTGGCAACATTCACAATAAGGGAGCGGACCGAATCCGTTCCGTAGTCAATTCCAATCGTATATTTCTCACTCATTTTTTGATATAGTTATTTTTGTCCGTAATAGGCATCTTTGCCATGTTTTCTAAGAAAATGCTTATCGAGCAGCACCTGCTCCATGGAGGTTTCAGGATTGAGTGCCAGTGTGCGGTAAGCCATTTTGGCAACTTCCTCCAGCACCACTGCATTATGAACTGCATTGGCAGCATTTGCACCCCAAGAAAACGGTCCGTGATTGTTTACCAGCACACCCGGAACCTGCTGCGGGTCCAGTTCTTTAAACCTGTCCACAATCACCCTGCCTGTCTCCAGTTCATAGTTCCCGGTTATCTCCTCCAGTGTCATTTTACGGGTACAGGGAATTTCGCCGTAAAAATAATCGGCATGTGTTGTTCCCAAAGCAGGGATGCCCCTGCCCGCCTGAGCCCATGCGGTTGCCCATTCAGAATGGGTATGCACAATGCCCCCGATTTCCTTAAACTGGCGGTACAATACCAGATGGGTGGGTGCATCGCTCGATGGTTTCAGTTTTCCTTCCACCATCTGCCCGTAAAGGTTTAATACAACCATGTCTTTAGGTCGCATTACACTGTATTCAACACCACTGGGCTTAATTACCACCATATCGTTCTCGCGGTCAATGCCGCTTACATTTCCCCATGTAAACACCACCAGGCCGTATTTCACCAGATCCAGATTGGCCTCAAAAACCTGTTCCTTTAGTTGTTCAAGCATAATCTTTCAATTGTTGTAATTTCTTTGCAGGTCCTTAACACCAGTAGCGGATTAATTAACCGGTACAAACCGGGCAGCAAAACCACCACCCGGAACCATTTTAATTTTTACAGCATCCGCCCTGCTAACAACCGACTCCTTTTCAACTGCAATTTCGGCATTTTCTTTCGTTTCTTCCTTATCCGAATAACTAATCATCCTGAATTTCCCTTCAGGAAGGAAATCAAGAATGATATCCAGCTCCCGTGCTTCACTGTTGGTCATGGACCCCACGAACCATTCATTGCCCGACCGCCTGACCATTGTAATGTATTCTGAAATCTCCCCGTTTAGCACCTTAGTATGGTCCCATACCGGTTTTACATGCTTCAGAAATTCGAAACCCACTTCACCGTAATAATTATCGGGATGGTCGCAGGCTACCTGGTATGGACTGTCGTAAACAACAAACTGAGCCAGGGTGTTTGAACGTGTACCCATAACATGCGCAGGCGATCCGTTCAAAAATTTATCGGGATTGCGGTTCAGAAAACCACCCGGGGTGAAATCCATAGGACCGGCGAGCATGCGGGTAAAGGGTAAAGTACACATATGCTCAGGCGTGATGCGCAGCGACCATTTATTGTACTCATTACCCAAAACCCCTTCGCGTGTAAGCAGGTTAGGATAAGTACGGCGCCATCCTGTTGGTTTATAGGCACCATGAAAATCAACAAGCAGATGGTGCTTTGCTGCCGTTTTCACTACCCAATGGTACCAGTTTACCATCTCCTGGTCGTCGCTGTCCATAAAATCAATTTTTATTCCGGCAATGCCCCACTTCTCATAAAGGGTACAGGCTTCTTCAAAATCGAACCGGTCAACATCGGTATTGTACATCCAAAGCCAGCAGCGGACATTTTTATTTTTGGCATACTCCAATATCTCCGGCATGTTTATTTGAGGAGCCGGGGTTTTTATATCGGCATCGGGCTCATTAAACGGCCCGTACCATTGCCAGTCGATGAGCATGTAAGGCCAATCCATTTCGGATGCCAGGTCGATGTATTTGTAAATCACCTCCTGTTCCATTTTCACCTCACCGCTCCACCAGTGATCCCATGCGCTCAGTCCGGGTTTAATCCATCCGGGGTTTTCAATAGCGCACGGCTCATTCAGGTTTTGAATGATTTCCGATTCCACGAGCCTCCCCGGTGCATTTCCAAGCATCACCACCCTCCAGGGGGTTTTATGCGGTGTAGTGAATACCACCTTATCGCCATTTTCCGGCTGCCCTTTCCGCGGAGCCAGTGCAGTACGCAATTTAAAACCTTCCCTGCCGGTTGCCCTTTTCAGGTACATGCCTGCATAATCAACCAAAGCAGCCTCGGTAACGGCAGCATAACAGTTTTCATTTATTTTAATCGTTAACGGGAGTCCAATAACCATTTCAGGGGTAATGTCGCTTAGTTTACGCTCAAAGTGTTCCACCTCCTGCGAAGTGGTATAACTGCCGTAGTTCACCGCCCAGCAGGTATAATCTTCAGGGAAGTTAAAACCGCAAAGCTCATCGGTCAATACATTCTCTCGGTCGCCAAACTGTTGAGGAAATTCGGTCCGGAATGCCAGACCATCGTCATAAGCCCTGAAATCGAGCACCATGTTTCTTTGGGGAAACCGTCTTTCCTGAAGGTGGAGCCTTATTCCCCTGTGGTTGTCGCGAATGGCTTCATAGCGTTTCAATACAGGTCTCCATTCGCTATCGGAAGCATACTCCTCCCCTTTGATAACTTCCATTTCATTACCCAGTGGCGGAGCCTGTTTAAAAGTAAAGGAAACAGCCGACGGTTCCATTACCCGCGTATCGCCAAACCAGGCTTCCCAGGTAATCTGTTCACCTACTTCAATGTTTACCCTGATGTTTTTATCAGGTGATAAAAGCTGATACTCTTTTGCTCCGGCTACAACAGCCAGCAACACCATAACAGCCGACAGAAAAAGTTTCTTTTGCATAGCTTAGTTCAATTTCTTAATTATCGATTTACCTGAACTTGATCCATATTTCAAATTTTATGAATATTCAAGGTTAAAAAAGTAAAATTAACATTTAACCGCAAATTGTAAAATTATTTTAGCTAAAGTTTCGCAACCGGGCAGAGGGCGAAAAGCATAGAGGACGATAAGCACTACCAAATCGTGTATCATTTCTGTTTCATGAACCGACAGAAAATACGCCCATAACTGTTCTTCGGTGTCGTCCAAATGAAAGATCCCAAATCCTATGATAAATCATTGTGCTTGTTGATGAAATAATTTACTTTTAAACCGTTAAAAAACGGTGAAGGCCGTTTACCTCAGCTTTTTCATAAATAAACCAAGCAATTCTGCAATGAAGAAAATATCTATACTAATCGTCTCTGTTTTTTTTATAAATGCATGCTCTAAAGACTTTCTGTCCCGAGAGCCCATGGGAGTTCTTTCCGAAAACATATTTTACAATGAAAAGGGAATAGACGCACTTCTAATCGGCACATATGCGCTGGTGGGGGGCAGTTCGTTATATGAGGTAACCTGGGGAGCTTCTATTCAGAACTGGATCTATGGCTCAGTAGCATCGGATGATGCCTATACAGGATCGGAATATACCGGGACAGGCGCGTTAACTCATATTGAGATGTGGGATGTTCATCCGACAAATAATTTTCCTGCCGACAAATGGAGGTGGGCTTATATGGGTATCCTTCGTGCCAACACAGTTATAAAGGTGATTGAAAGCACACCGGGATTATCTGTTGAAAAGGTTTCAGCTTTTAAGGCAGAAGCAGCTTTTTTAAGGGCTTTGTTTTATTTCGAGGCACGGCTTGTATTTGGTGATTATATCCCCCTCATTTCAGAAGCAACAAAAGACTGGTCTGTTGTTTCCAACCTGAATCCGGAAGGAGCAGTACTTGCATTCATCATCAACGATTTGCAGTTTGCATGGGAAAACCTGCCTGAGAAGCAGCCGCAGCCGGGAAGGCCCACCAAATATTCGGCCATGGCACTGGGAGCAAGGGCTTATCTGCAGGAACCGGATTACGAAAAGGCCAAACCTCTGCTTGACTCCATTATAAACAGCGGCAAATATGCCCTTATGACCAACTTCTTTGATAATTTCAGGATTGAAAAGGAAAACAATGCGGAATCGATTTTCGAGATCCAGGCCAATGTGAATGATATCGAAGAGTCACTGAACGCAGAAATGGGAATCGGCCTTAATTTTCCCCATGCCGGCGACATTGGGATGTGCTGCGGATTCCACCAGCCCTCACAGAACCTGGCGAATGCCTTTAAAACAGATGAAAACGGAATTCCGCTATTCGACACGTTTGATGACTTTAACCTGAAGAACGATCAGGGGATTCAATCGACAGATGAGTTCATTCCTGCCGGCGATTATCTGGACCCACGCATCGACTGGACTATAGGCCGCCGGGGAATACCTTACCTCGACTGGGGCATCATGCGCGGGTATGACTGGATTCGCAAACAGGAAGATGGAGGGCCTTACCTGCCTGCGCTGAAACCGTTTTTTTTCAAATCGCAGCGGTTTGAACTTTCCATTACCACGGGATGGATGACCGGCGTGAATGCAAACAATTACCGGTACATTCGCTATGCACATATATTGTTGTGGCGGGCAGAAGTGGCAGCCTGGGAAGGTGATTTGGAAATGGCCAGGGAACTTATAAATCAGATTCGCCGGAGGGCCGGAAATGAAGTTGTGATGGGCAGTGTGCTTATTCACAAGTTACCTGCCAAAGTGTACCCCTGGGGAGAAGGGTCAACTGACGCGGATTACCGGACAGGAGGCGCTGTAGACTGGTCACATCCGGCTGCCAACTACAAAGTGGGCCTGTATTCTTCATTTACAGACAGGGATGAGGCCATGAAGGCAGTGCAGTGGGAGCAACGACTGGAATTTGCTACCGAAGGAACACGCTTTTTTGATTTGCGCCGTTGGGACAAACTTCCCAATAAAATAGGTGGAAAAAGTATGGCAGACGTATTAAATAATTTTGCTGAAAATGATTTAAGAATCAGGACTCTTATGAATGATGCCCGTTTCGGAGAAGAAGACAAATACCAGCCGGTACCCCAAAACATTATTGATGAACAACCAGGAATAATCGTACAACGACCGGAATACAAGTGATGGTCACCAGGGCATGGGGCACAAAGCAGAGGGCACAGGGAGCAGTACAGTAATAAGAAACAGTAAAAAGTGAACAGTGAACAGTCCGTTAAATTGCTTGTGCATTAAGCAGATGTGCAAATGGATGGCATCCCTTCTATGTTCATAGCTAAAAAGCTAATCAAATGCCATACCTGTTGTTCATCGCAAAAAGCCGGAAATAAGAAGGGATGCTATCCTTACTACAAATTGCACAAATTACATTAATTCAATACGGATGGCATCCCTGGCTGTTCATTCCCAGGGTCCAATCAAATGTCATTTTTGTCGTTCTTAGCAAAATGTCCGAAATGAGAAGGGATGCTATCCATACCAAATTGCTGCCGGTAATTGATAAAAAGAAGACACATATAACAAGACAGAAGCATGAATTTGCAGACTTATTTATCCACGAATTACTCGAATTACACGAATTCTATGGATGGCATCCCTGGCTCTTCATTGCCAGGGTCCAATCAAATGCCATTTCTACGGTTCATTGTAAAAAGCTGGAAATAAAAAGGGTTGCTATCTTTACCGGGTGCTAATAACTGATAGGAAGAAGACACATGAAGATTAGACATTGGCAAAAAGATAGATATTGGTGGTGGAAGACTACTTATTAGAAAAAATTACCGCACCAATACTAAGTTTTAAATTTTCTATAAGCAAAATGTATTTTGTGGCATCTTCATAATCATCATGAATAACAGCATATCTTCCTTCAACGGCATAATCTCCCAAATCAATAAGTTTTTCTTTTTCAAGCTTAAAAGTTATATTGTTTTGTTCCATGATATTTATAAGCTCTTCCATATCATGAATTTTTGGGAAATTTACTTCATTGTATGATAGTAATGCTTTAATTAGTTTTTCGGCTGCTTGTTGAATATGAAAAAATATGACATCGAGATCAAGTTCGATATCTCCGTTTACGAAATCGGAGTGAAGGATTTGCGCAGCTTTGAGGTCCACTCCTGCTTTTCGATATAAAACTTCATATTGTTTCAGAAACCCGACCAAAGTAATTTTCCTTTCTTATCAATATCCATGAAAACCGAACCGTATTCGTTTTTATAAAAATCATATTCACTAGTTGTTGATATAAGAATATCTTTTGCAATACGAATATCTTTTAGCAATTCCCTGGCTTTTCTTTTTTCATTTATCCTGGAATTAAAATTCTCTTTTACAATGCATATATCAATATCGCTGTTTTTTGTTTGAGTACCATTCGCATAACTGCCAAACAGAATAATCTTAACAGGATTGAGAGGCTTTAACCTGTTAACTATTTTTCTTGCAATATTTTCGACATTCTGTATTTCCATTTATTCAGTTCAATCTGTTACCAATGCATATCATTGTTTTAAAATTAATATTTCTTTACAAAGTTAACAAATAATGGTTACCTGTTTAAAGGCATTAGATAGTTTAAATTTGAAGTGATAACGATGGTGCGATTCGAAGTGCGGGGGCTCCCCTTGAGGTTTGGGTTGTGGAAGGGAAGATTGATGGAGATTAAGAAGAGATTGCTTGAAATTGAAGAAAAGACACAAATTAGCAATACAAGTGTTAGTGACTTATTTATCCACGAATTACTCGAATTACACGAATTCTATGGATGGCATCCCTGGCTCTTCATTCCCAGGGTCCAATCAAATGCCATATCTGTCGTTCTTAGCAAAATGCCCGAAATTAGAAGGGATGCTATCCTTACCAGATTGCCGCCAGTAATTGATAAAAAGAAGACACAAGACGAGCACCCACAAGTAGCAAGACAGAAGCATAAATTAGCAGACCAATTTATCCACGAATTACACTAATAACACGAATTCAATACCAGTGAGCTGCTGACTCCCGGTCAGCTGCTCACTAAGAATTACGAATGGATGGCATTCCTCGCTGTTCATTACTGAAAGGATAATCAAATGCCATTCCTGTTGTTCATCGCAAAATGCCCGAATGAGAAGGGATGCTATCCTTACTACAAATTACACGAATTGCAATAATTCTTTTCGTGTAATTCGTGTAATTCGTGTAATTCGTGGATTTCCTTTTTATTTAATGTATTTAATTACCTGCTAAATACTTCATTCAATTCATCTTGTGTTTCCTCTGCATCAAACGCTTCAGTATCCCATTCTTCATGGCTGATCATCCCCAGCCACTGTTTAAACTCCTTATATTCGGGATGCGATTTATCGGCCATTATTTTCTTCAGAAGCTCATATCCCCCAACCCCACCGCAATCTTCAGGAGGACAAGCCCCTTCGCCATCAAGCAGAACCGGCATGCGGGTAACTTCAGGAACTACCTTTTCCAGAATTATCTGGTGTTCCCATGAATCCCCAAAATCATAGATGTAAGTATATTCCTGGCTTTCTTCCTTAAAAATATCCGATAGCAAAACTTCTTTAGCCTCTGTCTGCTGTACATCACCAACATCCGCATCCTCATAAATTGTAGTAATGACTTTCTCCGAATCAAATCCATTTTCCGAGAACTGGTAAAGATGACTGTCGGTCCATCCAAAAGCAACCTGAATGACGTAATGAAAATGGTAGAAGCTGAAATAAGACGGAACCGTTAGCCTTCGCCAGACCGGAGGGTTGGAAATATCTTTCATCTGAATTTTGAATTCAAAAGTACTGCTGTTTTGAACATCCTTTTCATTGAAATCAAGCTCTATATCGAATGGATCATCATCCCACATATCGTCAACTGAATAATCATCGTCATCCAAATCTTCTTCATCAAAAGTATCATCCCCCTCATCGTCCCAGTCATCATCCCATTCTTCTTCCGACAGTTGATCAACAAAGCCATAATTACCCCGACCGGCTGTTTTTTCAAGCTGGGCCAATATCCGGGCTGTATCCATGTCGCTTTCAAGAGGTCCCCTCATATAAAAAGGCATTCCGTTTTCTCCGCACGTAATATCAATGAGCTCTATATTATCAGAATCTTCTTCCAGTATAAACTTTGCCACCGAAAAATCCTTATGGGGTTTAAAGCCGTAATCTTCGGCGAATTCAATTCCTGCATAAATAATGTTGTGGGCCAGGGTGTAATCCACCTTTTCCAACCGATGAGTTTCACCCCTCATTTCAAGCAGGTTTTTATATTCAAAAGGATAAATATTAAAAAAATATTGCACATCTTTTACCCCAAGACATTTCAGATCAACCAGGTAAAAACCTGCTGTTAAATTGCCGTTGGTATGTTTCCGGGAAACAATTACATTGGCTATTCCATGCTCTTCCCATTCCGGGTTTATCAAACATTCATGAATGGGCAATGTGCGTGCCCTTTGCCTGATGTAACTCTCAGGAGTGGTCATTTTTACTACTTTTCCTTTTTTCCGTTTGGCCATAATGATGTTGTTTTTTCCAGAACAAAAATAAAGTTTATTGCAGAATGGAGGGGTTTGGTGGAGAATTAACTTTTCACACTTTGCCAAATTACGAACGATATATGAAGAATTAATAAATGTCAAACTACTTTTTTACTCTTTATTCCTTAATATAATATTTTAATCTCCTGTTATTAAATGCTTTCATTTTACCTTCTAAAATGTCTACAACAGTTTTATTTATTACCGGATTCTCTATTGCCCCGCTTACATTCGATACTAAATATTCATTTTCTTTGTCGATATTCATTTTAATTATTTGATCGGCATCTGCAACCACAGCTAAATTAGGATTATGAGTTACCATAATAATCTGCCTTCTTTTTTTTGCTTCACGAATATATGGCACTAAAATTTCACTAACGCTTTGATTATCTAAATTATCTTCTGGCTGGTCAATGACCAAAGGTTTATCGTCTTTATCCAGAATTAAGTAAAAAATAAGCAGCAATCCACCTCTTTCACCCGGTGAAAGTTCGCTCAGTCCTTTATTGTTTAGCTTAAGATTATATCTTGGGTTTAAGTAATCTAATGAAAATAAAAAGGTCAAGAATTCGACCTCGTTAGTACTTTCTTTAAGAATTCTGTCTTTAGATAAAATCTCATTTATAAATTCTGATATAGCTTCTTCTATATCAAAATTGTAGTTTTCAACTATTTGTTTAAGATGATTATCAGCGTTTGGGTAAAAATCTTTATATCGTTTTACAAATTGGTCAAAGAATTCTTTATAAAAAAAAGGTTCCACCCGGAAAGATGTTTCTAAAGTGATTTTTTGATCAATTGAATAAAGTGCTAATAAATCCGTAATTGATTTTTTAATGTTGTTGTATATATTCTGAATTTCTTTCTTTTTTCTATAAATGCTAATTGAAGTATCTGATCTTAAATTACTTTTTTGTTCTAATTCCTTTCCAAGTTTTTGTTCAATATATTTTTTCTCGTGTTGGTAATATTTTAAGGAATCTGGAGAATTTATATCGCCTTCAATTTCTTTTTTCTTTTTTTCCCAGTCTTTAATCTTCTGAAGATAGTCGTGATAATCTTTAAAAGGTTTTTCTAATTCATTATCAATTTCTGCCTTTTCTGATTTATAAGTCTCAAATTGTACAACAAGACTAATCTCATTGCTGTTTTCGTCTTTTACTGATTCGTCAGAGAGTAAATTTTCAATGCTTTTAAGTTCATTTTCTATTTTCTGTTTTGCTGTATTTAATGTATCAACTTTTATATCCAGTTTAATAGCTTTCTCAACATCAATATTGTATTTTTTAAATGTTTCATTTCTTTCGTCTTTCCAGCCAGCAACAAAACGTTTGAGTTCTTTAATATCTTCAAACATCCTATTAATCTCATACTTATCAATTTCAAGGTTTTCTTGATTCATTGAATTTTCTTCAATTTTTCCTTGAAGTTCACTGATTTTTTCGGCTAGCTTTGAAATTGTTTGAGACTTCTTTTTTTGTTCTTTAGAAAGTTTCTCATCTTCGGAAGGATTCTTTATTCTAATAATTTCTTCCTTTATCTTTCTATGCGCATCCAGTTCATCAGTTTTTCCTTTTATTTTATTGTCGATTGTTCTTTTATATTCCGGCGTGTCCTTTTTTTCAAGCTCTACAATCTGACTATTTAATTCTTCAATTACTAATTTGTGCTTCTTAATTTCTGTATTTATTAACTCTGTTTTGTATTCGATAAATTCATCGAATGTTTTCTTACCCAATCTATCCTTATTTTCAACCCGTGAAAAGACAACTTTATTTACTTCTTCCCTGAAATTCAAATCATCCTCAGTAGAACATAAATCTTCAAAAAACTTTTGGGGTATATACTTTATTCTTTCAATTTCTGTTTCGTCAATATCTTCGTCTAACTTTTTGTACTGAGTTTTTCCGTCATTCCAGTGTAAAACAGCATGAAAGTTTTCTGCAAACCCTTTCTTACAAAATTTATTTCTATTTAAAAATGAAAATAACTTATCCTTTGATGAATCCAGAGACACCTTTGTATTACCCAACAATCCCAATATATCTGCAATAGCGCTTTTTCCTTTTCCTTTGTTCCCAATTATTGCACTTAACCCATTATTAAATTCGATTGTGGTATTGTCAAACCATTTACCATATTTCCCTTTATATGTATCTAAAGGCTTAATTTCTAAATTACTAAAGTATTTTGTTGGACTGTTACGAATTAAATTTAATATTTCCGGTTCTTTTCCTATAAATACTCTTTCCTCGGGTTCATAAATGATTTGTTTAACACCTTCAAAAGTAGGATCTGCCTTTATCCAACAATATCTTTCCAAATCTGGCTCAAATAATTTTTCATAATTGTGAGCATCCGAGCCCCAAAGGCAAGGTTTTAAAGACTTAAACTCATTAATAAATTTTTCTTCGGATTCGAATTTACCTAAAGCCCATTTTACTGTTTTTGGATTCGAAGCAAATAGAAAATTAGATTTTTGAATTATTAATTTTCTAATCATATGTTCTTGACTTGACCAGTCAATATCAGATAAGTCTTCATCAGGAGGAACTCCAATTATATATTTCTCTTTAAACCTGGGGTCCTGAAGTTTATCGGAAATATCCTTATGTTGAACAGTTGCTGTCGACATACCAACAAATATGTATTCTCCAGTAAAGTCTGGTTGCTCTTGTTTTAGACGCTTTCCTAATTCAATAAGATTACTCTTTTTTAATTTACGAGAATTATCTCTTTCAAATGGTTGCGATTCGTGAACAAAGTCTAAATCATGTAAAAAATGTTCTTCAATATCTCCAATATTAACTTCATTTGAGAAAATAACATGGAAATTGATTCGACGGCCATTGACTAAATCATGTAAACGGAACTCGATATTTGGAAGAATTAAAATTTGTTTAATCCTTTCAATTTCTTCATCAGAAAATAATTCTTTTAGTTTATCAGGCTTGTTTAAATAGTCCTCATTTATCTTTTTATATCCATCAATTGTAAAATAATCTGTAATACCTATAGATGCAATGTTTTTAGATATAGCTGTTTTAAAGAGGGTTTTTACGTATAAATCAAAATCATCACCAAACCCATTATTTAAATAAGAATAAGGTGTATGTATATGTAAATCCCATTTTCTCCATATAGAACCTCTTAGATCATTCATTTTATTTGACTTATGTTTTATTTTTCTTGTCTATCGTTCTTTTTTGTTGGAGTGATATTAACATCTTTAAAAGTTTTAGCAAGCAGATATCCCGAAACTGCTGAAAGTAAGGGTAGTCCAGCTTCAGATGTAATAATTTTCTCTGTCATTAACAAACTTATAAGTACAATAATTAATACGCCTAATAAATGTTGTATTGTTATATGAATAGAACTTAAAAGGGTTTGTGCCATTGATATTGGGGAACCTGAACCACGGAATATATTTTTAGCACCATAATATAGTGACACCACATAAATTAGAATCATAAGAAGAACAATTGCTCCTGACACAATGATAATTAATGTTTTAGTTTCCATATCTGTAAATTTTGAATTTAAATTAAATAGTTCCCTCCACAATCCCAATCTCCTCGTCGGTCATTCCGTATAGTTCATAAACCATCTGATCGATTTCGCGGTCAGTTTGGTCAATCTCGGATTTCAGAGCCAGGGCTTTTTGTTTTTGTTCATTGAAATATGTCATCCATTCCGCTTCTTCGGAAAGTGTTAGTTTTACTTTGGCTTTTTTGAGTTCTTTTAGAAAATCATTGAAACCTAATTCATACCATTTTTGCAATTTGACCGAAAGTTTGTTTAAATCAAATTTAGATTGGATCAATTCGTCAAAAGCACTAATTTCAATTCGCAACTTATTAGTAGATGACATAACTTTTTTAATTGCATCAATAAATTGCTCTTGGTTTGTTTCATGTATTTGTTTTATTGGAAAATCCTTTGCATCTTTTATTAAAATTTTTTGAAATCTATCCTTAAATTCTTCCAAATATTTTTTTCTATGATAAAATGAAATTAACTTGCTATTAATCAATGCAACTAAATATTCAGGGATATAGCCATTTTTTGCTAATAAAGTAAAAGCATTTTGTGTATTATAAAGTTCTTCATCTGTAATAGCTGCCCATATCCTTTTGTCTGTCCAATCGATAATTTGCTTAACAAGAATTCTTTTATTTTTGAAAAATCTTGGTTCTCTTGGAGCACCTAGCCACTGCCCATAACTTATCCATTCAGCACCACCCCATTCTATATGATATCTTTTAATATCATTTCCTGCAAGTAATTTCTTATATGTATCATCTATTTGAGAAGCAGCATGAAAAACTCTTCCTTTTATTTGTTCTTGTGTATGTCCTTTATATTTGTCATAAGGAGTTAAACCGAGGCAAAAATCAGCACAGTCAATCAACTTCTTCGTTTTTACTTCACATTTATTGAGTATTTCTAGAGTTGTAATATCATTATTCAACCTAAAAATAAATGACTCATCTTTTTTCCAATTGAACGGATTAATTAAAAAATATATATCGGCATTATAAGCCGTTATTTCGCTAATTCTATTAAACCCTTTATAAATAAATATTTCAGTTAAAAGGCTTAAATCAACATCTTTTCTATAACTGAGGATTATTGTATCAACTTTTACCTCACCGGCACTACCTCCAAAAGACTCGTTTGGTAGTCTAACAATATTAGTTAATGCAGTTTCATTTAGTAATATTTTTCTGAGTTCTTTATATGATTCCTGAGTTAATAATGATGAAGGAATAATAAAGGAGAAATACTTGCTGTGATCTAAAAGTTCTATTGAACGCTCAATAAATGATGAATATAAATTAACCCTATTATTTGCGCTTCGAAATTTTCTAAATAGATAATTAACAATATTATTATCTAGTGCTTTTATATCTACATACGGCGGATTACCAATCACCACATCAAAACCACCGGTGTATTCGGTACGGAAAGCGTATTCGCGGGAGCAGGTCATGCTGTTGAATAGTTGGTGCAGTGCCTTGTTTTCAGGAAGCTGGTGTTTTATGCGGTTGTTTTTTATGTAGCTCAGTGTATTATCAAATTGTACTGTACTGGTAATACGTGTTTTTCCGAACTTTTTTGTCCAGAGGTGGAACTGTGTTTTGCCTCTTTGCAGCGGAGCATGCTCCGCTGTTTCCACATTTGGAGTGACAGAGTGTGCCACCAGCGACGGAGCATGCTCCGTCGTTTCTGCAGCAGGCAGCGGAGCATGCTCCGCTGCTTGGGAGGCCTGCACTGCTGATCCGGGAATCGTTCGCCCCATGGCAATATTGCACTCACGGGCACTTATGCTTTTTATCTTTTGTACTATTTTTGGTAATTCCACTTCAGTACATACCAGAAGCATATGCATATGATCGCCACAAATATTGCAGGCCAATATATTTAACTTGTCATCGTGAGCAATTCTGGCAATAGTTTCAGCAACAATTATTTCTTCTTTTTCCGACAACCATACTGCCTCATCGGTAGTAACATGATTGTCGAACATTTTCTGTGAATATCTTGAATTATGAGTGGCGGTTGTAACATGCCAGATTTCTTTTTTCTTTTTCCGAAAAATCTCCGGAAATTCCTGGTACCAGTTGAAAGCTTTTTCGCCGGCTACCTCAGGATCATCAATCAGCGAGTTTCCGCATTTGATATTATTGCTTAGGGTGGTAAGTTTTCGACCCTTTTGTGCCGTGCGCAGCCACAACGAAAGTTTGGCAATCTCAACCGATTCTTCGTTGATGTCAACCCCGTAAATGTTTTTTTCCAAAATACTGTTTTCTACAGAGGTAAATATCATGGGAACATCTAGCAATTTTGCCCGTAGTTCATCGATGTACCGGTGTTCGCGGATCAGAAAATCCAACGCCTGGTTTAAAAAGGCGCCCGAACCACAGGCTGGATCGCAAACAGTAAGCGATAACAACCATTCCCTGTACTCATCCAGTTTGCCATCAAGTTCCTTTAATTTTTTAGCAGTCCGCCCTTTCCGGCTTTTCAGATACTCGTTTTCATCCAAATTAATTTCGGTTCGCTTTTCCTCACATAATTTTCCAACGGTGTTTTCAACAATGTACCTGGTAATGTATTTCGGGGTGTAAAAAACGCCATCCTTTTTACGCTTGCTCTTTTTCCGATCAACCGCTTCACCTTCAATTTGAGCAGTTACTTCTTCAATCTCGTTCAGACTGTTTTCAAAAATATGGCCAAGGATATTTACATCCACCTCCGATTCGAAATCGTAAGTGGTTAAAATTTTAGTGTGCTTATTCAACACCCCATCGCTGATGTTAACTGCTTCCAAAATTTCATCGGGTGCAAACAACCCGCCATTGTATGCAAATATCTCATGTTGTTTACCCTTCCAGCCGGTATTTAACAGGTGAAAATATTTCTTGTAGCGGTCGTACAATTTCACGTCGTCGCCCCAATCCGACTGATTTTCCCATTGTTTAATTATTTCGCTGATTGAATTTGGCGGGAGAAGTCCCCTGTCTTCACTAAAAAGGATAAATAAAAAACGGTCGAGCAACTTTTGCGACTTTTTAAAAAGCAACAACTTGATTTCTTTCTCCGTTTTGTCTTTAAAGATTTCAGCAGTGAGATTGTTTTCCACCAGATCGTTGTTAAGGTCGCGCTTAAAAAGCGAATAATCTACGTAGATCTTTTTAGTGACATCCTCCTCTTTTATAATGGAGGCTTCCTTCATTTGCAGTGGAATTCCCCTCAGCAGGTTTTCCTTCGCCAGGCAAAGCCACATCAACTGAAAATGTTCCCAGGTCAGCCGGAATAAATCGAATTCTTCAAACTCCACTGCATTTTGGATGTAAAACCGCACCTTCTCGAAATTGGATGTGATTACATAAACGCACTTCGACTGGTTGGCTTTATAATCGAATGCCTGCATGCGGATGGATTCCAAATCTTTGGTTGTTGTCGATTTCAATTCAATTACCCCGACAGCAGTGCCATCCTTTAAAATGGCGCCATCGGCTTTTTTCGCTCCACGTTCGTTTTTATATTCGGTTGTTAAATTGTAATCCGGATTTGGATTTATGGTGTAGCCGAACACTTTCACAAACAGCTCCGTTAAATATCCTTCCTGAAACTGTTCTTCTTTGCTTTCGCGTATATTTTGCTGAATTACCGGATTATGAAAGTATGCCTTTAATTTTTCAAAAGCTGTTTTTATTTCAGCCTGATTTGTTTCTTTCAGGTATTTATTGAGTACAGAATGTTGAAATAATCCCATGGTTTATTCGGGCCAATTAAGTTTGATCAATATTTCCTAAAAGTAACAATTCATTTCAAATTTAAAAAAACATTCGTTTAATTATTACCCCTGACAGGGTTTGAAACCCTGTCAGAGCTAAAACCTCCTCTATCATTCTTACATCTTCTCAAACATACCACATTCAAAATTCTCTTCGTTGCGCTGATCGTTGCGGTTCATGAAACACAGCAGGTTTTCTTCGGGGTCATCATCCATATGAAGTTTACAAATAACACAAAGCGGTGGCACCGGTATGGAATCAATGTCAACCTTAGTGCCGTCATCATTATAAAAACCATTAAATTCACCAAAAAATTCTTCTTCGTCATCTTCGTCACCAAAATCAGCGGGTCCCGGCATTTCTTCATCCCAAAACGGATCCTGATCATCGGGTATGATACAGGAGCAAAAAGGCCCCCAGGGACATGTGTCCGGGTCGCCGGTACACAGCTCCACATCCATCCCCGAAGAATAAAGATATTGAACCGGGTAGTCCCAGTTGGAGGTAAGTACATTATACACTATTTCGGGTGGAACATCCTCCGGCATATCGACCAGCGAAAGATTCAGGGAATCGTATACTTTAATAATTGCCTCGTTCACCTGATGGCACTGGTCAGCATCAAGGTCGATCATATAAGGGAACACTTCCATTTTAATGCCTGTCCACTCTTCTATAGGCCTGAACGGAACCAGCGCCAGTTCAGCAATAACCGGGTCATCTTTAAGGTGGGGAGGCGTTTCAATGTGTGGCTTCGTTGGCGGATTTGCAGCAACCCTGTTTAGTTCGTCAATGAGTTGCTTAATGTAGCGTTCCATGATGTTGTTAATTTTTATTTAACAAATTAATTAATTAGTGTCTGTCAATAAACAATAAAATGTTGATAACTAGCACTCTATTTGCTTCTTAAAAAGTCTTTTCCTTTGTAAATTTAGGAAAAAATACCAATGAAACTATTTGAAGATTTTAAAATAAAGTTTGAGAAGCCT
>JAGXGA010000048.1 GCA_024636975.1 Mariniphaga sp.
CTATTCCTATATAAATGTTTTGTCCCTGAAAACTAATTGTTTTAACTTTGTTTTGCATAAGCTTCCTTCTTTGTGTTTCGCAAATACAATTTACAAATAACTAAGGAGGCTTATGCCCTTTTACAAACATACAGCCTTTGGGTACACACCTCCATCAGAGAATTTTCAGCCACTACCAAAGGGGGAATTAAAGGGGGATTGATACAGATGCCAATTAGCTGATGGTGAGAAAGGTGAGGTTTTAGTTATATAATAGTAAACAGTCTTTTGAACGGCTTCATCCGTATTATATAAGATAATAACTTTGCAGATCTGTTGCAGGCTGTAAGCCCAGCTTATTTCAGCCCAGAGCAGCCCGCCCTGGTTATAAGATAACCACCAGCCCCCGCGGCGCAATTACTTACTCCGCTTAAAATGCAAACGTTCCATGCGCCGCCTTCTAAGTCCCCCCTCTGTATTCTACCGAACATCAAAATGAATAACTTTATTCGTAAATAAATCATTTTTTCAATTGAAGGCAGCTGCATGATATCGTGAGATTGCTTTTCCCGGTGAAATACATCGGGAGCGCAATGACGGCTCCGTGGTGAGCATTAACCAATAACCGACATGGATGTTTCACCACTTATATGAGGTTTAACGGCTACTTCTTAAAAATAAAATAAACTGCCAAAACAAGAAATATAAATCCAATCAGGTGGTTTAACTTGAACGTTTCATTTTTAAAAAACAGCAAGGTAAATGCCATAAAAACAACCAGGGTAATTACTTCCTGTATAACCTTCAGTTCAACCAACGAAAAAGGGCCGCCCGATTCTTTAAAGCCAATGCGGTTGGCGGGTACCTGGAAAAAATATTCAAACAAGGCAATTCCCCAGCTGATGAGAATAACAGAAATCAGTGGCAATGAATTAAACCACTTGAATTCCCTTAACTTTAAATGGCCATACCATGCAAATGTCATAAATGTATTTGACAAAATCAGCAAAACAATTGTGTAAACCGATTTCATATTTCATTACAAATAAAAAACGTGCAATATTATTCATTTGATTTTAATAAATTTCTGTTGCAGCAATATATTTTTAAAAGCAAAAAAATCATCTGTCATCATGCATTAATCACAAAAACTGACAGATATTTTCACAAATGTTCTTCATTTTTTTTACCTTTATAGAAATCCAAAAAAATAAGTTATGTCAAAAATCAACCGACAGGAGGTCCTGAATTATCATGAGCAAAACCGTCCCGGTAAAATTGAAGTCATACCAACAAAACCACATAACACACAGCACGATTTATCGTTAGCCTACACCCCCGGAGTTGCACAACCATGCCTCGAAATCAAGAATAATCCGGATGATGTATACAGGTACACAGCAAAAGGCAACCTGGTGGCAGTTATTTCAAATGGAACGGCAGTTTTGGGTCTGGGGGATATAGGACCCGAAGCCGGCAAGCCGGTTATGGAAGGCAAAGGATTGCTTTTTAAAATTTTTGCCGATGTTGATGTATTCGATATTGAAGTAAATGAAAAAGACCCAAAGAAGTTCATTGAGGTGGTGAAAGCCATTTCCCCAACTTTCGGGGGCATTAACCTGGAAGATATAAAAGCGCCTGAATGTTTTGAGATTGAAGAAACATTGAAAAAAGAACTGGGAATTCCTGTTTTTCACGATGACCAGCATGGAACAGCAATCATATCGGCTGCAGGGTTATTAAACGCGCTGGAATTATGCGGCAAATCAATCGAAGATATCAGGGTGGTAGTGAGCGGAGCAGGTGCCGCTGCCATTTCATGCGCCCGACTGTACCTAAGCCTTGGAGTTAATCCTGAAAATGTTGTTATGTGCGACAGCAAAGGTGTCATAAATGCATCGCGCACTGATTTAAACCCATATAAAAAGGAATTTGTTACAAACCGAAAAATAAATACACTTGAAGAAGCCATGGTTGACGCCGATGTATTTTTAGGTCTTTCAACCGGTGGCACCGTATCGAAAAAAATGATCCGTTCTATGGCAAAGAACCCTGTGGTATTTGCCATGGCAAATCCTGATCCTGAAATTTCATACGAAGACGCCACTGAAGTACGCGATGATATTATAATGGCAACCGGGCGCAGCGATTATCCAAACCAGATAAATAATGTACTTGGGTTTCCTTTCATTTTTAGGGGAGCCCTTGACGTAAGGGCAACACACATTAACGAAGATATGAAAATCGCGGCTGCAAAAGCACTGGCCGGTCTGGCAAAAGAATATGTCCCTGAAATGGTAGCAAAAGCTTACAACAAGCAAAACATCGTCTTTGGGCGCGATTACATCATTCCGAAGCCCCTCGACCCACGGCTTATTACTACAGTGTCAACTGCTGTAGCAAAAGCAGCCATGCAATCGGGTGTGGCACGAAAACCAATACAAAACTGGACAACTTACAACCAGGAGCTTACAAGCCGTCTGGGAATCAACAACAAATTAGTTATGGGAATCCGTAATAAGGCCCGACAGAATCCCAAACGTGTTGTTTTTGCCGAAGGCAACAATTTTAAAGTTTTAAAAGCTGCTCAATTTGTATCGAGAGAAAAAATGGCCCATCCTATCTTGCTGGGTAATGAGGAGAAAATCAGAAAACTTATAAAGGAAAACCAGCTCGAGATTGAGCACCTGCCCATTATTGATCCTTATTCAATTTCAGAAGAAAAAAGGCATCGCCTGGCAAAGATACTTTATGACAAACGGAAACGAAAGGGGATGACTTATAATGAAGCTGTAGAGAATACCTTCAACAACGATTATTTTGGAGCACTTTTGTTAGAAACGGGTGAAGCCGATGCATTCATATCGGGCTTCTCGAGAAAATATGCAGATACTATTCGGCCAACCCTGCAGGTTATTGGGGTTAAAGAAGAATCGAATCATATTGCAGGAATGTATATAATGATCACTAAACGTGGCCCCATCTTTTTAGCCGACACAACGGTAAATATGAATCCTTCGGCCCAAACGCTTGTTGACACTACAATCCTCGCAGCCAATGAAGTGAAGAAGTTCAACATAGAGCCAAAAATTGCCCTTCTCTCCTACTCCAATTTCGGTGCATTCAAAGGACTAGGAAGTCCGGTCAGGGTTAAAGAAGCCGTAAAAAAACTTCAGGAGAAGTTTCCCGACCTTAAAATAGATGGCGAAATGCAGGCTAATTATGCCCTGAACGGCAAGCTACGTTATACCAGATTTCCGTTTAATAAGTTAGGTGATGAAGATGCCAATACACTTATTTTTCCTAATCTGAGTTCAGGAAACATCACTTACAAGGTTTTACAGACAATAGGTGCAGCAGAGGCCATAGGGCCTATTCTAATGGGAATGAAAAAACCGGTACATATTCTCCAACGCGACAGTTCGGTTAGGGAAATCATTAATATGGTAGCAATAGCCGTGGTTGATGCGCAATCGGTTTCCTGAAAGGAAAAATCAAAGAATCCCTAAGGGAACTTCGTAACCCTTAGGGATTTTTTTTACAAACTCCAGCCGTTTTTATATGTATGTTTTATCCATTCTTCGCACTTTTCCTGTGCATTCCACTTCACAGTGTGCGCCGCTTCCCTTTCCACCTGCCGGGTGACAATATCGGAAGAAAAAGGTAAAAGTTTGGTGGTAACCAGCGTTTCATCAGGTGAAATATTGGTTACTTTCAAATTCTCGCTGTCCCAGAGCAATGTTTTCTGAAGTGATTGCATTCGCACAGCCAGGTTGCCCATCACTACCATTTCATTAAACGGCCCGGCATATTCAAAACTGGAGGCAGGTTTTCCTCCGTCTTTACAGCAATTCACAAAGTGCATTTCATGGCGGCCACCACCAGCCGGATCATCCGGAACCCGATCAATTTCAACTCTTGTTTCAGGCTTAATTTCCTGTCCGTTTTTATATACTTTCCATTTTGCGCCATAACTTTCCGCAATGAGCGTGGCTTTTGACCCAACAAACATAAAACCACCACCAGGATTCATCGGGGCATCGTTTGCAATATCAAACGGTCGGGCGGGCATTAATCCACCGTCGTACCAGGTAAGTTTTAGTTCAGGCAAAGCACAGTAAGGTAAATTTTTTCTTGCCGGAAAAAGGTAAGACACCTGCGCTGAAACCGGGGCACTTTCAGTATTCACCAATGAAGAACTGGCCTGAAAGGCAGTTGGTGCAGTAAGTTGAAGTGCATAATACGGAACATCGAGCAAGTGGCACCCCATATCTCCCAGCGCTCCGGTTCCATAATCCCACCAGCCCCGCCAAATCCACGGATGGTATTCCGGATTGTAAGGCCGCATCTCAGCCGGTCCTATGAATAAATCCCAGTCCAATGTTTTCGGAACTTTCACTTCTTTCAATGGTTTGGGCATCCCCTGCCGCCAGATGGGCCGGTTTGTCCAAACATGGGCTTCTTTTATATCACCCAGGCATCCGCTGTGTACTACTTCGGCTACTTCATAAACCGTATCATTGGAATGGCCTTCATTTCCCATCTGGGTAACTACTCCTGTTCTTTCAGCCAGTTCAGTTAAATACCTCGATTCCCAAACCGAATGGGTTAAAGGTTTTTGCAGGTAAACATGTTTACCCATTTCCATGGCAGCCGCAGCAGGTAATGTGTGGGTATGGTCTGGTGTAGCAATCACCACAGCATCAATATCCTTCTGCTTTTCCAGCATTTCCCTGAAATCTTTCCATTTCTTTGCATCAGGATAGGTTTTAAATACTCCTTCGGCATAATCCCAGTCAACATCGCACAACGCAACAATATTTTGTCCGGGCATATTACGAAGATTAACTTTTCCTTTTCCTCCTACACCAATACCCGCTATATTAAGCTTATCGCTTGGTGCAATATGGCCCAGACCGGCAACGGCATGACTTGGGATGATTGAAAATCCGGCAACAACCGATGCAGTTGTCCCTATGAAATTACGCCGGGTGAATAATGATTTTTCCTTCTGACTCATGATCTGATATTTTATTGATTACAAAAACAAATTCCTTCTGAATACTGTAAATTTATCCAATTTATGTGAATGGAGAAAAAATATTAACGATAATATGACTGTAATCGGGTTCAAATTGAGAACAATTGGCAAAAGTTTACTAAAATCAGTCATTTGCACTATGCCAAACGCTTGCCCAATTCCGAATTATTTCAGCGGGGGGCTCTGGTCTCTTTACTCTAAAGGTCCTTAAAGATTTTGAAGACAGTGAGGACGGGTCTGATTCACAGCAACCTGCTCTTTGCCCCCATCCGAATGGTTTCAGCCGGTCGGGTCCTGCATTTTGCTCCACGCTATATGTTCATTGCACTTTGCTCTCTCCTCGTTTTAAACACTTATTACTACTTTTTTCACATCTATTCAATTTTTCGCCTTAATTTTGGAATTCGAAAAATTAGAAAATGAGTATTGAAAAATATCCTTCAAAACTGCTTGAAACAGCAGTGAATGAATTTGCCAGGCTTCCGGGAATTGGCCGAAAGAGCGCCCTGCGCATGGTGCTTCACCTGCTGCGGCAGAACAAGGAAGCTGTCACCAGTTTCGGGCAAAGCCTGATTCAGCTTCGTAACGATATAAAACATTGCCGTATCTGCCACAACATTTCCGACACCGACATCTGCCAGATTTGTGTAAATCCGGCCCGGAACGCATCTGTTATTTGTGTTGTAGAAAATATTCGCGATGTAATGCTTGTAGAAAATACACATCAATATAACGGGTTGTATCATGTACTGGGTGGAATTATTTCACCCATGGATGGCATTGGACCGGGGGAACTGGAAATAGGTTCACTTATCGACCGTGCGGGGAACGCTGATGTTGTGGAAATAATCCTTGCCCTGCCAACTACGATGGAAGGCGACACAACAAATTTTTACATTTTCAGAAAGCTCAAAGATAAACCGGTGCGGGTTACTACTCTTTCTCGTGGAGTGGCTGTTGGGGACGATCTTGAATACACCGATGAAATAACTCTTGGACGGTCGCTTGTAAACCGAGTGCTTTATGAAAGTTCGGTTGGAAAGTAATCCCGGCAAATTACTGCCTTTTTATGTTTTACGATATTCAATGGAATCGTTACATTTGAACCTTTAATGCCAGGCTTGATTAAATGGAACTTTCGGTTATAATCGTAAACTATAATGTAAAGCACTTTTTGGAGCAATGTCTTCATTCAGTGCTTAAGGCCTCCAGAAATATTCCGACTGAAATATTTGTGGTTGATAATAATTCTGTGGATGGTTCCCAGGAACTGGTGCAGGATAAATTTCCCAAGGCTCAATTCATCAGCAACCAGGTAAATGTTGGATTCTCTAAAGCAAACAACCAGGCCATACGAAAAGCTACCGGTAAATACATTCTGCTTCTTAATCCTGACACTGTTGTTGAGGAAGATACTTTTTCGAAGGTAATTAATTACATGAATCAGCATCCCGAGGCAGGAGGCCTGGGGGTTAAAATGATTGACGGGAAAGGAAATTTTCTGCCTGAATCAAAACGTGGGTTGCCCACACCATGGGTGGCCTTCTGTAAAATGTTCGGATTGTCGGCCCTCTTTCCCAAATCAAAAAAATTTGCCCGGTATCACCTTTCCTACCTCAGCGAAGATGAAGTTCATGAAGTAGACGTTCTGGCAGGTGCTTTCATGTTATTGCGTAAAGAAACACTCGATGAGGTAGGCCTTCTGGATGAGGATTTTTTTATGTATGGTGAAGACATTGATCTTTCGTACCGCATTTCAAAGGGAGGGTATAAAAATTATTATTTCCCTGAAACCACCATAATTCATTACAAGGGTGAAAGTACTAAAAAAGGATCGCTGAATTATGTAAAGGTATTTTATATGGCAATGATAATCTTTGCCCAAAAACATTTTTCAGCAGGGAGAGCCGGCGCTTATACATTTCTGCTACACCTGGCTATTTGGTTTCGGGCGCTTCTTTCGATCGTACGCAGGTTTACCGATAAAATCATCCTGCCGCTTTTGGATGCTTTAATTATATATGCAGGTTTTCTTGTGTTAACTCCTTTGTGGGAGTATTACCGCTACGAACCAGGATATTATCCTTCGTTTTTTTCACAGGTGGTTGTACCGGTTTATATCTTCATTTGGCTGGCAGCCATTTATTCATCGGGAGGCTACAAAAAACCGGTCAGTCTGATACAGGTAATGCGAGGCATTTTGTGGGGTTCCATAACCATACTGTTGGTGTATTCTCTTGTTGATGAGGAATATCGTTTCTCGAGGGCTCTTATTCTTTTGGGTACTGCATGGGCAGGTTTTGCACTAACAATGTACCGTCTCCTGTTTTACTGGATGAAATGGAAAGCTTTTGGACTGGATATAAAACGAACAAAAAAAATAGCCATTGCAGGACATCCTGCTGAAGCCATGCGGGTCAGAGACATCCTGCGTCAAACAAGGATACAGTCGGAATTTGCCGGTTTTATAGCGATAGATCCGGGTGATGCAGGCGATCAATACATTGGCTCCATTAACAAATTAAATGAAATCGTACGCATTAACCGAATCGATGAAATCATTTTTTGTGCCGAAAATATCCGTTCCGCAGATATTATCCGAGCTATGCTGGAGCTTACATCACTCGATGTTGATTTTAAAATTGCCCCTCCCGAAAGCATAAGTATTATTGGAAGCAATTCCATTCACACGGCCGGCGATTTGTATGTAGTTCATATTAATTCCATTTCAAAGCCGGTGAATCGTCGTAAGAAACGGGCCTTTGACATTACAGCAACAATTTTTATTCTCCTGTTTAGTCCTGCACTTATATGGTTTGTCGATAAAAAACACGGTTTATTTAAGAATTCGTTTCAAGTTTTTACAGGGAAAATTACCTGGGTGGGTTACTATGGAAACAGCAGTCAAAATACAGGCCTGCCGCAAATTAAGCCTGGAATTCTTTCACCGGCCGATATGTTTCTTACCCATAACAATGAACCGGAGAATAAAACAGCACTTCAAAAACTGAATGTTCTTTATGCAAGAAATTACAGCATATTTACAGATGCAGAGATTTTATTAAAGAATTGGCGTAAATTGGATAGGTAATAAATTGGATCGGTTGAACAAACATGCTATTGAAATGGTAGTAATAACTAATTCGATCCTCTCTCTGAAAATACTGATATCTAATATCAGAAGAAGTTTGGGCAAAAGAAATAAGTAATAAATACTCCTTAAATGAATAATCAGCTGACTCATGGGAAAATAGTCCTCCGGTCATTGGAACCTGAAGACGTGGATTTACTTTACAGGTGGGAAAACAATATGGAAATTTGGGAGTTCAGCAATACCCGTTCGCCTTTCTCGCGGCACATATTAGCAGAGTATATTAAAAATTCAGCCAGGGATATCTACGAAAATAAACAGCTACGCCTTATTATCGCAAACTGGGAACGGCATCCGGTAGGTGCAATAGATTTGTTCGATTTCGATCCCTATCATATGCGGGCAGGAGTTGGCATATTAGTTCATAATGTTAAAGATCGCAACCAGGGATATGCTTATGATGCCCTTGAAGCACTATCCGGCTATGCTGTTAATTCACTCGGTCTGAAACAACTGTTTGCAAATATTGGAGCCGACAATAAAACCAGTATAAAAGTATTTGAAAAAGCTGGTTTTGTTAGAAACGGAGTTAAAAAATATTGGCTAAAGACAAATACCGGTTGGAAAGATGAATATTTTTTTCAAAAAATAATGGCCTGAAATCAAAAATGAGGCACCTCCTTAAGAAACCTGTAATCATTGTTTTCATAATCAATTTCACAGGCAAAATGCTGCAATCCATTTGACACTACCACCCGTTCCACCTTTAGTGTCATATTGTACCGTACCACCTGGTCAAAGGCTTCCTGTGATATTTTTACTACTGGTGCTTTAAATTCTGCAACCAGAAAAGGCTGACCTGTTCGTTGGTAAACCAACAGGTCGAAGCGGAAAAGTTTACCATTCATTGAAATTTGTTTTTCTACAGCCATTAGCGATTCAGGGTAATTCTTTTCCTTAATCAGGTATTCAATAAAATTTTGCCTGACCCATTCTTCCGGAGTAAGCAGCACATATCGCCTGCGGATGCGATCAAGAATATAGTTCTTACCCTTCTCAGCAATAATCCTGAAATCATAATTTGGTAAATTCAGTTGTTGCATCTCCTTTTTTTAATTTTATTTATCTTACCAACAATGATTGGCAGGCCAAACGGAAAAATGTATTTTTGTTGTGCTCTGTATAATTTAAAACAAAATAAACCAATCTTCTGTAATTTTTAATGAATGAAGACGAAAAAAGAGATTGTAGAAAACTGGCTGCCTCGCTACACAGGAAGAAAACTGGAAGATTTTGGCGAATACATCCTGCTCACTAATTTTATGGGGTATGTTGAAAAATTTTCCCTTCGGTTTGAAGTTCCGGTAACAGGAAGCGATAAAAACATGCCTAATGCCACAGCAGAAGGTATAACCATCATCAACTTTGGTATGGGAAGTCCCAATGCAGCAACAGTAATGGATTTACTGAGTGCAATTAAGCCCAAAGGGGTACTCTTCCTTGGCAAGTGCGGAGGGTTAAAAAAGAAAAATAAACTGGGCGATTTTATCTTGCCCATTGCCGCCATCCGGAACGAAGGAACATCATCTGATTACCTGCCTGCGGAAGTTCCGGCCCTACCGGCATTCAATATCCAGCGGGCGGTTTCCCACGTGTTGCGCAACAGTGGGTTTGACTACTGGACCGGAGTAGTTTACACTACCAACCGCCGGGTATGGGAATACGACGACCGGTTTAAAAAGTACCTTACCAAAACGCGGGCAATGGCAATTGATATGGAGACCGCCACATTATTTACAGTTGGCTTTTCAAATAAAATACCTACAGGAGCGCTTTTGCTGGTTTCCGATCAACCTATGATTTCGGCAGGGGTGAAAACCAGCGACAGCGACAACCTGGTTACCCTTGAATACGTTGATGTGCATATACAGGCAGGTATTGATGCTTTGCTGGAGATAAAAAACAATGGTCTTTCAGTAAAACACCTAAAATTTTAAAATGGAAGCTGAAGTCATTCTGCAAAACCTTAAAAAGAAAGTTTATCACCCGATTTATCTGTTGCAGGGAGATGAACCTTATTTCATAGATCAGATTTCTACCTACATTGAGAAAAATGTGCTCACTGAAGAAGAAAAAGGATTCAACCAGACCATCTTTTATGGAAAAGATACAGAAGAGCGCACCATTGCTCATGCAGCTTTGCGTTATCCCATGATGTGCGACAAGCAAGTCATTATTGTGAAGGAAGCACAAAGTCTGAAAAAGATAGAAGACCTTGGACCGTATGCTGAAAAACCCATGCCTTCAACCATTCTGGTGCTGAATTACAAATACAAAACGCTTGACAAACGAACAAAGTTATATAAAGCCATAACAGCAAAAGGAATCGTTCTCTCTACTAAAAGATTGTATGAAAATCAAATCCCTGCATGGATTGAAAACTATTTAAAAAATTACAATTATACCATTGTACCTCAGGCAAGTCAGATACTAACCGATTCGTTGGGCAACGATCTCGGGAAAATTGCCAATGAACTAAACAAACTGGTAATTGCAGTTAAAGAAACGAATCGGTTAACACCAGTGCATATTGAAAAGAACATTGGCATCAGCAAAGACTTTAACCTGTTTGAACTGCAGGATGCGCTTGTTTCGGGAAATGTTTTAAAGGCCAACCAGATTATCAACTACTTTGGTGCAAATCAACAACAGCATCCTATCCAAATGACTATCGCCGTACTGTTTGGCTTTTATTCAAAATTATTTGCTATTCATTTTTTGAAAGACAAATCGGAACATGGAGTTATAAGTAAAATGGGTGGGAATCCGTTTTTTATTAAGAAATTAATTGCTGCCTCCAAAAAATACAATCCCACAAAACTTTATGAAATTATAGGTATCTTGCGTGAGTACGACCTTAAAAGCAAGGGAATGGGCATTTCAACACTTGTTGATTCTGCTGATCTGCAAAAAGAAATGATTTATAAAATATTGCATTAAATGATAACCTGGATTATAATTGGAATTACTTTCATTACATCATATCTAACCTTCCAGAATCCTTCAATGATGGAGAAGCTGCAGTTTAATGCAGCACTAGTCGTTCACCGGAAACAATACTATCGTTTACTCACCCATGCATTTATTCATGTGGGTTGGACACACCTGCTTGTGAATATGCTGGTTTTATATTTCTTTGGTCCCCATGTAGAAAGCCTTTTCGGGTATTTCTTTGGCGCCAAAGCATCTTTATATTACGTAATACTTTATGTAGGCGGAATACTGGTTTCCAATGCATGGAGCCTTATCAAACACCAGAACGATCATTACTACAATGCTGTAGGCGCTTCAGGTGCGGTTTCAGCTGTATTGTTCGCTTTTATTTTCCTTAATCCCTGGGAGAAGCTTTACCTTTTTGCAATAGTTCCAATACCAGCAATCATATTTGCCATTGGGTACCTCTTTTATTCCTATCAAATGGGAAAACGCAAAGCCGATAATGTTGCCCACGATGCCCATCTTTTAGGTGCGGTTTTTGGATTTGTCTTTCCACTAATTCTTAAACCTGACCTATTCAGCCGTTTTATTGATTTATTACCGGGCTTTTGACAGAAGAAGTGGATATTGAAAAGTGAACAGTCCGTTAAATTGGATATGCAATATTGTATAATGTAATAACTTAAATTGTTTTGCAGCCATAATCTGCCACCTCGCGGCGCAACTGCCGGTCTGGGCTTGAAAATCGTCCGTTCCATGCGCCGCCAGGAAGATCAGGATTTTTAGTTATATGATAGTGTGTTAGTGAAAAAAAACCGGTAAATGGAAATCATCCTTCTCATTGGTGCAGCAGAATCAATATTTTTGTTTTTACTAATAGCGGGTAAAAAGCAAAAGCAATTATCGGATTTTGCACTGGGTTCGATGTTCCTGTTATACGCTTTAAGTATTGGGTTGACCTGGCTGGAACTTTATAATGCAAAGCACAGTTATCCATATCCTGCTGTTATCAACCTGAGCTGGCTCATTCTGTTTCTTCAGGGGCCTGCTTTATGGCTTTACATCAAATCGTTTACCGTTCAGAGATTTCGGATAAAGCCCATCTATTTTTTACATCTCATCCCTTTCCTGATTTTTCTTATTTACCATTACTTCGATTTCATAACGCTACCTGTAGCCGAAAAGCTTGCAATGGCAGAAACCGACGCCTTCAAGGAAAAACTGTCGTATAAGCTTTCCGTTCTGGGGATAGGGATTTCTACAACAGGCTATAACATTTGGGCGCTGATTTTAATTAACAATTACAGAAAAAAACTGAAACTAAACTTTTCATCCATTGAACGAATTGATCTGGACTGGCTGCGGATACTCGTTTGGGCATCAATAGTAATTTACTTTCTTAACTCCATTTTGTTTGTTATTGACATGGTATTTCAATTTGCCACTTATCATTATCTGATGCTATTAACATACAGTTTTGCCTCCATTTATATCTTTTTTCTAGGCTATTTCGGACTACAGCAGGGAAATGTTTTTATTTCAAACCGGTTTTATATTGAAGTTGAACAGGATAGAATAGAAACAGCTGGTACACCACCAGAAAGAACAGATGATGAAAACGATTTTGTAAACACGCTGCTGATATTCATGGAAAACAAACAGCCTTACCTCGATCCGGAAATCACGGTGCTAAAACTAAGTGATCAGTTGTCCGTCAAACCGGAATACCTGTCAGAGGTTTTGAATAAAAAGTTAAATCAAAATTTCTTTGACTTTATCAATAAGTACCGGATTGAAGAATTTAAAATACAGTCGATTGCCGAATCGAACCGTCACCTCTCTATTATAGGCATTGCTCACAACTGTGGTTTTAACTCCAAAGCAGCATTTTACAGGGCCTTTAATAAATTTGAGAGAACAACTCCATCAGCTTATGTATCAGCGTCTTATAAAAAGTGAGACACTATTTTCTGTAAAATGAAACCTATGAACTGAAAAGTGAAACTCCGGGTTCATCCTTCGTTGGTTTATTTGCATCAATAACATTTAAACCGAAAAAAAAATGAAGAACAAATTTTACCTGTTACCTGCAATCCTGACCTTTCTATTTTTAGCTTCCTGTGCTGTTACCAAAGATTTGAAGTACTCAGTTCAGGGTGGTATTAATATAGGAGGTATAACCGAAAATACCGATATGAGCATTATACCGGGCGACCCTGTTGAAGTGGATGCATTCACCGGCGCTACGCAAACCGGATTTAATGCCGGCATGCGTGCAACAAAATCATTTGGAAGAACCCAGCTGGAAAGCGGAATCGATTACATGCTCAACAATCAAAGTTTCAGATACAATGATCCGGTAAACGATTTCAGCGGAAAACGTGATCTGGCAGTATCACAGTTTATGGTTCCGCTTACATGGAACATCCTCTTTCTCAAAAATTACCTCCCTCGTCAGGAATTGAAAGTAAAAATCGGATTTGCAGGTCAATACAATATTCTGTCAGTAAATGATAATGGAAAGCTACCAGACTATTCGGTCAATCCCTTTTCTGCAGGGGCAACGATAGGGTTTGCCGTTTATCCTGTACAGCTAAGCAGTGGAAGCAAAATTGGAATTTTTGCAGAAGGGTATCGCGGGAGCAGGATATATGAAGATTTTTATAATCAGCAGGGATTTGAAATTCCGGGTTCCAGTTTTGCAAAGTTCGGCATCAGTTTTCAATTCTAAAAATTATAAATTATGATCAGGGAAAATGACCTTCTGAAACTCATTAAATATGCAGCCCAGGCACCTTCAGGGCATAATACACAGCCCTGGAAGTTTAAGCCGGGGAAATCAACTGTTACAATCCTTCCTGATTTTGAACGGGCATTGCCTGTTGCCGATGCCGACCATCACGAACTGTATATCAGCATCGGATGTGCTCTTGAGAACTTAAAAATTACTGCCGGTGCATTTGGTTATAAAACAGAGGTTCAATTGCAAAATAGTGGAGCAGCAACAGCAGTTGTGGTTCATTTTGAAGAAAACAATGAACCGGAAAGTGATGAACTATTTAACTATATTGAGAAAAGACAGGTAAGGCGTAACATGTATACTACACAAAAAGTGTCTGAAAGCACAATGAAGGCTTTACTTGATGTTTGCCGGGAAAAAAATATCCGTATGAAACCTTTTACAACTGCTGACGACCGTGAGCTGTTAACTCCATTTATATTGGAGGCAGCCTCCCTCCAAACGGGGAATAATAAATTCATGAATGAACTCATTAATTGGACCCGATTCAGCGAAAAAGAAGCTGTAAAGAAAGGTGACGGACTATTGACTGCCACATTAAACCTTCCTAACCTGGGTCGTTTTTTAGGAACCTTGCTTTTTAAAGGGCTGATTACTCCTCGTTCTGAAATGACCCGGTGGAAAAAAGTAATTTCTTATACCCCTTGTTTTATGTTATTCACAGTTGAAAAAAATGAGCCGCAGAGCTGGATAAAACTTGGGCAGGTTTTTCAGCGGTTCGCATTAACTGCTACGGAATATGGACTTAGCCACGCGCATGCCAACATGCCTTGTGAAGAAGGCTCTGTCCGTAAAAAAATGATCGATACATTAAATTTGAAAACTTCCACTCCCCTGCTGCTTATCAGGTTGGGCTATTCGCAGCCGATGCCCTATTCGTTCAGAAGGCATTTAACTGAAGTAATTCAGTAGTCATTATTGTGTTTAAACCTGACTACAATAGTATGTGCTGTTTTTATGTTCAAATATGTAAGTAAATAAATTATGAAAACGTTCAAAAATAAAATTCAGGAAGAGGTCGCTCAAATTCTTCAGGAAATTTCTTCATCTGAAAATGAGTTACTAAATGAAAAGGATGCAGAACATTTACCCGCTCCGGTAAAAAAATGGCTGGAGATTTCGGGAGCCATTGGCAGGGAAAAAGCAAAAAACATATGGCTTAAGCAGGAGTTTCTGATGAAACTAAAACCACAGCAAAAAAAATGGCATCGGGCCAGCGCCCAACAGCTGTTTTCCACTCAGAATCCCTCCTTCATTTGGGCAGTTAAGCTAAAAATTATGCCGCTTTTAAATGTTATTGGCCGCGATAAATTTATAAACGGGAAAGGTGAAATGCAGATGAAACTTAACGGTATTTTTAATCTTGGAAATGAAACCGGCCCAAAAATGGACGAAGGTACCTTACAGCGCTACCTGGGTGAAATTGTGTGGTTCCCTTCCGCTTCTGTAAGTTCGCACATCAGGTGGGAAGCAATTGATGACAATACGGCAAAAGCTACTATGAATTATCAAGGTACTAAAGGCTCAGGCACCTTTTACTTCAACAAGGATGGTTTTCCGGATAAATTTGTTGCCTTACGTTACATGGGAAATGCGCCGGATGCCAAACGGTATGAATGGGTAACAGAAGTTAAGGAGCATGCTCAGTGGAATGGCATTACAATCCCTTCAAAATTAAAAGCTACCTGGTTACTTGATACCGGTCCGTGGACCTGGTGCACCATTAAAATCACCGATATCAGATACAACATAAAGGAAAAAAGCCTGAATCTGATTTAATTAAAAACATACAAATTAGAAAATTCTGTAATAAAAGGCCTATTCTAAAGACAAACACTTTTAAATAGCCAAAAATGAAAACAATTAAAAAAGTTTATCTCTTTTTCCTGAAAGTGATCAAATGGGCCTTTATCGTAATTATTGGGCTGGCCGTTGTTTCAGCACTTTACAATTTAACCTTACCTACCCATTCTAAAGTTACTGAAAGATTAAATGAACGTGAAAAGGCATATATTGCCGAAACAATGAACCTGCAGCAAAAAATGGGCAACACGGTTTGGCCAGGATGGAGCACAACTCATATTCCTGTCATTGTATACAATGAAGAGTATGCATTTTTAATTGGTTTTCCCAATCCTCCGGCAGGATGGAATAAAATGCCGCAGGAAGAATTCAGGGGAGACCAGTGGGAAGCAGTTAAAGAGGATGATTTCCACGGCGCCACCTACTACCGGCAACACCTGCCCGACCCTGATATCACACCTGAAAACTTCACTGTAAAGGTGGGCGACCGGTGGGTGGCCACCATGCAGACAAAAGAGTATGCTGCAGTAGATTTTTATAACGAATTCAAACATGAACTCCCACCCCTGCTGAATGCTGTTTTTCCATACGGGATATTCTGGTACCTGTTGATGGGAGAAGCTGAAAATTACATTGGTGGGATGGCACATGAGGCATTCCATGCTTTCCAGGGAACATTGGTTCCTCAAAGGTTGGCAGAGGGTGAAAATGCAAGCCGCCTTTCAGAGGATTACCCGTTTACAAATCATGAAAATGCAGATGGCTGGAAAGATGAAATTCGATTCCTGATGCAGGCTTATCATGCAACAGATGCAGATTCTGCGCGCTTGTTTGCAATTAAGTTTATTAATGAACGAAACGAACGCAGGAAAAAAGCAGATCTTTCGCCTGAAATGATCAGGTATGAACAAAACCGCGAATGGCTGGAAGGCCTGGCAAAATATGCAGAATTAAAAATTGGTCTGGAGGCAGAAAACAGTGCAACTTATCAACCCGTAGTACATATGGAAAACGTTCCCGGGTTTCATAACTACAACAAAAGAACCCGCTTTTTCAATCAGCAAATTGGTGAAGTGAAACGTACAGCAAACCGTCCGGGTGAAAGCCGGTTTTATTATGGAGGAATGTTGCAGGCATTTATGCTCGACCGACTGCTTCCTGACTGGAAATCTGCTGCATTTGAAAATGACGTCTCCCTTGATGAATTATTAAAAAAGGCTGTTGAAAATGGATAAACTGTCCGATTTTAAAGGTTCTGTAATAATTCTGTTGCTTTTAGTGGTATCATGTTCTCAGGATAAACTGAATGGCCGGTTACTGTTTAATGAAGCAAACCCTGACAAAGGCTTTAATTATCCTTATTACCTATTTATTCCGGATAGCATGGATAAAGATCAGGAACTGGTGCTTATTACAGAGCCTAACAACTCTGGGTTTGTAAGCGATGAGCCGGAAAAGCATATTGAAAAAGCAGAACGGACAGCCGGCAGGGAGTTCTACACCGGAAATTATGTTGCGCAAAAAATGGGCTTTCCTCTTCTTGTACCGGTATTTCCGCGTTCCGAAACCGACTGGAAGATATACACCCACGCATTCGATCGCGATGTAGCCAGGCAAACGGGAAATGCACTTGAACGAATCGATTTGCAATTACTGGCTATGATAGAAGATGCAAAAAAGATACTGACAGCAGAAGGATACCGGCTCAATGAACAGTTTCTTATGACCGGGTTCTCAGCATCCGGTACATTTGTGAACCGTTTTACGGCAATACATCCGGAAAAGATACTGGCTGCGGCAGCCGGTGGAATAAATGGATTGCTCATACTGCCGGTTGAAAAGCTCAATAATGAACCACTAAACTTTCCCCTGGGGGTTAACGACTTCCCCACCCTGTTTGGAAAAACATTTGATTCCACTGCATATAAAAATACTCCGCAGTTTTTGTATATGGGCGAACTGGATGATAATGATGCCATCCCATACGAAGATGGATATGACGCTGATGAGCGGGAACTTGTGTACAAGCTTCTTGGTCAGGAGATGCAGCCCATGAGGTGGAATAAATGCAGAGAAATCTATACCCGGGAGAATATTAAGGCCGATATAACTACATTTCCCGGGATCGGACATGAACATCCCGATTCAGTGAAAGAGGAGATTGTTGGTTTTTTTATGAAACATTCATTTGCTGACAGGAGTTCAGCAGGTAAATGAACGAGTTTGAAAGGGTAATTGCACGCTACCAAAGCGCGCCGCCCCGATACCAGCCTTAATTAAAGATTCTGCTGCCAATCATGCGTCATCCCCAATTTAAAGTATAAACATTAAACTTTAAACTCTCTCTGTTCTTTGCTCCAAACTCATAAACTTCTGTTTCCATTCCATTGTTGAAATAAAAAAACAGTAACATGGAACGATTAATATCCTGGGTAGAAATACCTGCAGAAAATTTTGACAGGGCCGTTGAATTTTATAACAATATTCTGAATCTGGAACTAAAAACAGAAAAATCAGGTAAAGAGAAAAAGGCTTTTTTACCAACCGGCGAAGGAGTCATCTTCAGCACCCCTGGATTCAAGCCTTCAAAAGACGGCGTTATAATCAACTTCAATGTTGGAAACAGGCTGGATGAAACCATTGAAAATATTAGAAAAAACGGGGGCTCGATTGCAAAGCAACGTACAAAAATTGATGCAGAAGGACAGGATTATTTCGCCCTGTTTATTGATTCTGAAGGAAACAAGATGGGGCTGAACGGCAGGTAACTGTCAATGAAAAATTGTGAAACTGTAAAATTTTGAGGATTCAGAAATTGAACGGGTGTAGTGACACGAATTACCGGGGCCGATTCACTGTCTAAAGAATTACATGTTTTATGAAAATGCGCGGTACGGAAACCACGTCACCCGGAACGCTTTGCCCCTCTGCACGATTAAGGATTGCATCCCTACTTTTCATGGCAAAGTTTATGCTGTTAAAAACCAAGTGATGCCATCCGTTCACTGCCAGATTGCGTATCCCTCTCCTGCCCTTGCACCGTAAATCTAAAAACCGGGCAATGGTGAATTGTCGAATCGTTTTCAGAATATTTTGAATTAAAATTCTTAAAAAGGAAGAGTTGAGAAAATAGTTTAAATTCAAATCTTTGATTTATATTTGTGAAATACAAATATAATTTAGAAACAATGACAACTTTCACCAGCACTTTACCTGATGATTTGCTCAACCAACTTAATAATATGGCAAGTAAAATGGCCGTTCCCAAAAATAAGATCATTGAAAAAGCACTCAGAGTTTATCTGGACCAGTTAAACCGGGCCGAATATGTAAAATCATACCGTAAGGCAACAGACGACCTCAACATATTTGAAATGGCGGAGGAAGGTATGGTTGAATATCTTATTCAACTGGAACACTCTGAAAAATGAAACAGTGTGAAATCTGGCTGGCCGACCTAAATCCGGTACGGGGAAGTGAACAAAAAGATTTTCGCCCGGTGATAATTTTAAGCGGGAACCTGCTAAACAGCATGATGCCTGTGATAATAACCTGCCCGCTTACAACAAAAATCAAGGAATACAAAGGAAATATCGTTTTAATGCCTGATAAAACAAATGGATTAAGTGAAAAATCTGAAGCAGTCATTTTTCAAATCCGTTCCATAACAAAAGAAAGGTTGGTTAAAAAAATCGGACAAATTACTCAGGAACAACTCGGCGAATTAAAGCAAGGTTTGGATGATATTTTGAGATATTAAAAAAGGATTCCATCTTTTACCTGCATCACTTTTGACCTACTTCAGTGAAATTAAGTTGAAACCCAGCCAAAAAAGTTCGTAAGTATAAAGATGGAAGCCTTAAAATTACAGCTGCTTAAAAAAATCGTTTCCCTTATTGTCAACGATAATGAAAGCAGGGAAGTTTTCAACTTTAATCTTTCTTACGGCCTCCATTCCCAGTTCAGGAAAATCAATCACCTCCACCGATTTGATGCTGTCGCGGGCCAAAATCGCTGCGGGTCCGCCGATTGATCCCAGGTAAAAGCCACCATGCTTTTCACAGGCATCGGTAACCTGCATGGTCCTGTTGCCTTTGGCCACCATTATCATTGAACCGCCCATGCTCATAAACTCATTTACATAAGGGTCCATTCTTCCCGCAGTTGTAGGCCCAAAACTTCCCGATGCCATTCCTTTTGGAGTCTTTGCCGGACCGGCATAGTAAACCGGATGGTTTTTGAAATAGTCGGGTATAGGTTTGCCTTCATCAAGCATTTTTTTAATCTGTGCATGGGCAATATCGCGTGCTACAATCATAGTTCCGCTTAAATTGAGCCTTGTTTTCACCGGATGCTTATCCAACTCCTTCAGGATTTCTTCCATAGGCTGGTCTAAATCGATATTAACAGCAGGTTGCAGGTGCGGTGCCTCACGGGGAAGGAAGCGCGCAGGATTCTTCTCCAGTTCTTCAAGAAAAATGCCATCGGCAGTAATCTTTGCCTTAACATTACGGTCGGCGCTGCAGCTAACTCCCAGACCTACCGGACATGAGGCAGCATGGCGTGGCAAACGAATTACCCGTACATCATGCACAAAATATTTTCCGCCAAATTGTGCACCTATGCCACTTTCCCGACAAATCTGCTCTACCTTTTTCTCCCACTCCAGGTCCCTGAAAGCCTGCCCACCTTCATTTCCTTCAGATGGCAGGTAATCGTAATAACCTGCCGAGGCTTTCTTCACTGCCGACAGGGTGGCTTCAGCTGATGTACCACCAATAACCAGTGCCAGGTGATAGGGAGGACATGCTGATGTTCCCAGGTCATTTATCTTCTCTTTTATAAATCTGGTCAGATTTTCTTCAGTAAGTAACGATTTGGTTTGCTGATAAAGGTAACTCTTATTGCCCGAACCTCCTCCTTTTGTAATAAAAAGGAACTCATAGCTGCTTCCCTCTTCTGAATAAATATCAATTTGAGCAGGCAGGTTGGTGCCTGTATTTTTCTCATCAAACATAGTGAAAGGAACAACCTGTGAATACCTTAAATTCTTCTCCTTATATGTTTCAAAAATTCCTTTCGACAGGTGTTTGGCATCGTTAACTCCGGTAAATACATCTTCACCTTTTTTACCCATCACAATGGCAGTGCCAGTATCCTGACACGTAGGCAGTTCCCCTTCTGCCGATACCACCTGGTTTAAAAGCATTGTATACGCTACAAACCGGTCGTTATCGGTGGCTTCCGGGTCTTTTAGAATATAAGCCAGTTTTTCAAGATGTGAAGCCCGCAGGTAAAATGAAACATCGGTAAAGGCTTCTTGTGCCAGTAATTCCAAACCTTCAGGAGCCACTTTCAATATTTTTCTTCCGTTACAATCTGTAACCGATACATAATCTTTCGTCAATAACCGGTACTTGGTATCGTCTTTTAATACAGGAAACGGTTTTTGATATTTAAAATCTGCCATTTTATTAGTTGTTTTATTTTTTTCACAGCAAATATACAATTATTAGACGTTTTGCTTTTCGGTCATAAAAAATGTAGCAGCAGGATTAACAGACTTTTCATACATTTGGTATATAAAGGCTAAAATAGTTTATATGTAAAACTGCAAATATGAAGACCCTACTGTATTTTACCTGCATCTTAATTGCACTGTTCCACTTTCAAAAAGGACAGGCACAAACAAAATCACTTACAATAGAAACATGGATAGCCGACACCCACAGGAAAAACTTTCACCCATCGGGCAGGATTTTCCTTTTTGTAAATGCCAGTCAAAGAAATGAACCACGATACAGTACCTGGCCAAACCGGTCGAATATGATATTTGCCACCAACATCGACAACTGGACCAGTGATGAGCCTTTTGTTTTCGATGCCTCTGCAGAACTTACCAAATCGGTGGACATGCGTCTCAATGAGCTGCCGGAAAATAGTTACACCATTCAGGTACTGTGGGATCACGACAGGAAGGAATCTGGCATCAATGCACCGGGCAATCTTTACAGTAAAACCATCCGGATAGATCTTTCCGAAGATAAACACCTAAGGCTGCCTCTGGAATTTATCATTGAACGTGAGGAACTGGCACAACATCCGCTTTTACGGGAGGTAAACTTCAAAAGTAAGGTGCTTTCCAACTTTTGGGGAAAAGATGTTTATTTAAAGGCTGCTGTATTATTGCCTTCCTCTTTCAAAGACAATCCCAACCGGAAATTCCCGGTCAGGTACAACATAGACGGCTATGGAGGGCGCTACACGCGTGCCAGCCGTTATGTACAGCCGGGTAATTCGTTCATGAGCTGGTGGCAGTCGGACGATGCACCGCAAATCATAACTGTGTTTTTAGACGGTGAAGGACCATTTGGTGATTCCTACCAACTGGATTCAGAAAACAGTGGCCCCTATGGAACAGCACTGACAGAAGAGCTGATACCCTACATCGAAGACCAGTTTCGGGGTATTGGCACTCCAGAATCAAGATTCGTGGAAGGATGCAGCACCGGTGGATGGGTTTCTTTGGCACTTCAGCTTTTCTATCCCGATTACTTTGGAGGATGCTTTTCCTATAGCCCCGACCCGGTCGACTTTGAGCATTTCCAGCTAATAAACATCTATCGTGATAACAATGCATTTATTAATGAACACGGCTATCTCAGACCTGTAGTCCGCGAAATATCAGGAGAACCGGTGGTTTCACAAAAAGAATTCATTCAGTTTGAAAATGTATTGGGCCGTAACGACACTTATTACACATCGGGAGGTCAGTTCAGCGCATTCACTGCACTTTACAGCCCTAAAGGAATTGACGGACTGCCCGAACCACTGTTTCATCCCGTTACCGGGGAAATAGACTCCGAGGTGGCACAGCACTGGCAGAAATATGATTTAAAACATTATTTAAATTCAAACTGGGTGACCCTTGGCCCTAAACTTCAGGGGAAAATCTGGATCTGGATGGGTGACATGGATCAATTTTATTTAAATCCCGCTCTCCGGGCATTCGAAAGCATGCTGCGGCAAACAAGCAACCCGGAGTCGGATGCAGAAATTCTGTTTTCACCCATGACCGGACATTGCAATGAATACGATGACCGCAAGGTAATACTCCAGATTGCAGAGAAATTAAAACAAAATCAAGTTACTCCTCAATAAAATACCGCAGCTGGTCGAGCATAATGGGAACATCTTCGCTTTCTATGCCCTGTTTCAGTAGATGTGGCAGATCTTCCTCAAATACTTCAAGGAATTCGGCTTCGGAAAATCCTTCCTTCGTGATGGATTTCTGATAATATTCCAGTGCTTCCTTCCTATTCCCGAGGCTCCATTGTACATGTCCCATGTTCATAAAATCATGTTTATTCGGCACATCCGCGATAAGTTGCAGAAAATATTTCTCTGCCTGCTCTTTTTTGCCGGAAAGAAAGGAGCACCAGGCAATAGGGCGCCATACTTTTTTATTGCCGGGAGCAAGGTATTCCACCTTGAAATAAACCTTTAAAGCCTCTTCAAACTCATCGAGTTCAAGTAAACTATGTCCTATATTAAGCTGGTTGTTCAGATTGTCGGGATCTGCTTTCTCAGCTTCCCTGTAATATTCGAGTGCCTTATCGGGTTGCTTCAGATTTCGATAACAGAGGGCAATTTTCTTAAGGTTCCATGTACGGTTAATGTCATACAAATCAGCTTTCAGGTAACCCTCAAGTGCTTTTTCAAAATTGCCGTCTTTTTGGTAGCAATAAGCTATTTTCTGGTACAACTCCCCTGTCTTCTCAGGCTTCAATAAGTGGCTGAATATTTCAGCTGCTTCATCATACTGGTTTTTTGCAAAATAATATTCACCAATATTTCGCAAAACCTTGGGATCTTCTTTTAAAATATCACCAAGGGCTTCCTTGTTGTGAAAATCAAAGCGCCAGTTAAAAATATCCTGAAAATCACCCTTTCGAGGAAACAACTTAAAAAACCGGTACAAATCCTGAATGTACTGATTGGATATAAACTCATTTTTCTTTGCAGGATCCACCACCACCTCGTCTGCTTCCAGTTCTTTTAACTGGTCCATTTCGGCATTAATGCCCTGTGTCAGAAATTCACGGTTTTCCTGAGGCAGGCTTTGAATGCTGAAGCAAAAGGAATACTTATCGGAATTACATAATATAGGCGCCTTGCCAATGGCATCAATCATTTGTTTGTTAATGGAATCGGATAAATCGAGCACACCTGCTATATCGGGGTTTTCTGTAAAAAAAGGCATGAACCAGTTGCTCATTTCATTATAAAACGGAAATGATTTAAGCATGGCAAATGACCCCATAAATACATCGGCCCCCTCCATTTGAAGTTCGGAGAATTCTTCCATTTTATTTAACAAACCGGGTGAATCCTTAAATATTTCCTCCCAATCGGGATTTTTATCTTCCGACAATCCCTCCTCCATCAAGCTGTCGAGATTTATTTTATCCTTTAGGTTAGGACTTATTTTAATCATTTCGGGCAGGATCTCATCCCGGATGCGTTTCTGTAGTTTCTCTGTTTCCTTGCTTCGGATAAACTGGACAATGATGCGTTCGATGTTACTTTTAAACGTTACGTTTTCATTCAGCATTTTCAGCCGCCCGGTTAATGAGGGATGAAATTGCATGCGCTCATCGTAATTGTAAAGGTTAATAAGGAGGCTCACAAGTGCCCGCTGATTAACTTCGGAATCCTGTGAATCATAGGCATCGAAAAGGATGCTGAATTTTTCATTGTCGAAGAACCGCTGCAGACTAAGCATTAGTGCACTTATGATGAATGACTTATAGGGAACAAGCACTGCAGGACTTAATAAAAAGGTTCGCAATGCATCAGCTTCCTCAGATGTCAGTTTGTCGCTAAACCAAACGTGGTAAAAAAGCCTGCGCATCTTTTCCTGATGCTCCCTGGCAGCATTCGGCGACGAGGCTTCATCTTCAGGCGAAATACTGTCATCCTTCAGGTAGAAATCTTCCAGCTCAGCTATGTACCGACTTATATTTTGAATGAATTTATCTTTAAAATTCCGTTTTTTTTCGTATTCCACTGAAGGGGAAAACTTCAGGCGTACGGCCTCATTCACCTTGTCGGACAATGCATAAACCGAAACAATCAGTTTATGGTAAACCTTCTGCCGCTCAGGATCGCGAATACCTTCAATTGTGTACTTCAGCATATAATGGTAGGTCTCTTCCAGACTCCTGTATTCATCAAGGTATTCACCCAGACTGTTTTCAGAAATGAGCTCTCCGATTAAATCAAAAGCTGGCTTTAACCTACGTGCTGACAGATTACCTGTAATAGTACTATATTTTTTATTTAGTTCCTGTAACATCATAATAATTCCCCCTTTTTCAAAGTTAGGTGAAAAATAACCTTCATCAAAAAATACACCAATGAAAAAAGTGTGCGAATATGTCAGTAAGTAGGCAGTGATCGCTGGTCATCAGTCTCATTAGACATTAGTCATTGGGGTTGTGCCCATTCCCAGGTGGATCAATCATCGTGCAGGCCCCTGAAGAAGCCGAGTATCCGGCTATGCCAAAAAATGCCCTGAATAATGTAACGATAGATTATTGCCTGCCCAAATCGGAAATGGGCGCCCTGCTTTACAAGATTATTCCACAGAAATTACGAAAAAGTAAACCTATTCCCGAAGATATTTTAACAGAGGCCAAAATTGCCGAACGTGTTCTGAGCGATTTGTCTTCAGTTAATAAAGTAGGCGATCAGGTTCCCTTTAACTGTCCGGGTTGCGGCGGGGTTTTATGGAAAGCAGAAAAGGATAATAACCCTCGGTTCCGCTGCCATACCGGGCATGCTTACACGGCAGCTTCCCTTTTGGCAGAACAGACAAATAAGATTGAAGAAACGATGTGGACTGCACTGCGGATGTTCGAAGAACGTAAAAATCTGCTTACTGAAATGGTAAAGGGAAAAGAAAGTGTAGGTTCTAAATCAGCCCTTGAAAGAGCAGAAATGGCACAGGTTCATATTGACCGGATAAGAGCAATATTAACAAAAGCTGACAATGAAAGAGGGGATGATATTCCTACATGACCAGCTAAAGACACAACTTTAACAGTTTGAGTTTAATTCTCCTCTAAACAGTTATGTGATTAAAGAAGATTTATTGTTTACATTGATTATTTGTGCTGAACTTCCAACCATTGCAAGTCTCCAAACCTACCAATCCCATCCTTCACTTAATCTATTTGATTTTAAAATTCGCATAGAATCACGCATTTTCAATATATTTAATACAATCTTTTACATGCGAAAATAAGATAGATGTATTTAAGATACGTGAAAAGTCAAAATATTCTTAACTTCAAATCAAATTTAGATTTACGAAAAAAAACGAAATAATTTCATTAACTAAAATCGAATGAACTTAAAAGACCTGTATTATTTTACTGGTAAATGCCTTACATTAAATAAAAATCCGATTCATAAAGAAAGTATAGAAACGGCATTTTTATCAGGTCATATACCCATCGAAACATTTATATCATTGTGCAGCAATCATTTTGTTTTACCCGCAATTTTTATTCAGTTAAAAAACACTGACCTGCTGTATTTATTAACCCCTGACCTGGCAGAACATTTACAAGAGATTTACGAATTAAATACTGAACGCAATCAGTTGATTACCGGACAAGTTGGGGAGATTTGCATGAAACTTCAGGAAAAAAACATTGAACCGCTATTTCTGAAAGGAACAGGTAATTTGCTGGATAACTTGTACATTGATCCAGGCGAACGAATGATTGGCGACATCGATTTCTTGGTTCATGAAAAGGATTATTTGGAAACTGCCCGTTTAATAAAGGAACTGGGATACCGCAGCCAAAGAAAAGTTTATGGAAATATAGAAACCCTAAAACATTACCCACGGTTATTCAAACCAGATGTTCCGGCCGATATTGAAATCCATCGTTTACCCGTACCTGAGAAGTATTCAAAAAAATTTAACCCCAACCTTGTTTTCCAGAAAAAAAAAGAAATAAGGGAATTTCCGAATTGTTACACGCTAAGCGATGAACATAAAATGACAATTAACTTTATTCACGGACAGCTAGGCAACAAAGGCTACCATCATAAAATTACTTCGTTAAGAGATATATACGATTATTATTTGCTGACCATGCGTGTTTCGCCTGAAAAGGTTGCCTCAACCATTGAACAAATTACTAAAGCCAAAGCCTATTTTTTCTATGCCCAACAAGTTCTCGGCCAACCTGAACTGATTTCTTTTGACAGCAGAGCCACCAAAATTCATGTTAAGTTAAGTAACCTTGCATTTAAGAATTTTCACATTTTTGCAGCTTACCGGATGATACTCCTTTTCAGTAATCTGATTTTTATCCGTTATGGATTAAAAATCTTTGAGTCAATTTATAAAAAATCATCGCGGGAATATATTTGGAAAAGAATGAAAGACAGGGAATGGTATGTTGCACACTTTAACAGCCTGAGAAAAATGTATCATTAAAGTTTAGCTACAGACTCCCAAAGAGTTCCTGCACTTTTTGAACTGCCATTTCGTTGTTACTATAGCGGAGACGATAACAGGGGAGTTGAAAAAACCAGTCGAGAAAAGTGCTAACCGAGCTTTCATCACCGGCAATCCACGATTCCCTTATAAAATCATTTAAAACAGAAATATTATCCACTTTTTCCCATTCAAAATCAACATTCTCATTGAACTCCGGGAACAAGATTGCTTTTACTGTGGCAGCTTCCGGTAATTCTTTCGAAGCAGGGGCAATGTAGGAAACCTCTTTTCCTGTGCTGGTGTTTAAACGTGTTTTGGCATTCTTTAATTCCGGAAAAAATGCTGATAACATTTCCATTGCTCCCGGTTTTACCGAAATCCCGGCAGGGAAAGGAAAGATCTGTTGATGTTTCCTTGAAATCGGGACCAGATCATCGGATATCAATCTTAGGCCATTGGCCATAAGCAATGCAGAGAGGGTGCTTTTCCCGAAACCTGAAGGCGCTGAAATGAGCACAGCCTCGTTGTTTTTTGAAACTGCCGCTGCATGAAATGCACCCATCCAGTCCTGATCGTTCAAACCGTAAAGAAAATTCAGAAGCTGCAATGAAACGGAACCTTTAAAATATTCTGATTTATTTGCCGGCCAGCGAAAAAAACGATCGTCGTTAATCTTTAAAATAAGTTCATCTGCATCCTTAAACAGAAAGAATTCGACATCCGCTATTTCTTCTGAATCGATTTCCAAATGAGCTAACCCCGGATGGACCATATCCACTAACCAGGAATTGTTATATGAAAAATGAACCCTTTTTCCTAAAATCAGGTAGTTCTTTGACAGATGGCTATGCAGGCTTTGTAACCGTGATGCGTCAATCTTATCAGTTTTTGGATATTCTGCCAGAAGATTATTGGCCTTTAGTTGTTTGATATTAAAATGTAAGTCGTTTGTAAAAAACAAAGCCTCTTCCATTTTTACACCATAGTTTTCCGAAAACCACTGTGCCGTTTCTTTTTCGCTTTTCCCGTTGGCTAAAAATTCAAAAATATAAAAAGCCGGTTTTTGCAAAACGATGTATCGGTTTGGCCTTTTTAGCCAAACAATCCTCGAATCACCTGCTTCCTTTGAAATGTAATACACTTTCCAGTTTTATTCACGTTCCCAACGGGTGGGAGCACGTTGAGGTGATGTTGTTGCAGACTCTGCCGCTGCTTCCTTCGATGGCCCCAGAATCATCATCATTGGCCCAATTTTTAACCTTTTTATTTATTCCAACAATTGAATTCTGAACACATGTGCCGATGCCCCTGATGTTTATTAAACTTTGGCTTCCTGATGCGTTCTTTCATGCAAATCGGTATTCGAACAAAGGTGATTAATTTCTGAAGATATATGTGTATGCATTCTGCCTATATTGAGATCAGTTGTCCGGCAAATGAAAAGAAAAAAAGATGATGACACTAAGCCTTTAAGCCTGATCAACTATTTATTTGCCTTGAAACCTCAAAGGGTTTTTCAAGGATGTAGTCGCAGAAATTGATTATACCAAAAATGTCATAAATATTCAGCGGCTAACAAATATCAGGTTTAATAAGTAATAATTCGAATTAACGCATTAATTTTGACTGGTTGCATAAGAATAGTTCGAATTCCCACCTCATCCTAAGCATTACTGAACTACAATATCAGCAAAATATCCAGTTGTATACGTTAATTATATTGCAGTTAAATGATTGCTTCTGGGTTACTTTGTTATATTCGATAACAAAATGAATTATTCAATTATAAATTAAAAATACGATGGGAAAATAAAGGTTGAAACAATTTTCCCAATTACAAACTCAGCAATTTAAAACCAGAGAAAAGAAAAAAAGAATCGGACGTTTTTACAACTACAACGAAAATTTGTGGTAGTTATTTTTGGATAAGGCATTTACACTACAATAATTACAAGATGTTTTATGCTGAATTAATGAGTTTGAAAATGAATTTTGAATTTGCGGAAACATAAAAGCTAGTGTAAAAATGAACAGTTTCGTAATTCCTGAAATCCTGTACGGGCGGGAAAAAGAAATCGCAATCTTATTTGAATCATTTGATAGGATAAGTAAAGGAGTTGGTGAAATATTAACTGTACCGGGAACCTCCGGTGTTGGGAAAACTGCATTGGTTCAGCAACTTGATACGCCGGTTAAAAACGAGAATGGTTTTTTTGTAAGCGGGAAGTTCGAACAATTTCAACAAAACATCCCCTATTTTGCTTTTCGACAAGCGCTGACAAATCTTTGTCATAATATTCTTGCAGAGGATAAACCCATCCGCGAACAATATAAAGCAGAAATTCTTCGTGCCATCGGTTTGCAGGGTCAGGTATTAATCGATTTGGTGAGTGAATTTGAAACGCTGCTTGGAGAGCAACCGCCACTTGGCGAAATCAGTCCGCAAGAGGCCCGGTATCGTTTCACTGAAGTTTTGCGAAAGTTTTTAAGTGTAATCTGTAAACCGGAGCATCCGTTGGTATTATTTATCGACGACTGGCAATGGGCAGACACAGCCTCATTCGAACTACTCAAACAACTTGAAGTTGGAAATACATTACGCTATATTCTGGTCATACTTTCTTACCGCGACAACGAGGTAAATTCCAGCCATCCGCTGACGGCAACCCTGGACCACTTGAAGCGTAAAAATATAACCTTATCCCGACTAAAAGTTAGCAATCTGACCCAATTAGACGTGCAAAACATTTTGGAAGACACGCTTCAGCCAGCCGCAGAAAATACCGAAAAACTAGCTACCATTATCCAAAATAAAACCTTGGGAAACCCATTTTTTGTGCACGCTGTAATAACCTATTTGTCAGATTTCAAACTGCTTTGGTTCAACGAATCAGAAAATAGATGGAAATGGAAAACCGATCTGGAAAGTGGAAGTGATTTTCCTGACAATGTAATCGATTTATTTGTGCGTAAATTTCATCGAATGGACCGGAGCACACAAAAATTATTTTCACTTGCGGCATGTCTTGGGAATCGATTTTATGTGAAAAACCTTGCAATTATTAGTGATTATGATTTGGAAGAATGCAAATCCATTTTGAACTCACCCAGCGGGAAGGTATTTGCGGTTCCATTAAAGGTGATTCAGAAAAAAACTATAACCCATGATGAGCATGAAAATGATGTTTATATATTTCGCCACGACCGCCTGCAGCAAGCTGCATTTCTATTAATTGGCGAGGAGGGTCATAGCAAAATTTTATTTAGAATAGGCAAAGTACTTTTGGCTGAATTAACTCCGGAACAACTAAACGAACGATTTTTTGAGGTTGTTAACAACTTGAATGCGGGGAATGACCAAATTGAAAATACTGATGAACGCGAAAAATTATTCAAGCTAAACATTCAGGCAGCCAGAAAAGCCTACGCAGCAATTGCCTACTCGGCGGCGTTACAATTCTACCGCCAGGCAGAAAAATGTTTGGAGAAAGGCGATTTTTTTGAACGCATGTGGAAAAGCCACCATGAACTCCTGATGAGCTATCTTAACGAACGGGCGGTTTGTGAATTTCTGGAAGGAGATCATGAAATTGCAGAGCAATGCGTCCATCAGGCAGTTAAAAACGCTGCCAACGCAATTGAAAAAGCGGAAGCATATAATATTCTAATTATTCAATACACCTTACAGGCACGTTATCCGGAAGCAATTACGTCCGGAAAATCTGCCTTGAAAGCGCTCGGTATAATTTTACCTGAAAAAGAGTACGACAAATCGCGCGACATAGAAACTGCCAAAGTAAAAGAGCAACTTAAAAATAAAGATATTTCATCGTTGAGCCTGTTGCCAAATATGAGCAACCCGGAGATGTTAATGGCATGTAAAATACTGATAACCATGGGACCGCCCTGTTACCGTTCACATCAAAAACTGTGGAGTGTGATGGTTCCAATTGTTGTTGGTCTTACTTTAAAATACGGAAATATTCCACAGGTTGGATACAGCCACACGGCTTTTGGTGGATTGCTTGGTTGGGTAGAAGAAGACTATGCCTCGGCTAAAAAATTTGCAGATGTAGCAACTCAACTAATGACTGAAAAGTTTTCGATTCCATCAGACCAGAGCGTTTTTTACCTGATGATTGGAAGCTCCACCCGCCACTGGTTTAAACATTTGAAATACAGCTCGCAGGATTACATCGATGCATATGAAATCGGATTGCGATCGGGAAATCTGCAATATGCTGCTTATGCTTTCGGACACAACATGTATTGTCGGTTTTACCAGGGGATTTCTTTGGAAGCGCTCAATTTGGAGACACAACGTTCGCTGGAGTTCAGCAAAACCAGGCACAATCAGTGGGCAATTGATCTGCTTGCAGGTGGCTTGAAAATAGTTGATGCTATAGCAACAAACAACTACAAACATTCATTAGAAAAAATCGGGGACGATGGTGACTACATTAAATCTGTTGATGCTCATAAAAATATTCAGGTAAAGTGTATTTATAACGTTTTAAAAACATTTTCGTTGCTAATGCTTGGTAATAATGAGGATGCACTTGTTGTATCAGACGAAACAGAACCAATTATTTACACTGTAGGAACCCAGGGACTCCTACCATGGCCTGAGCATGTTTTTGCACGCATACTTGTCCGTGCACGGCTTTACCCGGAAAAAGAAGCACCTGAACAAAAAAAATGGTTGAAGGAATTAAAAAAGGGAATAAAAAAACTGCGAATCTGGTCAGATTATTGCCCTGAAAATTTTGAACATAAATATATACTGGCCACTGCCGAATTGAACATAATAGAAGGGAATCCAGCTGAAGCCCTGCAAAATTATCAATACAGCGCAAGTATGGCGCAAAAAAATGAATTTCTGCAATGGGAAGGTTTTGCAAATGAACGAATGTATGAATTCTGGTTCGAACAGGAAAATTACCATTTGGCATTTCATTACTGGAAGCAGGCGTACGTCTGTTACCAGCACTGGGGAGCAACCGCCAAATTGAAACAAATGGAAAATAATTACGTCAATTACCTGAAAAAAAGCATCTCGGCTAGTGATCTGGCTAAATCAAATGGGGTTGGAAAAGAAAAATTCTCAAATTGGATCATCAAAAAACAGTTAACACAAATTCGAAATCTGGCCACTCACCTGCATCAATCGAAATTAAGTCAGGAAGCAATGAATCAGGCGGAGGAGCTTGCCAGTGCAACTAAACGACTAAGAACCGAGATTTCTTACAGAAAGCAGGCAGAAGAGGAAGTTAAGCGCAAAAACAGCGATCTCGAAAAAATAAATGCCGAAAAAGACAAGTTCTTCTCCATAATTGCCCACGACCTGAAAAGCCCGTTTAATTCCATTCTGGGATTTAGCGAACTGCTTGTTGAATACTCGAGGGCGAAGAATTACGAGAGTATTGAAGAATTTGCAACTACAATCCACCACTCATCAAAACGTGCAATGGATTTACTTATAAACCTCATGGAATGGGCGCAAGCTCAAACCGGCAGGATGATTTTCGCTCCTGAAGTTTTTAACTTTGATGAACTCATCGATGAAATAATTTTAATGTTTGAAAGCTCTGCTTCCCAAAAAAAGGTCCTAATTAAAAAAGTGGTACATCCTGAAACCATTGGATATGCAGACAAGGCGATGGTAAGTACAATATTGCGGAACCTGATCTCAAATGCCATAAAATTCAGTTATCCCGGAGGAGAAATTTCTGTTTCAGTAACAAAAATCAATAGCGAATTGGTTGTAGCAGTTAGAGATACAGGTACTGGAATACCGAAAGAAATCATTGGTAAATTATTCCAGATTGATCAGAACTTAACAACTCAGGGTACCCAAAACGAACAAGGTACTGGCTTGGGCTTAATCCTTTGCAAAGAATTTATAGAAAAACATGGTGGAAAAATAGTCGTTGAGAGCGAACCGGGAAAAGGCTCAAGATTTTATTTTAATATTCCCAACCAAACTACACAAGCAGAATATGCTTCCAAAAATTTAACGAATTAAGATTCTATGGCCATTTGAGTAAAGAGCGTGCGGAAGAACGCACTTTAATCATACCTGATATTGTTATGCCTGAAAAATAACTTGAATATAGCTTTTCTGCAGGAATAATCCAGGTTGGCTGTTTAAGCTGTTTTGGAAAAGTTGACATGTGTGAATTATGTAACTCTTTTTCAAAATGATGTAAACCTTTTTTATATGATATACCTGACCTTTATGAGTTTGAATTTTAATCAAAAAAAATCATTGCTGCCTAACCAAACTAGCAATGCATAACAGTAAAATCTCATGAGTAAGTCAACATTTACAGGCATTCAGGGGGAAAGTCCAAAGAAAAAGAAATCAACCTTAAGAAAGGAATTATATGCTTCTGAGATTCGGTATCGCCGTTTGTTTGAAACTGCCCAAGACGGGATTCTTATTCTTGATGCAGAAACCGGGCAGATTGTTGACGTCAATCCGTTTTTAATTGATTTGCTTGGCTATTCAAAAAGTGAATTTATTGAAAAATCAGTTTGGGAAATAGGCGCTTTTCAGGATATTATTGAAAACAAAGATAAATTCTTTGAATTGCAGCAAAAGGAATATGTCAGGTATGAAGATTTACCGTTGGAAACATCGGACGGAAGTAAAATTCATGTTGAGTTTGTAAGTAATGTGTATTTAGTAGAAAACAATAAGGTTATTCAATGTCAGATACGTGATATCACTGCAAGAAAAAAGGCGGAAGCAGTTTTCGAAAAAACCGGAAAAGAACTTGCGGAGATTAAAAAAACCGCAGATGAAATCAATAAGTTCACTGAGAATATTCTTAACACAGTACGTGAACCATTACTTGTAATAGATAAAAAATTAAGGGTAATAAAAGCAAGCCGTTCATTCTATAATTTTTTTAAAGTAACCTCCAGTGAAACAATTGGTAAGCTTATTTATGAACTGGGAAATCACCAATGGGATATCCCCAAACTGAAAGATTTGCTGGAGAAAATCCTTCCTGAAAAAAATTCCTTTGATAATTACGAGGTAGAACACAACTTTTCTACAATCGGTAAAAGGGTAATGCTTTTAAATGCACGCCAGGTAAAAAGGGCATTTGGGAAAGAGCAGGTAATCCTTTTGGCCATTGAGGACATTACTGAACGAAAAGGCAAAGAAGAATCCTTAAAAGAAAAACATCGCTCAACAAGTGAATTTTTAAACATCCTGTTAAACCATTTGCATACACCAATTATTATATGGGATACTTCCATGATAATAAAACGTTTCAACCGCCAATTTGAACTTCTGAGTGGTTATAGTTCTGCTGAAGTTATCGATAAAAAAATTAATTTTCTTTTTCCAATAGAAAAAATTGAACAAACACTTGAATTGCTAAAGAATCATCTTGACGGTGAACAGGATGATATTGAAATAGAGATTGTAACCAAAAACAATATCATCAAAACAGTATTATGGAATTCATCACGTATTCTCGATGAAGAAGGAAAAAATATTATTGCAACAATTTCGCAGGATATAACAAGCCGAAGACAATCGGAGTTGGCGCTTCGAAAGAGTGAATCTCACCTCCGCACTCTTGTGAAAACCATTCCCGACTTAATCTGGCTAAAAGACACAAACGGGGTATACCTCTCGTGCAATCCGATGTTCGAACATTTTTTTGGTGCCAGGGAAACTGAAATCATTGGTAAAACCGATTATGATTTTGTTGACCAGGAACTAGCCGACCTTTTCCGCGAAAATGACCGAAAAGCCATGAAGGCAGGTAAACCTACCTGCAACGAAGAGTGGATTACCTATGCTAACGATGGACATCGTGTCTTTCTTGATACCATAAAAACCCCGATGTATGATTTTAACGGAAAACTAATTGGTGTTCTGGGCATTGGGCGGGATAATACGCAACCTAAGCTTGCCGAACAGAAGGTTAGGGCCAGTGAAAAGCGTTTTCGTGCCATTTTTGATCAGGCTCCAATTGCTATTGCTCTTGTTGATTTGCAAGGACATCCAATCCTGTCAAATGTACGTCTGGCAAAAATGCTTGGTTACTCTAAGGAAGAATTAGCTAAAATGATGTTTACTGAATTTACTCATCCGGAAGATATCGACAAGGATTTGAATCAGTTTACTGATCTGATAGCTGGAAAAATATCCGGGTATTCCATGGAAAAAAGGTTCATTCATAAAAATAAAAATATAATATGGGCTAACCTCTTTATCACAGCATTAAACGATAACAATGATGTACCACAGGAAATTACAGGAATGGCTGAGGACATTACCGAACGAAAACAGGCAGAACAAGAAATCGCAATGCTTGCTCATTCGTTGAAAAGCATAAGTGAATGTGTCAGTATTACTGATCTGGAGAATAAAATTCTTTTCGTCAACGAATCATTTCTAAAAACATATGGATATGAACTCAATGAACTGATAGGGAAAGATATTAGCATAGTGCGTTCGAAAAATAATGAACAAGCACAGCTTGATGAAATATTGCCAACCACACTACAAGGTGAATGGCATGGAGAATTGATGAACAGGAAAAAAGACGGAACTGAATTTCCGGTGTATCTATCAACTACAATGATTAAAGTTCAGGAGAATAAAGTACTTGGATTGATTGGAGTTGCATACGATATTACCGAACGGAAAAAAAATCACAACGAAATAAAATTTCAAGCTGACCTGATTAATAATGTAGGACAGGCTATTATGGCTACCGACCTGGAAGGCACGGTGATTTACTGGAACAATGCTGCAGAAAAAATATACGGATGGTCACCTTCTGAAGCAATCGGACAAAATATTATGGATTTAACGCCTGCCCGGCAAACTAAGGAACAGGCCATTGAAATCATGCAAAAATTAGGCGAGGGAAAAACATGGACTGGAGAATTTCATGTAAAAAGAAAAGACGGAAGTAGTTTTCCTGCTTTTGTAACCGATACACCAATGCTTGATTCAAATGGGGAATTAACAGGCATCATAGGAATTTCGAGCGATATAACCGAACGCAAGCTTGCCGAAAAACAAATAATAGATGCCAAGGAAAGAGCAGAAGAAAGCGAAGAAAAGAACAAAGATATGCACAACTTACTTTCAAATTTCATAAAACACTCTCCTATATATTCATTTATAAAATTTGTAGAACCAAACCTCAGTAAAGTAGTTTATGCCAGCGACAATTATCTTGATATGATAGGGATCAATGCTTCAGAAATGATTGACAAAACAATGTACGAACTATTCCCTCATGAACTTGCAAAAAAAATAACCTCTGATGATTGGGAAGTTATTAATAATGGAAAAATTTTAGTTTTAGATGAAGATTTAAATGATAAAAATTATACAACAATCAAGTTTCCAATAGTTTCAGAAAACAAGCAATTTCTTGCCGGATTTACTATTGATATCACCGAAAGAAAAAGGAATGAAATTGAATTGATAAAAGCCAAAGAAAAAGCAGAAGAAAGTGAACAACGATTTAGATCATTAATTGAAAATGCTCCTGACGGTGTTGTAATTTTTAATGAGAGCGGTAAAATTATTTACGTTAGCCCAAACGCTGCACGACTCTTTGGTTACAGTGTAAATGACGTTATTGGACATTCTGGAGATGAATTTACACACCCCGATGATTTACCACTCGTATTAAAAACAATTGAAACCATTTTTAACAATCCTTTGCAGAAACCAATAGTGAATTACCGTTTTAGGCGGAAAAATGGCGAATATCGGTGGATAGAAACTACCTTTACCAATTTATTATCGGATAAGGCCATTCATGGAATTATTTTGAATTTTTCTGATGTTACTGAACGAAGGCAAATATTAGAAGATCTGGTAACTGCCAAAGATAAAGCAGAAGAGAGCGACCGGCTAAAATCGGCATTTCTGGCAAATATGAGTCATGAAATTCGCACTCCTATGAATGGTATTCTGGGTTTTACCAATTTATTGCGTGAATCAAACAATTCCCCTGCTGAAAGAAATGAATATTTTCAAATTATTCAGGACAGCGGCGATAGATTGTTGAATACCGTGGAGGATATAATGGAAATATCCAGAATTGAAACAAACCAAATAACACTGTCAATTGAAAAAATAAACATAAGCGATCATCTGAAAAACCTCACAATATTTTTTGAGCCAGAATACAAAAAGAAAAATCTGGTTTTGTATATTGAAGATAATCTGCAGGAGCACGAAAAAATCATTTACACCGATAAAACTAAATTAGATTCCATACTTACAAACCTGTTAAAAAATGCCATCAAATTTACATACAAAGGTCACATTTCAGTAAGTCTCCATAAAACAGAAAATTTGCTGAACATAGCTGTTAAAGATACAGGTATAGGTATTCCTGATGATAAACTGGAAGTAATATTCGATCGTTTTGTTCAGGCTGAAATGGGATTAACAAGAGGATATGAAGGCACTGGTCTAGGCTTGTCCATTGCTAAATCTTATGCCACCCTTCTGGAAGGTAGTTTATCAGTTAAATCAGAATTGGGTAAAGGCTCCACGTTCTACTTTTCAATTCCCTGCAACCATAATAATCAGATATCTGTAAATTACAGAAAAACGCCCCTAAATAATGAGTCCGACATTCCGGAGAACCTTAAGATTTTAATCGTTGAGGATGATCACTCTGCTGGTATTCTACTTAAAATGATGTTTAAAAATAAATGTAAGGAATTGTTTTTTGCAAAGAATGGTATCGAAGCTATCACTAACATGAAAGAATACCCTGGTATTAATTTGATCCTTATGGATTTAAAAATGCCGGGAATGGATGGATACGAAGCTTCAGGTAAAATAAAACAAATCAACAATAACGTCAAAATCATTGCCCAAACTGCTTTTGCACTCAAAGGCGACAAAGAAAAAGCGCTCGCTGCCGGTTGCGACGAGTATATAACAAAGCCCATCAATAAGAAACAATTATTCTCTCTTATAAATAAATGCTTTTCATGAAGTATTGATTCAATAAATAAAGGGATTTAAATCAAATCAATAAAAATCAAAAATTACAAGTGAATATGTAATAAAATCTCTTGTAATAGTATTTCGTTAAATCAACCAGGAAGAGAACAAGTTTTGTTGTTATCCGGTTAGATCCCGTCAGGTTGGTAATTTACCTGGCTTCAATCTCACACAAATAATTTTCACTTATTGTTGCACGTTTCTCATTGATTTATTTACTTTTAGAGAACCTTACTACGTAGTAAGCATCTTGGACGTAAGAAAATATTAACATGGAAAATCGACAAACCATCTCCATCAGGGAAAGCGGGCAAACCGTAAAAATAGGTTCCGGATTAAAGCCCGAAAATGTGTCTTCCTTAATTCATAAATGGCAATACTTAATTGATGTCACAGCTAAAAATGCAGATGTGCCATCGGGTTATTTACTGAAGCTAAACGAAAATTCCATTGAGGTTTTGGTGAAAAGCAATTCTGAAGGAAATTCTTATGAAGCCAGCGAGGATGCAAAACTGATATATAGATTGTATAGCGAAACGGTGATTGGAACCCAAAAACAACTTCTGGTACCTGACATCACTAAAAACAAAGTCTGGAAAGAAAACTACCCCGATGTGAATATCAACATGATTTCTTACCTTGGTTTGCCCATCAACTGGCCCGACGGAAAAGTTTTTGGAACAGTTTGCCTTCTCGACAAAAAGGAAAACAGCTACAACCAAAATTATATCGATTTGCTGAACCTGGTAAAAATTCAAATTGAAACCGATTTACAGTTGCTGATTGCCAACATGGAACTTACCGAACAAAGCAAGGAACTCAAACAAACAGAAAAATCTGAGTTCAGGGATATTTCCGAACAGAAAAAGCCGGCTGAAGAACAAACTAAAAGTTTAACCCTTTTAAACAACCTTGCTACACAGGTTCCCGGAGTGGTTTACCAATACCGGCTTTATCCTGATGGCCGATCTGCTTTTCCCTATTCCAGTCCGGGCATGTGGGATATTTATGAGGTTACCCCTGAAGAGGTTCAGGAAGATGCTTCACTGGTTTTTACCCGTATCCATCCTGATGATTATGATTATATTGTAGAAACGATTACTGAATCGGCAAAAAACCAAACCATTTACGAGAGCGAATTTCGGGTTATCTTACCAAAACAGGGTTTGCGGTGGAGGCGCTCCAATGCCAAACCCGAATTACTGGAAGACGGTAGTACACTGTGGCATGGGATCATTATCGACATAACCGACCGAAAGAAATCGGAAGAAGCCCTTTCCCATTCTCATGAATTGATGAAATATATTATCGACCACAATCAAAGTTCGGTTGCTGTGCTTGATAAAAGTTTAAAATACTTGTTTATTAGCCAACGCTATTTACGTGATTACCGGGTAAAAGAAAAGAATATTATAGGGAAACATCACTATGAGGTTTTTCCTGATACGCCTGAAAAATGGAAAAAAGTGCATCAAAAAGCGTTGAAAGGAAAAGCATTACGGGCAGATGAAGATGTTTTTTACAGGAAAGACGGGACTTTTGACTGGACCCGTTGGGAATGCCGCCCCTGGTATGAAGCCGATGGCTCCATTGGTGGGATTATTCTTTATTTGGAGGTTATTAGCGAACAAAAAAGAAAAGAAGAAGAAATTAAAAAATTAAACGAGCGTCTCGAAATTCTGATTGATTCGGTTCAGCGTCTCGCCACAGCCCAGTCTCTCGAAGCTGTACAGGAAATGGTGACCCAATCAGCCCGTAAACTGATTGGTGCCGATGGTGCCACTTTGATTTTCAGGGAAAACAACAACTGTTTTTATGCAGATGAAGATGCTATTCAACCGCTTTGGAAAGGAAATAAATTTCACATGCATTCGTGCATCAGCGGATGGGTAATGCAAAATAAAAAATCGGTTGTTATTGAAGATGTATTTGCCGATGAGCGTATTCCGAAAGACATTTACAATCATACATTTATAAAAAGCCTCGCCATGGTACCGGTAACTATTTTAGAACCAATCGGTGCCATTGGCAACTACTGGAAAGAGAAATACAAACCTACCGAAACTGAATTGCAGCTGCTTCAAACCCTTGCCGATGCAACAGCGCGTGCCATTGAAAACATTAACTTATATGCCGAACTGGAAGAACGGGTTAAGCAGCGAACCGAGCAATTGCAAACGGTTAACAAGGAGCTGGAAACCTTTACCTATTCGGTATCGCACGACCTGAAAGCGCCTTTGCGTGGAATTGTGGGGTACAGCAAGTTACTGCTCGATGATTATAGCGATAGCCTGAACGAAGAAGCTGCCCATTTTATTAAAACCATTCGCAGTTCTACGCTGCAAATGAATCAACTCATCGATGATTTACTCAGCTATTCGCGCCTCGAACGCAGGCAGATGAAACAGGAACCAATAGTATTAAAAAATTACGTACAATCAATAGTTTCAAGCTATCAGGAAGAACTGGACAATAAAGGTATGAAAATGGAAATTAAAATACCTTCAGTAAAAATTATTACAGATTTAACCGGACTTTCTATTGCACTGCGCAATTATATTGAAAATGCCATTAAGTTTTCAGATGAACAAAAGTCCCCGCTCATAAAAATTGGCTATGAAGAGAATCCGGAAAGTTGGCTCATACATGTAAAAGATAATGGTGTTGGTTTTGATATGAAATACCACGATCGTATATTTGAAATTTTTCAGCGGTTGCACCTGCCCGAGGATTTTCCCGGCACAGGAATAGGGCTGGCAATGGTGACTAAAGCTTTGCAACGAATGGGCGGAAAAGCTTGGGCGGAAAGCACTCCCGGTGAGGGATCAACTTTTTTTATTGAAATACCAAAAAATAAATCAATATGACCGAAACTCATTGCAATCAGCCGATTTTACTTGTCGAAGACAATCCTGTAGATTTGGATCTTACTATTCGTGCATTAAAATCACAAAAACTCGATAACCCGATTTTAACCGCCCGCGATGGTGAAGAAGCGCTGACTTTTATCGAAAAATGGGAAAATGGGGAACCACTACCAGTTGTTATTTTGCTCGATTTAAAAATGCCAAAATTAAACGGGCTGGAAGTGCTGAAAGTACTAAAAAAGCACCCACAATTTAAAACCATTCCTGTAGTGGTTCTTACCACATCTTCCGAATCGTCCGATGTACGGGAGGCTTATCAGCTTGGCGCCAATTCGTACATTGTAAAACCGGTTGATTTTGAAAAGTTCCTCGAAGTAGCCAAACAAATCGATTTATATTGGAGAGTATTGAACAGGCCTGATAATGTTTGAAATACCTGAACTTATGAGAATTTTATTACTTGAAGACAGCGCTTCTGATTCGATTCTTACCATACGTGAGTTGAAACAAAATTTACCCGGTTGTGAAATTGAGCATGCTGAGACCTTGCTAAAGGCGCGGAAATTGCTTGCTGGGGAAAGACCATTTAATTTAGCTTTACTCGACATGCAACTTCCCGACGGGAACGGGATGGATATTTTGATGGAGATCAGGCAAAAAAAAATGGACATGGCAGTCGCCATTCTTACCGGTTCGGGCGATGAGGAAGTGGCTGCCGCAGCACTAAAAGCCGGCGCCGACGATTACATGGTTAAACAGCCAGGATATATTTATAAAATCCCCCAATTAGTTGAATTTGCCATAAAAAGCCACAAAAATATCCGGTGGCGCGACTCAAATTTAATTAAAGTTCTTCACATCGAGCACAATGCAGCCGATGTTGATTTGACGAACCGCCATATGACCCGTTTCGCTCCTTACATACGGATTAAAAACGTCGCCACCGGGGAGGAAGCTATAAAAATATTACCTGATAAAGAAACAAATCCTGCAACATGGGATTACCAGGTTATTTTAATGGATTTCCAGCTTCCGGGAATGAATGCACTGGAAGTGATCAAGGAATTAAGGCGGGAGCGAAATCTCGATATCCCGGTTATTATTGTTACCGGACAGGGAAATGAAGAGGTAGCGGTTCAGGCATTAAAGATGGGAGCCAATGAATACCTCGTAAAACGGGAAAACTACCTTACACGGCTTCCATCGCTTATTTCGGGCGCCTATGAGCATTGCGAATTAAAACGCAAACAAAAAGCGCTTAAAGACAGCGAAGCCAGTTATCGACTCCTGGCCGAAAACTCTGGCGATGTAATCTTTACCCTCGATTTTGATTTGAATTTTACATACATCAGTCCGGCCATTTATGCTCAGCGTGGTTACTGTCCGGAGGAGATTATAAACCGAAATATTTCTAAAACCATAACACCTGCAACCAGTAATAAAGTAAAACAACTTTTTGATAAATATATTCCCTCCATTAAAAGTGGAATAGCTTCTCCTGATCCGTTAATAGAGGAACTTGAAGTTTTTAAAAAAGATGGTTCTACAATTTGGGTTGAGGTTAAAATTTCTGTATTAAACGATTCGAAGGGAAAACCTATAGGGGTTCTGGGTGTTTCGCGCGATATTTCAATTCGGAAAGCTGCACAAAACGAACTCCGCAAACTTTCGCGTGCTGTTGTTCAAAGCCCCGATTCAATAATTATTACGGATAAAGATGGGAAAATTGAGTTTGTGAATCCCAAATTTACGCAAATAACTGGCTATAAATGGGAGGAAGCAATAGGTAATAATCCGCGTATTTTAAATTCGGGAGTACATCCACAATCTTTTTATAAAGAAATTTGGGATACAATTCTGGCAGGTAATGACTGGTATGGAGAGTTCCGGAATAAAAAGAAAAATGGCGAGCTTTACTGGGAAAGTGCAAGCATCTCTTCACTGACTAATGATGAAGGTGAGATTACCCATTTGGTGGCAGTTAAAGAGGATATTACAGACAGAAAAAACACCGAAGAACTGTTGAAATATCATTCGGAATTGCAGCAAATTCTTTTAAAAATTGCTTCTGAATACATTCATGTTCGTGCTGACGATTTTGAAAATTCAATATATGTATCATTGGAAGAAATGGGTCGTTTTGCAAAGGCCGACCGTGCATATATTTTTCAATACAATTGGGAAAAAAGGGTAGCAATCAATACGTTTGAATGGTGTGCCGAAAATATTATTCCCCAAATTAATGAATTTCAACAAGTTCCCATGAATGATTTTTCTCAATGGGTGGAAAAACAAATAAAAGGGGAAGAAATTTTTATTGCTGATGTATGCAAACTGTCTGACGATGATACCCTGAAACCGTTTCTGGAACAGCAGGATGTTAAAAGTGTGATTGCTATCCCTATGATGGATGGTGAAGTTTGTATTGGTTTTGTGGGATTCGACTGGGTGAAAAGCTGTCATATATACAATGATGAAGAAAAATTATTACTGAGTCTTTATGCACAATTGCTTGTAAATGTAAAAAACCGTTTAGACCTTGAAAAAACCCTTGTTATTGAAAAAGACAGGGCCGAAGCTGCCGACCGCCTCAAAACAGCTTTTCTGAATAACATTTCACACGAAGTTCGCACTCCACTGAATGGAATTTTGGGTTTTGGACAGATGATTGCTGAACCTGATTTGTCACAGGACGAAAAGGAGATATACTTTAAAATGTTACAACAAAGCATTGATCGCTTGGTCAACACCATAACCGACTTTATGGACATATCGCTGATTGCTTCAGACAACTTAACGGTTAACAGGGAAGAGTTTCCAATCTCAACATTGTTCAGTGAATTGAGCGAATTGTATGAAGAGCAATGTAAGGAAAAAGGCCTGAAATTTATGCTGTCCCTGCCACCAGGCAATGAAAAAGTGGAACTGGAATCGGATGTTGAGTTGCTCAGAAAAGTATTCAATCACCTGTTAAGCAATGCTCTGAAATTTACCAGCGAAGGAATTGTTAAATTAGGATACACGTTTAAAAAGAATGCCATTGAATGTTTTGTTGAGGATACAGGGATAGGAATTGATAAGAAAATGCAGGCTTTAGTTTTCAACAACTTTACCCAGGAAGATACGCGCATTTCCCGCAATTACGAGGGTAGCGGACTTGGCCTCTCCATTTCAAAAAGGTTGGTTCAATTACTTGACGGAGAAATAGCACTGAAATCAGAAAAAGGGAAAGGAACTACTGTTAGCTTTACTTTGCCGCATACATCAGAGGCAACTGAATATGAAAAAAACGGAAGCTTGAAACAAGTAGCCGGTGGCATGATAGTGTTAATTGCTGAAGACGATTATGTGAACCGACGGTACATAGAAACCATCCTGAAAAAAGATGGAATTCAGTTTGTCTCTGTTGCAGATGGAATACAGGCAGTTGAGCAGTGCCTCAAAAATAATGAAATCGGGATTGTGCTTATGGATTTAAAAATGCCTGTGATGGATGGACTGGAGGCTACCCGTCAAATTAAAGATGTAAAACCGGAACTGCCTGTTATTGCAATTACAGCCCAGGTAACACAGGCCGACAGAGAAAAAGCAATAAACGCAGGCTGTGATGACTATTTGCCAAAACCAATAAAAAAAGAAATTCTACTTTTAAAAGTTAAACAATACATGTCTCAATATAGTGAGTAAGCAATTCAATCGTTATATCTTTTTTTTAGATGCATTTTGGCAATGGATAGTCTTGTTAATTTTTTTCTACTTGATTATAACATACATAGTATAAATGCAAGGGGTGGATTAAAAGAACGAAAGGGGGATTGATCGAATTGAAAATGAAAGTACAAACCACACCAAAGGAGAGCCATGATACCCAATCCTGCCTAAAGCAACATCGAAACTCGTCCCCCTTTTGGGTATATCGCGTCCACAAAACGACGAAAGTTACTGCCAAAGCCTGCCCGACTACGTTCAGGCGGGGGGGAATGAAAGGGGATTGATTGATCCGAGAATGAAAGTATAATTTACACCAAAAGAGAGAATTTACAGCTTACTTCGAATCTTCATTTGCCTTATCAATCTTTTCATCGGCTAATTCATAATCATCGCCATCGGCATCGGGCTCTTCCTGCAAATCTCTTTCTTCGGGTTTAAAATGAAGTTTTACGTAAATTGGAAAGTGGTCCGAACCTACCCCACTTAGCCGTTTCATTTTTACCAATTGAAAATGGGTGGAATGAAATACATGGTCGAGCGACCAACGGAACATTGGGTACTTTGCATGGAACGTATTATAAAAACCCCTTCCAATTCGCGGGTCGAGCAGTTCACTTACTTTCTGGAACAAACGTGTGGTATTTGACCAGGCCACATCGTTGAAATCTCCAAAAATTAAAACCGGCTGGTCTAATTTCACTACCTCTTTCCCCACAAGTAGAAGTTCGGCATCCCTATTGGTCGAGGTTGTGCTTTCAGTTGGAAAAGGTGGCTTGGGATGAAGACAAAAGATCTTAAAGTAGTCGGTTTTATTTAGCCTGACTCTTGCTTCAAACGAAGGGATATCGTCTTCAAAAAAGAAATTAATTTTGGGGTCTTTCAGTTTCAGCCGCGAGTAGAGAAGCATCCCATAAAGATTTTCCATTGGTTTCTTAATTGTATAGGGATACTCCTCCTCTATTTCATCCATCTGCTCTTCCCACCACTTATTGGCTTCAAGTAAAAGCAGTAAATCGGGCTTCATTTTTTTAACATGATTCAATACCTTTTTAGCTTTCCGGTTGGGTTGATACACATTGCAGACCAATATAGAAAAGGTATTCACATTTTCATCACCCTTATACTGTTTGACCTGTTTTGGCGTAAAAATGGTATACCTGTAAATTTTTCTTCCCTGGTAGAATATACTCACCAAAAGTGCCCCAGTCAGAAGGAAATGCCATGTTTTTGCAAAGTCGTATATTACAACACTGGCAATTACAAGTAAAATTAATATAACGCTGATCTGAAGCCTCGGGTAGTCAAAAATCCGCACCCACCAATAATCCCAACGTACGAATGAGATGAAAGTACCATAGATAAAAAATAAAGACAGCGACAATAAAATTACATTTCCAATACTCACAGCTCAAAGGTTATTAAATACATTTAAAATAAAAACAAAACAAAATGAATGTAGTTTATGTTTTAAATTTTCATTACCAAAACATGATTTTTAAGAAAAGAGTCGAACATATCAAACGCTATAAAGATCTGGCAGGGTTGCTTTATAAGTACGGCCGTTCCGATCTTGTAAAAAAGATGGACATACCTGAGTCTGAGTTTAAAAATGTGGATAAAGGTAGTTCGAAAGCGGAGGATTTGCCCGACGATCTTGAAAAACTGGGACCAACATATGTAAAGCTTGGACAGTTTTTATCGACAAGGGCTGATTTTCTTCCTCCCCAATACCTGAAGGAACTTACCCGGCTTCAGGATAAGGTAAAGCCCATACCCGGAGAGGAGATGGAAAAGATTTTGACCGACGAACTTGGAACACGTATATCCAAAGCCTTTGAATATTTCGATTATACACCCATGGCCTCTGCCTCACTCGGACAGGTTCATTATGCACGGCTGAAAGGAGGAAAACCCGTTGCAGTAAAAATCCAGCGACCCGATATCAGGCAACAAATATTCGACGATCTTGATGCATTTCAGGATATAACAGAATTCCTTGAAAAACATACCGATGTAGGCAAACAACTTATGATTCATGCAACCCTCGAGGAATTTCGCAAAGCGGTTATCCAGGAACTCGATTACCTGCAGGAGGCCCAAAACCTGATTGCAATTGAGCATAACCTGAGGGAATTTTCACGCATCGTAATTCCATTGCCCGTAATGGATTATACTACGTCGCGTGTGCTTACAATGGATTTCATAAAGGGAAAAAACATCAATAAAATAACGCCACTCGGCCAGATGGACATTGAAGGCAGTGAACTGGCAGAAGAACTGTTTCAGGCCTACCTCCAGCAAATTTTAATCGATGGATTTTTTCATGCCGATCCACACCCCGGCAACATATACATTACCGATACCGGCGACCTGGCATTGCTCGATCTGGGAATGACAGCACGCGTGTCGGAAAAACTGAAGGCCAAACTCATCCGGATACTGCTGGCAGTGAGTGGAGGCGATGGTGAGAAAGCAGCCCGGTGGACACTGGCTACCGGAGAGAAAAAAGAAAACGCCAATGAAAAGCAGTTTATAGCAGAGGTCACTGAAATAATTAACGAAGCAAACAACAATACCCTTCAGTACATCGAGGTAGGCCGGCTCATACTTGAAATAACCCGTATATCGGCCCAAAACAACATCAGGCTTCCCAATGAAATGATAATGCTTGGAAAGGCATTCATGAACCTCGACAGGGCAGGAAAAAAACTGGATCCCGATTTTGATCCGAACAATTCCATACGTAAGAATGCCTCAAAAATTATCCGGAAAACCATATCCCAAAGCCTGAAACAAGGGAATATATATGAAACCCTGCTCGATACAAAAACAATCCTCGAAAACCTGCCGGCCCGTATAAACGACATCCTCAATGCCATGGCCGGTGATAAGTTTACTCTTCAGTTAAAAATAATCGATGAATATGATTTCATAGCCGGGCTTAAGGAATCGGCCAACCGGATGACCATCGGGATAATACTTGCAGCGCTTATCTTGGGCGCTTCGTTGCTTATGCAGGTGGAAACCACGTTCCGGCTGTTTGGGTATCCAGGGCTGGCCATATTGCTTTTCCTCCTGGCCGTTATCGGTGGATTTATTCTCATTTACCGGATAATTGATAAAAAGAAGTAGTTTCCACAGTTTCGGGTTCCGGGTTCCCAGTTCCAAAGCCGTTCCAAGTTCCCAGTTCAGGGTTCTCAGGGTGTCCAGTTCCAGGTTCCCAGTTTAAGGTTCCCAAGCCGTTCCGGGTTCCCAGTTCCTGTAATTTTAAACTCTGAACTCGAAACTCTGAACGCTGAACTGTCCGGACTGAACTCGAAACTCGAAACTCTGAACGCTGAACTGTCTGAACTCTGAACTGTTCGAACCCGGAACTCAAAACTTCAAACATCCACCACCCTGTGCCTGGCTTTAATCAGCATATAGATGCCATACAATACCAATCCAAGTGCAATTATTCCCAGCACCAGTGTTCCGAATTCAAACTGAAGGAAATCAAAAGCCTCCTTTGTACTGCCTCCGTTATCTGAATCGGCAGTTAAGGCAGCCCTGAAAGTCAGAAATGCAATTATCCCTACAACAATTCCACGTGCAGTGTAACCTGCAATGCCTGATACAACCAATAATTTCTGGGTTTTCTCATCCAGCTGTTGCTCCTTTACCTTCTTCTTATAGTTACCGGAATAAGCACGATAAATTTGGTAAATGGCCTTCCCAAGATAAATACAGGCAATGGCTCCAACTAACAGTTGCCCGTGCCTCTGGCTCATAACTTTCGCCAGCATTGATTCACTCCCACCACCCGATCCTGAGCCTGAACCGGTTAATATCTCAATGGCGCTGATTGCCAGAAAAGCATATATAACACCACTCGAAAAATACCCCACACGTGTTCCCAATCCTTTTAGTCCGGTTCCTTTGTCCTCCGGATCAACAAACGTCTGGTAAAACCTCCAAAAGACATAGGCAATAATACCAGCTGCTGTAGCCGCCAGCAAAAGCTGACCTACTAAACCGCCTGCCAAAAAACCCAGGGCGCTGTTGCTGTCCGACTTCTCTCCTCCCATGCCTGCAGCAGCCATAACTGTAAGCCCACCAAGTAAAATGTAAACAAAACCCTTAGAGGCAATTCCAAACCGAATGATGAATTCTTTATCCATAGAAAATTAGTGTATTGAAATATAACAATTACAACATGAGTTTTTGTTTATTTATTCCTTGGGCAAAAATGAATAGATAATTTCCGAATCGCTTTGGCAAAGCAACTCATCACAAAATTTGATTTTCAATGCCCAACCTCTACACTCTGGCCATACCAAATTCAATTTAAACTCAATACAAACTCAATGTAAACTCAATTAAAATTGAATTTACATTGAATTATAACTGAATTAACACTGAGTTTACATTGAGTTTGGTTAGGCGAAGGTATAGTGAAAAAAGAGGCTAGACAGGGATTGTGATTAAGCTTTTCCAAAGTTTTAAATTTTGGAAAAGCTGGCTTTGTAAAGATATATCCCCTAATACCGGATATCCTGTATCGGAATTAAATTATTCTCTGTTTTCATTAAAAAACACTAACTATTTATTGTTTTTCAATAAATAATTATTGATATTTGCATAATATAATACTGAATAATTATGGAGATTAAAATCACAACCCATCAGATTTTAAAAGTATTGGAAATACTTTCGTGGATCATTTTTATTGGCCTGTGTATTGAAGCTGGCGGTATTGCTGTCAATACTTTTATTACGCTTGCCATAAACCCATCTGGAGCAATTAATTTTTGGGAAGGTGCAGATTATTTATCAAGCCTTTACAACTATGATTATGGACATTTTTTTGTTATAACGTTTACAATGATAATTATAGCAGTATTGAAGGCCATTATGTTTTACCTTATAGTTAAGATGTTTACGAGCAAGAAACTGAATTTATCCCAGCCTTTCAGTCTGGATTTAAGGCGTTTCATTCTAAAGATTGCTTATTTGGCTTTAGCTATCGGTTTGTTCTCTTATTATGGATATCAATATTCTGCATGGCTAACCAAACAAGGACTAAAAACAGCCGACCTGCAATCATTGCACATAGCAGGAGCTGATGTGTGGCTTTTTATGGCAGTTATTCTTTTTGTAATTGTACAGATTGTAAAAAGAGGTATAGAAATTCAAGACGAAAACGAATTAACCATATAGCTTCATGCCCATTATAGTAAATTTAGACGTAATGATGGCTAAACGAAAAATGTCATTGAATGAACTTTCAGATAAAGTAGGACTTACTCTGTCAAATCTTTCCATACTAAAAACCGGTAAGGCAAAAGCTGTTAGGTTTTCTACTTTAGAAGCTATTTGCGAAGTACTGGAATGTCAACCGGGAGATCTGCTGGAATACTCAAAAGACGAATAAAAATATCATTAACTAAAGCTTAGTTCGGATTTCATAACTTGCAAACAACGGTGAAATAAAGATTAAAAGTGGTATTTTTGAAAAGAAAATGGTGAAATTGTTAGCGGAAAAGTAGTACCCGGGAATTAGTAACAAAATAAAAAGTATTAAAAATGAAAACAGGAATAACAGGAGCAACAGGCCAGTTGGGGAAACTGGTTATTAAGCAATTAAAAGAAAAGGCAGAAAAAAACAACATAGTAGCTTTTGTTCGTAACCCTGAAAAGGCTGAAGAGTCTGGAGTAGAAACCCGGCATTTCGACTATAACAAGCCTGAAAGTTTAACTGAACAGTTAGAAGGGATTGAAAGGCTATTGCTCATTTCGTCAAACGAAATTGGCCAACGTGTAAGGCAGCATAAAAATGTAATTGATGCAGCCAAAAAAGCAGGAATCAGATGGATTGTTTATACTAGTTTGTTGCATGCCGATTCTACAACAATAAATCTTGCCGGAGAGCATCTGGAAACAGAAAAATTATTGAAAGATTCAGGCATTGATTACACCATACTTAGAAATGGATGGTACACTGAAAATTACACAAATTCAATTAAAGGTGCATTGGCCGGTGGTGCATTTATCGGCAGTGCGGGTTCCGGAAAAATATCCTCAGCAGCAAGAGCGGATTACGCCGAGGCTGCTGCAGTTGTACTGGCCGATGTAAGCTACAAGGGAAAAGTGTTGGAATTGGCAGGAGACAACGCCTATACACTTAGTGATTTGGCTGCAGAAATTTCAAAACAAACAGGTGAAGATATTCCTTACAAAAATCTGCCGGAAGCTGAATACGCCAAAGTGCTCAAGAGTTATGGTGTACCAGAATTTTTTGCTGCTGCAATTGCAAGCTGGGATGTTAGTGCATCAAAAGGAGATTTGTTTGACAATGGGCAACAACTTTCAAAGCTTATTGGCAGATCTGCCACCTCAATGAAGGAATCGGTGAAAGCGGCATTGTAAACCTAACATTTTGAAGTAAATGAATAAAACCTGGTCACACGGGCGTCCGGGACTTTGACTTTTCAAGTCAAAGATCTTTAGAAATCCTGCAACCGGAATTACGGCAGGTGGATTCACCCAAAAATGTCGGATTTGGAAAATCCGACTCCCGTGGGTTCGTGCTAACTAATTCAGTTCACAGGTTTGTCCATCAACCATAGAAGCGGATTACGAACCGGTAAATTACGCAGCACCTCTCCGGTTTCGGGATAGCCTTCCAGTTTTTTCCACAAATCGATGTACTCCGGCTGGTTATAAGCCCTCCCGGCAAACAGCAAGAACGGGTGACGCACCGGCCATTCTTCCCAGTACATTACATCTGCCTCATAGGGCCACGCCGACTTATCCTTTACATAGGGATAAAGAAATTCTGCTCCTTTCTGAAGGTTCTTACCATCGGGGGTTGTGAATTCATACAGTTTGTGCTCTTCATCTGAAAGGATTTCGGCGGCTGTCATAAACGCATCGAGGTTAAACAAAGAATAGCCGTAAGGTTTGGTTCGTTTCAATTCCAGTGGGAAGGATCCGTTCTCAGCCATCTGGTTGGGCAATAAAACTTCTTTGAAGCGGGTCCGGCAAAGTTCCAACACTTCCTCGTTGCCTGCCAGCCTTGCAAACGCTCCTGCCTGCATCACCCAACAGGTGGCGTGGTTATTTTTGGTGTTCATTTCATCGATGCCGTACGGATGGGTGGTAAGCCATACAACAAATTCACCAAACCAATCCTTAACCGGTTTAATGAGGTCTTCAGGCAGGGCATTGTTCTTTTCAAGGATTTCAACGGAACGTGCAACCTCAACCAGGTGAATGGCATCGATAATACCTATGCCCCTTCCGGTGACCCTTCCTTTAATTGCCTGCGCATAATTCATTGAAGGATTCATCCGGGTGGCCGGGTCTACAAACCATGCCTGGAGATGATGCCCGGCTGCCTCTGCGTAATGTTCATCACCGGTAAGCAACCAGGCCGATGTATGCATACCCACAATCCGGCTCAGGCGAATCATTGCCAGCCGGTGAGCTGTAAAATTACCGGGATTGGTTTCCCCGTCACGCTGAATATAAGGCCCCTCAGGATTATCTGGGTCGGGCCACCAGTAGTCGCCTTCAGAATAAAAATCGTTGAGGCCGCCGGCGCTTCGCTCAGCTTCTGCTGCAGTCACCGTAACCGGCAGGCTATCAAGGTAACCTGTAGCCGTCTGTACTATATATTCTTGTTCGGAGGCAGAAATCATAAGCACTTCCGGCTTTCTTTCAGCACAACCGGCAACCAATAGAACCAAAGCACTAATCAAAATTTGGCTTTCTGATTTTGTAAACTTCATTTGTACTCTTTTGTGCCCCGGGATTTCCTCCCGGGGCTAAATTCATTAAAGTGAAGTTATATTAACTTCATTTTTCCCTTTGGTTTTTGGATTATTTATAGTAAAAACAATCCGGGTAATGCCTTCAGGCCAATACCTTTTGAGGCCATTATCGGTTACTTCATTAAATTCGATTTTCGGGCTAACGATTTTTGAATTGTATTTCATTTCAAGGTTAAAACCCACCCCTTTGAGCAGTAACACCCCCGGCTTTGATTCCGACACTTTGCAATAGGTTATAAAATTTATGGAAGTAGGCTCTTCCTTTACCTTTGCCAGCTCATAATCGTCGCGCACAATAAACTGTTTTCCTCGATTAAGCTGGTAGGAGCGCACCCATTTCTTTACAGCGGCATCTTCCGGGTAAGCTTTTGCGATATCGGTAGAAAAGACAGCTTTTTTTGCATCAGCTTCAAAACTGCTGTTTGTTGCCACATATTCCCTTCCTTCTTTTTGGTCGACACCATTTATTCTAGGCAGGTTATGGTATTGACTCTGCATGGTCCAGATTTCATAGCGCCGGTCGCTGAAAGTCTTGGCGGTGTAAGTTTCACGGCCTATATCGATAAGAGCAGGCTTTCCATCAAAATACAATACACAGGATCCCAAATCATTATGATTGTGGCTTTCGGCATTGTGGCCACCTTTTGCAGCAAAAAAGAATCCTTCAGATGAGCCGGCTTCATCGCGGGCTCCGGCCACCTGGGTTTGTGGCAGCCAGAAATCGCTTATCAAAGCATTTTCTGCTTCAGCATTCTTTATCTCTTCAAGATACATCAACTGCATGACCTGCTCATCGATTTTACCTTCAGGTATCTCCTGGCCCCAGTCCTGCTTATCTGCCAGAAATGCTCCAAACTTATACATAACCGGATCATTGATATCTTTCCCGTAGCTGTATATTATCTGGGGCCGGCTTCCGGTAGTGGCATCGGCATCGGCAAAATTGATAAAGTAGGGGTATTCGATATAGGCTTTATATATGTATGTACCCATATTTTGAACGAGCTGGTTGTCATACACGTCAAATTTTCCACCAGTAGCACGCTTAAGCAGGTCGAGTGACTGATACAGGGAAGCACCTGCCCTCCCCCAGTAGGAAGGACCTTCATCGCAACCTCCATCAGCAGGATAAACATTAATAAATTCATCGAGTGATCGAACCAATTTTTGCACACCTTTTAGCTTCTGCCCCTGATCATCTTCCAGAATCAAAATTGCGGTGAGCATATTGTGGTTTGTCCATGGGTTCCAGTTGTTGACTTCCCGGGAGCCATCAAGTCCTTGCCACCAGAAATCGTTTCGTTCATAATATGGGATCACGGCTTTCTTCATGATTTCATTTTTGAGCCGTGTAGCAATAAGCGGATGTATTTTATCGAATTCATCCTTAAACAAAAACCAGGTCCACGAGAGGATGTTTGTAATTTCGCCCACCCCCAGATCAATAACCGGCTCATCAGCATCAGGCAGTCCATGTGGCGCCTTTTGGGCCGTAAGGTGTGCCGACCAGCCCCACCAGGTTTGCTCACTGTAGTACCATGCACCGTTAACAATCTGATCAATAAACCGCCCCTTGCCTTCCGCCAGTTCTCCCATCACCAATGCAACCAACGCTGACCGGGGTAAACCATAAACCTCCTGTTTACGATCGCCTGAGCGAATGATTTCAAGGTAATCGGTGGCTTTAACCACCGGCCAGTCATACTCCAGGTAAATTTCAGCCTCTTTAATGTACTTCTGACGCAAATTATCCGGAAGCTTATTCCAGAAACTGCGGTCGTTGTAATCAGGAAAACCAATTGCGGCAAAATCCTTTACAAGTGTGGTTACAAGATTAACTTCGCCGGCTTCCTTCTGCAGCACATCCCTTTTTTCGTAAGAAAAAGCGCTTCCCGAAAAACAGGCAATAAATACAATCAGCAATAACTTTTTCATTTCAAATTATATTAAGTTTTTAATGATTTTTTAACCAGTCCAGTTCTTCAATTACTTCTGTTTCCACATTTGACCAATGAAAATACCGATTTCCTCCTGAATGCGTATAATGCATTAATGGCACAGGGTGATATACCGGTTCAGTTACCTTTACCAGGTGCCGCCAGTTTTCAACAGCCTTTTCCAGGAATTGAACTGCATTTTTATGATTACCGGACTCCTTAGTTTCAACGAACTTTTGGTACTCAACTGCAGCCTTTAGCTTATTCGAAAAATAAAGCCCCAGATATGCCCAGGCCTTAATGTCCGACACTTCATACAACAGATTGATGTTGCTGTCCGCATTAACAGATTCCATTTTCTTCAGTGCATCGGAACAGAATGAGGAAATAGAATCGGCCAGTTCAACAGGGGTTATTTTACCGGGTACAGAATTTTCCCCGTTGTCCAGATACTCCCGTATACTCAGATAAGCCGGTTCCATAGGATGTTTTTCAGCCAGTTGCTGTATTGAGATAAGTTTCATTTGGTTGTCTTCCAATGTCAGCATACCCTCAGAATAAAGGGTAAAATCCCAGGTGGCATTCCAGTATGAAGCTATTATAAGCGGCATGCGGCTAACCTTTACCTGTGCATCAAATAATATTTCACCATAACGGGGAAATTGATTAACGAAAGCTTGTTCAAATATTGAATCGGGAGTTAAAGGATTATAGAGCAACCGGCCCCAGTTTTTATAAAACATCCATTGCCTTTCAAAAGCATACGTATAACCGGATCCCTTCAGGGAGGTAATGTAGTCCTTCGCCGGGATATAACATTCTGAACCTATATAGTAACCGTTGACGTATGGTTGAGCATTTTCAGCAATATGCCTTCTGATGAATTCCGGCTGTCCCCAACGCAGCATAAAAAAATCTTCATTGCGCATCATCCAGGCCAGCTTATAATTCTCAGGATTCGGGTTCCAGTAAGTATCGGTCAGTTCACCGCCATGCACCTTCACGAGTGCGGGGCTTGAATGTGCATGCGACCAGTTAAACTTGAGTTCGGTTTGTATAGGTCTGATAAAACAACTCAGGGTATCGAGCGTGGTACGCGTCATTTGCTCGACATCTACTGAGGTTGAACCCCCGCTTCCCGTATTGGCAGAAAAAGGAATCCGGTGGATAAATTTTATATTTCGAGAGGCCTGTCTTACACCCTGAACAAAACTGTCGAGCAGCCATTGTTCACGTTCTTCGGGAGTCATCCCCCCCATTCCTTCGCCGAGAGATATACCCAGTCCGGTTAAATCGGGATAGGTATCAATAACAGCCTTTACACTTTCGCGCATGTAATCTTTTACCAGTTCAGATGTATCGCCCCGGTTTATAAAATAATCGTTGTTAATGCTGTATTCAGCAACACCATGCGCCTTAGCAAACTCAGGTGAAACAAAAATGTTCCAGTTAATGATATAGGTTTCGATGCCTCTTTCCTTAGCCAACCGGAACAGGGTATGCCAGAATAGCTGCCATTCGGCCAGTTCTTCATCGTTAAAAGCACTCGCCTCAGGATACTTTTCAGTTTTCACCATATAATGAAACGGATGCTGGCTCCAGAGGGTAAGCACGTTGAACCTGTTTTCGGCCATCATATCAAGGAATTGGTGCCAATAAGTGGTATCGCGAACCGTTTCAGAATGAAGTTGCAATGCTTCTCCGGTACGGTACGACATCCACGGGAGATTGAATTTAATGGCACGGAAACTCAGATGGGGACTTTCAGATTTGGCAACTATTTTTTTTTGACCGTTCTCCAACTGCTCTTTAATATCGAGCAAACCATACATCAGGCCGGTAGGATCGCCTGCCTTAACCTGCACCCGTTCATTCTTAACAATAATACCAAAAGCTTCCGGTTCATATTTTTCTGCATTCACAGTAGCATGAATTGTATAATCCATATTATTGTTTGCAAACTCTATTTGGCGTGAATTAATTAATTCATTGAGTTTATTCAGTGCATGTATTACCTGGGGAGACTGATCGTCTGATTCAATTTGAATGCGCAGCTCTTCCCTGCTGCATGAGCTGCAAACAATTATTAAACTTAAAAGTAATAAACCCGCATGCATTCCTGCATACAGTTTTCCAGGTTTTAAATATTTTCTCATATTTTCTGATCTATTTGATTAGAAAGAATTAATCCGAATTTCAATATTATTTACTCCCGGGCTCAGGCGAACCGATCCAAAGGAAAGGTTCACAGGTTCTCCATTTAAAGTTACCACATCTTCGGCAGAAAATCCGGCATTAAATTCACCCACCATGTTTGCGGGCAATTCAATTTTAAACTGTATTAACCGATTATTTACCCTGTTGTAATCGCCTTTGATTTCACCGCGAATGGTGGGGATCTTAACCGAGCTGCTTTTTAGATTGCTCATTTGAGGATTTATGGAAACCACCTCAAAACCGGGTTCTTCAGGTTGAATTCCCCACAAGTACCGTGGAATTATGTTTGCGGGTGCTGCGCCCCAGGCATGGTTCCAGTCGGCATTGGGTTTGTAGCGCATGTCCCAGGCTTCGAGTGCTATAGTTGAGCCAATTTTAATCATATTGTACCAGCTCCGGTCGTGTGTGGCTGTCATTAATTCAAGAGCATAATCAGCATTGCCACTTTTATAGACTGCTTCCATTAAAAACTGGGCCCCGTATACGCTGGGGCCCATACCGCGCGTCTTTAGGTAATCACCAACCCTTTTTTTATAGGCTTCAGGTACTATATCAAAAGCCAGCGGCATCATATTGGCATGAACCGAACCATGGTCGGTGTCAATTCCATCGCGATAGTATCCTCCCTCTTCAACAAACAGTTTTTCGTTAATGGCTTTTTTTGCTTTTGCTGCCCGAAATTGAAAGTCGAGCTGCTCTTCCGTTTTATTCAGCAAACCGGCAAACTCAGCCATGATTTTCATGTTTTGGTAAAAGAAACTATTAATTACCGTATTTACCGGCATGAATACAAATCCGTCGCGTTCACCCTGGGGCCAGTCTTCTGGCAGTTTCCATCCAGTATCTTTCTGGGCAGGCGGCCAGTCCACGATGTCGCGTACCCGTTGGGTGGTGTCTTTAAACCCCAGCTTTGCCATAAATTCGCCGGTTAATTTTGGAGATTCTGTACTAATCAACCCCTCCTGCACTTCGAGTTCCATGAGGGTTTTATGTTTTAACGGCTCGTAGTATTTTTCAATCAGTTCGGTATTCCCGGTGTACAGGTAATCCTGGTAAAACATCAGTGCCACATGCAACTGCCACTCGGTTGGCCAGGTGGGTTTCTCCATAAAATATTCAATGGTCCGTCGTGCAATTGCATGTTCATTATCGACTGAATAATGGCTCAGCTGGTTCAGGTAAGCATCGGCCTCATAGGGAATCCGTTCACGGTCGCCATCTACATAATATCCTGCAAATGTTGTTGCTTTCTGGGTGTATTTGCACATTTCCCAAAGCTGGTTCAATATGGAATCAGAACTGGTAAACGAACTGGAAGTTTCATCGAAATAATTGAAGTAGGCAACTTGGGTTACATCTTCAGGCTGTAAATGAAATTCTGATGCTGGAGATTCAGAGTTCCGCTCAATTTCAGCATAACGGAAAGGCATAATCACAGGAAAAGAGTCGGGAAGCGCCACGGCCAATTCATTGGTATTTCGTTCGTCAGGTTCCAATTCAATTTGGTAGTTTTTCTTTTCAGGTGATACCTGAAGCTGAACTTTCTGATATCGGATGGTTCCGCCTGGTTCACGGTCGATTTTGCCTTCCAGTAGTTTTTCGCCCAGATGAATTATTAAAGTTTCGGGAACTTTGGCTGAATAGCTTAGTTCAAGTGTTGCGAAAGCGGCTTTACCAAAATCGACAAAATAACTTCCATCGACATTTTTATTCATCGCCGATGGTTTAATTCTATCCACCTGAAACCAATTTCCGGTTGAAATATACTTATCAGCAATTCCGGTTGTAAATTTCTGAACTTCTGAATAATCAGACAACCGGTTATCCTGATCGAAAATCCGTACTTTCCAGAAATAGGTTTTGTTTGGAGCTAGCGGTTCGCCGTCAAAAGAAATATCAACCGACTGGTTGCTGCGGACATTACCACTGTCCCAAACATCGCCGATGTTGTTGCCTATGTTTTTTTCGTTCGAAGCAACCAGGATTTGATAGCCTTTTTGAATTACGGCTTCTTTAGGTACCACCCAACTGAATTCGGGTTTCCTGTCGATAATTTTGGTGAACTTCGGGTCACGGATGTATTCAACTGTCAGTTTGGTTGGAACTCCTGAATAAGGATCGGCATATTTTTTTGCCAGTTCATCCAGTTTATTTCGAAATCTCACAAGAATCTCTTCATATCCGGGACTTCCGGCTTTATTTATAGATTCATTCGGGTCTGTTTCCAGGTCATATATTTCCTCAGCCGATTTATCGTTTACATAACGCAGATACTTCCATTTACCATCCACTCTAAGGCCTTCGCTTGGCGGAATGTTTTCAAACTCCCAAAGGTGCTCAATTAAAACTGTATCGCGCGGAAACGATTTTTCTTCTCCTGTTACCAGCGGCATCAGGCTTTTTCCTTGCCAGGAACCCGGTTGTTTGGCACCGGCCAGATCGGCAATTGTAGCGGGCACATCAATGTTCAGCGCCATTTCATCAATATCGCGGTGTTTTTTCACCCGCGGATCGTAAACAATCAGCGGTACCCGGATGGAATTATCATACATGAGCCACTTGCCTGCCAATTGGCGTTCACCCATGAAGTATCCGTTATCGCCCATTAAAATAATGACCGTGTTTTCATCCATACCTTTTTCAGTGAGCTTTTGACGTATTTTGGATATTTCCAGATCGATCCCATAAATCATCCGGTAATATCCCTTAACACTGTGCTGGTATTTTTCGGGCGTATCGTAACGCCAGGTCCATCGTAGCCGGTTAAACCCTTCGCGTACCGGCAGTGGCTGTTCAAGAAAATATTTATCATCAGCCAGCTCAGGTCCGGGCATTTGCATGTTTTGATATAACTTACCGGATTCCTCCTGCCAGAAATACTGCAATGGAGCTCCATCATGAGCATGTGGTGCACTAAAACTCAGCGATAAACAAAATGGTTTATCACCGGGTGCATTTTCAATAAAATCAAGCGCCTGCTGCCCTGTGTAACGGGTGAGGTGAACCGTATCACCATTCAACGTTTTATAGTAATACCCACGGTAATCTTTATATTGGTTGTTGCGGTCATAATCATCCATTACATCAAATAACTGTTCCTTTCCAGAATAATTCACCCCAAACTTTCCAAAGAAACCAGTATAATAACCTGCTTGTTTTAATCGTTCCGGATACGAATCAGCCATATATTCATTCCGTATAGGCCCGGTTTGAAAAGTATATTTGTGGGTACGCTCATGCAGTCCGCTAAGGATACTGGCACGGCTTGCCGAACATATGGGTGTGGATACAACGGCGTTCCTGAAATAGGCGCCGCTTTGTGCCAGCTTATCCATTTCAGGCGTTTGAATGATTTTATTTCCTGCATAGCCCAATGCATCCCATCGCTGATCATCGGTGAGGATGAAAATGATATTTGGCTTTTCCCAAACTTGCTTTTTTACTTTCTTGTTGCCGGAGGCAAGTCCTGTGGTACATAAAAATAGTATCAGTAAATAGATATGTATTGAATTCATGCTAAAATATTTATTGATTTTTTCCCAAATAAAATACCGAACTGACTGGTTCAAGGGTTAATGCAAACCGAGTATAATTTTCACCGGATACCTGAGTATTTTCAAACTGAATATCTTTATCGATGCTGACGTTGTGGGGATTCCATTTTTCCAGTTTTTGATGACCCCGAATGTACACTTCGGTTTCAACCGGCTCATTGCCGGAGTTTGCAAAATAAAATATTTCCCGCTCATCTTTCACCTTGTGAATGTAAGAAAATTTACCATAATCAGAAGTAAGTTCAGGGTTGGGAGAAAAGGTCACGTCAGGTATCATATGTTTTTTGAGAACTGAATGGATGTTTTGCTTTCCAGTGTTGGGAATAAATACAGCATAACCTCCTTTAGAGTTTGAATTTTCCTGAATACGGGATGAATCCTGGGTAAGTTCATTAATATTAAATATTGCCCTTACCAAATCAACCACCTTTTGATCCTGCCCCAATTCAGCCGATTTGAAAGGCAGTTGTGTAGTTGAAATTACGATTCCGCCACTTTCATAAAATGATTTTACCCTTTCAAGCGTTTTGTATGAAATAATGTTGCAACCGGTAAGAAACAAGACTTTATACTCCTGGTAGTTTTCCTGATTTTGAAGTTTTATACTACCATTTTCAATTATATATTTATCATCCATGAAAAATTCAGGATGTACAAACGTAAAATCACAGCGAATATCGTTGGTCAGTAAGCCGCTAATTTTCTGGTAATCGGTTTCCGGAGAAATGTAGTAACCTTGCCTGATATTCTCAGGGTTATCGAAACAAAAATAACCAGCCAGTTCCTCAAAGGGGTACAATACCGCTATTTCTGCGACGTGCCTTCCACCTTGAAGTAAAAAGCACGAGCGGCCAACAAATTCGGAATAGGCTGGAAGTGCAGCAGCTAATTTTTCGCTGTAAGGCGAAACCAATGGTGGTATGTAAACCTCTCCGGGATTATACCACATGCCATGAGGGATTACAAAATTTACCCCACGCACGAGCATTTCAAACAATGAGCGGTAAAGCATTAACGAGTCGAAAAGATTTTCGCGAAAAGCTCCATAGATTTCGGTCGCTACAACAGGCCGGTCGTAATAATCGGCTGCAGAAGAAATGAGTTTATGCCCGTTTTGCCCGTATTGGTAACTAATAATGGCATCGGTAAGCGGTATCTGAGTATAACGATAGAATTTAAATATATCAGCATTCATATCAATGGGCGTGGGATTATAATTTCCTGGTGGATGGCCGGTACTCTTCAGACCATGTTTTTCGTTCCAAAGAGCCACCATTTTTGGATGTCCCTCAGCCAACAGTTCAGCACGGGTATTAAAAAAGCAATTTCGTACAGCTTCAGTTTCCGGACCAATGTTGTACCATAAGGCCGGATACCATGGTTTAGGATCAAATCCGTGTAGTTCTTCAAACTTTTCATTGAACTTTCCTGTCCAGCTTCGCGGATGGCGCCAGAAACCAACGTCATCAAAAAAAGTCATCTTAATAGTATTACCGAAATATGAGCCAAATTGTTGGGCATATTCATCATAAGTAAGGTTTATAAGGTGATGCACAGCCACGGTATCCATAAAATCGACACACAGATATTTTTTATGAAAACTGTCTTTTTGCAGTTTAAAAAGCATAATATTCCAGTTCCCGAAAGGAACCTCCCATTTCAAAATTCCGTTTTCAGTATAGTTGCTGATTTCGATCCGTTCATGCGTCTTGGAATTCATCGCTACGGCAGCCATTAACTGAACAGCATTTATAGTATCGGTGAAAATTGCGGGGCCAGTTATTTCAGTTTCTGCTTTATCAAGCCGTTTCATTGTGTAGTCAGGAAATTGTTTTTCAAGTTTACCGCCAGCCATACCACTTGGGAAATCATTGTCATCGTATAGAATGATTTCCATATCCAGTTCTTCTGCAACATCAAGCACATCCTGATAACGTTCAAAATATGCTTCTGTCAGGAATTCAGGATTGGTACCCGGCCGGTTTTCTCTTGATGCAAGCGGTAATAAACTTATACCAGTAAAACCAACATCGTTTGCATCCTTCATTTGTTGCCTGATTCCTTCGGTAGTTAATTCACCATTAATATGCCATAAAGGCATGGGCATAAATTGGCGGGACGGTTTTTTGAATTGCTTTTCGGGAGAATTTATTGTACAGGCTGAAATTATTGAAACAAGGATTATGATGATTAAACGAAATCTGTCAAAACAACATTTAATTATTTTCTTCGTGCGCGTAAAATATCTGTTTCTCATTTTTATCCCGGTTAAGATATATTTATTTTAAGCTGATGTTTTCCTGGTATCAGAGAAGTGATTCTTTTTAAAGATTGAATCCTAATTTCATTCCGACCACCATCCTTCTATTTCCTTTTTTAGCTCTTCCACTTTTTCCGGAACTGATTCTGCCAGATTATTCATTTCAAACGGGTCGTTTCTTATATTAAATAATTCAACTTGTGCATCTGATTTATTGATTTTATCGGGCACAATGAGTTTAAACGGTGGTTGAATGACCATACGGTAGTATAAACTCGAATCAATAGTGCTAAAATCGTGGGCAAATGTTTCGGCAAAAATCATTTTCCGGTTATTTATTGCAGCTGAGTCAAGAACATTAATTCCCTGTAAACTGGCCGGTGGATCAATACCACAAATACCATAAATGGTTGTTGCAATATCAATACTGCTAACGACATCGGTTTCATTCGTTTCGGGATCAATCATTCCTTTCCAGCGGAAAATAATGGGAGTTCTGATACCCATTTCGTAAGGTTCGCGTTTTGAACGGGGTGCATAAACATTCATTTTATCTGGATCCTGTATCCAGCCATTATCGCAGACATACACAAACAAGGTGTTTTGGCTAAGACCTTTTTGCTCCACATAATCCATCAGCTGCCCGCAGGTTATATCAAACCACTCGCACATGGCCCAGTAATTTGCCACTGCTTCGGAGGGGGCAACCCGAAGGTATTTTTGTTTCAGGCTATCGGGTGGGTTGTGCGGTGCATGTGGTAAAAAAGGTGCGTACCATAAATAAAAAGGAGTGTTATGCTTTTTGGCAGAATCGATAAAACGATAAACGACATCGAGGCCTTCCCTGCCAATTTTTAGCCCTTCGTCGCCATGCCTGCCACCACGAGCGGGATCTCCGTGGGTCATGCCTTCATCAAATCCGCCACTGGTATAACTACCAGGCCACCATTTACCTGTTTGCAGTGATGTATAGTCGTATTCTCCCAAAACATCGGCAATAGTTTCCATCTCTTCAAACTTTGCTACATAAGGCCTGTAATGCTCCATACGTTCCTGCAACCATTCCGATGAATACTTCCTTTCATCAGAAGAGAAAACCGGATCGTTTCCCAGAATACCATGCTGATGAGGATAGAGGCCGGTGGCAATGGAAGCCAGTGCCGGACTGCAAAGAGGTGCGGTAGTGTATCCGTGTGTAAACGTTAAACCCTGAGCTGCCAGTTGGTCAAGCCGGGGCGTTTGAATGTATTCATGCCCCATAAAGCTATAATCGGTCCAGCTCTGATCGTCAGAGATTATAAGCACAATATTGGGTCTTTCTGAATTTTCTGATTTCTTGTGTCTGTTAAATGAACATGCTGAACACAACAGAACGAAAAACAGAAAAATAATTCGCCGAAAGTTTGTCATAGGTAAATTTTTATAATCCTTACATCCAAATATACTTTTTTTGTATTAATCAATAATTTGTTACAATTACGACCATCCTTCGATAATCAATCAACGGAACAATTTGACTATCGTCGGTTACTTCCAAAATAATATGCAACGATTTGGTTGCAGCATCTTTTGGAATCATTAATGAAGTTTTAACTGAGGACGAATTTTCGATCTCCAAAGGCATATGGTATGGTTTTTCACCTGCTTCGGAATAAACCCACCACTTGTATGATATTTTATCATCATCCGGATCATTTGAACCGGATGCATTCAGGACAATGTGTTCGTTATAATTTGCCTTTATCGTAACAATATTATTTGTTGTATCGCCTTTTAATACTGCTATTGGATGGTTATTGGTATTTTGGTAAGGTTCAACACACCAATCCATCCGGGCTTTCAGGTCGTTCCAAATCGCTTGCCGCCATCTCCAGGCCGGGGTATAAATATCATCGTAAGTAGTGCCATCGGCAGGATTTATCCATTTCTCAATAACATCATCACCATCGGTATAGGCTTTAAAAGGCAAGTGTTGTTTTTCATCAGGATGAATAATCGGGAAACCGGAGTAAGGATTTAAAGTTTTTTTTTGCCGTATAGCGTCCACTCCAGCCACCCCATGATGGATGGGAAATATCTGACAGACCCGGGTTAATTAAACCTGCCCATGGAATTACACCACCGCCACCCATGAACTGATATTTACCATCAACTTTCCTGTCCGGATATAATTCTCCAAGCGCTCCATGGAAATTTTGAATATGTTCGCTGGCCCACTGGTGTTGACCCCATGGAGAGTATTCGAAAGGTTTCCAACAATGTGGCCCCAAGTTATTATTTGTTGGCCCTCCAAATGAACGATTCTGCACTTTGCCACGGATGTAAAAAATATCAGGGAATCCATGACAAATCCATGCGCCGGATTCATCTTGACCTGAATTATCGTACACTCTGATTTTCGAAATAAATGCCTGCAGTTCTTCTTTTGTACTTTCACTTCTATAATCATAAAGCGCCTGCGCAAGGGTATTCATTCCACCATTGGAGAGAATGTATAATGGTCTGGGATCGTCATTCAGAACTGCATCAATTATTAATTTTGATCCTTTTGAAGAACGCCCGGAGCCAACATCTTTCATTCCATTGCCTTGTTGCCCGCCTTCAACTATACTTCGCATATATTGCGGTGATTTATACCCTTCTGAATGTTGCAGTAATCTTGGATATACTTTTTCGTAACCATCAAGAATGAAGTCAAATAATTCAGACATTAAGGTTTTTACAGTATCCTTTGGATCAGGCCTGAAGTAACGACCGGTAACTGCAATTATGCCTTCAAGATCGAATTCATTTGAGCACACAAGCAAATGCACAACTTGCTGCTCATCATCTGGATCATGACCTATATCAGCCATTATAATTACCCTTACTTTGTCCGGTTGAGCGAATGCTGGTTGCATAATTGCAACGGCGAGTATTATTAGAAATAAATTAAACTTTCTCATATTTATAGTTAATATACTGGTCCATCACTGGAACTGCTGCCTACTTAACGGCAGCTCGTATTCTTTTCATTTAGTTTCATAAATCTTAACATTGCTATAAATAGCCGAACGGGTATACATGTGGCGCAAGCCAATCCGTCCATCATTTAAAGGAGGAATATGACTTGTGTCCCATGAGTATAGTTTTGAATCCTCATTTCCAATTACTTTAAAATATAACCGTCCGTCAGTTTTAATAACCGTTATCTTATAAGTTTCGCCCGTTTTAAAAAAACCGGTATCAAAATAGGTAGGCTCCACTTCCAATTCCCTGAAATTTTTATCAGGCATAACCGGATATCTGCGTACACGGACATAATCCTGCGAAACTTCATTGTTTGAATAAGCGGCAAAACTAATGTGCAGCGTTTTCATGTTGTTAAAATAGGTGCGCATTGATGGTATTTTTCGCAATTCTTTCCATTCAGAAATGTCCTTCACAAAATCCCCTTCCCCTTTTCCTGTTGTCTGAATATAAAGAATGTTTACGGCCCTGGTTTCGTGGTCGGTTCTGGTGTAATCAAATTCAATTTTCACATCTCTCTTGAAAGATTTTTTTGTCCAGAGAACCATATGATGGGCATCGTTTCCAAATTCCGGTCCGGCTATGAGGTGCATACCCTTTTCACTATTTTCGACCCTTGCATTCTGCCCATCCAAAAACCAGTTTGTTTGCCAATTGAAGGTACCCCGGTCTTCAAGTTTTAATTCCCACTCAGAATCTTTTTCCAATCTTTTAAATGCTGAATTATCCGATTCCTGACTGAATACCATACCGGCAATAAAAAACAGCAACAATGACGAGTTTAATTGTAAAGCCATTTATTTGATTACATTAATATTGTTTCACCTTTACAGGTTTTCATAATCTTTTTCCAAGATGTAAGACAACTGCCAGATGTTTCCTTCGAAATCGCCAAAATACAACTGCGACTTTTGTATGCACTATCTATTTTGAAAGGGGAACGGATACCACCCATTCATCGTTCTCCTTTGTTGCAACACGGATTTTTATTTCTTTCGGAGTTTCATTTATAATTTCAGCTATTACTCCTTCGGCAATATTCTCAGATGGAAACAATACCCAGATAAATTTGCTGTCTGATTTAATATGGGTTGAATAAACAGAAGCTGTATTGGGTTCATATTTATTGTATTCCTCACTATACCATCCCTGCATTTCCGGGTCCTCCTGCCCTTTTACAAAAGATACTTCCCAATCCTGCTCTCCGACAGGGATTATAAGCAGGTTGCCTCTTTCATTTTGGGTAGTTACGTTGATCCCATTGGCAGCAACTTTGCATTGCGGGTGCCAATGCCACAGGGCTTCAATATTTCGGGGGAGGTCAGTTTCAATTTCGTCAACTACCACCCATAAATCACCACGGGCATAGAATAAACGGCGGGTATGGGTACATTTTCCTACCAGGCTATCGAATGAATCAAAGGAATTCCATGCCAAATCATACTCTTCGGTAATCAGCCAATGCCTTTTTGAAACTGGTTCTTCAGCATGTGTCGGACCTGGCCCCTGCCCTCTTCCGTCAATAAGCAATACATTGTGACTCTGGCTTCCTTTTGCATAAGGGCGATATTTTTCAGCAACCTCGCCCGTATAGGCAAACCTGCCGGCATCTACTAATAAGTCGCGGCCAAATGCTGCGATAGAAACATGCAGCTTATCGTTGTGCTGGTGACCACTGCCCCACGGCCCGATATCGAAGAACGACCAATGGGCATCTTTGTCGTAGCCGCTTCTTGATATCAGGTGGCCTGCCCATGGAAAAAACCATGAAGGGCCGTCAGCAGGTTTTACCCCCGACCCACCATTGGTTGCAATATATTCCCATTCTGGCTTATTATAAATGGCTGCACCCTTCAAAATTAATTCACGATCGCTCCCTCTGTCTCCGTCATTGTTTAAGATCCGGTAGCCATCGGGCCTTGCTGCATGTGAAATGTAGTAATACATTTTTTCAAGCGTCTGATTAAAAAACGGAGGCAATTCACGGTTCGCCGAATCGCAGATATCCTTAAATTGTTCAAAGTTGGTTAATGATACATTGTGATAATGCGATGTAAGTTCTGTTTGCACTCCGTCGGGATAAACCTGATCTTTCATGCTTTCAGTCATTGCTTCAACAGAATACGACAACCACTCCTCAGCATTTCTATATTCAGGAAAATTAGCCGCAACTGTCGCCAATGCTGATATTTCCATTGTCAGCCAATTGTTTCCCCCATGAAAATTCCGGTTATAGTGGGCATGATCGGGCAAACTGCTTAGTATTAAAAGTCGGGTGGCAGGAGTGAGATGGTTGTTGTTCAGCAGCCCATAAAATATGCGTGACCAGACTTTTGCGCGAAAGCTAACCTCCAGTCCCCGCCAGACCGATGTGATGCTTCTTTGGGCAGGATAAGGCATACTTTTAATAATGAAGTCTCTCAAAAATAAATCAATGAATTGGGCATACTTCGGATTACCTGTTTCCAGGTAAACATCAAAAACATGATTTATCTGGCTGTGCCTGTTGGAAAGCCATGCCCACTCACTGTCGTTATTCGGACCTTTATAGTACCAATCGCGATGGCCATCCTCATCAACCGGGAGCTCTCCTTTAACATTCTGAATGACAAAAACATTTTTTAATACTGAATCAGCCACTGCTTCTTTTTTATCTGATTCAACGGGCTGTTCCGTTCTCAGATGTAGGGCATTTTTACTGTTTTCATAATGCTGAAGGAGTTGCGTGCAGGCATCAACCAGCTCTCCTGCCTCCAGGGAAGTCTTTACCTTTTCCAGTCCAGGGTAATCCAAATTAAACTGCCCGAGCATTTTTTCCATTACTTCGGGATATGCACTACAGACTTCTTCTACCGATTTAATTTCCTGCCAGTTTTGTGAGTACACAAATTCTGCAAATAACAGAAGCAGAAAAGCGGTTACATAAAACTTACTTTTCATTTTCCAAATCCTTTTTACGTTTTAATGCTTCCAGAAAATAGTAGTCGGCATAGTTAAGAGGCACATCCACCTCCGAGCCATGGGGAATACTTCCGACTGAATGTTTCAGCAGAAAATTTCCATTTTCACCGATAGCTGCACGGTAGGCAGGACTTGCCAGGCTCACCATGATATTATCGGCCCACTGTTTATAGTAGTCCTTGTTTTCAATAGCTGCCAGTTCATAAAGAGCCGCGGCCATAATTGCAGCTGATGAAGCATCACGCAGGGCATGGGGTATATTTGGTGCATCATAATCCCAGTAGGGAATTCCATCTTCAGGCATATTGATGTGCTTAGCCACTGCATCAAAAGCTTTTTCAGCCTGCTCCAGGTATCTTTTATTACCAGTTTCGCGGTAACATACCACAAACCCGTAGATGCCCCATGACTGTCCGCGAGCCCAAACAGAATGATTGGCAAATCCCTGTGCTGTTTGTTTACTCCGCGCAGAACCATCTATGAGACTATAGTCGATAACATGCCATGTTGTAAAGTCGGGCCGGAATTGGTGCTCTATGGTTTTATCGGCATGACTTACGGCTATTTTGTAAAATGAAGAGTCACCTGAGAACCGGGTAGCATTAAACAACAGTTCCAGGTTCATCATATTATCGATAATTACAGGGCACTCCCAGCCCCGCACTGCCTGCCATCCCCTGTCAACATTCCACGACTGAATGATGCCTGCAACCGGCTTGTACCGCGTAGAAAGTGATTTGGCAGCCTGAATGATTACATCCTTATACTCCTCATTGCCGGTAAGCCTTATAGCATTGCCATAGCTGCTGCCAATCATGAACCCGACATCGTGATGGGATGTAAGGTATTTTACCGAATCAAGTGCTTCGGTATATTTAATACCCAATTCTTTCCATTTTTTGTTCCCGGTTAACTCGTACAGGTACCACATACTTCCGGGGAAAAATCCTGAAGTCCATTCCTCGGGAGATACATACTTCATTTTGCCGTTAATAATTGTTTTAGGATTTAATACTTTTCCTGATTCTTCGATAATATTGGTTTGTAATCCGTATTGCTCAGCTACAAACTTCACATTATCCTGAATAAATGCAGAGTTTTCCGAATTTTGGCTCTGGACAGGTAATTTAAAGATTATCGCAATCAGGAATAGTAAAAATAGATTCTTCTTTTGCATAGTAATTGTTTATTTATTTACTAAAAATTTTCTGGATAAAACAGTTCCATTATTCTTAGCAGATACAATATAAACTCCGGATTTAAAGCCAGAGATATCGACTCTGATAAGTTCTGAAGGGATTGCTTCCATTTTGTCTGAAAAAATCAGATTTCCGGTTATATCCCAGATTTTAAAAAGTGTTGTGCCCTGTAATGCATCTGAATAAATATAAAGCTGATTAACTGCAGGAGAGGGAAATACCTTAAATGCATTATTCATAAGTTGAATTTCAGAACGGGTAGGATCAGCAGGTGCTAATGCATTGAGCATTTTTCTGTCCAATTTGTAACCCTGGTATGGCTCATAAGTACAATCGGAACGGTTGCTGTTAAAAATACCAAAGCTGCCTGTAAGATTCCACAAGGCCCACCCCATACTGTTTTCCTGAAAAAAGCTGCTCAAATCGGTAAGAAAAGCAATTGTTACCACATGTGGTGTTTGGTTATGAACCCCAAATTCCTGGATCATTATCGGTATATTATGTTCCCGGGCCAGTGCAAAATTTTTCCGGTAATCTTCAAAAGGCAAAAGATCCTTACCATCCGGAGTTTTAAGTGCACCGGAATCATCTACATGATATGTAGCCTGCTTTTTCCCCCAGCTGCCATCCGACAAGTTATAGGTTGTTGAATCGTCCTCATTTTTTATGATAATTGTATTAATGGTCATCCAATCCCCTGATGCATTTTCAAAGGTAAGGCCCCCGGCAGGTTCAGTTAATGTTACTGAATAATCCTTGTTTGAGATATTCTGGTATCCCCACTCCGTTTGCACTACCTTGGTAAAATCATCGCCCGGGTCGGCACTGCAAACAAACTTTTTGGAGTAAATAATCCGTGCATCTGCCTTTATCCTTAAAGTTGATTCTGTGGAAACCTGTCTTACATTGACTGTTATTTCGGTTCCTTCAGGAAAATCGCCCTGCAGCACAAGCGGACTTTTGAATTCACTTTTCCAGGGTCCGTAGAGGTATGTTGAGACCCAATGCATAGGCCAGATTGGAACAGGCCACTCCGATGATCCATTCACCCAGCCAGCCTTATAATGGGTAAGCTGAAACGGGTCGTAACTATGTAGTGCCTGAGCAATGTTTGGTTCATCTTTTAAAGATACTATAATGTCCCTGGCATAATTTAATCCGTCAACAAAAACGACACGCTCAGGTGTAACCGAATGAATGGAATCAATTGCCCTCTTCATGATCTCTACATATACATCTTCTTCCACCTTACTGGGTTCATTTATCAGGTTAAAGCTCAGAATATCGGCCGGTATTTCCTTATACCTGTTGGCAAACATTACCCAATGGTTTACAAATGCCGCCTGTGCAACAGAATCAGTCCATAAATCCAATTGCTGACTTACAGGTAATGTGGCTGAATTAACGCAATATCCAGGAGCCCTGTGAAGATTAATGCAAATATGCACACCATATTTTCTTCCCCACTCAACTGCTTTATCAATCTGGGTTAGTTCCATTTCCTTAAAAACATTCCAGTTGCCGTATTGCGTGTAGGTTCTGAAATCGAGCGGCAATCTTACAAAATTAAAGCCTAGCTCATGAATAACACTGAACTCTTTTTCTGTATAACCATTATTGCTCCACGATACATCAAATTTCCCTAAAAGATTAAATCCTTTACTTTGAGAACAAAATTCATGCAGGTCGTTAATGGCCCCCCCGGCAGGAATTTGGGTTGTTCCTCCTCTTGCAACTGTTATCATTAATAAAAATAAAACCAGATATCTCAATTTTCTCAACATGCTTTTTATTTGCTTATCGTTTTGAAACATCTATTAATTAATCACTCTTCTGCAGCTTATATAAATACAGCGCACTTGGTGCCGGCCATGGTTCCGGCCTTGGGCGGTCGCGGTTTCTTTCCAATGTTTCCCATTTCAGGAGATAGCGAATATTTTCCTCCTTACTATTTCCAATATCTCCGGCAGTCCGTATTTGCAATCCCTCAAAATCACCTTCCGGCTTAATTGTTTCACTAAAAGGTTCAGGCTTCAGAACTTCACCCACTGGCTCAAATTCATTATTCAACAAAATGGTTCCAAAGCCATATTTAATGTGCCAGTAATCTACTTCATAATTACCATCTTCCCTTTTCTGAAATTCTTTCAACAAAATCTCACTGTTAATGCTTCCGTTACCCGAGAAATACCAGCGATAATCCCAGTTGGTAATGGGACTGTAAATCCATTCCCTACCGTTTAACCGGGCAGTGTATAGCTGAGTGTTACCAGTCTCATCGAATTTATGGTACACAAACACTGGTTTGTTATCATCGTCAAGGCAAAGCCGTGCAGCCAGATTGATGATTCCACCTTCAACAGGAATCGGATCAACAATCAGTGATTTATTATCCAGGGTAGCCGGTAATTGCAGAGAATCGCCATAAGCATTGTACCAATTTTGAAGGTCAGGGCTTTTCATATAGGAAAGGTCTTGATTTGTAGAACAATCTGGGGTATCGCGCCAAACCCAGTATACATGATACCAGTCATCTTTCATCAGGGTAGGCTGTGACTGATAGGCATTCATTAGCCCCTGTCCGTCGGTTAGTGGAGAATCCAGAAGTCTGCTCCATGTCCTTGTTTCCGTATTATAAACATTATAAATTTCATTGCCATCACCGCTGCCGCCATCACGGTAATGATAAAGGAGTTCATCGTTGCGGTCGTTCATAAAATGCGGATAGGTACACCGGTCTTCTTCTGTGCCAACCATCGACATTATCTGCTCCAGTGTGGAAATATCATTTGGCTGGGTGCTTCTAAAGTAAGTAAGCGGGTGCACGTGCATATTACCTGAAAGGTGAATGTACCCCTCCTTATCGATTCCAAGTGTTACTGAATTATGACTGTCCCACCCTAAAACCGTACTGGTACCACCATGTGTTTCCCTCGAAGTTGCCGGCATAACGTGCAACTGAAACTCTGGTTCTTCAAGATTTCGTTGCCCCACCACCATATTACGGTCGGCATTATAGTAAGCAATAAATTGCCTGTTGTTATAAGTGAGCAGGCAAAACCCTACCGGATGCCCGGCCCAGACACTGTCAATTTCAATTGTTTCTACAATAGTTTCTGTATTTCCTGTTTCATCAATCACCACAGGTTCTTGCGAAACGGATTGTGAACATCCTGCAATAACTAAGGCAATTAATGCCAATAAGACAATAGTTTTTCTCATTTCTTAATTTTTTTGATATTCAGGTTCTACCAATAATTTCCAGTCATCATTCAATCGCTTAGAAAAATTATTCTTCCATAAATCATGCGAATTAAGAGTTAAAAAATTAGATGAATAAAAGCAGCGGCCAAGCGACCAAAGACATAAATTAATAGTCCTTTGGTTGACCGTACTTTAGACGCTCTTTGTATATCTGTTTTTTCAATTAGCCAATTGAATAA
>JAGXGA010000007.1 GCA_024636975.1 Mariniphaga sp.
CATACAATAAGACTTATAGTGTGGTTACTAAAAAAATCTTAAAGTATTGGTTTCTAAGGTTATATTTAATTACTTTAATTATAAATTATTGACAATCATTTGTGTATAACAATTTAAATTCAACTCTTAATTCGCATTAATAACTGTTATATAGTGAATTTAATAACTGTCCCAGCTTTTTATTGGTAAATCTGTTATGTCGTATTTACAGATTGCATAAATAAAAGCGCTTGACACACGGGCATTCGTTATCAGCGGAACATTAAAATCAATTGCATTCCTGCGAATTTTGTATCCGTTATTTAATTCCCTTTTAGTATAATTTTTGGGAATATTTATCACCAAATCAATTTGTTTTTTCTTTATATATTCGATGGTGTTTGGATGCCGGTCTTCTTCATCCGGCCAGTGAAGCAGTGTGTTTTTTACCCCGTTATCCTGAAAAAAACGATGGGTTCCTTCTGTTGCAAATAAATTATACCCTCTTTCCTGCATCATTTGTGCACTTTTCAGAAGTTCTATTTTTGACCTGGAAGGTCCTGATGAAATCAGGACATTTTTAACCGGAAGACGATAGCCTACCGATAACATTGCCTTCAACATGGCTTCATAATATGTTTCACCGATACACGCTACTTCTCCTGTTGATGCCATATCAACTCCAAGTACCGGATCAGCATTAAGGAGGCGGGCAAACGAAAACTGCGGTGCCTTTACACCTACATAGTCCAGTTCAAACGACGATTTATCAGGTTTATCTACATGAACTCCCAGCATTACTTTGGTGGCAATTTCAATGAGGTTCAGTTTCATGACTTTTGAAACGAACGGGAAACTGCGGGAAGCTCTTAAATTGCATTCTATTACTTTTATATCATTGTCCTTGGCAAGAAACTGCATGTTGAAGGGACCTGTGATTTCAAGTCCGCTGGCTATTTGCCTGGCTATCTTTTTAATCCTGCGAATGGTTTCTACATAAAGTTTTTGTGGTGGAAAAACTATTGTTGCATCTCCCGAATGCACACCGGCAAATTCTACATGTTCTGAGATTGCATAGGCTATTATATCTCCTTCCCTTGCTACGGCATCAATTTCAATTTCCTTTGCTTCTTCAATAAATTCGCTAACTACCACAGGGTGTTCCTTAGAAACATTGGAAGCCATATTAAGGAAATATTCCAGTTGATCGGAATTTGATACCACATTCATAGCTGCTCCTGAAAGCACATAGGAAGGACGAATAAGTACCGGGTATCCTACTTCATCAATAAATTTATATATTTCTTCAAAGGTTGATAGTTTAGCCCAGCGTGGCTGGTCGATTTGTAATTTATCAAGCAGTGAAGAAAATTTTTCCCTGTTCTCGGCATTATCAATATTAACAGGTGAGGTTCCCAATACAGGCACATTCTGGCTGTGTAGTTTCATTGCCAGGTTATTTGGTATTTGACCGCCCATCGATATGACTACTCCATGAGGATTCTCAAGATCAACAATATCCATCACCCGTTCGAAAGTCAGTTCATCGAAGTATAACCTGTCACAGGTATCGTAATCGGTACTGACCGTTTCCGGATTGTAATTAATCATTATCGAACGGTAGTTCTCTTTTTTAATAGTTTGAACTGAGTTAACACTGCACCAGTCAAATTCCACTGAACTGCCAATACGATAGGCTCCCGAACCAAGTACTATAACTGATTTGTCATCGTTTAAAAAGTCAACATCATGTTCCTGCCCGTTGTGGGTCAGATAAAGGTAATTTGTAAGGGCGGGGTATTCCCCTGCAAGCGTATCAATTTGTTTTACCACAGGCACAATACCATGTTTCTTCCTGAACGCCCTCACCTTCAATAAGTCTTCGTGAATTTGCGCATTTGGACTGTCCAGAACCAGTCTTGCTATCTGGAAGTCGGAGAACCCAGCTTGTTTTGAAAGCTTCAGTAAAGGAATTGGGAGCTCATCCAGCACGGTAACTTTTTCAAGCTCGTTTTTTATGTTATGGATGTTTTTAAGCCGAAACAGAAACCATCGGTCAATCTTTGTCTTTTCATGTATAGTATCAATTGAATAGTTGTTGTTGAAGGCTTCTGCAATTGCAAAAATCCTTCTGTCGGTTGGATTGCCCAGCTCCGATTCAATTTCCTTAATATTCACCTCTTCCTTATTAGCGACAAACCCATGCATGCCCAACCCAACCATTCTTATTCCTTTCTGGATAGCTTCTTCAAAGGTGCGGCCAATAGCCATAATCTCACCAACACTTTTCATGGAACTGCCGATAGTTTTCGAAACACCGATGAATTTATTCAAATCCCATCGTGGAATCTTTACTACGCAATAGTCAAGGGCCGGTTCAAATGCTGCTGTAGTTACTTTTGTTACCTGGTTTTTTAACTGATGCAACCCATACCCCAGTCCTAATTTGGCTGCAACAAATGCCAGTGGATATCCGGTGGCTTTTGATGCCAGCGCTGAAGAACGCGAAAGACGGGCATTTACTTCAATAACCCGATAGTCTTCCGAATGGGGATCTAATGCAAATTGCACATTGCATTCACCAATAACGCCAACTCTGCGTATGATTTTTATGGAGATCTCTCTTAGTTTATGGTACTCAGTATTGGTTAATGTTTGAGAAGGTGCTACAACAATGCTTTCCCCGGTATGAATTCCAAGCGGATCAAAATTCTCCATGTTACAAACGGTGATGCAATTGTCGAAACGGTCACGCACCACTTCATATTCTACTTCTTTCCAGCCTTTAATTGATTCTTCGATCAATATTTGTGGTGAATAAGAAAACGCCTTTGATGCCAGGGCTTCAAGTTCTGCATCATTCTCGCAGAAACCACTGCCTAATCCTCCCAGCGTGTAGGCAGCCCTGATGATAATAGGGAATCCTACTTTTTTTGCAGCAGCATATGCTTCATCCATATTGGAGGCGGCAATGCTCTGAGGTGTTTTAACATTTATTTCTGCAAGCATTTGTGCAAAAATATGACGGTCTTCAGTGTCAATAATTGATTGCACCGGTGTACCAACCACCTCAACATTATACTTCTCAAGAACACCTGAGCGAAATAATGCTACTCCGCAGTTTAATGCAGTCTGTCCGCCAAACGCCAGCAGAATACCGTCTGGCTGTTCTTTTTTAATTACCTCCTCAACAAAAAATGGAGTAACGGGTAAAAAATAAATTCTGTCGGCTATTTCCTCTGAGGTTTGAATGGTTGCAATGTTCGGATTGATAAGAACGGTTTCTACACCTTCTTCCTTTAACGCTTTTAATGCCTGAGAACCCGAGTAATCGAATTCACCTGCTTCTCCGATTTTTAATGCCCCGGAACCCAGAACCAATGCTTTTTTTATTTTGCTTTGAATCATGTTATGTTGCTTTATGCGATGGTTTTCGAACGATAAACTTTGATTTTTTCTATGAATTCATCAAACAGAAATTCTGTATCGGTAGGTCCGCTGGAAGCTTCAGGGTGAAACTGGGTTGAAAAAAAAGGCTTTGTTTTATGTCTGATTCCTTCATTGGTTTCATCGTTCACATTGGTAAATAAAGGTTCCCAATCATCAGGAAGCGTTTCGGTGGCAACAGCGTACCCGTGGTTCTGGGAAGTGATAAAACAACGATCTGTGTTTTGCAGCAAGACCGGTTGGTTATGGCTCCTGTGCCCATATTTCAATTTGTATGTGTCAGCTCCTGCCGCCCTTGCAAGGAGTTGATTCCCCAGGCAAATGCCCATAATTGGTTTTCCCGTATCCATTGTTCTTTGAATGTTTTCAACTGTTACATCACACATTGCAGGGTCTCCAGGCCCGTTTGATATAAATACGCCATCGTAATCTTCCTTGCTAAAGTCATAATCCCAGGGCACCCTGATTACTGTTGCCCCCCGCTTTAGAAGACATCTTATAATATTGTTCTTTACGCCGCAGTCAACAAGTACAATCCGAAGCTCGCCGTTTTCATAAACTTCCCGGTCAGTGCAGCTTACATGTGCAACTAAATTGCTTTTGTTTGGATCAAAGAAATCAATTTCTTCACTTCCAAATTCAATCTTGCCCAGCATCGATCCTTTTTCCCTGAGAATTTTTGTTAAGGCACGTGTATCCACATCAAATACCCCCGGAACTTCATATTCCTTTAGCCAGGCTGAAAGACTTTTTTCTGCATTCCAATGGCTGAATTCAAACGAATAATCGGCAATGATTAATCCACTGATGTGAAGTTTATGCGATTCAAAAAATTTATGAATCCCATTCTCCTTTTCACTGCGGGGTACTCCATAGTTGCCAATCATGGGGTATGTTGAAACAAGGATTTGTCCTGTGTAGGAAGGATCGGTAAGACTTTCAGGATAGCCAGTCATTGCAGTGTAAAATACTACTTCTCCAGCTACCGGTTTTTCGCTTCCAAACGATTTACCTATAAATACGTTGCCGTCTTCAAGAGTAATTTTAGCTTGTCTGTTGTGTAACATCTTTATATTTTTCTTATAAAAAAAATGCGCTTGCCCACGTGCTGGTTCAAACGCATTCTACTGATTTTTTAATAATAAATATTTTCTTTCTCATGTTGTTCAAATAAGACGAGTTTTTTAAACCCGCGACAAAAATAAGAATAAAAACTTAAAAATATGCTTTATTAAAATAATAATGCATAATTTTGCATCGAAAACGAATAAATATACAATATGGTCAGAAAATGAAAAACCGGGTACAAAGACAGCTTGAAATAAGAAAAATAATTGCAAGAGGAAATTTACACAGCCAGGAAGAGTTACTGTCGGTTCTTAAACGCAAGGGCTTCGAAATGACGCAGGCCACTTTGTCGCGTGATTTGAAATTCCTCCAGGTTGCAAAAGTGTCTCATCCGGTACAGGGTTATGTATATACCATACATGAAAACGGACAAGAGGTGACTAAGTTGACCGGTTCGAAAGAAACTTTTCTTGCTGACGGATTTAAAGAATTAAACTATTCAGGAAATCTGGCTGTGATGAAAACTCTTCCCGGTTATGCCAGCACCCTGGCAGCAGTAATTGATAGTGCGGGAAAATGGGAGATTCTTGGTACTGTAGCCGGAGATGATACTATTATAATAATTCGGCGGGAAGGAACTACGAATAATGATTTGAGAAATGCTTTGATTTCAATAATCCCCAAATTAAAAAACAAATTGTGAAATGAAAGATATTAAGAAGTTGACTGTTGAAGTTGCGGGAAAAAAGCACATAAAATACGTTGATGAAATTAACAACGCCATAGATATTGCTTCTAAACAGAGAGGTACAGGGATTGCAAGAAGATCGGATGAATATCTGACTACCAAAATAAGTGAAGGTAAGGCTATTATTGCTTTGGATGGAGACATTTTTGCCGGATTCTGTTATATCGAAACTTGGGGAGACAAAGGTTTTGTCGCCAACTCGGGGCTGATTGTTGTTCCGGAATACAGAGGATATGGACTGGCTAAGGAGATAAAAAATAAAGCTTTCCAATTGTCCCGGAAGAAATATCCCAATGCTAAAATCTTTGGTTTAACTACAGGTCTGGCTGTAATGAAAATAAACCATGAACTGGGTTACAGACCGGTTACTTTTTCTGAACTGACCAATGATGATCAGTTCTGGAATGGTTGCAAAGGGTGCGTGAATTATGATATTCTGATGCGCATGGAACGAACGAAATGCCTCTGTACCGGTATGCTTTATGATCCTGCATGGGAGAAAGTTCCCAAAAATGTAAATGGGATCCGGAAAAGGAGTCTTCTTGATGTGGTTCAGAAAATAAAGGGCAGTGGTGTATTCGCAAAAAAGGCTGGTACAGAAAACAAATAAAATATATTAAGTGACAGGACGCCTGATTTCCTATTAAACAGTAAATTGGACTCAGCTCCATAAAAAAAATAGTTTTTAACGGCGTTTCTGTCACTTTTTTAAAAAGATGCTTTATGAATAAAAAATTGGTTTTAGCATTCAGCGGAGGGCTTGATACTTCGTTTTGCGTTAAGTATTTAAAAGAAGAAAAAGGTTTCGAAGTCTATACTGCTATAGCAAATACCGGCGGTTTTTCAGAACATGAATTAAAGAAGATTGAAGAAAATGCTTACCGTTTGGGAGCAAAAGAGCATGTTACGCTTGATGTGACTGAGGAGTATTATCATAAATGCATACGGTACATGATTTATGGAAATATTCTACGTAATAACACCTATCCAGTATCGGTAAGCTCAGAAAGGGTTTTTCAGGCAATTGCTACAATCGATTATGCAAAACAAATTGGTGCAGGTTATATTGCCCACGGCAGTACAGGTGCAGGAAATGATCAGGTTCGGTTTGACCTTACATTTCAGGTAATGGCTCCTGATATCGAGATAGTGACACCCATACGCGATCTTATGCTTAGCCGTCAGGATGAGATAGACTATTTAAAAAAGCATGGCGTGAAGGCCGATTTCGAAAAAATGCAGTATTCCATTAACCAGGGAATATGGGGTACCAGTGTTGGCGGCAAAGAAACCCTGACTTCGGATAAGGGGTTGCCTGATGAAGCATATCCAAGCCAGCTTGATGCTGAAGAAGAACAAACAATTGCACTTGGTTTTGAAAAAGGGGAGTTGAAATCGATCGATGGGAAATCATTTTCCAACGGTCCCGAAGTTATTCAGGCTCTGGAAAAGATCGCTTCAAAGTATGCCATAGGCCGTGATATTCATGTTGGTGATACCATTATAGGTATCAAAGGGAGGGTTGGTTTCGAGGCTGCTGCTCCTTTAATTATAATCAAGGCACATCACCTGCTGGAAAAACATACACTTACCAAATGGCAGGCATATTGGAAAGAACAACTGGCAAACTGGTACGGTATGTTTCTTCACGAAGCTATGTACCATGAGCCGGTAATGCGAAATATCGAGACTTTCCTACAAGATTCACAGGAAAATGTTTCTGGAAGTGTATTTGTGAAACTCAAGCCTTACCGTTTTGAACTGCAGGGAATAGAATCGCAGCACGACCTCATGAAATCGGGTTTTGGTGATTATGGTGAAACTGTAAAAGCATGGTCGGCCGACGATGTAAAAGGCTTTACAAAAATATTGGCTAACCCGCTAAAGGTATACCATAAAGTGAATAAGAAAATTTAAAATCATGGTTAAAGTTGGTATAATAGGGGGTGCGGGTTACACGGCCGGTGAATTGCTGCGGATATTAATATACCATCCGCATGTAGAGCTGGTATTTGTTCAAAGTTCAAGCAATGCTGGAAATCCGGTTTCCAAGGTTCACGATGATTTACTGGGAGACACTGATTTGGTGTTCACTGATGCCCTTTCTTTGAATGATGTGAATGTGGTTTTCCTTTGCATGGGGCATGGAAAATCGAAAGAATTTTTTGAGAGAAATACATTGCCTTCTCATCTGAAAGTGGTGGATTTAAGTCACGACTTCAGATTAAAAAGAGAGGGGAACGATTTTGTATACGGATTGCCTGAACTGAACCGCAATGTTATAAAAAAATCCTCCAGGATTGCCAATCCCGGTTGCTTTGCAACTGGAATACAGCTGACTCTTCTGCCTTTGGCTGCCAACAATCTGTTAACCGGAGAGGTGCATGTACAGGCCATAACCGGTTCCACTGGTGCAGGGCAAAAACCAACGGAAACGTCTCATTTTAGCTGGAGGAATAATAATCTTTCAGCTTATAAAATCTTTGAGCATCAGCATGAAGGGGAGATTATTCAAAGCCTTCAGCAGTTGCAGCCCGGCTTTGACAAGGAATTCAATTTCGTTCCAATCCGTGGTAACCATACCCGGGGTATTTTTGTTTCAGCCTACATTCAGTTTGAAGGAACCCTTGAAGAGGCAAAAGATTTGTACCGAAATTTTTATGCTGATCATCCGTTTGTGTTTTTGGTAGAAAAAAACCCGGCACTTAAGCAAGTGATAAATACAAACAAAGCAATAATTTACCTGGAAAAGCATCGCAATAAACTGGTAATAATCAGCCTGACTGATAACTTAATTAAAGGTGCTTCCGGACAAGCAGTACAAAATATGAATCTGATGTTCGGAATGGATGAAAAAACAGGATTGAATTTAAAACCTGTTGCATTCTGAATTTTACCGCAAACTGGTCGCATCGGTATAGTTTATTAGCCTTACCGGCTTTGGCCATAATTATTTTAGTATGAAATTATTTGACGTATATCCACTTTTTAATATCACACCTGTAAAGGCTTCCGGTTGTTATGTCTGGGATTCCGAAGGAAACAAATACCTCGATTTATACGGTGGGCATGCTGTGATTTCAATTGGGCACAGCCATCCCCATTATGTTTCCATGATTTCCCGGCAGCTCAATGAAATTGGCTTTTACAGCAATTCCATTCAAAACCCGCTTCAGCAGGAACTGGCCGATAAGCTGGGTAACATATCGGGTTATCCTGATTACCAGCTTTTCCTATGCAATTCAGGAGCCGAAGCCAATGAGAATGCAATTAAACTTGCCTCTTTTGTTACAGGCAGGAAGAAATTTATAAGCTTCAGGAAAGGATTCCACGGACGTACTTCAGCTGCTGTGGCACTAACCGATAACCCGAAGATAATTGCTCCTGTAAATGAAACCGGGAATGCAATTATTCTTCCCTTTAATGACCTTGAAGCTGTTGAGGCGGAATTAAAAACAGGAGAGATAGCTGCTGTAATCATTGAAGGTATTCAGGGTATCGGAGGAATAAACATACCGGAACCTGAATTTTTGGAAAGCCTTGGAACCCTTACAAATAAATACGGCGGCCTGCTGATTCTTGATGAAATTCAGTCAGGGTACGGACGCAGTGGTCGTTTTTTTGCCCACCAGTACACTTCTGTTAAACCCGATATTATAACGGTGGCCAAGGGAATGGGTAACGGTTTTCCCATCGGAGGTGCCATGATCCGGCCCGATATAAAGCCCTGGCCGGGTATGCTGGGTACAACTTTTGGCGGAAATCACCTGGCTTGTGCTGCAGGAATTGCGGTGTTGGATGTTATGGAAGAAGAGAAGCTTATCCGGCATTCAGAAGACATTGGTAATTACCTTATGGAAGAGCTTTCAACCATCAGCAGTGAAATTCAGATACGTGGTAAAGGATTAATGATTGGGTTGGAATTCCCTGGTCCGGTTTCCGGATTAAGAAAAAAGCTACTGTTTGAATCTAAGATATTTACTGGTGTATCAGGAAATAACATCATTCGGCTGTTACCTCCTCTGACTCTTAATAAGGATGAGGCAACCTATTTTTTAAAGGTATTTGCAAAAACGTTCCAGGAAGTTTCTGCATCTTTAAATGCTAATTAACAGAAAGAGAAATGGAAAATAAGAAAATTGGTATCATCGGGGTAGGAAATATGGGAGGGGCCATAGTTGTAGGATTACTGAAGTCGGGATTTGTCGGGGTTGAAGATATTTACGTTTCCGATCGTAAAGAGAATGTATTAAGCGAGATGAATGAAAGAGGAGTGCATGCTTCCGATGATAATCTACTAACTGCACAGCAGTCCGATGTAATAATTGTTGCTGTTAAGCCTTATCACATTGAGCATGTTTTGGAAGAAATAAAACCTGCTCTGAACCCTGATAAGATATTAATCTCAATAGTAGCCGGTGTAGGTATCGACGAACTGGGCAATATGGCAGGTAGCACTATCCCGATATTCAGGGTGATGCCCAATACAGCTATAGCCCTGCAGGAATCGCTGACATGTATATCGGCAAACAGTAATACAGCTGCACACCGCCATTATGTAATTGAACTTTTTGATAACCTGGGCAAAACAATTGAAATTCCTGAAGAGTTAATGGCAGCTGCAACTGTTTTATCATCATGCGGAATTGCTTATGCATTACGATACATACGGGCGGCTATGCAGGGGGGTATTGAGATTGGTTTTGGAGCTGAAATGGCGCAGTTTATCACTGCTCAGACAGTGAAGGGAGCTACTGAATTGATATTGCAGACAGGTCATCATCCTGAACGGGAAATTGATAAAGTTACCACTCCCAGGGGTGTTACCATTACAGGATTGAACGAAATGGAACATAAAGGTTTCAGTTCATCGCTGATTCAAGGTGTGTTGGCTTCCTATAAAAAGATTGAGAAAGATTTGAAAAAATAAGTCGTGCATTTCAGATACCATAAAATAACAGTAAAAGTTGGCAGCAATGTTTTGGCAAAGGCCGACGGAACGCTCAATGTATCACGCATTGCTCATTTAGTTGACCAGATTGCTTTCCTTCACAAAAACGGGGTTGAGGTTATTCTTGTTTCATCCGGAGCAGTGGCAGCAGGCAAGGCTGTTATGGAGCCGCTCAGGAAAACAGATGCCGTATCGAAGAGGCAATTATGGGCTGCACTGGGGCAGGTGAAACTCATCAGCCGCTATTCCGATTTTTTTAATGAGCACGGATTAACCTGTGCCCAGGTTCTGACTACCAAGGAGAATTTTTCAAGCAGGGGGCATTACCTGAACATGAAAAACTGCATGAATACCCTTCTTGAGAACAAGGTCATTCCTATTGTTAACGAGAATGATACAATATCGATTACCGAATTGATGTTCACCGATAATGATGAACTATCGGGATTAATGGCTTCAATGGTAAATTCGGAGGCTTTAATTATTCTGAGCAATGTTGATGGTGTTTTTACAGCCCGTCCCGGTACTGAAAATGCCCGTCTGATTCAGAAAGTTGGGGTTAATGACCCGGAGCCTGAAAATGCAATTTCAGGGAGCCATTCTGAGTTTGGACGCGGGGGGATGCTTACCAAGTATAGAATTGCTAAAAAACTGGCCAGCGATGGAATCGGAGTGCATCTGGCAAACGGTATGAAAGAAGATATTCTTTCGGATATACTTCTCAGTGATCAGTTTTCAGGGCATACCTATTTCGAGCCTGCCCTTAAACCTTCCAGCGGTGTGAAAAAATGGATTGCCTATTCCGATGGGTTTACCAAAGGAAAAGTTATTGTAAATAAAGGCGCAGCCGATGCTTTAAAATCGGATAAAGCGGTGAGCCTTTTACCTGTTGGAATTGTTACCATTGAAAATGAATTTAAAAAAGGCGATTTGATAAAGATTGTTGATGAGTCGGGTAGTACTATCGGACTGGGGAAAGCACAGTATGGTTCCGATAAATTAAATGCCGGAACTTCCTCCGAAAAATTGAAGGCCCTGGTTCATTACGATTACCTTTATATGGAACGACCAACAAGAAGTTAAAATGAGAATTGAAAAGCAACTGCAAAAAGTACTTGAAGCTTCACGCAAGCTTAACCTGGTTGAGGAAGAAACTATTAAAAAGGTGCTTTTGGATCTAGCCACTGAAGCTGAAGCCAAAATTGATTTTATTCTGAATGAAAACCAGAAGGACCTGGAGCGGATGGATAGTGAAGATCCAAAGTTCGACAGGCTGAAACTTACAAGCGAACGGATTGAAGGGATTGCCTCCGACATAAGGAATGTTGCCGGACTGGAGAGTCCTGTCGGCAGAGTTTTGAAAGAAACCTCCCGCCCGAATGGCTTAAACATAAAAAAAATTACCGTTCCGTTCGGAGTGATCGGTATTATTTATGAAGCACGCCCCAATGTTACTTTCGATGTTTTTTCCCTTTGCCTTAAATCAGGAAATGCCTGTGTGCTTAAAGGCGGCAGTGATGCCATTTATTCAAATACTGCGATTGTCTCCATCATTCAAAATGTGTTGAAAAAGCATAATCTCGATGAAAATACTGTAACCCTTTTGCCTGCCGGACGGGAGGAAACGAATGAAATGTTGAAGGCACACGGCTACATCGATTTAATTATTCCCCGCGGAAGCCAGGGGCTGATAAACTTTGTACGTGAAAATGCAACCATACCTGTGATTGAAACAGGGGCCGGCATTTGCCATACCTATTTCGATGAATTTGGTGATGCAGTAAAAGGAACTGAAATCATCTTTAATGCTAAAACACGCAGGCCATCGGTATGCAATGCCCTCGACTGTTTGGTCATTCACCGGGAACGGCTTGGGGAGTTACCAGCTTTTGGTAAAAAGCTTTCGGAAGCGGAAGTTGTAATATATGCTGATGAACATGCTTATGATAAGCTTAAGGGAAGCTATCCTGAACACCTCCTGTTTCCTGCAAACGAGGATTCATTTGGCACTGAATTTCTTTCCCTTAAAATGTCGGTAAAAACGGTGGAATCGTTTGATGAGGCGATAGAACAAATCAACAGGAATTCTTCTAAACACAGTGAGGCCATTATTTCTGAAAACCGGCAGCATATAGAAACCTTCCGTAAACTGATAGACGCCTCCTCTGTGTACTCAAATGTGTCAACTGCCTTTACCGATGGCGCTCAGTTCGGACTCGGTGCCGAAATTGGTATCAGTACCCAAAAGCTGCATGCCAGGGGACCAATGGCACTGGAAGAACTTACCAGTTATAAATGGATCATTGAAGGCGACGGGCAGGTGAGACCTAAATAAAAGAACTACTATAGAATATATTAATACAATTGACTTTCATGAAACAATTTACCTCAGTAAAAGATATCCCCGATTTAAAAAAGGCCGTAGCGACAGCGTTTGAAATTAAAAAGAACCGTTTTGCATGGCAGCACCTGGGTAAGAATAAAACTATGGTGCTCATTTTTTTCAATTCCAGTCTGCGCACACGCCTGAGTACTCAAAAGGCAGCCCTGAATCTGGGTATGAATGCCATGGTGCTGAATGTGGGTGAGGACGGCTGGCAAATGGAATCGGAACTGGGTGTAGTAATGGATGGTGACAAACCGGAGCACCTCCTTGAGGCCATCCCGGTGATTGGAAGGTACTGCGATGTGATTGGAGTAAGGGCATTTGCTAAATTCAAAAGCAGGGAGGATGATTATTCCGAGATAATTCTAAACCAGTTCATCAAATATGCCGGTGTGCCGGTAGTGAGTATGGAAGGGGCTACCCGTCATCCGCTGCAAAGTTATGCCGACCTTGTTACAATTGAAGAGTTTAAAACGAAAGAGCGCCCTAAAGTGGTACTGACATGGGCTCCGCATCCCAGGGCCTTGCCACAAGCGGTAGCCAATTCATTTGTGGAGTGGATGAGAGAAACCGATTATGATTTGGTGGTTACACATCCTGAAGGGTATGAACTGGCGCCTCAGTTTATGGGCGATCTGAAAGTTGAATACGATCAGAAGAAAGCATTTGAAGGTGCCGATTTTATTTATGCCAAAAACTGGTCTTCATACACCAGTTACGGGTCAATCCTTTCAAAGGACCTTGCCTGGACAGTTGATGAGGCAAAAATGGCGCTGACTGATAATGCGAAATTCATGCATTGCCTGCCGGTGCGCCGTAATGTTATCGTTTCCGATGGTGTGCTCGATAGCCCTTTATCCATTGTGGTGGAACAGGCTGCCAACCGTGAAATTACTGCTCAGGCCGTGTTGAAGATGATGTTGGAAAATCTTTAATAATTTGTCATGCCTATACATGGAATAATTCCTCCTGTAGCCACACCTTTATTAAATGATCATGAAATTGACGTAGAGGGATTGGAACGGCTTATCGATCACCTTATGGAAGGAGGGGTACATGGTCTGTTTTTATTGGGCACAACTGGCGAGGGTACTAGTTTAAGTTATGAGTTACGAACCAGATTTATTAAAAAAGTCTGTCGTCTGGTGAACAAAAGAGTACCGGTGCTGGCAGGTATTACAGATACTGTTTTTGAAAATTCACTCCGGATGGCTTCAGAATATCAAGAAGCAGGCGCTGATATGCTGGTAGTAGCGCCTCCTTATTACAATCCGCTCTCTCAATCGGAAATGCAGCATTATCTTGATGATCTGGCCCCCCGCCTGCCACTTCCGTTTTTTTTATATAACATACCCTCGCATACAAAAATCCACCTGACTACAGATACTGTTTTGCATGCTAGAGATTTGGGTGCTGTCGGGATCAAAGACAGCTCAGGCGATATAAACCACATCTTATCCCTTATTGAAACGTTTAAAGATGCAGCTGATTTTGCAGTTCTGTCCGGGACCGAGATTCATATTTCCCAGGTCCTTCAAAATGGAGGACATGGAGCTGTCCCAGGCGGGGCTAACCTGTTTCCGCGGCTATATGTTGATTTCTACACTGCGATTGTAAATGGGGAATATGAAAAAATAGAATTTATCCAAAGCGTAATCTTTAAAATTAACCAAACGCTCTATCGATTTGGTGATTTCCCCTCAGGAATTATTTTAGGCATTAAATCAGCACTGGAAGTACTTAACATTTGCAGTAGTTATGCTGTACATCCGCTTCGTCAATTTGATGATAAAACACGTGAGGAGATCAAAAAACTGGTTTTGGAGTTACAAGAGACAATAGAAAAATACAGTTGAACTGAACCTGAAGAATATTCAGCTGCCTGCACCGGACCTTTTTATATTTATTCTGCTAACCCTTGTTAATGTTCTGTTCGGTGCGGGTTTTTATTTCAAAAACAAAACTTCCGGGCAGTTTACCTCCGGGGGAGGTAATTTACCGGCATGGGTAGTTGGAATGTCCATTTTTGCCACCTTTGTCAGCAGCATAAGCTTTCTGGCACTGCCTGGAAATGCATTTTCTACTAACTGGAATGCCTATGTATTCAGTTTCTCCATTCCGGTTGCTTCCATTCTCGCTATTAAATTTTTTGTGCCCCTCTAACGCGGAATCGGCAGCATATCTGCAAACAGCTATCTGGAAATACGGTTTGGTGCCTGGGCAAGAATTTATGCTTCGGTTTGTTATCTTCTTACCCAACTGATGCGTACCGGGGCAATTCTTCTGCTTCTGGCCATGCCTGTTTTTGCTCGCTTTCATTAGCCGCAAAGTTAAACGAACTGAAGCCATTATTGGGGTAATCGCCTGTGTTCTGGTTATAATATGGTTGAGCCTGACTCCGCTTTATTTTAACAGCCAGAACCTGTTGGCCTTCAGGAGCCCTTTTCATAGCAACCTGACTATCGTTTTTGGAACTGTGCTAATTTTTCTTGTAGGTTTTTGTATAGCAAAACTATTTTCCGGGAAAACAATAAATAACTAAATTTGAGGAATATTGTTGAAACTTATAGCATTCTATGAAAACCGTAATTCTCATTTTTGTAATGATTTTAGCACTAAAACTCCATGCCGAAAATCAAAACACCGGAAGTAAGGCCATTGTAAAATCGGAATTTATCTATCAAAACAAAGATGTGCCGTTTCCGTCATGTCATGCATCAACAATTGTTGAAACCGAAGAGGGACTGGTAGCTGCATGGTTTGGGGGAACACACGAGAAGCATCGCGATGTTGGCATCTGGCTTAGTCGGTTAATTGATGGCAACTGGTCGGTTCCTGTGGAAGTGGCTAATGGTGTTCAGCACGCCGATCTGCGCTATCCTACCTGGAACCCGGTACTTTTTAATTACGGCGATGAACTGTTCCTGTTCTATAAGGAAGGCCCGGAAATCCCAACCTGGTGGGGCGAATACATTACCTCCACCGATAATGGTAAAACGTGGTCCAGGCCAACAAGGCTGCCCGATGAAATACTGGGACCTATAAAAAACAAACCTGAACTGTTACCAAATGGTGAATTATTATGTCCGTCAAGCACCGAGCACAACGGCTGGCAGGTGCATATGGAATTCACTTCCGACAGGGGGCTGACCTGGGAACGTACACCGCCTTTGAATGATGGTACCGAAGTGGCCGCCATTCAGCCCAGCATTTTAAAGCATCCGGAGGGTAAACTCCAGATAGTTTGCAGGAGCAAAAACAGGAAGATCCTTACTGCCTGGTCGGAAGATAACGGAAGGACCTGGAGCAAGCTCGAACCTCTGTCCCTGCCCAACCCAAATTCAGGCATCGATGCCGTTACATTAAACGACGGAAGGCACGTACTGGCTTATAATCATATTGAACCTGCTTCGGAATGGGGAAGCCGTAACATGCTCAATGTTGCTGTTTCCGCCGACGGATTAAACTGGAAGGCTGCAGTCGTGCTTGAAAACGATTCAAATTCGAAAGCAGAATATTCCTATCCGGCAATATTCCAAACCAGCGATGGAATGGTACATGTAACTTATACATGGAACCGTAAATTAATTAAGCACGTGGTAATAGACCCTGCAAAACTGGAACTAAAATCGGTGGAGGATGCTTGGGGTAAAATTAAGGAAACAGGTAAGACAAATGCCGAACAACTGGGCTTCGAAAAAGGAAAAAAAGTGTTGCTCCTTCATATGGACGACCTGGGAATGTGCAGTGAAGCAAATGAAGCAGGAAAAAAATACATTGAAAATGACATCATTCTTTCAGGAGCAGTTATGATGCCTTGCCCTTATGCTGAAGAATTTGTCAGGTGGGCTGCAGCAGTTCCAAAGGCCGATGTAGGTGTTCATCTGACCCTTACCAGTGAATGGAAAAACTGGAGGTGGGGAACTGTTTCCGATGCTTCCAGGGTACCGGGTCTGATTGACCGGGAAGGGAAAATGTGGAAGAGTGTTCCTGAAGTAGTGATGAATGCCACTCCAGATGAAGTTGAAATTGAAATCAGAGCGCAGATTGATAAAATGCGGGCATTAGGGCTTGAACCTACCCACATCGATACACATATGGGGACCCTGTATGGTTCGCCTGAATTTGTAGCTGTGTTCCTGAAGGTGGCTCAGGAGTATGAAATTCCTGCAAATGCCATCGATCTTTCCAATCCTAAAGTAGCGGCTTATTATAAAGAGGCAGGATATCCCATTAACGATGAGGTGATTGCCCTGCTTGACGATTACAAGCTGCCTAAATTGGACAACTTTGCCTCTGTCCCAAACGGAAATTCGTATGAAAATAAAAAAGCCAGTTTCTTGCAACTTGTACAATCATTGGATGACGGACTCACAGAAATCATCTTTCATCCCGCAACTGATACTGAAAACCTGAAATCAATTACCGGTTCATGGCAACAAAGGGTTTGGGAATCAAAAATGTTTGCCGACCCGGAAGTTCTAAAGTTTTTGAGGGAAAACAACATTGAAATTACTACCTGGCGGGAAATTATGAATCGTTTTAAGCAATAGATTCTATATTTACTACCGGCATGTTTTCCATATCCTGCAAGGCATTTATAAGCCCTGCTTTTTCATATTTATAGAGGTCCCCGGGTGTAATGCTTCGAACATAAATTTTCTTTTCATGGATTAGCTTTGCACGCTGCGTACCAGGCAAAAGCGGAGTGTCGGGTGTCCACCACCTCTTACCGTCAAAAAAGATCACATTGGTCGTGAAACTGTCACTGATGAACCCATTTTTCACAATTAGAATGTCGTCGCACATTCCCCGCTGTTCAAATAACTGTTCAAGTTTTTGACGTGCAGTATATTTGTACCGGTAATCGATTTCATTGTCTTCAACAAGCTGTAAACTGCTTATTGACCGATAATTGTGAGACAGGAATTCAATTTTATCAATACTTCCGGAAAAGATAATCCGGCATTTGAAAATTCCGTTTGTGACCTCTCCGGGAATCTTAATTGCCTCAGAAAGATTAATTTCCTTACAGGGCCGGAAATGAGCTTTGCGGGCCAGGTTAAACCGCGACTGGTGGTAAGGTAGGTTGATGAGTTCACCATCCATGCATTTTATGGTTTCAAGCAATTGGCACATATACTTTTTTCAGCATTTCTTTATATTCATTTTCAGCATCACTCATAAAGGTTATTCCACCTCCGCTTTTAAAAACAAGCTGTCCGTTTTGATTTTCAATAAAACGAATAAGCACACAACTGTCTAAATTCTGGCCATCAAAATACCCAAAGATTCCCGTATAGAAACCCCTGTCGTAATTTTCTGCTTCCCGGATGATCGAAATTGTTTTATCCTTAGGAGCTCCTGTAACTGAACCGGCTGGAAGCATTGAAAAAAGTATATCCCCAATTTTTTGTGCATAATTATGAGGTAAATCCCCTGAAATTTTCGAACTCACCTGCCATAAATCCCTTTGATTGGTATGTATACGTTGTAGATATCTGAAATTTTCCACTGTTACATTTACCGCAAAACGGCTAAGATCATTACGGATCAAATCTACAATGGTATGGTGTTCTGCAAGTTCTTTTGTGTCCGAAAGTATCAGCTCATCTGCATTGTCTGACTGGGCATCGATTGTTCCTTTCATAGGGAAAGAGGAAATTTTTCCATTTAAAATGGTAACAAACGGTTCAGGAGAAAAGCACACAAAACGGTCTTTAAGCAGAACTTTATAGGGAGCCGAACTAAGGTGAAAAATGCCTTCAAGGTCGAGGTCCGTTTCAATGGGGGTAGGCTGGGTATAGTTCAGTAAATAAGTATCCCCGCTGTGGATGTGCTTCTGCACCAGTTCAAATCCTTTATCGTATTGATCGAATGTAACAGGCATGGGTTCCCATTTGCCCATTATGGGCTTGGCTCCGGTAAATTTATAATTTGCTGCTTGTGGCGTTTGCCATTTAAGACCTCCTGTCGCATTACCAAAAGGAAAAAGCAGCGGTTGCTCCATCAGATAATCGATCAGAAAGACAAACGGTTCACCCCGTTGGCCAAGACGGTTCATTTCTTGCTTGATATTCTCCATCTGTTTCATTGTGCGCGGCAAAGGTAGGAATTTTTGTCCTTGTACACTGCTGGTGGATAGCTGTGCAGGTGTACTTGTGTTAATCCTGAGGAGGCAATGTAAGCTCTGTCTTTGAATTTTTTGAAAGATACCGGGTTTTAAAAATACTGTATTCATTGTACACTTACCAATTTTGGTATTAAATTCATCTTCAATTACAGTCATTATTGCTATTTTTGACTGAAAATACTGGTAAGAATGGATATTGGGAAGAACATTGCTGAAATAAAAGATTCGTTGCCTCCGGTAACAAAACTTATAGCTGTAACAAAAACCAAATCTCCTGAGACTATTATGGAAGCATACCGTGCCGGTCATAAAGCATTTGGAGAAAATAAAGCTCAGGAGTTGCTGCAGAAATTTGAAGAACTTCCCAAAGACATTGAATGGCATTTTATTGGTCATCTGCAATCAAACAAGGCTAAATACGTTATACCATTTGTGAATATGATTCATGGCATCGATTCTTTCAAAATTTTGAAAGTTGTGAATAAGGAAGCAAAAAAGAATGACCGGGTTGTCCCCTGTTTGCTTCAGTTTCACATTGCTCAGGAATCGACTAAATTTGGATTGGATGAAGCAGAGGCAAAGGAATTTCTAAATTCCGAAACATTTCCTACCCTCAAAAATGTTTATATAGCAGGTGTAATGGGAATGGCTACTTTTACCGATGACCACGAACAGGTGCGAAATGAATTCAGAAAGCTGAAAAATATTTTTATGTGGTTACAAAACGATTACTTTTCCGGCAATCCTGAATTCAGTGAGATTTCAATGGGAATGTCCGACGATTATCAAATAGCAGTGGAAGAGGGAAGTACCATGGTACGTATTGGCAGTAATATTTTTGGTTCACGATAGATTCAATTGGTTAAACATATAACATTAAACTGATATTGATGGCAAATTTGGAAACAACATACCTTGGGTTAAAACTGAAGAACCCACTGGTAGCAGCTAGCTCAGGAATTACCAATTCGGTTGAGAAGATTAAAAAACTTGAACAGGCGGGTATCGGAGCAGTGGTTCTGAAATCGGTGTTTGAAGAGCAGATAAACAATGAAGTGTCAAACATGCTCCAACAGGATTCTCAAAACTCCGGGTATCCCGAAGCCGAAGATTATATCCGCACTTACACCCGTGATAATAGGGTCACAAGCCATCTTCGTTTAATAGAAGAAGCCCGTAATGCCGTTAAAATACCAATTATAGCCAGTGTTAACTGTATTTCATCAGATGAATGGACCACTATTACCAAAGACTTTCAGGAGGCTGGCGCCGATGCCCTGGAACTGAATATCTTTTATGTACCGGTGAACCGACGGGAAGAATCTGTTTCCATTGAACATCTCTATCTGGAAGTACTGGATAAAGTGAAGAAAGAGGTATCAATTCCGGTTTCGGTAAAAATAGGATTATACCATAGCAATATAGTGGCTATGGTCGATAAGCTGAAAGCAAATGGTGCAAAAGGAGTGGTTATGTTTAACCGCTTTTACGAACCCGACATCGATCTTGATAAACTTGAACTTACAGCTGCTGAAATCTTCAGCTCTCCGGTCGAAATACGTCATACCCTTCGATGGGTTGGATTGGTATCATCGGAAGTTTCAGATATCGATATTGCTGCCTCCACCGGAATTCATGACGGCAAAGCTGTAGTCAAGCAACTGCTTGCAGGCGCAAAAGTGGCTCAGCTGTGTTCTGCCCTTTACCTTAATGGAAATGAGGTAATTCCTGTTATGATTTCCCAACTGCAGGATTTCATGCGGAAATGGAATTTCAGAACCATCGATGAATTCAGGGGACGCTTGTCGTACAAAAAAATATCCGACCCGATGGAATATGAGCGATCCCAGTTTATGAAATATTATTCTTCTAAGCCAAAATAAAAAATTTATGAAAATCCCTCTCCACACAATACTTTTTTTATATGCAATTTTGGTAAAGGTTGGTTTGCTTTCAGCACAGGATCCGGGCCAATCAATTCGTATCGACAATTCAATGGCTGATACAGTTTATTATTGCGATGAACCGGTAGCCGTAGCGCCTGGTATTGTAATTGAAAATTTTGAAATCGATAAACCTGCCGATGGGATTAAAATCTCGGTTATCAATTATGTTGCGGGGGAGGATCACCTTTTTTACACAGGAGATGTATTTACTTCAGAGTGGGACGAGGAGTTGGGGAATTTGGAATTAACAGGACTGGGAACGGCCGAAGAACTTGAAACAGCAGTCAGGCAGGTATTTTATGAATATACAGCCGTGGAACCAGGAACAGGAATGCGTTCAATATCAATAAGCCTGATAGATGCAGATTTTCTTCCTGAATCAGGTCATTTTTACCGGTATATCCCCCAAGTCGACATCAGCTGGAGTGAGGCCAGAGATTTGACCGCAAATTTAAAATACTACGGACTGCAGGGATACCTTGCTACAATTACATCTTCAATTGAAAACGATTTTATCTGGTCGAAAATCGATGGGATAGGATGGATAGGGGCTACCGATGAAGAAACAGAAGGAGAATGGAAATGGGCTACCGGCCCGGAAGCAGGCACATTATTCTGGCAGGGAGACGCTTCCGGTCAGCCTGTCGATAGCCTCTTTTCCAACTGGTCAGCAGGAGAACCGAATGACAATTTTGGTGAAGATTATGCCCACGTAAGCCAGGACCCCAACAAAGCAGAAAAAACCTGGAATGATTTAAGATTGGGAGGTGATGGGTTTCCGGGGTCCGTTTACCGTTCTCAGGGTTTTGTGGTAGAGTATGGTGGCATGCCCGGAGACCCGGATATCCAGTTATCAGCATCTGCTGTAATTGGACTAAATCAATTACCTGAAAAACCAATTGTGGAATTTAATTCATTTGTTTGCGGGGAGCGCGCCCAACAATTGCAAATTCAAATGGATGCAGATGTTTCTTCAATTCTGTATCCTATTAATGAAAATGCCCTGGTTTATCAGGAATTATCCAATATGCCTGTTGTTGAGGTGGAAGATTATGGCCGGCACCGCTTCGTGCTGCAAACATACTACCAGGTCCAGTGCAGCAGGTACGACACAATTGAAATATTTTTCCAGCACCAGCCTGTTGCAGATCTGAATATTGATGAAAACTCCTGTGTGGATTATAACCTTCAACTTGCCTTCGAAGGTGAAGCTGAAGAGGGTGCATTCTTTGAATGGTATTCAAACGATACGGTTTTTACTTCCGGTACCGGCCTTGAATCTGTTGTTATTCCCCTGGGGGAAGGAATCTCAAATCGTACAGTTGGAGTGAAGGTTACTGAAACAGGTTGCAGCGACTCCATTCAAATTCCTGTTGCCGTTAAGCCCACACTTGAAATCCAGGCCGACCGGGTGCAGGGATGCTCTTCCCTTGATGTCCGGTTCAGTTATACGGCATCCGAACAGATCGATGAATTTGACTGGCAGTTTGGAGAAGAGGGGAGTTCAATCGTTGAGAATCCTGAATTTACATTTGAAGTTGCAGAAACCGGTGGTGAGAGTTTTGATGTAGCATTAAATGTTATATCTGCTGAAGGTTGTGAAAGTTCAGATATTGTTGAGAACATGATACAGGTAAATCAGGGGCCTACTGTTGATCTGAACATTGATGAAAACTCCTGTGTGGATTATAACCTGCAACTTA
>JAGXGA010000049.1 GCA_024636975.1 Mariniphaga sp.
AGTAAACCTGTTAATTGGGATGGGACTATGTCCCTCGGTTTCCTGATGACTTGACGAACCGCCGTATACGAGACCCGTACGTACGGTGGTGTGAGAGCTTCTCCCTGTCAGCGTTTGCTGACAGGGCAGGCTACTCGATTGTAGGGCGTTATTCTTGTTTTTTTATTTCTTCAACTATGATTTTGCAAAGTTTACCGTTCCCTTTTTTTGATAAATGAGAATGATTACCATATAATTCTTTACAATTTGAATATTCAGCACATACTTTATCAAAATCTATAAATATAATCTCATCGTCTAATTCTTTTTTTTCTAATTCTACGTTCAGGTTTTCTCTATATGTTTTCGTATTATCAATCTCTCCATTATTATTAAAGTATGCAAAAGTCATATTTCGATATTTTTTGATAAATCCCATTTGATTTGTTGCTTCTTCAATCCCAACTTCGGGAAGTTCAACTATTATAGGTTTTATTTGGTGATGCAGTAAGGTTTCAATTATCATAATCATATGGTGAGCATAAAATTCTTTTCCTATTTGCCCTACTTCATCGTTTACTCCCGCAATAACAATACAATAATCAGGGTTACTTTCTATTATAAATTTTGAAGAATGTTCAATATCTTTATTCTTAAATAGGTTTTGATAAATTAATTTACTTTTCGCACCAGGATGTCCAGATGAAATAATTTTGTTATTAATTCCGTTTTCCAATAATTCTTGATGTAATAAACTATCTAATTTATGACCAGCAACCCAACTGTCTCCAATAATTCCAAAAGTTAAAACAGTATCTTGATTTATTTCGTTTACTTGATAATCTGTTTGTTTATTTGCATATGAAAACCTATCAATTAGATACCACGCAAAAACAATAAAGAATAGAGATATTATTCCAATTGCTATTAATTTGATTTTTCTAAATTTCATCTTATTATTCATTATTCGGTCTTTCTTTTTAATGCCCTACAACGTATGTGTAAATTCACCTGGTGAATATATTTCGCTTTTAGTATTAGTTATTTGTAAACATACACCACCAAATAAGCGGTATAAGTGTATGTTTTTAAAAGTTTCTGAAACTAATTTTTTAATCAGGAAAGTACAATCCAAAACATTTACATTATTTGCAAATCTATAATGTTGATGAAGTATTATCTGAGTTATGGTTCTCAATTTTCAGCTTTTTAGTGCATTAAATATAAACATAATTTTATTAAAGTACACGAAGGAAAAAGGGAAACTCAATAGCTACCCTTTCATTTTACCCCCCCCCGATCTACAATACTTAGTGTATTGCTGAATATTTCAATGAATTTATGGTTATTAGAAAAATCTAAAATTCTTCCAATTTCTTTAATGCTTTTTCTTTTGTTTTGCACGTCCAAGCCCAAATCCCAAACGCTTTTGATGTTGGATAGCTGATACAAGCCCACCTATTATTAATTTTTCGATAAAACACCTCAAAATGGGCAGTAATGCCATCCAGCCTGACTTCATAGCAAAAACCCTTATCTGTCTTGCTTATTTGGGCAAAATCATATCCCCGGACTTCTCCAGTTCCTGAGAATTGCAGCGATAGTGGTTTTATTGTTTCCATGGTTGTTGTGTTTTAATGTTTTTACATACTTCTTTCAATTCCTGTAATCGGTTGAGGTACGGCAAAAAAGAATAGTTTCCGTTATTTGCCTTCACAATGGCAAGGTGGCTATCAATAAATAATGAAACATCTGTTATAGTGCTGCAAGTATTCAATTTTATTGGCTGAATTGGTAATGTTATTTCGGCAAAATATGTTTCCAATTCTGAAATGGTTTTTGTCCAATTTTCGGCCTGTGGTGTAACGTGCAAAAAATAAGTTTTTTTCGATGGTTCACACTTTTCATCCTGAAGGAGGGCAGGTTCAGGCTTTTCTTCTTTAGTTGGTTTATCCATTGTCGGATTAATCCTACCTATGCTTTCCAAATATTCCTGTATATCCATATTTTAGTTTTTTGGTACACGTTGGTACACGTTAAAACATTGTCGTACAAACAATTAACCCATATTTTGGTGTACCAACCAGAAACGGCCTCTCTAAATTGTATATTAAGAATATATATATAGTTTTCACTTTAGTTATACTTTTTGGACATGGTACATTTTTTAGAGAGTGCCCAAGTGGTTGGTACACGGTTTTTTGACTTAACTTCCTTTTTATCAACAAAGTATGACGTACCATCGTGTACCACATTTTTATTTTTTTATAAGCCTCTCAATTTGTGAACGGCTTGTTCCAAAAAACTCTGCAATTTCCGTCTTCTGCCTATCCAAGTTTTCAACCGACCAGATAATAGCATTGTTTTTTGTTATCTGCTTGCTATCCATTCCCATTCTGATATAAACTTTAATAGCTGTTTTCCTGTAATATTCAGTTACACTTAACGCGGCCATCATAGTTTTAGCTGAAACAGTTTCCGAAGCATCACCGCCCAGTATCATTTTCATTCCGTGAAAAACAATGACTAACCGAAGTGATATTATATCCAGTTTGCCGAATACACCTTTTAAGTGCTGGCTCGTTTCTCCGTTGATTATATTCACATTGTTATTATACCACGTTTCGTATATTGTTAGTGCTTCTGGTGAAAGTTTGATTTTGTAAACTTCAGGCAGATTAACCAGGTCAATGATTAATTGTTCCCATTCGTTATACAACTGCTTTGGCACCATTGCATCGTTGTAGGGCTGCTTTTCATCTCCATCAGGATAGGCAAAGCACATTCGGGCAACAAATCCGTTTTCGCCTCTGTCATCCATTGCAAGTTTTGGCAATAAGTCGGGCTGTATTCCACCAAGTACATTAATGTTTGGTTCGGGTATGTTTAGCGGTTCGCCACCTTTACGATTTATCACATAAGACAAACCCATCCAAGTAGAAAGAAAAGTTGATTGTTCACCCGATTTGTTATATCGGTTAAAATCACTTATCCATCCAAACAATTCATCACGGTCGAAAATAATACCACGTTTGTTTATTTTGCATATTACTGAAAGTGCTTCGGGTGTCGCATCTTTGACTATGAATTGATACCAAAGCGGTATTTCTGGTTCGTTAGGTTGTCCTTTTTTGTATTGCCTAATCAAACGTTTGTATTCTGCAAATTCAGCCTCATATATTGCAAATGCTTTATTATCCATTGTTCTAAATGGTTTCAACATAAAACTTTGCGGCTCTGTTTTTCCCGATGATACACCTCCAACATTTACCGCCCAAAAAGTTGGTATATTTTCATATTTACCTACCAATCTTAATTTATTACCTATTCCAAGTGCCACCGCTGCGATTGCGGAATTTGCCCAATAGTCACGAGGCGTTCTATAAATATCCTGACATGATTTTATTAAATCCTGAACCATTTGAGGGAATCCAGTAATAGGCAATAGCGGTGTATTATCGTTAAAAATTTGTATATTTGACTCATCTGTAAGACTGGTGCTGTGGTGGTGGTGCCGGTCTTCTTTCATTATGAAAGCCCTCCATTCATAAGAGCTTTAATTTCGCTCATCTTGTACCGGCGACTTCCACCAAATTCAATTGTTTTGAGGTAGCCCTTCTTATTCCATCTCCACAATGTACTGGCATCCACATTAAGCATTTCGGAAGCTTGTTTAATAGTTGGATAGCTTTCTGCTTTGTCTGATAAGACGATTTCTTCCAGTTCCCTTTTTGTTTTTTCGATAAGGTAGTCTCCAAAAACTTTGAGGTCGTTTGTGTTAACGGTGACTGATACGTTCGTGCATTTTTCTACTAATTCTTGAATGTTAATGTTCATTGTTTTAAATTTAACTTCTTATCTTTCCCCAGTTAGTAGCTACTTTTAACTGGTTGTTTGATGAACGTAAAGTTACTAGGTGGTCTAGGTAGTATGGTGGTGGTGAATGTCAGTTATTTGCAATAAAAAAGCGAACTAATAAATTGATTATCAATTCGCATTGTAATTTATGCAAAACTTTTTTGGTGGTAGCCTGGTGGTCGGATATTGTTTTTTATTCTTTTTTTGGTCTTTTTAGTATCTTATCTATTTTTTTTGTGATTTGATTGGTTTGCAGTTTTTGCCTTTGTCCGCTACAAATACTTTTTTCCCAGTTCATTTTTTTACAAACATCGCTATACCATTCGTTATCCATAATACCTGAAAGCCTATATGTTAAATCTTGCACTATATTCTGTTTCTTAATGTCTAAAGGATTAAAGTTTGCAGTTTCAATACTTTCCCGAAAAATAAAAAAGTCACAATTAAAAGCATTTTTACTGACTTCATAAACTTGCTGAATTAAGTCAGCTTTCTTAATGATATATCTATTAAGTTTACTTTCTTTATCCGTGTTTTTCTGATCTGATTTTTCAATTTGCTGATATGTTAAGTTTTTACTTTCTTTTATTCCAATTTGCTCAAGTGAATAACCAAGCATAAATAAATTGGACATATCTCTGTTAAATACATTAAGCGTATTTTTAGTCTGAATAGCAATTAAATCTATCTGAAAGTCAAGGCACAAAGCATCTAATCGCATAAAGAAAGACGAATAAGCATGAAAACATAGGATAACATACTTTTCTGGCATAGTTGCATTATATAAGTCTAAAAATGGCTCAATCTTTTTTCTGTATCTTTCTAATGTTATATGAGTAAAAACGTGGCTTTCTCCGTAGGTTAATTTTCCCAATCTCAATGCCGGAGCATTCTCTAGTAGATAATATTTTTTATCCCTGCCAATATTTAAATAGGTAGAAATGGATTCAAATTTTCTTAGAATACGAACCAAATAACTTTCTTTATCTTGTTGTGAAAAACATCTCAATAGATTTTTTTGAATCTCATCTAACAAATCTTCGTTTGGAAGATCGCCTATATTAATGTTTCCGACAGTTTGCTCTATATTTAGCAAAGACTGATTTATTTTTTCGGTCTCAGATTCCTCTACAAATACATTCTTTGCGGAACAAAAAATGATTGTTCCAGCATCAAGCAAATATCTAAAAAGGTCTAAAAATTCCCTATAATGTTTATTTTCCATTTATATTAATCCAATAAATTAACTAAATCAATTTTCATTTCTTCATCAATCTCCCGGTAACGTGCAAATGCCCTGCTGCCTTCTTTGTGACCTGATAAGGCACCAACTAAATTTGGATCTTTTACTTTTTTGTATAGGTTGCCTATGAAAGTCCTCCTGGCAATATGACTGCTGGCTATTTCATTAAGTGGTTGTTTTTCTTCGTTTCCTGTGGTGGGATTAATAATTGTTACCATTCTGGTCAGTCCTGCTGCTGCAAACATTTCTTTTATTGCAAGATTGTACTTCTGTTCTAAAATAAAAGGTAAAAGATAATCATTATCAATTTTTGAATGTCGGTTGATTATTTCTTTTGCTGTGGTATTCAATGGCACACGAACAGTAACCGAGCTGCCTTTTTTCGTTTTTTTTGGTACATACTCAATTGCATTATTAATAACACTGTTTTTCTTCATTTTAAGCAAGTCACCAACCCTGCACCCAATCACACATTGAAACACAAAAATATCCCTTTGAATTGCTAATTGTGGCCGTTCTGAAAAGTCAAAATTATAAAGATTGTTTCTTTCTTCAATGCTTATATAAAAAGGAGTTCCATAAATATCTTGAGCAATGTTGAATTTTGGTATTGAATTTATAGAAGTATGCTTTTCATCCATCGCCCAACGTATAACCGTACGAAAATATCTAAATATTTTGTTTGTCCGATTTCGGCCTCTTTGTTTTGGTGGTCTGCTATCAGGTACTGCAATATAAATATCAGGGTGATTTTCAAACAATGAATGTTCAATATGAATAAATAGTTCAATATCTTTCAACAGCTCTGTATCAATACTTTCAAATGTAAAAGAAAAGTTAGGAGCAGTCTTTTGTTTAAATAGTTCGTAACGCTGTAAAATTCGCTTAACTGACCTGTAATGTTGCTTCATTCGCTCTGTGCCTTTGTAGTCGGCAACAAACAAATCGTAAACGTCAAAAAATGTTTTCTGCATGTTTTCCTCAACCTGTTTGTATTTTTCAGGGCGCAAGGATTGATCAATTTTCAAATCAAGCGTTTCGGAAGTTAATCCGGGTGATTTGTCATAAATTTTGCGAATCAGCTTTTTGCGGTCCGCAACACCATTATCAAATTCTGAACGCTTATCCTTCGGATAAATTACTTTCGCTTTAATCACTTGATTTTTACAATCAAACATTTCTGGTTCTATTTCGATTTCCGATTTGTGGAATAACTGAACATTTCTACCATCGCTTAACCGGAATCGAACTTTTACTTTTTCTACCTTTTTTGCTGATGTTCTAATGAATGCTTTAACTGATGCCATATTATTCAAATTAGTTAATTGGTTGCACAAAACCGTTGTGCAAATATACCTAGTTTGCACAACATAACCGCAATTTATTAAAATAATATGAAATATTGTGCAATAATTATTTGAGTTGTATAATGTTGCATATCATTGCACTATTGTTATATTTATGCCTATATTGTTGATGTTTTTAAAGATTGGAATATTGCATATTTCGAATCCAGTAGTTCCCACAACGGGGAGTCAGATTAATATCTGGCTCCCTTTTTTTGTTTTTGTAAGGAATATAACTCAGATGCCTGGTATTCGTTAGGCAGGAATGCAGCAAATCTCGGTCAAGTGAAAGGGGCACTGATTCGAGACATCATAATTATATGACGATTTCCCATAATTCAATTCTTTGGAAGACAAATCTAATCTTTTGACCTGATTAGATTTGTAAAAAGCTAAATCAGGTGTTTATATTTGATCAAAAAGTTCTTGTTATTTGGAATGAAAATTTTATAGTCCTAAACAAAAAGGAATTATTGAAATTAAGTAAAGTAATAATATGAAAGTTTTTTCTTTGACATTTATATTTCTTACAATTTGTGTATTCATCAGTAGCTGCACCAAAACAGAATCTCCTGCACCTTATGGTCCGGTTCCCTCAGAGAACCAATTACGCTGGCAGGAGATGGAGTACTATGCTTTTGTTCATTTCTCGTTAAATACCTTCACCGACCAATCGTGGGGTTTTGGCGATGAAGACATCAATCTGTTTAATCCTACTGAACTTGATTGCCGGCAGTGGGCGCGTATTTGCAAAGATGCGGGGATGAAAGGTATAATTATTACTGCTAAGCACCATAGTGGCTTTTGTTTATGGCCATCGGATTATACTGAGTATTCGGTAAAAAATGCACCATGGAAAGATGGAAAAGGTGATGTAGTACGTGAACTGGCCGATGCTTGTGAGGAGTACGGTTTGAAGCTGGGCATCTACGTATCTCCCTGGGACAGAAATCATCCAGATTACGGGAAACCCGGATATATTACTTATTTCCGGAACCAGATTAAAGAATTACTCTCCAACTATGGGCCAATTTTCGAAATTTGGTTTGATGGTGCGAATGGAGGTTCCGGCTACTATGGTGGAGCCTATGAAACAAGGAACATTGATCGTACAACTTATTATGATTGGCAGCCTACCTATAAAATGATCCGTGAATTGCAACCAGATATTGTGATATGGAACGATGGTGGCGACAGGGCTGATTTGCGCTGGGTTGGTACCGAAGCAGGTTATGTTGGTGAAACGAACTGGAGCTTACTTGATAGTGCAGGCGAAGTGACATGGGAAATGTTGCACCATGGACTCGAAACCGGCAATGCATGGGTGCCTGCAGAGGTAAATACATCCATCAGGCCTGAGTGGTTTTACCACCCAGGGGAAGATGGCAAAGTTAAAACACTTCCTCACCTTATGGATACCTGGTACAAATCGATAGGCAGAAATGGTGCTTTTTTACTCAACTTTCCGATTATGCCAAATGGGTTGATTCATCCTGGTGATGAAAAGGCTGCTCTTGACCTTGCACATGCCGTTAAAGACGTATTTTCTGTTAACCTGGCGACCAATGCAAAGGCCGATGCAAACAACATAAGAGGTAAAACCAGTAGATTCGGTGCAAACCAAGCTATCGACAACAATATGGATACCTATTGGGCAACTGATGATAGCATAACTACTGCTTCGATGACCATCGATTTTGAAACACCAACTACATTTAACCGTTTTATGGCCCAGGAATACATCCGTTTGGGGCAGCGGGTAAATTCGTTTACAATTGAAGCACTTGCAGGCAGTGAATGGATAGAAGTTGCAGGGGCTACCACCATCGGTTATAAACGCATACTCCGTTTCCCAACTGTGGAGGCAACCAAACTTCGTTTTAATATTACCGGTTCAAAAGCGTGCCCGGTTATTTCGAATATCGGGGTTTACAATGCGCCGCAAATACTTATACCTCCCACCATTATAAGGAACCAGGTTGGTGATGTAATCATTACTCCTGCAGATCGAGAATCGGAAGTTTACTTTACGGTTGATGGCAGTGAACCTGCTACCGACTCCAATAAATACTCTGGTCCCATTCAAACCGATGGGAAACTGGAAGTTAAAGCAATTGCATATGAGCCCTCTTCAGGAAAAAGCAGTACGGCTAGTCATGAAGAATTTGACCTGCCCAGGAGGAATTGGAAGATTCTGGGGATCGAAGATGATAAGGCTTATGCAATACTTGATGGCGACCCGTTTACAGCCTGGCACCAAAAAACGAAAGAGCTGCCCGTCGATTTGGTTATCGACATAGGACAAGAACTTAATATCATTGGTTTTAACTACCATCCCGATATGGGTTTATGGGGGCCTGGAATTATCACAGATTACCAGTTTTTTATTTCAGCAGATAATAAAAAATGGAAACTGGTCAGCGAAGGTGAATTCTCCAACATTAAGAATAACCCGCTATGGCAAAACAAAATGTTCGAGAATCAAGGGGCTCGCTATATTAAGTTTCGCGCTTTAAAAAATACAGAGAACAACAGCAATATCGGATATGCTGAGATTGGTATTATCACGGATTAATTATGACTTAGAGTTGCAAATTGTGAGTCGCTAACAGAGGAATAACAACTTTAACAAGAGAGTATATTTTTTTAATCTCAATTTTGCTTGTTATGTGTATTAAGAAAAGTATTTCCGGTGATTATTTTGCAAAAAGAAAAAGGGCAGCTCATCAGCTGCCCTCAAATGTTAACCCCCAAACACACAAGCAATACAGAACGTATTGCACTACAAACCTAATTAATTATATTAAAAAGTATTCATTCCTGACATAAAAAATACAACATATCCTACTATTTAGATAGGATAAAAATAATAAGTGTCTTTTTCCAACAATTGCCAAAATAACATTCTGCTTTTAAGTCGCTAATATGCTTCGCAATAAATACACCCAATATGGATAGAGGGATCAAAACTAAAGAGATTTGGGTTGAAGGGAATACCTGTCAACGCTCATTTACATTGGTCAATATCCATAATTGCTCGATTATATAGAGATATATGACTTAAAACCGTAAGAATGCAGCAGTCGTTTTATCAAACCTGCATAGCAACATGGTCCGATATCAATCAGCATTGAGGAGTCAAAGAATTATGATTTTGAAATTACAACAGATTGCTAAAATTTCTTCTTTCGTTTCGGGTAGAATTTTAATACGTCAGCCTATAGTTCCGGATGACAACTTACAGGTTATGGAATCAGCAGATCATATGTATAGACAAAAAAAAGGACGAGTCAACACTCATCCTTTTCAATCTAACTAAACCAATAAAACTAATCAAACCTAAACCTATGAACTAAAACTATGGTACAAAGATAATGTCGAATTTGTTTTGGTCGGTTAAGAGAATGTTAAGAAATATGTTGTTAAACATTATTTAATAAAACAAAAAAAGGACGAGTCAACACTCATCCTTTTCAATCTAACTAAACCAATAAAACTAATCAAACCTAAACCTATGAACTAAAACTATGCTGCAAAGATAAAGCTGATTTTGCTTAATTGCGTTAAGTGAATGTTAAAAACTATGTTTTTAAACATCTATTAACAATTCCTTTTTATTCTTCCTTGTTTTTATTTTCCTCACCTGAAATGGATTCACGCATGGCAGTATCGGCCATTATGTTTTTGTATTTCATGTAATCCATTATGCCGAGGTTTCCCTTACTGAATGCTTCTGCAATGGCCAGAGGCACTTTGGCTTCTGCCTCAATAACTTTAGCCTTCATTTCCTGTGCTTTGGCCTTCATTTCCTGTTCAAGGGCAATGGCCATTGCACGGCGTTCTTCTGCTTTTGCCTGCGCAATGTTTTTATCAGCTTCTGCCTGATCCATTTGCAACCCGGCGCCTATATTTTTACCAATGTCGATATCGGCTATGTCAATCGAAAGGATCTCAAACGCAGTTCCGGCATCTAAACCTTTTTCAAGCACAACTCTTGAGATGAAATCGGGATTTTCAAGCACAGCCTTATGCGAGTGGGAAGAACCGATTGACGAAACAATACCTTCTCCTACACGGGCTAAAACAGTATCTTCACCTGCACCACCCACAAGTTGTTTAATACTTGCACGCACCGTTACGCGGGCTTTAGCTATGAGCTGTATACCGTCTTTTGAAACGGCAGTAACAGGTGGTGTATTGATTACCTTGGGGTTTACCGACATCTGCACTGCTTCAAATACATCACGACCGGCCAGATCAATGGCAGTTGCCACTTTAAAGGTTAAGTCGATGTTTGCTTTTGAAGCCGACACCAATGCATGAACAACATTAGCTACATGTCCTCCGGCCAGATAATGAGCTTCAAGGTCATTGCGGTTTAAAGGCACACCGGCCTTTGTTCCTTCAATGAGGGCTCGGACAATAACTCCTGGTGGAACTTTTCTGAAGCGCATAAGGAACAGTTGCAGCAGGGAAATTTTTACTCCCGATACCAGGGCTGAAAACCACAAACCGATTGGGATGAAATATAAAAGAACAAACAACAATACGATGATACCAATAATCATCCCCCAAATTCCGATTTCTTCTAACATTTTTATTTATTTACAGGTTCTACAATAATTTTATTCGATAATATCTTCAAAACTTTAATTTCGGTATTGTGATCGACAAAGCCTCCCGTTGATACCGCCTCCACCACTTCCCCGTTAATTTTTGCCTTTCCAGAAGGTGCCAGCCTGCCTATGGTTTTTCCTAAATCACCCACATGTATCTTTTCGCTTATATCAGTCTCAACCTTGCTATCGATAAGTGACTCCAGGATCATTCTTTTTCCGGTTTTTGACTGGAAAAGAGAATAAATCAAAATAGGAGAGGCAATGAGAACAAAGGCAAGGGTGAGAAACCCGATTCCCGTTCCGTATTCAATAAAAGCAATATACACACTAATACCTAATAGTATAAAGCCTCCGATACCGGCAATGGTTACTCCCGGTATTACTGCAAATTCAATTAACAGCAGCAGCAACCCCAGGCCGATAAGCAGAATGATGGCAAATACAGTCATGATTTAAATTCTATTGTGGAATTTAACTCCATAGCCGTTAAGGCATCTTTCATTTGTTTAAGGGGTTCGATATATCCTTTACGCACATCACAACTACCTTTGTGGTGCGTAATCATAGTACACTGTACCGCCTGTTCAAAGTCATGTTCGCAAATATCCATCAATGCATTAATTACATAATCGAAGCTGTGTACATCGTCGTTGTGTAACATTAACAAATATTCACCGCTGACTTCTTCGTTTTCCCTGTCTGCCGGTCTCTTTTTTGTTTCTTTAGATGTCATTGTTTGCTTCCAATTGTTTAGCTTGCTCCAAAGTTATTCTTTTTCCGTTAAAATATGGCACAACTGATGCATCTTGTATACCTTCCTGTTTTACCTGGCTTTGCATTTTAAGTGCATCCTCATAACTGGTTAAATTTCCGGTCGTGTAAACAACCACTCCCTTTTCATCGGTATAGCTGTCAATGGTCCGTATAACTGAGAGTTTATTGTATAAACGCTGCTTGTAAGCGGGTACTCCCTTACTATAGGCGCCAATTTGTATTTTATATGTTAATTCTGATGGACTTGCTTTGGCAGATGCTTTTTGCACTGGCTCAATGATGGTGATAAGATGCTCTTCCTCAGTTGTTCGGGGAGACTTCTTATTTTCTTTTATACCGGAAACTAGATTTTCCTGCTTCATCAGAAAGTTATTTAGTGTAACAGGCCCGGCATTCTCCCAATATTCATTTTCTGCAATTCGTGACTGTAAATAGGTATTTTTGATTTCTTCCTCAAGAGGGAAAAATTCATTTTCCAGACCAATAATCTTAGTTGCAATTTCCTTCCGTTCTTCTGCTGATTGGGTGTTCTTATAAGCTGCTCTCAATTCTTCTGCTTCTTTTAAATTCTCCTTCTGTTGCAGTTCTAATTTTTTGGCTTTCTCAAACAGATTTTTACCTTCTTCAGTTTGAAATTGAGAGGTATATAAATAGGTGATGGTATTGTTTATCCGGAACTGAACAGGGGCCCCGTCAGGAATTGTAGGTTGAACACCGGGAAGATAAGGAAGGGCTTCACGTGGAGGTATAAATCCATCTTCAATATTTTGCACCTGATTTTCTATAACTTCAATCAAATTTTCGGTATCTGTTGAGGTAGACAGAGTAACCGGTTCTTCTTCCATTGTAGCCGGAATATCTGATTCCACTGGCTCAGAACGCACAGGCTCTTCAGGAGTTGCCTCAGTTTTTTCTGAAACAGAGACACCAGATGTTGAATCGAATGGGTTAACCTGATTGTAACACAGCTGAATTTTTTTATCAAGGTCAAGTTTTTTCTGTTCCATTTCAGGCACACTTAACCGGAACTGGTTGTATAATTTTAATGCCTGATCCCAGTCTTCAAGTGCATGGTGCTGTATTGCCAGATAATAATGCAGACGGTCAGGAGTTATATTTTTCCCTGCCAACCGAAGGTGTTTCACCTCTTTTTCACCGTAATGCCCGTTTTCTGTGCGGGAAGCTCCGTAATAATAATTCAATATCGGATTACCACCGTTCTGTTTGAGCAATACCTGTAAAAGCTTTTCCGCTTCTTTATAATTCCCTGAATCAAACAGCTGAATCGCTTTAACCTCCGGGTTTTCCTGTGAATATGAAACAAGTGTAGGAAAAATTCCGGCAAGCAGAACAATGAGTATAAGAAAGCTGGTTCTTTTTATTTTATCACACATGGCTTAAAGTTGTAAAACTTCATTTACTGTGTAAACTTACAAAAATTGTGCAATCTCTTAAAATTGCATGAAATATAACATGGAAACTGTCAAATGTGGTCTGATTTTTATCATTAATTAATTTATATTTGTAGTTCCGGGAATACAAAAAAGAGATTATGACAAATTTAAAAGAAGGAGATAAAGCTCCCCGTTTCTCAGGTAAGAATCAGGATGGTAAAGAAATAAAGCTGGAAGATTTTTCAGGGAAAAAACTGATCCTTTATTTTTATCCAAAAGATAATACACCTGGATGTACGGCTGAGGCGTGTAACCTGAACGATAATTACAACAGCTGGCTCGATAAGGGGTTTGAAGTAATTGGCGTTAGTCCCGACAGCATGGAATCACATCAGAAATTCAGGAAGAAATTCGGGCTGAAGTTTGACCTGATTGCCGATACAGAAAAGGAAATATTGCAAGCCTATGAGGCATGGGGCGAAAAGAGTATGTATGGGAAGAAATACATGGGAGTATTACGAACTACGTTTGTAATTGATGAAAATGGTGTTATACAGAAAATTTTTGAAAAGGTAGAGACAAAAGATCACACAAATCAAATTATAAAAAATTTAAATATTTAACCTTATTCTAAACATGACCAAAGAAGAAAAAGCTCAGGTTAACAAGGAAAAGCTGAAAGCGCTTCAGCTTACTATGGACAAAATTGAAAAAAGTTACGGTAAAGGATCCATTATGCGCATGGGGGACCAGGCGATTGAAAACATTCCTGCAATTTCTTCCGGATCCATAGCGCTGGATGTTGCTATGGGAGTCGGAGGGTTCCCAAAAGGAAGGGTAATAGAAATTTATGGTCCTGAATCTTCGGGTAAAACCACCCTTGCCATTCATGCAATAGCAGAAGCACAAAAGGCAGGGGGTATTGCTGCCATTGTAGATGCTGAACATGCTTTTGATCCCTATTATGCTAAAAAGCTTGGTGTTGATATAGAAGAACTGCTTATTTCGCAACCCGACAACGGAGAACAGGCACTTGAAATAGTTGATAACCTGGTTCGTTCGGGAGCCATCGACATAATTGTTATCGATTCTGTGGCAGCTCTTACACCTAAAGCTGAACTTGAAGGGGAGATGGGCGATTCAAGAATGGGGTTACAGGCCCGGCTCATGTCGCAGGCTTTACGGAAATTAACTGCCAATATCAGCAAAACCAAAACTTGTTGCATTTTTATTAACCAGTTACGTGAAAAGATTGGCGTAATGTTTGGTAACCCGGAAACCACAACCGGTGGAAATGCTCTAAAATTCTACGCTTCAGTACGGCTCGACATCCGCCGTATAGGCCAGATTAAAGATGGTGAGGATGTAAACGGGATTAATGTTCGTGTGAAGGTGGTAAAAAATAAAGTTGCTCCACCATTCAGGAAAGCGGAATTCGATATCCTTTATGGTGAAGGTATTTCCAAATCGGGTGAAATTATTGACCTGGGAGTACAATTAAACATCATTAAGAAAAGCGGTTCCTGGTTTAGTTACGGCGATACAAAACTGGGGCAGGGAAGGGAAACGGTTCGCAGTTTAATTCTCGACAACCCTGAACTTGCCCACGAACTGGAGATGAAAATCCTGGATTCCATTTCAGGAAAAACACCTGTGACTACAGCATAGAAATAAATTATATTGACAGATACCTGGATGAAATGTTCTGTCGTTTCATCCAGTTTTTTTTAATAAACACAGCATAATGAAGGTCTTAAAATTTGGCGGAACATCGGTAGGCTCTGCCGCCACCATCCGGAAAGTAAAAGATATTGTTGAGAAGCAAACCACAGATGTTATTGTTGTGGTTTCAGCCCTTGGCGGAGTGACTGATCTTATTTTAAAAGCAGCACGGGCAGCTGCGACGGGAACTGAAGACTTTCATATTATTCTGTCTGATATAAAGGACCGGCATTCCCAAACCATTTTAGATCTTTTCAATGGCACGGGGCCTATGATATACATTGCAGAAGAGTTGCTTGATGAACTGGAACAAATTCTTACCGGAATTACCCTGGTGGGAGAACTTACACCAAAAACACTCGACCGGATAGCCGGAATTGGTGAACGGATTTCTTCTCACATTGTCGCTCAATACATTCCGGGAGCAATTCGTAAAGATGCTGCTGACCTGATTCAAACCGACAGTAATTTTGGCAGGGCAGTGGTTAATTTTGCTGTTACCAACCAAAAAATAAAAAATGCGTTTGACTCATTTTCTGGCGTAGCTGTTGTGCCGGGGTTCATTGCTAAAAATTTCAAGGGAGAGTTTACAACCCTGGGGCGCGGTGGGTCCGATTATACAGCAGCAATTCTTGCAGCTGCACTCGAAGTTGAATCACTTGAAATCTGGACCGATGTTGACGGATTTATGACCGCCGATCCAAGAGTTATCAGCAAGGCTTATACAATTCCAGAGCTCACTTATTCGGAAGCCATGGAACTGTCACATTTTGGAGCCAAAGTAATTTATCCGCCTACAATCCTTCCTGTATATCAAGAAGGGATACCCATACATGTAAAAAACACCTTCAATCCTGAAAGTAAAGGGACTATTATTCTAAGTGGGGCAAAAACACCTAAAGAAAGACCCATAAAGGGTATATCATCTATTTCAGGCATTTCTCTTCTTACGCTTCAGGGAATAGGCATGGTGGGCGTTACCGGAATCTCGATGCGTCTGTTTACAGCCCTGGCAAGTGTTAATGTTAACGTTATACTTATTTCCCAGGCTTCTTCCGAGAACTCCATTAGTGTGGCAATCGATGATCATGTGGTACTCCTGGCAGAGAATGCTATCCGCGATGAGTTCGAAAAGGAAATAAGAACAGGGCAGGTGAGCAGGATTGATGTCGAAAGGGAATTATCAATAGTGGCTATTGTTGGCGAGAACATGAAGCATACTACCGGTATCGCCGGGAAGTTATTTTCTACCATCGGTAAGAACGGGATCAATATTATTGCCATTGCACAGGGAGCTTCTGAGTTGAATATTTCATGGGTAGTGAAAAACTCTGAGTTGCGAAAAACACTGAATGTGGTGCATGAATCTTTTTTTCTGTCGGAGAACGTGGAGATGAATGTTTTTCTGCTGGGAATTGGTACCGTGGGCAGCAATTTATTGCAGCAGCTGCAAAAGCAACAATCAAAACTTCTGGAGCAGAAACATTTAAGAATGAAGCTGACCGGAGTAGCCAATTCCAGAAAAATGGCCTTTTCGCGCGATGGCCTTGATATGGCAGACTTTAAGGGGATTCTTGAAAGTTCAGATAAAAAATCAGAATTAAGAGGCTTTGTTGATGAAATGAAGTCGTTGAATATTTATAATTCAGTGTTTGTTGATTGCACTGCTTCGAATGAGGTGTCCACCTTTTATAGGGAAATCCTTGAAGCGAACATTTCTGTTGTAACGGCCAATAAGGTAGCAGCATCTTCAGCTTACGAGAATTATATCGGGTTGAAAAATGTTGCTAAAGAGAAGGGGGTGAAATTTCTATTTGAAACTAATGTAGGTGCAGGATTACCTATTATCAGTACATTAAACGACCTGGTGAATTCAGGCGACAGTATATTGAAAATTGAAGCGGTACTTTCAGGAACCCTTAATTTTATATTTAACACCATTTCTCAGGAAATACCTTTAAGCAAAACCATCAGGATGGCTAAGGAGCAGGGTTTTTCAGAGCCTGATCCGCGATTGGATCTCAATGGGGTGGACGTAGCCAGAAAAATACTTATACTGGCCAGGGAATCAGGCTATCCGCTTGAAATGGAAGATATCACCATTGACCGGTTTGTTCCCGATGAATTTTTTGAAGGTTCACTTGATGATTTCTGGAACAACATTTCAAAGCTTGATGCGGAATTTGAAGAGAAGCGTAAAAAACTGGAAGCAGAAAATAAAAAATGGCGTTTTGTTGCTCAGTATGACGACGGCAAAGCGCACATAGGATTGCAGGAGGTGGATGCACGTCACCCTTTTTACGACCTGGAAGGAAGCAATAACCTGGTGATGTATACAACTGAACGGTACCATGAATTCCCTATGCTGATAAAGGGTTATGGTGCCGGGGCCTCAGTAACAGCTGCCGGAGTTTTTGCTGATTTAATAAAAGTATCGAATATTTAATTTAAAACAAATGAAGCACATTATTATACTTGGTGACGGGATGGCAGACGAGCCGTTAGAGGCTTATGGCGGTAAAACTCCGCTGCAAATGGCAAAGAAACCTCATATCGACTGGCTGGCAAAAAACGGACAAACAGGACGACTTTCAACTGTACCCGAAACAATGCATCCCGGAAGTGAAATTGCCAATATGGCCGTTTTAGGTTATGAAGTTGAAAAAGTATATGAAGGACGTGGTGTTTTGGAAGCTGCAAGTATGGGCGTTGAACTCCAGCCGGGTGATTTGGCAATGCGCTGTAACCTGCTTACAATCGAAAGCGGAATCCTTAAAAATCATTCTGCAGGGCATATTTCCAGTGAGGAAGCTGCTGTTTTAATTCAATATTTAAATGAAAAACTTGGAGATGAAAATATAATATTTTATCCGGGTGTTTCCTACCGTCACCTGCTGGTAATAAAAAACGGCAACAGTAAGCTGGCTTGCATTCCTCCGCATGATGTGCCGGGTGCACCTTTTCAGGATGTTTTAGTCAGGCCTTATGAAAAAGCGGCTGAGTCAACTGCAAAACTGCTTAACGATCTTATTTTGAAATCACAGGAATTACTTAACGACCATCCGGTAAACCGGAAGCGAGAGAAAGAAGGAAAACCTGTTGCCAACAGCATCTGGCCCTGGTCGCCTGGTCATAAACCTCAGATGCCTACCCTAAAAGAGATGTTCGGCATTGAGAAATCTGCCGTTATCTCGGCTGTCGATCTGGTACAGGGTATTGGGGTATATGCGGGTATGGAAGTAATCAGGGTGGAAGGTGCAACTGGTTTGTATGATACTAATTATGAAGGAAAAGCACGTGCAGCTGTTGAAGCACTTAAATCGAATGATTTTGTTTATCTGCATATAGAAGCCAGTGATGAAGCCGGTCATGAAGGAGATGTGGAACTTAAAACTAAAACCATTGAATACCTCGATCAGCGGGTGGTGAAATACATCATAGAGGAATCAAAAAAGATGGACGAGCCGGTAGCCATCGCTATTTTGCCCGATCATCCAACTCCATGTGCCCTGAAAACCCATACACGTGAACCTATTCCTTTTATTATCTACAAGCCTGGTATAACGCCCGATGAGGTGGAGGTGTATGATGAGTTCAGTGTTTTAGAGGGGTCTGCAGGACTGTTGGAGAGGGATCAATTTATAAAAAAGTTTCTAAAACTTTGAAATGTAGATTTATTGTTTTGTGTTGATGTTATAATTCAGTCCCAGACCAACATTAAAATGGGCTATGGGCAATCTTTTATCCTGGTTGGTAAATTTATATATCCATACACTACTAACTTTTAGATTGAATTTCAATTTTTCTCCTCCAATCCTTACAAATACTACAGGTTGAAATAAAAGTCCGTTATCTTTTAATTCAGGGAAAAGATGACCCTGCAAATTATCACCAGTATAATAAATGTCATAATAATTCCTGTCGGTAAGATCTGTCTGTAAATATCCGGTTTTTAACCCAATGCCATAGTCGGTGTTGGCGAAACGGGTATTCACTCTTCCAAAATTAAACTGTGTAAAACCAAGATAATAATTCCCGTCAAGATCCCCCGGATTTGCATCATTATATGCATCGCCATAACCATACCCAAATCCGTAGTACCATTCCAAAATATTGTTATTTCCGGCATTTTTATAATAACCAACTGCTCCCTGCATATAATATATATCGTCTGAACCGTAACTGCCGAAACCTTGTACCGCAATTTTTTCGGTTAACCCATACGAAACCGTTGCCGTTGCATTCACGGCCGATGAAATCCCCGCATCCAAACGTAAATCATTTTTTTCTTTAATCAGCGGGACATCAACTGAATGTGGATAAATAATGCAACTTGTGCAAAGATGCATTACAAGATAAATTAATGCCGGGATATTGAACAGCCTGGTCATATTTCACAATAGTTTATGATACTGAAATGCAATTTGCCATACAAAATTTAGAGAAATGGTATACGGGGAAAATAATTTTATTCGGATTTCTTTGGTTTTGTTTAAGTTAGAGTTCATCTGTTCCTTTATATTTTTTGAAACCTTTTCAGGTAAAATTATGATATATTTTTTTAAATCAGAATATTCCTATCCTTTTCGTTTTAAACATTCTGTTATAGTTTACCGGCACACCTGAATAACAAGTCCTGTTTTTGTTATTTTTACCAATCAATTCACTTATAAAATATGTTATTGAAACAATTAAAATGAATTATTACAGCACAAATAAAAATACACCGGACGTAACTTTAAAGGAAGCCGTAATAAAAGGTCTTGCTGCCGACAATGGGTTGTTTATGCCCGAACGCATCGAAAGATTCGAGCCTGCTTTTTTTGATACCATTCATAACCTTACTTTTCAGGAGATTGCCTTTGAAGTGGCTAAAAAATTCTTTGGTGAAGATATTGATACTGAAAGCCTGAAAGAAATTGTTTACGATACCTTAAGTTTCGATTGCCCTGTAGTAAAGGTTGCCGATAATATCTATTCGCTCGAACTGTTTCATGGCCCCACATTGGCTTTTAAAGATGTGGGTGCACGGTTTATGGCACGATTACTTAATCATTTCCTTTCCGGTAACAAGAAGCTGGTGCATGTGCTGGTAGCCACATCAGGCGATACCGGCAGTGCCGTTGCAAATGGCTTTCTTGGGGTTGAGGGTATACATGTGCATGTACTTTACCCCAAAGGGAAAGTAAGTAAAATTCAGGAGTCGCAATTTACCACGCTTGGGCAAAATATCACAGCTCTTGAAGTAGAGGGAACCTTCGACGATTGCCAGCACCTGGTTAAAACAGCCTTTTTGAACGAAGAGCTGAATAATAAACTTTTATTAACATCGGCCAATTCCATAAACGTGGCGCGCTTTCTGCCGCAGGCATTCTACTATTTCAATGCGTATGCAAGGTTAAAAGAAAAAGGCATCCTGCAGGGCAATGAACTTGTTGTGTCAGTACCCAGTGGCAATTTCGGTAACCTTACAGCCGGTCTTTTTGCCCGGGAGATGGGACTTCCTGTGGCACAGTTTTTGGCCGCAAATAACGAAAACGATGTGGTTCACATGTATCTTCAGAGTGGGAAGTACAATCCCCGCCCTTCGGTTGAGACGATTGCCAATGCCATGGATGTGGGCACTCCCAGCAATTTTGCAAGGATACTTGATTTGTATAATCACTCGCACCAAACTATATCATCTGTAATTAAAGGATACCGGTATTCCGACAGTCAAATCCGTGAAACCATCCGAAAAGTTATAAACAAAAGCGGTTACCTGTGCGATCCGCATGGAGCCTGCGGATACATGGCTTTGGAGGAATATTTGAAGCAGGGGCAGGCGGGTGTATTTTTGGAAACGGCACACCCGGCAAAATTTACCGAAACCGTAGAACAGATCGTTGGAAAAGAGAAGGTTCCGCTGCCTGAAAAGCTGGCTGAATTTATGAAAGGAAAAAAGAAGTCGGTTTCAATGGAAAACGATTTTAACCGGTTCAGTGCATACCTGTTTTCCTTCGCCTGACAGGTGAAATGAACTTTTTATTTTAATTGATGTTTGATCTAACAAGTTACGATATTTTTTCGTAAAGAAAAAGTTGGGAGATTTTTTGTTCAATTAAAGTTTTTTAAGTTTATTTAAGGCAGTGTAATACCAAATTTATGAGACAGTTAAAAATTACCAAACAGGTCACTAATCGCGATACCTTGTCTCTTGATAAATATTTGCACGAAATCGGGAAGGTTGAGCTGCTCTCAGCAGATACAGAAGTTGAACTTGCCAAACGTATCAAAAAAGGTGATCGTGAAGCCCTTGAAACTTTAATCAAAGGTAATCTTCGTTTTGTTGTTTCGGTATCAAAGCAATACCAGAACCAGGGCTTAAGTTTGCCTGACCTTATCAATGAAGGTAATTTGGGCTTAATAAAAGCTGCTGAACGGTTTGATGAAACCCGTGGTTTTAAATTCATTTCGTATGCTGTGTGGTGGATTCGCCAGTCAATTCTTCAGGCACTTGCCGAACAATCGAGAATTGTGCGTCTTCCATTGAATAAAATCGGGTCGATTAATAAGATAAACAAAACTTTTAATAAGCTGGAGCAGGAATATCAACGTGATCCAACTATTGATGAAGTGGCGGAGCTTATGGAATCAAGGTCGGAAATTATAGAAGATGCCATGAATTTTTCAAATGGCCATGTTTCGATGGATGCCCCACTGCGCGATGAAGAAGTAAACAGCATGTACGATGTTATGCTGAACGAAGACTCACCCAGCCCTGATTCCGGTTTGCTCGATCATTCGCTCAGGAAGGAAATCGAACGCTCTCTTTCAACACTGGGTGGCCGCGAAGCCGATATCCTTAGATACTATTTCGGACTAAACAGCGTGCCCGCACATACACTTGAAGAGATAGGGGATGAATTTGGACTTACCCGTGAACGGGTTCGCCAGATTAAGGAAAAAGCAATAAAAAAATTAAGAAACCAATATCGGAACCGTCTGTTGAAAGCCTATCTTGGGCAATAAGCTGTTTGTATGAGACCAAAAATCGCTCCTTCTATACTCGCTGCCAATTTTAATCACCTGGAGAACGATATTCAAATGATAAATGAAAGTGTTGCAGAATTTATTCACTGCGACATTATGGATGGAGTTTTTGTTCCCAATATATCATTCGGTATTCCGGTAGTTGAACATGTGAAAAAAGTGGCTGGAAAACCGCTCGATGTACATTTAATGATTTCTAATCCCGATAACTTTATCACAGCTTTTGCCAGTGCCGGGGCTTCATGGCTGACTGTTCATTATGAAACCTGTCCCCATCTTCACCGCACTATCAGCGCCATAAAGGAAAACGGTATGAAGGCCAGTGTCTGTCTTAACCCGCATACTCCTGTATCTGTTTTATCTGAAATCATTGCTGATCTCGATATGGTCCTGCTTATGTCGGTTAATCCCGGTTTTGGAGGGCAACAATTTATAATAAACACCTATAAAAAGGTGAGGGAATTAAAGAGCTTAATCCAGGAAAATAATTCCCTTTGCCTTATTGAAGTAGATGGCGGGGTAAACTTCGATACCGGAAAACAACTCATTGAAGCCGGTGCTGATGTACTTGTTGCCGGAAGTTTCGTGTTTAATTCGGAAGACCCAAAAGAAACCATCAGGCAGCTCAGCGAACTTTAATGCTTCTCATTCTGTTAACTTTTTCCTCTTGTATATTAAATGATGTTTAATCAAGGTACCAACCTGACTCATTTTACCCATTCACTGCGATAAGAAGGCTGTAAGTCATTTCGCTCCCGCTGAGAATCATTGTTTAATTTTCTGAATAATACTGCTATTGTATTTTTTTGGTTATTTTAGCTCTATTCCTGGGAGCTGTTTAATTCGTATAAACTTCAGTTTAAATTCGTAGTATCTTCGTGTTTTATTCGATAAAACGCGAATTTGGTGTGACTTTAATGCGAGTTTGATACGAAGATAATACGAAGATACCATAGACATGTCAAGTCGGAGAACTAAGTCAGAAGTATAAATGTTCTTGTTCTGAAGAAACAGGAATTGTAATTTGAAGTAAATAATTTCAGGAATAAAACCTTCCTAATAATGCCCGGGGTAGAATGATGTCAGGACTGGGGGTTGGGTTTCTTTATTACAGTAGTTTCACAAATTTCCTCTTTTTCTTGTCGTACTGCAGGGACAGCGTCGCGCAACGAACAATCTGCAATGCAATCGGAACAGTTGTGCGGAGCTGATAAAGTTGTTTTCTTGTGTTGTTTCGGTTTCTTCTTTTTGCCCGAAAGCTTTTTGTACATTTTCCATACGGCCAGGCTAACAGCAATTGCGATGATTAGATATGTAATTATTTCCTGCAGCATATCAAATAAACAAATTTCCAACATTGTACACTACAAAAGCCATTACCCATGCCAGTGCTGTGGTGTATACAACCACAAATGCCGCCCATTTCCATGATCCTGACTCATTTTTTATGGTTGCTACCACACCAACACATGGGAAATACAGCAGGATGAAAACAAGAAATGCCAGTGCCACAGGTGTTGTAAATACTGTTTCTCCAATATTTTCTCCGCGGGTATGCTCTTCATTCTGCAGCCTGTTCTGAAGGTTAACAGTTGATTCATCCGCATTGCTCTGGTAAATAACTCCCATTGTACTTACCACAATTTCTTTTGCAGGCAATCCTGCCACCAGGCTGATACTCATTTTCCAGTCGAACCCTAGCGGGCGCATTATCGGTTCAATTCCTTGTCCGATTCTGCCCAAATATGAGTTAATAAGCCGGTCGGATTCCATTTCCTGCTGAATCTCAGTCAGCAACTCTTCTTTTTGTTCCGGATTTAAATCTTCACGCTGACTTACATTTTCAATTTGTGCCTCAAATTGGCTGGAATCCGAAGTTTCCCGCGGGAAATACTCCAGCGCCCATATGATGATAACCCCCAATAAAATAACTGTCCCGATCTTTTTTAAATAATGTTGTGTTTTATCCCACATGTGGAATATAATATTCCGGACGGTTGGTAACCTGTACGATGGAAGTTCCATTACAAAAGGTGTTTCCTTCTTTTTGAAAACAACAAGGTTCAGCACCTGGGCAGTGACAAAAGCAAAGATAATTCCAACAGCATAGATTCCGATTAGAATGAAGGCTTCATATTTTTGGAAAAAAGCTGAAATGATTAGTATGTATACAGGTAGCCGGGCACTGCATGACATGAACGGGATAATCATCATGGTAAGCAGACGGTGGCCCCTGTTACGCATCGAGCGGGTGGCCATTATGGCCGGCACATTGCAGCCAAATCCCATAATAAGCGGAATAAACGATCGGCCATGTAGACCGAAACGGTGCATAATGTTATCGGTGATGAAGGCAGCACGTGCCATATAGCCCGATTCTTCGAGCAGAGATATGAAGAAGAACAGGATGAGAATGTTTGGCAGAAATACAAGCACGCTGCCGGTTCCGTTAATAATACCCTTCACAAGTAAATCCTCCAGCATTCCCTCGGGAATCAGGTTTGAAATGAAATTTCCCAGGGCAACAATCCCTGCATCAATCCAGTCCATTGGGTATGCACCCAGGTTAAATGTTGCATAAAACATGATAAACAGGATAGCCACAAAAATGGGGAAGCCCAGGTATTTGTTGGTCACAATGTCATCTATCTTTTCTGAACCCGACCTTTTCTTTCTGAAAGGATTCTTAAATGTCTCCTTTAATGCACCGGTTATGAATCCATATTTGGCATCGGTAATTATGGTCTCGCTGTTTTCCTTTTTCAGCGACTCTATTTTTTTTACTTCCTGCTCTGTAGTACTTTTAATTTCAGCATAATTGGAATAATCCGACAGCAGTTCATGAACATGAGGATCTTTTTCAAGTAACTTAATGGACAGGAAACGTGAAGAAATTTTATCGGTTACCGGTTTATCTTCCCGCACCTTTTGAACTATTTTTTGGATTGCACTCTCAATGTCTTTGCCGTAATTAATATGGACATGGCGTGAGACTTTATCTTTCCCTTCAAAAACATCAATTACCTTGTCGATCAGATCATCCAGTCCGATCCCTCTTGAGCTGATGGTTGGAACAAATGGTATTCCCAGCAATTTTGACAGTTCCTCAATCCTGAATTCAATTTTTTTTCGTTCCAGGTCATCATACATGTTCAAGGCTCCTACAATCCTCAAATCCATGTCGATGAGCTGGGTAGTAAGAAAAAGGTTTCTTTCGAGGTTGGTGGAATCAATTACATTTATGACGATATCGGGTGTTCGCTCATAAATGAATTTTCTTACAAAAATCTCTTCGTTCGAGTAAGCCGTAAGGCTATAAGTTCCGGGTAAGTCGTAAAAGTTAAAGGTATATCCTTTTGTTTTAAGCCTGGCTTTTTTTATGTCGACAGTTACTCCACTGTAATTACCTACTTTTTCTTTTGATTTCGAGATGAAATTAAACAAGGTTGTTTTCCCGCAATTGGGATTGCCTACCAAAGCAATATTAATGATCCGGGATTTTTCAGACTGATTGACAAGATTTATTTTCCGGTCGATTATGCCCTCATAACTTCCGTTGATTGTCTTATCAAAATCGGTTATAGCAACTACTTCAATTAAATCAGCTTCTGATTTGCGCAGCGAAACATTGTAATCCAGTATCTTAAACTCGAATGGCCCATTAAACGGGGCATTTTTTATTACTCTGACTTCCTTCCCCTTTACGAAGCCCATTTCTGATATGCGCCTCCGGAAAGAGCCGTGGCCCAGTATTTTGGTTATAACAACAGTTTCCTTGTATTTAACTTCACTCAACTTCACTTTGGATGTGTCCCTTCTCGTCTGTTAATTTAAATCAAATAAAAATAACGGTGCAAAGATATTTAAATTCCTTTTACTTAATAATAGTTTTAAATTTTCTTAATATGGGAAGTTCTGGTTACTTTTGTTGCATAAATACATTTGATGGAAGACGAAAACATATATAACGACATCCAAAAGATATTTGACGATTTGCCTGAGAATTTCAATATTCTGGAAGAACAGATCGATCTGGAAGTTCAAATGAAATACTTTGAACGTTCAAAGGAAGTGAAGGAGCAAAGCCCCGCGAAAGATTACCTTGCAGAAGGGGAGAAGTTGTTTTTACGTGAAACGGATAAGGATACAAGGAAAGAGATATTAATTGGGCTTGCCGGCACCGACGATGTAAAAGCTTACCGGCTTATTGAACGTTTTTTAAAGCATGCAAAGAAAGATTTGAGAAGTTGGGCGGTACTTGCCTTTCAGGAGAACCGCATGTTGCTTCAAACATCGCTTCTCGATGAAAAGCAATATTTTATTTCCACCGGGCTTGGGGGGAAAGATAAAAAGCTGCGGTACTATGTCGTATTCATTAATCGTGAGCGGACCAGCATCCTTTCCAACACCCAACAAAAACTTGTAAAAGATGAGCTGATCTTTAACCTGAAACCCGATGGCGGGGAATTCGAATCGATCGATTTTTCTGAAGGGTTCAGTTCAGCACAGGTGTTATTGCCGGTTACAAGCGACATAAAACAGGTATTTAGCAATGTGGTTGAGGAATGCAATCAGTATGGCGATTTCCTGGAGGAAGATATGATAATTACCAACGTAAAGATTTTATCGCGCAGCGAAATCCTTGAGATAATTAACAAGCAAAACAGTATTGAATCCGAAGACGATTTTGATGATGGACTGGAAGACGACTAAAATAAATGTTGCAATACAGGTACTTCCCCAGGCTGACGGGAAGTTAAGCTATGCGTTGGTTGATAAAGCCATAGAAGCAATAAAAGAAACAGGCTTCACATACCAGGTATGCCCGTTTGAAACGGTGGTGGAATGCAGCTACAAAGAACTGCCCTCCCTGCTTGAGAAAATTCATGAAGCTGTCCGTGGTGCCGGGGGAGGAAAGATGCTTACCAACCTTAAAATTCAGGTTGATTTTGAAAATAATGTGACCATTGACGATAAAATGGAAAAGTACCGTTAAAAGGTTAGCGTGTTTTGCAAAATATATTATATTTGCACCGCTTTTTAGGAAAGGCAAACAAAGAAGGTTCTTAAAAATAAACATGGACTTGTAGCTTAATTGGATAGAGCACCTGACTACGGATCAGGAGGTTGGGGGTTCGAGTCCCTCCAAGTTCACTGGAAAAAAAGAGAGGGTTACAAGCGTTGTTTTGTGATTCTCTTTTTTTTGTCCAATAATTTGTCCAAATTTTTTAAAGTTTCCTCAACAAAAACAAAAGCACTCGTTTCAAAAAATTAATTTTCCTGCCGGATGTCAATATTCCGGATGGTAAAGAATTCCGGTACGTTTATGAACGTGATTTTAATGGAAGGAATATCAAAAAAAGGCATGTTGGTATAGAGCATATTCCTTGTCAAAAAGATATCCAGCAAAGGTAACGACAGGAGGAAATACAGGAAATGGAAAAACTAATCGGGATGGGGAAATTGAAAGGGAAGGAATTGAAGGAAGCCAAAAATCAATTACTGGTTCTCACCGTTAAAAAAAATCACTTCTGAAATGTTTAGGTTTAAGGATAGCTGAGATGGAAGATAAGAATATTTGGAGAACTAGTCCTCAGTAATTAATAATTCTCATGGAAATATCATATATATTTGTAAATGGTTTACAAATATTAGAACAAAAATTGCTTTTGAGGTGTTTTTTGTTTGTATATTTGCTTAACTTTTACAAAGACAACAAAAAATGATAATCAATTTTGGTGTTCAAAATTTCGGCTCAATTAAAGATAAACAGGTTTTATCTTTTGAAGCTGATAAATCAACTCACCTAGAAGAATCTTACATTATAAATACGAAAAGCGGCATTAGGTTGTTAAAACTTGCCTTGATATATGGTGCAAATGCTTCAGGAAAGACAACGGTTTTGGTAGCTTTGGAATTTTTACGAAATCTTGTTCTTGAGCCAGAAGAAAAGAAGACAAATGAATTAAAATTTAGTCCTTTCTTGTTTGATGAGAATACTCCTAATCAGAATTCAATATTGTCGATTGAATTCCTGAAAGATGAAATCAGATATAAGTATGAGGTTGAGTTTTATAAAAAAGCAATAGTAAATGAAAAGCTGGATTTTTTCAATCCTACAAAAGCAAATATTTTTAAAAGGAAAACAGATTTAAAAAATCAGCTTACACAAATTACTTTTGGAAGTACAATAAAGACTGACAAAGCTTCGGAAAGAAATCTTGTTGCCAATACTCTATGGAACAATACAGTTTTAGGAGGGTTTTTGAAGACAAATATCAACATTAAGGAACTTAAGAAAGCCACTGATTGGTTTAGAATATGTCTGGACTCATTAATCTTTTCAAGAACATCATTGGAAGGTTTTGTAACCAAAAAGATCGAGAATGGAGAAATATCCAAAGTAAATGTTATTAATATTCTAAAAAAAGCAGACTTTAATATTTCAGATCTTACTATAAATAAAGAGGTTAAATTACCTGAAGGGATGGGTAATTTTTTAAAGGCTTTAGAATTATCTGATGATTTAGTTGAAAAAATTAAAAATAATCATCCTGGAGAGATTGTTTTTGAGCATAAAATAAATAATAAAAAATACCCATTGCCTATAGACCAGGAATCAGAAGGAACAAGAAGATATTACGGATTTGCTGGTTTGTTAGCATTATTAATAAAAAGCTCGATAGCAATACCAATTGACGAACTTGAAGCTTCTTTACATCCTGATTTATATATTCATTTTATCCTCTCATTTTTACTGAATTCAGAAAAATCGCAGATCATTGCAACAACTCATAACAGAGAGATTTTGAATAATAAAGATATTTTTCGGAATGATTCCATTTGGTTTACTGATAAATCTGAAAATTGTTCTACTGAGTTGTATTCATTGATAGATTTTGATACCTCAGTAATAAGAGATACAAGTAATATTTTTAATGCATATAAAAGCGGGAAGTTAAAAGGAACTCCTAATTTAGGTGATTACTTTATCACCTTGAATAATGAGAAAAACTAGAGAAATAAAAATAAAGGCACATCCTAACTTTGCAGTGTTAGTAGATGGAGATACTGAAGTTTGGTATTTTCAAATGCTGAAAAGGAATGAACGAAAAATAAATGTAAATATCGAACCTAAAATTCCTCAAAGGAAAAGGCTTTCTGAGCAATTTGAAATGGTCAGCAATCTTTCTGAAGATTATACAAAAGTATTTTGGATTGTAGATTTGGATGCTGTTATAAAAGAGACTAGAGAAGCCAAAAAAGGAAAGGAAACGCCACTTCAGGCATTTAGGAGATATCGTAATATACTAAGTGATTCAGGTAATAATGTTGTCATCATTGTAAACAATCCTTGTCTTGAATTCTGGATATTATTGCACTTCGAGAAAACCTCAAGATCTTTTGAAGGTTGTCCATCTGTTGAAAAGCAGTTAAAGAATTACCTCAAGGATTATGAAAAAAGCAAGAAATACTATACCAAAGAGGACCATGATATTTACTTAAAACTAAAACCCTTTTTGAATACAGCAATAGGGAATGCTGCTTCTCTTGGTTCATTTAACGAATATAAACCAGATGGTGCAATATGTGAAATGAATCTTTTCTTTAGTTCCAGTGAAATTGAAGATCATTTTATTTAAATATTATCACCCATAGTGGATAATAAAACATAAAATAACATAAATAAGAATATGAAAAAATTGGCCCTTTTATCATTAATGTTTTTATTAAGCTGTGCAAGTTCCACAAAACTTTTTACATCAATTCAGAGTTCTGATGATGACACTTATGGTTACAACGTAAACAATCCTATTTTAATCGGGCAATATTCAAGTTGGCAAAAGAATACTGAATTAGCATATATTTATTTATCAAAACTGAATAAGATTGGTCACCCGCTTAAAATGATCTTACATGCAACTGTTGAAAAACCAGAAGATCAACCAAGAAAAAGAAAATCTATCCCAATACTAAATGGTACACCAACAAGCATGGGAGGGATATTTTTAGACAAATGGATTATGGTGCCTCAAGGAACAACCGATACCCTTGCATTATTCTTTGACGTTGAAATAAATGGAGAGTTGAAAGTACCAGTTGATCTAACATTTGACATTAATCAAAAAAACAATATTTATAAATGAATGAAATGATCATGGGTGCTAACAGCACCTATGCGCAATGCTTGCAAATTGCTAAATAATGGACAATTGCATTTAATAAATACGAAAATGATTTAACAAAAACCTTACTGCGCTTAGCTGTCAAACTATTAAACAAGGTCAATCACCTTCCGTTAGGCACCATCCATCCGTAACTATGCAAAGTAACTGAAATGCAGCTGTTGAAAAATTAATATGAAGCGGACCGCAGAATTATTATGATTTAAGGAACATTTTTGTTAATTTTTGACCCTTGATTCACATGCCTTGTGCAGCTAATTTTTGCCGCTGCCGGTAATCACTTATTTCTTGATGACAACTATAGAGGAACCAGATATATGATTAGATTTTTACATACCTCCGATTGGCATATAGGCCAGTTTTTTCATGAATACGATCGTACGTACGAGCACCGGCAATTTTTAAACTGGCTGTTGGATACGCTGATAAATGAGCAGATAGATGTTTTGCTGATTAGTGGTGATTTATTTGATTTATCCAATCCTTCTGCGGCATCCGTTAAATTGTTTTATTCGTTTCTGAATAAGGCTGTAAAGCAAAACCGGGATCTGCAAATTATTGTTACTGCCGGTAATCACGATTCTGCATCACGTCTTGAATCACCCAAGCCACTTTTGGAATCATCAAATATCCACATCGTTGGGTTGGTGGAAAAGGACGAAAACGGAGGGATTGACTACAGCAAAATAATAATTCCGTTGAAAGGTAAAGATGGTGGCATTAAAGCCTGGTGCATAGCTGCTCCTTTTCTGCGAATGGGTGATTATATTTCGATACCTGATTGTGGTAATCCATACACGGAAGGTGTTGCGGCATTTTATAAAAAGGCTTATGAATACGCAATGTCGCTAAAGCAGGAGGGGCAAGCTATAATTGCTATGGGACATTTGCATGCCCACCAGGCAGAAGTGGGGGATCTCGACAAATTGGAAAGATTAATCATGGGTGGTGTAGAATGTATTTCAGCAGAGGCATTTGATGAAAATATTTCCTACGTGGCTTTGGGGCATATACATAAAGCCCAGCGTATTGGAGGGAAAGAACATATACGCTATTGTGGAAGTCCGTTACCAATGTCTTTCTCTGAGGTTAATTATAAGCATCAGGTTATTGTGTTTGATATTGAAGGGCAACGATCAGAAAATCTTAAGGCAATTGAAATTCCGGTTGCGGTACCACTTATACGCATTCCTGCTGTGCACAGTTCGCTGACCGAAGTACTGATAGCATTGGCTCAAACAGCTCCATTTGAAGGAACCGGTAATGCAGCACCGTATCTGGAAGTCCGCGTACTGATGGATGGCCCTGAGCCCGGTCTCCGGCACAAAATAGAAACAGCACTTGTGGGAAAAAATCTAAGGCTTGCCAAAATCGATGTACGCTATAAAAAAAATCCAACCGAACCTGAAAAAGCTTCAATAGCTAAACCTGCCCAACTTAACGAACTGAAACCTTTGGACGTGTTGCATAAAGTATATCAAACCAAATATAGTAACCTTGTTCCCGATGACCTTCTGACGCTGTTTCACCGGGTTACACAGGAAGTAAATGAATCTGAATAGAAACAATGAAAATACTGGCCATACGAATTAACAACCTTGCTTCTCTTGATGGTGCAACAGAGATAAATTTTGCTCAGGAACCACTACGCTCTGCCGGTATATTTGCCATAACCGGCCCTACAGGAGCAGGAAAATCAACAATACTTGATGCACTTTGTCTTGCGCTTTATGCCAGGGCACCCAGATATCGCTTTGCTGAAAATGGAATTGATATAACAGACGTTAAAGGCAGCACAATTAAACAGGACGATGTACGAGGCATTTTAAGGGATGGAACATCCAACGGTTATGCGGAGGTAGAATTTGTTGGTATCGATGATCAACATTACAGGTCGGTCTGGAGTGTAAAAAGAGCCTACAATAAAGCTGACGGAAATTTGCAGCCTTATGAAATGTCTTTGACAAATATGTCTGCGAATCAGGTTATTTCCGGAAGAAAAACTGAGCTGTTGTTGGAAACCGAGCGATTGGTTGGATTGAATTTTGAACAATTTACCCGTTCGGTATTACTGGCACAAGGAGATTTTACTGCTTTTCTGAAAGCCGGTAAAGATGAGAAATCTTCATTGCTGGAAAAACTCACGGGTACACATATATATTCAGAAATCTCAAAAAAGGTCTTTGAAAATTACCGCGGGCAACAGCAAAAGCTTCGGGAACTGAATTTGCAGTGTGAAGGAATCGCAACGCTTACAGTTGAAGAATTAAGCGCTTTACAGGAACGGAAAATAGAACTTGAAACTACGATAAAATCATATGAGCAACAAATATCCGATTTAGGTAAGGAAATCACCTGGCACGGGCAATGGCTGAAATTGCAGGAAGGAGTAGAGTCAGCCCGGGTACGATATGGGCGTGCCAGTACCACCAAAACAGAAGCAAAGGTCCGTGAGCAGAAATTGCAGCAAATTAATCGCATACAACCTGTAAGACCTGTTATTGACAGGTTACAAAACGTAAAGGAACAGATTGCATCAAAATCGAAGCAGTCTGAAGAGCTTATTTCTAATTTATCAGTCCTGCAATGGCAGAAAGAAGTACTGGATGTTGCTATCGGAAAACTAACAATCGACCTGAACACAAAAACACAGGAAGCAGAGAATGCAAAGCCTTTACTCGATGAAGCCAAAACATTAGATGTACAACTATCAGAAAAAGCAGAACAGATAAAACTGGCTGAGGAGGAAGCAACCAGTGCGTTCATCAAAGAAAAGCAGCAAAACGAACTGTTATATAAAACGGAAAAGGAATCAGGTCATTTGCAGGAGGAGATATCAAAACTCAATCGGTGGAAATCGGATAATGAAGTGCGCCAACCGGTTGCCGAACAGGAAAGCATTATCCTGTCTAAGCTTGGAGATGCGGAAGGTATGCTGGAAAGCCTGCAAAATTACGACGACCGCATCATTAAAACTGAAAATGAAATCGAAAAAAGTCAACAGGAAAAACAAGGGCTGGAAAGGGTACGGGTTTCTGTTCAAAATTTATTGCAACAAAAACAAAGCGATTACCTGGAACTGCAAACGGCTTTATCTGATATTTCCATTCAGGATATGGAAAAGGATAAGCGATTATTGGATGCCTCAGTGGAAGATCTTGTTGCTGCGGAAGCACATTGGAAATTATTATACAATGTATTAAAAGAAAAAAATGATCTGCAGGAATCGTTGGAAAGCAATAAAAGAGATCTGGATCAATACACAGATAATTTTAAAGAAGCTGAACTACTTCTTGGAGTAAAGAAATCAGAAAGAGATACTTCCCTTAAATTGTTGGATAAAGCAAGGTTGGTTGCGACTGAAAATGTGGAAAACCTTCGTAAGAAGCTTGAGCCGGCAGAGCCTTGCCCTGTCTGTGGCAGTACCTCCCATCCATATGTCGTTCATCACCCCGGGCTTGAACGTGTACTTTCTGAATTGGAATCAAATTACATGCAAACCGAGGCAGACTATACGAAGCACCTGGCCTCGCATAGCAGCTTAAATCAGGCCTGCATCCATACCAGTAAGTTAATAGCAGCACAGGAAACAGAGATTGCCCGGAAGCAAACTTCACTCAAGGAGTTAGAAAAAACCTGGTTGGAATTTCATGTTTATGAGAAATGTAAAGAACTGTGTGCAGAGGAAAGAGCAAACTGGCTGAAACAACAATTACTGGAACTAAAAAATAAGCAGCAGCAATTGCAGGAACAAATCAAGTCGTATGGAAAGAAAAGGGATCAATTGGAAATTTATAAAACGAACCTGGCAGAGCTTGAAAAACAGTTAAATGCTGCTGAAAACAAAATTAAGGATATTGACAGAACGCTGAAATCTTTGCACGAACAAAAAACTAACGATTTCGGTGAACAGCAGAAAATCAGGAGCAGGCTGGATAATGTGAAGCAAGCTTTGACTGCATATTTCCCTTCCGAACAATGGTTTCAGAACTGGCAGGCCGGCCCGGAAGCATTTGCAAAACGTATCATAAAGTTTGCAGGTGAATGGAGAACCAATTTGACGAAATTGGAAGAAGCTAAACGGCAGCAAAGTGTATTGGCCGAAAAATTGAAAGGAATGAAGGAAAAGGCTATGAGTATCAGAGAAGAAGTGAAGTTGAAAGAACAAAAACTTTCCGGATTGCAACTACAAGGCAAAGACTTATCCGATAAACGAAAACTCATATTCAATGGAGATCCTGTTCAGGAAGTGGAAACAAAATTTAAAGAAGCAGTAAATGCGGCAAAATTGAAATTGGAACAACAAAGAAAAGAAGCAGAAATAGTACTGGGCAACATCACCCGGAATATTGCCCAAAACGAACAGTTGGGGAAAGATTTGCTTGCCTTTTCATCGAAGGAATCTGAATTGAAAAAGCAACTCAAAGAATGGCTGGATAGCTACACCCAGCAATATGGAATTGCACTCACCGAAGCAGAATTATCAAATTTATTGGCGTTTACCCAGGATTGGATTGAAACGGAAAGTAACAATTTACGTGCAATAGATGATGCGGTGATGCAGGCAAAATCGGTTTTGGATGAGCGCACTAAATCTTTGGAAATACATACCGGACAACGCCTGTCGGATAAGACACTGAAGGAATTGACAGCCATTAAAACGGAAGCACAGGTTTTATTAAATCAAAACATCCAGGCGGCTAATGAGATTGATTTTAGAATAAAAGAGGATGTGTCGAATAAAAAACGCATTGGGAATCTTTTGCAGGAAATAGAAAAGCAGGGATTGGTAATGGACAACTGGGCCAAACTTAATGATTTAATCGGATCTGCCGATGGAAAGAAGTTCCGGCAAATCGCCCAGGAATATACTTTGGATGTATTGCTAAGCTATGCCAACGTACATTTGGAAGTGCTGAGCAAGCGATATGTGTTACAGCGAATCCCCAATTCATTAGGACTGCAGGTGATTGACCAGGATATGGGAGATGAAGTGCGAACAGTATATTCCCTTTCAGGAGGAGAATCTTTTTTGGTAGCACTGGCACTGGCCTTGGGGTTAGCCTCCCTTTCCTCCAGCCGTATGAAAGTTGAATCATTGTTCATTGATGAAGGGTTTGGCTCACTTGACCCGGCTACACTCAATATTGCCATGGATGCGTTGGAGCGGTTGTACAACCAGGGACGAAAAGTTGGCGTGATTTCTCATGTCCAGGAAATGACAGAGCGAATACCTGTGCAGATCAAAGTAAGCAAGCAGCAAAGCGGACGAAGTAAAGTGGAGGTAATGGGGTATTAAAATTCAAAATACAATAAAAGAAAATTTCAAAGCAGATTGAAAGGATACAGAAATTTCAATATGAAATGCTTATTTAGCCAGATGTTTAGGGTATTATGTATTAAAAAACCTCGCACAAATGTACGAGGTTTTTATATCCATACCTTAGTGTCATGTTACGTATTTAATATGTTTTTGGTGGATACCTGTCTGAATAGGAATCGTATCCATAATGCGTGTGCACTGAATCGATAAAAGTATAATCTGCATTCTGAGGCCAGTTATCTTTATCAAAACCAGGCGCATTTTCCAGCTGCTCCTTGCTTACATTTAACACAGCGTAATCCTTTCCGTCGTCGTACTCGAAGCTAAATGCGTCAAGTGGGATGGCAAAATATTTATCACCAATTCCCAGAAATCCTCCGAAAGACATCACTGCATAAGCAACATTTCCGTTCTTCCAATCGATCATCAAATCCTTTAGTTTTCCAACGTCCTCATGTGATTTATTAATGACCTTCATGCCATCAATTGTTGAGGATGATAGTAATTTGGGTGCCATAACATTTTAATTTAAAATTAATATTACCGGTCATCACCCAAAGGTGTGCCAACTTCTTTTCAACACCAGTTTTGGTAAAAAATCATAAGACACAAGTTGCGAGACAATAGCAAGAGTGTAAAACAATTAAGGCAAAAAATAATGGTTTTGGTGGTGCAATTACCAAGAGAGGATATTGATTTTAATAATTTTTCTTATAAAATATTGTAGTGGAATTCCACATTTATTGCGAAAAGTGGGTAAAACGGTACTATTAGACTGTTCCATAATATTGAAATTGCTTTTTATACTCTCAGCACTTATTACGTGCACATGGACTGTTGGTTACAAACAAACCAAATAAACCGCCGAGCATCACGCTTTGCAATATATCGGTCCCGGAAAGCGAATCCATGTACATTCCTTCAGTTAAATAAAAGAAAGCAAACCCAGCCACAGCTCCAATAATTATTCCGATTACAGTTTTTCTGAATTGTTTTGATTTAAAGATGCCCGGTAATCCTTTATTTTCCTGCTTAAGTTCCAGTTTCTTTGTTTCTATTTTCATGTTTTTTGTAATAAAGTATGCAAATATATAGATATATTATTAAGAAATGAATGTAAAGTTGTGAAATGGTGGAAGAATTCGATAAATTGACAAATTACGAAATTGTGGAAGACGAGGGTACGCAGATTTTTATGAGGGGTTATGACAAAATGATTTTCAAAAAACTAATAAATTGACAATTTGTAAAATTGCCAAATTGCGAAAGGACTGGCAGTGTTTAAGAATGTGGGGTGCTCCCCATGGGGGTTCGGGGTGCGAGTGGGAAGTAACTTACGGACACTTCTCCAGATGAATGAGGGGAAGTTGTGAAATTGTAATGGTATTGCCGTTCGGCTTTAGCCAACGGATCAATGATAAATTTTGGACCTCTTTCCCTGGCTTTAGCCACATTATCGGTTGGTTGAGATTATTAGTTAAAAATGAAAGCTATGAAAAGAAGCTGTGTAATAATAAACTTTTTTTATCTTTCGCCCACAAAACGAAGCCAATGCCAAAGTTTCCTCACTATCTCCAACCCGATGCAATGGACTGCGGCCCAACGTGCCTGCGCATTGTAGCAAAATACTTTGGAAAGCATTACAATCTCGAAACCCTTCGGGAGCTGACTTGGAAAACCCGTGAGGGTGTGTCGTTGCTTACAATCAGCGATGCCGCTGAAAAAATAGGTTTTCGTTCGCAGGGTGTACGCATTACCATCGACCAAATGGTAGATATTCCGCTTCCTGCCATTATCCACTGGACACAGAATCATTTTGTGGTTCTCTATAAAATCAAGAGAAAAGGGAATAGCCATGAATTTTACGTGTCTGATCCTGCACATGGCTTAATAAAATACAGCAAGGAGGAGTTTGTAAAATTCTGGGCATCAACCCAGCAAAATGGCGAGCCGGCAGGAATTGCCCTGTTACTGGAACCCACTTCCGATTTTTATGTTGAAGAAGGGGAGAAGGTGAACAAGACCGGATTCCGTTACCTGTTTTCCTATTTAAAACCTTATAAAAAACTCATTACCCAATTACTGCTGGGATTCCTGGTAGGAAGTATCCTTAGCCTTATTCTGCCGTTTCTGATGCAGGCGATTGTGGATGTGGGTATTGCTACCAACAACCTGAATTTTATTATATTGGTTCTGGTCGCCCAGTTGATACTAACTGCCAGTCAAACAGCTGTAGGGTTTATACGAAGCTGGATCATGCTCCATACCAGCGCACGGGTGAGCATTTCCCTTATTTCCGATTTTCTTATCAAACTGATGAGGCTACCAATCCGTTTTTTCGATACCAAACTTATTGGCGATTTGAGGCAACGCATTGAAGATAATCAGCGCATACAGAATTTCCTTACCGGAAACCTGATCAGCATGTCGTTCGGCATATTCATGTTCATTATCTACAGTTTTGTTCTGGCTTATTATGACTGGAACATACTGTTTGTTTTTTATGCCGGCAGCACGCTCTATGTATTGTGGATTTTAATGTTTCTCAAGAAGCGGAAAGAGATAGATTACAAACGGTTTAATGTGGCATCAGCCAATCAGAGTAATGTTTATCAGCTGATAACCGGAATGCAGGAAATCAAGCTGAACAACTGCGAAAAGCAAAAGCGATGGGAATGGGAACGGATTCAGGCTAAGCTGTTCAAGGTGAGCGTAAAGGGAATGATGCTCAATCAGAATCAGCAGGCAGGCTCTGTTTTTATCAACCAGATAAAGAATATTCTAATTTCATTCATTGCAGCCAAAGCTGTTGTGGATGGAAACATGACACTTGGTATGATGGTGGCCATACAATATATAATAGGCCAGTTGAATATCCCTATAAATGAATTTATTGGTTTTATCCAGGCGGGGCAGGATGCCAAAATAAGTCTTGAAAGGTTAGGTGAAATTCACCAGCGCGATAATGAGGAACTGCTGGAAGAACAAAAAAACTATGAACTGCCGGCACGAAAAGATCTCACCCTCAGGAACCTCTCATTTCATTATGAAGGACCAAAATCACCGCGGGTACTTGATGATATTAATATTATAATACCTGAAAACAAGGTAACTGCAATAGTTGGCGCCAGCGGCAGTGGCAAAACAACACTCATTAAAATGTTGCTGGGGTTTTATCCTCCTTATGAAGGCCGGATAGAAATAGGGGGTATCGGGTTACAGCAGTTCAGCATGGAAATGTGGCGCAGCAACTGTGGCGTAGTTATGCAGGATGGGTTTATTTTTTCCGATACAATTGCCCGGAATATTGCTGTTGCTGAAGATTTTCCCGATCGCGAAAAACTGCAACGAGCGGTGGAAATTGCAAACATAGGGGAATACATCGAAAGCCTGCCACTAAGGTACAATACCAAAATAGGTCAGGAGGGGACAGGCCTGAGCCAGGGGCAACGGCAACGCATCCTTATTGCCCGGGCTGTTTATAAGGATCCGCATTACCTGTTTTTCGATGAGGCTACCAATGCACTTGATGCCAATAATGAAAAGGTCATTATGGAAAAACTGGCATCATTCTATGAAGGCCGCACTGTAATAACAGTTGCGCACAGGCTCAGCACAGTCAGGAATGCCGACTTGATTATAGTCCTTGATAAGGGCCGGATTATAGAAACCGGAACGCATGAAGAGCTGGCTGCACGGCAGGAAGCCTATTATGGGCTGGTTAAGAATCAACTTGAACTGGGATCGTAGACTTAAATATAATGAGCAATAGCAATAAAATCGAAATTCGCTCCGATGAAGTACAGGAGATATTAGGAACGCCGCCACGATGGATTATTCGCTGGGGAATAACCATCATGTTGCTTGTTGTGGTTATTTTACTGAGCGGCAGTTATTATTATAAATATCCGGATATGATAGCAGCCCGGGTTACGATTCTTTCTGAAAACCCCCCTGTTCAAATTGTAGCAAAATCGGATGGTAAGCTTGACCGGCTTTTTATAGCAAACAACCAGCAGGTTAAGCCTGGAGATGTACTTGCAGTAATTGAAAATTCAGCAAACTACAGCGATGCTTATCAACTGCTTGCCAATCTCGATTCAATGAAAAACTGGTTTACTACACCGGACCGTTTCAGCGAAATCACCTTTTCTGAAAATTATAGCCTCGGACAGTACCATTCATATCTTTCCTCATTTATTAGCCAGCTTAGGAGTTATCAAACATTTTTGAATTACAATCCATACGATCAGAGGATTGAATCACTTCAGAAGCAGGTAAGCGATTACCGGAACTTTTTTGATCGTTCAAGGGAGCAAATATCGGTTTTACGGGAGGATTATGAGCTGGCCTTTAATCAGTATTACCGCGATTCAACTTTGTACAGGCAAAGCATTATGTCGGAAGTTGACTATGAAAAGTCGAAAGCATCCATGCTAAAACAAAAATATGTCTGGCAGAATTCCATGTCAGAACTGGCAGGTACACAAATTACAATGAATAACCTGACGCAACAGATTCAGGAGCAGGAAGTTATGAAAGCTGAAGCCGGTAGCCAGCTGATAGCAGTGCTGAAGGAACGGTTCGATAACCTTGTGAATCAGCTCGTATCGTGGGAACAATTATTTGTTCTGAAAACGCCCATCGAAGGAGAGGTGACTTTTACTAATTTTTGGAGCGTTAATCAGTTTGTTAATACGGGTGATGTTGTTTTCACTATTGTTCCTCAAAAAGAACAGGAGATTGTGGGGCGGGCAACAATTCCAATTGCAGGGGCAGGAAAAATTGAGGAGGGGCAGCGCGTAAACATAAAACTCGATAATTACCCTCACATGGAATTTGGCATAGTGGAAGGAAAAGTTTCGAATATATCACAAGTACCTGTAATCACTGAACGTGGGGCTTTTTACACAGCAGAAATATCACTCCAGAATAATCTTACTACCAATTATAACCGCGATCTTCCCTTTAATCAGGAAATGCAGGGGGCAGCCGAGATCGTTACCAAAGACCGCCGGCTAATTGAACGGCTTGTTGAACCCCTGGTTTCAATCGTAAAGGAAGGTATATAAACGAGGTACAAAAATTTGTCTTTATCTTTTATTGTATAGATGCAATGATTTTTTTTCTCGAATGATATATAATTCCCAGTTATAATCCTTTATTGCTCAGATTATTGATCGATTTCTGATGAAATTACTGTACAAATGTTTCTCTATGCATTCATCTCAAAACGATTCATGGAGTGAAACGGTATAAGTACGGTATACATACAAGACCTTCCCCTTAGTAAAATGAATTTAATAATGCCGATGTATGATGCATGTTACTTCTTTTAAAAGCATTTAATAGGATTTATAACCTATTTATGCGAATTAAGAGTTGAATTTAAATTGTTATACACAAATGATTGTCAATAATTTATAATTAAAGTAATTAAATATAACCTTAGAAACCAATACTTTAAGATTTTTTTAGTAACCACACTATAAGTCTTATTG
>JAGXGA010000050.1 GCA_024636975.1 Mariniphaga sp.
AGGTCTAATGTTTGTTGGTTCGTTTCAAAATTATTTTTTATCATTGTAAAAGGGATGTTTGTTCTTGTACACCCTAAAAATACTGATACTTCAGCTATTTTTAGGTAACAAACTCCCTTTTTTTATGAATAATAGAGGCTAGAATGCTGATACAAAGCCAAAGCTTAATCTGTTGTGATTTTTGTCTTCATTGGTAAAGTCGAGAGTATATTCGGTTGCCAGCCTTACATTTCTTCTTAATAAATAACCGGCATGAAATGTTACCGATTGATAATTTGCAGGCGTATAATCCGAATCAACCCAGTTAAACAGTCCGAGCAGGTACCAGTTGCTTTGTTCTCCGCGCGGCCTGAAAATAAGTTCTGCCATAGCTCCTGCAGTTATTACATCACTCATTGATACGGGGTCTGTCATTTCAGGATATATCACCGAATCATCCCTTCGCAGATATTGTGCATTGAGGGTCCACTTATCATTTGGAGTGAATGTGATATCCGGCCCCCACATAAATATGGAATTGGTTCTGCCTAACACTGAAGAATGGATTATGTCCTCCTTCCCGGTATAAACGAATGCCCCAACTGTAAGAATGTCACCAAAACCCTGTGAAACCTTTCCAAATACATTTTTGTATTTATCGTTGTCAAAAACCCTGCGTTGGGCTTCACCAATACCATTTCCGTTTACAACTTCAAGCGTAATGCCGGTTCCCGTGGGCAACCCAAGGGTTACCATTAGTCCTTTATCGTATGTTAAATCAACACCGGATGTGCCTATTTGCGAAGTATACAATACATAATCCTCGAGCGAAAGGCGGAGTTCCCTTTTAAAAAGCGGATCGGAAACCTGGAACTGGCCCAGATAAATGTCAAGGTCAATGCCAAACAGGTCGTTGTACATTAAAAAAGCATCTTCAACTCCGGCAACTTCGCCCCGTTCGCTAAAATAAAAATAGAAATAGTAAGAAATGCGTTCCGACAGTTCACCGCCTGATAAAAATTTGACTATGTATGGGGAAGCAAAGTCAATCCGTTCACTGTTGTCGAAGTTATAGGTTGCAAAACCATCAAGCCTTACAGCTATAGGAAGTTCCCTGAGAAGGGATAATTTATCGTCACCGGTATCCATAAAGTAACGAGGTGACTGTTCCTCTTCAAGCCTGAACCCGTTTCCGGCAAATTCATCGCCATAGGGTTTAAGAGCTGGAGCGGCAGGCGCATGGCAGGTGGTGCAGCTAAGCCGGTACTTTCGGGCGAAGGCAGGTATGGCAAAAGTTTTTTCAGCTACAAAAAATGCAAATAATATAAACAATAGTGGAAAGTATAATTTTTTCATAAAGCCGGTTTTTATTATTTATGGATAAACAGTAATTTCAGTTGAATGGCTGTTGACCTCAAGGGCAGCGAACTCTTCCTCAGGGACTTCCAAATATTCCCCAACCGGTTTTACCAGCAGCCTGTAATACAAGGTAGCCTTAACCTTCAGCTGGCCAGGTTCTGTTTCCCATGGAAGTTCAAATGTATAGGTTTCGGTTTTCGTTTCACGTGGTCCTATGCGGTAATCAACACCCAGAGAAGCTGTGTTCCATTGCATGATGGTCATACGTCCCTGTGGGTCGAAATAGGGCATTCTGAAGATCCTGTCCCCGATCGGCACTTCCTCCCGTCTTACTCCTTCAAAGTTATCAATTCCAAGTGGTACGCCCATGTCCTGGTAGGCCAGCACATCACTTGCTATGGTATATTCCTCACCTTCAAAGCCTTTTTTGTCAACAGGCAGATGGTATACATTTCCTTTTTCATCTTCAGCCTCTACATGCAGCCACACAATCCTGTCTTCAACGGAACCTGTCGGGAATTTATGGCCGGTTTTCTGATTAAATAGTGTTACGGTAAATACGACAGGCTCACCTGGCACAGATTCTCTTATATCGGGCTGGATACGCAGTTCAATGGTACCCCTGACTTTGCCCGGATCGTGGGCACCGTTAAATAAATGCATTTTTGCATTGGGATATACCGCACCCATTTTGGCAGTTGCCATTTCTGTTGACGGCATGTGGCAATCCTGGCAAAGTACACCTTCCGATGCATATGGACCTTGTTCCCATTCAAGTTGAGTGGATTTCACCCAAATGCCAAATGGACTTTTTTCATTATGACAGCTGCCGCAGATTTTGGTATCGCTGAAAAGATCGGTTTCCACTATTTTATGGTCGGGTGATTCTGTATCTCCTTTACGGGAACTGTATTTTGTTGTTCCCGGCTCAATAACCCAGTTAAAGTTGTAGGCGGTGTCACCTTCAATGCCTTTTATCAGATGACATACCTCACATGAAACCGATTCATTGGCACGCGAATTCTCTGAAGGAAGCGGAGGAGGTACATCCCCTGCAAGGTATGCCATGGGTGTATGACATCCATTGCAGCCTTCGTGAACCCCTTTCATGGCAGGGTCAGCCTCTGAATGGGGAACGGCAAGTTTAAAGTATTCAATCTCATCCCATTCATGCGTGTATGCCTGTGACATCATGGCCTGGCTCCATTGCTGGTAAAACTGGTTGTGGCACTGCCGGCAATATTCAGGTTTCTGGAAATCTTTGTATTTGAATGCTCCTTTTTTGTTGCCTTCTTCCTGCAAAGGCAGCTTGAAACTGAAGACTGCTATAAGCAATATAATTACTGAACCCAATAAAAAAAACGGAAATAGTTTTTTCATAATGTTACAAGGTATTCATTGATTTTGGATAAACTAATTTAGTTATAAAGTATTTAGGAACCAAAGTAATTATGGGTAAATTTTTATATTTTAATAATTTGTTATAATGTAAAATTTAATTTTTTTCTGAGATAATAAATCCATTATAAAGCATTAATATCGAACAAAAAAAGGAGAGAAAGCAAATTTTTTAAACATGCGTTTGAAAATTAAAATATAATTATTAGTTTTATCCCTTACAAACCTTTAACAAAACCATTTTGTATGAATATAGAATAAAATCAATGTATCTCAATTAAAACCAAGGACATAAGTCATCGATCCGGCTTTACGGAAAATAACATGTGTTACCTATCTGAAATACCCTGGTATTGTAACGGATAGCTGTTTCACATAATTCCAAATATTTTTTTTGTTTCCCTGGAAATTTATACTGTCAGCATCATTTGAAAGATGCAACTGAAATGTATATAGAAATATTACGTAAGACACAAAACCAATCATTAAAAAGGAGGTCAAATGAAAAACAAACCACTGGAAAAAACAAGAACGTTTAAGGTTAACTGGAAGGAAGCACTGCTTTTGCCAGTTATAATCTTATTATTTACAGCTGCTTCTGCACAGGAAGCCATCCCTGTTTCAGGAGGGAATGCTTCAGGTGAAGCAGGGTCATTGAGCTTTACTGTGGGGCAGGCTGCTTATATCACTGTAACAGGAGCCGAGGGCATTGTGGCCCAGGGTGTTCAACAGCCTTACGAAATTTCTGCGGTAACCGGATCCAATAAGGTTGCGGGTATCAGCCTTGAAGTTTCTGCTTATCCAAATCCTGCTGCTGATTATCTTATTTTAAATACCGGAGCAGCTTCATTTAAAGGAAATAATAAACTGGAATACCGGTTGTATGATATGCACAGCAGGCTGATAAACACTGAAAAACTTATTAGCAATGAGACAATCATCGCTATGGGGCATCTTATGCCCTCAGTTTATTTTGTTAAAATCATCAACCAGGATCAGGAAATTAAATCATTTAAAATCATTAAAAAATAGGAGGACGTGAATTATGATAAGAATATATACCTTATTGGCAACATTAATTATATCGGCGAGTACTTTTGCCCAGTCACCCCTGAAAATGAGTTATCAGGCAGTGGTAAGAAACAACAGCGGTGAGCTACTCATAAACCAGGATGTGGGAATGAGGGTCAGCATTTTGCAGGATTCTCCAACAGGTACTGAAGTGTATAAGGAGATTTACAATCCAAATCCAAAAACCAATGCCAATGGATTGGTAAGCGTGGAAATTGGTGGAGGCATTGCATTAACCGGAGAATTCTCTGATATTGACTGGGGCAACGGTGAATATTTTATAAAAACTGAAACCGATCCTGCCGGAGGAACCAATTATTCCATAGCAGGCATCAGCCAGCTGTTGAGTGTTCCCTATGCCCTTCATGCCAAAACAGCCGAAAGTGTTACCGGTGGCATGAGCGAAACCGATCCGGAATTCACAGCAAGTCCTGCTGCCGGAATTACTGAAGACGATTTTGTCAACATTGAAAACCTTTCCGGAGTTAACACCGGCGATCAGGATTTGAGCCATTTGTCTACAAAAGAAGCTCTGGAAGATTCGGTTAACATGCTCCGCAATGAACTATCGGGCGAAGGTGGAATCAATCTCAATGAAACTGATCCCGTTTACCTGGAGTCGGTAGCAGCTGGTATTACAGCCGATGACACCACCCGCTGGAATAATATGTCCGGTAGCTTCACCGAAATCCAGACACTTGCTGATGTGATTGCTCAAGATAATGACGGCAATGCAGCCCAGATTAAAAATATTGCAGACCCGACCGATGCCCAGGATGCTGCTACCAAAGCTTATGTCGATAAGCTGAAGTTAATGATCCTTGACTTAGAGGCAGGCATTGGCTTAACCGACGAACGCGATGGTAATCAGTATAATTTAGTTCGTATCGGTAACCAGTTATGGATGGCCGAAAACCTGAAGTACCTGCCTTCAGTTTCTGCAATGGCTACCGGTTCAAACACCACTGCGTATTACTATGTTTCCGGATATGACGGTACCGATGTTACAGTGGCCAAATCGGAAGCCAATTACGATACTTATGGAGTTTTGTATAATTGGACTGCTGCCAAACTGGATGTTTGTCCTTCGGGATGGCATTTGCCCACCGACGATGAATGGACGGAACTTACAGATTATCTGGGAGGCGCAGACGTGGCAGGAGATAAACTTAAAGCTTCAGGAACTACTTTGTGGAATGTACCCAATGACGGAGCTACAAACGAATCGGGATTTACTGCCCTGCCCGGAGGATTTCGTGAAGATACGTTTTCTGAATTGGGAAAGTTTGGCTACTGGTGGAGCGCTAATGAAAATGTTACAGGAACCGCATGGGCGAGGCATTTAAATCACGACAGTAATAAAGTGACGCGCAATTTTGCCTTTACCAGCCTGGGTTATTCTGTCCGTTGCGTTAAAGATTAAATCAATTCATTCAATTCGGTATTGAGTATTTTACTTATTGCTGACCAAGTTTACTACTCCAGGCCCTGGCAGGAAAATATCTTCCGCCAGGGCTTTTTTCTTCACGATAATGAATGGCTGATTTATTAAGCTCCACTCCTTTGGCATCTGCTCCTGGCCTTGACACCAACTATTTTTATATGGTCCTTTCTGGTGCAGAAAACCAAAAATTTCCGGGTTGATGTAATCATGCATGCAGATCAGAATGTCCCCGGTTTAACCACTATAGGCTTAGGATTGATACAATAAACTAATCTGTGAATCTGTGGCTATTTTTCCCTATTAAATCTGTGAATCCGTGACTATCATTCCTATCTAATTCTGTAAATCTGTGGCCATTCTTCACGATTCTGTCACAATCCAACTTTAAATAAAACACTTTCTCCTCCTTTTTTTGCATCCCCTTTTTTGCCATGTTGCCAAAATCTACTATTTTCAGCGCATTAATTGAAACTGTACCGATGAAGAAGATATATTCGTTTTTAACTTCTATGCCGTTTATGGCATTCTTGTTTTTGATATTAGCCTTTTCTATGGCCATTGCTACCTTTGTTGAAAGCAGTTACGGTACACCTGCGGCGCGTTCCCTGGTTTACAATTCCTGGTGGTTTGAATTGATATGGGTATTATTTGCACTCAATCTGCTTAACAATATTATTAGATTCCGACTGTTGAACAAACGACGTTTTACAATGGGGTTATTTCATGTGGCGTTCCTTGTAATGTTGCTGGGCGCCGCAATCACGCGGTGGTTGAGTTTTGAGGGGACTATGCACATACGTGAAAATGACAGCTCTGATTATATTCTATCATCTGAATCATATTTCTATGCAGAATTGAACGGGCAGGAAGAAGAAGAGGAAGTAAGGTTTTCGGAACTTACACCCCGGCAGTTTTCAGAAGGTTTTAAACTAAATGGTGGAAATATCAAGGTAAAAACAATAGGATTTTTTCCCCATGCCGAGCGCAAAGCCATACCTTCCGCATCTGGTGAACCTGTTCTCGATTTTGTATTTGCAGCTCCCGACAGGCAGGGAATGCAGTCGTTCACTTTCCGCCAGGGAGAGGTGCTTGAGTATCCCGGTTTTGTGGCTGGCTTCGATTCGAAACGGGAAACCCCGATAAACTTTTTTACACAAGACAATCAACTATATCTGTTGTCGGAATTTCCGATAGAAGAAACTACTATGGCAAGCCAGGAAACAACGAAGTACGCTTCCGGCGATACCATAGCTATTCAGAAAATGTTTATTTATAATATGAATGATTTCAGGTTTCTGGTACGCGATTACCTTCCAAATGCTTCTTTTACTGCGGTAGCCAGTGCTCATGAAACAAATGAACAGGCTGTAATGGTGCGGGTTTCAACTGATGAAACTGAACAGACCATTCCTGTATTTGGCCATGCGAGCATGGCTGCAGATACAATTGAGGTGCCCCTTGGAAGCGTTACCTTAAAACTGGCCTACGGCGCCAAACCCCGGCAACTTCCGTTTCGTTTGTATCTGAAAGATTTTCAACTTGAGCGGTATCCCGGTTCGGAATCACCATCATCTTACGCTTCCGAAGTGGTGCTGATTGATGAGGATGAAGGTGTGGAGCGCGATGTCCGAATTTATATGAACAATACCCTTTTGTACAAAGGGTATAAATTTTTCCAGTCTTCATACGACCGCGATGAAAAGGGAACGGTGCTGTCGGTAAACTATGATCTTTGGGGTACCTGGTTATCCTATATCAGCTACATTTTATTGGCTATTGGGTTTGCCCTATCACTCATAAATAAAAATTCTTATTTCAGGTACCTCGTGCAGCGGTTGAAAAAAAGTTCGGTAAAAGCTACTACCCTGGGGATTGTGCTGTTCGCTGTTTCATACAGCACATCGGCACAGGAGGGCTCAGGGGCCGACATTCCGGAACTGAATAATGAGGTGGTAACTGAATTTAGTGAAATTTGGGTGCAAAGCGTCGATGGTCGCATAAAGCCAATGTCATCACTTACAAGTGAAATTGTGCGTAAAGTCAGCCGAAAGTCGTCCCTTTATGGCAAACCGGCTGACGAGGTGGTACTAAGCATGATGGCTTATCCGGAAGTATGGCAAACCAAACCAATTATAAGAGTGTCGGATAAAACCGTGGCCAATGAACTGGGAATTGGTGGTAATTACATTTCCGTTCAGCAATTGTTCGATATGCAGGGAAATTACCGTATAGCCGAAAAAGTGCAGACTGCATTCGCTAAACCCGCAGCTTTTCGTAACCGGGTTGAAAAGGAATACATTTACCTCGATGAACGAGTGAGTATCAGCTTTATGGTATTTCGTGGATCGCTGTTTAACATCTTTCCCCGGGAGCAGGCGGAAGATCCCTGGTATTCACCGGGTGAAGAAGCAGCTGAATATTCCGGTGGCGATTCAATATTTATCAAGAGCGGTTTCAACTTATTGCTTCAGTCGGTTAAGCAGCAGGATAATGCCCAGGCATTGGAAGTGCTGAATGCGGTGGATGCATTTCAGCAAAACAACGGCGGTGATCTGCTTCCTTCGGAAACTCTAAAAAATGCTGAGATCCTATACAATAAAGTGAATCCTTTCGAACGGATATGGCCATTTTATCTTCTTTTTGGGTTTCTTTTACTATTCGTTTTGTTTATTAATATCTTCCGTCAAAAGCAGTTGCCATCACTTTTGAAGAAATCATTCTTTTTTACGATTATTTTTCTGTTCATTATTCATACGGCAGGCATTATTATCCGTTGGTATATTTCAGGAAGGGCACCATGGAGCAACGGGTACGAATCGGTGGTATATGTGGCATGGGCAGCTATGCTTGCCGGTATTATTTTCGGGCGGAAATACCCTATGGTGGTGGGGACCTCAGCATTTTTGGCAGGGATCTCCCTGTTTGTTGCCCATCTGAGCTGGATGAGTCCGGAAATAACCCCCCTTGTACCCGTGTTGAAGTCTTACTGGCTCACCATTCATGTATCAATCATTACTGCAAGCTATGGGTTTTTGGGGTTAAGTTTCTTTCTTGGCATATTGGTTCTGGTACTTATGGTATTACGGAAGCAATCGAACAAACATAAGGTGAACCTGTTTATCGATCAATTGACTACTATTAACGAGATGTCGGCAACCGTGGGATTGTACTTTCTCACCATTGGTACTTTTCTTGGAGGTGTCTGGGCCAATGAAAGCTGGGGCCGTTACTGGGGATGGGATCCTAAAGAAACCTGGTCGCTCATCACAATTGTAATCTATTCATTTATTGTTCACATGCGCCTTATACCATCACTTAAGGGGGTGTATAATTATACCGTTGCTTCAGTCATTGGTTACGCTTCTGTGATAATGACCTATTTTGGGGTTAACTACTACCTTTCCGGATTGCATTCCTATGGAAAGGGAGTTGCCGACGGAGTAAACCCTGCTGTTCCAATAAGCTTTGCAATATTAATTGGATTAATGGTTTGGGCATACGTGAAGGATGTCAAATATGAAAGTGCGAAAGAGCAGTTAAATTAAAAAACTGACCTTTACTGGAATCTAATTCCTGCCTGATCATTTGTACCGAAATTGGGGCATGATTTGCAGTTAAATTACATGTATAAATTTCTAAATTTTAGAATCTATTATTCTTTTAGTCGATAATTTTTATATTATTATTCTAATAATCAGTTTATTGCAATTGTTTTGATTTAATCTAAATAGTAAGATTATTCTAAATTCCTATTTCATTCGGAATTCTGTGACACCTCAAAAGCCTATATTTGACGGTTTCTAAAATGGATCAAAAATGGCTGTAGACGTAACACGTACCTTTGACATATTGGACAGATATTTACAGGAGTTTCCGCGAAAAGATGCTTTGGGTGGAAAGAAAGACGGAAACTGGTACACTTACTCAACAGAAGAATACTATGAAAAAGCAAACCAGTTTGCGCTGGGGTTGCTGGCAATGGGGTATGGAAAGGGAGACAAGATTGCCACGGTAACTGCCAATCGCCCGGAATGGAATTTTGCCGATATGGGCATGGCCATGACAGGTGTGGTGCATGTTCCCATTTATCCTACCATTGGCGAAGATGAATATAAATACATATTGGAACACTCCGATACCAAAATGTTGCTGGTTGGCGATTTTAAGCTTTTTGAAAAGCTAAATCCAATTGCCAAAAGATTACCTGGGTTGACAGATGTTTTTACTTTTGAAGAAGTACCGGAGGCCCGGAATTATGAGGAAATCCTTAATCTTGGCGAATCGAAAAAAGAAGAATTCACAGCAGCACTGAAGTCGTTGAAAGACTCCATTGAACCTGAAGATCTGGCTACTATAATTTATACTTCCGGTACCACCGGAACACCCAAAGGTGTGATGCTGTCTCAAAGAAATTTAGTTTCCAATTTTCTGGCTCATGTAAAAATGCATCACCTGGGCAAGGAGCACCGTGTAATTAGTTTCCTTCCATTATGTCATGTTTACGAGCGTAGTGTAAACTACCATTTTCAATATAAGGGAATGGGGGTTTATTACGTAGGAAACCTGTCGCAGATAGTTACAGCCATTAAGGAAATAAAACCTCACATGTTTAACTCGGTACCGCGGCTGCTTGAAAAAGTATACGATGGTTTTGTGGCTAAAGGAAAAGAGCTTTCGGGCATAAAAAAGGCCCTCTATTTTTGGGCCCTCAATCTTACACAAAATTTTGAATTCAATAAAAAGTATAGTCCATCTATGCAGGCAAAAATAAAAATTGCCGATAAGTTAATTTATTCCAAATGGCGTGAAGCATTGGGTGGAAATATTGTTTACGTAGTTTCCGGGGGAGCTGCATTGCAGCCCCGGATAGCCCGGGTGCTTGGAATGGCAGGAATGTATAATCTTGAAGGATATGGACTTACCGAAACTTCACCGGTAATAGCTGTAAATAACCCGGCTTCCGGTGAAATGAAAATTGGAACTGTTGGGCCGGTACTTGAAGGTTTTGAAGTGAAAATAGCCAATGATGGAGAAATACTCTGTAAGGGTCCGGGTGTGATGATGGGGTATTTCAAAGCACCGGAAATGACTTCCCAGGTGATCGATGAAAATGGATGGTTTCATACAGGTGACATTGGCGTTTTTGAAGACAATAAGTACCTTAAAATTACCGACCGGAAAAAAGAAATTTTTAAGCTTTCGGGAGGGAAGTATATTGCTCCCCAGATGATTGAAAATAAGCTGAAAACATCAAACTTCATCGAACAGGTGATGGTGATTGGCGCCAATGAGAAGTTTGCCAGCGCGCTTATTTCTCCCAATTTTCAAATTTTGCACGATTGGTGTTCGGAACATAAAATTCATTTTCGCGACAACATGGAACTTATTAAAGTTCCGGAAGTGGTGGCAAAGATGCAAAAAGAAGTGAACAGCATTAACAAAACCCTTGGGAGTCATGAACAAATTAACCGGATCAGGCTGGTACACGAAGAATGGACCCCCCAGACCGGAGAATTGTCGCCAACGCTGAAACTTCGCAGGAACATGGTGGCGGTAAAATACCAGCATTTAATAAAGGAAATTTATACTCCGGGTAAAAACTAAGCTTTTATATATTTCTATTTTATGAGCCGTCCTGTATTCAGGGCGGTTTTTATTATAGCTTATTTTAATGAATTGCGACTTTAACAGTAATCGCCAGTGCTCTCTAATAGGAACGACAACTTCGCCGGCCCTTGGGTTTGCTGCAGGCCAAAACATCAGTTTGCCCGATTGAATGGTCTCAATTACAAAGGTGTAATTACCGTATGCGTGATCAAATGCGACGGAACCAAATATTGTTTCGAATTAAAATACGGTGAAATATTTGCCTTTCATCAATGATATTTTATTCAGTTGGAATCATCTGAATACGTTTATAAGTGATGATATAACCCGCAGTCATTTTATCATCATGATCTGACTCATGCAGCAGGCAATGTGAACATAAAACGGCTTCCTTTACCCGGTTCGCATTCAGCCCAGATTTTTCCCTTGTTTTTTTCAACAAACTCTTTGCAAAGGATTAAACCTAATCCGGTTCCGGTTTCTTGGGCTGTGCCGATTTCTGAAACTTTTTCTGTAATGGTAAATAGTTTTTTTAGCGTTTCCGGGTTCATTCCAATTCCATTATCAGTAACAGAAATTTTAATAAAATCTTCATTCCTAACGGCTGTAATTTTTACCTGGCCTCCCGGATTAGTGTATTTTATGGCATTAGAAACCAAATTCCTAAAAACTGTGGAAACAGATTTTTCGTCAGCAAAAGCAAGAGTTTTTTCGCCAATATTCTGTTCCAGAGTAATATTTTTATTTTGTGCATTGCTTAACAGTTGATCATTAACTTTTTGTGCAACTTCAAACAAATCTGTTTTTTCAAACCGGTAGTTAATTTTTCCAGTTTGAATTTGTGACCAGCTAAGTAATCCTTCCACCAAAGCGTAAACATTGATGGCTGATTTTCTTAGTTCCAATATCATTTTCTTTGTTTTTTCGGAAGAAAACTGCTCGAAATTTTCGGAGAGAATTTCCATTATTCCCAGCAACCCGTTAAACGGGCTTTTTAGATCATGGGCGATAAGAGTGAAAAATTTATCTTTTCCGGCATTGGCTTCTAACAATTCTTTTTCCGACTTTTCCAGCCTGGCACTTAATTTTTTTAACAAAATTCGGCTTCGTATCATAAATGTCAAAATAAAAAGTACAAATATTCCACTTGCAACCAATATTCTTGTTTTCAGTTTTTGCTGCCGGATGGCTGTTTTTTGAATTTCGTTGTTTTTTCTCAGTAACAGGTTTTCCTGATTTTGTTTTTCTGTAAAGTATTTGACTTGTAAATCGGTAAACTTTGCAATTTTTTCGATGTTAAAAAGACTGTCATTTATCAGGTTCGCATCTTTCAGGAATTGAAGTGCATTGGATATTTCCCCATCTTCTTCAGCAATTTTCGACATAATGAGAAGATTGTCTCTTTCCAGCGATTTGTAATTATTTTCAATGGAGACAGAATAGCTCCTTTGCAGGTGTTCCTTTGCCAATTCAGGTTCATTCAAATCAATGTAAGTTTTTCCGAGATTATAATCTGCAATGGCAATCCGGTTTTTATTGTTAATCCGGTTGGCATAATCAAGGGCTTTTTGGTAATGGTACAGAGCTGAGTCGGGAATATTCATCTGATTGTATACACTACCAAAAAATGAAGAGAAAAATGAATTGGTCAGGTTTTGTTTATCCAATTGTATCTGATAACTGAATCCGGTGCGATAGCTGGCTAAAGCTGAATCATAATCTTTTAAATTTTCATAGCACCGTCCAATATTAGAAAAGGAATAGGCCATTGCTGCATTATCGTTTATTTCAAGAGAAGCCTGTAAAGCCTTCTCATGCCAGGTAAGCGCTTTTTTGTATAGGTTCCATTCCTGGTAAACCAGCCCTATATTATTCATAACCTTCGAAACGCCGATTTTATCTTGCAGTGCTTCCCGAATATGCAAAGCATTCTGGTAATAGGAGAGGCCTTCGATGCTGTTTCCCAGCCAAAAATTGGCAACAGCAATATTGTTGTAAATTTTACCCAGCCATAAGCTGTCATTCTTTTGCTGAAAAATTTCCCTGGCCTGGTGAAAATTTATCAAAGCATCTGAATTGTTTCCCAATTGCAGGTAGAATAATCCAATGGTATCCAATATAACACCCTTTTCTAGTTCATTTTTTTCAAATTGCAAAGCCCGTGTATAATAATCAATCGACTTCTCTTTATTCGTTGATTTCGATATTCTTGCCAGTTGCAGTAAGGTTACAACTTTTTCAGATTCGGATTTAGCGCTTTGTAAAATATGTTTTAAGCTGTCTTCTTTTATTTCAAGGGCAAAGCACGTATAAAGTGACGGGAGAATAAAAAGAATTAAAACGAATACGGTTTTTCGATAAAATTTCATTTGGTTTATTTCTTAAACCTTGGTAAATATGACATTTAATACCGACGAAAGTAAACAAAAATACTGTTAAGTTTTTTGCTTTTTGGCTAACAGTTAAAATTCAGCAATTTGTTTATATATAATCAGTTTTTATGACCCTACAAGATGAATAGATTTAAAAAAAATTACTGTTCACCAGGAAAAGGCAAAGCTTTTATACATTTTTATTATTATGAACCTTACTGAATTCATGGTGGTTTTTTTTGTAACTTAATTTGGCTATTTGCGACAGATAATAAAAGTTTAATTTAACTGCTATGAAACCAATTTCCTTATTTTTAATGTTTTTCGCCTTGTGTTATTTGTATAGTGGATATGGTTATTCACAAACCGGATATTCCGAAAAGGGAGTTTTTCTCGATACGTTGAAAGTGGGCGGTAAGGAACTGCGCCTTGGAATAACCATTCAAAAGGATGAGGAAGGAAAATATAACGCCTCATTTAACAGCATTGATCAGGGAAGCGGGGAGATAAATTTTGATGAGGTGAAAGTTGAAGATTCCAAAATATATCTCAGCTCAAAGGCAGGAATTGTCGTTGAGGGGGAATACAATGAGGATAAAACAAAAATTATTACCGATTTCAAACAGGGGCCGTACACTTTCCCTTTGGAATTTGAACGTGTGGAATATTTGCCGGTATATAAAAGGCCGCAGGAGCCTGTAAAGCCTTATCCATATGTGGAAAAGGAAGTAACTTATAAGAATGAAAAGGCAGACGTTCAGCTTGCAGGGACTTTAACCTTGCCACAAGGGCGGGGGCCATTTCCTGCAGTGGTTCTGCTGACAGGTTCAGGGCCGCAAAACAGAAATGAAGAAATAGTGGGGCATAAGCCATTTCTTGTTTTAGCCGATTACCTTACACGGAATGGTATAGCCGTTCTGCGTGCCGATGACCGGGGGTTTGGCAAATCAACAGGCGATTTTAAAAGTTCCACTACCGGCGATTTTGCTGATGACGGACTTGCAGGAATTGAATTCCTTAAATCCATTAGTGAGATTGACACTGCCAGAATAGGATTAATAGGTCACAGTGAAGGGGGTATGATGGCCCCAATTGCTGCTTCCAGGTCAACTGATGTAGCATTTATTGTATTATTGGCAGGGCCCGGTTCAAATATTGGTGACAATGTAAATTACCAACGGGCAGAGTCGTCAAGGAAAATGGGTGCTTCAGATGAATTCATTGAAATTCAGCGAAAAGTGCATGAGGCTTTCAATGAAATTGCAATAAAAGATATTTCAACCGAACAGGCAATGCAGGAGGCCAAAACTTTTTATGCAGGATTAAGTGAAGCAGAAAAAAACAAGCTTCAATGGAATGATGACCGGATTAATGGTTCAGCAGGCATGGTGTTGGAAGCCTGGTGGCGATATGCACTCAGGTACAATCCTGAAGAAACTATTAACGCGCTTGACATCCCGGTGCTGGCAATACTGGGAGAAAAAGACCAGCAGGTTCCTGCAGCGCTTAACCAAAAGGAACTGGAAACAGCCCTTGATAATGGACACGAACAAAATCAACTGGTGGTAATGCCTGGTCTGAATCATCTGTTTCAAACAGCTGAAACGGGTGATATCTCGGAATACATAAAAATTGAAGAAACCATATCGCCAAAAGTGCTTGAACTTGTAAAAGACTATATTTTAAAATTATAAGATAGCTGGAATAGAAAAGACATTTGCCTGGTACGTGAAAGGCCCTTTTGCAATGGGTATTCTTCTTCGTCTGATTATTAAAAATGGTTTATATTGTTATATTTACAATTTGAACATCTAAACCGTTATTAAAATGAGGAAATTATTCATTCTTGCATTATTAATTGCTGTAACTTTTTCACTTTCAGCCCAAAAATTAGTTATTAACGATGATGAATATTTTGAAATGCCGGGCCTGAACGTCATGGTATTTTATGATATTTATCCTGAAGGGCATCAGGGTGCCATAGGCATAATTCAAAACGGTACCCGCATTGCCACAAATGGCGATATTCGTTTGGAACCCACACCCGGTCAGTGGCAACCCATACCTGTTACCGGCGAACGGCAAATCTTCCCTGAAAACAACGAGATCAGGGTTACCTGTTCGTATCCCGATGAAAGCCGCAACGGAAAAGGTTTTAACCCTATTTATTATCCCGACCTGGAATTCAGCTACGATGTACGAGTCTTTGGCGAAGGTAAAAACTTCCGCATAGTAGTCGATTTAAAAGAACCGCTGCCCGAAGAATGGATCGGCAAGGTGGGTTTTAACCTTGAACTGTTTCCTGGCCTTTATTTTGGCAAATCGTGGTACATGGACAACCAGGCAGGTATTTTTCCAGTACAGGCAAATGGCCCCATGCAGCAGGATTCCGATGGTGCATGGCAGGCTTACCCGCTGGCAACAGGGAAAAAGCTCACGCTGGCGCCTGATGAAAAGGAACTGACTATGGTAATCACTTCCGAACAGGCCGATCTGCAACTGCTCGACGGACGTTTTTACCATAACAACGGCTGGTTCGTTGTGCGTTCTGAAGTGCCTTCAGGCGCCACCAAAAATGCCATTGAATGGCTGTTTGAACCTTATGTGGTTGAAGACTTTAAGCATAAACCTGTTGTTCATGTGAGCCAGGTAGGATATCATATTAATCAGCCAAAAATAGCCTCCCTTGAATTGGATAAGAACGATGCTTCCATTGATGAAATTTCGCTTATCCGAATGTCGGAAAACGGAGGATTTGAAAACGTAAAATCGGGGACTCCTGAAAAATGGGGAAAATACCTCCGGTTTAATTATTACCAGTTCGATTTCTCGGAAGTTAAAAAGCCCGGAATGTACCAGGTCATGTACGGCGATTTTAAAACCGAACCCTTCAAGATTGGAGCCGATGTTTATGACAGGCATGTGTGGCAGCCTACCCTTGAATATTTCCTGCCGGTGCAGATGTGCCATATGCGCATCAATGAAGGTTACCGTGTGTGGCACGACCACTGCCATATGGACGATGCACTGATGGCACCTGTCGATACTAACCATTTCGATGGTTATTTGCAGGGGTCTTCTACTCTTACCGATTATGAACCGATGGACCAGGTGCCCGGTCTGAATACCGGCGGCTGGCACGATGCCGGTGATTATGACCTGCGGGTAGAATCGCAATCCGGAACTGTATGGACACTGGCATTGGCCTATGAAGAATTTGACGTGGATTGGGATCAGACTTCTGTCGACCAGCAAAGCCGCATCGTGGAAATCCATCGGCCTGACGGTAAACCCGACATTTTGCAACAGGTGGAGCATGGGGTACTGTCGATTTTAGGCGGTTACCATAACCTTGGCCGATTATACAGGGGAATCATATGCAACGACCTGCGTCAGTATGTAATGTTGGGTGACGCGACAGCCATGACCGACGGTCTGAAATACAACCCTGAGCTGGACGAAAATGAACGTACAGGAACCGAATCGGGGAAGACCGACGACCGGTGGGTATTCACCGAAGAACACCCCGGGCATGAATATACTGCAATTCAGGGATTGGCCGCTGCTGCCCGTGTATTGAAAGGGTACAACGATGACCTTGCACAGCAATGCCTTCAGGCTGCTGTTGACCTGTACGATGAGGACCGCGAAAGTTCCGGGCGATGGGCTACATCACGTATAAATGCTGCCGTTGAACTGTTTGTTACAACCGGTGACGCTAAATATAAAAACGACTTGCTGGCTATGGAAGAACAGATTGCCGGCAACATGAATTCAGTGGGGTATATGGTAGCAAGGGTTTTCAACAACCTGGGTGAAACTAAATTCAGGGAGAAGCTAATGCCCGCCTTTCATAAGTTGCAGGCCGATTTAAATGAAAAACAAAACGAAAATCCATTCGGTGTTCCTTATAACATCCGTGTATGGGGCGATGGCTGGGGCATTCAGCGCCTGGGAATGCAACATTACTTTTTGCATAAAAACATGCCGCAAATGTTTAATAACAGCCTGTTACTAAATGCACTCAATTTTGTTTTGGGAAACCATCCCGGTGAGAACACTTCCTCATTTGCATCAGGGGTAGGGTCGAAATCGTTACTTGTAGCATACGGAGTCAACCGGGCTGATTGGTCATTTATTCCGGGCGGTGTAGCTTCAGGAACCGGAATTATACGTCCCGATTTCCCGGAACTGAAAGAATGGCCCTATTTCTGGCAGCAAACCGAATATGTTATGGGTGGGGGAGCCACACACTTTATGTTCATGGCCCTTGCTGCACACAAGCTGCTGAATGAATAATTGAATAGAAACGATCGTATATTTAACGATCGTCTCATTTAAAAAATAGTACTAAACGGCGCCTGTTTCAATGGAAAGCGGGTGCCGTTACATTTTTAAAAAACGCCTTGTCACTTTAGTAATTCTGCACATTCTATCTTCCAACCAACATTCATTACTACAGGGGTTTCAACAGTAAGAAATTCTACCTGTAACACTATTTTCCTGAAGGGTACCAGGCAGAGATTTTCTCCTATTTATATTTGAAGTATATTCGATGTATATTCGAGGTTTATTCGTATTAAATTCGTAAAATTACGAATTTAGTACGAATAAACTTCGAATTTAATACCAGTTTATTTCGAAGAAATATAAATGCTGGTCATGACATGAAAAGGCGGAATTTTCTTCGGGGCTGCATAATAGATTTGGGACTTTAAAGAACTTCCTGGAATATCTTTTTCCTCGTAAATTTTAATTGATAAATTTTGCTGATGCTGATGTTTTTTGAGCATAGAAATATGTTCTGCCTGTACATTATTTTGAAAGCAGGCTTGCAGGGCTTGTTGTTGTTTTACTGAAAGTAGCATTAATGGCAGTTGGCTGTGGCAATTCAGGGTTTATTTGTTGCTGAATCAAAACAAAGAAAGGAACAGCAGATGATTGACTGTCAATCATCTGCTGTTCTGGTACTTTCTTCGGAACCCTCCAGAGTATTGGAGCAGGTACCATATGGAAATAAAAGCAGACGTTTAGTTAGAGGAGGGCCCTGTCCCAGGGGATTCCGACCAGAATTAAAATAAAGGCAATGCCATACCAGATGGCTGCTGCTTTGTGCCTGTTTACTGAGAGTGTTGCTTTTTTAGATTTGACACGGCCAATATGAATCAGTACCAGGGCGATTATCATAATTAAAATATGCTCGACGGCATAAAAACGCAAAACGGAATTCTTCATGGCTGCGCCAAAGTCGGCAAATGCCGATTTGGTGAATGGACTAACGAAGAAATATAGAATCAACCCGATTACCAGTTGGATATCAACAAAAATTGTAAGCAACAAGCCTGCAAGGTTATCCTTTTTGGTCCAGTCTTTTTTTGCAAACCAACCCTGGAAAGCAAAGATTAGTGCTACCACAATTGCAATAAGTGCCAGCCAGCGAAAAAGATTATGAGTATGTAAAAGTCCGGTGTACATAATTTTTAGTTTAAGAATATCAGTGAAACACTTAAATCCTGTTTTAGTTGAAGAAACCTTTAATTAAGAGGTATTTTTTTACTTATGGTATTTATTTTTCCCCAGCCAGTGCAAAAATTTCATCGGCTGTCCATATTATTTTTTCGGCTGGTGGCCTCAGTGAAGCATTAATCATTGCCAGGGCAACAGTTTTGTCTTCAATTGGCCGGTACTTTTTAAAAATGAACCGGGTAATAATACCTGTAATTGGGATAGCTATTTTTTCCCCCCATCGCTTTTCCTCCCGATCCCCGGCCAGTGCCGAAGGTCGCAGGATGGTCAGTTTGCGGAATCCGATTTTAGATACCGCATCGTCGAGCTCACCCTTTATGCGGTTATAGAAGATCCGGGAGCCGGAATTGGCGCCAACTGCTGAAACCAGAACGTAGGTTTCTATACCTTTCACTTTAGCCTTTAGTGCAAAATTAAGGTTAAAACTTACATCCACCTTATACTGTTTATCTTTACTGCCTGCCTTTTTTAAAGTGGTGCCCAATGCAGAGAAAAGAACATCTCCTTTTAAGTGTTTTTCCCATGTATCGGGGTTGCTGAAATCTACAATTTGCTGCTCCAGTTTTGGGTGCACAGTTCCCGAATCATGCCTGACAAATATTCTTACTTTATCAAATTTTGGGTTTTCAAGCAAGAGGTTCACAATCTGTTTTCCAACGAGTCCCGTGGCGCCTATTACATTTGCAGTCAGTTGCTTTTTTTCCTTTTTTATTGCGTGGTTGTTTTTCATTAAAGATAACTAAATCATTGTGGTTTTATAATTATTATCACAATGAAAACAACAACATGAAGCATATGTTCTCAAAAAAAGTGTGTTTTAGTGAATTGTTTTTAACCTGTTTCCGGTTAAATTGAGGTATTAGGATGGTGGTATCGTGAAATGGAATACTGTTCCTTTTGGGTGATTTGGAGCAACCCAGATCCTTCCGGCATTCTTTTCTACAAATTCTCTGCAGATAATTAATCCAAGTCCGGTACCTTTTTCTCCGAGGGTTCCTTTTCTGCTAATATTTCCGTCATAGAACATGGTTTCAGTATCCTCCTGGTCGATTCCTATCCCAGTGTCGGCAATACTAACTATTACATCTCCATTTTCGCGGAAGGCAGAGATTTCAATTTTACCACCGGGGTGGGTAAACTTAACAGCATTGTTCAGCAGGTTCCTGACCACAGTGTTTATCATATCGCTGTCGAAGTTGGCTTCCAGCTCTTCAGGGAAATTTCGCAGGATTTCTATTTCCTTTTGTTGGGCTGCGGTTTTTTTCAACTCAATATTTTTGTTTAAAATGCTGCTTAGGTTTTGTTTTATGGGTTTGCTAACGGTATTTTTCATTTGTGAATGTGCCCAGGTAAGCAGGTTCTCGAGAAGTTCAAAGGTATTTTCTGCAGAATTTTTTGCCATTACCAGCAGTTCTGTCTTACGGTCTTCTTCTATTCCGGAATCTTCATCGGTTAACAGCTCAAGAATACCCATCACACCGGCAAAAGGACTTCGCAGGTCGTGTGAGATGATGGAAAATAGCTTGTTTTTGGTTTGATTTAATTTTTCCAGCTCTGCATTGTTGTATAACAATTCTTTGGTTCGGGCATCAATAATTTTTTCCAGTTTTCGCTGTTGGTTTCGTATATTGTTATTATGAATGCGGTTTACAATAAACAATGTGCCAAATACAAAAATAACCAATAGAACAATAAATGGCAATGTTGCCCATATTGGTGGGTTGATTTTAATTTCAACGGAACCGTTTTGTGTGCTCCATTGGCCGTTTTTGTCCATTGTTTCAACAACAAACAGGTAACCGCCGGGCCTTAGGTTGGTATAAGTGGCTACTTTTTCGTTCTCCGGAAACACCCATTGATTGTCGAACCCATGCAATTGGTAGCGGTATTTTTGTTGATTTGGGTTGGTGAAATTTAATGAAGTGAACCGGAAAGAAATCATTTGCTGGTCGTGTTCAAATTCATACAACCGAATGTTATCGTAATTACTTGTTTGCGGATAAGCACTTTTTCCGTAGACGGACACATCAGTAATTAAAGCTTTGGGCGGTAAATAAGATGACTTTCTATTTTCGCCAGGATTAAGAATATCGACTCCTTTGTTTCCACCAAAAAATATTGTGCTGTTCCGCTCGGTTGTTGATGATCTGTTATAATATGAATTGGAAATAAGTCCGTTGGATTCAAAAAAATATTCGCATTCGTATTCAAGTTCTTTCGTGTTTTCATGCCAGTTATAAGTTAAGAAAAGTATACCGGATTTAGTGCTGATCCAGATTTCCCCCGGTTTAATGGATTCGATACTTGAAATATCGTCACTTGAAAAATCCTGTTTAATGCTTAAACGTTTAAATTGGTTTAATTTGGGGATAAATACATTTAAGCCGTTGTTGGTGCCCACCCAAACCAATCCTGAGTTGTCGCAATAAAGTGCTTGTATTACATCACTGGAAAGGGATACAGAATCTTCCCGGTTATGATAATAGCGGGTAATTTGTTCGCTTTCCAAATCAAGCACCGACAAACCGTAACTGCTCGAAATCCATAAATTATTTTGCTTGTCGAAGCACAAATCAGAAGTGTAGTCATTGGTAATCCCCATTATGGGGTTGTTTTCATGAAACTGAAATAATGTAGCATCCTTATTGTCGGGGTTATATTTAAAAACTCCGGTCCCGTTCGTGCTCACCCATAAATTACCGTCGGGTGCTTCAACTATATCCAGAATATTAGCCCTATCCAGTTTTTCAGCAAGCGATGCTGGTTTTATTATTGCAGCTTTAAACAGAGTTTTATTGCTGTTTAATTTTTGCAACCCGCTTCTCCATCCACCAGCCCAAATCCGGTTTTTACTGTCTTCAAAAACCCGGTAAATGGTTCCGGAAATTATGTCGTTATTTCTGGAATGCAGGTGGTATGGAGTTTTAATAAAAGGGTCGGAACTGTGTTTTTCGAGCAAGCCGGATTCGTACCCCAGCCATAAATTATTTGATTTATCAAAATCAATACACACCACTTCCTGTTGTGTCAAACAATAAGGTACATCTTTAGCATACATAAAATGTGTAAACATGATATCCTTTAAGCCAAAATCGATGCCCCGGATTCCCGAAGAAACCCACAGGTTCTTATCACGATCGACAAAAACATATTTAATGGTGGTGTTTTCCATGCTGAGCGGATCTTCAACAATATTAGAATATTGCAGATAGTTACCGGTGTATTGGTTTAGCTGATAAAGACCGCTGGCTGTAGCCAGCCAAATTGTTGAATCGTTTTCCACATCAGCATGGTGAATTGTATTGGAGAGGTAACCAACTATGAATTTTTTTATTTTGCCATTGTCGGGGTTATATATGTAGAACCCATTCGATTCAGTACTTATCAGTAATCTTCCGTCCGAGAAACTGAGATTGGTAATATAAAACTCATTTATGTTTGCACCGTCAATGGTGCCAAAACGGTTTGTTTCACCGGTTTCAGGATTTAGTTGGTACAACTCGTTAGGATTTCTAACGGCCCATATTTTGCCGTCTGGTTGGCTGCAAACATGTTTTATATTGCGGGCACTAAGTTCATTTTCAGCACCAAAAAACCAGGTTACTTGTGATGTATTTTTGTCATATTGAGCCAACCCTTTGTTTGTTGAAATCCAAAGCTGGCCATTGTGGCCTTCTGCGAATCCTGTTACAAGTATTCCATCCCAGCCGGAGACCGGAACTTTAAACTGATCTTTTAAAAAGTTATAATATGAAAAACCATTGTCCGATCCTACCCAGAGTGTGCCTTCTGAATCAGAAAAAATTGTGCTGATTTTATTCCAGGGCAGTGTCGATTGTATGGAACTTTCATATTTTCGAAATTGATGCCCGTCAAAACGTGTTAAACTGGTTTCTCCTGCCAGCCAGATAAACCCGGTCGAATCCTGAGTAATACTGTTTATGCGTGCTTCAGGCAATCCGTTTTCGATACCGTAATGATAAAATGCAACAGAAGAACTGCAGGGTATTGCATATAACAGGATCCCTACGGCCATAAGATATTTGATGACCCGATACTTAATTTTCATCCATTGGTTAATAAAGATGTGTAAAACTAACAAAAGCATTTAAAAAACGAAGTTTAATTTTATAGACTCCTAAAAATGAGCAATATTTTTAAGAAGTAAGGAATCGGGTAGTAAGAAATCAGTTTTTATAAATGGCACATTCAGGTCTTCTGCATCAAACATAAATAAACAGTTTATTAGGAAACTATATTATTTGCATTTGCTTTTTTTATTCTTTAAAATGAATCATTTTTTGAAGTCATTAAAAATATTTCTATTTTTCGAAGATGAACTTACCTTAAGTAATAATTTTTCATAATCCCTTAGTTAAATGAATCATAATATTAAATATTCACTCCTTCTGATTTTTCTGATAATCTTTATAAGTTCCACAGGTCAGGTGCCCAAATGGGCAGGCAAACCAATTGATTTTTCACGTGGTGAATTAGTTGTGTCCGGGAACAAGCGGTTTTTGGTTTTCGAAGACGGAGCGCCGTTTTTTTACCTGGGCGATACCGCCTGGGAGCTTTTTCACAGGTTGAACAAGGAAGAAACGGAGCAATACCTTGAGAACCGAAGGGCAAAAGGGTTTACTGTGATTCAGGCAGTAATACTGGCCGAACTCGATGGGTTAAATACACCCAATGCCGAAGGTGAAACGCCATTGGTTGATAATGATCCCGAAAAAATAAATGAAGCCTATTTTCAACATGTTGATTGGGTGATTAAAAAAGCGGAGGAGAAAGGAATGTTCATAGGTTTGCTTCCTACCTGGGGCGATAAATGGAATAAAAAATGGGGGGTTGGACCGGTAGTATTCACTCCGGAGAATGCAGTTGTATTTGGTGAGATATTGGGAAAACGATATAAAAATTCACCAAATATAATTTGGATCGTTGGGGGCGATCGGCCTTTGGAGGAGGAGGTCCACGGACAGATAGTGCGTTCAATGGCAAAAGGTATCCGCAGTGGAGATGAAGGGGCCCATCTTATAACCTTTCATCCGACCGGGGGTCAGGGTTCTTCACAGTATTTCCATGAAGAGGACTGGCTTGATTTTAACATGCGGCAGAATGGTCATAATCCTAATTATACAGGTGTTTATGAAAACACGCTTGAGGATTATAACCGCATGCCTGTAAAGCCGGTAGTTGATGGGGAGCCTATTTATGAAGATCATCCTATTCAGTTTAACCCTAAGGAAAACGGACATTCCACTTCGGCTGATGTGCGGCGACCACTATACTGGAACTTGTTCAGCGGGGCTTTTGGTCATACATATGGCCACCATTCTGTTTGGCAGATGTGGCAACCCGGTCGTAACCCGGTTAACTTCCCATTGATGCCCTGGCATGAAGCCATTGATCAGCCCGGAGCGGAGCAAATGCAATATGGCCGGCGGCTTATGGAATCAAGGCCTTTTTTAACACGCATTCCCGATGATTCGATAATTGTTCCCGATGAGGTGACCACTTCAGTCCCGGGCGCCGGCAGGTACCGTTTTGTGGCTACCCGCGACAGTGAAGGGGCGTATGCCATGGTGTATGCTCCTGTTGGAAGGCCCTTTTCAGTCAGAATGGATGTTATTAGCGACAAAAATGTAATTGCCTGGTGGTACAGTCCGCGGAACGGACAGGTACAAAGGATAGGTAAGTTTTCAAATGAAGGCACCCGTGAATTTATACCTCCCGGAATAGGAGAGAATTTCGATTGGGTGCTGGTGCTTGATGCTGCCGGTAAAAAATTTGGTCAGCCAGGCAGATAACTTTTATTGAAGTCTGTCGGTAATTTTATAAGAAATGAATTTAAAAAAGCATGTCACTACCATGAACAGGGTCAGCTTGGTGTTATTTTATTTAGGTCTGCCTTTTTTGTTGCATAGCCAGACACAAAATACTACGCATCGCGGTATCGGTTACTATTCTGAGAACCCCGGTTATTTTGCATGGGACGGAACACCGGTATTTCTGCTGGGAGCCACTGGTTATCACAGCTGGACACCAATCAGCCGCCCTGATGAAGTAAATATAGGCGAACAACTGGGGCGACTGGCAAAAGTGATCGATGAAATTGGCAGTCCTAATATTTGTGGTTTTGTGAGGTGCCTACCTTACGATCCCATGAATCATCTGCACGATGGTACTGTTCAGAAAGTATTGCAACCCTGGCTGGAGATGGAAGACGAACGTTACGATTTAGGACGGTTTGAGCCGGCTTGGGAAGCACGGCTAAATGAATACCTGGCTGTGGCACTAAACCATCGTATTGTTGTATCACTTGAAATTTGGGATGACTGGTCAGTTACCCGCGGACCTGGCGGAGCATATGATCCGGGTGACAGGTATGGATGGAATGGCCATCCCTTTAATCCTAAAAACAACATTAATTACAATGAATCGGTAATTCCTTCAGAGACAGCAGCATGCAATGCACCGTTTTACAATACCATCCATATAGAAGGAAAAGAAAATACTGTGCTTCATCTTCAGGAAAAATATGTTGATAAATTAATCTCAATAGCAAAAGACTATCCGAATGTCATTATAAATATTTCAAATGAAAGTCGTGCAGACACGGAATGGAGCCATTATTGGGCAAAATACCTTCGGGAAAAACTTCCGTCCCGGTTTCTGACAGGAGATATGCCTTCCACGAACAGGAAAGATGGAGGGGGCGAATGCGATTATGAATTAAGTCCGTTATGTTTGAGTTCCGATACAATTTATGATTTTGTTGATGTATCACAGGGAGTATCAAGGCATGAACTTGGAGAACCCATCCGGCAGGCAATTGAAGGAGGTAAACGTTTATCGGTGTATCGAAAGGCAATGAATGATGCAGGAAAAGTTCGTCCACTGGTAGTTTCAAAAGACTATTCACGTGATGCAGCAGGAGGCGACCTTGTGCTCTGGAGCCGCTTTATGGGAGGGGCAGCTTCTGCTCGTTTTCATCGCCCTGCCGGAGATAGTCCTGCATCAGTTGTCGATTTTCAGCACGATGCTATTGGGAGGTTGGGCAGGTTCATTGCAGAAGTACCATTCTGGCAGTTACATCCCGATCACGATATGATTATAGAACTGCCCGGGGGTGCAGGAGCCAATGTACTTACTGATAATGCCTCGGTTTGTCTGATTCAGCTGGCCGGTATTTCATCGGGCGGTTCATTGAAGCTTCAGTTACCATCGGGCAGATGGAAAATGAAATGGATAGATCCCTCATCAGGTGAAGAAAACGACCGCTCTGATATTAACGCAGATGACTCTTCTGATATTATAGACATACCGGCCGGGCCTGACCATATGGTGGTTGTGTTGAGGAAGTTAAACCAACAGAATTGATTGATTAAAAGCATAAAGCAGGAAGACATGATAAAAAATAATCTTTTAATAATTGTGTTGGCAGGTGTAATTATTAGTGGATGCAAGGCTATAGCTGCACCTGCAGATGGCATCCGTCCCTGGACCGAAAATCCCTGGTACTGGCAATATAAAGGTGAGCCGGTAATGTTGCTGGGAGCCAGCAGCGATGATAATCTATTTCAATGGCCGGCAGAAAGGCTTGTGCCTCATCTGGATTCCATGAAATCGGCAGGTGCCAATTATGTACGTAATGTTATGAGTGACAGGGTCGACCGCGGTTTTGAATTGTACCCGTTTAAATCAACCGAAGGGGGTATGTATGATTTGAATCAGTGGAATGAAGATTACTGGCAGCGGTTTGAATTTTTTCTTGAGGAAACTGCCAGTCGCGATATAATTGTGCAGATTGAGGTATGGGACCGGTTTGATTATACACGGGAGAACTGGCCATCCCATCCCTATAATCCTAAAAATAATATAAATTATTCAGCAGAGGAAACTGGGCTGGATGCAGAATATCCCGATCATCCGGGGCAGAATAAACAGCCCTTTTTCTTTACTACGCCCAATCAGAAGAACAATGAAGTATTGCTTAAATACCAGCAACAGTTTGTGGAAAAAATGCTTTCCTATACCTTGAACCATAATCATGTATTGTACTGTATGGACAACGAAACTTCAGGAGAAGCAGAATGGGGAGCATACTGGGCCAGGTTTATAAAGGATTTGGCAGAACAGAAAAATAAAAAAGTGTATCTGACTGAAATGTGGGATGCATGGGATTTAAAATCGGAAGAGCACAAGCGTACGTTTGACCATCCGGAACTGTATGACTTTTGTGACATTTCTCAGAACAACCACCAGCGCGACCAGGCACACTGGGATAATTTTCAGTGGGTGAAAGATTATATTTCTTCACAGCCCCGCCCGATAAATACAGTGAAAACATATGGAGCTGATGGCGGGAGTCATGGAAACACCAATAACGGGATCGACAGTTGGTGGAGGCATGTAACCGGAGGTGTGGCTTCGGCCCGGTTTCACCGGCCACCTTCGGGGTTAGGGTTATCTGAGCTGTCAATGAATTCAGTCAGGGCAGCAAGGGAAATTGAAAAGGTATGCCCCTATTGGGAGCTCACTCCAAACAATGAATTGCTTTCCGACCGGGAGGAAAATGAAGCCTATCTGACAACAAAGGCAGGAGAAGTGTATGTGGTATTTTTTCCCGATGAAGGGGAGGTCGGTCTTGATTTGTCGGAATACGATGAAGATTTTACACTTAAATGGATGAATGTGAGGAAGGGAGAGTGGGCTTCGGAAGAGCTAATTGAAGGAGCCGGACTGGTCAATCTTAAAACTCCTGGTGGGCAGGAATGGGTAGCGGTTTTGGTAAAAAAATAAATTTTGTCTGATATCGGGTTAACGAAAAAAATATTATTTTTGATTTGATATAGCCAAAATAAAAACTGCTTCAAAACCACTGATCATGAATCATTTAAAACTAATGGCAATTGCTTCATTTTTTGCAATTGCAACAACTGCGCAAACTGTTGGTGAATCATTCCAGACACAATTATTAAAATTGAATCTACATGCTGAAGCGGAGAATTATGTCGAAGAGCCAGTCTTCAGGCCCGACAGCATAGTACTCGAATTATTCATGCCCGAAACGGATGAATGGAAGAGGGAAGGGAAGTATAAATATGAAATTATAGAAACTGCTGCAAAAAAGGAATTTCTTTATTACACATGGAACGATTCATCAGCACAATGGCAAAGTTTTCCAAAAGAAATATGGGAATTCGATGAATCAGGGAATCCCAAATATCATGTGGTTTATGGTGGAAATAGTTCAGTTACCAACTTTGATTATAATTATAAAAGAGAAAGTTATTTTACATATTACGAAAATGAGAAACGGGCTGAGATAATTGTATATACTAAAGACTATAACAAAAATGATTTTATCCCGAATAAAAAAGAGGAAATAACTATTGATTCGAGTGGCAACCAGAAGCATTATCTTTTATCGATGTGGGATAAAGATTTTGAAAGTTGGGGATTTATCAGGAGATATGAATTCGATTATGATGAAAATGGATTTAAGACTCTGGACACAGATTATTTCTGGCTTGCCGACTCAGAAGAGTGGTATGGAGCAAATAAATCGGAGTGGGAATACGATGTGGATGGGAAAGTATTAATCGAAACTTTTTATGTGTGGAACCAGGATTCCATGAAATGGCAGGAATCTGGAAAAGTTAATAACACCTATGACGAGTCAGGTCACATTTCCAAAAAAATCAGTTCTTCCTGGGATTACGATAAAAACACCTGGATATACTTCAGCAGGGAAGATTTTGGGTATGATGCACAGGACAATATGGTTTCAATGTTTTCTTATAAGTGGGACGCAACATTGAGTGATTGGATAAATGCTGGTAAAATGGATAACAGTTATGATGAGTTTTCTAACCAGATATTACAGAGTTATTATTTTTGGAGCATCGAAGACAGCCTTTGGATTGGTGCAAACAGAACAGAAAAGGATTTTGATATAAATGGAAAGCAGCTTTCTACTATAGAATATCAATGGGTAGTTTCATTAAATCAATGGGCGGGATTGTTTAAGGAAAAGTACGACTATGACAGTTTGGGAAACCGTACGCTGACATCTTTATATGTTTGTGATGCTGTGGGTGAAGAGTGGATTTTCAATACAAACAGATTAAAGTCGGATTATGAATACGATGGAGATGGAAGGATTTTAAAACAGATCATTTCACAGTGGAATGAAGGTGATGCGAAGTGGGAATTTGCCAATAGGGATGAATATGAGTACGATGAAAAGGGAAGAAAAATTATGCATCAGAATGCCTGGTGGAATCCTGCTTTCGAAGAATGGCAATACTTAATAAAAGATGAATACGATTTTGATGAATCTGACAATTATATATTGGATTGTATTTATGTTTGGGATACCGACCTAAATGACTGGAGAATAAAACGTGAATACGAGTGGGGGTTTGATGACAGTGGCCGTATTATATTTAGTAGCTATTTGGAATGGGCCGGTTATGGAAATGCTTACTGGGGGAATAAATCGGAAGCCATTTACAATGAAAACGGCCGTACTTTAATGCAGGCGAATTATGGATGGGATACTAACGGAGGTGAATGGAAAGGAGGAGCCAAAACGGAATACACATATTATGAAAATGGTCAGAACCATACAATTCTCCGGTACAGTTGGAATTCCCAGGAAAAAAAATGGCAATATCATAACAGGGAGACCTTTTACTATTCCATGGACATTGTCCAGGAAGTTGTTGAATTAAATTCAGAAAGTAATCTGAAGTTTTACCCAAATCCGGCTGATAATTTCATCAGGGTTCAGCTTCCCAATCCGGTTGTCCCTGCCCAACTGGAGATTTACAATATGACGGGCAAAAAAATGCTGTCACTTTTAATTTATCAAGATGAACAAGTTTCTGTAAATCATTTAACTCCGGGAGTTTATCCGTATCGGGTTATACAGCAACAAAAAATTTTTACAGGCAAGATTGTAAAAAAATAAATGCCGCGTTTGGAAAATCCAGTTGCTAATCGAAGCAATACACTAACAAGTGAACTGCGGATAAAAGATTTTATTTTGAAGAAGACCGATGTTGTGGCATTAATATTACAAAAGAGGTAAACAAAACAATATTTTTCAGGTTTATAGCTGAAATAATCAGCTACTATTATGCAAACAATCGCATTATTTGGGGGAAGTGGCCGCACAGGTGTACCCTTCATAAAGAACTCACTGAATGATTACAAGATTAAAGCACTTATAAGAAATCCCGAAAAGGTGGAAATCAGGCATAAAAACCTGGAGGTAATTCAGGGAGATGTAATGAACCTTACAGACATAAACGCCTGCATTTCAGGCGCCGATGTAGTGGTATCGCTGATTGGCCATGATAAGAATTCCCCGGCAAGTTTTCAAACAAAAGCAGTGGAGACAATATTGGAATCAATGAAAAATCATAAAGTTTCCCGTATCATTTCACTTACGGGCGGTGGAGTACGCGATGAAAAAGTTGATAACCCCGGTTTTATGGATAATCTTGTTGTTTTTGTAATGAAAAACCTGGCAGGGAAAGGCACACGAAATGCCCTGGAAGATGGTATTAGCCATACAAAGGCTATCAGGAGGTCAGATTTGGAGTGGACCATTGTACGGGCACCCATGCTTACCAGGGAAGCTGCTAAAGGTAATATAGAGGTGGGGTCAGTAGGATCAGTAAAAGGGTTTAAGCTTACACGCGAAGATTTGGCTGAGTTTCTTTACCGGGAGATAGCAGAAAAAAAGTACATTCGCCAAATGCCTTTTGTAACTAATGGGAAATGAAAAATTGCTTCTAACCGGTGCAACCGGTAATATAGGTTTGGAGATAATCAGGGGACTGAACGAGAACAACCCGCAAATAAATATCATCGCTGGAAGCCATTCGGTGGAGAAATCCAAAAAAGTTCTTGCTGAGTATACTATTTCGGAATTCCGGAAAGTTGATTTTGCCGATTCTTCTACGTTCGATGTTGCACTGAAGGATGTTGATATTGTTTTTTTGCTTCGTCCGCCTCAACTGGCCGATGTTCCAAAATACTTTGCTCCTTTTATCCAGGCAATGAAGGAAAATAAAGTTGCCAAAATTGTATTTTTATCGGTGCAGGGAGCTGAAACACAAAAATATATACCTCACCATAAAATTGAACAATTGATTCTGGAAGCAGGCTTGGATTACGTTTTTCTGAGACCAGGCTATTTTATGCAAAATCTTACAACTACTCTTGTACATGAAATTAAAACCCAACACAAAATAGTGGTTCCATCAGGAAAAATGAAATTTAACTGGGTGGATGCAAAAGATATTGGTTTGGTTGGAGCCCACATTCTGCTCGATTTTGAGAAGTATAAAAACCGATCTTTTGAAATAACCGGTTCCGAATTTGCTGGTTTTCATGAGGTGGCCGCTGTTCTTTCCGATGTATTGGGAAGAACAATTCGCTATGAAAGCCCGAATCTGTTCCGATATATCTTAAATAAGCTAAAACAGGGAATCCCGATGCCGATGATTTTTGTAATGATTATGTTGCACTTTCTGCCTCGGTTTGGCAAAAACACTTCACGGCTGACTAATACTGTAACCGACATTAACAGCAGACGGCCCGGCACCCTGCATGAATTTGCAGAAAGGGAAAGAGACAACCTGCTTTAATAACTTCTTTTGATTTTCTTAGCTTTCCCTCAATACTTTGGCATGATAGGAGCAGCCATAGCCACTTGCTGAATCCTTGTATCTTTCCGGAGCACCATCTTTTGCTGCTGCCATAGATTGATCGAGCAATTCATTGATTTTTTCTTCCGTCAGCGGCTTGAAATTGCGTGCTATATTAATCATCAGCTGCATTTCATCGTGGTTTTGCATTCCGCAGATAAGGGTGCTCACCGGCAGCGACAGAGCATAATGGCGGCACAGCTCGGCGCTTACATTTACCTTTTCTGAAATGCGGGAAAAACCTCCCGTCAACGATTTCATGCCCAGAGCGGCAATATTCCTTTCATTTAAAACGGATAAAACCCGCTTCTGGAAACTGTTGTAATGGGCATCCATGATATTGAGCGGCAGTTGAACGGCATCCCATTCAAACGACTGGTTCAGCATATCGAGGTGGATTTGCGGATCGCGGTGTCCTGAAAATCCGATATAGCGAATTTTACCTTCTTTTTTAGCTTCCTGTAAAGCTTTGAGCGCGCCATCTTCGGGATCGAACACCCGCTGCCGGTCACCATCGTACTGGATCGAATGAAGTTGCACCAGGTCAATCCTATCGGTATTCAATCTTCTGAGACCATCCTCCAGATGCCGTTTAGCTCCCTTGTAATCGCGGGCACATACTTTTGTCATCAGAAATACCTTATCCCTCAGGCTGCCTTGTTTAATAGCCTTACCTACAACTGCCTCCGAGCGGCCATCGTTGTATTCCCAGGCATTGTCGATAAAAGTGATTCCTTCATCAATACCTTCATGCATCATACCAATAGCAAGCTTTTCATTGATGTAGCCCAAATCCCATCCCCCAAATCCAACAATGGAAACCCGTTCACCTGTATTACCTAAAGCCCTTGTGGGAATATCGGAAGCAGTTATTGCCTGTGTTTTTAATATAGCCGGCCCCATAAGTACACCGGTCATGAGGGTCCGGATAAAATCCCGCCTGGAAAAATCGTATTTCATTTATCTTTTTCATTTAATTATTCTGAAATATACGAATTTTAGGAAAAACCTCCCCTACGTTTGTCATTTTGAGTGAGTGAAAAATTCAGCGAATTCTGAGTATTACTTTAATTATACATTTTATCCAGTTTCTTCAGTAATTTGTGGTACATCTCCGGTCGACGGGCTTCCAGCGTGCTTTTTGCATGGTCTCGAAAAGCGACATGATTCTGCCATGTTTCGCAAGGATTGGCATAATTCCATTCCACCGGGCCGTTGTAATCGGCATAATATTGTGGCCGCTCATTAGGGAAGGGTTTTATAAATTTACCGGCCCAGCTGCTTTCTGTAGGATCATCCAGATTATGATCCGGGTCGATAACGTAGAATACCGACGGAGTATCACCTACGCGGAAATATTGTGCCCAGGCTTCATTTTTTACCACTTCTTTCATGTGGTTTCCCAAGGCTCCATATACCGATAACTTATGAAACATTTCGGAGGGTTCGTTACCTGAAAACATTCCTTCGTAGGTCCAGTTTATCTCGAGCCACCACATATTCTTAAAACGTTGATCATTAAAGATTTCATTGCGTCCGTGCCCGTTCCAGTTATATTGTTCACACGGGTTTTCCGTTGTTTCCCAGCTGGTGGGAATGTGCTGTCTGTAATCTTCCATCATCAGATCGGTTCCGATTGTTATAACCCTGATATTTTCAGATATTTCAGGTTTATTGCGCAAGGCTTCACCAAAAAGGCTCATGCTCCCCCAGACAAGCACATACAATGGGTCGTTATCAACAGAAGCTGCTTCGTGAAAACGTTTGAAGGCATCCTCCCTGTTAGACGCAAACAATGTTTTAACAGTATCGGGCTCAGGATAACCTTTTTCTTTAAAATTATGTTGGTAGTAATCTTTTGAATAAGCGTCAGCAGCTAGTTTACAGGCTTCCAGTCCGCTTGCATTCCAACGGTCGGGAACTATACCTTCAATTCTCAGTTCATCAGCATACCAGAGCAAATGAATTAATGACTGCCGGTCGTCGGGGTCACCTGAATCGATGTTGATATCGGTAAATACAAATACCCGTGGGCGGTTTTCGCTTTTAAGGTTCAGCGAAACGGCAATCAAAATTAAGAAGGTCAGCAGCAGGTTTAGCTTTTTCATTCCTTTAATCATTTAGATGTATTAATCTTCCTTCGAATTAAACTTCTCTATTACCACCGCCAGCAATATTACAAACCCTTTAATCACTTGCTGCCAAAAAGGAGATACATTCAGCAGTACAAGCCCGTTGTTCAGGATTCCGATAATAAGCGCACCCTGCACTGTTCCCATGATTGTTCCTTTTCCACCGGAAAGGGAAGTGCCACCAATAACTACTGCGGCAATCGAATCGAGCTCAAATCCGAATCCGGCATTGGGTTGGGCGGAGTCGAGCCTTGAGGTGACGATAATTCCACCTACACCTGCCAGTGCTCCGGCAATAGAATAAACAATCAGTTTTACTTTTTTTATTTTAATGCCCGAAAGTTTTGCAGCGGTTTCATTGCCTCCTATGGCATAAATATGGCGTCCCAGCTTTGTTTTATTGGTAAGCACAACTGCAGCCAGCACAATTACCGCCGAAATCCAGACCGGCATAGGTATTCCCAAAAACCAGCCGGTACCTATAAAGGCCATGTTATCGCCCAGCCCGGTGATGGGAAATCCGCCGGTCCAGAGCATTGTCAGGCCGCGGGCAATGGTCAGCATTGCCAGTGTTGCAACAAACGGTGGTACTTTAAACCGTGTAATTGTGATTCCATTAAACCAGCCAAGGAAAGTTCCCGACAGGATTCCTCCAATCAAAGCGCCCAGTAAAGTGAATCCGAGATAGATATCCCAGTCAGTAAATTCGGCGCCAAATTTTAGCATTCCGGCGGTAACAGCCCCTGCGAACGCGAGTACTGATCCCACAGAAAGATCGATTCCTCCCGTCAGGATAACCAGTGTCATTCCAACTGAAATAATCACATTCACCGATATTTGCCGCATAACATTCCATGCATTTTCGCCGGTCAGGAACCTGTCGGATAAAAAACTCAGAACAATGCACATAATTAGCAGTGCGATAACCGACTGAAATTTTACCAGGTAATGTTTTAAATTTTGAGTTTGCATAGTTTATATTTAGTTCCTGAATATTAGGTCAGAAGTCCGGATACCGGAGACCGGAGAAAGGAAATCTGAATCCGATATAATGGTTTTTATCATAGCTCTTTTCATATTTATTTTATTAATCTGAAGAAATTCCTGTCTCCTGTCTTCCGTCTCCTGTCTTCTGACTTTTGTCTTCTTTTTCAGCCAAAGCAGCTTTCATAATAACCTCCTCGGTGGCTTCTTCCCTGCTGAGTTTAGTAGTTAATTTCGATTCGGACAAAACCAGTATGTTGTCAGAAATGGCAAGTATTTCTGTGAGCTCAGAAGAAACTACTATGATTCCCATACCTTGTGAGGCCAGTTCGTTAATCAGGGTATAAATTTCCGATTTTGCCCCCACATCAATACCGCGGGTAGGTTCGTCGAGCAGCAGCACTTTGGGGTTCGTGGCCAGCCATTTGGCAATTACCACTTTTTGCTGGTTTCCTCCACTCAGTTTTTGCACTTCCATTTTCGATGAGGCAACCCGGGTGTTCAGCTTTTTAATAAAATATTTGCTTAACTCTTCCTCTTTGTTTTTATGAATAAAACCGAATGACGAAATTCGGTTCAGGTTTGACAAACTTGTATTTTTTTCCACATTCATATTCATAATCAGTCCCTGCAACTTTCTGTCTTCGGGCACAAGTCCAATTCCGGCCTCAATAGCTTCATTTACACTTTTAATCCTGATTTCTTTTCCTTCTATATATATCTTTCCGGAAACATACTTTGGGAAAAGTCCGAAAATGGCTTCCAATACTTCAGTACGGCCTGCTCCCATCAATCCGCAAATGCCCAGTACTTCACCTTTTTTCAGAGAAAAGCTGATGTCATTCACCAAATAATCATTTTTATTTTCAGGATTTAGGAAACAAAGATTTTCAACCCGTAAAACTTCTTCCTGAACCAGTGCGCTTTTCTTTTTAATCCGTTCTGTGAGTTTTCGCCCTACCATCATTTGAATAAGCTTGTCGTGGGAAGTTTCCTTCATATTCCCGGATCCAATTTTTTCACCATCACGCAGCACCGTAAACTGATCGGCAATTTTAAAGAGCTCATCCAGTTTGTGTGAAATATAAACTATGGCCACCCCTTTGGATTTTAAATCATTTATTATCCGGAAGAGTAGTTCCACTTCATTGTCGCTGATTGCCGAGGTGGGCTCATCCATAATTAACACCTTCGATTCGAGCAGCAGGGCTTTGGCAATTTCAACCAGTTGCTGCTGACCTACACGAAGCTGAATTACCGGGGTTCGCGGATCTGCATCCAGTTGAAGCCTGCCGAGGAGTTCTTTTGCTTTCCTGTGCATTTTAGGATAATCGAGTAACCCCATTTTGGTTGTTAATTCCTGCCCCAGGAAAAGGTTTTCAGTAATGCTCAGGTGCGAAATCAGGTTCAGTTCCTGGTGAATGATAGCCACTCCTTTTTCTGCAGCTTCTTTTGGATTTTTAAAATAAACGTTTTCACCATTGAGTAAAACCTGCCCTTCAAAATCCAGATGGACACCTGAAATAATTTTCATCAGCGTGGATTTTCCGGCACCGTTTTCTCCAATAACTGCCGCTACCTGACCAGGAAAAACCTGCATGTCCACATTTTTCAGGGCATAAACTTCCGAAAAATCTTTCGACACGTTTTTTATTTCCAGGACCGGTGGCTGATTATTCTTTATTTCCATCGCTGAGGATTACTGATACCGGAATTATCCGGATGGATTGAACATCAATTTGGTCTTCTTTTATTTCGAAAGCACCTGCGAATTGTAATTTCATTCCGGGTTTTGCATTTTCTTTCAGAATGGGAACCGTGTTATTCCTTACCAGGTTGTTTATTTCTATCGACACGTTGTTAAAATCGGTCATGTTTAGAAATTCGTTGATATTTACAGCCCCTGAACCATCGCGTATAGCATTTCCAAAAATAAAGGAAGTGGCTATCCGGGTTTGAAATTCGCCGTTCATTGTAACCAGCAGATTTTCTTCCTCTACAGCCTCAATTACACCAGCACCTTGTACCATAAAATACCAGGTTCCGGAGATGCCCAGTTTTTGGCCAAAATCGGTGAAGGCCTTTTCGGGATCATTATGGAGCATATTGGTCAAAGGTAATAATGGCGCAGCCTGGCTAATTGCTGCAGGTAATTTATTTTCCCAAAAGTCGGCAGCATAATCTTTTGCACTGAAATGAACTTTGGTGTCGGCAGCCAGGTAATCATCCAGCTTTTGAATGTCGAACGACAGGAACAGAACCAGCAGAACAGCTAATGTTCCCAAAATGTATTTAATTGGTTTCTTCATTTTTTAATTTTCAGGAAGATACTCTTTCACATTTTCAGGTGTTATCAGGATCACCTCCACTGGCGTTTTGCTGCTGAAATCGCGATTGCCGTTAATGTACTGGTCGGCAAGCTCAGCCGAGGTTCGCGACATAAGGACCGGGAATTGCATAACAGTAGCTTCAATTTTTCCATCTGCAATTCCTTCCACTGCATCTCTGGCTCCGTCAAATCCGAAAACTTTTACTTCATCGGCTTTCCCGGCGGCAAGCACCGCCTGATAAGCGCCCATTGCCATGGCATCATTACCGCAAAAAACAGCATCAATATCCGGATTGGCCTGCATGATGGTTTCCATTACATCCATTGCTTTATTCCGGTCGAAATCGGCGCTTTGCTGTGCTACCATTACTAAATCGGGAAATTCATCCACCACACTGTGAAATCCGCTGGAACGGTTCCAGGTATTGTTGTCACCCACCAGACCGAGTATCTCAACATAGTTGCCTTTTTTGTTCATTTGCCTGACGAAGTATTGCCCCAGTTTTACGCATCCGGTGAAATTATCGGATAGCAGCTGGGTAACTGCAGCATCGCGTGAGTTGATTTCCCGGTCCATACAGAAGGTGGGTATGCCGGCCTCTTTTGCTCGTTTAACGTTTAGGACAGAACCATCGGCGTCAGTAGGGTTAAACAGGATGGCGTCGTATCCCATGGCAATAATATTGTCGAAATGTTCCGCCTCTTTTGCCGAATTGTTTTGAGAGTCGAAAATATGGGCAACATAGCCCAATTCCTGAGCCCGTTCTGCTGCAGATTCTCCCAGTACCACAAACCAGGGATTATTTAATGTTGAAATGACTACGGCCATTTTTTTCAGATCACCATTCTTGGATTTATTGTTGCAACTTCCTGCGATAAAGAAAATCAGCAATCCCAACATTAATTTTATCAGGAATATCTTTTTCATAATTTAAAGATGTAAAAGTTTTATTGCTTTTTCAGCCAATCCTTTTCCTGAAATTCCGTATGATTCAAAAATTTCAGTTTGTGACCCGGTAACAGTATCTTCATCAGGAAAGCCAACGATTTGAAAAGGCAAATTTATATTTTTCTGCATAAGAATTGAAGCGCACGCTTCTCCTAAACCACCGTGAATGCTGTGTTCCTCAACTGTAATTAAGACTTTGCATTTTATGGCTGCATTTAAAACTGCTTCCTGATCCAGTGGTTTTACTGTATGCATACTTATCACTTCTGCCGAGATTTCTTTTTCTTCCAGAAGGCGGGCAGCTTCATAAGCCGGCGCGACAGTTTCACCGCAAGCAATAAAGGCAACATCCTTCCCTTCACAAATGATGCGTGCTTTCCCAATTTTAAATTCATCCCCAGTGTGCGGAAGCAACGGCATGGCTTTCTTTCCGAACTTAATATAAGCCGGTTTTTTCCATTCTGATGCAGCTAATATTACCTGTTCCGTTTCAAAATTATCGGCTGGAATTACGATATCAATATTTGGAATTGCCCGGAGAACGGCTACATCGTGTGTGGAATGATGAGTTGAACCCAATGCGCCATAGCTTACCCCTGCACTTATTCCTACCAAAACCACCGGCATATCGGAATAGGCAACATCATTTTTAATTTGCTCCAGCGAACGGGCAGTAAGAAAACATGCCGGCGAAACAGCAAATACCTTTTTACCGGCCGATGCAAGTCCTGCTGAAACACCCACCAGGTTTTGTTCTGCAATTCCCACTTCCACAATTTGTTCAGGTAATTGTTCGGCAAACGGGTTGAGTTTTCCTGAGCCTCTTGAATCGCTGGTTACAACAAGAATGTTTCGATTCTTTCTGGCCAGTTTAATCAGGGTTTCAGAAAAAACCTCAAGATTAGGTTTGCCGGTATATAATTTATTAATTGTCATTATCTATCAAATTTTGAACTTCCATTTTTCTTCAAATCTTTTTATGGCAGCATCCAGTCTGCCCGTTTAGCAAAATCTTCCTGAATTTCGGGGAGCCATTTTGAAACGCTTTCAGCACCTGGCCCATCAAACCAATGGTTAGTGGAAATATCCCTCCGTACGTATTGTCCACCCCAATTCTCTTGTCCGGGATTTTCGGGGTCGTGCATTCCACAAGCGGCACTTACCAGGTAAAGGAAAGATGGAGTATCTCCCTCATGCATTCCGGGATTATCAGGATTATATCCACTTCGCGGGTAGATGGCGCCCAGTGGGCCATGTCCTTTGCGGATATTGGCATTGAGCCAATCGAGGTTACCAATAGGGGAATTGTGGGCAGAAATTCCTCCGTAAGTTTTCTGCGAAACGATTATAAACAGGTTTGGGAAGTTGTCGAGCATCCATTGACCCGATCCATCCTGTCCGGGTTTATCTCCCAGCCCAATCATGAATATACGTAGCTTGCTTATGAACTTTTCGGATTCAGCAGGGCTGCGTGTGTTTTGTACCTTCCATATTGCCTGCGCAACATCGCCTGGGCCACCCCAGATTAATACCCACACCGGTCTAGGATCAGGTTGATCCACAATCTTTATAATGCCTTCCGAAGCTTCACTGTCTTTGTCTTCGCCTATTACCTCTTCCACAGGTTTACCCCAGGTACTATCACGGCCCTGCCAGGTAACCGTACGCAATTTATCGGCAGTTGGATACCGGGTATCATGCTTTCTCAGATTTTCATCCACCTGATCATAAAGATCCAGGATGTCCAGAATATATTGCTTTCTGGCGATGTTGGCAAAAGTGGCTGCTGAAGCTATCAACCCTTCAACATCGAATTCGTTGGTATACAAAAGAAAACGAACCATCGACTGCAGATCATCCGGATCGCTGCGCTTTTCAGCCGGCCCTGTTCCCGCACTTCCCGGAATTACATCCAGCGGTGGAAAATCGGAAAGGATTATTACCCGGGGCCTTGAGGCATTTGTCAAGTCAGGAGTTTGGGCCGTGGATTTATGCACAAACGTTACGAAACAAAACAAACCTGCAATAATGCCTGTAAGGTAAATAGTGGGCTTCTTCATTTTAAAATCCTTAATCTGTTGGTTCAAAAATTATCCTTCGATAACTGGTCAGGTTATGAATTCCGTTATCAGTTACCTTTTCTACTGCCATACATGGTTCTCTCTCTTAAATACTCAGCACTGGGCCAGTATCCAATAGTTTGTTGTGATTCATCTTCTATGCATCTACATTGATTTGATCGTTTCATAAGATTGGCTAAATCTTTTTCATAAGCATCTATGGCATCGTGGATTAATTGAAAGAAATCATCACGGGTCTCTGTAAGACTATAACCTGTAGTGAAAACTATTCCCTCTATTTCAAACATATCGGCATGTACAAGAAGCCTGACCAGGGACTCACTATCATCCGTTTCCCAGGTAGAAACATCTGTCAGAACAACTATACGCGTTTTTAATTGGGTTGAAGGAACAACCGTTTTATGTTTTGGCTGAGCAAGAATCAACTGAGAAATACTTATAAATAGAAGAACTATTGGATAGATCTTAATTTTCATAATCTCCTTTTTTTAAAAATACCATCACTGAAGATACGTTTTAATTAGTGTTTGTAACCTTTGTATTGTTGTTCAATAAATTCACTAATTCACTGTTCAATTCTTTAAAAGCCAGATCGTACTGCTCATCAGAAGGAACTCCGTGGTGCCATTTTTTTTCATTTTCCATGAAACTCACACCTTTCCCTTTTGTGGTGTTGGCGATAATAAAGCTGGGCTTTCCACCTTTCTTTGAGTTGTCCGCCAGTACTTTTCTTAACTGTTGTATATCGTTTCCATCAACTTCTTTTACTTCCCAGCCGAAAGCTTTGAACTTTTCATCAATAGGGTAGGGGCTGCACACTTCCCTGTTCAGACCAGTAATTTGCAAAGAATTATGATCTAGAATCGCAACAAGGTTGTCAAGTTTGTAGTGAGCAGCCATCATAGCTGCTTCCCAGTTTGAGCCTTCAGCCAGTTCACCGTCGCCAAGCAATGTGTAAACCTTGTAAGGTGCATTATCCATTTTTGCTGCCAGTGCGATTCCGGCACTAATAGGCAAACCATGGCCCAGTGCGCCGGTATTAAATTCAATCCCATTCACTTTTCGCGTAGGATGACCTACATATTTCGATTGGTTCTTGCACAGCGATTCCAGATCGCTTTCAGGAAAAAAGCCTTTATCGGCTAAAACTACATAAAGCGCTTCAACAGAGTGTCCTTTGCTTTGAATGTATCTGTCCCGGTTGTTATCTGAAATAGTTTTCGGAGACACATTCAGAATATCGTTATACAATACATTCAAAATGTCGGTACAGGAAAGACTTCCTCCTGTATGACCGGCGTTTGCCATTTTGATGTATTTTAGAATATTCATCCTGTACAAGACCGATTTTATCTGAAGCTCCGGGTCTGTATGTTTTTTCATCTTTTTATTCATGTTTATATAATTCCCAGCCCAGATAATTTCCAATGGCTTCTTCCAGTATATCTGCCACGTGACCACGAACCATTCCTACATGGTGCTCAAAACCATTTTTACACATGTAATTCATCAATTTCTGAAGGTTTGGAATTTCACACACTGCAATACCGCCATCCATACCGTATGGATCATCGGTAATCATTCCCTCGCCGAGATACGATTTAATAATTCCTTTTGTATCGTCTGTAGAAATGCGGAAATAGGTCATATTCCCCGGAGCTACTTTACCTTTTACCGCTCCAAAAGTATTTTCCTGACCAAGAACAGTTCCCAGAATGTCGAGGCTGCCAATTTCAATTTCGTTTTCGAAGAAGGATTTCGGATAGTTGCTACAGTGTGTACAAACCACTTTATTGCGGTCGGTTCCATAGTTATTATTCCAGTCGAGCAGTGCTGAAGGTCTTTGGGCAGCAAGCGCCAGGGCATACATTCCAATTGTGCCCGCCACGTCCACTTCGCAGGCCGAAGGCATCAATTTTTCCCCCATCATGCTCATGGTCACGCAGGCTGCGCACCCATAATTTTTTTCAATCGACTCCCAGCACTGCAACGCCGAAATATCGATATCGTATTCTTCAATCCATCTTTCTACTGCGAGCCCAAACCTTGCCTGTCGGGTAATTTGCCCCTTGTGAAGAATATTACAGGTTCCATATTTTTGAATGGCTTCCGCTTTTTCAATCACCTCTTTTGCATTGTCGTCCATTTTTTCAGCAGCAGCCAGAATTTCCGACATGTCGACCGGCACAATGGTGATATCACTTTTTTGTAATATTTTTTCGCTGAAACGCATTGTCTGGAAACCAATAGGACGCGTACCGATAGCACCAACGCGCAGTCCTTTCATACCTTTTACCACCCTGCAAACAGCAGCAAATTTGTAGATGTCTTTTGTTAATTCCTCACCCTCCAGGCTGTAAGTGTGGTAAGTTGTATTTGTAAATTTGATGCCGTATTGATAAAGGTTATTGCACACCGAGAGTTTTCCGCAGAAAGCATCCCGGCGGCTTTTTACGTCCACTTTGTTGTTGTCATCATCACAGGCCTGTACCAATACCGGCACATTCAGTCCCGACATTTTAATTGTATTCACTACGCCCAGCTCATCGCCAAAATTCGGCAACACAACAATAATTCCGTCAATCTTTTCTGCGTTTTGTTTGAAATACCTGCCACATTTGACTGCATCTTCATATCCTTCAATGTTTCCTGTAGGCGTTTCTTCTCCAGGCAGTATCACCGTTCCAAATCCCAATTTATCTAATTTCTCAAGCACCTTTTTACGTGCTTCTACTGCCAGTTGAGCATTGAAAATATTGCGGGTTGCAATAATTACTCCGAATGATATTTTTAGTTTGTTCATGATACTTATTTTTAAAATTATAGATTGTAACGTGATTTTGCAACGGCATTTTGCCAGCCTTTATACAGGGTTTCTGTTTCATTCATGTTCATTTCAGGCAGGAATACTTTATCTGTTTTACGGAGGCTTTCAATTTCTTCCGGATCTTTCCAGAAACCGGTTGCCAGACCGGCCAAAAAAGCAGCTCCCAGGCCCGATACTTCCTCAATGCTTAAGCGTTCCACTTCCCCATGGAGTATGTTGGCCTGAAACTGCATCAGGAAATTGTTTCTGGTAGGGCCCCCATCAACACGTAGTCCGTTTAATTTAATTTCGCCCGATTGTCTCATCAAATCTGCCAGATCTTTTACCTGGTAGGCTATACTTTCCAGCGCGGCCCTTACCACGTGCGCTTTTGTGGCATTGCGACCCATACCTACAATACAGGCTCGTGCCTGGTTATCCCAATAGGGAGCGCCAAGGCCTACAAACGCCGGCACCAGATAAACTCCCTGATTGCCTGTAACCGATGTTGCCAAAGCTTCTGTTTCTGATGAATCTTTTATAAGTTGAAGCTCATTTTTTAACCAGTTAACGGTATCACCGGTACAATGAATATTGCCTTCAAAAACATAATCGATCTGTTTTCTGAATCCAAAACCAATGGAAGTTACCAAACCATTGGGCGGAGGCAGGGGTTTATTCCCAATATTTATCATTACCGAAGATCCTGTTCCGTAAGTGGCTTTTCCAACTCCCGGTAAAAAACAGTTTTGTCCGAAAAAAGCACCGTGTGAATCACCAATTAGTCCTGAGATTGGAATGGGTTCTCCTAAAACTAAGGCAGGATCTGAATACCCGAATATTTCATCGCTGAATTTCACTTTGGGTAACATCGATTTATGTAACCCAAAAATTTGAATTAAATCGCTGTCCCATTCCAGCGTGTTAATATTGAAAAGCATGGTTCGGCAGGCGTTTGAATAATCGGTGGTGTGTACTTTTCCCCCGGTGAGTTTCCAGAGCAACCAGCTATCCATGGTACCCAAAAGCAATTCTCCTTTTTCAGCTTTCTGTTTTAATCCTGTAATATTATTCATCATCCAGTGCAGTTTACTGGCTGAAAAATAAGGGTCGATAATCAATCCGGTTTTTTGTTTAATTTCAGATTCCAATCCATTCAGCTTCAGTTCCCTGCAATAACCTGCCCCACGCTGACACTGCCAAACTACTGCGTTGGCTATTGGTTTGCCTGTTATTTTATCCCATATCATTACCGTTTCCCGCTGATTAGTAATGGCTATAGCTGAAACGGCAGAAACAGCAACCTTGGCTTCTGAAACCACCTGGTTCAGCCCATTGAGTGTATTCGTGAGAATCTCATCGGCATCATGTTCCACAAAGCCAGGTTGCGGGTAAAACTGTTTGTGCGGCAAACTTACGCGGTGCACCAGTTCTGCCTGCCGGTTAAACAGCATCACCTTGGTGGCCGATGTGCTCTGGTCAATGGCAAGAATATATTTTTTGATACTATTCATTGTCAATGTAAATTCTTAATGCACTATACGAAAGACTGGTTTTGTATTTTATAATTCCAGGTTCAACCGTATTTTCTTCAATTATCTTCATGTTCCAGGTGTCTATCACATCCATTTTGTAATTTCTTTCTCCGGTCAGATTTATTTCCAAAGTTTGATCTGTATCAGCTACATATGCAAGGTAGTATGCACCTGGTTTTGAAAAGACGTAAATGTTGTTGTTCAGGTTTTCCGCATTTCCGTTGCCAATAAATTGTGGTTTCATCTCCTTTACCGGAGCTTCCTCCATTATCGTTTTGAAAAAGGCAATGCGCTCCGGACTTTCTCCAGTTAGAGTTCCACCTTTTGCCCACCATCGCACTTCAGCAGTATCTGCCTCATTTCGAAATGTCTCTCCATGAGTCGGATACCCTCCGCTTAAACCCGCCATCCAAAAATAGCTGGTCATTTCCTGTCCGTTTAAGTTTCCCCATCCGCTGGGAACATCACCCTCGTAACGCATTTCATCAAAAAGAAGAGGTTTTTTATACTGTTGGCGCCATTTTATGGCATTGTAGAACTGCGAAGTTTGGGCACTTACGTGTGTAATCCAGGGACGTGAATGATCATAAAAATGATCTTCAGAACCGTACCAGTTATGAATTCCGCGCAGTCGTTGATGCGGATCTTCGTTCTGCAGCAATTGGCCAATACCTTCCCAGTCAATGCTGTCCTTAATAGCCGGTACATCCCATTCATTGGCAAGTGACCACCACACATTGCGGTAGGCTGAAATCCGGGAAATCATATATCGCACATAACGCTCATTCATTTCATCTCCCATTTTACTATAGCCCCATTTGTCGTATGGGTGGAATAAAATTACGTCGGCCTGAATTCCTAAATCCAGAAGTTGTTTTACGCGCTGGTCGAAATTTTGAAAGAATGTGTAATTAGGTTGGGTAAAATCGTTTTCATCAGTTTCTCTTTTGAAAGGATATTCCCATGGTTCGGTCTCATTTCCGTAAATATATGATTTGGGAAAAACACACATCCTGATTTTATTGAAAGGCGCATTGGCCAGCGTTTCAAGTGTTTTTTTCTGAATGCTTTGTTTCACACTTGTCCATTGGTATGCAGTTGTTCCAATGCTGTAAAATGGTGTGCCATCGGCATATTCAATGTAAAATGTGTTTGCAGTTTTCAGCGGACCATGATTATTTCCTGATGCAGCAATACATTGAAAACTACCATTTTTTTTCGCAAGCTCTGCAGTATTTGATTGGGTTTCCCATTGCCATTCTCCCTGTTGATCAGGTGAAAACCGGATTCGGTAAATGCCTTCCCCATCATAAAATCCCGGAACTGAAATACTTTTCTGACCCGATGTGAAAATAGCATCCAGTTTAATGTCCATGTATGGATTCCCTTCGGAGGGACCATTAAGTTTAATCTCAAAAACATCCCATTGTTCAATAACAGTTTTTTCTGTTTTTTGGTTACATCCATCAAAAAACGCTACTAATACAATAAGACTCAGGATAATTTTTTTCATATTTTAGTTGTAATTTGTAAAATCTAAGGATTCACTGTCAAAACAAACCGCTGATAGGCTTTCAACCCCGGGCCAATGGCAGGAAAATCTGAAGCTTCCACAATGATGTGAATTGTTTCTTGTTTCTCAACTTTGGGAGCTCTGGCTTTGAACGTGTAGCCTTCCTGGTACTGTACATCGAAACTACCTTTATAAGATCCTGCTTCCTGATATATCCACCAATAAAAATCAACTATGTCACCATCAGGATCTTTGGTTCCTTCAACACTCAATTCGAAGTTTTCACCGCTGTTAACTGTAAGGTTAAAATCATTATTTGCTTTTATAACCGGTGCATGATTGGCCCTATTATATTCAGGAGCCACACACCAATCCAGTCTGGCCATGAAGTCTGCATTTGCATCCCGGATCCACAGGGCGTGAGACTGCCGCATAGAACCTCTGTCATGGGAAGCCAGGAAAACTAAAGAATCGGAATCCAATGGTTCATAACGTCCTCCCCAGCCGCCGTATGTAGGATGTTCATAGCTTCTTAATCCGTTGGGTAAGCAATAAAGAAAAGCAGGACTGTCGCCTTCACTGATGTAATCCTGAGGATAAAGAGCTCCCAATACGCCGTGACCGGCCTTTACTTCTCTTGCAACCAGGTCATATGTGTCGGTTTGGCTTTTGTAGTTCCAGGTACCAACAAATCCCCAATTCACTATTTTAGTTACTTCCGGATGGAACTGCTCGATGTACGTGCCTGCTCCGTCCTGGTAATCTATATTATGGGTTGTGACTCTTTTTACAGCCTGCTCGTATTTTCCAGGATGTTCCTGTTTTAGTTTATGAAGAGCGCGTGAAAGGGTATTTGCTCCTCCCCATGCCTGTATGTAAACCGGTTCATCAGAATCTTCAAGGAGTACAGCAACAATTTTATCAGACCCCGGTGTATCGGCCCATCCGGAAGGATCGCGGTATTGTTGCATACCCGGCCTGTAACTTGAACGGGGTGTATCCAAATGATCAGGATCTTCATCGCCGATAAAACTGATGCTGCGGAGAACATCAGCCGAAGGATAGTCTTTGTTGTGAACCAGCAGGTTGGGGTGGACCTTTTCATATGCATCAAGCATATTTTCCCACCAGTCTTCTTTAGAATGTCCTTCCCTCTGCCATTTTGAATTCGTTTCAATGATTGCTTTAACATCCAAATCGCAGGTATAAAGCAGGAACCTGATCATTGAACTGTGATCATCAACCTCTCCATCGGTCATTACAATTACCTGCGGTTTATTTTTAATCTGATCTGCAAACAAATTTAAATTAAGTGTGAGCAACACAATGGTTAATAAATATTTCATGTTTTATAATTTTTCATTTTTAGGATAAAATATCCGTCTACGTAGCCAAGTAGAAAATCTACCATGAATGGTACAGCAGTATTTATTAATTTAGGGATTTACTGTTAAAATAACCCGCTGGTAGCTTGTGAGTTTTGGCTCTCCGTCATCAGTTACGGCCACCACAAAATGCATTTCTTTCGGTGAATCGACTACAGGTGCTGTTATTTGCAGCCGGGCATTTTCATTGTTTTCAATATTTGTCATCGAAGAGTAGGTTCCGGCTTCGCGGTAAAATATCCATTTATAACTCAGTTTATCACCGTCCGGGTCCTCTGAAACCGCAGCATCTAATAGAATTTCTTCACCGGATTTTACTTCGATTTCATTTTCATGATTCAATTTTGTTAATGGCGGGTGGTTGGCATTTTTATAATCACTGATTGTCCAGTCCATGCGGGCGGCAAAATCGTTCTGGAAATGATTGCGCCAGCGCCAGATCGTGGCAGTGTTGTCGATATACGTTGTTCCATTCACTTCAACAAAATCATCGGAGTCGGTCCATATCTCGCGTTTTTCCGGTTCATGATAAAACACACGGGTGTGTGGCCGGTATAAGTCATAGCGGCCTCCCCATGAGCCCCAGTTGGGATGTTCGGATGAGCCGAGTCCATTTTGGATGAGATACATGAACGAGGGTGAATCGCCCTCCATAATGTAGGCCACGTCGGGGTACTGAGCTCCGAGTGGTCCATGATTCTGGATGTTATTGTCAACCCAATCGTTATCGACAATGTATGTATTGGCGCCGCTGGGAAAGAAGTAATTACGTTCGCCTGAAATTCCAATCCAGGTTGAATAGAAATAACTACCGCCGCTGTTCTCATGGAATCCCGGACTGACAATATAAGGAATTTCCTTAAAGGTATTTCGTATCCACGGACCTGCATTATCCTGGTCGGAAATGGTGTAAACCCTGATTTTATCAGTGAATTTTTTTACTTCTTCTTCTGAACGTGTTTGCTGCACTTTCCAAAGTGCCTGAGCAAGGCAATTGGCACCGCCCCAGATGGGAATCCACACCGGCCTTGGATCCTCTTTGTCTACAATTTGGATAATCCAGTCAGAGCCTTCGGAATCTTTCCCCTCTCCAACAGCAGCCATTCCAAAATCGGGATAGCCCTTTTTTATTCTTTCTTCCAGGAAGGAATGTGCCGGAAATCCGGTTTCATGTTTTTCAAGGTTATCGCGAACCATTCCGTAAGCATCTACAATTTCATGAATTCTCCATTCAGCAGTCTGGTCGCGTTGCCAGCAAGAAGTTGTTGCTACAATCCCTTCCACATCAAACTGATTGGAATAGAGCAGAAAGCGCACCAGGGATTGTGCATCGTCAGGTTCGTTTTCAATGTCGGTTAAAATTAGAATCCGTGTTTTATCCGGATAAGATTTTAGCTTTTGTGTAAAAGCATTAAAAGAAAAACTCATTAAAAGCAGGATAGCAATGACCTTCATATTGTTCATTTTTATAGATTTTGAAGTTTCGATTTGTTTCGATTTTTAATCTGCAATTATAAATTCAATTTCATGATCCCGTAAAATTTCTGCTTTGGTTTGATCAATGGAAGCATCGGTGATAATGTAATCTATCAGTGAAAGTGCTCCCAGACTGGCAAACGCATTTTTGTCGATTTTTGTAGAATCGGCAACCAGATAAGTTGTGTCGGCAGCATCAATCATGGCTTTCTTTACCACAATGTCGCTCAGGCTGGGGTAGGTGAGGCCCGAGCGCAATGAAATGCCTGCTGTAGCCAGGAACAGCTTGTCAACATGAATGTCTTCGAAAAAATCAGCTGCTTTTTGTCCGGTTAAGGATAGTGTAGGAGGTTTGAACTCTCCACCGGTGACAATCAGTTCAATACCGGGCTCTGCACCCAGAATGAGGGCGATGTTGAGAGCATTGGTTATAACGGTAAGTCCTTTCCTGCCAATTAAATTTTTAGCAATTTCAGTGGTTGTTGAGCCGGAATCGAGAATAATAGTATCGCCTGTTTCGATTAGTTCCGAAGCTTTTTTGCCGATGAGTTGTTTTTTTTCAAGGTTTTCCTGGTTCAGCAGGGTAATGGATTTTACACTGTCTTCCACGTTCTTCAAAAAAGCACCACCGTGTTCCCTTAAAATAAAGCCTTCATGTTCAAGCTTTTCAAGATCCTGGCGGATGGTTACTTCCGATACCTTAAATATTTTCGAAAGCTTGATGACTTTTGCTGAGCCATCTTCCCTGATGAGTTCCAAAATTTTTTCCCGTCTTTGATTTGCAAACATGGTTGTTTCATTTTCTTATAAAACAAATATAAATAAAAAATAAATGAAATAAATAACAAGTAATAAAAAGAGCTGGGAAAATTCTCATTTCGTTTTGCGAAACGAAATAAGGTGTTAATGTATTAAGTTAACCCCCAAAGGTGGAATTTTTTATTATATAAGCACTATAAAGCGCAGCAACAGGATATATAGAAATAAAAAAAAGGCATTTTATGCCTTTTGAAAAAACTTTCGGGATATCCTTTAGAGCAATACCCAAAGTAGGATAAGAACTGCCAACAGTCCGAGACCAATTAAAAAAGCAATGCCATTTCCTTTATTCAATTCGTTTCTTGCCTTTTCCATAATATTTTTTTATTATGACGTAAGGCCCCTGCCGAAGTAACGGCAACTGTTATAATTTTTCTTTATTCAACAGGTTGGCTGATTCGTCGAAAAGCAGCAATTTTCGTTTAAAGCCTGAATCCCGGATGATAACTTCAAAAGTCCGGGTACTTTCTCTGAAAATGGCAATTGAATTCATTATCTCACCCCATTCCCGACATTTAACTGCAATAATTTCAGGTAATTCCCCGGGCCATAGATTTTTTTTATACCCTAAAAACAATCCATCTTCTGAAAATTGAGCGATATGTTCAACGTCATCGACATAAAAGATGGCCTCATAGAAGTTTTTTTTATGATCCCATTCAATATTTAAGGCAGTGGGAAAATGTTTAACAAGCAGTTCCTGTATTTCTTCCGGAACAGGTTTTGAAACGCCTCCGAATATTTTTGCAAAAAGATTTTTCATGATTTTATAGGCATATGATTCTGATTTATTAGACGAAAAATATTTGAAATGTAACAATACTAGTCATTGCCAAACAATTTAAAGTAAAGATACACAACACGCGATCGTGCCCTTTTCAGACGCATTTTCACAGCATCTTCACTAATTGAAAGGCTAGATGCAATTTGCCTGGCCGAAAGCATATCCTGGTATTTCATTAGCAGGAGTGCTTTTTCTTCAGGGTGAATTTTTTCGAAGACTTCCAATAGTTTATCGTAGCTTAATTCATTAATTTCAGCCATCGATTCATCGATAATTTCAGGCAGCTCATTGTTCTGGTTCCAGTTCGGATAATGAAGTTGCTTTTTTTTCCGGAGATAATCAATAATCATATTGTAAGAAATAGAATACAGCCACGATGAAAACATGGATTTACCCTGATAGCTGTCAAGTTTTTCAAAAACCTTGCTTAAAATGTCATTGGCAAACTCTTCAGCCCTTGCATTATTCTTAAGAAAACTGAAACATTTATCTTTCACTTTCGGAAAATAACGGTTGTATAAAATGGCATAAAGGTCATTTTGTCCTTCCTTCCTGATTTTTTCAATCAGTTGATCATCCGATAAATTATTGATTTTCAGATTATTCATGTTTAAACTGAGAAATTAGTACTAGAATTTTAGGGGAAAATTACATTTTTTTTTAATCCTCCTGTTACTTCGTATTATATGCCCGTCAAAATACTGAATTGAATGCACTGAAACATTCAAAAAATTATAACTAAAAATTATTAAGGTATGAAACAAAATCTTTTTGTTTTGATGGTAGTGGCTTTTGCCCTTGTTTTTACAAGTTGCGGTAAGCTTCCGCAGGTTGAAATTGATGAAGCCAAAGCATCTCTTGAAGAGGCTAAATCAGTCCAGGCTGATCTTTATCTTGCTGATGAATTTTTTGCTCTGCAGGATTCTCTGAACGCTGTTGTTGTAGCAGCAGAAACCCAGAAGTCGAAAATGTTTGCAAATTACAGTGAAGTTAAAGAAAAACTGACTGCAATTTCTGCACAAGGTACTGAACTTGTTACAAAAACCGGAGCGCGTAAAGAAGAAATAAAAAGCGATTTAGCTTCTGCGCAGGTGGAAATTAACAACCTGATACAGGAAAACATTCAACTTTTGGAAGTTGCACCTAAAGGAAAAGAAGGCAATGAAGCACTTGAGGCAATTAAAGCTGATATCGAAGGCATCAATTTTTCTGTTTCCGATGTTCCGGTGCTGATCGGGAATGGTGATCTTTTAAATGCCCAGACAAAAGTGGAAGCTGCCCGGGAAAAAGCTGCAGCCATTAACACTGAACTGAAAACTGTTATGGAAAAGTATATGAAAAAAAGTTAATGCAGGTCTGATATTGATTATTGCACAATGCCGGGGTTATAATCGCCCCGGCTTTTATATGAAAAAATGAAAGCCAGAAAGTTGTTTTTACTGAATATTTACCTGTTCGTTGGATTAGCTGTAATTGCATCGGGATATTCTTTGTTTTATTATGCTACAATAAAACCGCCTCTGGAAGAAATTGAAATGGCACGTGCAGCTTTGGCTGAAGCAAAAGGCAAAATGGCCGGAAAATATGCTGGTGAGTTGTTGAAAGAAGCAGAAGAGAATTTTGAGCAGTCAATTGAAGAATGGAAAAAGCAGAACAACAGATTATTTATCTTCAGGGATTACACCCGCACTGCCCAGCTGGCTCTTAATTCCTATGACCGGTCGCTGGTGGCATTGAATGAAGCCGAAAAATCGAAGAATAGGCTAAAGTACAATACAGAGATCAGGTTGCATAAGCTGGAGCAAAAAATTTCATATTTTGAAGAACACTATGAAACCCTGGCATTGAATCCTGCCAATTATAAGCTTTTTGTTTCTGGGAAAACGAAGTTCTCTGAAGCAATAATTGAATATAAAGCTCAGGAGTATCTAATTGCGGCCAAACATTTACTGAAAGCAGAAGAAGCCATTAATAAAGCTGAGAAACAGGCCCATTTGAAGCTGGCCGAATTTTACCGTAAATATCCCGAGTGGGAAAAAAATATGCAGATGGCTTACCGGCTTTCCAGCAAAGGGCAAACTGTTATTTTAATAGACAAGCTCGATGCTTCACTTATAATTTTGAAATCGGGCAAAGAATACAAAATGTTCCGGGTTGAATTGGGTGGTAACTGGATGGCCGACAAAATTATGTCGGGCGATAAGGCTACACCTGAAGGTATTTATAAAGTCCAGGTAAAAAAAGGCCGCTCCAATACCAAATACCACAAAGCATTGCTGATCGATTATCCGAATATGGAAGATCGAAACCGATACAACAAACTGGTGCAGTCGGGAAGGATTACAAAAAATAATGGAATGGGAGGATTGATTGAAATCCATGGAGAAGGAGGTAAGGGCATAAACTGGACCGATGGATGTATAGCCATTGAAAACAATGAAATGGATATTGTTTTCAATCAGTGTAATGTTAATACCCCGGTAATAATTGTAGGGGCGCGACAAACCTTTGAGGAATATCTGAATTAAGATATGGAATCAAAAAGATTAGTAATAAGAAAGCATTCCCTCGTATTTTCCTTTATAGCCGGATTAATCCTTTTTATATCCATCAGCCTGTTTTTAATTCCGTCATTCAGTTACTGGTTGTTTAGCCTATCAACAAAAACAACTTCCGGCACCATGCCCCTTACGGAAACAGAGTTGAACCATATGCAGCAAAAAGCTGCATTGCTGGAAAGGAATTTCAACCGTATATCCTCTCCTGGTTATTCATTTCTTATTATTAATACCACCCACAATACATTTGGTTTATACCGCAACCGGGAAATGATTGCAAGCGGGCTTTGTTCCACAGGCAGTCTAATCCATCTGGAAGTTGACAGTTTGCAGAGTTGGATGTTTGAAACGCCAAAGGGTCTGCTGAGGGTGAGGAACAAGATTACTAACCCGGTTTGGCGCAAGCCCGACTGGGCATTTATAGAGGAAGGTATTCAGCCTCCGCCTCCCGGGCATCCATCGCGTTATGAAAAAGGAGTGCTTGGCGATTATGCCCTCGATTTGGGAAATGGTTACCTTATTCACGGCACGTTGTACCAAAGGCTACTGGGAATGCCTGTTACTCATGGTTGTGTAAGGCTGAAAGACACCGATCTGGAGCTGGTATTTAATACTTTGAATATAGGTTCAAAGGTTTATATTTTTTAATTATGGAAAAGATTCTCAGTAAGCCTAAAGTGTGGGTGCCGGTAGTTATTCTCGCAGGCATGCTGGTGATTTTAATGATTATTCAACTGATTAATTCCTGTTATGCCGTGAACGCTCTTCTGAAAAAAGAGGGTCTGAATTACCAGGTCGAAAACAGTGCCGGCTGGAATGAATATGAAACGCGTAATTTGAAAAAGGATATTTTCTGGTATGAGCAGTTGTTGATTCTTTCACAGGCAGATTCCATATACCTTGCTTTTGATTTACAGGATAGCCTGGTGCAGATTGGAATAAAAGGTTTTAATATGGTTCAGACAAAAATTCTTCATCTGCATCCCTCTGATTTTTTAAAAGATTTAAATGAAGATTCTTACAGACATTTTACAACAATTAATCCGATAGTTGAAGAAACTGCCTGCATTCCTAAAAAAGCTGTTAAAAAGGTAATTGCCTATTCTGATAATGAGGAACACCATGATGCTGATAAGTTACCGGTTTATGACATACCGTTATCCTGGTCGTTCACCACAGGAAGTAACCTCAGGGTAGTTATTACCGGTGTGAAAAGGATGGCTGATTCATCCTTTTCCCTTCAACCGACACAGGATTTTGTAAAATACCGTTTCCTGGAATTCATTAAGCAACCGGTATCAAAACATTATAATCCCACAATTTATTTATGGCTCTGCGACCAGGATGCCAAGGCAATTTTCAGGGCTGTTCCCCCCGGAGGGAAGGTGTTATTTCGAAACTGAGTGATTTGCCAGTTTGTGGAATAAGTCCCTGAAGATGGCATCGCGGTTCAGTTCTTCTGCCATACGGATAAAATGACGTGAATGATCAACACTGTATGTTACCTGATCGGTAAGCACCGGACTGTGCACCAGGTTGGTTTTTATCCAGCCCGGATTAACCAGCCAGGCTACAGCAGTAACATCCCATATTACTTTTGAGTATGCATCCTGACCGTGGCTGTATTCTACTACAATATTGTATAAATAATCCGAGAGTTCGTTTTTCCCTTCAAGATAATGCTTCAGCTCTGGCAGAGTGGTGTGAAAATGCGAAACCACAGGACGGCAGGGCATCACTACAAAAGGTACTCCTGAGTTGAAAACTACCTGTGCTGCCAGCACATCCTGCATCAGGTTAAATTCTTTCTGGTGTGGCCAGTTGAGGCCATTGCCGCCCAGCCAGACCACTACTATGTTCTCAATTATTTTTGGTTCAATTAAAATGGCAGAGGCAATATTTGTAATGCATCCCACCGGAACCACATAAAGCGGATTATCAGGGCTGCTGTCCATTGCTTTTTTTACAAGGTCAAGGGCTGCTTCACTGCGGATGGGATTCGATACATCTGCCAAATACTGATCGGAGCCGCGGAATGCAAATCCTTTAGGTGCCTTGCCAAGCATATTGAGCAACCGCAGGATTTCCTGGTAGCTTTTCTCCATACCATCGGCAGGTCCCTCTGAGCGGTTATTATGGAAGGGTGCAGCATAAACTGCCTCCAGCTCAATTTTTTCTTTCGAAAGCCAGGCATACGCAAGTGCAAACTGGTCGTCCACTTCATTGTAAGTGTCGGTATCCAGAACCATGCGTACCTTACCTGTTGGAGGTTCAAGTTGATTCAACCTGAAAGATTCATCTAATTTCGGATAGTTTTGGGCTACAGACATCATTGTTATTGATATTAAACTGATACATGCAAATACTAATTTCTTCATGTTTTTAAAAAATTTATTGGTTGATAATTGGCTTTTTGTTACTGCTTCATTTAAACTGCTCCATGTACTCAAGGAAAATTTTAGCTGTCTGGTCGAGGTTATCAATTGAGCCCCCGCCATCAAGCACTTCACACATTTCATAAACCACCCAACCCTGGTATCCGATTTCTTTAAGGGTAGCAAACCAGTTTTTGTAATCGATAATTCCTTCTCCAACCGGCACTGCCCGCATTGCCGGCTGCTCTGCCTTGTAGTTGGTTAGTTCATTTACATAGGTATAGCGGGGATGTGCAACATAATCGGCTACAATTGTATTTACAATATAAGGTTTCATTTTGAGTATCGATTCACGTTGTTCCCGGGGAGTAAGCCCTTCAAGTACGGGGGACCATGCGTCCCAGCCTGCCATAACATTTGGAAGATTTACTTCATTGAGCAGCCAGTACATGGCATCGTGGTGAAGGGCTATGTCGTGATGATTTTGCACTGCGAGCGTAATTCCGTGCTCAGCCGCCAGTTTACCTGCCATTTTTAACCCTTCCACCACTTCAGCATATTGCTTGTCGTAAGGTATTCCAGGCCGTTCGTAACCAGTAAATATTCGTACCATTCCTGTTCCCAGATCTTTTGCCAGCTCAGCAATCTCACCCACCCAGGCTGCCTGTATTTCAGCATTGGGTATTCCGGGTTTATCTATTCCGGCAGTGAAATCGGTGTAACCGGCTAGACCCACCAGTGTCAGGCCCAGTGAATCAATTTTTGCCTTCAATTGTGCTCGGGCTGCCTTATCGTAATCGTGTGGCGAAACATGAGGTCGTTTTGCTACCAGCATGACGCCTTCATATCCCAATTCTTTGGCCTTTACTAAAAATTCGTCTACTGTGAGACGATGCTGTCCCCTCCAGAAGCCGGCATAGCTGACTGAGTGAAGACAGGTTTTTACTTTAAAGTCGGCCGGATTGCCTGAAGGAGTTTTTTGTGCTGCAGCCGGAAAAAAAAGAATGAATAACAAAATGCTCAAATAGGTAAATTTATTCATCGGTCGGTGATTTATATTATTTATAATGCTTTTCCATGTACTGAATAGTATCTTTTTCATTTGTATCAATGCTTATTCAATTATTTTTCCTCGCCTGCTGAGTAAGATGGCAATTGGCCTTGTTTCTTTAAATTCCGACATAATTATGATGAAAATTACTGTAATAGGAACGCTTAGAAGCATTCCGGCAATGCCCCAAATCATCCCCCACAGAACCAGAGTGAGGAATACCACAAGCGGGCTGATGTTCATTGATGTACCCATTATGCGGGGCTCCAGAAAATTCCCCATAATAATCTGAATGGCTCCGACAATGGCGAGTACCAGTATGGCGGGAGTGAATGAACCAAACTGGAGTAAAGCAAAAAATGCCGGGAAGACAGTAGCAATCAATGATCCGATGGATGGAATAAAATTCAGTATAAAAATAAGAAAAGCCCAGAAAAACGGTGCATCCACGCCGATGGATAACAGGGCAAAATAACTTAACACTCCTGTAAGTAAACTCACCAGTGTTTTTATTGCAATGTAATTGCTAACCGAATGATCGATCTTTTTTATGAGAGAATTTACTTTATTGTACTTGTTTTCATTAGGATACATTGCTTTGATTTTATCCGGAAAAATAGACTCTTCCAAAAGAATGAATATAAGAAATATCAGAACAATGAATGCATCGCTGAAAAGCCCGGTAAGGGTAGAAAAGATCCGGCTAAGAATGTTCCCAAAATTTATATCTGCTGTAAGATCGTTCCATACAAGGGGCGAATTCAGCTCAAAACTGGTACGAAGTTCACGGGCAATTTTATTTATATTTTCCTCATAAGTGGGCAGTGTCACAGACAGATACCTTATATTAATCGTGATCATTGAAATTACCAGGAACAGCAGACTTAATAATATTGCAGTTGAGACTATGGTTAAGGTCCAGTCGGGTATCCTTCTGATGAAAAGTACCTTCGACAGTAGCTTTTTAATTACCCTGATCACAAACCAAAACAGGATTGCAAGAATGAAAGGAATGATAATATTTTGAGCTACTATCATTACCACGACCAAAGCTACCAGGATGATGAAAACATAAATTTTTTTAACAGTATCCATATTTCAAATTTCCCTTAATTACCCCCAAATTCATTATCTGCTTACGGTTTCTGTAAAAATCGGGAAAATTTTGTATTTGCAGGTGCTATTCATCAATTGTTTTTGAAATTTATTACAAAGCGGCAGTTTGGAAAGAATTAATTTTACGCAATATGACCTTTTAAAATTAAAAGAATATTTTAGCTTTGTCTGTAGTAAATTAATTTTCAAACTTATTCAAAAATGCCGGCTAAATCATTCTTTGCACTATTGTGTTTTTTATTTATTTTATTTTCATGTACCAATTCCACTCAAAACTGGACACATTTCAGGGGGTCGGAAATGAATGGTTGTGCTCAGGTAAATTCTGCTCCTTTGGACTGGAATTCAGGAGAAAATATTGCCTGGAAATCGGCTGTAAAAGGAACTGGCTGGTCGTCGCCTGTGATTTACGACAATCAGATTTGGTTAACTTCAGCTACAGAAGATGGAAAAGAGTTTTACGCAATGTGCTACGATTTCGATTCAGGTGAATTAATTAATGACCAGACCCTTTTTATAAGTTCTGAGCCACAACGAATACACAGTACAAATTCCTATGCAACTCCTACCCCTTGTATCGAAGAAGGATATGTTTATGTTCATTATGGCTCTTTTGGCACCGCTTGTATCGATACCCGTAATTTTGAAGTGAAATGGAAGCGTGACGATCTCCCGTGTGACCACATGCAAGGACCTGCTTCTTCTCCCATTTTGCACGAAAATATGTTGATCCTTCACCTGGAAGGAACTCAGAATCCTTATGTAATCGCCCTTGATAAGGAAACAGGTGAAACAATCTGGAAAAGTATACGACCGGCCGAAATTTATGACCCACTGGAACCGGTTTACAGAAAGTCGTATCAAACACCTATAGTGATTAAAACAAAAGACAGGGAGTTGCTTATAAGTAATTCCTCCTATATGTGCTTCGCTCACGATGTAAAAACTGGTGAGGTAGTGTGGACAATTGAATACGGATACGATTCCACTGTAAGTCAGCCGCTCTACTGGAATGGAATAGTATATGTCAACTCAGGATGGATATTTCTTGATAATACTCCCTATTTTACACGACAATATGCTGTCGACCCCAATGGAAAGGGTGATGTTACCCAATCCCATGTAAAATGGATGTACGAGGATGAAGTGCCGCAAATACCCACTCCTGTTATTGTTGACGGCAAAATGTATATGGTGCACGACCGCGGAATGGTAACCTGTCTGGATGCTGCCACAGGCACACCGCTCTGGAAAGAAAAATTATCAGGGAACTTCAATGCTTCCCCTGTGTATGCTGCCGGTAATATTTATTTTTTTAACGTTAAAGGAGATTGCACAATAGTAAAACCGGGCGATTCATTTCAAAAAGTTGCCGAAAACAGTATCGGTGAAACTGTAAAGGCAGTTCCAGCTTTTGTAAGAGATAAAATGGTATTGCGTACTGCAAATAATCTGTACCTTATTTATTGAGGCTCAGATCTTCGATCACATTTTCCAGTTTGCGGGCAATTTCAATGGCGATGCTTTGCACGGTGTTGTTTTTAACAGCCATCATCGATGCAATCGGATCAACAGCGGCAACCTCCACTTCTCCGTTATCATGTTCCTGTACTACTACGCTGCAAGGTAAAAGCACCCCGAGGTTTTTCTCGCTCTGAACGGCTGTAAGGGCTGATGAAGGATTGCAAGCTCCAAGTATAACATACTTTTTAAAATCGACATCCAGTTTCATTTTAAATGTTTCTTTCATGTTCACTTCCGATGGAATGCCAAAACCTTCTTTTGCAAGACTTTCTTTAACTGATTTTAATACCTCTTCAAAACTTTTATCTTTGAATACGGTGCTGAAATAGTAACTCATAGTTTTTTTTATTTGTTGTTAATTAAGTATTCAGGGAGTATAACAACAAATAACTTTTTACGTTCAATCCCGGATGACAATTTAAAAGTTTTTAACCTGTCAATCTGAATAAAAAAAAGAAGGGTGTCGCTTTCAAAGCAAACACCCTTCGGTCAATTTATTTTTTAATAAGCTTCATGATATTTCGGTCATTTGTGGTTTTTAATTCCACAAAATAAATTCCTTTTGTCAGGTTTTGAACATTGATTTCAATGCGTTCATTTCGGTTTACCTGCCTGACGGATGTCATGCGACCTGAAATGTCATAAACCGACAGAGAATAATCACTTTTATTGAGTTTGTCCGATTCAATCCAAACCTTATCCGTCGCCGGATTAGGATACATTCGGAACGATACACTGCCAATCTCAGGAACAGAAGTTACCGGGAAAATATCAGTAAAATCGGTATTATGAGCGAACATAAGTGTAGTGTCGCCGGTTGCATTTTCAAGCATCAGTTGCCATGCATGATCGGTGGGCGGAGCATCATACATTCCATTCTCATTAAAATCGGCATAAAAGTTTATATAATAGTTGCCACCAGCCATTATGGCTGAAGAGTGAACTGCAAAATCAGGGGAGGATATTTCCTCTATAGTTACTGAATCCACTACCATTTCATCATCGGCATTAACAACATACAATACCAGCATCTGCCCTACATGCGGAGTCATACCTGCAAATTCAACCGTAAGCTGATTTTTCCACATAATATCGGTGAAGTCTGTATTATGGACAAACATGAGGGTTGTGTCTCCCATTACATCATTCAGTTCAAGTCTCCATGCATGATCGGTGGGAGGAGTGTCATACATGCCGTTTTCGTTGAAGTCAACCCAGAAATCGACATAATATGACTGACCTGATTCTATTCCAGGAACCATGAGTGAGAAAGAAGTGTCGACGACTGCATGGGTCCGGCCGATTTCCATTCCTGAGGTGGTATCAATTAAAGCCAGGTAAATGTTCTGTCCAACATGCGGATTCATGCTGCTGAATTCAATTGTCAGCATGCTTTTCCACATAATATCTGTAAAGTCTGTATTGTGGGCAAACATTAACGTAGTATCACCTATTACATCATTAAGTTCAATGCGCCAGGCATGATCGGTTGGAGGGGCATCATACATTCCATTCTGATTATGATCGGCCCAAAAATCGACATTATACGATTTACCTGTTTCAATTCCCGGCACCATTAAAGTGAAATCCGTTTCTCCCACCGTATGGGTTCTGCCCACTTCAGTTCCGGAAGTCATGTCCACAACGGCAAGATAAATTTCTTGTCCCACATGTGGATTCATTCCGCTGAATTCAACTGTAAGCATATTTTTCCACATAATATCGGTAAAGTCTGTATTGTGGGCAAACATTAACGTAGTATCGCCCATTACATCATTAAGTTCAATGCGCCAGGCATGATCGGTTGGAGGGGCATCATACATTCCGTTCTGATTATGATCGGCCCAAAAATCAACATGATACGACTTGCCTGCTTCAATTCCCGGTACCATTAAAGTGAAATCCGTTTCACCCACCGTATGGGTTCTGCCCACTTCAGTTCCGGAAGACATGTCCACAACGGCAAGATAAATATCCTGCCCCACATGCGGATTCATGCCACTGAATTCAACTGTCAGCATATTTTTCCACATAATATCGGTAAAGTCTGTATTATGGGCAAACATTAATGCAGTGTCACCCATTACATCATTCAGTTCAAGCCTCCACGCATGATCGGTGGGAGGAGTGTCATACATGCCGTTTTCGTTGAAGTCAACCCAGAAATCGACATAATATGACTGACCTGATTCTATTCCAGGAACCATGAGTGAGAAAGCAGTGTCGACAACTGCATGGGTGCGGCCGATTTCCATTCCTGAGGTGGTATCAATTAAAGCAAGGTAAATGTTTTGTCCAACGTGTGGATTCATGCCGCTGAATTCAACTGTCAGCATGCTTTTCCACATAATATCTGTAAAGTCGGTATTGTGGGCAAACATTAGTGTAGTGTCGCCCATTACATCATTGAGTTCAATGCGCCAGGCATGATCGGTTGGAGGGGCATCATACATTCCGTTCTGATTATGATCGGCCCAAAAATCAACATAATACGACTTGCCTGTTTCAATTCCCGGAACCATTAAAGCAAAATCAGTTTCTCCCACCGTTTGCGTTCTGCCCACTTCAGTTCCCGAAGTCACATCCACAACAGCAAGGTAAATGTCCTGCCCTACATGCGGATTCATACCGCTGAATTCAACTGTCAGCATATACTCCTCTTCAGTACCACTATTTTCCAGTACTGTAATGCTGCCATTCATTCCAGCCGTAGCATGCGGGTCGCACTGGAAATCGTAAGTGCCAGCAGCTGTAAAAACATACTGATAGGTCCAGCCGTTACCTGTTGAATTTCCAAACGATTCAGGGTTTGAGGGAAAAGTTGTCTGAGTCCCATTAACATTGTGAAAGCCCTGCTCATTTATCCATTCAACGGTGTCTCCTGCTGTAATTTCAAGCTCATCCGGATCAAATTGAAAATCCCGGACTTCTATAACATGCAGCGATTGACCAAACAGCATTGTGCTGCTAAGTAATAAAGCTGCAACCGGCAAAAGCTGCCGAAATAATTTTTTTTTAATTAAAGTAAATTTTTTTTTCATAATAAATGTATTTAAGTGTTGGTTAACAATTTACGAATAAAAAAGGACTTATTTGTGTTATATTGTATTAAATTATTGAAAAAAATGATAATCTTTAAAAAAAACACCCTTTTTTAGCCGAACCATAAAAAATAGGAGGGGGTAGTAAGTCTTATTTGCTGTTATTAATATCAGCCACCTAAAAATTAATGGGGGTAATGTAAAAATATTTAAAAGTCAGATAAATTAACTTTAATGTGTTAATTTGTCAATATAATCTATAATAACAGGAAAAAAGACATAAAATATTTGTAATTAATATCAAAATGTATATTTTAGCCGAATATATAATGAAATAATTAAAACTTAATAATATGTGTGGAATTGTATGTGCATTTGACTTAAAAACCGGCAGTCAGCAATTGCGGCCGCGGGTTCTGGAGATGTCGAAAAAATTAAGGCACCGCGGTCCCGACTGGTCGGGTATTTATTGTGGTGAAAAAGCGCTGATCGCCCACGAACGACTGGCTATCGTGGATCCGGAGTCGGGAGGACAGCCGCTTTACAGTAAGGACCGGAAGCTGATATTGGGAGTAAATGGTGAGATTTACAACCATCGTGAGATCAGGAAACAGTTTGAAGGGAGCTATGAATTTATGACCGGTTCCGACTGTGAAGTGATACTTGCACTGTATCATGAGAAAAAGGAAAAGTTCCTGGACGATTTAAACGGCATCTTTGCTTTCGGGCTTTACGATGAGGCCGAAGATGCTTACCTCATTGCCCGCGATCACATTGGTATCATCCCGTTGTACCAGGGGTGGGATGAGTTTGGTAATTATTATATAGCATCGGAACTGAAGGCGCTGGAAGGATTATGCAAAAAAATTGCGGAATTCCCTCCCGGGCACTATCTCTACAGTAAAGATGGTGAATTAAAGCGCTGGTATTCCCGCGACTGGATGGAATACGATAAGGTGAAGGATAATCCTGCCGACATTGATGAACTTTCGAAGGCGCTTGAAGATGCTGTACACCGCCAGTTGATGTCGGATGTGCCATATGGGGTACTATTGTCGGGCGGCCTTGATTCCTCCATCACCTCTGCCCTGGCAAAAAAGTTTGCAGCAAAACGCATCGAGGAAAACGATCAGAAGGACGCATGGTGGCCCCAGCTGCATTCTTTTGTAATAGGTCTGGAAGGATCACCCGATCTGGCTGCTGCCCGAAAGGTGGCCGATCATATTGGGACCATACATCATGAAATTAATTACACCATACAGGAAGGTCTCGATGCTATCCGCGATGTAATATACCATATTGAAACGTATGATGTAACAACTATCCGTGCATCAACTCCTATGTACATGATTGCACGGGTAATTCGCTCTATGGGCATTAAAATGGTGCTTACAGGTGAAGGAGCTGATGAGATTTTTGGCGGATACCTTTATTTTCATAAGGCACCTAACGCTGAAGAATTTCATAAAGAGAGTGTAAGGAAAGTCAGCCGCCTGCATCTTTATGATTGCCTGAGGGCTAATAAATCTCTGGCTTCGTGGGGTGTTGAAGGCCGTGTGCCTTTCCTTGATAAAGAGTTTATGGATGTGGCCATGCGGTTTAACCCCGAAGAAAAAATGGCCAAAAACGGCCGGATGGAAAAATGGTGCCTGCGCAAAGGCTTTGAAAAATACCTGCCCGAAAGTGTTGCATGGCGACAGAAAGAACAGTTTTCGGATGGAGTGGGGTATGGCTGGATTGATACTTTGAAACAGATTGCCCGCGAGCAGGTGACCGACGAAATGATGGAGAATGCCCGCTTCCGTTTCCCGGTAAACACCCCAAGAAGTAAGGAGGAATATATGTACCGTACCATTTTTAGCGAACACTTTCCTTCCGATCAGGCAGCTGCATGTGTGCCTTCGGTACCGTCAATTGCCTGCAGCACCGGTGAAGCGCTGGCATGGGACAAGTCATTTCAAAATAATGCCGATCCATCGGGCAGGGCGGTTAATTCAGTCCATTTGCAGGGAACGGTCTTTGATGATATGAAACCAAAACAATCACAGCCGACAACTACAGATTAGCCTTCTTTTTCGTACAACAGAATTCCAACCCTCCTGATATGATTGATCAGGTCAGGGTTGGAAATCTGATGAAACAGTACCATGTCAATGTTCCACGGTAAGAAAAGATCATCCAGTTGATTCTCGATCCGTAACAGTCCGGAAAGTGAAAGCTCAGGAGCTACAACAGCCAGATCGATATCTGATCCCGGTTGAAATCCTCCTTTTGCCCTTGATCCATAGAGGTAAACTCTTTCAATTTTAGGAAAGGATCCAAGTACCTCATTTATTTTTTTAATAGTATTTTCTTCCAGGCCAAAATGCATCTTTATATGAATTTCGATGGTAATTATTTATTTTACCTATTTATGCGAATTAAGAGTTGAATTTAAATTGTTATACACAAATGATTGTCAATAATTTATAATTAAAGTAATTAAATATAACCTTAGAAACCAATACTTTAAGATTTTTTTAGTAACCACACTATAAGTCTTATTG
>JAGXGA010000051.1 GCA_024636975.1 Mariniphaga sp.
ATATTGACTACACAAAAATAACAAAGCTACCGGGGCAATAATAAAAAGTCTCGTTACCCTGACTCGAATTTCAAATTATCTGAAATGATTTTTGTGAAAATAAAGCAATATTTGTGTTTATGAATTAATCAGGTTAGAGTATAGTACCATCAAAATAGACAGCCAAAGATGAAAACAAAAACGACTTTTACAGTTTCTCAACTTATTGAACTGTTACAGGAATTCCCCTCCGATATGCCAGTAATTACAAATGGTTATGAAGGCGAATACGAAAACATTACATCGCCCAGACGAATTAAGGTAAAATATGTACCCGATGAAGCCTGGTACAACGGTCAGTTTCATCATAGCGTGGAACAGGGGGGAGATATTTTTGAGACAGTGGTTATAGCCCGCGAAGAGAGGACTCATTAAACACCATTTCAATGCTGCCTGATCAAAATTTGGGGACTAAACTACCATACCTTTTATCATTGTGTCGGAAATTGAAATTCCTTTATTCTTTCATTTTTTCCTTTGCCTCTTCTGCTTTTTCATAACTCCAGTCGGGATTTAGTTCATGGGCCTTCATGTAGCTTTCATAAGCCTTCTTGTATTCTTTAATTTCCATGTAATAATCACCTTTTGAATCGTAGGGATTGGGATGATTGGGTTTCAATTCAATGTACCTGTTGAAATTTTTTTCTGCTTCCTTCATATTGCCCTCGCCCATATAGGTGTAGCCAAGCATGTTATAAAAAGGAGCTGGGTTATCAACCGATTTGATTCCTTTTTTATAGGTATCAATAACTCCATTTATATTTTTATTCTGTGTTTGAAATGTGGCGAGAAAGTAATATGAGTTTTTATCCTGTGGATACATTTTTACAATTTTCTTTCCAGTAGCGGTAAGATTTGTTTTTGGATCCTCTTTTAGTTGTATCAGCGCAGTTTTTAAAAGCATTTCTGCTTCACTCAACTGATTATCAGCAGCAATTGCTTTTTCTGCATGTTTGTTAAAAAACTCCTGGTTTCCATTGTACAAGGCAAAAATTGCACGTTGAGCATGCGCCATAAAAAGATTGGGATCTTCTTTCAGGGCTTCATCCATTAGTCGGAGTGACATTTCAACTTCCGCATTTTCAGCGGCCTCAATGCTCTGGTTGTATAGTTTTACAGCCTTTTCTGACGAAGATGTTGGCTTCATTATTTTGCTCTTTTCCTGTGCCGGAGAAGATAAAAAGCCCATGCAAACAATTACAATTGTAAGCAGTAAAACATTAGAATTTTTCATGATGTATATTTTTAAGGATAACCTTACAATTTATGAAATAAATAGCAGAAAATCAATACCTTTGAATTATTTCCTCAAATATGAAGCACCTGATGTTTAAGTAGGTTAAAATATATCAATATGAAAGTGCTGGTAGTTGGAGCAAATGGTACAACAGGAAAATGGCTGGTACAGCAACTTCTGGATGCAGGCTTTACTGTAAAAGCAGTTGTTCGTCCATCATCCGGGGTACCCGATGCCTGGGATAAAAATGACAAACTAATACTGATCAGGACAGGTATTGCAGAGATGGGTGTTGAGGAGATGGCAGAATATATGGACGGCTGTCAGGCTGTTGCATCCTGCCTTGGACATAATCTTACAATTAAAGGTATTTTTGGTAAACCACGTCGGCTGGTAACCAATGCAGTGCAATTGATTTCTAGTGCAATTATAAAAAATTCACCGGAAAAGCCTGTACGGTTTGTATTGATGAACACAGCCGGAAACAGGAACCGGGATTTAAATGAACCCGTTTCATTCGGCGAAAAATTGGCAGTGGGGTTACTTCGCATACTTGTTCCACCTCATACCGATAATGAAATGGCAGCTGATTATTTAAGGGTTAACATAGGTCAGGACAATCGTCTGGTTGAATGGGTGGTTGTCCGTCCCGATACACTAATTGACAACGATGAGGCTACGAATTACGATTTAAGTGCTTCACCAACACGCAGTGCTTTATTTAACCCGGGCAAAACCAGCCGGATAAATGTAGGGCATTTTATGGCTAAGCTGATAATCGATACAGACTTATGGTACCAATGGAAGGGGAAGATGCCTGTAATTTATAATACTTCGGAAAAAGAATGACTAATAATTCAGCAGTTGAATTGGTTAATTCAGAAGTAAAAAACCGCTGCACCCCGGTCGCTACGACCCGGCACCGGCAGTTAATGGAAGGCATCCCTAAACGTTCCTTCATTTAAATTAATATGAAAAATGATCTATAGCTGTCGATTAATTTACTGAAAACTGTTCTGAAACAGAGAATCTGACTTCGTGAAATTTCGTGTCATACATATATTTTTTTGTAAATTGAAGTAAAAAAGGAAACTATGTATAAAAAGTATTTTTTAATGTTGACAGCTTCATTTATTGTAATGTATGTTGTGATGTACCTGCACACCTATGAATCAGGTCATGTATTTTTCTCCGCAACCCGATTGTATATGACTATTTTGATGATTTGCCCAATGGCATTAATCATGTTAGGATTTATGCACAAGATGTATGAAAACAAAAAAGTAAATACAGCTATTATAATTGCATTTATTGCATTTTTTACAACAGCACTTGTTTTTGTGCGTTCCCAAACTTTTATTGGTGATGTTCATTATATGAAAGGTATGATTCCACACCATTCCATAGCTATTCTTACCAGCAAGCAGGCAAATATTACTGATCCGGAAGTAAGAAAGCTGGCGGATGAAATTATTAAGGCTCAGGAAGAAGAAATTGCTCAAATGAAGCAAATACTGGAAAGGATGGAAAGTCAATAATCAGATTGAAGAGGACAGAGGATGATTGAGGGTAAGATACTGACGCAACCAAAAGGCAGGAAACAGTATCATAAAAAAAGAACCTATGATGAAAAAGGGCAACATTCTCATTTACCTGGCGATGATGGTCTTTTTGCCGGCATGCGAAGAAGAAGACATCGGTATAATTTACGGCAAACCTTCCGGCTTGATCCATCAGGTATGGTTTGATTCCGAACTTGCTTATGAATTTACCTATAACGAAGCAGATCAGGTTGTAGAAGAAAAAAGTAGATTCCATTACACCTTGCACAATTATCGAAACGGCAGGCTGGTTTCCTCCGATTTTTATATCGACCCCCGTGTGTACAGCACGATAGCCACCTTTTGGATGCAGCTATGAACCGAAAGGAGTGGGTAAGTCCTGCCAATACAGAGAAAAACACTACAAAAACATTCTTTTATGACGATAACGGCAAGCTAATTAAATCCGTTAGTCAATTAAACGATTGCAGGTACAGTTTCGATAATACCGGAAGAATAATCCGCCAGGCCTTCTACAGGGGTAATGAGCAAACCGGGTACATCGATTATGTTTACGATGATAACTACAATGCAATAAAAAGGCTGCATTACTGGATCCTGTTATCCGGTGAAGCACAACTGCAGACAACAACGGAGTATGAATTCGACAATAATTACAATCCCTGGCAAGCTTTCGGCAATTTAATGCAGCCAGGCAGGTATTCAAATGCCAATAACATCATTAAGGAAACCTATACCCTCCATTTCGAAGTGGACGCTTTTATCGATTCCGTGCAGGTTACGGAAAACACTTATCGCTACAATTCCAAAGGATTCCCGATTACAAAAAATGATTCGGAAACATATGTCTATTACGAATAGTACCAATGTTTTTGTCAACAGAACATGGATTTATACATATGTTGCCAACTCCTAAAGCAAGAACAACATTAAAAAAATATTACTCTCGTTCTACATAATGATATCTGCCTCCAAAATGGATCTCAAGCTGTACGTTCTCAGAAGAAGTTATATCCACATTAGGAGTAAACGAAACTGTAATCCTTGCCCTTTTACTTTCCGAAGTTACATCTGCGAAAACATTTTGAATAAGACTAATAATTTGATTGGTAGAATGTTGAACGTCAGAAGCAAGCTCGTTAGTCCCCTGTGCATTCGTGCTGACGTCACCTAAATTGACACCAGCGCGTGTTCCAACCTTAATTGTAAAGTCCTCTAATACCACTGCAACTGTATCAGGTGAATCAACCTGATCTAATCCGGATATTTCAAGATAACTGTCAGCCAGCTGTAATTCTGCATTAGTTAAATTATTTGCAATTTCAGCATCAATAATATCTGTTAAGTTAAGATCAGCTAAAGGAAGCTCACCTTTTACTCCTGTAGTACCTCTGATATTTTCACTGTAGGTATGTGATTGGGTAATCTGCCGTGGTGTTCCTTCCTCTTCTTCCTTACATGATGTAACAAATATTACGGCTATTAAAAGCATTGAGAATAAAATGTTCGTTTTCATGATTATTTTTTAATGTGTTTTATATTAATCAGAACAATAACTTTCCTGAAAAGTTTTTCTTTTGCATCAATCTTTCGGGGGAAGAGAGCGAAGAGCATAGGGCTTAGAGCATAGGGCTAGAAGCAAAGAAGAGAGTGCCCTTTGAGCCAAGTGGTAATACAAACGAAGATGGATTGCGATTGTGAATCAAATTGCAGAATTGCCAAACTGGAAGGTTAATCCCATCATGTGGAGGAAAAAGGCTTGGTATCAGGTCAGTCATGACAAGTGTGCAGCTTAAAATAAAAATAATTCTTTATTTTTAAAAAGTTTGATGTACGAAATGAAACCTGTAATGCAATAAACTGTAAAATAGATATTGGAAGAATAACCGCAAAATGAATTCAGAATGTTAAAACTTGCAAATAGCCAGATGAAGGAAATTGCCGATTGGCTGGATGTCGGTATGAGATGTTATTTCAACAAGCAAACAGGAGAAATTATAAGCATTCCGAATTTTGACAACTGGATAGGTGCGGATGAAGAATTGTGGGAAGAAGCAATACAGGAACTTGAAGAAAACTGGGAAAACTATGTTGAGTTTGATGGTATGACTTCCAGGGATTCATTCAGGGTAATGGCTGATTTTACTGATACAGTTGATAACATTAAACTTCAGGATAGATTGGTAGATGCCCTTAATAAACGAAAACCTTTTCAGAATTTTAAATGGGTAATTGATAATTCAGGTGAATACAGGCAACAGTGGTTCGATTATAAAAAAATGCGCTACATCGAATGGGTGGCAGATCAACTGGAAGCAATGAACAGGAGCAGCAGTTTTGATAGCAGTGAACCAGAAGAAAGGACAGAGTGAGCAGAGAGCAGAGAGCTGAGAGCACAGAGCAAAGGGCACAGGGCAAGACTAATTGGACTTGCTTTTTAATTAAACATTTTCCAGTTTCAAACTTTTAAACCTGATTTCTTATTGTGATCGCTTCCTATATAATCTTTTTATCTATTTTAGGCATTTATCAATTGTTTAAACTTAGAAATATGGGCCGGTGTATAATGGTTTTTGTAGTATCCTTGTTAAGTTTCTCAGTAATCGCCACTGAAAAAGATGAACCTTCACAATGGCGCGGACCCAATCGTGCAGGTATTTATTATGAAAAGGGGCTTCTTGATTCATGGCCGGAAGAGGGGCCCGAAATGCTGTGGAATTTCGAAGGGCTTGGGGCCGGTCATACCAGCGCAGCGATAGGCCATAACCGAATTTTTGTAACCGGAATGCCCGATACAATGGGTGTGCTGTATTCATTCGATATGGATGGAAACCTGCTCTGGCAAAAAACATACGGAACCGAATGGCATGTAAACTACACAGGTCCGCGTTCGACACCGGTAATTACTGATAATCATGTTTACCTTGAAAGCGGTATGGGGGTGGTGTATTGTTTCGACGCTTTATCGGGCAATATCGTTTGGGAGGTAGACTTGCTGAAGCGGTTCGATGCAGGAAACATTCAATGGGGCATGACCGAGTCGCTCCTGATCGACGGCAACAACATCATCTGCACCCCCGGAGGTGAAAAACACAACGTGGCAGCACTGAACCGGTTTACCGGCGAAACTGTATGGACCAGTCCCGGATATGGGGAGCCGGCGGCCTACTGTTCACCTGTATTGGTTGAACATAACAATGCACGGCTGGTAGTTGCAATGACTGTCACCTCAATTATAGGCATCGATGCCGGCACCGGGGAAATGTACTGGAGGGCCGAGCAGATGCAGCGTAATAAAATTCATGCAAACACGCCTGTTTACTCCAATGGTGTCATCTACTGTTCCAGTGCTTCAGCCCCCGAGAACAGCGGAACGCTGGTGCTCAGGCTGAGCGACGACGGGAAACAGGTGGAGAAGTTATGGAGGAATGAATCGCTACAAAACCTGATGGGCGGAATTGTGCTGATTAATGGTTATGTATTCGGTTCAACCTACCGCTCAAGTAACTGGTATGCCGTTGACATAGCAAATGGTAAAGACACCTTACTGACAAAGGATTTTAATAATGGGGTGATTGTTTATGCTGACGGCCTGTTTTACCTTTACAGCGAAGCAGGCGATATGGCCCTTGTCAAAATGGATCATGAAACATTCGATATCAGGGGCAGGTTCTCTGTCCCGCTGGGAACCGACCAGCACTGGGCACACCCCGTTATACACAATAAGAGGCTATACATCCGGCATGGCGATGCACTGATGGTATATGATGTTGCAGGAGGATAGAGCCGCTGGCACAGGGCACAGGGCATGGGGCAAAGAGCAGGAAGTGAACAGTAAACAGTAAACAGTCCTTTGAATTGCTTAAGCAATATTATATGAATAATAACATGATTTGCAGGTGCCGAACCTACATGTCCTGAAGGCGCATCAACAGAGCTCGTCCCCCTTTGTGTACACACCTCCATCAGAGAATTTTCAGCCACTACCAAAGGCTGTATGTTTGTAAAAGGGCATAAGCCTCCTTAGTTATTTGTAAATTGTATTTGCGAAACACAAAGAAGGAAGCTTATGCAAAACAAAGTTAAAACAATTAGTTTTCAGGGACAAAACATTTATATAGGAATAG
>JAGXGA010000052.1 GCA_024636975.1 Mariniphaga sp.
GGCACGTCTGATTCCGGATCAGAAACCACCCGTACCGAATGAAGAAAATCTAATATTATATGTATGACCCGGTACGTTCGGGCGGGGAGTCCAGGTTCTTTCCATATATTATATAAATATTCTTTCAAGCTTATGAACTTTTATACCTATGTACTTTACAATGAAAAGTACGACCATTTCTACAAAGGGCATTGCCAGAATCTTAATAAAAGACTTCTTCAACACAATAGTGGTGAAACAACTTCTACCAGACCTTTTATCCCATGGAGGTTAGTATATTTCGAAAGCTTTGAGACCAGAAACGAAGCAATTAAACGGGAAAAATATTTTAAATCAGCTGCAGGCAGAAGATTTCTAAAAAATAAAATCAAATTATAAAAGTTTTTGTTATCAAAAGATGCCAACACATCAAGGTTATAATAGCCCAAGTCCCTTATAATAAGATCTCCCTGGTTTATGTTGTATTGGGTTTCTTTGGCATTAAATGCATCGTTTATAATTCCAGAGGTTATATCTAAATCCAATATCTTACCGGTTTTTACATCAAATTCGTATTGAATGTTGACACAGGCCTTTCTTGTACCATAACCCCCGCTCCCTTTTAATTGCTTTTCTAACCTATTATCAACATTAAATTTTGTGGAATCTTTAATTCGAACATAATTGAATTGCTGAAATAGATCATTACTGAAAATATGTTCCAGTTCCACCTCTAAAGCTTGTCTCAGTATGTCTTTGACAAAAGCAACGGCGCCCTCATTGAACCTCTCATCCAACGATTGTTTTGTAATAGCTAAATTATGATCCGATCTGAGATGGGTAACACAATGTTCCAAACTCACTGGGTTCGAAATGGATGAACAATAAAGCAATAAATCAAAGAACTTTTCTGATGTCAATAATCCTTTTCTTTTATAAAAGCCTTTTTTACCAGCTGTTTTTTGTAGGTTTTTAAAAGAAAAGATTTCACGTGTCCTATCTGAAAAAATATTTACTAATGAAGAAAGGATACCCCCTTCTTTTTACCTAAACATTGTGTCATTAAATTATATTATCATACAACTTGTTGTTAATTAGTCGTTTTTCATGCATTAGCCTGACGGCTATGGGCAGCCGCCCTGGGTAAGCAGAGCCATCAGCCCCCGCGGCGCAATTACTGACTTCGATTGAAATGCAAACATTGCATGTGCCGCCTTCTCCGGATTGGCTGGTATACGAATTTAAAAATGACAAATATTTGAAAAATAATGAGTTGAAGTTTAAGTTATATGATAGTAAACACCCTCTAATGTTGTTATCCGTAAAGAGAAATTATGCAATAAGAGATATGAATCTTTAAGACCTTACAAAAGAAAAGACGTAAGTTATAGAAAGTGAAAGTTGGTTGGCGGATTCGGTAAGAGGTAATGAATAAAGGATATGTTATAATCCAAGCGTATTTCTTAAGTTGGTTAATATTACCTCATGTTTAACTGGATTCATTTCCCTGAGTTTTTGAATATTTAACAATTTCCACTTTACGGCAGGCAACTTTTTTATTAACGCATAAGGAAATAAATCCCATTTGGGCATTCCTGTTTCAAAACTTAATAAGAAATTTTTGTCGTCATCAGTGAGTCTGCGCTGTATGCTATCGACTAACGTCTTTCTGGTGCTTACATAATCGTCATAAGTAAATGACTCTAAAGTCATTCCTGCGAACCGCTTTTCAAATGCCGGTTCCTGGTCTTTCAGTATGGGAGTTAGTAATTCGTTAACCGGTTTATAATGGCTTATCAGGCCTATTTTGAAACCTTCCCAGATGTTATCGGTAATTCCTTCGTTTTCGAGAAGGAGTTTTACATCAAATAAATCACGGGGATGTTGTCTGTCAACAGCAGCACATATTTTACCACCATAAAGTTCTCCAAGAGATACCACATTGATTGCAGCAAATTTCCCAAATTCATCCTGAACCGAATCAACGACCTGCATTAATACTGTTGGGAATATATTTCCTCTGGTAATGGTATTGACCTCGATCTTGATCTGGGCATTTCGGCTTTGGCAATTCAGTTTTATGTCAGTGCCACCATGTAACGGAACGGGATGCACGCTTACTTCCGGTATGTTTTTAATGATATCTGCTTTTATCCTGGTTAAGGCTTCCTCTATGTTTCGTAGTGCATTATCTCTCGAATCAACAGGAAGGTAAGTCAGGTCAATATCTACCGACAGGCGAGGCATTTCGCGCACGAAAAGGTTGATAGCGGTACCTCCTTTTAATGCAAATATCTCTTCTTTTGCAACATATGGTAGCACCTGCAGCAGTAAATCGACTTGTGCTCTGTATATTTGGGATATCATAACTGCTCCAGTTCTTTAGGTATTGAAATCATATATTTTGCAATATAAACACCATTGTTTGCCAGCGTTCGGTGTCCTTTCCCAAGGTCAATTTGGTCAGTTTTCAGAAACTGAAACCACTGGTGGTTTATTTTTTCTGCCATGTACAAAAACAACCGCTTTACTTTTACAGAACTACAATTGACCAGTAATTCTGAAACAAGTTTAGGTTTCAAATTTACCAGTCCTCCAAACAATTGATAGCATTCAACCAAATCAAATACTTGAGGGGCAAAGAGCAAACACTCCAATATTGCCCTTTCCGGCGTTGATATCTCAACCGGAATTGACTTCACTTCTATTTGCCTTAAACCCATATCATCAGGCAAAAAATTACTTTGTTTCTGAAACAGCTCATAGTTCCATTTATAATCAGAAAACCATTTTGGCAATTTCGTATTTGCAGGAGTAAACAGATACAACGTTTCAGAAGTAAACCTTAAATAATGACTGAACCCCTGAAGGGATAACGCTGTTAGCCCACCAACATGAACCTTCGTTTCTGATTGTTTTTGTATAACATTTAATGCCCCCTGCCATTCTACTTGATCTCCTGGCTTCTTGTATGCACCCCTTCCCAAAGCTTCTAACCAACCGCTCTTTAAATAATAATTCTTTAAGTCTTTTGAAATTCCCATTTCGTTTAACCTTGATGTAGTTACAATGTAACCTGGCTGTAGTATCTGGAAAAGAATTCTTAATTTATATTCATTTTGCATAGTTATACTACTCATTTGAAAACAAAAATAATAATTGTAATTAAAACCGAAAAGTATTTTCTTAAAATATATCTATTTTGGGTAGCAGGACTACCTTTATAAGATCCTGGATAATAAATAGCAAATGAATATTTCAGGCTTCATAAACCTCATCTTTTAACGAAACATTGGTATTCGTACTTGACAAGGGTCGCACATTAAACGGGAAAAATATTTTAAAACGGCAGCAGGCAGAAGATTTCTGAAAAATAAAATCAAATTATAAAAGTTTTTTTACTTTTGCATCCTGATTTAGAAATTATACTTATCAAATATTGACCTGTGGTGTAATTGGCAACACGTCTGATTCTGGATCAGAAGAGTCCAGGTTCGAGCCCTGGCAGGTCAACACTGAAAATCAAAGAGTTATGGTTAAAACGCCATGACTCTTTTTTATTTTCTGCCTGTTTTCCGCCGGTTTTTAGGAAGATTTTAGGGGTTTTGACTTTCAAATCATTATCAATTTTTGATGATATTTCCCCGCTATTATATTGGTACAAACTTAACAAAACAGATGTTTTTTCAATACGTTTTGCAAAAGAACCAGCATATTGGTACAAATATCGCAATTGAAGTAATATTCGGTCCCTATGTTAAATAAATACCTATATATTGGTACAAATTTGACAAGATAAATAAAAATTAGTATATTTGATAAATTATTACCAATATAATGGCACAGAGTAATGAATAAAGAAGAGTTAGGGAAATTAATAAAGCATAGAAGAAAAGTATTGGGATTGACCATTAGGGAATTAGCCGACCTTACTGGTATGTCCAAGACAACCATTTCTCAAATAGAAACTGGTGTTAGCAATCCAACAATCGAGGTATTATATAATATTTTTGAATATCTCAATTTGGAAATGAGAGTTGAAATAAAAAAACGTCAATAATAAAATATGAAGATAAGTAATAAACTGGAAGTCATCTATAAGGGAAACATTAAGGCTGGAAAACTCTGGGCTGATGATGAAGGTTATCATTTTGAATATGATGATGGCTTTATTGAAGATGATAAAACACGACCAATTTCGGTTAATATGCCTAAGAAGCAAAAATCATATCATTCTAAAGAATTATTTCACTACTTCAAATCCATTCTTAGCGAAGGGGAGAACCGAAAACAAGTTTGTAAAGCACTAAGAATTGACCCTGGCGATGATTGGAGCTTATTGGTATTAACTTGCCAATATGATACAATCGGAGCAATAACAGTAAAAAGTATTTAACATGGCACAATGTAATGGATGTCTTAAAGATAATGTAGATGGATTTTGTTCGTCTTGTGAGACAATTTTATTTGACCGCTCCAAAGTAAGTCCACAACTCAAATTCAATTGGGAAGATATTTCCAAAAGAATTGATGGTCAACCAATGGGATTTAGTATCTCTGGAGTTCAACGTAAAGGATTTATTGGTAAACCAAGAGGAATTGAAATGGTTCCTAAAATGGATTTAGATGAAAAATCTCAGTACATTATAAAACCCATGTTGTCGGGATTTAATTTGCCGGAGCAATCACCTGCAAATGAACATATAACCATGCAATTAGCTAAACAACTTTTTGGTATAAAAATAGCCGAATGTGCTTTTGTTAAGTTTGCGAATGGAACTCCAGCGTATATAACCAGACGCTTTGACTATGATGCTAAGGGAGAAAAATTAAATCAGGAAGACTTCGCATCAGTTCTTCAGGCTGCACATAAATATAACTCAAAAACATATCAAGATGTTGGAGAGTGGCTTAGTCCATTAAATAGAGTTGATTTTCTTCGTATTCTTATATTCAATTTCCTGACCGGAAATGGAGATGTTCATTTAAAAAATATTTCACTGTTAGAAACCACGGATGGTGATATGATGTTATCTCCCACGTATGATTTAATGAATACCAAAATCCATGTTAAGGATAATTTATTAGCTTTAAATCTATTTAAAGAACTTGAGCAAACCAGTTTGCCTTTAGGTGAAAAATATAGTTATAAGAGTGAAGATTTTATTGAATTTGGAAAGCGTTTGAAGATTAGAGAAACTAATATTAAAAAAATTATTGATTCATTTAATGGGAATGAAGGTGAGGTGTTAGCAATGGTTGACAAGTCATTTTTATCAAACGACGCTAAAAATTTGTACAAAACTAATGTCGTTGAAAACTACAAGTTGTTTAGGCAAACATCGCAAAAAAAACCCCATTAAAAAAGCCAAAAATATTAAAAGCATCGCTTTATATATTATGGGTAAATGTTCTGGCAGGTCAACAAAAAAGGATGCTTAATTACAAACCGTAAATAAATAAACCGAAAATCAGGGTTCAGCCTTCACCGTCCACGATGCACAATTCCACATACTTCCGCCTTCTGCAGTCCGGCGGATAGTGATATTGACCAGGTGAGCATAGCCGCTAAGATTTGCCCCGAAAGCACACGTTTACAGGGAGATGCACTCAACCCACTCCGTTAGCTGACTGATACGTGGCAGGACAAATTACCACTGACATTTTACCATTAATGACAGTCTCTTTTCCCTGATATCAAAAAGATTAATAAAAATTCTATTAAAATGCGGTTAAAATTTTTTGGTGGTATACAACTTGCAAAGGTTAATAAAGAAAATATTCCTGAGTTTTTAATTGATTCAGGATACGTTCTTTGACATATTGTATTAGTTATTTAGTTCTTATAGAGCTTGGCGGTTTACACGATATAAAAGATCATGCAATTATTAAAGAGGGTACCGATTGTCAATTGAAAATTAATTCGGGTTATTGCCGAAAACACAATGCATTTCTCAGCAGGCCCTGGTTCATTAAAAAGGCTGAAATCTTCATTCATTTCAGCCTTTATGCAGATGGTAGTGGTTTAGCAGGTATTATATTGTTTTACCTGACTTTTATATCCTTAGTCTGTCTTTTTCTGTCGAGTTGTTGCACAAATATCCCTGCAACAATAAATGCCAGCCCGATAAATGTTGTTACAAAAAGCGTTTCATTCAGGATGAAGCGGATGAATATAAGCGAAAGAAAAGGAGTGAGGAAAACCATGTTTCCAATTTTCGCGTTGTTGGTGCTTAGCTGCATGGCTTTCATCCAGAAGACATAGGTAACACCTACCTCAAAAATGCCCACGTATATGGCTGCATACAATCCTGTGCCGGGCTGAACCCTGAAATCGGAGAAGAAATACATCACTACGGTTAAAAATAGCAGGCCAAACAGGAAATTCAGGAACAGTTTCACTACACCATCGCGGCTGTCACGAACGTTCAGGATCCAATAGAGCGACCAGAACACGGAGCTGCCAAGTGCTAACAACACACCTGTGAGGCTGGTGTTTTGAAATCCGCTCAGTCCTCCCTGCGATGAGATAAATACAACTCCTGCAAAGCTGACAAACAATCCTACTATACTCCATCTGCCAATTTTTTGCCCCAGCAGTGGCACCGAAAGCAGGGTGAGTACGATTGGCCATACCATGTTAAGTGGTTGCGCCAATTGCGCCGGCAACAATGAATAGGCTTTGAACAGCACCAGGTAATAAAATACCGGGTTAAAGGCTCCCAGGAATATGGAATACAACCACTGGTTGCGGGTTTGGTGGAACAGGTGCTTGAATTTTCCCTGAATGAGGAGAATTATAAAGAGCACCACAACCGAGGTGGCAGATGCATAAAAGATGAGTTGAATGAAATCGAGTTCGCTCAGGCCCAGCTTAAAGGCAGTGGCCACAGAAGACCACAACAGTATTGCCAGTCCGGCATAAAAGTACGACCTGTCAGTTGGCTTCATCGGGGACAGTATCCTGGATGATTAACTCCTCCCTGGGATTGTTAAGCACATCAGGGTATATTTCCCGCAGCTCCCTGAATTTATCGCGCGATTCTTCGGTAAAGACACTTCCCGGATGGCGGGTGAGCATATCACGGTAAAGCTCTTTTGCCTTTTCCTTTTCATCAAGCTGGTAGTTGTATAGATCAGCCAGCATATAAAGGGCATCATCAGCGAGCAGCCCATAGCTGAAGTTGTCTGTTATTTCCTGAAGGTAACCGGCAGCCGTTTCAAAATTGGTAAGGTCAATTTCTATTTTTGCTTTGCGTAAAAGAATATTGTCGGTAAGGGTGTGGTATGGATACAACTCTGCAATGGAATCAAGTGTTGCCATAGCTTCTGTTTCTTTATTCCGGAAGAAGAGTAAATCGGCACGGGCAAATAGTTGCAGGGGTACCGCCGTTGAGTCCATGCTCAGGTTGTTCCCGATGAGCATGGAGAGTTCCATGGCATCGTTGGCTGTAAGTTTGGATGTACTGGCTTTTAGCACGTCAAGCTGCGCTTTTGCCCAGCTGAAATTCCCCATAAAGTATCCGAGTTTTGCTTTTTTTAGTTTTACATCGTCGCCCAGGGAGTTGTTTTTATTTGCATCAATCACCTGTGAATAGAGCAGGGTAGCTTCCCAGACATCGCCGGCAAATACATTGATGTCGGCCATTTCGGTTTTAAGCATTCCCGACTCTTCAGGTTTTAACCTGGGAATTTCAAGGCCTTTTTCAAGCACAGCAACAGCCTTTTCTGTTTCACCCAAATGGAAAGCAAGCAGGTGGGCATAGTCGGTTATAAGTCCTAACGTACCTGCATGAAATCCAAGCATATCGAGTCCGCTGCTGAAATTTCCTGCAAGCTGATTTCCGTCGGTTTGTTCTTCTTCGCTGCCGGTAGTGAACCGCAGGTAAGAAGCATGAAGGTTCTGAACGAAAGCCGGTATATAAAAAGGTGTTGCATCCCCTTTTTCGGTGAGGTAGTTAAAGGCGCGTTCCGCTTCGGTGTACATCTGGTTGTTTAAAGCCATTTGCCCCAGCTGAAATATTTGGGTGTCCTCTTCTCCTGTACGACGGTCGAGTGCTATGGATTGTCGAAGGGCTCCGGCAAACTGTTTTTCCTGTAAAAAGAACCAGATAAGTAAACGGTTGTATGCTGTAACATTGGGTTCCGACTGGATCCTTTTCAGTATTTGTTCACGAAAACCACTGCGCAGTCCATCGTCTACATCGATTCGCATGGCTGACGCCAGTGCGCTTTGCACGCGGTTAAGCTGTGTTTCATCCTGTTTTATCAGGTTTAAATATTCTTCCAGCATTTGGTCGTAGTTTCGCAGGTAGAGGTTGGCACGGGCCAATTCATAATAGAACTGCTCTTGTGGGATGGTTTCCCGCCCTTTCAGGTAAACTTTTTTAGCCCATTCAAATTCCTGCCATTGCATAAAAGCATTTGAGGTAATCAGATAATTGCCTTTGTTGGGTTGTGTCAGTTCCACAGCCTGTCTGTACTTTTCCTGTGCTTCCTCTGTTTTTTTCTGAGCTTTTAACACATAACCCCAATGAATCAGAAATTCAGGATCGGGGGCTTGTTGTTTATTTACTTCATTTTGAATCTGATCAGCAGCCTGTTCAAACTCACCCAGTTCAATGAGAGATGTAAGATATAGCCTGAAATAATATCCATTTCGCGATAAATGATAAACCTCAAGCAACAGAGGAGCGGCTTTCTCATAGTCTTTAGTATTGTAATATGATAATGCCAGTTTGGAATTGGTTTGAATTTCATTCTGCCTGTTTTGCGCCTGAACGGCATTCAGGGAAAAAAATAAAATTGCTATGGAAATAAAATATTTTATTTTCTTGTACATCATACTGCAAAAATAACATGTAAAACCAATATATGGTTTTAAGTGTTACTTTTTACTCTAAACATTTAGGATTACTTTTGTACCAAAGAATAAAATTATGTCCCACGACTTAAAGGAAAGACAGCGCTTGCCACGATGGATGAAGATGCAAATGCCCAAAGGTGAAAATTACTCTAAAGTAAAAAACCTGGTAGAGAAGCATGGGCTTCATACGATATGTACAAGCGGGAATTGCCCCAACATTGGTGACTGCTGGAGCAGGGGAACAGCAACCTTTATGATTTTAGGTGATATTTGTACCCGCCGTTGCAAGTTTTGCGCTGTGAAAAGCGGCCGGCCCCTGGCCCCCGATCTTCAGGAGCCTGGGAAAGTGGCCGAATCGGTGCGAATAATGGGGGTGAAGCATTGTGTAATTACCTCGGTCGACCGGGATGATTTGGATGATCAGGGAGCTGAATTATGGGCAAAAACCATTACCGAAGTGAAACGGGTGAATCCGGAAACACGGATAGAAGTACTGATTCCGGATTTCCGTGGAAAAGAAGAGTTGATTCAGCAGGTTATTGATGCAGGCCCCGATGTGATTTCCCACAACCTGGAGACGGTAGAACGATTAACCCCCTATGTTAGGTTTGCTTCCAAATATCGTCGCTCCCTGGATGTTGTGCGCTATATATCACAAAACTATAAAATAGCTAAATCAGGCATTATGCTTGGTTTAGGTGAAACGCATGAGGAAGTGCTGCAAACTATGGATGACCTGCTGGAAGCTGGCTGCAAGGTGATGACAATTGGCCAGTACCTGGCACCTACCTCCACACATATGCCGGTGGAGGAATACATTAAACCTGAAATGTTTGTTGAGTACCGTAAAATAGGTCTCAGCAAAGGCTTTAAGTTTGTTGAAAGCTCTCCGCTGGTAAGGAGTTCATACCGTGCGGAAAATCATGTGAAAGCATGAAAGAAATTTGTGTTAAATTTGTACATAATGATAATGAACGACAGATGTACATAGAAAAATAAGTATAGAGATAATGGGAGCAATTATTATAAAAATAGATAAAAGGAGTAACAGACTTTTATCAGAACTTGCAAAAGAATTGGGAGGTGAAATAATCGCTATAAATGATGAACAATATGAAGATATTGCTTTAGGAAGACTTATGGATGAAGTTAAAACTAATGAAAATGTGAGCAAAGAGCTTATATTGAAAAAGCTTAAAGGTGGAACTTCAATTTGATAAATCATTCCTTAAAAGCCTTGACAAATTAAATGATAAAAGGTTATTTGAAAAGGTTGAGAAGATAATTACTTATTGTGAATCAGTAGAGCGTATTAGTGAGATTAAAAATTTAAAAAAGCTTTCCGGATTTTCAAATTACTATCGTATAAAACTTGGGAGCTTTCGTATCGGAGTAGAATTAGTTAACAAAAATGTGTTAAGGTTTATTGTTATTTCTCATCGAAAAGATATTTATAGAAAATTTCCGAAATAGTGGCAACATTTAATTTTAACGATTTAGGTTTAAAGGATTACAAGGAGTGCTGGGATCTGCAGGAAGAGCTGCTGGCGGGAATTATTGCCGATAAAAGAAGTACAGGTATACCTTCAATGAGGAATCATTTTATACTGGTGGAACACCCGCATGTGTACACACTGGGCAAAAGCGGTGATGAGAAAAATCTGCTGGCCCGGGGAGATTTCCTGAAAAAAATAGAGGCTACTTTTTATAAAATCAACAGGGGAGGCGATATCACCTACCACGGCCCTGGACAGATTGTAGGTTATCCTGTCATCGATCTGGAATATTTTAAAATTGGTGTGCGGGAGTATATCGAAAAGATGGAGGATGCCATTATTGCCACCATTGCAGAATACGGTTTGATTGGTGGCCGTAAGGAAGGCGCTACGGGAGTCTGGCTCGATTATAGGCACCCATCGCGTGCCCGAAAAATATGTGCTATTGGTGTGCGGGTGAGCCGTTTTGTTACCATGCATGGCTTTGCATTAAATGTGAATACCGACATGCGCTATTTCAGCTATATCAATCCATGTGGACTTACATTCGGAGTTACTTCCATACAGCAGGAGCTGGGCAGGGAAATTCAGGTGGAAGAAGTGAAGGAGATTTTAAGGAGAAAGTTTAACATGATTTATTAAATGTACGCTCCTACATAGTTAATGCCTCTCATCAAAATTCTTTATTTTTTTGATGACTGCCGACTCTGTTTGGTTATACATATCACGGATGAACGGATCATTGAATGGCATGGTAGGTTCTTCAAAAGGCATTTCATCCACCCTGTCGAATATACGCTCCTTTGCAATAATTTATTCCTTTATTTTTACCTATAAAGTTTTATATTTTTTTAAAAAGTAAATTCTATCTTTGAAATTAAATGATGAAATTGGTGTTAGATAATAAGGATTAAATAAAAAAATAACATGACAAGTAAACATCCTACTTCAAGAAGAACATTCTTAAAAAGTGCGTTGGTTGCAGGAGCGGGTTTTTCTATTGTACCAAGGCATGTGCTGGGAGGTGCTGGTTTTATTCCCCCTTCCGATCAGCTTACCAAAGCCATTATTGGCACAGGCGGTATGGGTCGCGGCCATATTCCATATGAAAATACACGCGTTGTAGCTGTTTGTGATGTTGATCGTCTGCATCTGGAACAGGCCAAAAGCATGATTGACTATAACGTAAAGTCTTTCTCCGATTTTAGGGAAGTCCTTTTGCTTCCTGAAGTGGATATCGTTCATATTGCGACACCACCACACTGGCATGGTATAATGGCAGTTGAAGCGGCAAAGGCCGGAAAGGACATTTGGTGTGAAAAACCCATGACCCGTACAATTGGTGAGGGTAAAAAAGTGATGGAGGCAGTGAATGCGCATGGACGCATGTTTCGGTTGAATACCTGGTTCCGGTTCAAAGATACCTTTTACGGACTGGGTACCGATGTTAAGCCGTTAAAGAAAATTATCGACAGCGGAATCCTGGGATGGCCGCTGAAAGTAACTGTAAGCGGAGTTACGGGTTACGACTGGAAATTTTACTGGAGTGGGGAGCATAACCTGAAGCCCATGCCTGTTCCGGAAAACCTCGATTACGATATGTGGCTGGGACCTGCACCCTACAGACCCTATAATCCGGAGAGGGTCCATTCCAAATTCAGGGGGTATTGGGATTATGACGGCGGCGGCCTTGGTGATATGGGACAGCATTACCTCGACCCGGTGCAGTACCTGTTGGGTAAAGACGATACCAACCCGGCACGCATTGAAGTAGATGCGCCCCAGCAGCATTATGACGCAGTAGGTTCATGGCGACGTATCACCTATACCTATGCCGATGGCTGCCAGGTTATACTTGATGGTGAAAATAAAGATAAAGATGCTGCATACATTGAAGGACCCAATGGTAAAATCTTTCGTGGATTCCGTTCCGATATACCTGATCTGCAATCTTTCCTGAAAACATTGCCTGATCCCGAACCGCAGATTTCTGAATTTTCTGAATCGGTAAAAACAAGAAAGAAGTTTGCTCTGAACGAAACCAACGGGTTCCGGTCAGCCACTCTTGTGAACCTTGGTATAATTGCTGTCAGGCTTGGCCGGACACTTAATTTTGATCCTGAGAAACTTCAGTTTACAGATGATGAGGGCGCAAACAGACTTATAAATCAACCCATGCGTGCACCGTGGTCAATCTGACTGGGAATTGCTTATTAAAAATTTAGCTTAAGAAACAATGAATAACAGAGTTTTTCAATACACAATAATATTACTCCTGAGCTTTTTAACTGTTGGTTCATTTGCCCAGGACAGGAGGACACTTGACACAAAAGTAGCTGATGCCCTTGCTCAAATGCCCACTAATGATTTAGTGCATCGGGACAGAATTATGGCTGAACTGGTAACATTAGGGCCACAGGGGTTTCAGAAAATTACACAACTTTTGACCCCTCCGGGTGTGGGTGACGATACCGCAGTACGTTTTGCCATTAACAGCCTTGCCCGTTATGCAAGTGCATTTGGAAGGGAGGAAGAACGCAGTATGGTTGAAACAGGATTGTTAACAGCGCTTGAGGATCATACCGACACAGAAATAAGAACTTTTTTGCTGAACCAGTTGAACCTGGTGGGAAGCAATCAATCGGTTATGGCTTTAGGGAATTATCTGGAAATGGAAGAGTTGGCTGAACCTGTCGCTCAGACCCTGGTGGCTATAGCTTCACCAGAAGCTGCGAAGGTATTGTACCAGGCTCTATCAGGTGCAGGCATTGACGCCCAGATCACTTTAACCAGGGCGTTAGGCGTTTTGAAGTGTGAGAAGGCGGTTGGAACACTAAGTTCTTTTGCCGGTTCAAAAAATCCTGATTTGCGAAAAGCAGCAGTTGCAGCCCTGGCAAAGATTGGTCACCCCGATTCCTATAAATTGCTTCTGAAAGCAGCTAAAAGTGTAAATTTTGAATATGAACCATCAAATTCTGCAGAGGCTTTTTTGATATATGCCGACCAACTTGGAGTACGTGGTGAGATGACACTTTGCCGGAATGCTTTGAATATTATAATGAAAGAAAATCAGGCTGGCGGAAAGCTTCATAATCAGTCAGTAGCTTTGTCAATTTATGCAAAACATTTCGATTATGAAGCAATTCCGCTTTTATTGAAAGCTGTTGGTAATGGGAACAAGGAGTTTCGGTATGCTGTTTTGAATGTCGCTGAGAATTTAGGGGGCGCAGCCGGTACCCGTGCATGGATTGAAAGAGCAGCTTCTTCAGCACCGGAAATAAAAGTTGAAATTATCGACATGCTTGGTCGCCGCGGTGATCGTTTAGCAGTTAATTTTGTAACAAAAAGCCTCAATGATTCTTCACCTGAAGTGAGGGAGGAAGCAATTACTGCGCTTGTAAAACTTCAGGAGAAAGAAGCAATTCCAGTTCTGATAGGTCATCTGGCTAAAGGAAGCGATCTGGATGCTGCCAAAGCAGGTTTAATGCAATTGCTCAGTCAGAAACATCTTGCACCTGTGGCTGCACAACTGGAACAATCATCAGGAGCAACAAAAGCTGCATTCATTGACCTGATTGCTGCCAAATCGGGGTATTCTTATTTTAACGAAATCCTGAAGTTAACCAGCTCACAGGACATGCAGGAAAGAACAGCTGCTTTTGAAGCGCTAAGATATGTTTCCACTGAAGATAATCTGGACCCTCTGATACAGCTCCTTCATGCAGTTGAAGGTGAAAATGAAATACAGCAAGTGCAACTAGCGGTTATAGCCGCTGCAAAAAACCAGGAATCTAAGAAAACAGAAAATGGGAAACTGTTACAGGCACTTAAAAATTCAGGAAAAAAAGAAAGGCTTATAATACTTCTCCCGGAGATTGGAGGAGATGTTGCCCTGGAAACAGTATCTGAATATTTTAATAATTCTGAAGGAGAACTAAAAGATGCTGCATTTGAAGCTCTTGCCGCATGGCCCGATTATTCAGCCGCTGCCACTCTGTACAATGTGGTGCAAAATACAACTGGTGAATACCGGTCAAAAGCATATACAAGTTTTGTACGGCAAGTACGATCAGCCTCTTTGCCCGATGATCAGAAGCTGCTGCAATACCGTAAAGTTTTACCTTATGCTTCAGAAACCGATGAGCAGATAATGGTGATTGGTGCCATCGGTAACCTGAAAACCTTCCTTTCACTGGTATACCTTGAACAGTATCTCGATAAGCAGGAGCTTCAGCAAACTGCTGCCCGTGCCATCATGCGGATCGCCCTTTTCGATTCAGATGGTAAAAATGAGTTTACCGGGCAAAGAGTAAGTGCCATGCTTAAAAAGGTTGCATTGGTTTTAACGGGTGAGGAAAGCGACTACGACATCATTAACATCAACAATTACCTGGAACAAATGCCCGATGAAGAAGGCTATGTTTCAATGTTCAATGGTCAAAACCTGGAGGGATGGCAGGGATTGGTTGGTAATCCAATTACCCGCTCAAAAATGAGTGAAGAAGAACTTGCCCAAAAACAGGTGGAGGCAAACAGGAAAATGCTGAAGAATTGGGCAGTAAAAGATAATACCATTGTATTCAACGGAGATGGTGATAATCTATGTTCCGTTAAACAATACGGTGATTTTGATATGGTAGTTGACTGGCGTATTACCAAAAACGGCGACAGCGGATTGTATTTGCGCGGGACACCGCAGGTGCAAATATGGGATACCGCCCGTGTTGATGTGGGTGCACAGGTAGGATCGGGTGGCTTGTACAATAACCAGAAATACGAAAGCAAGCCATTAAAGGTAGCCGACAATCCGGTTGGGGAGTGGAATACCTTCCGCATCAGGATGATTGGTGAAAATGTAACTGTTTACCTGAACGGAGAACTGGTGGTGGATAATGTTCCGTTGGAAAACTATTGGGATCGGAGCATGCCCCTGTTTGAAAAAGAGGCTATTGAACTGCAGGCGCATGGTACCGATCTGGCTTTCCGCGACATTTATGTAAGAGAGATCAGCACCAGTGAAATAGGACTTACAGAAGAAGAGAAGTCTGAAGGATTTGTGTCATTGTTCAATGGTATGAATCTGGATGGCTGGCAGGGAAACACTACCGATTATTTTGCAGATAACGGAGAGTTAATTGTGCAACCTGCCAGGGGAGGACATGGTAATCTGTTTACCGAAAATGAATACGCTGATTTTATTTTCAGGTTTGAGTTCCAGCTAACTCCAGGTGCCAATAATGGGTTAGGCATCAGAGCTCCGCTGGAAGGAGACGCTGCTTACCAGGGAATGGAGCTGCAGATATTAGACGATACCGCTCCTATATACGCCAACCTGGAGGAATACCAGTACCACGGATCGGTATATGGCATTATCCCTGCCAAAAGAGGTTACCTTAAACCTGTTGGAGAATGGAATGAAGAGGAAGTCATGGTACAAGGTTCGAAAATACAAATTACACTTAACGGAACTGTAATTGTTGAAGGGGATCTTGTTGAAGCCGGTAAAAACGGTACTCCCGACAAAAGGGATCATCCGGGTCTGAAGCGTGATAAAGGTTATATCGGCTTCCTGGGTCACGGATCTGAATTGAAGTTCCGTAACATCAGGCTGAAGGATCTGGATAAATAAATCCGATAAAAAAAACGGGGTTCAATTTTTTGAACCCCGTTTTTTTTATTGGTACCAGTTATTTTTAGATGCTGTTTAATGCATTTAGATCTTCAAAGGCTTGCTGCAAACGCGCAATCATTGCTTCTTCAGCCTGACGAATCCATACCCGTGGGTCGTAGAATTTCTTATTTGGCTTGTCATCTCCTTCCGGGTTCCCGATTTGTGCCTGTAAATAATCGTGTTTTGAAGCTTCATACTTCCTGATTCCATCCCAGTAGGCCCATTGGGTATCGGTATCGATATTCATTTTTACAACACCGTATTCAATGGCTTCACGAATTTCTTCTTCCGATGAGCCTGAACCTCCATGGAATACAAAATCAACCGGAAACTCGTCAGCAATTCCAAGTTTCTCCCGGATGTAATCCTGTGATTTTTTTAGAATTTTTGGCTGAAGTTTAACATTACCTGGTTTATAAACACCATGAACGTTTCCAAAGGAGGCTGCAATGGTAAAATTAGGACTAACTTTGCTCAGTTCTTCGTAAGCATAGCAAACTTCCTCAGGCTGTGTATACAGCTTCGAGCTGTCAACATCTGTATTATCAACACCGTCTTCTTCACCACCCGTAATTCCGAGTTCAATTTCAAGTGTCATATCTATTTTACTCATGCGCTCCAGGTATTTTTTGCATATTTCAATATTTTCCTGAAGTGGCTCTTCCGAAAGGTCGAGCATATGTGAACTGAATAACGGCTTACCGGTTTCAGCAAAGAATTTCTCACCAGCATCGAGTAATCCATCAATCCAGGGCAACAATTTTTTAGCTGCATGGTCGGTATGAAGAACTACCCGCACTCCATAAGCTTCAGCAAGTGTATGTACATGTTTAGCACCTGCTATTCCGCCCAATATGGCAGCTTGGAGGCCTTCCATTTTTAATCCCTTCCCGGCATTAAATGCTGCACCACCATTCGAGAATTGAATCATTATAGGTGCATTGGCTGCTTTTGCTGCTTCCATAACCGCGTTAACAGAAGAAGAACCAACAACATTTACTGCTGGAAGTGCGAATTTGTTTTTTTGGGCTACTTTAAAAATGTACTGTAAGTCGGTTCCTGTTACAACACCCGGCTTAACAACATCTGCTATTCTTTCCATAATTAATCGTTAATTTATTGATTTGAATTTATTTACCTGTTAACTGGCAAATTTACAACTTTGTATGTGTGTGTGTTAATATTGGTTGTTAATGAAGATTAAATTCTTCATTTTTTAATATTGAACTGTATTTACTGCACGGCTTTTGTATCTTTTTCCCTTGTTGCTTACATATAACTGGTTGAAGAACAATAAATTTTTATCTTTGTTATGAATGTTGACACAACTTTACTTAAGTCGGGAAGTATGAAAAAAGACACCTTAAAAATAAAATCAATAACCTTATATTTCTTTGGAATTTTAATTGCAACTTTTTTCTTTTCAGCAAGTAGTTTTGGAACTACCTATTATGTGAGCACTGCAGGAAGTGATGCCAACCCTGGGACTACGCCTGAAAAGGCATGGAAGTCGCTGGATCGGGTTAATGAATTTATTTCTAAACCGGGCGACAGCATTCTATTCAGAAAAGGTGATGAGTGGAATGGCACTGTTACAGTGAATATGTGGGGAATGGAAGGAAGACCTGTCGTATATGGAGCATATGGAAAAGGACCCAAACCTAAAATATATGGTTCAGTACCAATAACAGGCTGGGAAAAGCATTCTGGCAATATTTATAAAGCCAGCTTCAATAAAGAAATTAATCAGCTGTTTGTTGATAATAAAAGGATGAAAGTTGCCCGTTTTCCCAACAGAGGGTATGTTGCAATTTCTACAGTAGTAGACAATAAGAGTTTTACTTCCAATGATTTACCTTCAGGAATAGATTATTCGGGGGCAGTATGGTTTGGCCGGACCGGCTACTACCATACTCCTGTGCATAAAGTTATGACCTCTTTTTCGGGCAACCTGACTCTGGATGAAATTCCTCAAAATGATTTAAATGAAGGGGAAGGTTTTATTCTGATGAATAAACTTGCTTTTCTAGATGAGCCGGGTGAGTGGTGTTATGATGCTCAAACATCAACTGTTTATCTATGGCTGCCTGAAGGAAGGTCTGCTGATAAGTATGTGGTAAGAGGTTCAGTGCATAAATATGGTTTCTATGCCCAAAATAAAAGCAATATCGTTGTGCGTAATCTTGAAATATTGCAACAGGCTTCCGCAGGTATTGAAATTACAAACAGCAACAACTGGCGAATTGAGCATAACCGTTTTATGTTTCCTGACGCATATGCCATCAACAGTGAAGTGGAAGGGGACAATCTTATAATAACTGATAATAAAATAATTGGCGCGAATCACTTAGCCATTCAGCTAAGGACAAATTCTTCCAGGTTAACCGATAATCAAATAGTTGATACCGGACTTCTCGATAATATCGGTATTACCGGAATCGGACGTTTCTATTATGGTTCTGCATTATTTATAGGGGGGGAAAACAATGTAGTTAACCACAACAGGATAATTAATGCCAATTACAACGGGATTTTCTTTGCCGGTCCCGGAAATAAAATAGAATACAACTTTATAAAAAATATTTGCCTGGTAAAAGGTGATGGGGGAGGAATCTATACAACTCAGCCGGGTTCAAATCCAACAACCGGCTCGGTGGTCAGATACAACATTATAATCAATTCAGTAGGAAGTAAGGAAGGATTTACTTCCAGGGTATCATTTGGTGAAGGTATTTATATCGACGAAAGTGCTCACGGAGTGACCGTAGAATATAATACAGTTTATAAAATATCAAATGCCGGCATTAAGCTTCATAAAACCGATGCAAATATTGTAAGGCATAATACCGTTATGGATGCAAGGTATGCCATACAAATATTAAAATCAAGTGGCTCAACACCGGTAAAAATAAGCAATAACATCTTGTACTCCACGGCAAATGGTTGCGTAGATGATTATGAACCAAGGCAACTGCTGGTGAGAACTTCATCGGCCAATGCCGTTTTCGAAAAAAACATTTACGTGAACCCATATGATAGCAATGGGATCTTCAGAGGCGAAGAATATTGTAATTTTGATGACTGGAAATCTCAAACAGGATACGACCAAAATTCTTCCTTCAAGAGTAAACAACTTTCAGAAGGTGAAACCGAAAAGTTGTTTTTTAATAATACGAGGAATAAAAAAACATTCAAACTGGGCAACAAAACCTATAAAGACATATTTGGCAATATTGTATCTGGTTCATTCACCCTTGAACCATTTACATCAAAAATTCTTATCGGAACCGATTTTATGCTAAGGGCCGGTAACTAAAGTTCATTCAGCCACTAGTTTGAATTCCTTTAAGTTGCTTTCTCTTATCTCCTTCTAACAATCCGTAATTTTTAAAGAATCATATATACTGTCAGGATCACCAACTGTTTTTGTTCCTTAATTTATCCATAAACTCACTTGTATTATTTAAAGATTAAGGTTTCACCCAAGTGCAACTTATCCATACTAAAAGTTTCCTGACAAATTTCAACCAAGTCTTGATCTGGGAGTTCAGCAGAGCATCTCTTCACTCTTCATATACACTTTTAATCGCTTTTGCCTATCACCTTTCAATTCCTTTTGGTTCCATAATTCTATTTATCTCAGTGAAAACCTGCCTCAGAAAGTATACCCTGTTAAAACACCCTGAGAGCAAGCATAGCAGAGAATTTTCCTGGTATATAAACATCTGGTTTATCAGAGAATGCATAAGTTGGAAATTGTAAAGTTTCTTCCTTTTCCCTATACGAGTCAGAATAAAGTACCCTTATAATGTAATACTGAAAAATATATCAGCAATTTATACCCTACATAATCAGCATCTTATTTTTCACCTGATTACTACCTGCTTCTATATTTGCCAAACAGAAATAATTGAAGACTTAGAAAATCATTAAATCATTTATCCATGTTTATCATGAAACAGTATTACATTAATTTAAAGAGCTCCCTTAGGTCTGGTAACAATACCTTTAAAGTAAAGAAAAACAGTTTAAAGCTTTTGTTATCAGCGGTATTAATTTTTGTAGCACTTGCCGGTAATGCAACCATTTACTATGTAAGTACTTCAGGGAACGACTCTAATTCAGGAACAAGTTCTGACAAACCCTGGCAAACCCTGGCGAAGGTGAACAGCTTTTCTTTTAAACCCGGCGATCAGATATTATTCAGAAGCGGTGAGGAATGGGCAGGTTCCATTACTGTGAATGTTTCCGGAACAGCAGGAAGCCCAATCGTTTATGGATCGTATGGTACGGGTACTAAACCAAAAATTATGGGATCAGAGGTAATTACCGGTTGGACAAAGCATTCAGGTAACATTTACAAAGCTTCGTTCAACAAGGATATTACCCAGTTATTTTTGAATAACCAACGGGTAAGGGTTGCACGCTATCCAAATAATGGCTATTTTTTTGTAAATTCAGTTCAGAATTCTACTCAATTTACATCAAATGAGCTGGATGGAGGGATAAACTACGCAGGGGCAACATGGTTTGGAAGATCTATGTACTGGCTTACTGAACTTAAAAAAGTAACATCTTCCAGTTCCAAAACCATAACATTGGAATCGACGCCTTCTTATAATGTGGATGCCAACGAAGGTTTTTTTCTGATGAACAAGTTGGATTTTTTAGATCAGGCTGGTGAATGGTATTACGATAGCTCAGCAAACACTGTTTATTTGTGGACCCCTAACGGGGATTCACCAGAGAATTATGTAATCAGAGGTTCTGTTCACGACATAGGTGTATATGCCAGCAGAAAAGATTACATTACTATACAGGGCCTGGAAATTACCCAACAGCGGAAAGATGGTATTCATTCACCCAATTCTAATTATCTTACTGTAAAAAACAATACAATTTCTTTTCAGGAAGAAAATGGTATTCATAACTCAAGCTCTTCTAATCATAACATTATTTCCAATAATGTTATCAGGGGAATGAATGGAAATGGAATCTACTTTTGGGCGACAAACGATATTTTAATCGAGGATAACGAAATCTATGATGTTGCACTGTGGGAAAACATTGGTATTGCGGGTACTTTTAAAAACAATGCCGGGAGTGGTATGGAGATTAGCGGAGACAGAAATGTTATTCGTTACAACCGAATAATCGGAATGGGTTATAATGGTATTTTCTGGAGAGGTGCCACTTTAATCGAGTATAATTTTATTCAGAAAATTTGCCTTATAAAAGACGATGGTGGTGGCATTTATACCAACACTTCGGGTTCACATGCAACTGTCAGGCATAATATTGTGCTTGATGCTGTAGGCGCGGTTTATGGTTTTACAGTAGGCAGGGGGCTTGCCGAGGGTATCTACATCGATGAAACTGCTGTGGGAGTTAAAGTAGAACACAATACAGTAGCCCATTCGTCCAATTCAGGAATAAAATTGCATAGAAATGATAACGCTACAGTGCGATACAATACTATAATGGATGCCCGGCAATCAATTCATATATTAAAGTCAAGCGGTAATACACAAAGTAACATCAGTAACAATATTATGTATGCCTCAAAAGCCACCGATGATTACCTGCCCAGACAAGTACTCATAAATAATTCATCAGGCAATTCAATTTGTGACTATAATACTTTCATCAATCCCCATACTGGTTCAGGAATTTTTAGAGACCAGGATTATTATAGCTTTGATGAATGGAAAACGAAATCAGGTCAGGATAAAAATTCCAGGTTTATTGGCACTAAACTGGCCTCAGGAGAAAAAGAACAATTGTTTTATAACGATACTAAATCAGATAAGATCATTAATTTGGGAAGTAAGGTGTACAAAGATCTGGATGGAAAACAGGTAACTGGTTCTATCACATTGAAAACCTTTACATCAAGAATCTTAATTGCAACCAATTCAGAATCATCAGTGGAAGAAAATATGAGTCCGGTAATAGATGATCAGTATTTTGAATTTTTAGCTCCGAAAAAAGTGAGTGAACTTATTGGACAAGTTGTGGCAAGTGATCCGGATGCAGGTCAGGAATTAACCTATACAATTGTTGGAGGAAATGAAGAAAACTTATTTCAGGTAGGTTCAACAACGGGGAATATTTATACCAATATGGAAATTCCCGCAACTTTAAATAAAACTGTTAACTTGCTTGTACAGGTAAGGGATAACGGTTCAAGTCCACTTTCGGCTGAAGCAACAGTTTCAATAAATATTAAATCGAATGAAACAGAACAGGCAGCAGATGTAACAGCACCTGCCATTTCTTCTTTTTCAATTCCGTCGACTTCAAATTCCCTGGTAGTGCCGGTAACAGTTTCTGCCTCAGATAATATTGCTGTTACAGGATGGAATCTGTCTGAAACCTCAGCGGCATCATTGGCTGGAGATGGAGGTTGGTCTTCAACGGCTCCCGTTGAATATACCTTTTCCAGTGAAGGTTCCAAAACTTTGTATGTCTGGGTAAAAGATGCTGCAGGTAATGTTTCAGCTTCAGTTAGTAAGTCAGTAACTATTTCATTGCAGGTTGAGTCAATACCTTCTGCCGATTCAGTTGAATACATTACCATTTGCGAAGGACAGGACTATATGGGCTGGACCGAAAGCGGTACTTATGAGCGTGTATTGACAGGTGAAACTGCAGTTCAGGCTGCGGGTACAAATCAAATCCTAAATCCCGCTTTCTCGGACGGAACTACAGGGTGGAGCAAATGGAATGCAACAGGATATAACATTAACCTGATTTCAAACAGCAATGATTATAATTCAGCCCCTTCAAGTTTGCAGATTGATTGTACTGCAAATGGAACATCTGTTTCTTCCATTCAGTTAATAAGCAAAGGAAACATTGCATTGGAAGCAGGGAAAGTATATTCACTTACTTTCTATGCCAAGGCATCGACAGAATTTACGATTGGTAATATATATATTCACAAAGGAAGTTCACCATGGACAAATTATGGTTCTTTCGATTTAAGCAAACCTGCAATTAAAACCAGCTGGAATCAGTATCAGATAAAATTTACTGCGAATCAATCTGCAACTGATGGTTCCTTCCGTATTTATCTTGGTAACAGCTTACCTGCAGGTCATAAAGTTTATTTCGATGATTTCTCATTTGCAGAATATTCTGAAGAAACAGTTTCAACTGATAAGGTAGTGGTAACTTATTTAACTGTAAATTCGTCTTCCAGTTCAACAGAAGAAGTTACAATTGCTGAAGGAGAGGATTACCTGGGCTGGACGCAATCGGGTGAATATACAAGGACAATTGAATCGGTTTCGGGATGCGACAGCACAATTACTACTAATCTTATCGTAACTGCAGCTCCTGAAGAATCTGTAGCAGAACCTGTAACAGCACCTGTAGAAGAATCTGTAACAATACCTGTAGAAGAATCTGTAACAATACCTGTAGAAGAATCTAATACCGAACCAGTAGAACCTGAAATCCGGTATGAAACTGAATATGTTACTATCTGTGAGGGCGATGAATACAACGGATGGACTGAAGCAGGTGTTTATGAATCACTGATTTCATCTGATACAGGGACTCAAATATTTATGACTACTCATTTAACAATAGAAGCCACAACTTATGCTACCGAAACCATTAAAATATGGAAAGGTGAAAATTACAACGGATGGACCGAGCCGGGGCATTACGAAAGGGTATTGGAAGCGGCTGCAGGTTGCGATAGTGTTGTGGTTACAAAATTACTTGTCAGAGGGAAAGGTCAGAACCAGGATGAGGTTACGGCTGCAATATATAAACCTATAGCAAGAACGGAGGATGGACCCAGTGATTTTAGGCTGGAGAGTGCAGGAGAAAATGAATTCCTGCTCTATCCGAACCCTGCACGAACTTTCATCAATGTTGAATACCGCTCTCAGCCTGGTATGGATACAATGATAGAAATCGTTGATGGCAGTGGACGCACAGTTCATAAGCAGGAAGCCAGATCAATTTCCAGCAGAATTGATTTCAACCAGCTCAGTCCAGGCATGTATTACCTGCGATCCGTGAATAAACAATCGCAAAGGGTCGAGAAATTCATTATTAAATGATAATAAAAAAGTCCGGGTTAACCACCCGGACTTTTTTTTTAGATAAACCGCTTTATCCGAACTTTCATCAAGGTTGAGTACCGCCCTCATCCGGATGGATATAATGATAGAATTCGTTAATGGCAGTGGACACATAATTCATTCGTAAGAAGCCAGATTAATTTACCAGTAGATAGAATTGATTTCAATCGGCTTAGTCCAGGCATGGTGTATAAACAACCATAACGGGTCGGGAAATTCATTATTAAATGTAAGCACACAGACTTCTCTTAAACTTTAATGAAAATCTAAGCTCTCTGTTCGAAAGACCATGAAAATTATTGGATTTATCGTACGTGTAAGACCGCATGCTTACGATTTAATGGTAATAAAAAAGTCCGGGCTAAGTAGCCGGACTTTTTTTTAAGAAATAAATCTTCTTTTATTTCCTTGTTCAATTTGCCTTTTAATCAATAGTCTGAACTACGATTAATGGAAAATTATATCCGATTATAAGTATTTATCAGTAGCATTTAAAATTTAAAACTTAAAGGAAACGACAAATCTTTCTTTTGAGATTTTTTTTCAAGTAACATGTTATATAATTTTTCCCATTCAGGAAGTCCAAGTAGGTTCCGGTCATCAATATAAATATCGGCATAAATTTTACGGCTGTAGGTATTGTCGAATTCTTCACCGTCGAAATTATTATTTACTGAATGGAAATGTAATCCACGGTCTTCACAAAACTTCACCGCCTCTTCAAGGTCTTTTCCATGTCTGTAGGTCCATAGAATAAGCTTATGTCCTTTTTCCTGGAAAATTTTTAATGTCTTAATCGCATAAGGTATTTCCTTACCAATAGCAGGGTATTTATGTTCGACAATGGTTCCATCAAAATCAACTGCAATAATCATTATTAAAAATTTTATATTATAACTAAATCAGGCAATATTCATTTTATACTTGGATTCACCGTAGCCTTTCTTCCAGTACTTATTTCCATATCCGTACCCTCTGTCGGGTGTTGCATTAATTACTATTGCTGCCCGTTTAATATTGTTAAAATCAACCAAACGGTTAATCTGTTTGATTTCATCTTTATGGCTATGATTCATACGAAGTGTAAATAAGCTTGCATCGGAAGATTGGCTGGTTAATACAGCATCAGGCACCAGTAGGAGAGGTGCATTGTCAATGATAATATAATCATATTCCTTACGATTTTTTTCAATAAGGTAATCCAATCGTGGGCTATCTAATAGATCAGAGGGGCTGGCTGGTGTAGGGCCTGCCTGAATGAGAAACAAATTTGAAATGGAAGTATTATATATAATTTCTTCATAACTTACCTCTCCTTTCAGATAGTTACTTAATCCGCTTGAAGATTTTACTCCGAAGAATTTGTGAAGATTTGGTTTATGCATATCGGCATCAATAAGCAGAACCTTTTTATTACTTTTTGTAAGTATGGCTGCAAAATTGGAAGACACAAATGATTTTCCTTCTTCAGGAACCATGGAATTAATCGAAATTACTTTACAACCTGGTAGATCAACAAGTGCATTGACATTAGATTTAAGGCCCCTGAATGATTCAGCGATACCTGATCTTGGATAATTGATTACCGGTAGGTTCACTTTATATTTGTGTTTTATTATTCCTTCCAGCACCGGAATCTGGCTTGCTTTTTCAACTTCCTCCCTGGTTTCAATTTTAGTATTAAAGAAACTTGCCAGAGAAATAAACATAAATGGGAGTATTAATCCTACCAAAGCTCCTGCCCCCATAATTTGAACCAAATATGGACCATTATATATTGCTGCTTCACTGATAGCTGCATCAATTACCTGCACTTCAGGAACTATCGATGACTTTGCAATGGAAGCCTCTGCTTTTTTTTCCTGAAGGAAAGTATATAATTCATTGTTCAAATCAAATTCCCGTTGCCTTTCTATGAGCTCTTTTTCAGTTTCTGGTAACCTTCTTAACCTGTTTTCAATTGTCTGGTACCTTGATTTTGAACTGGCCATTACCGATTCTGCAGCGCTTAATTGGTTTTTCACGGCTTCCTCCAATGCATTTCGTGTGACACGTATTTCATTTTGAATACTTACATATGCCGGGTTCTTCTCCTGAACACTTGCAGCGAGGACTTCTCTTCGGCTATAAAGATCCATGAGGCGTTGCAACAGATCACTCAGATTGTTATCGGTTATTCCAACCATTCCAGGATTGGCTATTTCATTCACCCTTTCTTCGTTATTGAGATCGTTCAATAATTTGCGGTAATAATCTATTTGAAGCTGTGTCATGTATTGTTCGTTTTCTATCTCTTCAAGTCGTTGATAAACCGATTGTGCTTCGTTGCCAAGATTCATTACCTGGTTACTTCTACGGTAATCGCTGAAGTTTTGTTCAGCCACTGTCAGCGATTCTTTGACACGGTTCAACTGGTCATCTATAAACTGAAATGAATTTTCGGATGTTTGAAACCTGTTTTGCAGGCCAAATTCTATAAATACTTCATTTAGTTCATTTATAAAATCAACTTCCCGCTGCACATTGTCTGTTTCAATTAATACGGTAATTATATCCGCATTTATATCTTCAAGTTTTATTTCAGTTCGCTTTAAATACTGGTTGGTTAATGTATTTATGTTATTAAATATAAGAATGTATGTTTCATCAGGTGTTCCATTTTTATTTTCCAGGGTGAAATTGAAATAATCGTTTAAAAATGGTTCACCAAATTTGACTACTTCATCAAAATCAAACGACTGGGCATAACCATCCTGATTGGTTTCGCCTTTGGCTGAAATTTCATATTCATTTTCATTCAACATTTTAATTTTTAAAGGAACATTCTGGGCATTCATTGCATTGGATGCCAATTCCAGTTCAAAAGGCTCATTGTTATATAAATCTGTATCGTAAAACAGGCCTTTTTCATACCATGATGTTTGCCAGTCCAGATTATTTAAAGCCTTTTTAAATAAGGTGAAGGAATTAAATATACCCACCTTGTTTTCAAGAGCATTATTATTGGCTGCATTTCTTACGTTCTGCTGGTTTTCAAAATTCAGAGATGAGCTTAATGAACTATTTTCATCTTTTATAAGCAGTCTGCTGTTTACCAGATACTTATAAGGAAGTTGGGTGTATATAAAATAGCCTGCCGAAACACCAATAATCAGGAAAATTACAAACCAGTACCAGTTTCTGATATACTTAATAAAGAAGCTTTTAGACTCCCTTTTTTCTTTCGAATCAATTAAATCAATTATTTCATCAATTTTTTCCATAATCTAACTTTTAAAAGAAGTTATTATTTAATGCCGTTCCTACAACAATCAGAGTAGATACTGCTGAAAGGATGAGTGAATACACATTCGTATTATCTCGTGTACGCTTCAGGTTGGTAGGAGGAATGTAAACAAAATCATTTGGCAACAAGTAAAACACTTCCGAGGCATAAATACTTCTGCTGGTAGCATCTACCCGGTAAGTGTGAGAAGTACCATTTGTTTTTCTTACTACAAGTACGTTTGTAAGATCGGCATAATCAGTAATTCCGTTTGCCATACTTATGGCATCAAATATATTAAAGTTTTGTTCATAATTATAAAGCAGGTTTGGATTTCTGACCTCCCCTGAAATTGTTACCTTGTAATTCAAAAACTTAACCTGTACCGATGGTTGTTTAAGATATTCCTCAGCTCTGACTCTAAGCCGCTCTTCTGCTTCAATTAATGTTAAACCGCCCATTTCTATTTTTCCAATGATAGGAATTGTCACTGTTCCATCATCAGCTACTACATACCCGTTAAGGTACTGTCCGGCAGGGCTTCCATACATTTGATTGGTACCCGTCTGGTTGTTATTACCTGTTTTGCTGGGATTAAAAATTTCATTTATTTCTGGTTCCATGGTTAGTATTTTCAGATATAAAATGTCTGATGGTCTGATCCTGTATTCCGGAGGTTCTTTGGGTGATAGCTCATGTATACTCCTGTCGGCCGATACATCACTCAGCATGGTAATCTCTTGAGTATTGCTACATGAGTAAAGGACTAAAAGAGTCATAGTAAACACATAAATTACAGCAGTTTTCATTTTCGTTTTTTTATAAATTAATGATTTAGTTTTTAAAATGTTCAAATAAAAATTTATTGCCCGTTTCGGTCAAAAATAACTTTTACAGTTTTCAGCATTATAATAAAGTCGAGCCTTAATGACCAATTGTCAATATATTCCATGTCCATCTCCATCCACTTATCGAAAGGCACATTGTTTCTTCCCGATACCTGCCATATGCATGTAATTCCGGGATTAATGCTTAGCCTGCGTTTAAGGTGACGCTGGTATTGTTTAACTTCAGAGGGGATAGGTGGCCGGGGTCCAACTATCGACATATCGCCTGCCAATACATTTATAAATTGGGGCAGTTCATCGAGGGAAGTTTTCCGAAGAAACCTTCCTACACGGGTTATGCGAGGATCATTTTTTATTTTGAAAACCGGGCCGTCCTGTTCATTTAATTCCATAATTTTTTCCTGAACTTCTTCCGCATTGGTAACCATTGTTCTGAATTTTATACACTTGAACAATCTTCCGTGCTTACCCACTCTAACCTGCTTAAAAAACACAGGACCTCCATCGTCAAGCTTTATAGCGAGTGCTATGAGCAAGATAAAAGGAGAAATTAAGATAAGTACCAAAATGGAGAGGAAGAAGTCGAGGGTCCCCTTTATTTTTAGAGCCAGGTAATTTTCGGGTGTATTTCGGAATGAGATAAAGAACTGATGATTCAGGAAATAGAGCTTAGGGCTTAACCCGCTAAAACTTAACACCTTATTATGTATATGGAAACTGATGCCAACTTCCCGGCATTCCTGTATCATTTTTTGTATATATACAGAATTGAATTGCTGTTTGCAATAAAATACCTCATCAATAACGCGTTCATCAATGATTCTGGCAAAATCTTCCGATTCGGAATATACTGAAAACTTTTCTCCGAATTCTTTTATGATGTCTTCCGAATCGGACATAATGCCTCGTATCCGGTATCCCCATTCTTCAGTTTCCTTTATCTGCCGGATGAAATCGGCTGATGACTCATCAGCGACGATTAGCAACATTCTGGTATTGTACCCTTTCCTGCGAAGGTATTTTAATACGGTTCTGCCAGCAAGTTTTTGAGTAGCGAGAATGAAAAAATTAAGAAATGCAAACGCGAACAGCATATTCGATGTAACCCATATATAACCAAGAAGTTGCGCAGTAAAAGATAAAGCTAACGAGCCGGCAAAAATAACCAGAATATATTTTTTAATGATTTGCCGGTACCTTTGGATACGAGCCATTGCTCCAAGCTCAAATAGTTCAAGCAACCCGAACCACAGAGGTACAATTATCAATGCAACTATTAAATGTTCTTTGTTTTCTATTGATTGACCATCTGTGTAATTTCCCGAAACCCAAATGATAAAGAAGAAACTTAGCAGGGTAAATCCTACTTGTATAAGGACACTTATTCGTTCCAGCGCGGGTTCGCGTTCTTTAATCATGACATTTAACTTTTAGTATTATGAGCATCGAGTACAATAAAAACAGATAATCCAGAGGTTTGTTGATGTTATTCTTCATTAGATTATATCAAATAAAAATAATTATTATTTGTATATTGTTTGTGAAATTTTGATAATACATTCTTAATGGAATTACCTTAGAGTCTGTAACTTTTCTTTATTTATGTAAAAGATATATTTCGTATTGCCAATTAGATACCTGCGCCATAATCTCATGGGCTCCATGATAAGTCTGTATAGCCATTCGAACCCAAGTTTTATTACCCACTTCGGAGCTCGTTTAATGTTTCCTGCATAAAAATCAAATACAGCTCCAATGTTACAAATATGACATGAAGGAATTTTATTATAATGGATATAAGTCCATTTCTCCTGTTTAGGTGCTGTCATGCCAACAAATAAAACATCTGGTTTAAAGCGATTGATCTCATCCAACATTTTAGCACTGTCACTTTCAGAAAATTCTGAAACGTATGGGGGAGAGTAGTATGCCACCTGGACGTTTGGAAAATTTTTTTTTGCTTTATTTTTTATAATTTCTAAAGTTGAAGTTTTACTCCCCAGAAAAAAAATCTTTCCTCCTTTATGGTTTAATCTGTTCATTTCATAATAAAACAGATCAGCACCTGCAATTTTGTTTATTTTTTTTCCATTCAAATATCGCAATGCCAATGTTATGCTAACACCATCGGGTAGCAAAACATCTGATGAATGAAGAGCTTGAGCATAAGTTTTATCTATCTGGGCAATATTATAGCAATGTGCATTTATAGTATTAATAATTAACTTTCTGTCAGGTAAGTTAATTAAATCGCCGTTAAAAATTGGAATTTTTCTGAGTTGCAGGTTCATAACACTATTTGAAAAATTAATTGATTGTTTCATTGTATTATAGTATGAATATACCTGACGTGTTATCATATGCATTTGTCGATAATTTGTTTAAAATTAATACTAAAAACAGCCATTTCATAATTTGATAAAAACCTTTGCCTGGCGCTTCTTCCCATTTGAATTAATCTATTTTTTTCAGAAAGTATTTTTTGATAATCTGTAATCTCCTTTGGAGTATTATCGGTAAGAAGATATCCGGTTTGTTCATATAAAAGCATACTTGGAATTGATCCATTGTTTTCGTGCATCCGTGTTTTTTCAACTTTTTAATAGCTCAAGAACCTGCTCATCGATACCATTCCAATTTAAACCTGAACCTGTCTATTCGATGTGATGAATCCTTTAATGTGAACATCTGAGATTTCTTTTCTATTAGCTACCTGATAATAGATGCTATTTAATTTTTTAATGTAATCTTGTGGATTGAAATGCTTAAAGATATGTTTTCTGGCGTTTGCACTCATTTGTTGAAGTATATTTGTATCAGTTGATAAGGTTTCAATTGCTTTTGCTATTTCCTCAGCCGATCCTATACTCACAATGATTCCGTTTTTACCATCTGTAACAACACTTCCAACAGAACCAACATTGGTTACAACAGGAACATTGCCGAATGACATGTTTTCAAGCAGAGAAATTGGCAATCCTTCATACAGAGATGGCAGAAGGAACAAGTTGCAATTTTTTAACAGGTCAGTTTTATCCTGGCCTGTAATTACTCCCTTATATTCAAATGAAGGGCCCAAAAGATTAGTGAACTTATTAACGAATTCTTCTTTATCAGGTCCACTTCCTGCCATTATGAACCTGAAGTTGGTATTTTCTTTCTCCTTTAAAATAGAGAATCCCTGGTAGATATAATCGAGGCCTTTGTTTCGGTCAATTCTTCCAATAAAAAGAATATTTAAAGGTAAATCCCAATTTTTAATGCCATTAAATGCAGCAGCTTCATTCAGATCAATACAATTTGAAACAACATGTACATTTCTAGCATGAAATCGATTGATCACAAGCTCTTTTTCCAAATGACTCAATACTATTTTAGGTTTTTTGCCGGATAAACTCGTTCTTATTAAAAAGGCAGCCCATTTGGGAGTTTGTGTTTTTTCAAGATATTCTCCTCCATGCAAGTGGATTATTATTTTTTTATTTAGAAACTGTGCCACTAGAACTAATGGGATATCTCTTATAACTGAGCGCATATTAAGTGCTATATTGAAATGTATCAGGACTTTCCTTGACCAGACCATTAACCAAAACCAGAGGCACCATACTTTAATATTTTTCAAAAACCAGGTTAGCCCTCTCTTTTGGCCATCGATTTTTCCAAGTTCAAAATGTTGATATTTATAGTCAGGATTATTTCTGATAATAAATCCCGTCACAGCTGAAACGCCGCTAACATTATAATTAGGATCAAGGTTTGGGCTGGTAATAATTACTTTTTTCATTATTGAGCTTTTGAATAGATCAATTAACAATGACCTAAAAACTTAATTATTAAACAGCAAATTTTCGTATTGGTTTACAATCGAATCCATTGAAAATCTCTTTGATGAATTTATTATTTTCTGACTGTCAAATTTCACTTTTTCATTGGCCACATCAAGCATAGCTTCTGCGAATTTCTCTACATTCAAATGAGGTACCAGAATTCCGTTTATTCCGGGTTCAATAATATCATCCGGACCACTGGGGCAATCAAATGAAATTACAGGTGTCCCTAAAGAAATTGATTCAATCAGAACATTTGGAAATCCTTCAAAATTGGAAGTAAGTAAGGTTGCTTTTGCTCTGGAATAGTATTTTTTCGTGTGTGATTGAAAACCTTCAAACCCAATGCTTCCACTTAAATTTAATTCATTAACCAACTTCTGCAGTTTTTCTTTTTCTGGACCTTCTCCTACCAATTTGAGGCTTAAATTTTGGTTTTGCTTGTATGCCTGATTAAATGCCTGAATAAGGTTATTAAGGCCTTTCTGGGGACTTAATCTGCCAACATATAAAAATTCAATGTCATTATCTGAAGCATGATTTTCCATTCCTGTGCCATTAATTGAAAATACAAAGGCTGGATTGTGAATTGTAACAAGTTTATCCGGGTGTATTTTAAATTTATCTATCAAATCCTTTTTCATCCCTGTTGACTGGGCAATAATTTTATCGGAATAGAGAAGAAGTTGTTTAATAACGACCTTAGCGAAATATTTCTCCCATACATTTTTGGGATAAGTAAATGCCTGAGAAAGCGTATTAATGCTCCTCACAACAATTGAGGTTTTTAAAAACAGTATTTTCTTTAGTACAATGGCTAATAATGCGAGCTCGATGTGGAAAACTAATAATTGTTTCGGCTTACGGCTTATAAGTAATTTTGCCATTGGTATTACACAATTTCGTACATGGTTTTTATTAAACGATAATACAGTAATGTTTTCATCCAGTTTTTTTGTAAGTGATGTTTCTGTAGTTTCTGCTATCCATAGTTCAACATCATAATCACGTTTTACAAACTCGTTGCTTAGGGTTAAACAGACCTTTTCTGCACCTCCATGATTTAGGTTAAAAACCAACATGGTAATTTTTTTATTCATCAATTGCCTGTTTAGAAGATTTTAAAGAACGATGTTTATTAGTATTCAATGCTTCTATAAAATCTTGTATCATAAATTTTTGAAGATTAACTTCGCCTGCACACCATTTTAAATTAGTATCCCAGTATCCAGGAGCGTCATCACAACACTCAATAGCGAAACAATAACTCATTTCAATAATTTTGGGATCATTATTATCTATGACGAAATCGAAAGCCAGTGATTGAGTCCCTAATTTTTTAGCCACATCAAAGGCTATCGCAATCATTTTTTTATTAATCAATAGGGGATTATAGGTAAAAATTCCACTTCCTGAGGCCCGAAAATCACCCGTACGGCAGTAACGTCTTGCTCCGAAACAGCGTTCACCAATTACTACGATCCGGGTATCGAATGTGTTTTTTGGTATGAAATCCTGAAAATACACATAGCCCTTTTGTTTTAAATAGAATTTATCATTTTGTTTTGGTATAAAAAATCTTCCAATTCCGCGTACTAAATTTTCAATTCCTGCGATGTTCCTGTCACGCCTCAAAACCCAAAATCTTTCCTTTAGCTGTTCCAACCTGTTTTTGTGAGGATATCCTTTAATGAAAGCTTTTCGGATGAATTTTCTTGCTTGTTTTTTATCCTGGGCAAGTTTAACATTAGAAGAACCTGCACCCCCCCGTAGTTTAAAAACTTTAGGAAAAGTTGCAGTATTTAACCATTTAAGTGCTTCTTTTTTATTATAAAAAATATATGTTTTAACCAGCGGAGCTCCTATTGCTTCCAACAGGTATTTTTGGCCAACTTTATCGTCGTAATGCCAGGATGTATTTTGGTCAGGAAAAACTTTTATTCCTTTAAGTGTTAATGAATATGTTAATTGCCGTGCAAAAATATAAGATTTGTAGTCTGTTAAATCCCAATGCCACATTAATCCCAAACAACCCTCAAGCTGTTTTATAATATCAGTTTTATTGCAGTCAACCAACTTATAGCTGAAATTGTTTTCCTGGCAATATTCAATCCAGCGATCGCTAAAGCTGCCAGGTCTGTGATGAATCGCAATTAATTTTTTGGACATACTGAATAGATTGAAAAAAATGGTGGCAATCAATTTTGATTTAGTCTGCTACAAGTTTTATTATTCTGTTTCTGGAGTAATTTTATTAATTGAGTTAATGAAATCTTCAGCCATGAACTTTTGTGGGACAACATTGCCAGGATGCCAAACCAGGTCAGTATCCCAGTACCCGGGAAATATTTCTGAGATAAATGCATAGCTCATTTCAATAAGCTTATAACCATCCTTATCTTTTATAAAATCCAGGGCTACTGATTGCGTTTTTAATTTCTTTGCAGTTTGAAATGCAATTTTAACAGCTTCGATATTTATTAATTCATAGTTGTATTCTACCAATCCGCTGCCTGAAGCTCTAAAATCATTATCCCTGCAATAACGGATCATGCCGCAACAACGTTTGCCAACTATTACCAACCGGATATCAGAATCGTTTTCGGGGACGAATTCCTGAAAGTATATGTAACCTATTTGTTTTGATATGAATTTTTCTTTTTGCTTACGTAAAATTAATCGGGCAAAGCCAGTTATGGTTTTTTTTACTGCCTGCAAGTTTTTATCTCTTTTCAGCATCCATAACCTTTCCTTAAGCCGGCTGACCGGGCTGGTAATTAAAAATCCTGTGGTAAAAGCCTTATTTATAAGCTGTTTTGCTTCATTTTTGTTTTTAATCAGTTTAACGTTGCTTGAACCTGCTCCTCCACGTAATTTAAAAACTTTGGGAAAAGAAGTTGTTTCAGCCCAATTATTGGCATCAGATCTCGAGTAAAATACAAATGTTTTTATAAATGGAACTTTAATTGCTTCCAGGAGGTACTTTTGTCCAACTTTATCGTCGTAATGCCATGAAGTATTAAAATCAGGAAATACTTTAATTCCTTTTTTTTCAAGCGAAATTGTTAATTGTTTGGCAAATAAAGCAGATCGGTAGTCGTTTAAATCCCAATGCCACATCAATCCGTCGCAATCAGAAAGCTGGCCTATAATGTCAGTGCTGTAACAACTAACCAATTTATAAGGTATATTGTGTTCGTGGAAATACTCAATCCATCTATCGCTAAAACTGCCGGGTCTGTTATGTATTGCAATTTTTATATTATTCATTAAATTCTTTAATTAATTAAATCATTGATTAAACCATCAATTATAAATTAATAATCAACTTTTGAGTTTGTTTTGAATTAAAGTGGTTATCGTATCCCTGTGGGCTTCACAACGTATTTGATTAAGAATTATGGCCAGATTTCTTTTTTTGAGAAGGAAGCGATTAAAGCCAAGCAGGTTAAATACTTTAGGAAACTTCCAAGGCAAAACAGCCAGAGGTGAAAACATATTAATTGTCTGACTTTTGCTTTCAACAAATAAATTCCATTGGTTTAAAAGCTTATTTTCATCACTTATAATCTGCGAATAATTTTCAATTTCACCAATGATTTTATTTTTATCTTCTCCTTGTTGTAATGAAAGGTGAAAATTATTGTTTGACTGGATAACAGGGTGCAATTCGAACTCTGCAGGTTTATTCTTTTCCAGCTTTAATTGTACTACCAGTCCTTTATTCCAGCCAGGATAAGGTGTGTTTTTTGTAAACAACATGTTTCCAAGGCTATAGAATATAGGTACATTATTGTGTACTTCATACCCACTTATGCAATGTGGGTGATGACCAATAACAGCATCAGCTCCATTTTCAGCAAAGAACCGATTCTCTTTTACCATCCTTGGACTTGGCAAATTGTATATTTCATGCCCTCCATGGTTTATTACTAAAACAAAATCGGCTGATTCACGGGCTCTTTTTATTTGTTTTAGGTTATTGATGATGTCTAAGGGATTTGCACCACCTCTGTTACTGGTTGCTATTGACCACTCATTCTCACAAAAATTAACAATGGCTATTTTATACCCATTTACCTGCATGACTGCAGGTTTTGATGCTTCCGTTAAATCTTCCCCTGCCCCTGCAGTTTTTATGTTTTCTTTCCTGCAACTGTTTAGTGTTGTTGCCAATCCTTTTTCTCCAAAATCGAGAATATGATTATTTGCTAGAGTTACAACTTTTACATTCAGCTTTTTAAGGTGAGAAATTATATTAATATCAGTTGCAAGATGAGGACCGGTTTTAAGAATTTTGCTGTTATTGTTGTTGAAATCTATTACGGGACATTCAAGGTTTACAATATTTAGGTCTGAACTCCTGAATAAAGCTTCTACCTCATCTGTAATCAGGTTATCTGAAGTATGAGGAGGTATAATACAAAAATCACCGCCAATAGTAACATTAATTGCCATCGTTTTTATTGGTTTTTAGAATAAAATTCGACATTTCATTTGCTTGTTTTCTGTAGTCAAACGCCTGTTTTGCTATTTCTCTTCCGGCAAATCCTATTTTTTTAGCTCTCGGATAATCCGAAAGAGCTTCTTTCATTTTTAAATAAAATGAATCAACAGAATTTGGTACTGCCAAAAAACCGGATTCTCCATCTTTGATGAAATGGGATATTTCACCTACTTGCGTAACAACAACAGGAACACCTGTCGAAAGATACTCACCGATTTTGATGGGGAAGTTTCCGGAATTCTGCTCGTTATCTGGTTTGGATAATACAAGTAACCTGGCATTTCCTAAAAGTTGAGGCATTTTTTGGCGATCGACAAACCCGGCAAATACTATTTGTTCCTGCATATTTAGCTTTTCAATTAAGCCTAAAATATCGGCAATTTTATCCTTTGAATTATTACCTACAAGCACTAGCTTATGATCGGGATAATTTGCCGCCAGTTTTGAAAATGCCTGTATTAAAATTTGGATACCGTCTTTGTCGCCTGTCATGGTCCCGCAATATCCAACATAAGGGAAATCGTATACTGAATCATTTGTTGAATTAAAAAATTCAGTGTCAACTACTGTAGTAATTTTTTTAATGTTTTTATTATAAGGTAAAAAGAAATCTTTGAGTTTGTCACTAATCACAAACACTCCATCAAAACGAGGAATCAAAAATTTCATATAGTATTTATAGTGCAGGTATTTCAGCAATGAATCTTTAGCCCCAAAAACATAAGGTAATTCAGTTCTTTCATGAAAAACTTTTATGTTTTCATTCCTGCCAACTTTGAAAACCTTTTTTATAATGCTTGGTTGCACTGAGAATACCACAATACCATCAATATGTACACTGCTGTTTAATTCATTGATTTTTAATTCGAGTTTGGATAAGGCACTGTAAAAATTGTACCGTTTAAGGAATTTATTGTCTTCATGATGGTTGTCAAGAATTTTGAACAGAATGCCTTTGTATTCTTTCTCATTCTCTCTCCATTTCTGTGGATTAAGCAAGAAGAAAAATACTTTATGCCCGTTTTCAACCATACCCTGTGCTATAGTTGTATGACGTATTGCTGCAGCATGATGATCGGGATAATTCCCATTAGATATAAATATGAAGTTCATTGTTGTTTGAAATTCTAATTTTTTAGATCGTTTTACTTTGTTTTAAAAAATAGTGATTCAGATAATGTCTTACAATTTCTGTTTTATAAAAACTTGAAATGTAGAACAACCAAATGCACATATAAAGACTCGTAAAAATGTTGTAACTGACAGATACCATTACAATAAACAAGAAAGGAAATATTGCTCCCCTGACATTAAAAACTCTAACCAGTTTTTTGGATGACATCCATAAGCTAAAAACAAAAAATAGAATTCCTACGACTCCATATTGAGCCATTATTTTCCCAATTCCTGAAATAGTGGAAATATCTGCTCCAAGTTGATTTGTCCATGTTGCTTCCTGCATTCCGCCGTAGCCAATTACCGGATGGTTTAGAAAATCGATAAAATCAATCTGCAAAGATTCGAAACGCTGAGGGATATACTGATTGTTATGTTTTAGTGAGCGATAAATAAGTTCTTCAGTATTATATTTGGTAGTTTCAGCAATTTTATCTGCCATAAATGGTAGTGTGAATAAATACAGTCCAAATAAAAGGGCTATTGGAAATAACACCATTGCATTTTTAAAGCTCTGATTATAGATATAGAAAATAATTAACAATATAAATATTGAATAACCGGTAGTTGAAAAAGTTGTTGCCAATGCAATAACAAAAACTATAAAATGGATATTTTTTGTTAACTGAAATTTGGTCCTAAGCATGTTGAATAATATTGCAATATTTAAGTAGACAGAAAAAGCACCTGGTTCCCATGCAAAACCTGAATTTCTGAAGATCTGCACGGATCCGAAATTTGCTATATGGTCCGTTACAATATCATAGTTGCTTATAGTAAATACAATGGCATTCATGCGAATGCTTCCTTTCTCTTCTCCCTGGGTCGAGAATTCTATTTTTTCGAGAAAACTAACAAATGCATCAGGCACAGTATTATGCAATATCCAAAACAGGATAGCTATTACGCTTAAATAAAAGAGTATGTTTTCGAAAATTGAAAAAAACCGGGTTCGCAGGCTGGAAATTAAAACATAGGCAATTGTAAATTTGAGAATGTTTATACCAATGAAACGGGGATGGACTTCTCCAAATTTTATTGTGGATGCCACAGAATAAAGGAGGTATCCTATCATTAGCAAAAGGAACTTGTGGTTAAACCGGACTCCTTTAATTAAACCCAGGGTGGCTATGGTAACTACCGGTAGCATTAATCCAATTATATTATCCCAGTTTTCAAACGATTTTACAAATAAACTGGCATTACCTGCATAAAAAATTATGATGAATACGGCAAAGTATTCCAGGAGGGTTATGCTTTTTTTATTTGAAAGAATTTGATTGTTTTCCATATTTGATTATGAGCAGGTTAAGCTCAGAAAAATGAACAGTAATTTTCAGGTATTAATTTTCTCCCTTTCTCTTAAGATTGGCAGTGTGGATAAAATTCTTTGCCATAATAATTCCTTCAGATAATTCTTTAACACGTAAAATCCTGAGCAATAACAGGTATACAGAAGAACTAATAAATATGCTGACAGCCAGGTATAATAAATCATTTTCTATATACATGACAATTGGAATACTCGACAACAGCATTAATGTTGAAGCAAGAAGAAATGGCAGTATTTGTTTAACCTGGTACGCCAAAGAAATATCAATTACCTTTTTTAAATAAATACTTTCGATAAAATAGGATATTATTGTAGCACCCATATGGCCATAAATCATAGCCATGATGCCAAAACGGTAAGTAAGCAGAATGGATAGGATTATAAATACTTTATCCAGGATCTGTAATTGGAGGTAATAATCACTACGGCCTTTTACTGTGATTATTTGATTATTTATTGTATAAATCACGTAAATCCAACCATACAATACCATTACTTTTAAATAAGGAACAACCGGCAACCACTTCTCGCCTATTACGATTTGTATTAAAGGTCTTGATGTAATAAATATCAGTGCCATCAATGGTAATACCACTGCCAGAAGTAACCTGATTACTTTTGTATATCCCATAATTAATTTTTCATTATCATCTTGTATAGTCGAAAAAACCGGAAAGGTAACTTTCTGTATAATAACAGTAATTGTGCTAACAGGCATATCTTTAAATGTTGCGGCTCTGGTATAATAGCCCAGGCTTTGGGCACTAAAGAACCTTCCGATTATAAGATAATAGATGTTATGAAAAAAAGATTGCATTAAACCTGCCACTAAAATTTTAGACCCAAACATGAACAGGGTTTTTAATGAATTCTTACTAAAAGCTATCAAGGGTCTCCACTTGCTAATGATCCAGAACATAATAGCTGCTGCAAAGCTCCGGATTATTGTATTTGCAACCAAGGCCCATACACCAAACCCCATATAAGCCAATGTAATGCTTATTGCTCCTGAAATAAATACACTTGTAACGCCAATTATTGACGGTGATTTAAAATCAAGTTGTTTTTCCAAATGGACCTGGTGAATGCGCCCCGTTGCATCAATTACAAATGCAAGACAGATAACCTTTATTAATGGTATAAGTTCAGGTTGGTTGTAGAATTTTGCAATTAATGGGGCAGCAAGAAAAATGATCAGGTAAATCGCAGTACTGGCAAGCAGATTAAAATAAAATACTGTTGAAAAATCGGTATCGTCAGCATCTTTTTTTTGAATTAATGCCTGACCAAAACCACTGTTTGTTAACGACTGGCCAATAACAATGAAAATTGTGATCATGCCAATCAGCCCAAAGTCTTCTGGTGTTAAAAGCCGGGTGAGAATTATTCCGATTACAAATTGGCCGCCATACTTTCCAACATTATCTAAAAAGGACCATTTAAATCCTGTAATTGTTTTCTCCCTAAGGTTTTTCTCCTTCATTTAATTTAAAAGTACTAATTCAGCCAATTTGTGTAAAAAAATCCTGGTTATTTGGGTATTATTTATGATTTCATTTTTTAATTTCAAAGGAATAAAATATTCCTTTTCAAAGTTATTCCTTTTCTTTAAAAGATTATTATTTATAATAATTAAGAAGCTGCTGCTGTTGAAATGTTAATCTTTTTATGAATTTTTTCCCCCTCTGAGAAATTATATTTGTTAATATGCTTGATCACATTATCTGAAAATACATTGTAATTGTATTTCTTTTCGCACAGGTAACGACCGCGTTCTCCCATTTCTCTTGCTTCATCAGGATTATCTATTATATAATTTACCCTATCCTTCCATCCCTGAACATCATAATAATCAACATAAAAACCTATTTTTTCCTTTTCAAGGTCAAAAGGATACATATCATTAACTGTAGAGATTATGGGTTTCGCCATTGCAAGTGCTTCCATTATTACTGTAATGCCAACAGGCCACAGGTGTCCCGTTTTTTGCAAAGAAATTGCAACTGCAAGTGAATTATAATATTCTTTTCGGATTAACCCTACAGAATGAAGGCCTGGTTTAACTGAATTATCGATAAGGATATTAGGTGTAATATTTTCCTTTAAGCCTTCATCTCTTTTTGTTGTGACTTTAAGGTTGAAGTCAATATCGTTAAACGCTTTTATAAGCGTATTAAAATCTCTTCCGGTTCCTCCAGTAGAGTATATAAAATCGAGTGTTGGAGGTTGGGTTTGTTTTTTAATATAATTTGAAAAGAAATCTAAATCAGCACCCCATTCAGCAAATGTATCATATTTGCTTAGAGGGCCGTACTCCTTGTTTTTTTGATAAATGCTTTCATTGAAGAAGAGAAGGGAATCCACACCATTTTTATAGATTATCCGGAGTGCCTTTTCCCGCAACCTTTTCAAAAAGCTGTTTTTAAAAGGTATATGCGTATCGAGGCCCAATGCAAATATTGGTTTTTTATATAACCCCAGTGTCTTCAATAATGCCAGAATAAAAATGTCGGCAATGAAAGGCGCATATATTAAATCATAATCTTTTGATTTTTTGAGCAGATTTATTTGTTGCTGCAGATTGAAAATCTGTAATTTAGCTCCAAATTTATTTATCCTGCTATTATTATTATATTTTATGCATTCGACAGGGATACCACTTTCTTTTAATTTATCGTAGCACCAGACATGATGGAGCGGATATTCTCCTTCCTTCTCAATGAAGTCCATAATCTCGTCAAGTGAATAGAATCGTATTATTTCTGCTACTTTAGTCATAATGTTTTTTGTTTAAGTTTATCTTACAGACTAATTAATTCTGGTTTAAGATTCATTTCCAAAAGCATTTTTTCGATTTCCTTTTCATAAACTCCATTCATAATAATAACAGAATCAGGTTGGTAAGTTTCCAGAAATTTTGGAGGAACATACTGGATGCCTATGCCGGGAATATAGTTGCCCTGCATGTGAGGATTAATATCAACTACATGTTTAATGACGTTCATATCATTGAAATGGGTAAGAAATCCTACCGATTTTGATCCTCCGCCCCAGACAACAACTTTTTTATTGTCTTCCTTCATTTTTTGAAGTCGGTTTCTCCATTTATCCAATTCCTCATTAACTGTTACAACAAATTGATCCACATAATTTTTTAATTCTGCAACAGACTCTTCTGCCGGATGAGGTGTTTCCGTAATCTCATCTGAAGGTTTTGCTTCAAGAAATAAATACTGATTGTCATACTCGAGGTAGTCATCCAATACATCAAATTTGTTCCATCTAAAAAGACGAGCTAACGAACCAGGGCTGAAGTAGGAACAGTGTTCATAAAATATATCCCAGAAGGCATTTATTTTAAGTATCCTCACAATGCTTGGTACTTCAATTAAAACAATCACATCAGGGTTATTCCTGATAGCTTTTCTAATTGTTTTAACAAATGTGTGGTTATCGTAAATATGTTCCATAGTATGCCTGCAAACAATTACATCAGCGGGCAAATCTCCATGAGATTCTGAATAAAATTCCCTTATAAAACGCAAGTTTGGATTTTCTTCCAACCTTCCAGGTACATATGCAGGGTCAATACCTATACCCTGATTGTTTCCCAGTTTGCAGATAATTTGCAGAAAATCGCCTTTACCACAGCCAATTTCAATGACATTTTTATTCCGAATCCCATATTTATCGATAAACCTTTCTGTAAAATCGGTAATGAATTTCATCCAGGTTGCCGAAAAGCCCTGTTGATCTTCATATCCTTTTGTATACATATCAAGACTGGTATCGAAGGTACTATTAAATATGAAGCCGCAGTTATTACAAAAGGTAAGGGTTAAATCCTTCTTCGGAACAGCTATTGCATCTTCATACGTTTTTATCGTCACAATGCTTTGGACAGGTGCATTTTTAAGAATGAAAAATTTTTCAGTATCGGAACTTTTACAATTAGTGCATTTCATATTATTTGTTTAGTATTTATATGATTTACAATGTGAAGCTTTTTCAAAGCCTCGTTGAAAGAATCATATAAAAATTTAGATTTTAAAATTATGCGATTTCCCGTGCGAAGTTTGTTGTTGCAGGTTTTGTAACAGATTTCATCCACGACCACGACAGATTTTCGTTCAAAAGACCTTGTTCCCTCAGGCTAGCCAGAATTTTAAGGCGCATGAAATTGGAATCCCGGAAATTTGTGTCCGACAATCTCATACCTCTGATTGAATTGTACAATTCTTCAATAGTGACTCCCAGATCCCGTTTAGGTTGATGATTGGGTGCTAATTTTTTATACAAATCGAAATTCACTTTATACGAACGTTTATCTGGTGGTGCATCTGTCCTGATGGTTACTTTGCAACCAGGAACAACGCTTTTTACTGCTTGTGCCAACTCTTTCACCTGGTAATTCCATGAGCTTGTTCCTGTATTCACAACAAGGTATTCACCACCGTTAGATGCCTTCCGGCCTACTCCCCATTCCAATGCCAGTGCCATATCCAAAACGTTTATAAGCGGTCGCCAGGGGGTACCATCACTTAGAATATTTATTTCCTTTGAAACGATAGCACCTGCCACGAAATCATTCAGAACAAGATCAAGACGCAATCGGTTGCTCATACCACAGGCTGTTGCAAAGCGAAGACAGGTAACAGTAAAATCTTTTGATGCCAGTTTCGCCAACCCAATTTCTGCTGCCACTTTTGATTTCGCATAAGCTGTTAAAGGAGATAAAGCATCCGTTTCTGTTTTGGCATAATCATCGGCAGCTCCATAAATACTGCAGCTGGATGCATAAACAAATGATTTCACTCCAGCTGCCCTTGCCAGTCCTGCTATTCTGACAGCGGAACGGTAATTTACATCCATTGTAACTTCTTCGTAAACTGCCCCCATAGGGTCGTTAGAAATTGCTGCCAAATAAACAACGGCATCTATCCCTTCGAGAATTTCTGCAGGGAATTGACGAACATCACCAATAATTTGCCTGTTTAATCTAACCTCAGGTAAAATTCTGGTGTGAGTTAAATGATTTGCAAAATAACCAATGTCAAAACCAATCAGTTCGGCATCTGGATATGTACCTCTTAGTTGCTCAACTGTACCGGGCCCTACATAGCCCATGTTTCCAATAATTAAAATTTTCATTTTCATTTTTTTAGGGTTACTAAATTACTTTTTTGCCAGAAGTTGTATTTATTTGTATATATAAAATTAAGGTAATTGTGATGCGTTAAAATAGGGATGACTTTTGTCTTTTTCTGAAACTGTGCTTACTTCTACAGGCCAATTTATATTGAATTGAGGATCATTAAAACGAATACCTGCTTCTGCTCCGGGGGTATAAAACTGGGTAACCAGGTATGTGACTTCAGAATTGTCGGCAAGCGTTATGAACCCGTGAGCAAACCCTTCCGGAACATATAGCATTTTATAGTTATTTTCAGTTAATTCCACACCAATCCATTCAAGAAATGTTGGAGAGTCTTTGCGTAAATCAATAATAACATCATATATTGCTCCTTTTGTACAACGCATAAGTTTTGTTTCTTCATAAGGATGTTTTTGATAATGTAATCCCCTGATTGTCCCTTTTGACTTACTAAATGATGTATTTGCCTGAACGACATTTCCATTCAGCCCATGTTCTTCCATTTCTTTTCTGCACCACGACCGGCCAAAAAAACCACGTTCATCTGCAATCTGCTTTATTTCTAAAATAAATGCTCCTTTTAATTTTGTTTCGGTGAAAATCATAATATAAATTTTTTTCGCATTCTTATCCTAACCCAGTTGTGGTTCTTTAACCATCGAAAGCTTTAAGTTCAATTTAGCCCTTATCTTTTCTGCAAGGGAATCTCCAATTGCCAAAGAGGCTGTGGCAGCCGGAGAGGGAGCATTTAGTACATTCAGGGTAAACTTATCTTCCACAATTAAAAAATCATCGACCAGGCCTCCGTTTCTGCTACATGCCTGTGCCCGCACACCGGCTCCTCCAGGTTCAATGTCATTATATTGGACTTCCGGAACCAGACGTTGCAACGCCTTTACAAATGCGGATTTGTTGTACGACCTGTAATATTCTCCCAACCCTACTTTCCAATATTGACCCATGACTCTTCTAAAGCCTGGCCATGCCAGAGATTCAAATGCTTCTGCTCCGTTAAATGAGAATTTATTATAGCCTTCGCGTTTAAAAGCCCAAACCGCATTTGGCCCGGCTTCCACTCCTCCATGTACCATCCGTGTAAAATGAACTCCTAAAAAAGGAAAGTTGGGGTCTGGAACCGGGTAAATAAGATTATTAACCAGGTGATTTTTATCTGGCGATAACTTATAGTATTCTCCACGAAAAGGAATGATTTTTACATCAAGTTTTGATTGAGTCAACTCGGCAACTTTATCACTGTATAATCCCGCAGTGTTTACCACTATTCTTCCGGAAAAACTACCCTGACTGGTGATGACATCAACACTACTGTTGTTAAATGATATATTGGTAACCTTATTGTTCAGGTGAATTTCACCACCAAAACGTTTGGTAAATATCTCAGCGTATTTTTGACTTACTTCTTTATAATCAATAATGCCAGTATAAGGTACATGAATGGCAGCTAACCCTTTTGCATAGGGTTCGTACTCCTTAATCTGGTCACCACTGATTTTCTTCATTTCAGTAAGACCATTCTGCTGGCCTCTCTCCCAAAGGTTTTCCAATCGGGGAAGTTCTTCATTCTTAGTGGCTACTATCAGTTTCCCGCACAAATCATATTTGACATCTTCCTTATTGCAGAAGTCAATAAGTTGCTGATACCCTTTACGGCAATTGATAGCTTTTTGGCTGCCTGGCTTGTAATATACTCCGGCATGAATGACGCCACTGTTATTTCCGGTTTGATGACTGGCAACTTTATTTTCTTTTTCGAGTAATGCAATCTTAAGTTCTGGATTACCTTCTTTAAGCTTTAACCCTGTTGCCAATCCTACAATTCCGCCCCCTATTATTATTATATCATACATTGTTTAAAGAAATTATATTTACTAACTATCAGGAGTTTTGATATCTCTATTGTATCCTGATGCCCGATTATTCTTTTTTAGACCGAAACAGAATCAGAATTTACTTTTTTTTCCCAAATCATCCATGGAGCGGCATCACCTGTTGCCATATCATCAAGTTCTGTTTTATCTTTTTTTGTGTCCATGGGTTTCCAAAATCCACTATGTTTATAAGTAATGAGCTGTTTTTCCTGTGCAAGTTTCTCAAGGGGGCTTCTTTCAAATATGGTTGAATCACCATCAATATATTTTAATACTCCCGGTTCACAAACAAAAAATCCTGCATTTATCCAGTTCCCGTCACCTTTAATCTTTTCCTGGAATTTTAATACTTCATTATTCCCATTTAGGACCAAGGAGCCAAACCGGCCTTCAGGCTGTGCCGAAGTCATTGTTATCATTTTCCCATGGCTTTTGTGAAAATTTACAAGGTTGGAAATGTTAACGTCTGATACTCCGTCACCATAAGTCAACATAAAAGGTTCATTATTTATGAACTTTTCAACTCTCTTTATTCTTCCACCTGTCATGGTATTCAAACCTGTGTCTATAAGGGTAATTTTCCATGGCTCGGAATTGTTGTTTAAAATTTCAGTCCGGTTGTTTTTTAAATCAATTGTTACGTCGGAATGCTGGATAAAATAATTGGCGAAATATTCTTTAATGATGTATCCTTTATAGCCAAGGAGTACGATAAAATCGTTAAACCCATAAAACGAATATAGTTTCATTATATGCCATAATATGGGTTTACCTCCAATTTCTACCATGGGTTTTGGTTTTAAAACTGTTTCCTCTGAAAGTCTTGATCCTAAACCGCCAGCAAGTAGTAGTACCTTCATATTTATTCTTGTTTTTTAATTTTTAATTTTGTGCGTGTCTGATGAAAGGTTTTAAATAGTGTTCTTATCAATTAATAAAAATTAACTATTGAAAATGTTCATCGATTATTTGTTTCCCTGGTAAATAAAATTAGTTGAATTCCAGCGGGATAAATCCATTACACTTCCTGATACGCTAAGGTCATTAAAAAAATCTTTGCGATTAACCTCTACGAACAGGGAAATTCGGAAAAACGCAACTTTTAACCATCTTTCCATTTGCACCATTGCTCCTATTATTTGCCATGTCAGGTTACATTTATTTTTATCATTCAGCAAAAGCATGTAAATATTTTTTTCTCCTTTGGTTTTTATATAGACGGTACCATTCATGTTTTGATTTTATATTGTTGATAGTATAATCTTTAACCGATTAGATCTATTGGCCGGAAAGGAGAAATTAATATTTTTCTGTCTTTTTCAATTGAGCCTTTAGTGATAGATTTTCAAGACTTAATTCGGCAAACATTCTTTTAAGTCGTTCATTGTCTTCTTTAATTTTGTTTATGTGCTGAATGTCAAATAAAAGTTGATTACGGTATTTAGCCTTCCAGTTATAAAAAGTAGCCTGGCTAATTCCGTACTCCTCAACAATTTTCTGAATTGGAGTTCCATCATCATATTCTTGTAGAATCTTCCTGATTTCCGGTTCCTTGAATCTTCTTCTTGTCATTTTGTTTTTATTTATAAGCTTATATATTTAACAATGAATAAGTTGAATATAGATTAGACTGCCAAAAAATTTGCTGCGATCAAAATATTTAAATTATTTACAACCGTTTTTCTAAAAAGTATAATAGAAAAAACTCGAATAATTCTAAAATATTTTAGCGACTTCTATAAAATATTAGTGGAAATTTAAAATCTTTAATGGGTTTTGGTTTTGTTTAAAGCAAAGGTTCCCCCTCCGTCACTTACATCTTCGTGAAGTATTTTAAAAATTTTTGAATTAATTTAAGACAATAGAATCAACAACCCTGGGTTATCAAAAGTTTAGAAAAGTTAAAATTTATTTTAAAGAAAATTAACATAAGTGGTTCATTCTATTGTGTTATTGAATGTTATAAACCTATATAAAATATTATTATCAGTCATTTACTTAAATTATACGAATTTGCCATAATTGTAGAGAGAGTGAGTGAAACAAGAAATCTTAAGAACATTACAATTAAGCTGTAACCCAGCTAATCAAGCTTTCAAATATATGTAATTTTCTAATAACTTTCTAGAAAGATGCTTTAAAAATGCAACACGCCCATAAAGTTTATGCTAAAATTTAAGGCTAAATATTTGTGTTTCAATACTTAACATTTAATATAAAGTAATTATAATAAATTGGAACTCTACTAATAAATTTCTATTTTATATATGTAAGTTACGAAAAAAATTTAAATATTTAAAATGAACCTAATTCAAAAATTGGTATATTTTTTAAAATATTATCACAAGCTTTAGATAATCAGTTATATATAAAAAATCAGCAGGACTCATATCTTGCTGATTTTTTCTACAGATGGACATTTTGTCCCTTCCTGGGAATTTTAGAAGATCATTTTTCTGTTACTAAAATGCTGATTGATTAATGCTGCTGTTCCGAAATGAGCTCTCCCTGTATACCCACAACAGCCAGCTTTAACGGGACTCTCCGGTCAGCCTGCTCAAGCGCCGTTTGAATCATGCTTACCAGACCACTACAGCAGGGTACTTCCATAATAACCACAGTAATTGTGTTTACTCTGGCTTTATTAATAAGATGGATAAACTTTTGGATATAAATTTCTTTTCCCTGGTCAAGTTTGGGGCAGGCAATAACTACCTTTTTACCTGCAATAAATTTTTGATGAAAATTTCCGTATGCAAAGGCTGCACAATCGGCTGCTACAAGTAAATCTGCCCCATTGAAGTACCCGGCGGCTGGATTAATCAGATGTAGCTGTACCGGCCATTGTGTTAAGGCTGAAGGTGATTTTGCAGATTGATGGTTGAATTGTATTCCGGTTGCCTGAAAAGATGCCGAAGCTGAACCAGGACATCCGCCTGAAACGGGTTGATTTCTTAAGTGTTGATCCTTTTTACCATGTAACAACTCATGAACTTCACTGATTGAGAAGGGCATACTGCTCCTGTTGGCTTTAATGTAACTCAATGCCTGGTTTAAGTATTCCATTTCATTATGGTCCTGCAAATGTTTCAAATGTGCAAATACGGTAGCTTTTCCACTTTTTATCATCTGAGCAATTACAATTTGTTCATCGTATTTCTGGGCTTCCCTGTTTTCTATGGTGATGGCATTCTGAGGACAATGCCCCAGGCATGCGCCAAGCCCGTCGCACATCAGTTCACTTATCAGCCTTGCTTTTCCTTCAATAATTTGTAGAGCCCCTTCATGGCAGTTCGGTACACATTGTCCACAACCGTCACACAATTCTTCATCTATTTTTACTATTTCTCGTATCATTCTTTTATCTGTTTTGTAAAAACAAAACTAGAGAAACTCCGTTTCTGAAAATGTATCAGATGTTACAAAATGATAAATTATAAATTGCTTACCAACTGTCCGATTTTCAAAGGTATTAATGAAATTGAACTAAAGTCTTTGATAAACCAGATACATTACCAGGTCAGGATACATAAAAAAAATGACGTTGTGGCCATCGCCGGAGATCCGGTAAAAAACCTTTACATTATTCTTTCCGGAAGTGTTAAGGGTGAGATGATCGATTATTCCGGGAAGACCATAAAAATTGAAGATATTGATGCCCCACGACCTTTGGCAACCGCCTTTCTGTTTGGAAAAGAGAATACTTTTCCTGTAACTGTAACAGCGAGTAATGATGTGGAAATTCTTTCAATTCCGGTTGGAGAATTCCTGAACTTGCTTCAGAAGAATAAACATATTCTTAAAAACTACATTAACAACATTTCGTCCCGCAGTCAATTTCTCTCCCGTAAGCTTCAGTTTTTAAGCTTTAAAACAATAAAGGGGAAAATGGCTCATTATCTGTTACAACAAGCCGGGACACATCTGCACTCGGTTGAATTGAATACTACTCAGCAGCAGCTTGCCGAGTTGTTTGGAGTCACTCGTCCTTCGCTTGCACGCGTACTGGCTGAAATGCAGGACGAAAAGTTGATAACCATTGAAAGAAAAACAGTAAGGCTTCTGGATAAAGGTGAACTTGGAAAAATTATACATCATGGATAAAAGTATACTGGCTTACAAATCATCAGAGTTATTTCCGCAAATAAAAACTTTTTCTACCTCAAGGCAAACAATAGCAGGAGAAGCGAGGCCACGGTATACCGGAATTCCTGAACAAGTTACTGGAGTAAACCGGCAAAAGTTGGCTGAAGTTTTGGATTTAGATGCCCGGCAGCTTGTTTTTCCCCGGCAAACCCATACCCGATCAGTAGTCCGGCTCTCGGGAATACCGACCGATGAGTTACATGATACAGATGCCCTTGTTACAAACAAGCCCGGGATTTGCCTTTGTGTGCAAACAGCCGATTGTGTGCCCCTTCTTATTTATGATCCGGTAAAGAATGTCATTGCTGCTGTGCATGCAGGATGGCGGGGAACTGTTGGACTGATAGTTAAACAAGTTTTGGATCAGTTTAAATCTCACTATTCATCTTCTTCCCAAAATATCAGGGCGATAATAGGACCTTCCATCGGTCCTGAAAAATACGAGGTAGGAAATGAAGTTGTGGAGGCTGTTATGAAATCTGTTCCCAATCCGGGTCTATCCCTAAAAAAGCACCCTTCCGGGAAATATCATTTTAATTTGTGGGAAGCAAACCGGCAAATTCTTTTGAAATGCGGTGTTTTAAACGAGAATATTGAGATTTCAGGTCGTTGCACCTATACGGAAAAGGAGTTTCTTTTTTCCGCACGGCGTGAAGGAATTGAAACAGGCAGGCTTGTTTCCGGAATTATGCTTTTAAACGGATAAGTATTTAAAAATCTCTAAAATGCAGTTCTGTTCTTTCTGATTACTGCAAAACAATTATCTTCGCAACTTAAACAATTCTGTAATCTTGTTTAGGATAGAAAACAAATTCAAATGAAAGAGTATAGCTTTTATAACAGGTTCACCGGCTGGGCGGTTTTCCTTATTTCTGCCATTGTTTATCTGATGACAATTGAACCAACAACCAGCTTTTGGGATACCGGTGAATTTATAACCACTTCTTTTAAACTTGAGATCGGACATCCCCCTGGGGCTCCGATTTTTATGATTTTCGGACGTTTCTTTTCAATGTTTGGCGGGCCTGAGAGTGCTGCTGTTATGATCAATGCCATGTCGGCCCTGGCAAGTGCATTTACTATATTGTTTTTGTTCTGGACTATAACCCATCTGGCCAGGAAGCTCGTGGTAAAAGAAGACACCATCACATCCGGAAATATTGTATCAATAATGGCAGCCGGTGTAGTAGGGGCTTTATCCTATACTTTTTCCGATACGTTTTGGTTCTCTGCTGTTGAAGGAGAGGTATATGCTTTCTCCTCCATGTTAACAGCCATTGTTTTTTGGGCAATATTGAAGTGGGAAAATGTTGCTGATAAGCCCTACGCCAACAAATGGCTTATTTTTATTGCATATATTGTTGGATTGTCAATTGGAGTTCACTTGCTTAACCTGCTTGCCATTCCTGCCATTGTATTTGTTTATTATTTCAGAAAATACGAAACAACGCGGAAGGGCTTTATATATGCACTGATTGTTTCGTTAATTATTCTCGGTGTAATTATGTGGGGCATAATACCTGGTGTGGTCACTGTCGCTTCCTGGTTCGAGCTTTTATTTGTTAATACTTTTGGCCTGCCTTTTAAATCAGGTGCCTTAATTTATGTTGCTCTTGTTATAGCAGCCATTGTTTATGGTATAAGGTATACCACCCGGCACAAAATGGTACTGTGGAATACTGTTGTTGTTGCCGTAACAGTAATTCTAATAGGTTATTCTTCTTTTGCATTGATTATTATCCGGTCGGCAGCCCATCCTCCAATGGACCAAAACAGCCCGAATGATGTGTTTTCTCTTTTGAGCTACCTGAACAGGGAGCAGTATGGTAGCCGTCCATTATTCCATGGTCAGTATTACAACTCACCTCTTAACCCGCAGGAGCGTTATATTGAAGGCAAACCGGTTTATTCACAAATCGACGGGAAATACGTTGAAACCGACCGGCGCGTTGTACCAAACTATGACGATAAATTTGTCACTATATTCCCGCGTATGTGGAGCAGTATGGACCCGGCGCATGCACAAGCCTATCAGGATTGGGGGAATATTACAGGCAGAAGGATACAGCACCGCAATGAAAGTGGGCAAACAGAGGTGATCATAAAACCTACATTCGGTGAAAACCTGCGTTTTTTCATCAACTATCAGGTAGGGCATATGTACTTCCGCTATTTTATGTGGAACTTTGTTGGTCGCCAAAACGATGTCCAGGGACACGGTGGTATTTTAAACGGCAATTGGATTAGCGGAATCGGTTTTGTTGATGAAATGCGATTGGGGGAACAGGATAACTTACCTGACAGATTTGCAAATAACAAAGCACGAAATACATACTATTTTTTACCCCTGATTCTTGGACTTATTGGCCTCTTCTTTCAATACTATCGGGGCAAGGAAGGCAAAAAAGATTTCTGGGTTGTATTTTTGCTGTTCTTTTTGACAGGCCTGGCAATAGTAATTTACCTGAACCAGTACCCGATACAGCCCCGTGAACGTGATTATGCGTATGCCGGATCTTTTTATGCATTTACAATTTGGATTGGTCTGGGAGTATTGGGAATCATCGAGAGCCTGAAGAAATATACTAAAGAAACAATTGCTGCAGGTGTTGCCGGAATAGCAACCCTGATTCTGGTTCCTGGTATAATGGCTGTTGAAAACTGGGACGACCACGATCGTTCAGATCGTTACACTGCCCGCGATTTAGGGGCAAATTATCTTAAAACCAGCCCGCCTAATGGAATTATATTTACAAATGGTGATAACGATACATTCCCGTTATGGTATAATCAGGAAGTGGAAGGCGTGCGGACCGATGTTCGGGTTACCAACCTCAGCTATCTGCAAACCGACTGGTACATAAACCAGATGAAGCGAAAGGCATACGAATCAGAACCGCTGCCATTTTCAATGAGCGAAGAGAAATACCGGCAGGGAACCCGTGATATCATTTACCTGATGAACAATCCCCGTATTAACCGGGATTGGATTGGACTCGAGGAAGGTATTAATTTTATTGCCGATGACAATCCTGCAACCAAGCTTCAGCAGGCCGACAATGCAGCTTACCTGCCAAAAAAGATCATTCATTTTAAAGTTGATAAGGAAGCAGTTATCCGGAATAAAGTAGTAAGGGAACAGGATTACGATAAAATAGTGGATACCATTACTATCGATTTGTCTGACAGAAATTACCTTTCGAAGGATGAAATGATGATCCTTGACCTGCTGGCCACCAACAATTGGGAACGTCCCATATACTGGGCCATTACTGTAGGCCAGAATAAATACATGAATCTTGAGGAATATTTTCAGGTTGAAGGTTTTGGTTATCGCCTGGTGCCCCTGAAAGGAGAATCCTCTCCCGATAGACTTTCTTTGGGTACAGTTGCAACCGATATCATGTATGATAACATGATGAATAAATTTGAATACGGGAACATGAACGACCCTGATGTGTACCTCGATGAAAACAACATGCGTATGATGACTAACATTCGTACCAGCTTTAACCGTCTGGCAAATGGCCTGGTCAGGGAGGGAAAAATGGATTCTGCAGTAGCTGTTGTTGATCGTGCATTCGAATTAATCCCCGGATCGCTGGTACCGTTTGAATATTTCTCCGTTTCACTGGCTGGAAATTATTATGCAGCAGGAGCTGTTGAAAAAGGAAAACAACTCTATAATGAAGTGTTAAATCAATTTAATGATGAACTGGGATATTTCCTGTCCCTTAACCGGGAATTCCTTTTGACTCCTGAAATAAATGAAGAAATTCAAAGGAACTTATTTTATTTGCAGACCATGGAACGTACTGCCCGTACATACAATGATGCTGAGATGGCGGACACCATAAGACAAGCGATGGAACGACATTTTGAAACCTATAATGCAATTTAGGAATGAATATTCTTATAATCGGGTCCGGAGGCCGGGAACATGCCCTGGGTTGGAAAATCAGGCAGAGTAAAAAAACAAGAAACCTCTTTTTTGCTCCCGGAAATGCCGGTACTTCCTCAATTGGTACTAATCTGAAAATTGAAGTAACCGATTTTCTGAATATCAAAAAAGCAGTTCTTGAGAACCAGATTCAACTGGTTGTGGTAGGGCCTGAGGTTCCCCTGGTGGAAGGCATACACGACTATTTTGCCAGTGAGCCCGGGCTTCAAAAGGTGCTTGTTGTTGGTCCTAAAAAATCAGGCGCCCGGTTGGAAGGGAGCAAGGATTTTGCCAAGGAATTTATGGTTCGTCACAACATCCCCACTGCCCGCTACCTTACGGTCACTCACAATAACCTGAATCAGGGAATGACTTTCCTCAAGTCACTGGAACCGCCTTACGTTTTAAAAGCCGATGGACTGGCTGCCGGTAAAGGGGTTTTAATAATCAATGAACAGCAGGAAGCAGAAAAGGCGTTAAAGGAAATGCTGGGAGGTAAATTCGGTAAAGCCAGCAGAAAGGTGGTGATTGAGGAATTTCTTAATGGTATTGAACTTTCTGTTTTTGTACTGACCGATGGTAAAGATTATAAAATTTTACCCGAAGCAAAAGATTACAAACGCATTGGCGAAGGAGATACCGGCCTTAATACCGGTGGAATGGGCGCTGTATCACCGGTACCGTTTGCCGGTCAGGAGTTTCTGAACAAAGTGGAATCTCGGATAATAATACCAACAATTGAAGGGTTGTTGGCTGAAAATATTGAATACAATGGGTTTATATTCTTTGGATTGATTAAAGTCGGAGAAGACCCCTATGTTATTGAATACAATGTGCGAATGGGTGATCCGGAAACGGAAGCCGTAATATTGCGGATAAAATCAGATCTTACTGAATTGCTTTTAGGTGCGGCAGAGGGCACATTAAAGGATAAAATCCTTAAAGTAGATGAAAGAACTGCTGCCACAGTTATGATGGTTTCAGGCGGATACCCTGAAAATTATGAAAAGGGAAAAGTAATTTCAGGTATCGAAAAAGTGAATTCAAGCATTGTTTTTCATGCCGGAACAAAAGAAGAAAACTTATCGGTAGTTTCCGACGGGGGCAGGGTTTTGGCAGTGAGCTCCCTGGGAAATTCCATCAACGATGCGCTGCATTTATCATACAGGAATGTTGAAAAGATTCAGTTCGAAAATAAATATTATCGAAAAGATATTGGTTTCGACCTATAGTTATGTTGCTAAAAAAGTTCAAATCGAACCACACGTTTAACTTCATTCTGTTTCCCCTGCTGGGGGTTCTTTTTTGGCTAAGAGATTTTCTGTACCCGCATGCATATCCCTTTTACCCCGGAGAAGCCGGCAACCTGTTGTATGCTCCGGTTCATAACCTTCTGCAGCATTCTCTCCTGCTCCAAAATCTGGTTGCCCTTGTACTGTTTATTCTACTCGCATTTATTGTTCTGCAAATTAACAACCGGTATAACTTTCTACGTGTAAGAACCATGATTCCGGCTACGGTGTTTGTAATAATGGCCGGAGGATTAACCGAAATCCATGCCCTTCATCCAATATATTTCGGAGCAGTATTTTTTCTGATCGCAGTTTATCGCCTGCTTGGTTCATTCGATCACCCGCAGCCTTTTTCCCCTGCATTTGATTCCGGTTTTTTTCTTGGCATTTCTTCATTGTTTTATTTTAATCTTAGTGCATTATTTCCTGCTTTTCTTATTGGTACAGGTATTCTTTCAAAAGAAACAAAATGGAGAGAATTTGCTATTTTAATTATCGGTTTTTTGCTACCCTTCCTGTTCGGAGCAAGCTATGCCTGGTACAATGATAGCTTAAATAAGTACCTAAGCATTATTGAATCCAGTGTACTAACCTCCAACGATCATTTCTTATCGAATCCAATATTACAGATTTATGCAGGAGTGCTTCTGTTTATAACATTATTGGGTAGTTTTAAACTATTGAAAGATTATGATACGAAAAAGGTTAGTACACGTAAGTTTTCTATAATATTCTTCCTGATATTTTTAAATTCGATTGCAGGAATTGTATTCATTCCTGCTGTTTCGCAAGAGATGCTAATTATAACTATTGTTCCGGTTACATTTCTTATTTCAAACTATTTTGTTTTTCAGAAAAGTCGTTTTTGGAGTGAATTTATTTTTCTCTTGTTGATTCTGGTTGTTATAACCATGCAGTTTATTTCCTGAGACAAAAGAATGGACTATAATAAGCCCACACTGGCAATTTACGGAATTCAGGACAGGCAGGATTATGAGCATCCGTTTTATGTTCACGATCACAACCTGGCCTTAATGTACCAGGGGAAAGTAATTAATTTTCTTCAGCAGGAACGGATATCGCGCCGAAAAAGGGACAATTCTCTGCATCTACAATTAAAAGAGATTCTTAAAGATAAAAAGCTATTGGCCGGTGATTACGATCTTATATTTGTTGATAATGTAGTGGGGCGTACTTTTCTTTCCCGGCAAGGCGATGCCCGCTTTGAGGCACCTTTGGCTTCCAAACTGGCCACAGGCCTTGAGAAAGGAAAGTGCTGGTGGTTCGGGGAGGAAAGAATGGCATATGCCTTAAATCACGAACTTGCCCATCTGTTTTCCTGCCTGCCGTTTTTTGGAAATTTCAGGGAAAACAGCCTGCTGGTGCATTTCGACGGAGGAGCAAGTTTAAGTAATTTTTCTGCAGCACATTTTATAAATGGTGAATTTAGCTGGGTAGAATACCACTGGGATATGAAGCCGTATAGTTCAATATACAATGCCAATGCCCTGGTTTTTTCCATTCTTGGAGCCCGGATGCCTGAACAGAATGCAGTTCCCGGAAAGTTTATGGGCTTTGCCGGTTGGGGTGCTCCCAGAGAAGAATTGAAACACTGGCTGATCCGAAATAACTTCTTTGAGAACATCTGGGGAACTACTTCCAAATTTTTTAATAAGGCAAAGGAAGATTTTGGCGTTGAGCTAAAGTCATTCGATCAGAAAAATCAGTTTATTCAGGATGTAGCTGCTTCGCTACAGGAAGTTTTTATCGACAGGCTAATGCTTATACTGCTACGGCTTGCTGATGAAACAAAAGCTGATAACCTTTATTATACGGGGGGTTCGGCATTGAACATTGTTGCAAACACACGTATAATTAAAAGTGGAATGTTCAGCCACGTGTTTATTCCTCCGTGCACCGAAGACAGCGGGCTGGCCCTGGGGGCTGCAGCCTTTGCCGAATGGTTGAAACATGGAAAAGTACATCCTCATGATGTGTACCTGAACAACTGGAACATTGAATCGCTGTTGCCCGAATATAATGACAGCACAATTGAGAAAGTGGCCGGATTGCTTGCAAACAAAAATGTAATTGGTGTGTGCAACGGTTATGGTGAAGCTGGCCCCCGTGCCCTTGGAAACAGGAGCATTCTGGCTATAGCCGGTTCAAAATTACTGGCGGCTGAAATCAGCATCAAAAAAAAACAGCGTGAATGGTACCGGCCTCTGGCGCCTGTAGCACTGGAGAAGAATGTAAAGTATTTTACCGGACTTGCAGTTGTTCCGGAGCTCTCGAAATATATGCTGCTCGAATTTAATGTACTTCCTGAAAAGCAAAAGGAAATAGCAGGTGCCATGCATGCCGACGGAACAGCACGTTTTCAAACAATATTTAGCCGTGAAGAAAATCCCTTTATATTTGATTTACTTAGCCTCCTGGATATCAAATATCAGATAAAGGCTTTAATTAACACATCGTTTAATCAAAAAAACGAACCCATTGTGCACACATATGAGGATGCCCGCGCTGCAGCAAAAAACATGAAGCTGGATGCACTTGTTTACAATGGCAAGTTGCAGTTAATGCATGGGGCATAGGGACGAGAGCAGAGAGCAGAGGGCCTTTAGATTAGCAAGATAAAACTTATTAACAAGAGATGATATTTATGATGTTGATATAGGGGGTTTTAGGGGGAGTTAATAACTTTGTTTTTAGTTAATAACTCAAACCGGAGGGAACCTTGGTGAACTATGCATA
>JAGXGA010000053.1 GCA_024636975.1 Mariniphaga sp.
AAAATGAGAGAAAAAAATGATAAAAACAACAAAAAAATGGAATAACAGGAAAAAGTTACATTGAATATTACTCAATAAATAATCGGAATAAAACTCCAAAAGAAAAAAGTTAAAAAAATCGTACTTTATGGACAGACACTAGCTAGTGTCATAATTAAACCCTCCTTTTATTTTAGTTCGACATACTTTTAATTTTTTTAATCATTTTGCAAAGAAAATACCAAATGCACTTTCAATGACAAAATTTACCTTGTTAATGTCTGGTTGTCAGGGTTCCAGTATGATGAATGAATATTATTTTGAATTTCAAAAACTAAATGGGACTGTCATATTTTCAGCATTCAGCGGATTACTTTCATAGTTTCGGGTAATTCACCTACTTAATTAGGAGTTTGAAAATTCGTTCCATTTAAGTATTTATTAGTTATTTTGTTTTCATAAAATAGATTGATGCATCGTTATTTCGTTCAGTTAAGCTTTAAAGGAACCCGATACCATGGCTGGCAGATTCAGCCCAACGCCCTCTCGGTGCAGGAGGTAGTGGAAAATGCTTTTTCTACGCTGTTGCGGGCAGAAATATCAGTGACGGGTGCCGGCCGTACCGATACAGGTGTACATGCTTCTTTTTATGTACTGCATTTTGATGTCTCCGAAATGATTAGTGATCCCGCAAGGATGGTTTACCGTCTGAACAGCTTTTTGCCTTCCGGTATTGCTGTTCAAAAAGTATGGGAAGTGCCCCCCGAAGCTCATGCGCGCTTTAGCGCCTTATCGCGCACCTATAAGTACTTTGTTGCTTTGGAAAAAGATCCCTTCACCACAGACACGGAATTCTATCTTCGTATAAAGCCGGATGTGGTGAAGATGAATGAAGCAGCTAAAATCCTGTTGAATTATACTGATTTTACAAGCTTTAGCAGGTTGCACACCGATGTGAAGACCAACCTGTGTCAAATCTTCATAGCACAGTGGGAAGTGGAAAACAACAGACTGGTATTTACAATCAAAGCCGACCGTTTTCTTCGGAACATGGTACGCGCCATTGTAGGAACCCTTCTCGATGTGGGGAACGGCAAACTTACATTGGAAGATTTCAGACGCATCATCGAAATTCAAAACCGGGGAGCTGCGGGGGCATCGGCTCCTGCTCAGGGACTTTTTTTGGTTGATGTGGAATATCCGGAAAATTTTATGAGTTGAATATTTGTGCCGGTTTTGCTTATTCTAAACCGTTAGCAGATCCTGCCATTTTAACTGTTACAGGTTATCTGGCAATACAATTTTTCATTTACGTTGAGAATATAAATTCCCGGATGTTGCCTGCAGTTCTTGTCGGTAAGCCTGCTCCATGATTTTTCCTGCAACTGGTGGCCGGTAGTGTGAAGTTTCATAATAATTTGATAATTTTTCAGTTATTGAATTCTTTCCTGAAAAGTCATAGACGTTTGAACCTCCAAATATGGAAACAAGACTTGTAATGTCTTCATTTGAAATGTGCTCCTGATCGTATAAGGGACTAATTATTAGCCTGTATCTGGTATCGTGTTTTCTGAATACATAAAAAATTTCCTCCAGCATCTTTTCCTGTTTCTGACCTATAGCGGGAGGTGAATAGATCTCTGTTTCGCTTCTTTTATAGAATTCCTGCCTTTTATCCTTCGTGTAGTATTTGTTCTTGTTAATAAGACTGTCGTAATACTCAAAAGAGAGTTCATTGGTAACAGGATTATAGGTAAAAGGCCTGCTTTCGATCAAATGATTTCTGTACATATAAGGTTTTAGCTTACCTGTAATTTTAAAATCGAGGTAAGCATACAAAAACTGAATGTTTAGGAATCCGGTAATCGAGGCTACATGAAAGTCGAACCAGTTTTTATTATCAACCAGCTGGGGAGATATAATTCCCAGATGTCCTGTTTTCGGTTCTATGGTACTGAGAATACTGTAATCAAGAATAATGAGTGCATTTTTAATTTCAACGTCTTTTTTATCGAGGTAAAGTATTTTTTTATGCAATGCATACAGGGTTTCTCCGGCTGCATCAAAATGATAAGCAGGTTCATTTCCGATGTATTTTTTCCATTTGTCTATCCTGTAAAACCAGGCTCTGGAGTTGCCAAAAATAAAAGATGTGTATTCGTAATGGTTGTATCTGTTTTCGAAATTTTCCGTTGCCACATAATCGGTATTTAAAAAAACTATTCCTTCTACCTTTTTATTAAAATATGAATTATAATCATAAAGGACTTTGAATGGATCGAGTATAAAATAGAGTGCCACAATAAGGATTAGCGGCAATGAAAAGAGAAATATTTTTTTTATAAATCGGTTCATAACCATTAAAATTGAAAATAAATAAACTGTTGGCCCTGGCCTCCATACCAAAAAATTACAGCAATAATTGAATAATATGCTGCATAACGCAGGGGTTTATACAGCCTTAAGTTCATGTTGGCAATGGCGTACTCTTGTTCACGGCCCAGCCATTCTACAACAAGAAAAAGAAAAATCAGGATGAACACCGTCAGAGCTCTTTGACTATCGGGAAAAGATGGAATTGTAAGAATTGAAGGTGAAAATATCTCACTAAGATAAGCAAATGCATGCCCAACATTTTCGGCTCTGAAAAATACCCAGGCAAGTACAGTCAAAGAAAATGTAATTCCCATCTGGAAAAGCTCCTTTACGGACGGAAATAGTTTTCCTTGGGCAACTGTTCCGAGGTGGGTGCGGTTCCTTTTGGTAAGCAATAAGGGCAGAAAATAGATAGCATTCAATGCGCCCCAGACAATAAATGTCCAGTTTGCTCCATGCCAGAACCCACTTACCAGAAAGATGATGAAGGTGTTCCTGATTTTCATACCCGTTCCCCCACGGCTTCCGCCCAGTGGGATGTACAGGTAATCCCGGAACCATGTTGAAAGGGAAATATGCCAGCGACGCCAGAATTCTGCAATGTCTCTGGAGAAATATGGATAGGCAAAGTTTCGCATCAGGTCAAAGCCAAACAGCCTTGCAGTTCCAATTGCAATATCTGAATAACCAGAGAAGTCGCCATAAATTTGAAATGCAAAAAATAATGCTCCAAAAAATAAAGTGCTTCCTGAATAATCTTCTGAATTCGCAAAAATGGCATTAGCAATCATCGCACTGTTATCAGCGATAACAATTTTTTTAAAGAACCCCCAAAGAATCTGCCGCATTCCATCGGTGGCCTGCTCATATACAAACGTCCGCTTATGCTGAAACTGTGACAGCAAATTACTAGCTCTTTCAATAGGACCTGCCACTAATTGAGGAAAGAAGCTTACAAAAGCGGCAAACGCTATAAAATCATTGGTGGGTTCCAGTTTCCTTTTATACACATCAATTGTATAACTTAAAGTCTGAAACGTATAAAAGCTGATTCCTACAGGAAGAATTATGCTCAATGTGTTAAAGCCCATTACTGCCTGCAGACCTGGTATAACATCGTAAAGCGAATCAAGAAAGAAATTAAAGTATTTAAATACACCAAGTAAGCCTATGTTAACACCTATACTGGTCCATAGCAGTATTTTTCTTTTAAATTGGTTTTCCTGCTTTCCAAGACCTCTGCCTACCAAATAGTCAACTAAGGTGCTAAATATTATCAACGATAAAAACCGCCAGTCCCACCATCCATAAAACAAATAGCTGGCACCGATCACCATCAGGTTTTGCAGCTTGAGGCTTTTGTTCGTGATTTTCCAGTAAAGAAGGAAAACTAATGGCAAGAATACTAAATATTCGATTGAGTTGAAAAGCATTTTTTTGTGTGTAGTGTATCACTAAAACGATTCTGTGTTCAGAAATGTTTTGGCAATTAATTAATTAAAAATGGCAGGACGATTGAATGAACAGGGTAACATGTAAATTTCGATTTAGAATCATATGGTGAAAAACTGTTTTCTCCCTTTCAGCGGCCTCATCCGAAAAAAAACAAAAGGAACAGGTATCGGTGTATCTCGTTAAAGGCTTATTTCTGGTCATTCGGAAACACTCAATTTTCCAATGATCCAAATCCGCAATTTACGATCGACCTAAAAAATTTTATGAGTTTTAAATTTACTGCTGTACTTACTGCATATTCTGCCGATGACTTGAAAAACAGCTGTTCTAAGAATCTCATCATCAGTAAACGAATCCTTTTAGACTTACAATTCTTGCGAATGGAGCAGTCGTTGAAAAAAAATTGAGCATAACGGCCAACAACATACAAACCTAATAGTTTACATGGGGCCAGTTAACGATCCCTTGGAATGGATAGTACCTGAACAAACACTTCCTCCTTTTAAATTTAATAGAGAATCCGGATATCCTAAAAAGAAATATGTGATGAGAACCTGGCCAATGGTCGCGATGAATAACGAGTTATGGTTTATACGTTTTTTTTTCAATCAGAAGGAGATAATGCAGATGATAGAATTCTGCTCAGGGAATTCAGATTTAATCCATGCAAAACAGATTTTATTATGAATGAAGATGGCATACGGCAATTTGTAATTGAAGACGAGGTAATGGCCATTGCAATTGATTTCCTGTACAGTAAGTAATTTTTATTAAATTTATAATCAAAAAAAATATCAATCCGTGTCGCTTAGGTTTATTAGTGTTACTGTCAGTAATTTTTAGAATTGAATGTATACCATGACTATATGAAGTCAATACCATTATTAATTGTATTACGGCTGCAGGCTTAATAATTCGAAGCAGGAATTTAATTAAAACTCTGTGAGATGATACAAACAAAAAGGTCTGATGATGAATTACCGTGGGCTCTCCAAAAATGGGGCTGGCGTTTTCATCATATTGGGATACCAACAAGTGAAAAAAGGTCAGGAGAAAAATATATACCTCACCTGAAGTTTTACACCTCCGGATTTGAACAAAGTCCCTTTGGTGTCGAATGGATGCGTTTCGAAAAAGACTGCCCGTTGCCTGAACTTGTGAAAACGTTACCGCATGTGGCATTTGAAGTTGATGACCTCGATAAAGAACTGGAACGGAATACTTTTAAGATACTGACCAAACCCAATGCTCCAGGGGAGGGCGTTCGTGTTGCAATGATTGAGCACAATGGGGCACCGGTCGAGCTAATCGAGTTTTCAAAATGAAGGGAAGATAAATCGTTTGATAAAGGTTGTATGAAAAAATCAACCTATATGGGAAAGACCAGCGACTGCATAGAAAAGCCAATAGCTTTAAATTACATTGCATAATTAAAATTGCATTCCTTAAAGAATATTTATTAAAATGAGAGTATTCAGATCGTTTTTTTTTGTATGCTTATTTTTTACAACTTCTTGTCAATTAGAAATAGACCGCAGAAAATTTATCGATGAGGAATTGATGGTTGCAGTTAATTCGTCAAAACTTTATGTCCGTATACGCGGAAATCCTGAAGGAGATTTGATAGTGAATCTGCATGGTGGCCCGGGTGGTTATTCAGGTATCGACATCAAATTGATGGGGCCAAAGCTGGAAGACGAGTTTCTGATCGCCTACCTCGACCAGAGGGGATGTGGCAAGTCACCTGCATGCAACGATATATCGATGCTCACCATTAAACAGTACCTGGAGGATTTGGATTTTGTGATTGATACGTTGCGTAGCCGATACAAAAAAGACAAAGTGAACCTCATGGGAACTTCATGGGGTGGCATGTATGGCTTTTTGTATTTGCTTGAAGGCAATAAAAAAGTTAATGCTTTTGCATGCATCGATGGGAAGGTGAATAGTTATTATCAGAATACTTTTCTTTTGAAGTATCAAACAGAAAAAGTAAAAGAGCTTCTGCAAGGGAATATTTCTAATGATAAAAGAGCAGAACTGCAAGAAATAGCAGCTGAACTGGGTCGTATAAAACAAAGCGCATATGCCAGTTTTTATGAAGATGTTAACTGGATGCTGCATGAAGTTTCACCTAAACTGGGTTTCAATGCCTATTTTGCTGACACATCCAATATTATTTCACTTGACGATGTACTTAAGGATACTGCATTGCTAAATTTGATGAAGTACACTAAAGAGGAATATCTTGAAATTGGTGAAAAGGCTGAATTTGTTAATCAGGCTTTCCTTGATGGACCGGAGTATAATGACATCAATATTGAAAAAGATTTATCTTTCATAAAAGTCCCGACTGCTGTAATCCAGGGAGAATTCGATTATGTGGTTGGAACCGGGCATGCAATCCTGATTTATAATGCACTTACAGGCCTTACACATGATAAAAAAGAGTTGCACATTATATCAGATACCGGCCACTGTCCTGCTATTGAGTCCCCGGATGTTTTAGCTGACATATTGGTTCATTTTTATTTAGTTCATTCACCCTAACTTATTTTAAAAATGAAAAGATTAGCATTTATCTTATTTACAAGTTTACTTTTTACAACTATATGTCATTCAGTAAACGATCCTAAACAAAATATTGATGAAGAATTAATGATTTCAGTTCCTTCGTCTGAACTTTATGTCAGAATACGTGGGAATCCTGAAGGAGCCCTGATTGTAAATCTTCATGGTGGTCCAGGTGGTTATTCAGGTATCGATATTCAATTAATGGGACCAGGGCTGGAAGACAGATTTCTGGTTGCATACCTCGACCAGCGGGGATGTGGAAAATCAAAGGAATGTTATGATACATCCATGTTGACAGTTGAACAGTATGTTCAGGATTTGGATATAGTAATTGACTCTTTGTTAAATCAATACAGCAAAGAAGCAGTGAATTTAATCGGAACATCATGGGGCGGTATGTATGGGTTTCTCTATTTGTTATACGATCAGAGCAAAGTTAATGCATTCGCCTGCGTTGATGGAAAAGTGAACAGTCATTATCAGAATCATTCCCTGATTGATTATGAACTGAGTCTTATTGCAGAACTGCTTGAAGATGAACTTTCAGAAGAGAGAAGAAATGAACTTCAAGAAATACATGTTGAATTGTTAAGGATTCAGGAAAGTGATTTTGAACAGTTTCATACCGATGTAAACCGGATGAAACATGAGTTTCCACCCATACTCGGATTTAACGCTTACTTTGCCGATACTTCCAAAATAATTACCCTGAGTGATGTTATAAAAGATTCTGATTTAATGGCGCTGATGAATTATACCGAAGAAGAATATCTTCAGGTAGGCGAAAAAGCTGAAATCGTGAATGAAGCATTTCGAAATACGCCCTCATACAACAACATGAACATTGAGGAAGAATTGAAAAATATTGCTGTTCCTGTTGCAGTAATTCAGGGTGAAAAAGATTTTGTGGTTGGAATTGAACATGCTGAAATAATTTATAAGGCATTAACTAATCTTGGTAGCGCAAATAAAGAACTGCATCTTCTTCCTGATACAGGACATTGCCCGGCCATTGAATGTCCTGAAGTGCTGCTTGAAATATTAAATAATTTTTTTTATAAGTACAGGTAAATAATCTGTCTGCTCCGCTCTCCTGTAAACTTCAATTATATTCCGAGGGATGTTCCTGTGAATAATTAATTATTTCTATTTTAATGAAAGAAAGGTTCGTTTTATAACGGATTTTTTTTTAATAAAAACAATTACCGTAATTCTGGTAGGGTATTTTAATTCATGTGGATAACTATTTTTATCAACGCTGTATTATGCAACTAATCGGGAATTCACATAATTTTTAATAAATTTAACGTCTGCCAATGTTGTATTTGTTATTTAATACAATGGTAATGAGAGGTGTATCTTTATATTTTGAATTCTGTATAATCTACTTATGTGCCAAAAGCTAAACTAAACAAGGGGAAACATGAAGAAAGATAAATTTTTAGAAGGACATAAAATACTTATAGCTGAAGACGATCAAAATAGCTTCTACCTCCTGGAATATATATTGAAAATGTTTGGAGCCGAAATTATTCATACCGAGACTGGTGAAGAAACAGTTCAGGCTCTTATGAAGAATCCCGACGTATGTCTTATTCTAATGGATATTAAAATGCCAGGAACGAGTGGGCTGGATGCATCCCGAAAAATCAGGGAATTCAATGCTGATGTTCCGATAATTGCCCAAACGGCATTAATGCTCCCTGAAGAGAAGAACAAAGTTTTGGAAGCAGGTTGCAATGATTATATTTCAAAACCTATTGATCAGGAAATATTATTGGGAAAAATAAAACAGTTGTTGAATAAAGTTTAATACTATGCCCTTCAGCGACTATATAATTCATCTGAGTTCCAAATTCAAATCAGGAAGTTCACAGGAACATGCTTCAGATCTGGATAATTTAATCAGGAAGCTCATACCGGCACTTGAGGCCTTAAACAAGGAAAAAGTTCGTTTGTTCCAAACAAAAACAGGCTTAACTTTTGTACCCGAAAAAGAGCCGGAAGGACAGGTTTGTTATTTAAATAATCAGGAAGTCAGGTCAGATTATAAATTCACTTTTGCATCAATCGACATTCTTGATTATATATACGCTGCCTTACATTCCAATTCCTATAGAGAGAAATATAACGATTTTTTAAGAAGCGATTTCCCCTGGGTCCCATACCCAAAAAATACTGATACCTTTTGGAAATTGGTTGAATTGGGAGTTGAACTGAGGCAAACACATTTAATGGAGTCGCCGAAGATAGGACAACTAATAACTCAATATCCTGTCAGCGGAACCAACATGGTTGATAAAATCCGGTTTACGATTTATGATTATGAACAGTCATTTCCGGGTAAGGAATATCCGAATTATTTAGGAACGGTTTATATCAATGCGAATCAGTATTTTGCAGATGTGCCGGTTTCGGTATGGGAGTTATCAATTGGTGGGACCCAACCTGCACAAAAATGGGTGAGTAAAAGAAAAGGCAAAATATTGAGTGATGACGATATCATTCATTACCAAAAGATAATTGTTGCACTGGAAGAAACAAACAGGCTGATGAATGAGGTGGATAAAATTGCAATAGATTGAAGGAAGGTTGTCTGAACTCAGAATTTCCCAATCCATGCCATTAAAAGGTTTATAACATTTACATTTTTTATTTTCGCAAATCTTTTTATCTGAGTAATTGAATTTTAATTTTGTTGCTGAAATTCAATACAAATAAGCGGGTTTAAATGGAGATTGGTATTAATCGGCTGAAAACAAACATACTGAATCATATCGGCTTTTATACTTCAGGAGAAGTTGCAAGGCGTGGACGGATATTATACGAAAGAAGTAATGTGACTTTAAAGGAATACTTTGAGGAAAAGGACGTCTGGAAATTCATTGTTAAAGGCTCCCGCAAATACCAGGTAGTAATTAAAGGGGTAAGCAGCCTCGAAATCAGTCATAGTTGTACATGCCCCTACGACTGGGGACTCCTGTGTAAACATGAAGTAGCAGCACTACTATTTGTGGCTGATAACCTGGAGGAGTCTTCTGCCCAACAGGAATCTATGGAATCTTTTCAACAACAATTTAGGAAAGGAAAGCTGCTGGGTTTTGAAATTCAGGGATACCAGAACATTAGCATAGCATATGTAAGGAATAATGTTTCTTCAGTAATGTTTAGTCAGCTATTTTACAGAAATAGCTTTGCTAATTGTTTTTTGGAAATATCCAACACCTTATTAAAGTTCATCCCCGATAATCAGGACGAATGGGTAAAATTCTATAGAGAGGGCGAAAATGTTTTCATTACTACAAAAAGTGTTTCTAAATCGCAAAAATTAACCTCTTTAGAGGCAAGTTGCCTGCATGCAATTGCCACCTCACCTGCGCCCAATATACTTGATGAAGCTTTTAGCGGGAGAATTTTTACTAAGCAAAAAGATATGATGAAAAGCTATGGCCTGCCGGAAAAAGATAGCTTCTATAAGTACTTCTATCCTTCCTTTTCACAGCAAAATGGCTTAATGTACAAGTCTACAGAAATTGGTGCAGGTTTGGTTCCGGTAACTGAAGACGGAAATCATGCTATAGCCGGATTGCTTGAGAAATGTAACATTAATATCCCGGAATTGATCGAATTCAACAAAAAGAAAGAAGAAAGGGAGCTGGGGTTTGTTTTAAAAGAAAGACCTTCTTATTCGTACAATTTCAACCATAGTAACTATTATAATCAGGAAAGCGGATTGTGGTACAGTATAATTCCGATTGTAGGGAAAACTCAGCCTAAGAATCCTACCCGTCTGGCTACAGCTATCAAAGAGTACCAAAAGGAGATGGAGGGTAAATTCAGCATCATAAAAAGTGAAAATGCCGCTAAGCTTTTACATCTGATAGAAGAAATTGATGAAAACAACAAAAGTTTTAATCTGAACAAGCAGGCTTTTGATTACTTGCTGCACGAAAAGTTTGTATATGGTCAGAGATCAAATGCCTACCGTATCCGGAAAACGGATTTGAATGATATTATTTTATCTCCCGAACCGGTGGATGTTGTATTTGAGGTTCTTTCTGATAATGATTTTTTAGCCCTTAATCTTAAGATAAGAATAGGGGAGCAGTTGCAAAAGCGGAAACACAGATCTACAAAACCTGAAGAGCATTATTTTCATGAATCAGGAAATCAGATCCATTTTGTGAAAGATGAAATGACTGCTCAGATAATAGCCCAATTCCCGGAAACATTAAAAATGGTAGCCGGTTATAAAGACGAATTTTTTAATAATGTAGTTCAACCTATCTCCAAAAATTTTGAAGTAAGATTCAATGACGGAACCTTCAAAACCGATAAAGTTGTGCTCGACTTTAACAAAAAGCAGTTATACCTATCAGAGCGCGATGATTATGTAGTATTTACCCCTTGCGTGGAATACGACAACAATGTTACTGCTATTTTAAATTCCAGTGGTAATATACTTGTAAAGAATGAAGATGATATAACCGAATATGTAAGAAATTTTGAGCTGGAAAAAGATTTCCTCAATTCACTAAGTGCTTTACATTCCGATTTTGAGATTCAGAAAATAAAAAAGTTGTTCTATCTGCATTATACTGAATTCACAAAAGACATGTGGTTTTATAAGTTTTTTGATCAGTTGCAGGCGTTAAATGTAGAAGTTTATGGCCTGAAAAACTTAAAGAATTTCAAGTATTCTCCTTACAAAGGACAAATAAGCACAGCCGTTTCTTCGGGGCAGGATTGGTTTGAAGTGGATGTTGCAGTTCGCTTTGGCGACAATCGTGTTTCCCTGAACGATATAAAGAAAGCCATATTAAATAAGCAGCGATATATTCAGTTAAAAGACGGATCTGTGGGTATATTGCCTTCGGAGTGGTATCATAAGCTCGAAAAGTATTTCAGAAACGGTGAAATTAAAAATGATAAACTGGAAATTTCGAAGCTTCGGTTTTCTGTAGTAGATGAGCTGTTTGATAACCTTGATGATGCAGAGGTGCTTGAAGAAATTGCTGAAAAAAGATTGCGCCTGAAAAACTTTACTAATATTAACGAAACCGAAGTGCCGAAACAGATAAAAGCGCAGTTGAGGCATTATCAGAAGGAGGGACTGAATTGGCTGAACTTCCTGGATAAAATGAAGTGGGGAGGCATTTTGGCTGATGATATGGGTTTGGGAAAGACCTTACAGATGCTTGCATTTTTACAACAACAGGCAAACAAAAAACAAGGAACCAGTTTAATAGTTGTGCCCACCACATTGCTTTTTAACTGGCAGAATGAGCTTGTGAAATTTGCCCCCAAACTGAAAGTATTCTTTTATTATGGCGGCGATCGGGAAAAAAATACGAGCGATTTTAAAAAACACGACCTGGTTATAACCACCTATGGAATCATGGTGCGCGATATTGAAGTCTTAAGGCAGTTCAGTTTTAACTATTCTGTGCTCGATGAATCGCAGGCCATAAAAAATCCCGTATCACACCGGTACAAGGCAGCTTCTCTTATTAAAGCCCGGAATAAGATTGCACTTACCGGAACACCCATCGAAAACAGCACTTTCGATTTGTTTGCACAGATGAACTTCGCAAACAGAGGATTCTTTGGCGGGATGCAAAAATTCAGGGATGATTATGCAGTTCCAATTGATAAAGAAGGGAATGAATTAATTTCAGGCGAACTAAACAAGATAATTAACCCTTTTGTTTTGCGCCGCACCAAGGAGAAGGTAGCTCCGGAATTGCCCGATAAAACAGAAGACATCCTTTACTGCAAAATGGAATCTGCCCAGAGACGGGTTTATGATGCTTACCTTAACGAATATCGGAACGAGCTTCTAAACAAAATAAAGGAGGAAGGAATCGAAAGATCGAAGCTGATGGTACTGGAAGCATTGACACGGTTGCGCCAGATATGTGATTCGCCCGTTCTGTTAAATTCAGATGAAGTTTCTGAAACCCAGTCAGTAAAAATAAAAGAACTTGTACGACATATCACTAATAAGACAGGGAAGCACAAAATTTTAATCTTTTCCCAATTTGTGAAAATGTTGGGCTTAATAAGAGATGAACTGGCAAAACTGAACATGGAGTATGAATACCTCGATGGGCAAAGCAGCAGCAGTCAGCGCGAACATTCGGTAAAAAACTTTCAGGAGGACGATACCCTCCGGGTGTTTCTTATTAGTTTGAAAGCAGGCGGTACAGGATTGAATCTTACGGCTGCTGACTATGTTTATATTGTTGATCCATGGTGGAACCCGGCAGTGGAGAATCAGGCCATCGACCGTTGCCACCGAATCGGGCAGGATAAAAAAGTATTTGCCTACCGTATGATTTGCAAGAATACCGTGGAAGAAAAAATCCTTGCATTACAGGATAAAAAGAAAAAAGTTGCTGGTGAAATTATTCGGACCGATGAAAGCATTATGAAAAAATTGAGTGTGAATGATATTAAGGATTTGTTCTCGTGATACTTTAGGAAATATTCAACTCATCGCATGACTTCACGGCATCCGATGATTAAAAAAGAACGAAGCATAAAGCGATCCTGTCTGTCGTCAATCTGAAATCCGGATCAATACAAAACTGCTCTTAGTACAAAACAGTATAAAACAAGTGATATGGTAATTGGCAAAATCTAAACCAGTTGGAAAATGGTTGACAATCTTTAGGAACATAACAAGCAAAGCAAATAGGAAAAACTTAATAGTGAGGGAGATTGAAATTATTATTGGGGCATGTATAACTGTCAATTTTTTTTGGTTTTCCATTTTTTTTATTTGCGTGGAGTGTTGCCAACTCTTTATTTTTATTATCGCAAGAATGTGTGGTGATTATTTTCTAATGCGTCAGCATTTACTGTATTAATTTCTCTGGAACATACTTCCGGTTTTTAGTTTGTTTAAAGCAAACTAAATTTCTTTAAAAAATATTATTCCACCAAAATTAAAGCTTCCAACTTTCAATCATATTCCAAAAATTACTTTTCTCATGTACCATTTATATTTCATTGAAAGGATCGTATCCTATCATGCCCTTCTGTATGAACTACCTCCTTACCAGCTAAGTTTCAGCTAAATATCATATAGTATTCTGAGTCTGTTTATTTTCACATCAAATTCAGTATAACTTCGCATTAAACTCGCAAAATCGCGAATTTAATGCGAGTTTGATGTGAGTTTGATGTGAGTTTAATGAGAAAGTAATAAGGAGTTGAAAACAACCAGGTATAACTATGAATAAGCGTTGGTGCATCTATTCCAGAGAGAGTCACACCTCCTGTCATGTTTCTCATCATTTGAAGCTGATTGGTTTGTTGATGGTGATTTCTTTGTGAATCATAAATGGGACTTTGTATACCTGGAGCAGAAATCCTATTGCACGTGACGGATTAACCCGGGTAGGGTGGTGCGGAAGAAAAAGAGAAAATAAATCTAACGGATATTTTGCCGGATGACCGCTTTATAATTAAGGAGGGGGCAGGAGATTACCGTTCTGCCGGGGCCATTCAAATTTCCAGCTTCCAGCTCACTTCGCGGCCAGTGGATAAGGAAATGGAAAAGGAGGAGAGGTCTGTGTGGTCGAACATTCCGTGGAAAATTACACTGCCTCCGGTAATTTTTTCGCCTTCGAACGAAACGGTAAATTCGAGCGACAATGGCAGATATCCGCGGTAAAGAACTACTTCATGGTCTTTTTTAGCGTATCTGTCAAGCAATGAATATATTTCATCGAAGCTATCAGTTATATTATGTTTGCGGGCGAAGGATATAATTTCGCCCAGTCTTCCATTGCTTTTATCGCTAATCATCATCTAATTATTATTTTGAACTACAACGGTATAGCCGGTTAATTGATAGTTCACTAAATATACGGTAAAAACAATTGAATGGAACTAACTTATTCCGGATTATTTTTAAAAAGATGATTTTTATAATAGGCAATTTGCTGATATTAAGTAATACAAAACTGATTCTCATATGATTGTTAATATATTTCCATATTTTAAGTACTTTTAATCGGTTTTATTAGATAGAAAATTTTACTTAACATTTACCAACCATGAAATCATTTGTAAAATTGATCTACAGATCCAACATTTCGTATTTTCCATCAAAGCTGCCGGTGCAGTTTTATGGCTTACCTGATGGCAAGGTGTATGTGATTTTCGCCAGGTTTTATGAAATTCAGTATGACCGGACTTATGTAGAGTATGTTTTTGCCGAGCACAAGGAGTTCTCGTATGATTATGACAACGAACGGCTGATTCCCCACGACGGGTCGAATGGCAGATTCCCCGTATACAACGAAACGGTAGATAAGCCTGAGCCTAAGGTTGAGATCATTAAAACGTTCCGCGACATTAATTCGTTTGCTGAAGCTTATAATCACTTGAATAAGAAGGCTCAGAATATTTTGCGGCAGCGTGAATTGCAAAGCCAGTATCAGGACTTTTCGCAGGATGGAATGAATAATCTTACTGCTACCGGTTAATACGGGCTTTTGTTATTATACTGTTTTACCAGCCATTTTCTTTTTATCAGATGGCTGAATGTATTTTCCTGCCATAAATTCACCCCATTCCCATCACTTCATGAAAATATAGCATTATTCTCATGGGTTGCCGTGACAAATTGTCTATCAGTGGCTTATGGTTTTAGTTTTGCTGTCGGTATAACCGTACATTAAAACAATTAGATTATGAATCTGAATAATTTTACCATAAAGGCACAGGAGGCAATTCAGCATGCATTCCAGGTGGCACAGGGAAACAACCAGCAGGCTGTTGAGACCGGCCATATTCTGAAAGGGTTGTTTCATGCGGCTGAAAATGTAGTGGGGTTCCTGATGAAAAAGCTGGGTGCCGATACCGGCATTTTTCAGCAGGCTGCCGATAAAATTGTGGAGTCGTATCCTCGTGTAACCGGCGGAGAACAGTATATTTCTTCACCAGCCAACCGGTTATTGCAGAAAGCATTGAGCCTGGCCCAGGAGATGGGCGATCAGTTTGTTTCGGTTGAGCACATTTTACTTGCTCTGCTTGATGCAGGCGATTCGGTGAGCCGGCTGATGAAGGATAACGGCGTTACCCGCAAAGAGCTGCAAAAAGCCATTGAAGAACTCAGGAAGGGATCGAAAGTGGACAGCCAGACCGCAGAGGACCGCTTTAATTCGTTGAACCGGTTTGCCCTGAACCTGAATGAACGGGCCCGCTCAGGCAAGCTCGACCCGGTTATCGGTCGCGATGAGGAGATCCGCCGTATCCTGCAAATCCTTTCACGACGTACCAAGAACAACCCGATTCTGATTGGTGAACCAGGTACGGGAAAAACTGCCATTGCTGAAGGTTTGGCCCATCGCATTGTGCGGGGCGACGTGCCGGAGAACCTGAAGTCGAAGCAGGTGTTTTCGCTCGACATGGGAGCCCTGATCGCCGGGGCCAAGTATAAGGGGGAGTTCGAGGAACGTCTTAAGGCCGTGGTCCATGAGGTAGTTCATTCGAATGAAGAGGTCATACTTTTTATCGATGAAATACATACTTTGGTAGGCGCGGGCAAGGGCGAAGGCGCTATGGATGCTGCCAATATTCTGAAACCTGCACTGGCCCGGGGTGAGCTGCGGGCAATTGGAGCAACCACATTCAGCGAATACCAGAAATATTTCGAGAAGGATAAAGCCCTTGAACGTAGGTTCCAGGTAGTGCAGGTGAATGAGCCCGATACCTTAAGTGCTATTTCCATCCTCAGGGGGATTAAGGAACGGTACGAGAGTCACCACAAGGTGCGGATTAAGGACGACGCCATTATAGCTGCGGTGGAATTGTCGCAGCGGTATATATCCGACCGGTTCTTGCCCGATAAGGCCATCGACCTGATGGATGAGGCGGCGGCTAAGCTCCGGCTTGAAATGGATTCGGTGCCGGAAGAGCTCGATGAGATTGAACGCCGCATCAAGCAGCTTGAAATTGAACGGGAAGCCATTAAGCGTGAGAAAGACGATCGGAAACTGGCATCGCTGGGTGAAGAGATTTCAAACTTGAAGGAGGAGCAGTCGCACCTGCGGGCAAAATGGGAAAGCGAGAAATCGGTAATCGATTCCATGCAGAAACAGAAGGCCCTGATCGATGAATATAAGTTTGAAGCCGAAGAGGCCGAGCGTCAGGGCAGGTATGAACGGGTGGCCGAACTTCGTTACGGAAAGATCAGAGAGGCTGAGAATGAAATAGAATCCTTGCAGAAGGAACTGCAGAAAATGAAGCAAGGGGAAAGCCTGATCAAGGAAGAAGTGGATGCCGAAGACATTGCTGAAGTGGTTGCCCGTTGGACCGGCATACCTGTGTCGAAGATGTTGCAGAGCGAACGGGAAAAGCTCCTTCATATGGAGGACGAGTTGCGTAACAGGGTTGTAGGGCAGCATGAAGCCATTGCAGCGGTTTCAGATGCAGTGCGCCGGAGCCGTGCAGGACTTCAGGACGATAAACGGCCCATTGGTTCGTTCATCTTCCTTGGGTCGACAGGGGTGGGGAAGACCGAGTTGGCCAAAGCGTTGGCAGAGTACCTGTTCGACAATGAAAATGCGATGACCCGAATCGATATGTCGGAATACCAGGAGAAGTTCTCGGTAACGCGGCTAATTGGCAGCCCTCCCGGATATGTGGGATACGATGAGGGGGGCCAGCTGACGGAGGCTGTAAGGCATAAACCTTATTCGGTGGTGCTGTTCGATGAGATTGAAAAGGCGCACCCTGATGTATTCAACGTGCTGCTGCAGGTGCTCGACGACGGGCGGCTGACCGACAACAAGGGGCGGACGGTGAATTTTAAAAACACCATCATCATTATGACTTCCAACCTTGGGTCGCACCTCATACAGGAAAGCCTGGAGAGTATGAATGCAGCCAACCAGGAGGAGGTGCTGGAAGATACCCGTCTGAAGCTGATGGATCTGCTACGCCGTACCATCCGGCCCGAGTTTCTGAACCGCATCGATGAAACCATTGTGTTTACACCGCTGTCGCGGAGCGATATCAGGCAGATTGTGAAGCTGCAGTTTAATGAGGTGCTGAAACGGCTCTCGGGAACCGATGTGAAGATTTCACTGACCGATGCAGCAGTCGACTGGCTTGCCGCCATCGGCTTCGACCCGCACTTCGGAGCACGTCCGGTGAAGCGCCAGCTGCAGAAATACGTGCTGAATGAACTCTCACGCAGGATTCTGGCAGGCACAGTTGAAAAAAGCAAGCCCATCGTAATTGACGTGGAAGATGAGGGTCTGGTGTTTAAGAATTAATATTTAACAGGGGATTTGTTGTTCTATCCCTGGCAGGGTTTCGGAACCTTGTCAGGGATATTTCATTTATGTGCCCTCAGCAACTAACTACCTGTAACATGCCGTAGGCATGTAATATGGCTAGAAACATTGGCAGATATGCATCTCTCCCGTTCCAGCCGGGACGGAACTATAGGACGCTTTTTATTTTTTCTACCCATATGCAATCCCTGACGGGATTATTTGAATACACTTGACCTTAATTTGGAAGGAGAAACGGATTTATTACACTCCACAGGTGTCATTCTTTCATTTCATCCGTGCATTGGATTCTTCCAGATCAACAATTATCAACGGCCAATATGAAAGGTATGAATGTACTTAAGTGTCACCGACCTGAAATCGGAAAACGGGAGCAACGGGTCAGTTTTTCCTTTGTTGTTCAGCATTTCATTGTAAACCAGGTACAAATCATTTCCGTCTTTGGGATTATAGCGAAGACGGAAATTAAACAGGCTGATTTGTGACAGGGAATTATATTGTACAAACGCATTCATACCGAGTTTTACGTTCATTGAAGATGAAATTTTCAGCCGTCCTATATGTGAAGTGTAATCGGGTGAATTTCCAAAAGTTATTCGGTTAAATTCGTAAAAACCAAGGAGAGTAATGTATTTTGAAATGGTGTAGGTAGGATTAACTGATGCCGATACTATTTTTCCTCCATAAAAATTTCCGGTGTTGATGGAAAAAACAGATTTCAGAAGTTTCACCCTTGGTGTCTGGTAGCTATGTTAAACGTGTTGTTTATATATTTTCCGGGTTGTATGACATTGTTTTGGCTAAGGTTAAAAGCACCCGGTGGATTATCAAGAAAACGCGAATAAGTGAATTGCACAATACTGCGGTTATTCCACTCCAGTTGTAAAAAAGATGAAATCAAAAAAGTTTCCAGTTGGTTTGTTGTATTTGAAAAATAGGCCTGTGAATTGACACTAAACTGCAGGTAATAAAATGAAGATTTTTCACCGGGAAACCAACCCCAGGAAATGCGGTCGCCAATTGCTTTGTAATTTTTTCTCATTTCAAAGCCCAATCCCGGCTCGTAATTTAAATCGACCTGCGAGTAACTCAATGAATAATTAAAACCTACTTGCTTTCGGTCCTCCCACTGGATATAAATCCTGTTCCGGTTATCCGGAACTTTTGAACCCAAATCGGTGTACTGTGATTGCCAGCTTTGGGCAAGATTCACCTTTAGATAGTCATCTTTAAACAGGTTAATGATTCCGTCCAATCCATATGTAAGGTTTGTGTTTCCGGCAAAATCGGTTCGGGAAGTTATTATTCCACCTATATAGGAATTATTTTCCGAAATTCTTTTTCTTAACCGGAGTACTCCGTAATTTTCAGAAGGGAAATCAAACTTCTCCCGCGACTGCATAGTCATAGCGCCAATGTCAAAACTTTTTATCCGTCCAACCAACCGCATCCCGCCCCACAGGGGAATAAGCTTGTTCTCATTGATACCTATTCTCCTGCTGTAAAACAACCGGTTCTCATTTTCAAAGCTAAATTCCATTATACTTGAACGTTCCAGGAAAAACCTTCTTTTTTCAGGAAAAAAAAGGGAAAACCGGCTTAGATTAACCACCTGGTCGTCAGCCTCAACCTGTGCAAAGTCAGTGTTCACTGTAATGTCCAGGTTCATATTGTTGGAAACGGCATGCTGAATATCCAGTCCTGCATCCAGTTTGTTGGCCGATGTTTTATCAAAACCCTGTGATCCCGGCAATCTGTTATGGTGATAGCCCAAACTCGACAATAAATACGGCGAGGTAAACCAGGGCCTTTTATTCTGAATTCCGGTAAAAGTGACGTTTTGTGCCTGAGATGGCTTGATAAAGCTCCAGAACCCCCAGTCGGGAGGAATTGCGGGATAAACATCCAATTGCTTATCAAACGGTCGATACCGAAAAGCGATCAATCCCATGGTTGTCAGATCATTTATGTTTTGAAAACGCAGGCTGCTGAAAGGAATACGGGCTTCTGTCACCCAGCCTTCATCATTTAAAGTAACTTTTGCTTCCCAGTATGTATTCCACGACAGATCAATGGGCCCATTGCCTTGCGCATCATTGCTCACACTTATATCGATCCGTGATCCAGTTGGAGAAACACTAAAGAACAGCGCATTTTCATTGTCATTGTAAGTATCCAATATCAGGCTAACAACATCCATTGTCATTTCCATTTTATCCCGCTCAAAGTAGGGCTTCTGGATATTGACAGGATCATCATAACAAACAACTGAAAAATAGAGGAATTTTTCATCGTACGCTACACGAAAATTAGTTTGGGTACCGGGTACTGTTGAAAATGCCGGCCAGTGACTTACAAGAGGTAATGTAGTTATGGAACCCCATTCCAGCGAATCCACAAATCCATCAAACAGAATTTCATTTTCCATCCTGGGCAACAGGGGCATTTCTGCAAATGCGGCAGTTACCGGTGAATGCGACTCCTTTTCGTTCAAAGGCTGGCACCAAATTGTTTTTGTTAAAATAAGGAATGACAATCCAATAATATATTTCATTGTTGTTTTTAAGATTAAACAGATATAATTTAAGGTCCGGCATCATTTTTTCCACAGTAAAAGCATTATGAAACTTAGGGATTATGGTATAGTGTGCCAGACTTTAACTACTTTCTTTTGTGTTTGGTTATACAAAAAGGGTATTGAATTAAAATCCGCATTCAAAACATTTTCCTTATGATTTCCTTTTCAAAATTAGGCCGGAAAGCAAAAACGTGTTTTGCTTAAAGGTTCAATTATTGTTCTGTTTAGTTTAGTATGGATCAGGAAATGCACCAGTTTCATACCATATACCCTGATGTTCCGAATAAATTTATGCAGGTCATCCATAAAAGTGTTTAGTGTAGAGTTATATTGTCAGCTTCAAACTGAACCGCATGGACCTATAGCATGCAGGTTCTTTATTTATTACTGAGTACTTTATTATTCGTAGGTAATGGAAATAAGGCTCCGGGTAAAAGTATCACTGCCTTTTTGGAAGCATCATAGCGCACATAGAGCGCACCGATTTTATACGGTTTTTCGTTTATTATTAGCGTATTGGAGGTTCCGTCTTTTATATCACGTATTGGCAAAGCGGGAGTTTTCTGAAATACTGATTTAATTTTAAGTGTTCCGCGTTCTTCTCCTTCAGAATTAAGAATCCAGACTGCTCCAATCTCATCATCTATAGCTTCTTGCCCCGATACAATATATAAGCCGGCGTCTGCAGCAACATTTGGGATCGCTGTAAAAGAATAAGGGGTAGTGCTGTTTCTTAAAGTTACCTGACCGGAAAAAGCATTGCTTTCGAATATTGCCGAAATTTTAGCCCCTTCACTGTTTGTTAAGCGAATCATTGAGGGATTATCAATTGTTTCCTTAAACCATTCTGAGATCAGTTCATTACCGTTGCACACATATACAATAACCTCATTTTGGGCAATTAACAGGCCAATAAACAAGTTTGTTCCATCCACCTTGCCTGCAAATCCATTTTCTCCCTGTATATCAAAAAAAAGTATCATCTGTCTCTTCTTTATCACAACCTGTAAAAACAAAGAATTTGAGCATTATCAGAAATTACTGATTGACTAGTTCATAATAAATTTCATTTTTTATTTTTTTCATTTTGTGCACTGGAAAGCAGGTAAAATTTGATATCCTGTATATCCTGTTCCGATAGCCTGTCGTTGAATTTTGGCATTCCTTTTCCTAAAAATGCACCTTCACCGACAATTTGATTGAAGATTTCAAAAGTCTCCGGTTTAGAATAAATTAAGCCAGGAATTGCACCACCTGGACCACTACTGTGGCATTTCGAACAATAACGTTCTAACAGCCGACTTCCATGATCAAGCTGCTCGTTGGTTGCGGAGAATTTTAAATTCACCAGTTTAGGTAGTATCTGGTGTGGAAACTGAGGTGCATCTTTTTCACCACCAATAGCAAAAGTATAAACACCACCAGGATTTATCTGGTCGGTATATTTTACCCAGGTAGCCATACCGCCTCCCCATCCGGCAACCAGTGTAACATATTGAATCCCATCAATCAAATAGGTTATTGGTGGTGCCACAATTCCGGTTTGAAGCGGAAACTCCCACAACTTTTCACCGTTTCTTGCATCGTATACTACAAAATCACCCTCTCCGGCACCCTGAAAAACAAGTTCTTCAGTACTTAATATTCCTGCATTCCAAAAGGATTTTTGATTTACGCTCCACACTTCTTTCTGGGTTACCGGATTCCAGGCAATCAGTTTTCCATTCCACTGAGTGGCCAAAGAATCGTGCTGGTCAGGATTATCGGGATTGTACCTTGTTCCTGTATTCCATGTTCTGGCATCATCAACATATTCCCAGTCTTGAGGCTGTCCATACATATTTGAACTTTCCTGAGCGGGAATATAAACCAATCCGGTTGATTTATTGTAAGCCATAGGATGCCAGTTATGTCCCCCTATAGGGTGAGGTGCGATAATTGAGTTAATGTCTTTATATCTGCTGAATTGTGTTTCGATAGGTATGCCTGTGGTCTGGTCAATTTCTTTTGCCCAGTTAGTATAAACAAAAGGCATGGCTGAAATAAAATCACCATTGGTTCGATCGATTACATAGAAAAAGCCATTTTTTGGCGCCTGCATCAGTACCTTTCTGATTTTTCCTTTTATTTCCAGATCAGCCAGTATAATATGTTGCGTTGCTGTATAATCCCAGCTGTCACCAGGGGTTGTCTGATAGTACCATACCAGTTCGCCATCGTCCGGGTTTAGGGCAACTATTGATGAAAGGTATAAATTATCTCCTCCGCCTGGGCTCCTTATTTCCCGGTTCCAGGGTGAGCCGTTTCCGGTCCCGATGTAAAGTAATTTCAATTCAGGATCATAGGCCATTGCATCCCATGCAGTTCCACCTCCGCCAAATTTCCACCATTCACCTGTCCATGTTTTTGCTGCTTCCTCCATGGCTTTCGATTCAAATCCATGGGACGGATTACCGGGTACAGTAAAAAAGCGCCATATTTTTTTACCTGTCAGAGCATCGTACGCCGTAACATAACCACGCACTCCATACTCGGCGCCTCCATTTCCAATAATGATTTTTCCGTCAACAATCCTTGGTGCACCTGTAATCGTATAGCCTTTATTTTGATCGACAGTAACTACTTCCCATTTTTTTGTTCCGGATGAGGCATCAATTGCAATCAGCCTTCCGTCCAAAGATCCAACATATATCAACCCTTTGTACAGTGCAACTCCACGGTTCACAACATCACAACATGCCCGTTCTCCATATTCCCGGGGTACTTGTGGATCGTAAATCCAAATGATTTCCCCTTTTCTTGCATCAATTGCATACACAATGCTCCATGGACCGGTAATGTACATGATCCCATCAACTACTAACGGTGTAGCTTCGATTCCTCGTGTAGTGCCTAAATTTATACTCCAAACCAATCCAAGTTTTTCAATATTTGATTTGGTAATCTGGCTTAAAGGGCTAAAGCGGTCTTCCTGGTAATTTCTGCCGTAAGAAATCCAGTCGCCTGGTTTTTCATCACTTGTAAGTAACCTTGCATCGTTTACCTGAAGGGTTACTGCATTAATATGCTCAGCTGTTCCAGGTTCCGGGCCTGACTTACAACTTACACTGACCAGAACTATAGCAACAGAAATAATCAAAGGAGATGATTTATACATGATTCTTTTTTATTTTGTTTCTGGAAAAAATTAACGAAGTAAAAAATGCTTCTATACCTGCTTTATTTCAACCGGGCATTAAATAATTCCACATCTGCATTTGCCCAAACTGTTTTCAGTTGTCCATTTATTTTATCCTCGTTGCCTGCATCATTTAGCCGTGAATACGCCAGTTTCATTCCGTGCAGCGCCCATCCGTTTTTAGGAAATTTCTGCAGGTCTTCCTCAAAAGTTTTCAGGGCATCGGTATATTTTTCGGCTTCAATCTGAACCGCTCCCAGATGATGTCTTACTGAAAAGAACCAATCCGGCGGTTCGTTGTAATTCAGGTTATCTTCAATCTGTACTGCTTTCTCTAAAAGATTAATGCTTTTTACAAAGTTGTTTTCACTGGCCAGGATTTCCGCTTCCAGAACATATTGTGCAATTTCCACCAGGTCAATTGCGTCGTTGAGGTCCCAGATTGTGATTTCTTTTATCTGTGGGTCAGCTGCCTGTTTTTGCAGTACCAACAATTCTTTTTTTGCAAGGTTCGTATCTCCCAAGCCAAGAAATGCCATCCCTCGTGCATATGCCCTGACTGCTTCGGGATAGGCCAATGAAGGGTCTTCATTGTTCATTTGGAGGATTTCATCCCATTTTCCAAATTTCACATAAACGTAATAGGGGATGGTATAAAAGTGCTGGAGTGTTCCCCATCCGGGTTCTTTCATCATTTGTGTGTCGGCATTTTCAGCTACCTTAAGGGCGGCATCGATGCCCCATTTGCTGTTTCCTTCGAGGGTTGCAGTTGCAGCCAGAAAATGATAGTTGTGTGGAAAATAAGTCAGCGGATACAATCCCTTTACTTTACATGCAGTGATGTACGAATCATCAGCTTCTATTGCCCTGAAATTGGCAAGTGATCCCTTATGGTAATCGCCGGTGCGGATATAAATATGTGCCGGCATGTGAAGCAGATGACCAGCTGCCGGAACCAGTCCCTCGTCGTATAATTGTGCACTGCCTAATCCTTTTTCCGGTTCATCCGAAGCTTCAATAGCATGTATATAAAAATGATGCGCTCCGGGATGTTTTGGATTGTATTTAATTACCTGATCGAGTGTGGATAATATCTCCGGAGTCCAGCTCATTGGATTTCCTTTTTTATCCCATAAATCCCAGGGATGAAGGTTCATTAAAGATTCAGCATATAATGTTCCTACAACAGGGTCTTTGGGATAGGATTTGAAAACAGATTTCAATGCCTCTGAATAGGCTACATCCAGGTGACTTCTGTCTTCAGCCGGTTCTTTTACGTATCGGACTGCCAAAGCTTCAATTAAAGCTTTTTCCTTTGGGGTGCAATTTTCTGCTGATAATTCAAGCGCAGTTTGTATTGCATCATAGGTTGTTTCGTAATTGTCGTCTATCATCCCGACATTGTAGTTGGGTCCCAATACGTAGGCATAACCCCACCAGGCCATTGCACATTTGGGATCCAGTTTTGCAGCATAGTAGAACGAGCGTGCTGCTTCGGCATGATTAAAAGCATAAGCCAACACCATGCCCTGATTAAAATATTTCTGCGCCCGTTCGCTTTTTGTTGAAACCGGAAAATTAAGAACATCAAATCCTTCAAACAATGGAGCTTCAATGTCCGAACTGTACCAATCCTGACCGGATATAGCTGGTGCCGCAGCACATGTAACTGTAGTGTATTGATATGTCTTTTGGGGTTTACTGTTTAAAGTTGTAACACCATAAATCAGGAAGACAACCAAACCTAATAAAATGAAATTCTTTTTCATGATATGACTTATTTTTGGTAGTAATTTAATCCACTATCAGCGGTGAATGGTGTTCATGGGTTATTTTCCATTCCTCATCTACCTTAACAAACACCAGGGTTGTTGAGCCCCATATCTGTTGAACTTCGCTGTCAATAGTCGGGCGAAAATCGGCATGGAAGGTTACAACAGCCATCTCCCCAAATACATTGATTTTTAAGTTGTCCAAGTTGTAGTCGAAGCCAGATATTGCACCCACGAATCCCCTTTCGAACTCTTCATTGTGAGCAGATCCAAACCGGTGCTGGCTATCCCTGAACTCAGTAAATTTAGGTCCGTATATATGATAGGAGATCAGCTTGTCGGCATCCTTTTCCTGTATGCTTTTAAATATACCGTCAAGTACTGTTTGCAGCTCGGCCTGTGATTCCGGAAATGTATCGTTAATAATTTCAACCTTTGTTTGTTCTTTCTTTTTTGTATCGTCTTTGCTGTGAGCTGATAAGAAGATGCTCAAGCAGATAATTGCAATGAATGTCATTGTTGTTTTCATGGTGTATAATATTTAAATGACTATTGAGAATAGGACAATGTGGATTAACTGGTTGAAAAGTTAACGAGGTGCATTTTGAAAAGACTGCCTTTTTTACCACACTACGTTCACGGCAAAATCTTTTCTCACTTTATACTTGTTGTGTAAGATGATCAATTTTCTTCTTTCGATTGTTTCGGAAGGATATTTTGGTTAATATGGAAGAAATTATCCGGATCGTATTCTTTTTTAATACGGGCAAGCCGCTCGTAGTTGGGTCCGTATGATGCCTTTATCCTGTCCTGTCCTTCTTCCATTAAAAAGTTAACGTAAGCACCGCCTGATGCAAAGGGTTTCATTCCCTCGTAATAATTCCTGCACCAATTGGTAACCTTTTCAGCATTGGAGGGATCGGGATCCACTCCCACGATAACCTGTGCCCATCGGGCATCCCGGTTTGCCCATGCGGTTTCAGCAGCGCCAACTTCATGCACTTTCCCGTCGACAGGATAAAAATGGGTGGTGGAATGCATGGTGGGAACAATGGACCCATGTTTGATGGCTTCATCAATTGCTGAATCGGAAAGTTCCTTAATATAATGTGCTTTCCAGTACCATTGCATTCCGGGAGGGTACAGCCCATCGAACATGCTGTTGAGGGCAGGCATGGGTATTTCTCCAACAAAGTCGAGAACTGGCGTTAAGAATTCGCGGATCGGTTTAAATATTTCCTCTCTTTTTTCTTCCGGACCAGTATAGGTCCATGCTACGCCGCAAACATTCTCATTGTGCAGATGTTCGGGAAATGGCGGTGCAGGCGGAACAATAAGGAAGGCAAAAAATCCGTATAAATCATTCGGGGCATTGCGGGTATACTCTTCATAAAACCGCATAACTTTTCCGGCATGCTCAACAGACCAGAACATAGGGCCGGCATACACATTTTTTACAGGTATCAGGTTAAATGTAAATGAAATTACAACCCCAAAATTTCCTCCCCCTCCACGTATTGCCCAAAACAAGTCGGGGTGGGAAGTTTTATTGACGACTACCTTTTCGCCATTTGCCAGTACCATTTCAGCTTCCAGCAGGTTGTCGATTGTAAGCCCGCCTTTGCGGCTCAGATATCCGATTCCGCCGCCGAGAGTTAATCCGCCCACACCGGTTGTGCCGATAATTCCCATGGGAAGGGCAAGCCCATGTTCGTGTGTGGCTTTGTCAACTTCGCCAAGCGTACAGCCTGCCTGTATTTTTGCTTTCCGGTTTTCAGGATCTACCTTTAAGTCTTTCATTTCAGAAAGGTCAATAACCAGTCCGTCATCCACGAGGGCAAGACCTGGGCCACTATGCCCGCCACTTTTTACAGCAAGCTCCAGGTTATTTTCCCTTGCAAAATTTACACCCTGAACAACATCACCGGCATTCCTGCATACCAGAATGGCGGCCGGTTTTTTATCAATCATGGCATTGTATATCTTTCGGGCATCTTCGTAACTGCTGTCTTCCGGAAGGATGACTCTTCCCTCTACCTGGTTTTTTAAATTGGTGAATGTTGTTTTCATATCTGACTTTTATTGATTGTTTTGCATTTCAGCCACTCTTTTCTGCACATGTTTATTAAGTTCATGCATGCCTTTTTCGGGACTGAACTCAATTACTTTTGAATCTTCATCAATAATGGCAGTATGTCCCGGCGGCATATAAAAGACATCACCCCCATTAACAACTGTAGTCTTTTTGTTTTTGTCGATGATCCGTAGTTTTCCTTTTTCAAGGTATCCCCAGTGCGGTACCTGGCAAAGATCATCTTTCAACCCAACAAGTACAGGAGTATAATCGGTGCCGGCAGGCACTTCATTAATTGTTACGGCCATTCCGCCCCATCCGCCAACCATATTTATTATGTTCCCTTTTGGCATATCTGCCGGTGAAAGATGTATGGGACCCGTAAACTCATGCGGATGCAATACCAGTTCATGCGATTCTTTTTTTTGTGATGTTCCGGGCAAACTTATTACAAGTGCAACCAGAACTGCCAGGGACTTTAGTGTATTTACTGTTTTCATAATACTAAAAATTAAATTGATTAAAAATTGAACGCTGTAGTAACATATTGATACAGTATGATCTACAAAGCAAAGTTACTGGCTTATACGATGTGAGTCCACCGTTTTTAATTCAATAACTATCAATTTTCATTCATCGGGCAGTTTGGGACTATGTTAATGAAGGGAATTCAGATGGATATGTGGGAAGGCTGAATTCCAAATTTTTGATGAAAGCACCTGGAGAAGTAGGAAGGACTGTTGTATCCGACTTCAAGGGCAATTTCCGAAAGGTTGTATTTGTTTTCCTTTATCAACGCGAGGGATTTGTTCAAACGTATGTCGCGGATGAAGCTCACCGGCGAACGACCTGTAAGTGCTGTAACTTTACGGTAAAGCTGGGGTTGACTTACAGCCATGTCACGGCTAAGAAAGTCCACACCAAATTCATGTTCAGAAAAGTGGTTCTCGGCAATGTCTAAAAAATTATCAAGAAATTCCTGTTCAGCAGGTTTAATGATTCGAAACTGGATGTGCTTTCTTACAATATCATTGGTAATACAGAGTTCTTCAAACAACCGGGAGGTTGCGATTTCCGTGTTACCTGCAATCAGACACAGACGGTTACTCAGTTGGATGGCTTTTTCGAAAAAACCTTCGGTTTCAGTAACAGGCTGACCTGCACTTATTCCCATATTAAAAGAAACGGCGCCGTTTTCTGAATCGGAGGAATTATGGTTTTTTAAAAAATCTTTTTGAATGGTATGAGCACACTTTAGTATTTTTTCAGGTGTCTCAAATACTGCTACTATGGAGTCGGAACCTTCTTTTTTTATTTCTTTTCCATCGCATTCATATATGTATTGCAGGGCTTTATTTTTGGGTATTTTTGGAAGTTTGAGCTGGTTATAGTCGATTGCAGCGGTGCTTTGGGTTCGGGCAATGATGTCGAGCGTAAGGATGTATCGGTAACCCGCATCCAATTCACCGCTTTCTTTTCGGACCAGTCCATGATCCACTTTCTGGCTCTCTCCCATGAATAAATCGTACATACCACCTTCCACTTCAACTATCTGGCAGGCTTCAAATCCATTTGCCTCACGATGTGTAGCAGCACACGATTCCTTGTCAGGTCCCTCCATCAGGCAATAAACGGTGCCCGCTTCTTCATTGAACCAGTACTGATGGTAGGTTACTCCATATTTTTCCTGAACTGCCAGATCAGCAAGGTGAGCCTTCCTGGTATCTTCCACAGAAATCTCCCCTACAAAATGAATATCCATATATAATGGCATAGGAAAAATATTAAGTACATTTTTTGCCTTTGTAAGTTACAGGTTATTTTAATAGAATACTAATAAGTCTTTAATAAAATGATACCTATGATCCCAAAGTAATTGAAATATACTTGCGTATAATCGTATAACCAGTTTTTATTCCGCAAAGAACTCCAGTGTTCCTCCGTTCCGGATGTCTTCATGGGTAATAGCCGGTTCAATTTCACTGTCGTTCATTTTTACTGACGAAAAGATTTCATACGGAGTGCCGGGTGAAGCTTTAAGAATAAAGTTTTTTTTAGGATAGTAATTTTTATCGAGGTTAAGGGTAACCTTTTCGAAGGCAGGCGAGGAGAGCTGGTATTCGTTGCTGCCGGGGCAGACAGGGTAGAACCCCATGGCGCTGAAAACATACCAGGCCGACATCTGTCCGGAATCATCATTGCCCGATAATCCGCCGGGCCCTGTTCCATATTCGTTTTGTAACAGATGTTTTACCGTTCTCTGGGTTTTTTCCCATTCTCCCGCATAATTAAACAGGTAAGGAATGTGGTGGCTGGGTTCATTACCATGCCAGTATTCCTTATTATCGATGAAGGCATTTAGCTTTTCTGCAAATTGTTCCCTGCCACCCATCAGTTCCATCAGGCCTTCCACATCATGAGGGACAAACCATGTGTAGTGTTTTGGTGTTCCTTCGGTAATGTAATACATTTCGCTGCCGGCTTCAAACTCATCGGTGAACATGCCGTCTCCATATCGACCACATACCCAACCTTTTTCAGGATCAAATACATTGGAGTAATTGAGAGAACGAGCCATCAGTTCATTGTAGTCATCCGTTTTGCCCAGTTTGTGTGCAACCTGCGCTACAGCCCAGTCGTTATAGGCATATTCCATCGTACGTGAGACTTGCTCCTGCCGGTGGAAAGCATGTGGAACCTCGTCCTCAAGAGGAACGTATCCAAACTGCAGGTAAGAATCAAGGGCACGACGACCTTTTCCGTCGATGTATTCATTCATATCTTCCGGCAATTCGAATGCATTTTTATGCATGTACTGGTATGCCTTTTCAACATCGAATTCAAATCCTTTCTTCAGAGCATCAGCAATAACGGCTGTGCTGTGGTCACCAATCATTGCCGATGTGTAGCTGTTCCACATAGGGAATATGGGGAGCCAGCCCCCTTGTTCAGCCATAACAATAAGCGATTTCACCATATCTTCATACTGCCCGGGGGCTATAAGGCTCAGTAGAGGCATTTGGGCCCTGAAGATATCCCAGTTAGAGAAGTCACAGTAGTAGTCGAAGCCTTCTGCTTTTTGAACAGTTTTACCCCCTGCAAATTCGGGATACTCACCGTTAACATCACTGAACAGACGGGGGTGAATAAGGCTGTGGTACATGGCAGTATAGAATTTGGTCAGGTCATCTGATGAACCGCCTTCAACATCTATTCTGCCCAGCATTTCATTCCATGTAGCTTCCAGTTCCAGTCTGGTTTGCTCAAAATCCCAATGCGGTATTTCTTCTTCCAGGTTCCGACGAGCGTTTTCAATGCTTGTAAATGAAGTACCCATTTTCATTTTTAACACTTCACTGGCAGACAGATTGAAAGTTACATAAGCCCCTATATCATTTAATTTTTGTTGCTCATTAGTTCCGTGAAAGAGTTCATTGTTTGCAAAAGTGCCTGTCTGTACAAACTCTTTTTCAAAGCGGGCGATAAAGTAACCGCTGAATCCTGCAGGCTTGCCGATCCCGTTGTATATTCTGTGTACGGGATTATAACCGGTAATTTCGTTGTTTTCAGGATCTATTTTTATATATCCTTCGCCTTCGTCGCTGTTAACATCAATAATAATGGTGGCATTTTCACCTTCTAACCATGAAAAGCGGAAGAAGCCTGCCCGTTTGGTTGCGGTTATTTCTGTTATAATATTATAGTCGGGAAGCATGGCCGAATAAAATGCCGGTGACGATTGATCAGCATCATAAATGTACAGGGTTTTTCGTTGGGTGGGCATGAATGGAAATGTTTCTTTCATCGAGGTTGGAAAGACTGTAAAACTACCGTAATCCTGCACGCAGGAGCCGCTGGTCCAGTGTGTAGCCCTAAAACCCTGAAGGGTGGGAGTGCCCCAGTAAAAAGGAGAAAGGCACTTTTTCTCAGTGGCAAACGTTTGTGGTGTCCATTGAGTCATTCCAAAAGGAGCCGTTACGGCAGGTATCGTTTGCCCGTAATCTACGTGGTCACCGGGTTTGCTTTGTGCAGCTGGTGTTGCTGCAGGGCCCGTACCTATAAGCAGGTCGACATGTGCGAGGTAATTCTTTTTTTCTTTTTGTGTACAGGCAGTCACAATGACTGCAGCAAATAAAAGCATTAGCAAACGAAGGATCCTCATTTCACAGGTTTTTATAAGGTTTTATTTAATGGTGCCAAAATTAAAAAAACCGACTGATAATTCAGCCCGTTGCAGGAATTATTCATTCATTCCTGCAGTTAAAAATGAAATGCAGGTTTCGCATTGTTTACAGATCAAAATAAGGTTTGCTGTCAAAATTGTGTTGTTGGCAGTTCAATAACGGTTGCTTATTGAATTAAAAAAAAGGTTGCCAAAACAGTTTATATATTTGATTCAGTAAAACATTTAAACAGTTACATCATGAAAACAAAATTCTATTTTTTATTGATTCTTTTATTGGCTGTGGGCATGAGCTCATCGGCCAGGGTTAAAGACGGCCGGGCACTCTCCGGAAACTCTCTTACAGACCTGGGTAATTATTCAATCGTAAAATCGGAAGTTCCGATGGTAGTCAATGATCAGGTTCTGGATACTTATGAATTGGTATATGAAAATGCTTCCAAACCTGTGAAGATTGGTGTTATAAATGAAAAAAAGTGTACCACATTTCTTGTTCGTTCCGATGAAATTGAAGTTCAGTACATGTGCCAAAAGGGAGTTTTTGGTGTAAAGAAGATGGATAAAAAGTACCGTGAGCTGGATGAAAAAAGCTCCGACTCTAAAATGGACAGGATTAATTACTTATCGCAGCGGGTTATTACAAAGAATTCGAAAACCGAGAAGGAAATGTTAGGACTGATTGCCTGTTATTTCCCGGTTTTGGTGGAAAAACAATACCAGGCTCAGCTTTAATTCTGAAACAACATTATTTAAACGAAATTAAACAGCGCAATTATTTCATAGAAATGAAAAAGAAGTCTCTGCCAGAGGGCAGAGGCTTTGCTTTTTTCATCAAAGGGCTTAATTTCTCAGTAAACAGCAATAGTTCGTCAGTAAACGACTCCTTTTCGATTTTATACATCAGCATTTAATTTCCATGCCAATGAATCAGCAAGTATCTATTTCTGCAAAACAACGGCGAATAGGATCTCACCTATTATTTTGGACTTTTTATGTGCTGTTTTTTGGCTCTGTTTATGGGAAATACGGTCATAACTTTCAATGGTATTTTATCGAATCGCTTGTTATGTTGCCTTTTGTTATGGCAGCCACATATACTACTGTATATGCTGTATTGCCTTTTTATCTGCATTCAAAAAAGCTTTTGCCTACAGTACTGCTTGTGATTACAATTTTATTGCTGGCAACGCTGGGGGAGCGTTTGATACTTCGGTTAATAAATGATTTGCCGCTGACAACTGATACTATTTTTGGCGTTAATTTTCTTTATCTTTTTTTGGAAACCAATTTTATGGTTGCCATTGTTTTTGCAATTAAAATTGTAAAGAAATGGTTTGAACAACAAGAAGAAAAACACCTGATGGAAAAGCAAAACCTGGAAAAGGAACTGAATATGCTGAAATCACAATTGCAGCCACACTTCCTGTTTAATTCAATGAATAATCTGTACTCGCTATCACTTGGAAAATCAGCAAAAACGTCGGAAGGGATTGCTCAAATGGCTGAATTATTACAGGCTGTGTTATACGAATGCAATGATTCGGAGATTCCGCTTTCCAAAGAAATAAAGCTGATTGAGAACTATATGGAATTGGAGCGTTTGCGATATGGAGATTTACTTGATTTAAAACTAAGTGTATCCGGTGAATCCGAAGGTTGGAAAATCCCTCCTATGCTGCTGTTTACATTTGTGGAAAATTGTTTTAAGCATGGGAAGCCGAATGATGGAGAACATTTTTTTATTGATATAACACTGGTGATTTCGGAGTACAAAATTAAGTTTGTCACCCAAAACAGTATCAGCGGAAATAAAGAAACGACTAAAGGGCATGCAGGTGGCGTTGGACTGGAAAATGCAAAAAAGCGGCTTGATATTATTTACCGCGACAGATACAGTTTAAACATCAGCAATAATGAAAAAACCTGGGTAGTTTTTCTGGAAATTGAACGGTAATGCAAAAGTTTTTGTTTTCTAATAAATTGAATTATAGATTAACCCGTCACCTGTTCTTTATTTTAGGTACCATAATTTTCTTTTCTGTAATTATATACCTAAGCGGAACCCACCGGAATTATTGGGACTCTTTGAAGATAACAACCGTAAACTCATTTTTCTTTCTCGGTTATGCTTATCTGACACTTTTTCTTTTTATTCCATTTGTATTACTGAAGGGCAAAATTTTCAGGTTCTTGCTACTTTTTTTTATTTCCGGAATTCTCCTGTCATTGCTGAAACTGCTTTTCTCAGATGAAATATTTTATGCTTCAATATCTCCTGAATATTTTGAATTGGGGAAACCCGGAATTTTAAGTAAGCTGTTTATAAATGCTAAGGATATGTCGTATGTGGTTGCGCTTTTATGCGTGGGTAAATTCACAAAAGATTATATTTATACTGAACGCCAGCTGGCAGAACTCGAAAATCAAAACAAGGAAGCAAGTCAGCGATTGCTTCAATCGCAGTTAAATCCTCATTTTTTGTTCAATACGATCAATAACTTATATGCTCTTTCACTGCTCGACCCAAAACAAACGCTTACTGTAACACGGAAGATACAAAAGGTTCTAGGTTATATTGTGGAGCAGAGCCGTCATAATTATTTAAGTCTGCGTGAGGAGGTTGACCTGGTTAGAAATTATATTTGTCTTGAAAAACTGCGCTATGGCAAACGATTAATAGCCAAAATTGTACGAAAGGGAGATATTGGACAATGGCAGGTACCCCCAATGGTATTGTTTTTTATGGCTGAGAATGGAATCCGGCATGGAAGCAGATCCGATACCGGAAATCCGTGGCTTAAGATTTTAGTTGATGCACAGAAAGATTTTCTGATCCTTGAAGCTACTAACAGCAAGCCACAGGTTTACTACCGCAGAAACCATGAAGGCAATAAGGGGAAAGGACTGCAAAACCTGAAAAAACGACTTGAAATTCTTTACTCTGAAAACAGCTATAAGATCGACATAGAAGAGGATGATCACTTTTTTTGTATACGCCTGAAATTAAGCAATATGAAAAATGGTTTGGACCGAAAATCATACCGCTAAGCATAATCCAATGCTTCATGCCGGCTTTTGGGTTGCATGGGTATTGTTCTTCACCCTGCTGCAAAGCCTGGGACAAGGAGGCAGCTCCTTGCCGGGATGGTTCGTGTATTATCTCATTACCTTGCCTGTTTTTGTTATTCATACCTATTTAATTGCCTACTGGCTGGTTCCCAAGGTTTTTTTACAAAAACGATATATGCTGTTTGCCGCAGGAGTTTTTTTGCTCTTGGTGGTATTTTCTATTATTGAAATGGTTTTAAGCAATGAGTTTATCTTTAAACTGGTGTATCCGTCAGCAACCCCTGATTCCGGATATCTGAATGTTGGGAATGTAATTGTAAGCGGAATCGGAAACCATTACATCATACTGGTTTTTATTGCCATAAAGATTGGAAAGGCGTGGTACCATGCTCAAAATATTGAAGAGGAAGAAAAGCAACGTAACCTGGAAGCTTCGATAGAAATCTACAGCTATCAATTTAGGCCAAGGGTGATGCATCGACTAATGGTATTGCTTGAATGTGCCATACAAAACGATATAAAAAAATCGCCTGATCTCATTATTTCTATTTCAAGCTTTCTAAGTGCATTTTTGAAGGAAAACGGTAAACAGAAAGTTTGGTTTTCAGAAGAAATAAGCTTAATTAAAATGTACCTCGAAATTTTTTCTACAGCATTACCCGGAAGAATAAGAACTGAATTTACCACAGCAGGCGACTTCACGTCGTTACCAGTCCCATGTTATCTTTTTCTGCCTGTGGTTGATTATGCTTTAAGTTTAGGTAAATGGTGTAACAGTTCGTGTAATTGTTCCGTCTTTGTTAAAGAGGAAGACCGGCATCTTTGTTTTTCTTTAAATTTCAGCTGTGAGAAGAAGATTGACCGGCAAAAAAATATAGATACAGAAATGCTTCACAGGCGGCTTCAGCAAAATTCACCGGGTAAGGTAAGCTTAATTGAAAAGATAGAGGATACTAATTGGAAGCTGGAGGCAAATGTTTTTTTTCTATAAATGTAACAGAAGAAAAAACCGGATACTAATATCTTAGGAAAACGACAATCGGATAAAACAATTTCATGAAAACAAAATGCCTGATAGTGGACGATGAGCCCTTGGCAAGGGGATTAATTCGCAACCACCTCGACAAGCTTGATAATTTTGAAATAGTTGGAGAATGCAGTGATGCCATGAAAGCGCTTGACGCTCTGCACGGTCATAAAGTGGATTTAATGTTTATGGATATTCAAATGCCGCAAATTACCGGGATAGAGTTTCTAAAAACATTAAAGCACCCTCCCCAGGTAATAATTACCACAGCCTATCGCGACTATGCAATTGAAGGTTTTGAACTGGATGTGGTCGACTACCTGCTTAAACCTATTACATTTGAAAGGTTCTTAAAGTCGGTAAATAAGTATTTCCAGGTTGCCGGAAATGAACAACCTGGCTTTTCATCTTCTTCATCAGTTCAGGATGATGCCTTTATTTATGTAAAGGAGAATAAACGGGTTGTAAAAGTTCTGTTGAATGAAATCCTTTACATCGAAGGGTTAAGTGAGTACGTGAAGATCCATACTGTTGATAAGAAAATCGTTACAAAAACAAGTATGTCGGGAATGGAAGATAAACTGCCTGATACCGATTTTCTTCGGATACATAAATCCTATATTGTATCACTTAGGAAAATCCAGGCATTTACTGCCACCAGTATTGAAATCGGGGGAAAAGAGCTGCCTGTTGGACGAAGTTATAAAAACAGGGTCGCCGGTGTTTTACAAAAGGATGGCATTACATCGAACTGAAATTTGCAAGCAGTCGGGCTATGCCCTTGCCTTCAACAAGCCCCTTAACGGGTGACATCTTTAGTTTTTCCTTTCTGATTTTATTAATTACCGGTAAGTCAGGCTGGATATTATCACCGGTCAGAATTTTAACTGCAATCACCGTTTTTAAATTAGTCGCTTTTACCCTCATAGTAAAAGGAGAATATTTTCCCGGATGTATATGAAGAAAACGGGAAGAATCCTGTCCCTGCTTAATTACCCAAAATGAATTATCAGATAATTCTGTTTTTCTGTATTCCAACGGGTCAAGCCAATGAGCCAGCTCTATTGGAGAAGTAAGTCCGTTTTTTTTAGCAAGCAGATGAATTTCACCAAATATTTCATCAATTGTGAGTCTGCCAAAATAGATATCAATCAGATTGGTTCCAATAAGCTTTATTTCCTGTTCTGCTTCTTTCCAACCCTTTTTCTTCCATACCTCAATTTGCTCTTTCAAAAAGCCAAGATGATGCTTGTATGGATTAAAAGTGATGGGAAAATTTCCTTCAGATATGTTTTCAATACTACTCATTTAAGAATCATTATTCTATGTATTTCAATAACGGGCAGGCATAAAAGCTAACTATTTCCTAAAGTATAAACCGGAAGTTTGGTAAAAATAATATTTACATTTGTTATTAAAAGTAAAGAATGATTCATTATCCGCAGCACCAGTTTTTTATTTACAACGATCGGCTAATGCCAAACCATGAATTCATTGCATCGGAAAATGCCGGTGGAATTTATGAAGTAATCAGGGTTGCAGGTTCTGTTCCATTATTTCTGGAGGAACACCTGAAACGCTTTTTTATATCGGCTCAACTTGCAGATAAGAAAATAGCTTTTTCAAAGCAGGAAATTGAAGGGTTTTTAGAAGCCCTGATAGAGAAGAACAAAATCACTGAAGGGAATATTCTTCTTTCAAATAAAACCAATCTGAAAGCTTTTTTCATTTCGCATAAATACCCTGATGAAAGCTGGTACCGCAATGGTGTTACCTGTGGAATATTACATGCCGAACGTGATAATCCCAATGCCAAGGTTTTTCAGTCTTCTGTGAGGCAGCAGGCCGATGAGCTTATGGAGAAAGAAGGATATTATGAGGTTTTGCTGGCTGACCATTTCGGTCGTGTTACCGAAGGAAGCCGCAGCAATGTTTTTTTTATTGCAGGTAATTTAATTGTTACTCCTCCGGGAAATGAGGTATTGCTGGGAATTACCCGTCAAAAGACAATTCATCTGGCTAAAGAGCTAAACATTCCTTTTCATGAAAGGGAAGTTTTTTTTAATGATTTACAATCTTTCGAAGCAGCATTCATTACCGGAACTTCCCCTAAAATTCTGCCCCTTTCGCACATAAACGACCAGACATTTAATCCTAAAAACGAGGTAGTACAACATTTGTGCGAAGAATACGACCGACTTATCAGTCAGTACATATCTTCGCGCAAATGAAAATTAAAGGTTAATAAATAAAATATTATTCTGCTTTTACAGTCTGTCTTCCAGTATTGTTTCAACTTCTTTATAACTGATGTCCTTGTTTTCTCCCAGCTTGCTATCCCTGGTTTTAAAGCGCTCAGTAATTTTTCCAATGGTTTCTTTCGGCACGTCATATTCGGGTAAGGTACAGGGAATTCCGAGAGAATTGAAAAATTCAACTGTCTTCTGAATTGCCTGATCGATTCGTTGATCATCGCTGCCTTGTTTGATGTTCCAGATACGTTCTCCGTATTGAAGCAGTTTTTCCTTCTTACTGTCTCTTCTAATATGCATCATTCCGGGCAGAACAATTGCAAGGGTGCGGGCATGATCAATTCCATGGAATGCTGTCAGTTCGTGGCCAATCATATGGGTAGCCCAATCCTGCGGAACACCGGCTCCAATTAATCCGTTCAACGCCATGGTTGCACTCCACATGAAATTGGCTGCTGCATCATAATCGTTCCGGTTAGCCAGTACTTTAGGCCCTTCCTCAATAAGTGTCAAGAGTATCCCTTCCGCAAACCGGTCCTGGAGTGGAGAATTAACCGGAAAAGTCAGGTACTGTTCAATTACATGCACGAATGCATCGGCAAAGCCGTTGGCAACCTGCCTGTCGGGAAGGCTAAACACACATTTTGGGTCAAGGATAGAAAACTGAGGCATTACCAAAGGAGAGCCAAACGCCATTTTTTCCTGCGTGGAAACACGTGTAATTACCGTAGTACCGTTCATTTCGGAACCCGTAGCCGGAAGTGTCAGTACTGCTCCGATTGGCAAGGCTTCCTGTACTTCTATTTCATACCTGTGCTTCATAAAATCCCAAGGATCCTGACCACCGTACAATGCACCGGCAGCAATAAATTTTGTTGCATCAAGTACCGATCCTCCACCCACTGAAAGCAGAAAATCAACTTTTTCATATTTCACCATTTCAATGGCCTTCATACAGGTTTCATAATGCGGATTGGGCTCAATTCCCCCAAATTCATGCAGTTCAAAACCCTGTAATGCATCTTTAACCTGTTGGTAAACGCCGTTGCTCTTTATACTTCCTCCACCGTATATCATCAGAATTTTTGAATGCTGTGGAATTTCATCAGCTACTTTAGGAATGCTGTCCTTGCCAAAAATGATCTTCACCGGATTCTTGTATTCAAAATTGTACATGTCCTTTATAATTTATTGTATTTATATTTCTTACTATATGACAAATTTCTTTTTTATTTGTTTGAAAATGCAAAAGTATTTTAAAATGCTTCGAAAAACAAAAACGACAGATTTGGATTACGACTTTGAACTAATAATACAGGAACTGGAGGATGAACAGTTAAAGGATCTGCTTAAAAAAAGGAAACTTTACCAGGAACAGGCAGCTGATGCAGCTATTCGTGAAGCTATCAGAAGAGACATCATTTCTTCTGAAGAGGATTTACATGATCCGGATTATAGGCATGAGCCATTAAAACCAAAGCTATTTCCGGTAATTGAAAATCCGAATAACAAAAATAAAATAAGGAAGAGCGTGAGCCGTGGATTATTGCTGGCAGGTCTTCTGCCTTCTGTTTGGGGGATGGTAAAACTAAATGCAGGATTCCAGTTTGAAGGCATTTGGCTTCTTGTATATGGGTTGCTTTGGATGGGGTTCTCAGCTTCGCTGATAAGGAGTTTTTCGACGGTGGCTGTCCGGTTTTTGTTTGCATTTGCTGCATTGTCCGCAGCTTATATAATCCGTTGGCTGCTAACTACCCCTCAAATTGTGTTTATGGACCTGTTTATTGTAATTGTGCTCTATTCCCTTATGACCTATGGCTTATTCTTTATTCTCCGGCTTAAGGAATAATATACCTTAATTCATCAGGCTGGGGAGGCAGTTTACCGATATTGTATCCTTTTATTCGTTATTAGTGGTTAAATTTGCAGGAGAATCTTAAAATCATAAAATATGAAATCAGCTGTTTTAGCTTCAGTCTTCGGAATTATTTTAATGGCAGTTATGGTATTTTCTGTTTCTGCATACGGACAAGAGAACGGCACGGAAACCCGAAAATATGAAACAGGTAAATTTACTGAACTGTTTTTGGAAGGTGCATATGGAGTAGAACTTGTGCAGGGAAGAACCAACTCACTTGAAGTCAGTGTTTCAGACCCCAAAGCTTTTGACTATTTGAATATTACAAATAAGGGAGACCTGCTTCATTTACATGTCGACAGAAAACCGTTTGATTTCACTCGTATGACCCTGCACATTACCTTTAAAGACCTGGAACGGCTCAGGATATATGGCAGTATAAAATTGGAAAGCAGGGGTTACCTCGATTTGAATGACCTGGATGTATTGCTTGAGGGAGGCGCCAAGGTAAAACTGCAGGCAAAAGCCCGCCGGATTTCAGTTGAGAATAAGGGGGGTGCATTGGTCGAATTAATGGGTATTACTGATGTTCTTAATGTAAGGACGGCAGGTGCCGGACATGTTAATGCAGAAGAACTGAAGGCAAGAGATGTCGATTTCACAATTGAAGGTGTAGGCACCGGCAAAGTATTTGCCACCAATACCTTGAAAGCAACAATTAAAGGAGCCGGAAAAATCACTTACAAGGGAGATCCTGATGTAAGAGAAAACATTGAAGGATTAGGCTCCGTCCGTCGCGAGTAATTTAATAAAAACTTTTCCTGTATTCTTAAGGAAATGAAAAAGGCTGCCTCAAAGCAGCCTTTTTTCATTTACACTTACAGTGCTTATTCTTTTAACAAAATCGCATCCATGCCTTCAATCATTAATTCTCTTTTGTTGGCATCGTATTTTGAGAATCCCCGATCGAAAATGGTATAATCAGGAGCCGCTATACGAGCTTTCTTCATTGCAATAACCGGTGTGCCAGTAATATCTTCAATGGCAGCTTTAAGCAGGGGTTCCTCTTTATCACCCAACTGGATTCCTGAAAACAATTTATCCTCTACATAAATATCCGGTTCAAATCCATCTTTAAAGTCAGTTATACCTTGTGAATTGGCATATCGCAACACTATAGGCTGAATTCCCCAGTTGATGAAATCACTGTATTCAGTTTCATTGTCATAAAAATCTTCTGGTTTCATAGTGATTGATGCCGTATATTTTCCGTAAGTGGTTTCACCTACGGTTGTTACTCCCATATAGGGTTTCAGTCCGGTAATGCTTAATTCCGAAGCAGAAGCTGTGCCGTTTCCTGTAAGGAAATATACGTTGTTTAAACCCATTTTTACTGGTGTGTTTTCAACAAAGGAAATTTTCAGCTGATCGTTTATGTTTCGAGTCTGGAAATATTCCTGGTATTTATCGTTCCATTGAAAAGTTACTAGGGTTTCTTTATTTGTAACTGTGCTTAATGGGGCAATTGAGCTGCAAAAATGTTGAGCAGCATTGGTTCCACCACCCGGGTTGTATCTTAAATCAACAACAAGGTCGGTAATCCCTTCATCCATAAAATACTGAAAGGCCTCATCCAGACTTGAGTTATAATTGCCAATGTATTGCGCATAAAAAAGATAGCCAATTTTTTTTCCTTCGTGCTCCAGCACATCGGTAATAAGAACCGGGTCAAGGTTTAATTCCTTTGACACCATGCTAACAGTGTTCGGATCAACAGAGATGCCGTCTTCTCCGTATATGCCCAGTGTAATGGACAGATTGGCCGCATAAAGTAAGTCGCGGTAATTTTCATCGGTAATGTCTTTACCGTTCATTTTGACAATTATATCTCCGCGCCCAATGCCTGCTTCCGATGCCGGTGTATCCGGATAGACATATTCCACCAGGGCAAATACGTTTCCGGTATTTTCAAAACGGCCAAATGCCAGGGAATATCCAAATGTTGTTTCTACTCCCTCGAAGCTTGATTCAAGTGATTTAACATCATCAGTAATAAAAGACCATTTGTCGTCCTTATATAAGAGTTTATTAAAATAGTCTTTGGAATCAACCTCATAGCGTAAATCCAGGGCCGGTACTTCTTTATACCACAGGTAAACATCGTCCATTACAAGTTTAATGAATGTATTAACCTTTTGGGTAAGTTTTGATGCTTCTGTTTTTAATTCTGTGGTATTTGGGTCTTCAGGTATCGGCAGCGGGCTTTCGTTGCAGCTGATTGCCAAAAACGACAGAAAAAACAAGAGCAAAGATATGTTTCTCAACTTTTTCATATTCTGTTCTCCTTGTTTAAATGTTTTCGCTACAAAAATAATTAATCTTTTTATTTTTCAATTTTGTTACTTTTCTCTTTTGGGTATTCAATCCGCACATGGTAAATATTTAACAACTTATTTAATAACGTTTCTTTGATGATTTTTATGTCGTGAAATGTCACTTCGGAATTCTCCAATTGGCCATCGCGAATTTTGTTATCTATCATTTTATTCACTACATCCTTAATGTTTTCATGGGTTTTCTCCTTCAGGCTCCTTGAGGCAGCTTCAATTCCATCAACGATCATTACCACGGTGGCTTCCCTGCTTTGGGGTAAAGGGCCCGGATAAACAAACAATTTATCATCCAATTCTTCATCTGGGTTTTCCTCCTGGTGTTTCAGGTAAAAATACTGCGCTTTCGTAGTGCCATGGTGGGTTGCAATGAATTCCACCAGGGCTTCGGGCAATTTATATTTTTTTGCAAGTTTTACACCATTTTTAACATGATCGATGATGACTTCAGCGCTTTTCATGTAGTTTAATTTATCATGAGGGTTAATTCCCACCGCCTGGTTTTCAATAAAAAATTCGGGTCGGGCGATCTTTCCGATGTCATGATACAATGATCCTGCCCTTACCAGGAAGGGATTGCCTCCAATTTTCAGTATAATCTCCTCACTCAGATTGGCAATCTGTAGTGAATGCTGAAATGATCCAGGCGCTTCTTCTGCCATTTTTCTTAAAAGCGGCTGGTTGGTATCCGACAGCTCGATTAGAGTTACATCGGAGACAAAACCGAACATTTTCTCAAAAATAAATACCAGCGGATAAACCAATACAATGAGAATGCTGCTGAGCGCGAACCATTGCAGCATTTTTAAGTCGATGTTTTTTAAAGTGCCTTCAAATATCATTTCAAGGGCAAAGTATAAGATAACATACGTTAGCAGTACCCACACCACCGCCATTATGAGATGACCCCTGCGGTGCATCTTATTAAGGCTGAAAACCGCAACCACCCCGGCAGTTACCTGTAGTAATACAAATTCATAATTGTTGGGAGCATAAAAACCTGTTATCAGACTAGCAACAATGAGAGTGAAAATTGCTGTGCGGGAATCAAAAAATGTATGGATGACAATCGGAAAAATTGCAAACGGCACCAGGTAGATATGCAATCTGGGAAAAGAGTTTATAAACATTGTAAGCATTATCATACTTACCAGAAACAGCAACAGGAAGGAAAGCTTTCTGAACTGAGTAAGCATATCGATCCGGTAGATTTGAATAAACGTGAACAGCAGGATCATAAATACTATAATAAGAATCCCTTTGCCTATATATACCGTGTAACGGTTGATTCCTTCTCCACGTTCCGATTCGTAGCTAGCCTTCAGCGATTCCAGTATCTGGTACCTTTCATCGTTAATTATCTCACCTTCCAGTATAATCCGTTCACCTGCCTGTACCAAACCCTGGGTGGTGGAAATATTTCTAATAACCTCCTCACGTTCCTTTTGAGTGGTTATGTTGTCGTAAGCAAGGTTTGATGAAATGTATCTTTCGGGCTGGAGTTGTAAAAGTGTTTCCTCCAGATCAGGATATTTTTCTGCAAGTGTATTCATGGTACTATTCAACTCATTGTAAGCTGATTTTTCAGAATAAATACTCTCCTTTTTAATTCGGCTAACTCTGTTTCCAATCCTTTTTCTGAGCTCAGACTTAGTGGCAAGTTCTTCGTATGTTTCCGATGAGCGTGGGAGAATGCCTTCTCTATATAAGCCGGCCAGCTGTTGTGTTATGGCTTCCAGGGCAGCGGAAGCCGATTTGTTGAGTGTGTCAGCAAGGACTTCCCAATCTGCCTCTAACTGCTTAATTTTTTGATCGCCCATTAAAGTGTCGTATGTAAAATAGGGGATCACCGACTTAAGTTGCTCCTGCCTGTCGCGTTCAATTTCTTCCGTTTTTTTTAAAATGGCAAAATCAAAAGGAGCTACAAGGTTCTCATGGTTCCATGGTGTCCCTTTCTGGTATTCGTACCTGAAGCGGGGCTCACCCGGCAAAATGAAAAATAAAAGGCCCGCAGTAACAAGAAATACGAGAAACCAGAAGAATGTGCGGGTGTATTTTTTTAGCCGATCAAAAAAGTTGCTCATTGTATTTGTTTATTTGACTTTCTGTTCAATAACTGTGCAAATTTGCGGTTAAAAATTACGAATAAAAAATTAACCTGTTTAACACAGATCATTTTTTTTATAGATTTGTGTTTATTCGCATTAAACAAGCGCAATATAGTTTTTCAACATAAAATTAAGAAATAAATTGAATGGACTATGGTATTTCGGGGTTAAGCCTTATTCCGGTTCGAAAAGAACCATCGGAAAAAAGCGAAATGGTAACCCAGGTGCTATTTGGTGAGCATTTTCAAATAGTGGGGGAGATGGTAGGATGGTGCCTGATAAAACTTGCCTGGGATGGTTATGAAGGATGGATCGACAGCAAAATGATAACACCTGTGAATGCCCGTACTTACAATAGGCTTGAAAACAAACCGTTTGGCATAACCGGGGATATCCTTAGCCTTGTACCTGTGAGCAATGAGCAAAACCTGATGCTGGTGGCAGGAAGCAGCCTCCCTGTCTGGAGACCTTACCTGAAGCAGTTCTCAGTAAACAGCGATACCTATAAATCAACAGGCCAGGTTTTTTACGGAAAGCTCAAGAATCCACGCGAAATTTTGATTAGCCAGGCATTGAAATATTTCAATGCACCTTATCTGTGGGGAGGGCGGTCACCCTTTGGAATAGACTGCAGCGGATTTACCCAGATAATCTATAAAATGATAGGAGTACGTATCCCCCGGGATGCCAGCCAGCAGGTAAAAACAGGAACCCCATTGAGCTTTGTAGATGAAACCCTGCCCGGTGACCTGGCTTTTTTCGACGATGCGGAAGGTAACATTGTACACGTAGGAATTCTCTGGAAACGCAATAAAATAATTCATGCATCAGGGAAAGTTCGTATCGATAATGTAGATCAATTTGGTATTTTTAACGTAGATTTGAAACGTTATACCCATAAAATGCGTGTAATGAAAAAAATACTTGACCCATGAAACAGATTGAACTACTCATATATATAATCATTTTTGTATTCATGCTGCTGTTGATAGCAAAGTATTGGAAAACAGGCCGAAAGAGTTAGATGGCAATGGTACAAAACGGAAGTCAGGTTCTTGTTCGTAGTTTAAAACAATATGCCTCATGAGTCATTTCCTCTCCAGCTCTTTGCCCTTTGCCCCCTCCTCTTTGTTCTCTTCTCTTTGCTCTGTGCCCCATGCCCCATGTTCTCTACCATATGCCCTTTGCCCAATATGGTTCTTTAATTGAATTCTAATCTAAGTATTATGTACAGCTATAAATATCCGCGTCCGGCGCTAACTGTTGATGCCCTGGTTTACACACAGGTTAATAATGATTTTCATGTACTTCTGATCAGGAGAGGAATTGATCCCTTTAAAGGAAATTGGGCGCTTCCCGGTGGATTCGTAAACATGGATGAGCTGCTGGAAGATGCCTGTAAGCGTGAACTGAAAGAAGAAACCGGACTTGAAGTAAAAAAGATGGAACAATTCAAAACGTACGATGCCATTAACCGCGACCCCCGTCACCGGACCATTTCCGTGGTTTTTTCTGCTTTGATTTTTGAAAAGAAAGAGGTAAATGGTGGCGACGATGCCGCCAAAGCTGAATGGTTTCCTTTGAATGCACTGCCCGAAATGGGGTTCGACCATCGGGAAATTCTGGAGGAGTTCTGTTCAGACGTTCAAATTTAAAGGCGGTGCCTGAAAGCTTCACTTCGGAATTATCTGATAAGCACTTTACTTTCGATTTAATAGACTACAAGATTTAAAGGTGGTGCTGATTTGTGTTATTCCCCAGAAACTATTCCTGATAAAAATTGGTTATACTGAAAAGTAAAACAAATTTTATGTACTTATTGCACGGGAAGATTACCGCAAAAGGGGGCCACTCAAACGAACTGGCAAAAATATTGATTGAAGCATCCAAATTGGTTTCTACTGCCCCTGGTTGCAGATGCTATATTGTTAGTCGGGATGAAAGTGAGCCCGGTTCAGTTTATGTTACAGAAGTCTGGGAAACGAAGGAAGACCACAGTAACTCATTGAAATCGGAGGAAGTAAAGGCATTGATCATAAAAGCTATACCCATGATAGAAGGTCAGCCTGAAAAAAGCAGGGAATTTAATGTACTGGGTGGTGCAGGAATCTGAAATCGTATGCTAATAATTCTCTCAAAAGGCTTTTTTTGTTCAATATGACAGCCAAAGTGCATTATGAATTTTCTGACTAAACTCAGGAAGTGTGGATGCCGGAAGTTCTCCCGGAGGAAAAGGATTTGCGTTTATGACCTGCAGCAATTATATTTTCCTGTTATCAGGCAGGTAAGGGTTGGTGAATAAAAAAGTAAGGTGTTTTATGACTGGCAACTGGTTATTGAAAATTCTGTTTCTTATATACCCTCTGGTTGTTATTGGTTTTAACCGTTTCATAAGGAATTGCATACCCTGTAAAAGAATCCGGAAAGATTTTTTGCTGGAAAACGAATACGTGAACAAGCTGCTGTATTTGTTTATGCCGGTGCTGGTTCTTCACCTTGAGCTGATGTTGCATCATTCAGGATATCCTTTTGATGAAATAAACGTTTGGATACTTGTCATTCTTGCAGTATTGCAAATCTATTTGTTTGTGACATCTGTTGTTTGTTTAGTTCAGTTTTTTGGAATAGTGCGGGAGTTTGGGCAACAGCAACGTGAATAATAACCTTGCTTAATTCCTGCATATCATTTAGCAGCCAGTTCCTTTATATCTTTTACCTCCAATACCTGTTTGGGATAGCCTTTCAGAACGCTGTTGATCATAGCAATTCCAACTTCCTGCAGGGTGAGGATACTGCGGGGAAATAAGAACCTGAATATTGGGATCAGCTTAGCTGCAACCCGGTAAAATGATTTTAGGTGTTGCTGTCCTTCAGTGGGACTCATTACACCCGGTCGAAAGTTGTACGCTTTTATAGCAGGCAGTTGCATTAAATCGTTTTCTGTTTTGCCCTTCACCCGTGCCCACATAAGCTTTCCTTTTTCCGAGCTATCGGTACCCTGTCCCGATACGTAACAAAACACGAGTCCGGGGTTCAGGGCGGCCAGTGTTTTGGCAAAGTGCAGTGTTGTATCGTGAGTGATACGGTTGAACTCCGGTTCCTTCATACCCAGCGAACTGACCCCTGCACAAAAGAAGCAGGCGTTGTAGCCTTTCAGACTGTCTTTCAGGTTTTCGAGTTGCATGAAATCGGTGGCAATAAGTTCCATTAATTTAGGATGTTTAATACCTGAGGGGCGTCTTGTCACACTAAGCACCTGCTTTACCTTGTCGTTTTCAAGACATTCAAGCAAGACTCCTTCACCAACCATACCTGTTGTTCCGGTTACAATAATTTTCAGTTCCATTTCTGTTGAATTAATCTGTTTGATTACCTTGTTTGTGTGATTTTTATCTGCATTCCGACATAACAGTTCTGTTATTTAATAGAAAGGTACGTCATTTAAAGACATTTATAATCTTTTGTTGTCAAATAATTTTCAGCAACATCGCTTGTTATTTGAGCATAAATTCTTAAATTGAAGTCAAGAAGCTCTTATATTATTTTAATGTCTGTGAAAATGAAAACTGGAATTTTACCGGTAATTATCGTTTCAATTATTTTAGCCTCCTGTGTTTCGGTACCTAAGGAGACAGTCACCCTCTCAAGGGTTTTGGGCAACGATCTGGTTGCTATGCATAATTCCCACCGGCAGCTTACTTCCCTGTATTTCGAAAGGATAAAAGACGACATTAACCAGTTTGTTGATGATGTATATTCCCCGTTTGTTATTCATTACGTACTGAATGTGGAAATGGAAAGGTATAAAGCAGGGGAAGCATCCTTATTCAGCACCATAGAAAATGCCGCCCGGATTGAAGGAATAGCCGAATCGGAGGAAACACTTAATACAATGCTTGAATTTCAGAAAGCAGCAACCATGCAGACTCAGGCCTTAAGGCAAGAGTTATTGGCACCGGTTACAGCGCAGGAAAGACAGGTGATCGAGGCTGTCAACATGTCTTATGATCAGGCAATTCGTGCCAACCTGACTATCACCGGTTACCTGGAATCGGTACGTAAAGTAAAGGAAAGTCAACAGGAAGCTTTGGCCGTAGTTGGCCTGCAAGGGACTGATTCTTTAATTACCGGCAGATTGCTGCGGGTTTCTGAACTTGTAAATGCGGCAGTGAAAAAAGGAAAAGAGATAGATGTAAAAAGCGATGAAGCTATACTGAGGATAGAGGAAATATCAAACCAAATAAAAAATATAACCAATTAATCTTTAATCAATGGCAGCAAACCGTTTTAGTCACTTATTTGCCGAGGCAGACGCTGCTTTTAAAGGCGCCTATAGAAATGAACTCAACCAGCTGGAGGGGCTTTCAAAAGAAGAAATTGAATCCGTTACTCCTGACACCGAAGATATGACCGTTTATTCGGTACTGATAAAAGTTGTGGAACAGGCTTCGAGGGAAAACAGGTCAATGTCCAGCCTTATTGCCGACATAAAAGAACTTGGTAATGTAGCTGTTAACATTGCCCGGAAAGTACCACGTTTTGCCAGTTTGCTATAGAAGCAGCCGGCCTTTCATTTCTTTTAATACAACATATCATATTTGCTGCATACTTTTCATCGAAGCGATCTTCTCCTCCCTATTGGGGAGGTTGGGAGGGGTCATATTGCAATTGGCCGACAGAAAAAGAAAATCAAAATAAATAATTACCAAATTGCTCTTATGGGATGTAATTCATTGAGTTGAAGCACACTAAGTTTGAATAAAGTATATTTCTGATCTTTTTGCAACATATGTTTGTATTTTTGAAAATTGCAGCTAATTTTATACTGTTGAATAGCACGAATGATTAGAGTTGGCCAAGTTGTAGGGATAAGCTGTTATCGAACCTGAATAATGAACTTTCTAACAATGAATAAACTTAATCTTATAAGCTTTCTTTTACTTCTGGTGAATTTTGGATTTGCACAAAACGATACCCTCAAGTTGCTAAAAGGGGAGTGGTATTATTTTGGCCCAACCCGACCAGAGGCCAATGATACCTTTCGGTTGAGCAGGGAGACGAATTATAATTTCTTCACAAAATGGGAATTTAAAGACAACGGAAGTTTCATTGAAGAGGATATAAATGATATACGTGGTGCAGATACATTAAATGGTGCTCCTGTTATATCAATAGCTTTAGTTTACAGAACCTGGGTTTTTAATAAAGAAAATCAAACTGTTGAAATAAGGGATGTATCGGAGGTATACAGGATAAAAAGAATAAATGAAAACTATCTGGAGCTGTTAAGGTTGAAATAATTCCAGGGATTACAATTCTCGTAATACATGAAAACCAAATCAATTGTACTTTTATTTCTGCTGATTTTTGCTGCTGTCGCATGCAGCCCCGATTTGACCAATCAGGAGCCTGTAGATTTTGAGACCGGCTGGTTTGCTTCATCGCCCCAAAACCTGAACTTTTTGAATACTGAATACGACGATTACAACATGAACATTTATTATGTGGGGAAGATGCTGGATTTGTATTATTCAACAAATAAGGGCTCAAGGGGAAATGAATTCGACATTACAAGCCGCAGGATAGAGGCAGGTGTAAATTCAGATACCGGGATACTTGATTTCGGGGTTTCTCCCGCAGAACCAACTTATGCCTGGAAGCTGTTGCCAGCAATAAATACCGATTCGGATGAATTCGGCCCCTTTTCATTTTACAGCGATGCAGAGGTCAATTCACAAACAAGGTGGTATTTCTTTTATGCCAGCAATGAACCCGGCAATTTTGATATCCGGTTTACGTATACCGTAGCCGGCGATTGGGAAGACAGCGATTCAAAACAGCAAATATTCGGGCCTTATGATGCTGCCTTGCTGAATTCGGAATCCGATGATTATTATCCTGCTGTCAAAGCGGATCGCTCCAAAATTTACTTTTCTTCAAACCGGGATGAAGACTATGATATTTATGAAGTTGACGTGGATTCCGATAACATAGTGAGCAATTTGCAGGAAGGAGAAATGGAACCTTCAGTGAATGAAGTCCTATCAGGACCGGACGACGATAAATGCCCTTACATAAAAGGAAATTTGATGGTTTTTGCATCAAACCGGGCTTCCGGTTTTGGGGGGTATGATTTATGATATTCAGTATTTGAAAACGGGAAATGGGGCGAACCGCAGAACTTTGGGCCTGAAATTAATACGGAATTCGATGAATACAGGCCGGCCGTTGAGTACTTTCCCCATTCGAACAACGACCTGATGATTTTTTCTTCGAACCGGCCCGGGGGCAAGGGCGGTTATGATTTGTACTATACCGGCATTTCAAAAATGACAGGTATTTAAGAATACGGCATACCACGGAGAACCTTACTTGTTGCAGGCTTATAAAGAGCTTTTACTTGGTAAGGTTGGAATGTGTTTAATAACAGAGGCGATTTTTTGTAACATTTTGTTGCCTGCTTAACAAAAGGTGTTAATTTTAATCCATCACTAAGAAAAGCTGAGGGCATAATAAAATGCAGTAACCGTTAAATGAAAATACAATGACTAAAATTTTTTTAAGGGCAAAGCACTGGCACATATTTACAGTAACATTTGCACTGCCGTTTTTACTGCAAATGATGTTGGTGCCGTTGGTGATAGTTGGGGATAACCCCATGATTATTTTGAAAGTGATGCCGGTAACAATGGCAATACTTTTGGTTGGATTTTTTGGCTGGTTATGGTCGGTAGCTACAGGGCTTCAATCCAAGGTTCCTGCAGGTGTTGAAATGAAGGTGAACCGCTTCAGGTTGTTCTTCTATATTCCTATGCTTTATCTTGTTTTATTTTTGTTGTTTATTTCTTACGGGATTGGAGGATTAATGGAAAGCGGACAGGAACCTGGTTCCGGTACTATTGGTTTAATCATCGCAATCATTTTGCCCATCCACTCGTTTGTTGTGTTTTGTATATTTTATTGCCTGTATTTTGTTTCCAAAACTTACAAAACTGTTGAATTGCAAAGGGAGGTTTCCTTTCCTGATTTTGCCGGAGAGTTTTTTCTGTTCTGGTTTTATCCGGTAGGAGTGTGGATCCTGCAGCCGAGGATCAGTAAGATGTCAGAGGGGTGAAGGGAATTATTGAAGTTGGTATGGAGGTATCCTGCCTGTTCGGAATTTAAGTCCCTGAGTTTGAATGGGTGCAAAAAAGATGAACCTAACCCGCTGGAAACCTTGCAGGATGATCTTACCACCGGAACCTGGTTTATTTCTGAACTAACTGTTGACAATAATGAAATAACAGGACAGTTTGAGCAGTACAGGCTTGCATTTACCCTCGAAAAAGATCCTGAAAGTCCACAGATGATTTTTAATAAGCTTCTATTATCAGATACCAGCAACACATTCCGGGGAACATGGATTTTTTTTGCCACTAATGAGGATGAGGAATATAAAAATTCAATATCGATAGCCTTTGTAAATAACAATGAGTTTCAATCCATTTCAGCCCGCTGGGGTGTTAAATCGCATACGAAAGGAAAAATTGAACTGATTAAGGAGGCAGAGGAGCTAAGCCCGGATAGAAGGGTTATGGTTTTGGGGAAACATTAAATGGTTGTTCACCTTACTTCCCTCTGTGTTTTTAGTCATAATGAAATCTGCATTTAGCTATTAAAAATTCATTTTCTTTGACCTGATATATTAATCTGTGTTTGTCGTTTATCCTTCGGGACCAGAATCCTTTATATTTGAATTTTAAGGGTTCGCTCTTTCCTGTTTCCGAAAAAGGATTTCGTGAGATGTCTTTTAACAAATCATTTGTTCTTTTAAGTACTTTCTTGTCGGTTTTTTGATAGTAGAGGTAATCCTCCCAGGACTCATTAACAAATGTATATTTCATTGATTTAGTAAACCTTTTTGAAAAGAATCACCGGTTTTTAATTTTTCGATCGCCGAATCGAGCCTCAATTCATTAGTCTTTGAAGATAAAAGCCCCATTTGAGGAACTGCGATTAGGGTTGAACTGTTAAAGAAACGTAGTTAGGTAGCTTTGGTGGAATTCTAGAATTACAGTAAATCTGTTAATTGAGATTGAACTCTGGTTCTGGTTTTTCTGATGACATGATGAACCGCTGTAACTTTCTGTCACAAGCCGGATAAGAGACTTTAATTCTATTACCCAAATGAATTTATAAGAAGACAGAATTTAAAAAATGAATAACTTAGCCGTAGAAACTGAAAAATAAATTGGCAGGTTATAACAGGAATATCGACTTATGAGAGATCACTATATTTTGCTCGCTAATTTAGGTTTGGCAACGCTTATTATGGCCTGGCTGCCATCAATTTCGCAGAAGATAAGGGTGAGTTCGCCTGTTATGCTTTTACTTATTGGTATTTTGCTTTATATGGTGGGGACTCCTCTAGGCTGGTCTGAATTCCTCTGGAGCGACAAAGCGATGATGGGTTTTTCTGAGGCCATCGTAATCATCTCCCTTATGGGCGCCGGACTGAAAATAGGGAGCAACTATTCATTCAAGGCCTGGAAACGACCGCTAATGCTTATTGCATTCACCATGCCACTAACAATGCTGGCAGCATATCTGTTCGGGGTGTATTTTTTGGCATTGAGCATTCCGGCGTCACTGTTATTGGCGGCAGTATTGGCGCCCACAGACCCTGTACTGGCCTCCGATGTGCAGTTGGACGACCCAAAGCGTGAAGATAATGTGAAGGATAAATTGCGTTTTTCACTCACCGCAGAAGCAGGACTGAATGATGGTATGGCGTTCCCATTCACCTATTTGGCAGTGTTGGTGGCCCAGGCAGGGAGTTTCGCGGCCTTTAATTTTGGTAGCTGGTTTTGGGATAAATTGCTGTTAAAAGTCGTTATCGGCGTTGCGGTGGGCCTGTTGGTGGGCCGTGGCATCGGGTTCTTAATCAGCTACCTAAACAGACGGGCCGGCATAAAAACAAATGATGGTTTCTTCGCATTATCCCTTACTTTTGCCGTGTATGGCGTAGCTGAATTACTGCATGGCTATGGTTTTATGGCTGTTTTCTTTGCAGGTCTGAGCTTGCGGTATTCTGAAAATGTGAGCGGTAATTATAAACAGAAAATGCATGACTTTAGCCATGAGATTGAACGGTTGCTGATTGTAGTATGGCTCATAATCTTTGGAAGTACCATTTTGAATGGCATTCTGACAATGACCGACTGGAAAGGCATTCTGTTCAGCGCCCTTTTTGTATTAGTGGTGCGCCCGCTGGCAGGACTTATAAGCCTTGCGGGCATCAGGGATACCTTTAAGAGCAAGCTTGCAATCAGTTTTCTGGGCATACGGGGGGTTGGCACGATATTTTATCTTTCGTGGGCTTTTATACAAACCGATTTGTTTGAAAACAAGTTAGAGCTTTATTCCATCAGTATGTACATCATCCTTTTTTCGATTATATTACACGGACTTACCGCCCCTTCCATAGTATCATACTTCCGGAACAATCGTGAAGAGCATCATATAGAGGATATCTAAAAACCATAAACACATTCGGGCTTCGCGGAAGCCTTTATCTAATTGATTGCCGATATTCATAAATTCCCTAATTTTGCACCATGCAATTTAAGGTAGTATCAGATTATAAACCCACAGGCGATCAGCCGGAAGCCATTCGTCAGCTGACGGAGGGCTTGCAGGAGGGGGAGCGGTTTCAGACTCTGTTGGGGGTGACCGGTTCGGGGAAGACATTTACAATGGCCAATGTGATTGAAATGGTGCAGCGGCCTACACTTATCCTGAGCCACAATAAAACACTTGCTGCCCAGCTCTACGGGGAGATGAAACAGTTCTTTCCGGAAAATGCAGTGGAGTATTTCGTGTCGTATTACGATTATTACCAGCCTGAAGCCTACATGCCTACAACCGATACCTATATTGAGAAAGACCTTTCCATAAATAAGGATATTGAAAAGTTGCGGCTAAGTACTACTTCTTCATTGCTTTCGGGTCGGCGCGATGTGGTAGTGGTTTCATCGGTATCGTGCCTGTATGGCATTGGCAACCCGGATGATTTTCATGCCAACATTACCACATTGAAGGTGGGGCAGACGATTGCGCGGAGCAGCATGCTCCACTCACTGGTTGATGCCCTGTATTCCCGTAGCGAAGTGGATTTCCAGCGTGGGACTTTCCGGGTAAAAGGCGACACGGTGGATATTTATCCGGCGTATGCCGATTCTGCCATACGTGTGGTATTCTGGGGGGATGAGGTAGAAGAAATAGCAGGTTTCGACCCGCTCACCGGGCACACCCTTGGAACGATGGAGGACGTGGTGATATATCCTGCCAATATTTTCGTAACAACAAAGGCACGGATGCAGGCCGCCATTCGTCACATCCAGGATGATGTGGTTAAGCAGGTGGCGTATTTCAAGGAGATTGGCAAACCATTGGAGGCAAAGCGTATTCTGGAGCGGGTGGAGTACGATATGGAGATGATGCGGGAACTGGGCTATTGCCCCGGTATAGAAAATTACTCACGTTATTTTGATGGCCGGTTACCCGGAACAAGGCCTTTCTGCCTGCTCGACTATTTCCCTGATGATTTCCTGACTATTTTAGATGAAAGTCATGTGACCATTCCGCAGATCAGGGCCATGTACGGTGGCGATAATTCCCGCAAGACTACCCTGGTGGAGTATGGCTTCCGGCTACCTGCTGCCATGGACAACCGTCCGCTGAAATTTGAAGAGTTTGAAGACCTGACGGGACAGACTGTATATGTGAGTGCTACCCCGGCCGATTACGAACTGGAGAAATGTGAAGGGGTGGTGGTTGAACAGATTATCAGGCCCACAGGGTTGCTTGATCCCATCATTAATGTCCGGCCAAGTGCGAACCAGATTGATGACCTGATGCATGAAATCAGCCTGCGTACCGAACGCAACGAACGGGTTCTGGTAACCACACTTACCAAACGTATGGCTGAAGAGCTTTCGAAATACCTTCTGAACATGGGGGTGAAAACCCGGTACATCCATTCTGATGTGGATACCATGGAGCGTGTGGAGATAATGGAACTACTGCGCAGGGGCGAGTTTGATGTGCTGGTAGGGATTAACCTGCTGCGCGAGGGGCTCGATTTACCTGAAGTGTCGCTGGTGGCTATCCTTGATGCTGATAAAGAAGGTTTCCTGCGCTCAGAACGTTCGCTTACCCAAACGGCGGGGCGTGCTGCCCGTAACCTGCACGGTATGGTGATCATGTATGCCGATAAAATTACAAACTCCATGCAGCGCACCATCGATTCGACTAACTACCGGCGAGAAAAGCAGACGAAGTTTAACATCGAGAACAACATCACACCTACACAAATCATCAAGCCCACCCGCGAAATTATCGGGTACGAGTTCAGGGGAAGCAGGAAACCCGATGGTTATGGCGATTCAGGATTGCCGGATGTGGCTGCAGATCCTGTAGTACAGTATATGAGCATAGATGCACTTGAAAAGACTATTGAAAAGACTAAAAAGCAGATGAAAGCCGCCGCCAAAGAACTGGATTTCATTGAGGCTGCCCGCCTGCGCGATGAGATGTTTGCTTTTGAGCGGTTGCTGAATGAAAAGAAAAACCAGGCTGTTAATCCCAAATAAGGTGGTTTTGGCAAAATTCCTGCTTTCCATGTCCAGGGAAAATAAAATGGTGATTTTATAATTTTATAAACAATCCTATCTCTGTGAGATTCAGTAGCGGAGGTTTGATTCAGGTATTTTTCATCCATTCCATGTGTATTAAATAATAGGTCGGATTTTTTGCTACCATTGAATTAAATGTATTTTTACCCCGAAAATATACCTGAAATGGAAGTTTCTTTAAAGCAAATTGGAAATAAAGTAAAAGCCATTTTAATCAGACCGGCCTCCTTTTGGAAAGGTGAAAGATTGGAACCAACCAGCATGCAACAACTGTTTGCCGGGTATTTTCTTCCCCTACTTCTTTTGACTGGTGCTGCAGAATTTACCGGACAACTGCTTAAGGGAGCCGGATTTTACCTGATGTACCCTTTAATGCGGGGCATGCGCGAAATCATTTTGTTCCTTTTGATGTACCTTGTATCGGTGTTTCTTTCCAATCAGCTGATTAAGGCGTTCGGGGGGAAAAAAGATTTGAATACCGTTCGCAGGCTGGTAGGTTTCAGTATGCTGCCCATATTACTGGTTTCATTCGTTACAAATTTGTTCCCTTTCTTATATGTACTTGAAATTCTGGGGTTCTACAGCTTCTTTATTTTTATGGCCGGAGCGGAAGAACTGCTGTTTTTTCCTGAAAACAAAAAAAACCGGTATATTCTGATTACATTATTTTCAAACTTTTTTGTATTCAGTTTCCTGAGCATATTCCTTTCCAGATTGGTAACTTCATTTATTTAAAATTTTTACTTGTCTCTATTTCCTTTTCCTGTTTTCTCTTTTTCCTTTTACTTTAATTCCCATAGTGCATTTTTCCTTTTTCCTTCTTACTTTTGCCTTTGAACATTGAACTTTACACTTTACATTTTAAACACTTATTGTGGCACATCCGAAAGCAAATATCAATATTAAGAACAGGAAAGCTTCATTCGAATATGAGCTGATAGAAAGGCTTGTGGCCGGAATGCAGCTTACCGGGACTGAGATAAAGTCGATCCGTAACGGTAAGGTGAGCATGAACGATGCCTACTGCCAGTTTTTCGGAGGGGAATTATTTGCTAAAAACATTCACATTTCAGAATACGAGCTGGGAAACATCAATAATCACCCGGCTAAACGCGACCGGAAGCTACTATTGACAAAAAGGGAGTTGGAGAAAATGGAACGGAAGCTTAAGGAATCAGGTTTTACCATCATACCTACAAGGATGTTCATCAATGACCGTGGACTTGCTAAACTGGAAATAGCCCTCGCCCGCGGAAAGAAGATCTACGATAAGCGGGAAACTTTAAAGCAAAAAGATTCCAAACGGGAAATAGACCGGATGATGAAGCATTAAACAGCCCTTTTAATTGCGTAGTAATATCGTATAAAATATAACTGGCGAATTATAGGCATGTGGTCGGGTAAACAGTAAACGGTAAACAGTCCTTCGATGTGCTTAAGCAATATTGTATAATATGTACCATGTGGAAGTTGACGGCCATAGCAACTGGAGAGACTTCCTTAAGTGCAGGAGGAAAGCCATGGAACCCTCTTGCGGGCTGAAATTCTGCACAGCCGTCAGGCAGGGCCCCGATTAATTCAGCCCGGTTGCAGCGCCCCGGGTAAGAAGAGCAATTCTCCCTTGAGGCGCAAGCACTTACTCCGATTGAAATGCAAACGTTGCATGTGCCGTCTACTCCGATCTGAATGGGATACGACCTTAATTGACAATTAATTAAATTTTATGGAGCTGAGGTTTTAGTTATATGATAGGAATGGCCGTTGGAGTCTCTTTTTATATGACTATAGCCACCCTGTCAGACCACCACCATATTTTCCATGGGAATGATTTTATCTCCTTTATACTTTAGCAACAGATTGGCAACAGCAAGCGTATCTTTTTCGCAATAGCGGACGATGCGTTCGATGTCTTTTTCTTCCCAATAGATTTGAGCTACCTGGCTGCCATTGATATCATCCTTGGGGGTGGGGATGTTGAATAGCTCACACATCAGCGAAAGGGAGGTATAGTGTTTGTAATCACCGAACTTCCATAGTTGCAGGGTATCGATCAGCTGATCTTTAACTTCCCACGGTTTCGAACCGGCAATGTCAAATATGCCGGGTAGAAGTACATTGTTCACCAGGGCACGGCGTGCTATGTAAGGATAGTCAAACTCCTGTCCATTATGTGCACAAAGCCTTCTTTTTCCGGCTTTTGCGAGAGCTTTCAATGCATCAAAGAAGGTTTGAATCAGGGTTTTCTCATCTTCATCGTAAAATGATTTAACCCTGAAATAGAGATCCCCGTTTTTTTGGGTCACATAGCCTGCAGAAATGCAGATGATACGACCGAATTCGGCATAGATGCCTGCCCGGTTGTATAATACTTCAGCCGGCTCGTCATTGGTTGCCTGGAACCGCATTTTATGCTCCCAGAGCTGTTTCCATTTTTCGTTTAGCCCGTTATATTCCGAAGCCAGGGGGACTGTTTCAATGTCGATAAAGATGATTTCTTCGATGGATATATTTTCAAGCATTCTGATTATTTTAAGGTATGGTTTATATGGTTTGTCAGGATATTAATGGCAACCTGGTTCATCCCTCCCTGTGGAATGATGATATCGGCAAAACGTTTCGATGGTTCAATGAACTGCAGGTGACTGGGTCTTACCGTTTTTTCATAACGATCAAGCACCTGAACCACATCCCTTCCGCGTTCATTGATATCACGCCGGATTACTCTTGACAGCCTGACATCTGAGTCGCAGTCGACAAATACTTTGATGTCCATTAATTCGCGTAGTTTTTTATTAGTAAGAATCAGTATTCCTTCAACTATCAGTACGTCGCAAGGAGGTACTTTTCGGGTTTCCTGCTGGCGTGTGCAGGAAATGAAGGAATAAATGGGTTCGTCAATAGATTTGCCCGAACGTATTTGCTTAACGTGGTCAATCAGCAAATCAAACTCAACCGATTCGGGATGGTCAAAGTTTTTTGCCCGTCGTTCTTCAAGGCTTAAGTCGCTATTGTCGAGATAGTAGGAATCCTGAGAGATGATTGAAACCTCTTCAGCAATGAATTGTTCTGCTATTTTATGTACGACAGTAGTTTTGCCCGACCCGGTACCTCCGGCTATGCCTATTATCAGCATTTCTCTTTTTAGTTTATTGTTAATATTGGCTGAATTTAAAGTTTTTGCTTAAATTGCTGACAGGAAAACATTAATTTCGCCGTTGAAAAACGAAGGTACAAAAATTCATTACGATATGATAAATCACATAGTACTTTTTAAGCTCAAAGATTACCCGAAGGAGGAAAAAGCTCAAATAACGGCAGAACTGAAAGAAATGCTCGAAAGCCTTCAGAAAAAAATCTTTGAAGTGAAATTTATTGAAGTGGGTGTAAATTACGAACTGGAATCAAAAAGTTACGATCTGGCACTCATCTCTCATTTCGAATCGGTAAATGATCTGGATGCCTACAGGGTACATCCTGAACATCTGAAAGTAGTGGAGCGAGTAAATGAAACTACCGCTGAGCGCGCAGCAGTGGATTATTATTTATAGCAGAGTAAGGCCTTCTGACTTCTTCAGGCAATTTATTTCTTAGAATTAATAAATACAAAATATGCCCGGCTTATATCCTTTAAAGTTTACTCCTATATACCTTGAAAAAATATGGGGCGGCCACCGGCTGAGAACCATTCTTGGAAAAGATTTTGGTAACCTGCCTAATTGTGGTGAGAGCTGGGAGATATCGGCTGTTGAAGGAAATATTTCGGAAGTAAGTAATGGCTTTTTGGCAGGAAACTCCCTTCCTGAACTGATTGAAGTATACATGGGGGATTTGGTAGGCGACAAGGTTTATAAGAAGTTCGGCATTGAATTTCCACTTCTTTTTAAGTTTATCGATACCAACGACGACCTTTCCATCCAGGTGCATCCCGATGATGAGATGGCCAGGGAAAGACACAATGCCTACGGTAAAACAGAAATGTGGTATGTTGTGAGCGCTGAAAACGGAGCACTGATTAATTCAGGCTTCAACCAGAATGTCAGTCCTGAGCAGTTCACAGAAATGGTTGAAAAGGGTGAACTTACTGAAGTACTGCATTACGATAAGGTCAAAGCGGGCGATGTATTTTTCATACCTGCCGGCAGGGTTCATGCAATCGGAACCGGAGTTTTACTGGCTGAAATTCAGCAGACATCAGATATTACTTACCGGATTTATGATTATAACCGGAAAGATGCACAGGGCAACCTTCGTGAGCTGCACATAGATCTGGCTCTTGACGCCATTGAATACAGCCACCTGGATGAATATAAAACCAGTTATACAATAAAAGAAAATAGTTCAACGGAGATAGTCAGTTGTGAATATTTTACAACCTATATACTTAAATTCTCAGAAAGGATTGAAAAGGATTACCATATGCTTGATTCATTTGTTGTATATATGAATCTGGGAGGACGGTTTAAGATTGAATATGAAGAAGGCGAAGAAGTTGTTGAAAAAGGAGAAACCGTTTTGATTCCTGCAAATCTGGAGGCATTTTACCTTGTTCCGTTAACAAGTGAAGTAAAAACGTTGGAGGTTTACATTAAGTAATCTGTTCCTGGAAAAAATCTGTTTGAATTTTGGATAATAATTCCTTTATGGAAATAAAAGATGCCCGTTTTATAATTAGCAATACGGAAGTGGAAAAATGTCCGCGACCCGATAAGCCGGAGTATGCATTTATTGGCCGGTCGAACGTGGGTAAGTCATCGTTGATAAATATGCTGACCAACAAGAAATCACTGGCAAAAATTTCCGGCAAACCGGGAAAGACCCAGATGATTAATCATTTTTTAATAAACGAAGAATGGTACCTGGTGGATTTACCTGGCTATGGATTTGCAAAACCAGGTAAAAGTGAAAGCCGGAAATGGGAGAAGTTTATACGAAAATATATCCTTCTGCGCGAGAACCTCTATTGTTTGTTTGTACTGATAGATTCAAGGCACGCGCCGCAGTTAATCGACCTGGAATTTATGGAATGGCTGGGACTGAGTCAGGTGCCTTTTTCCATTATTTTTACGAAAGCTGATAAACTAAAAGTGGAGGTGCTGGAGAAAAACATTAAAAATTACGAAGAAAAAATGCTGGAGACCTGGGAAGTTATGCCAGTTTGGTTTTTATCCTCAGCTTTAAAAGGTGAGGGGCGTTCTGAAATCCTGCAATATATAGAAGAAATCAACCAATCTACAGGTAAACGTGATCAGGAAAAAACGATTTAATTCATTATTTCATAGTAAAAAAGGGGTTAATGCATTAACTTTGCCCCAATACCAAAATCTAAAAGACTTATCGATGGGCAGTAAGAATAATCCGTTGAAGATTTTTACAGGCAGAGCTACCCGCCACCTTTCAGAAAAAATATGTGACAGCCTTGATGTGGATTTAGGCTTATCTTCATGCCCGGTATTTTCCGACGGCGAGTTCGAACCCTGCTATGAAGAAACTATTCGTGGGGCACATGTATTTATTGTACAGTCAACTCCACCCCCTGCTGAAAACCTTTTGGAGCTATTGTTGATGGTGGATGCTGCCAAACGGGCCAGTGCAGCTCATGTGGTGGCTGTAATTCCTTATTTTGGATTTGCCCGGCAGGACCGTAAGGATAAACCGCGCGTTTCAATAGGAGCCAAACTCATGGCCGACCTGTTGTCTGCCGCGGGTGTTGACCGGATCATTACAATGGACCTGCATGCCGATCAGATACAAGGATTCTTTGATGTACCGGTGGATCACCTTTTTGCCTCTGCCATATTTATTCCACACATAAGTAAAATGGAACTTCCAAACCCTATTATTGCATCGCCCGATGTAGGTGGTAGCAAAAGAGCCAATACATATGCCCGGATGCTGCAGACCGATATGGTGATTTGCCATAAGACAAGGGCAAAGGCCAATGAAGTAAACAACATGACCGTTATAGGGGATGTTAAAGGTAAAGATGTGATTATTGTTGATGACATGATTGATACTGCCGGCACAATAACCAAGGCGGCCAATCTGATGAAGAGGGAAGGAGCCAACAGTGTGAGGGCTTTTGCTGCCCATGGCGTCTTATCAGGACCTGCCATTGATCGCATTGAACGTTCAGTGCTGGAAGAGGTATATTTTACCGATTCGATTGAACGTAATATTAACTGCAGTAAAATAAAATACCTTACTATTGCTGATGCCTTGGGTGAAGCTATTCGCAGGGTATATAAAAATCAGTCCATAAGTTCGTTATATTACCGCTAATTTATATCTTTGCACCGCTTTTTCCGAAAAGCAGGAGCATTTAGGGTGTGAAACAGCTGTCGCCCATTATAGGGGTTAATGTGTACTATACAGTGGCGGCTAAAATAAACACTTTTAATTATGCATGCTGTTTGTTCCGCCGGCTGGCGGAAAGGACTGAGTACCATAATTATTAACGTTAATTAATAAAAAATGAAATCATTGAAAATCGAGGGGCAGAAAAGAGAAGGCCTCGGAAAAAAAGAAGCAAAAAAATTGCGCGCGGAGGGGCTTATCCCCGGAGTACTTTATGGAAACGACGAGGTGGTGCACCTTGCTCTTTCTTTTAGTGACTTAAGATCGTTCGTTTACACCCCTGATGTTTACCTGATTGATCTTTCAGTCGACGGTACAGTTTACAAGGCTTTGATTCAGGACATTCAATGGCATCCGGTTGAGGAAGAAATCCTGCACATCGACTTTCTGAAAGTAGAAGCTGATTTACCGGTTAAAATTGGCGTACCTGTTGAACTTACCGGTACAGCAAAAGGTATTAAAGCCGGTGGTAAAATTAAATTTAACATGCGTAAACTACGCGTAAAAGCGTTGGCTGAAAACCTGCCTGATACAATTAAAATCGATATTACAAAACTCGGTATAGGCGACAGCATCAAGGTGGAAACCTTAAAACGCGATAATCTGGAGTTCCTGGATAATAAATCCAATCTGATTGTAGCTGTTATTTCTACAAGGGTTGCCAAGTCTGCTATGGCGTTGCCTGAAGACGAAGAGGAAGAAGAAGTAGTGGCTCCTGAAGATGTTCCGACATCAGAAACAGATGAGCCTGCTGAATAGTCAGTACAATTAAAATGAGAAAATGTGAAGTATTTAATTGCAGGGCTCGGAAACATCGGCCCGGAATATAAAAATACACGTCACAACATTGGTTTTCAAATATTGGACGCTCTTGCCGGGGCGTCCAATATTGCTTTTAACGACAAGCGCTACGGATTTGTTAGTGAATACCGGTTTAAAAGCCGGACATATGTATTGCTCAAACCATCCACATACGTTAATCTGAGTGGTCGTGCAGTGAATTACTGGTTAAAACAGGAAAACATTCCTTTAGAAAACATGTTGGTATTGGTGGATGATCTGGCTTTGCCTTTTGGTACTCTAAGAGTAAAAGCCAAGGGAAGTCCTGGCGGGCATAATGGCCTTCGAAACATTTCGGAGATGATGGGAACCAATGAGTATGCCCGGCTGCGTTTTGGAATCGGTGATGAGTACCATCCCGGATTCCAGGTAAATTATGTGTTGGGTGAATGGTCTTCCGAAGAACAAAAGCAGTTACCCGAAAAGATTGATTCCTGTATTGAAATCATCCAAAGCTTTGGTACGATAGGAATAGAACGTACCATGAATTTTTTCAATAAGAAATAGCAGAAGATGGGCGATACGGTAAGGATTGACAAATGGTTATGGGCAGTCAGGTTGTATAAAACCCGCAGCCAGGCTACCGAAGCTTGCAGAAAGGGTCATGTTTCTATGGGTAATCTGCCGGTGAAACCTTCAAGGGAAGTACATAAGGGTGAGGTGGTGAAGGTACGTGTAACCCCAATTACCCGGAGCTACAAGATTTTAGATATTGCTGAAAAACGTATGTCAGCAAAATTAACGCCCGGATTTGTTGAAGATATTACGCCTCAGGAAGAACTGGATTTGCTGGAAATACAAAAGCAGATGAACTGGAGTACACGGGAGCGTGGGACAGGAAGGCCTACAAAGAAAGACCGGCGTAACCTCGATGATTTTTTTGAATTTTAAACCACGAAACAGTAACTTGCCTGAAACTGCTGTTATTTCTATATTATTAATTAAATAAAACGAAGATGCTTGTTGCTTTGCAGAAAAGAAAAGAAAACATTACCGAATACATATTGTACCTCTATCAGGTGGAAGATCTGATCAGGGCTTTTAAACTCGACATGGACCTGATTAATTCAAAACTGGTAGCCGGTTACCAGGCCGATGAAAAGACTACGCGGGAAATTTCAGCATGGTATGAGAACCTGGTGGCCATGATGGAAAAGGAAGGGAAACAGCAAACGGGGCACCTTCAGTTTCTTGGTAATTTGGTGAATGACCTGCACGAGTTTCATTTAAGGTTGATGGAGCAGGAGGCAGATCCGGTATACCCTTCTACATATAAATCGGTGGCCGGTATTATAACTGAATTGAGGCAAAAGAACCCTGCTGCAACCAGTGATGTGCAGGCTGCTATCGATGGCATTTACGGGTATCTGCTTCTTAAGATTCAGAGAAAAGAGATATCAGATGAAACCAGTGATGCAGTTAAAAGACTAAGTAGTTGGCTGTCGCAGCTATCAAAGCTTTACCGGGATTATGAATCGGGAGATTTGCAATTGTAGTTATTAAATCTCCATGGTTCTAATTTCTCATTTCCGGTTCCTCCATGCCGTTTAATAGTATCCTTTAACATGGGTTAAATGTATTTAAGCGGATTATACATTTACTAACTGATTTTCTTTTGATTACATACCCTGTTGAGGGGGCTTGCCTGTAGGTTTTTCTCCGAGATTATAAAAACGGGTGGTCGGGTATGCGAGGTCAATATCTTCATGTGAATCAAAGGTGGTTAATACATCCTGCCAGATGTCATTTTCCGATCCCCTGCGCTTGCGTGGATCGCACAAATAGCGCATGGTTAGTGTAACTCCGAAATCGATTACCTTGAGATAAACTATTGGAGAGAAATGCGTGTAGTATATTAAATAGTTTCTGCTGGCTCTGAATATTTCCTTTTCCGCAGTTTTGCTAAAATGTTCTGCATGCCTTTTTATTACTTCTGTAAGTATCTCTTTTGCTTTTCCCCAATTGCTTTCAAAGGTTATGGTTACTGGTATTTCATTCCAGATGTAATTGAATCCCGAACTGTAATTTGCCTGCGCCTCTATAAAGACTTTACTGTTGGGTATATGAATAAGTCTGCCCGTGCTCTGGTCGGCATCAACCCAGTTGCCAATTTCAAGAACAGTGAACTGGAATAGCCGGATATCGATAACATCACCGGCATGTTCACCCATTTGAACGCGGTCTCCTACTGAAAACGGATGCCGTAAAACGATGAAAAACCACCCTGCAAGGTTAGTAAGAGGATCTTTTAATGCGATTGCTAATCCGGCAGAAAATAACCCCAGAAATGCCCCAAATTGCTGAAATGCCTGTATCCAGATACCAACAATTATTAATAAACCTAAAAAGGGCAGGATGAATGAAAGCGTACGTTTCCACTGGTAGCGGAGTTTAATGTTTTTTGTCTGCCTCCAAACAATTCTTAAAACTAATATTTGGAAAAGATATAATAAAATAATAAAGGCAACCGTAAGAAATAACTTTCCGATTGTTTCGGGAGCCATACCCGTATATTCAGCCAAGTAGTTGCGAAGATAATTCATCAGGTTTTTGTTATTTGCCGGAATTTACAAAATTTTCCGGAACTACCTTACAATGTGTAACTGGAATCTGTAAGATAACCGATCATTCGTTATAGCCATTTTTTTCTCCTGAAAAAGTAGAGCATGATACCGGCAACAACAATCATAATTCCCCACATGACAAAATAGCCGTATCTGAAATCCAGCTCGGGTACATATTCAAAATTGGTTCCATAAACACCAGCTATAAAAGTGAGCGGGATGAATATGGATGCAAAAATAGTAAGCACCTTCATTACTTCATTGGTGCGGTTGGCTACATTGGAATGGTAGATATTAAGGTAATCGTTGGCCATATTATGATAGATTTCAACTGCTTCAAGTGCCTGGGTAGTCAAATCGGTTAAGTCTTTCAGAAAAGTGAATGTCTTTTTTTGTATCAGATTCGATTCGGTTTTATTCAGATACAGCATTATTTCTTTTAGTGGGAAGATGGACTTGCGGATGAATCCAATAGTAGTTTTGAACTTGTATATTTTTTCCAGTGTATACTTTTGTGAGTGGTGAAGCACCTCGTTTTCCGTTTCTTCAATTAGCGTTCCCAATCTTTCAATGCTATGAATATAGCCATCAACGAGGGTGTCAATAATTACATAGGCCAGGTAATCGGCGCCTGCATTCCGTACGCGTCCACGACTGTTGCGGATTCGTTCACGCACGGGATCAAAGTAATGGCCCCGCTTTTCCTGAAAAGTAACCACTCTGTTTTCACTTAATACAATGGAGACCTGGTCTCCGGTAACCTTTTTGGAGTCTTCATGGTAATCGAGCACCTTCAGGAAAAAAATGAGGTTCTTTTGATTTTCTGCCAGTTTAGGGCGTTGATCAGTATTGAGTATGTCTTCCAGTTCGAGTGGCTGAATGGCAAACCGTTCTCCAAGGTTACCAATCAATTCTGTATCATGTAAGCCGTAAACACTAACCCACATCACAGAGCCCAAAGGAACCGTATCGGGTATCTCGTCCATATGATTCACCACGGTTTCTGATAATTGCTCCTTGTTAAAGATCATCAGGTGTATCTCAGTCTTTTCCATTTTAGGGTTCCCGATAAAAATAAGGGAACCCGGTACGGTGCCGTGCGACTTTTTCCGGCTTTTAATAAATCGTGCCATTATTCAATAGATTTATTGTCTTTTGAATGAACGAACAGTATTGTGCCCAGCTCATCATAACCATCAAACAGCTTTTCCTTTTCCCGCTTAACAAGTTCTTCACGGATGCCTATCATAGTAAGTCCTGCATTTCCTGAATTTTGATTAATAATGGTTTTAACAGGAACATCCTCGTCATGAACCAACAGGCGTATACTCTTTTCTGAAATGGGTAAGCGACCTGTTTGTACCAGTTCGTTCATTGATTTTTTTGTCATTTCATAATCTTTACTATTGCACACGTTGAAGATTTTTATGCGTGCATGTTTCCAGCTTGGATGCCCAAGAATAATAAAACCCAGCAATATCATCAGGTTTGCATTCTCGGTATCAAGCGAATTGATCCAGATATGTATTCCTTTATTGTATGGGATTTCCCGGTTGCTGCTCCCCAGTATACAAATGTCGAAGTCGCCGGAATTTACAAGTGCAAAGTTGTCGATAATCTCTTCCAGGTTAATAGGCTGCTGTTTGTCGTATTCAAAAATAACCATGTTGTTCTCCATTCCTGCAATGCCCGGAATCTGAATGGCTTGTGCAATAGCCGAAGTATTGGAAGGTGAAATCAAGGTATCGATGTAAACATGATTTTCCACGGAATCAACATGTTCAAGCAGTTTTTTTAGCTCTTCTCTCGCCTTTATTGCTGTTGCTTTTGAATAATAGCCTACAATGTGATGAAGATAGGTGCCAAAGCCGTATTTATATGAAATCCAGTTGAGCAGGCGGAAAGCCTTATCGCGTTTCAGGGAATCTTTTGAAATGCATATAGCACTGGGGCGCCACTCCCTCTTTTCTTTTTTCGTTTGCTTTTTCTGAATCATCACTTGAAGATTTTTATTGAGCTGGAAAAGCGCATTGGCAAATATTGATGCAAACCCTTGCCGGGATTTATGATAATAATTTATATATAAGTATATTCCGGTGATAAATGCAAAGGATAGCAAAGCAAAGGGAGTACTTATTTTGAACATTACCCAGACGGAAATAATAAAACCTAAAAGTGATATATACCAACGTGATTTAAATGAAGGCCTGTAGGATGGAGAGGAACCGAAATGATTTAGAAATGAAATGAGGCACATTGAGCCGTAAGTTACCATAAAGAACATAGTAATTATTGATGCCACAGCATTGACATTACCCACTGCAACAAATACGAAGGCAATAATGGAGGTCACAAGCGATGCATTTACCGGTTCATTATCTTTTTCAGTTCCCTTGCCCAGCCAGTTGTTGATACGCGGCGAGGGTAATGCCTGATCAAGTGCCAGTGCCTGTAAGGTCCGTGGGGCTACCATCACCGATCCCAGGGCCGATGACAGGGTAGAGGCAGCCAATCCCAGAGGAATGACTACCGCTCCGGCAACCGCTATGCGCGACATGATCAGCTGGTTTTCAAGCAGGTCTTCCACCGACGCTGACTTGGCAAGTTTCCATACAACAAAAACATATACCACCATTCCTGTCAGAGTAGCCACCGTAGTTCCAAGGGGAATGGATCTGGAAGGCTTTTTTAAATCGCCCGAAAGACCTACTCCTGCTGTCATCCCTGTGAAAGCAGGAAATATGATTGCGAACACAATAAAAAATTCATGCGGGTTTCGGAGTTGGGCATTCATTAATCCAAAAGTTGAAGCCTCGGCATGTCCTGTGTTGCCCATAAAAAACATAACCAGCGACACTAACAATACTGCTACAACAACATAAAGTGTTTTTACCCCAAGATTGGCTCCTTTTTTGATAATTAAGATTGCCAGCAATATCATTACCGGGATACTTATGGCCTGCCGTGGGAGCACCATCCCGTAGTTCTCAAGCATATAGTTAAAGAAAAATTCGAACGCTTCAGTAAATGCAATAACATAAAATGCCACGCTGATGGCTTGCGAAAGAAACAGTGCCAGCCCTATTGTGGCTCCGATGTTTAGCCCAAAGGAGCGCGATATTATAAAGTACTCGCCACCACCTTCTACCCGCTTATTGGTGGCTATTTCGGAAATAGCCAGTGCTGTAGGGATAGTTACCAGGTGTCCTAACAGAATAATTAATATTACTCCCCAAAAGCCCAGGGTACCGACAGCATAACCAAAGCGAAGGAAAAGTATAGCTCCAAGGATAGTTGATATCGCAGTAAAGAATACTGGTGCGGTTCCAAATTTTCTAGAATTGTTATTCATATGGTATTTGTTAGATTCTCCGGATTTGCATAGTTAAAAATACCTATTTTAGGCATAAGATATAAATAAAAAGATAAATAGCGTTTACTGAGTAAAGTTGCCGGTATATTAAACAACTTGTATGTTTTAATATCCACATACAAATATCCGCCTTCTTTTTGTTTTATAAACTTAAAGTTAATTAGTTTTGAAGTTGTTCTGTAACTTCTTTAATAATTTAATGGTCTATGATACAGGTAAGGGATCTGAATTTCACTTACAGAAAATCCGGAAAGAAAGTTATTCACGACATGGATTTTGAAATAGAGGAAGGTGAGGTATTTGGATTTTTAGGGCCCAGTGGTGCTGGTAAAACCACCACCCAAAGGCTTCTTATCGGATTGCTGAAGAATTACCAGGGCCAGATTCGTGTTTTTGACAGGGAACGAAGCAAATGGGGGAAAGATTTTTATGAGCAGGTGGGGGTGGCTTTCGATTTCCCAAACCTATATACCCGCTTAACAGCCAGGGAAAACCTGCAGCTGATTGGAGCTTATTACAGAAACAGGATAACAGATCCTGAAGAATTGCTTGATATGGTAGGCCTCTTAGCCGATAAGAATGTAAGGGTTGAGAATTTCTCAAAAGGAATGAAAATGCGGCTGAACTTTGCCCGTTCCATTATGCACAATCCGCAACTGATGTTTTTTGATGAACCTACATCGGGTCTTGATCCGGTGAATGCCCATACCATAAAGGAAATAATACTTAATCTGAAAAAGCAGGGGAAAACCATTTTTCTCACCACGCATAACATGACGGTTGCAGAACAGTTATGCGACAGGGTGGCTTTCATTGTTGAAGGGAAAATTGCCGCAACCGGTTCTCCCAAAGCTTTGATGATTGAGCATGGAAAGCGGGTGGTGAAAGTGGAATACCGTCTGAACGGAAAACAGGTGGAACAGGATTTTGAAATGAATGATCTGGGAAAAAATGAGGCATTTCTGAACGTTTTAAAAATGGCTGAAATAAAAACCATGCACAGTGCTGAGGCAACATTGGAAGACATTTTTATTAAAATAACAGGAAAGACTTTGCTATGAGATTGTGGAATGCCATTAAAGCCGATATGCTGTTTCAATTTAAACAAGGTTTCTACTTTGTTTATGTATTTGTTGCGGTGATGTATCTGGTTATGCTTTCATTTCTGCCTGAAAAGATCTTTTTAATAGCTACACCCCTGATTGTATTTTCCGATCCTTCAGTTTTGGGGTTATTTTTTATCGGGGGAATAATTTTACTTGAGAAAGGACAGGGAGTGCTTACAGTGCTGGTGGTATCGCCACTGAGAACGTCGGAATACATAATTGCCAAAGTGCTCTCACTGGGCTTTATATCGGTGCTGGCTGCAACCGCCATTACTTTTTTCAGCGGTTACCAGCAGGTAAACTGGTTTGTTATGGTTGCCTCGGCTATGCTTACTTCTGCTGTATTTACATTCAGCGGCATCATGATAAATGCAGGCTGCAGTACGGTAAACCAGTATTTGCTGAAAACCATTCCCTGGATGCTGCTGCTTACATTGCCCTGTATAGCCCTGGTTGGCTTTCCCGGTTCCTGGGTATTTACCGCAGTGCCTTCAGTAGCTGCACTGAGACTTATGCTGGGGGCCTATTGGGGTATTGGATGGGTTGAGGCATTGTTGTTGATTGTTTACCTTGCAGGTGTTAACTTCCTGCTCTTAAAATGGGCAGTACGCATATTTGAGAATAAAATAGTTTTTCAGGAATAAGGTATGTTTCGGAATGTACATATTATAAACGACCTCAGGCAGGTTTTGCGTGATTCAGTTATGGCCAGCCTGCTAATGGCACCTGCCTTGATAATAGTTGTATTCAAGCTGCTGTTGGTATTTCTTGCTCCTGCTGTTGCTAGTCGTACCGGGTTAGATATCACTCCATGGTATCCATGGGTACTGTCGTTTGTGCTGATTCTGAACGCCGGAATGCTGGGAGTGGTAACAGGCTTTATGATGCTCGATGATAAGGATGGCAACATAGCTGAATTAATGGCTGTCACACCATTGGGAAGAAGCGGTTATCTCCTGAATCGCCTTTCATTCGCTTCAGTTCTAAGTGTATTTTATACATTCCTTTGTTATTATGTACTGGGAATCGTTGCACTTAATGTATTTTCAGTGGCTGTTTTGTCGGTGCTCCTGGCTGTTTATTCTGCATCAATAGGCTTACTGATGTTTTCGGGTGCGGAAAACAAGGTGAAAGGATTAACGTTTTCAAAAGCACTGAATCTGTTAATTTTGTTTGCTTTTGCGGATTTGTTTTCCTTGAAATGGTTTACCGTTATTTCCTGGTTTTTTCCACCTTACTGGATTTCTCAAATCATTCTTAATCCATTTGCATTCCAGGTTGTTGTCATTGCAGTGGCAGTTCACATTGGCTGGCTTGTTCTGCTGATTTTCCATTATTTTAAAACTGCGGAATGAATGACTTTGTATAACTATGGCTTCTGAATGTAAGTAATTCAGGCATGAAGATTATTGACAAAACATTTTTGTTTCCGATATTTACCTTTAGAGAAAAAAATATGCCGGTTATGGTTGGTTTTAATTTGCCATCTGTGCCTGGGCAAAATAATAATAAGTAATATGGAAAAAGATAAATTCAAAGAACGGATTAAAAAGAGCATCGATGATCTTTTTGCTTCCATCGATGAACTGGATTCAAGAAAAGGTGAGCTAAAGGATAAAACCAAAGCAAAGTACGCCGAAATCATGGCTGAGATAAAACAGTTGGAAGCCGTCCTTGAAGCTAAACACCGGCGGGCGCAAAAAACTGATGACCCGAATTGGGAGGAAGCAAAAAAAGCTTTTAAAAAAAGTGCTGATGCATTTCGGGAGGCCTTTGAAAATCTGGCTTCCTATTTAAAAAAGTCTCCTCCGCCTCAGGATAAAGACAAGGACCCGGATTATACAATTTAAAGCTTATTTTTTCGAGCAGATAATTAGCCTTTTGTTTTACTTTTTTTTGCGAAAGATACATGGTTTAAATCCTGTTTGATTATATTTTAGGCGACAGATTTGATTAAAATATAGTCACATGGAAAACGATAAAGTACAGCAAAAATTAAATATTCTGGCCGATGCAGCTAAATACGATGTATCCTGTGCATCCAGTGGCAGCAGCAGGGGCAATGCAAAAAAAGGCATTGGCAGCAGTGTTTCCTGCGGCATTTGCCACAGCTTTACGGAAGATGGCCGCTGTGTAAGCCTGTTTAAAATACTGATGACTAACAGCTGCATTTACGATTGTGCCTATTGTGTCAACCGTCGCAGCAATGATCGTCCCCGTGCTACCCTTACTGTAGCAGAAATTGTTGAGCTTACAATCGGATTCTATCGCCGCAATTATATTGAGGGGCTGTTCCTGAGTTCCGGAGTGATAAAAAATCCGGATTATACCATGGAACGCATGGTAGAGGTGGCAAAAAAACTTAGGCTGGAGGAAAAATTTAACGGGTACATTCACCTTAAGGCAATACCTGGTGCAAGTGAGCGACTGATACAGCAGGCCGGGCTCTTTGCTGACCGGTTGAGTGTGAATATTGAAATTCCAACTGAATCCAACCTTAAGAAGCTGGCACCTGAAAAAAATCTGCCGGATATTATGACACCCATGGGAAATATACGCAACTCAATAATTGCCAGCAATGAAGAGCGTAAAAAGTACCGCAAGGCGCCTCAATTTGCTCCCGCCGGACAAAGTACTCAGCTAATTATTGGCGCCACTCCTGAAACCGACAGGCAGATTATCCTGCTTTCTTCCGATCTGTACCAGACTCAAAATCTTAATCGGGTTTATTTCTCAGGCTATATTCCGGTCAATGCCTACGATCAGCGGTTGCCTGCATTGAATACACCTCCTTTGGTCAGGGAAAACCGTTTGTATCAAAGCGACTGGCTCATGCGGTTCTACAAGTTTAAAGCTGAAGAAATACTTTCTGAAGAACACCCTTTCCTCGACCTGGATGTTGACCCTAAACTGGGTTATGCCCTGCGTAATCTGCATCTTTTTCCGATTGACATAAATACAGCCGACTATGAATTAATACTACGTATTCCAGGGGTGGGGGTGCAGTCGGCACAGCGTATTATCCAGGCCAGGCGCCACCGGAGACTTACGCTTTTCCACCTGAAAAAAATAGGAGTTGTTCTCAAGAGGGCAAAATTCTTTATAAAAACCAATGAACTGCCTGTCGGATTCAAAACTGACCTGCCGCCTGAGAATCTAAAACGCATGTTGCTTTCTGATACTGCTGCCCGGCGCAAAAAGAGTATGGATACACAGCTAAAATTGTTTGAAGTTAATCAACCCGTTTTGCCCGAAAATGCATGGCGGCATTGATTCCTGCCTGGAATACATTGGCGAATTGCTGAAGAAGGAAGTTAAAGTAAAGAAAAACAGCATTATTGGCATTTTGCCCTGATTTGCAGAGTCATAAAGTCCCCATGCATTGTTTTGCACAAGTGCATCGAATGAATTTTCGAAGGTCCTATTCAAGATTAAAGGGCTTATATGCAGTGGTATATAAGTTAGATTAGTGTTTTTTCAATAATGAAACTATAAATATTAATTTATTAAAAGACTAAAAAATCCTTTTGTCTTTCAGTAAAATAGTTTAGCTTTGTCAGTAATAATTGGCTGCATTAAATTTAAGTTTTAATATACTATTTCGTTTAGGTTGCCGGAAATTATTTGATGTAACAACAATCAAATTGCAGGCTTGTATTTAACCTATTTTTTGTTGCAGCCTTATTCAAACGACTTAATATGAAAACATCAATGTTCCTGAGAAGTCTGAAAGGTGGGATGATTATTTTCATTTTTCTTCTGTTATCTCCCGATTTACATGCGTGTGAGGCATGCAACCGTATCTTTTTGGATGGTTTGCTTGCCGAGGATAAATTTAATAGCCTGGCCTCAAAAGAATTGAGGGCTTCAATTGCAGCACAATCTAGTAAAGGGGAATCACCTGCAAAATGGGTGAACGATGTGCTGGCTATGAACGATCTGACGGTTGCCGATATCGACCCGAAAGCACTATCGGAGATTTTGTCAAACCACCCGGAAGCGGTTTCTTCTATTGCATCCGCCAATCCACCGGCCTCAACCGGTATCCAGGGTTTGCAGTTCGATGATGTAATTCGAAGGGATAATAACCTGCCCATACCGGCAACAAGTTTTGTTCCACAGGACACCAAAGCCGATAAGCACATCCGGCTTACACTTGAAGAAGGGGATACTTATATCGGAAATGGCGTTATTTATAAAGGATTTACTGTTAACAACAGGATTCCCGGACCTACAGTAACTGTGCAGGAGGGAGACGTTGTTTCACTCACCTTTGTAAATGAAGGCAATATTACTCATGGCGCTTCGGTGCATGCAGTGTATTCCCAGACTTCGAAATACCTTGGTAAAATTGCACCGGGTGACAGTGGAACCGTGGTTTTTCAGGCCAACACGCCGGGCGTCTACATGTACCATTGTGCCCCGGGTGGACATGCCATTCCGATGCATATCATTTTTGGTCAGTATGGGATGATTGTAGTGGAGCCAAAAAAGAAATTTGAACTGGAACGTATTTTAAATAAGAAGCCGGATATTGAAATAAACCTGGTGCAGCATGAATATTATGCCAGTGGAAAAGATGCAGTCGATGGACAGGGAAAACCTATGTACACTGCTTTTAACGGTAAACTGTTTCGTTATGTTGAAGAACCCATTGTAGGAAAGCCGGGTGATTATGTGCGCATCAACTTTTTGAATGTAGGTCCCAATCTTGTTTCGACTTTTCATATAGTTGGCATCGTTTGGGATTATGCCTACTGGCAGGGTAACCCCGAAAACCGGTTTACAGGGGGACAATCGGTAACTGCGGGTCCTTCCGATTCATGGACGATTGAATTCCGGATACCACCGGATGAAGGAAGTTACCTGATGCTCTCGCATGCCGTGGGTTCAACCGACCGGGGTGCGCTCGGACTGCTGGTATGCGACCCGGAAGCCGACACCCCAAAGAAAATACTTGCAGAAGGCATTGCTTATTCTGAGGAAGAAATGGAAGAATTCAGAGCCAAGGCCATACGTACCATCACTCCGTTCGGACTGGGTTCTCCTGATGTGGAGGTTCCGGTTGTCTATGACAGCAGTACCAAAGAGGTTATTGTACGCATAATTGGGAATTCCTTTCATCCCAAAGTGTTGCAGGTAGCTCCGGGAACTACTATTAAATGGATTAATGAGGATGTATTTACCTATATGGAAGGAGAATTTTCCGGCATCCATAATGTAGTGGTCAGAGACGGTCCTGAAATATTTTATTCTAATCTGCTGGCTCATGCCGAGAGCTTTGAAAAAACAATGGATGAGGGCGGTGAATATACCTACATTTGCACACCGCATCCCTATATGGAAGGAAAGATTATTGTAAAGGGAGCACCACCTGAAAAACAGGCTAAAGTATATTCTTCTGCCGGTCCTGTTGATACTACGTTTTATCATTGGAGTATTCTGGTGCTGGCTGCCCTGGCACTTGTAGTTTCTATCTACTCACTGGCACGAAAGACTGAACTTTTAACGAGGTAATAATTAAGATTTTTTAGATGCGTTGCATCTGATTTATCTTTTTTTTTAAGCAGCATCAAAGTCGTTGATTTACCATGCAGAGTTCCTTTATTAAGGAGCTCTGCATGGTTTTTTTTTGTTTGAATCCCGATTTGTAAAGGGGCTGTAAAGGGTATGTATAATTTTTCATTTTGCCATGAAAATGTAAAACCCAAAAGAGAGGCATAAATAATTATCATAGTGTTGAAATTTTTTCCCAATGGGGAATTATTCAACATTCTTACAAAGCTTAATTATGACATTAAAATGAATGGGTTATTCAGAATTTCGGTGTGGAATTTATTATACACCCCTTTTAAAATTCCTCAGCTGAACACAATTTAATAAAAAAGACTAAAAGAGCTGTTTTTGTTACCGTTACAAGATATCTGTTGAAAATTGATGGAGTTATTGGTATAATTCTTTCCGGTTTAAAACTGATTGTAACAAAAATGTTCTGTTAAGGAACAATTGGTTGCCGGTGCCAAATAATTCAAAATACAGTTTCATTAATAATTCACTCAACTCTGCAGAGGACAATAAATCGGTATACCGGATAATATTTTACCAAAATTAAAATTCATAAAAAAGGAGGTAATCATGGTAACGCAAACAAATACAACAACTCTGAATGGAGTAAATGTAGAACAACTTGTAGAAACTATTAATCATATTAAAGAACAGCCTGATCTGGCTAAATTTAAGTTCCGGGCTAAAAATGAATGGATTGACGGAGCCCACTCACGCACTTTTATTCATAAATTTCATGGTGCAGGGCAGGAACATCGCAATGAAAGTGAACCATTCGTAATGGAAGGCGATGAACCACACGTATTGCTTGGAGAGGACAAAGCACCCAATGCAGTTGAAAGTGTGCTTCATGCGCTGGCTTCATGCATTAGTGTAGGTTTTATATACAATGCCGCTGCCCAAAATATTAAAGTGGACAAATTGGAAATGAATATGGAAGGTGATCTTGATTTGCATGGTTTTCTTGGGTTATCGGACAGCAGAAGGCCTGGTTACAATAACATCAGGTTGACGTATAAAGTAAAATCAGATGCGTCTGAAGAAAAACTGAATGAATTGTGCAATTATGTTCAGAGAACCTCACCAGTTCTTGATATCATTAAGAATCCGGTGCCCGTGAGCATAAGGATGGATAAAAATAAATAAAAGTGTAAGTAAAACCAATAATTGACACAGGGTTGAATTACATGTAATTTGATAAAGCCGGCACGAATTTGTCTTAAATACCGCTTCTGCTGAAGCAGTAAGTAAATAGGCAGAATTCGTGCCGTGCTTTCATTTTTATCCTCCTGCTACAATTACCAAATAAGGAGATTTGGTGCAGGGGCGCCCGGGAGTCGGACTTTCCGGGTCCGACATTTAGGTAGTCATAAAGAAATAATCAGTGCTTAAAATTTAATAACAATTGAAGTTAGTGAAATCTTTGACTTGGAAAGTCAAAGTCCCGTGGGCCTGCAGCCAATAGAAACTCTAGTAACTAAAGGTGCAGGGGTGCCCGGGAGTCGGACTTTCCAGGTCCGACATTTAGGTAGTCATAAAGAAATAATCAGTGCTCAAAATTTAATAACAACTGAAGTTAGTGAAATCTTTGACTTGGAAAGTCAAAGTCCCGTAGGCCGGCAGCTAATAGAAACTGTAGTAACTAAAGATACAGGGTTGCCCGGGAGTAAGACTATCTTCGTCCGACATTAGGATAGCCATAAAGAAAAAATTGATACTCAGAACTTATAATCCAGTGTGGTTGTTGAAAGCTTTGACCTGGAAAGTCAAAGTCCTTTTGATTATGAGCAGTGATTAACGCAGATATTTACAGAAATTAATAGCTTATTCTAAAACATTTGCTTTTTAATAAGAAGTTATTATATTTATACCAGGAAAATTAAACACTAAACTAAAATGAAAAACCCGTAGAACGTTAACCTTTCTTTTTTTACTAAAAGATTTACTTCGCTATTGTGGAAACCAAACTAAGGTTTCCGGATTTCAGATAGGATTTAAATGAAGGAAACTACGGGTTGAAAGGACGTACACAAAACACAAAACCAATACCATGCAACAAAATCAAACCTGCCTGAAAAAGGAGCAACAATCCAATGAATATCTGGAAAACAGTCAAGAACGGCTAAGGCAACTTGTCAAGAATTCATTCGATATAATTGTCCTTATCGATGCCGGTGGAATACAGCGTTACGTTAGTGATTCGTGTGAAAAAATCCTTGGATTCAAGTCCGAAGAACTTACGAATGTACCGGTAATTGAAACCATGATTCACCCCGATGACAGGGAAAAAACCATGCAGGGGTTGCACGACATAATTAGCAATAAAGGTTCAGGAGGCACACAATACCGCCACCGGCATAAAAATGGAAGCTGGGTATATCTTGAAGCCTATGGTACCAATCAGCTTGATAATCCTGCCGTACAGGCCGTCGTCCTTAATGTGCGTGATATCACCGACCGTAAGCGAATTGAACAGGCTTTACTTGAAAGTGAATCCCGCCTTGAACAGCTTAACGCGGGGAAAGACAAGTTTTTTTCCATTATTGCCCACGATTTAAAAACCCCTTTCTTTAGTATATTAGGATTCAGCGAATTACTTGTTGAACAGGTGCAGGAAAGAAATTTTGAGGGTGTCGAAAGTTATGCCGAGGGAATACATCATTCGGCAAAACGTACATTCGAATTACTGAATAATCTTCTGGACTGGTCCTATACACAAACCGGCCGCATGAAATTTGCCCCTGTAAATCTCGATGTGGTTGAGCTGATTTATGATTTACGCCGCTTAATGGAAAGTTCGGCCAGACAGAAAGGAATTATACTGCATTGCGAAATACCTCAAAAGCTTACTGTTTTTGCCGACAAGAATATGATGTCTTCTGTTTTACGTAATTTAATTTCAAACGGAATAAAATTTACACACCCGGGTGGAGGTGTAAAGATAAGCGCCTGCATGATTTCTGAAGGTGTGAAAATTTCGGTAACCGATAATGGTGTTGGAATACCGAAAGAAGCCTTGAATAAGCTTTTTAAGCTTGAAAACAGCTTCTCAACCGCGGGAACTTATAAGGAACAGGGAACAGGTCTCGGATTGTTATTATGCAGGGAATTTGTTGAAAAACACAACGGAAGGATAGGTGTCGTAAGTGAGGCAGGGAAGGGGAGTACCTTTTGGTTCATAATTCCGGTTGCTCCTGCTGCAAAAAGCAGTCTGCCTCCTGCACTAATTGATCCCGTTTAACTACAGCACTTAATTAACCTTAGTTTAATTTCTAAGTATATAGCATTCCCCTCATCATTCTGAAATCATTAGTATGAATTCAGTAATGCGATATATTTACACCATACCATCTCCATGTTCAATTGAATTTAATCCGTCCTATGTATGTCTAAGGTATGGTGTTGAAATCATGTTTAAAGCCTCGTCACACCTGGCATAAGGGCGGGAATTATACTGTTTTTGACTTGTAATTTTTGCTGGTGCACTATTAAGTCCTAAGTGGTTTAATTTTCCTCCGATAGCTCGCAGTCCTTCACAGATTTCTGTTAAGAAATCGCACCGGCTTAAAATTCCAAACAACATTGTAATTAGATGAGTTATGGTTTTAAAAGCTTTATAATAACGATCACTTTTGTGTACCTTTATAATGGATGATATGTCGACTTTCTTTACCAAACTAATAATCTGTTTAGAAATCGGCTGTCCGACAAATTTTATTTCGCAAAAACAATTTTACAACATTTGAAGGGATACCGAAAGGGAGTACCTTCTTTTATTTTATTTTTAGTCGGACACTATTGTAAAAATGTTAAATATAGATATCTGGCATGTAAATCAGGTTGATTCTGCGGAAGGTTTTGAATCGTAAACATCTTGCCATTCAAAGCTTTCTGTCTTGAGAATGCCTCCCAATACTTTCCTGCGGTTATAAAGCGAGGGGTCTTTTATAGCCGAGCTGCTTATTATTTCCCATCCGCGTAAGGTATGGATATCGGGTCCCTCTTCCTTATGGAGTGATCGGGAAAAAGTAGTTTCCACATGGTTCAGGAAATAGGAAATTGAGCCTCTGATGGCTGTTAAAGCGTTTTTCATCTTTTCTCCTTCTTTACTGTTAAGCAGGATGCTTAATGCTTCATCAAGAGTAACCAGGTTCAGACTTAATGAGCCAGGTATTTCGCTGTTGGCATAATTGTGAAGTACCGGGTATGTCTGCAGGTAAATTGAATGCCTTTCAATTTTCTCCTGAAGCGATGCAAGGTTTTGCCGCGAAAAAGAGGTATCCTGGTTTAGAAGACGGTATACCATTTCTTCGGGTGTCTTGCCCAGGTTGCGTATGGAAAGGGCCAGCGAACGTTTATCAATTAAGGCAGTTGATACTGAGATGAGGTAGGTCATTGAAGTGGTAAAGAATATAAAACCAAAAAATGAAAAGATGCTGGTCAGCATTTCGAAAGTCACTGAGGTGGGTGCAAAATTTCCGAGGCCGAGGGTGGAAAGGGTGTATCCTGTAAAATAGAGCCGTTCCCAGTTGTTGGCCATCCTGCCCTTGTCGTTGACAATGGCTCCGGGATCAGAACTGTAAATAAAGTACAGGCCTACCCAGATGAGTACTATCCACACCAGCAGCACCGACAGGTTAACAGCCATGCCACTGAGGCTGTATACGCGTCTCCCGAACCATTTTACGCACAGCTTAAGGCATGCGTGACTGATAAAGGTTACAAAACGGGTTATAAAAGCTGCACCTCCGCCCGATAATGTGGTGAAAAAGAAGTCGTACATTGTCAGAAGCAGCAAAAGAATGCCTGAAATCAGATAAATGGTTCCCATTTGCCTTTATGATATATAAAAATGTATTTACATAAATTTAGTATTCCTGATTAATCAACACCTTTAACTTTTAATTGTTTACCTGATTTTAACACGATGGTCACCCCATTTTCGAAGAGTAAGCATATACTATTTTAATCAAAGCAGAATGACAGGCAAAGCTTTTTGTTTTTTGGTGGCCGAAGCTATATTTGTATTATGCTGGTATTTATTTACGATGGTACGTTTGAAGGAGTGCTAACCTGTATATTTGAGGGGTACAATAGCAGACGCTTTCCTGATGCAATAAAGGTAAAAGGAAAGCAGTCACAGGATATGTTTGCAGAATTAATTGCCTTGGAATCAGATTCCGGTAAGGCCGAACGTGTATGGAAGGGAATCCGGCAAAAGCTAACGGTAAAAAACAAGCAATTGCTCTATTATGCCTTCCTCTCTGAAGCGCAGGGTATTGAAATGAATATACTGCGGTTTGCACAACGGCTTTTTACTGAAAAGGCAAGCATTGAAACCGATTTTGGCGATTCCCATGTACTGGAGGTGGTTCAGAATGCACGAAAGGTGAAGAAGGAAGCCATGCGCATGATGCAGTTTGTCAGGTTCCAACAGACAAAAGATGGGCTTTACTTTTGCGGCATCGAACCGCGATATGATGTGCTACCGCTGGTGTTGGGGCATTTTCGCAGCCGCTTTGCCGACCAGCAGTGGCTGTTGTACGATTTGAAGCGAAACTACGGAGCTTATTACGATAAAAAGACCGTTGAAGAGGTGGAACTAACCAGCAGTGAAATTAACAGGCATACAGGTCAGGTAAGCGAGAACGTGCTGAATGAAGGCGATGCTTTATACAAGACCCTCTGGAAATCGTACTTTGAAAACATTAGCATTAAAGAGCGTAAGAATTTACGGCTGCAACGCCAGCATATGCCCAGGAGGTTCTGGAAGTACCTTACTGAGAAGCAGTGAGCGATCGAATAGGGTTTTTTTAGTCCGACAGATTTCTCAAGATTCCAGGGCTTAATTTCTATTACTATAATTAAGGCTGCGTTAAACAATGATGTAGTTTTACGCTTTTATATATGAATCTTCTTTTTTATCTTGCCCACTTTTAAAAACAACCAGAAGCCTGTTAAATCTGCTATTACTGCAAATCATTTAAAACGACTCTGGAAAAAAGCGAAACGAAAATTTTTGGATGCGTTTAAATAAAGTAAAATGAAAAACATACGTATAAAAATCGTACAGCTAATTTGCGTTAGTGCCGTTTTAATATTAAGTTGTGAAAAAAACAGTGAATGGCTTGAGGCAGAACTTCAGAATACCACCTGCAACAGCAATTTAACAACTGTAGTTACCTACAATGATGTTGAAGGTACCGTTTCATCAATTCCGGGTGTATCCGATAATGCGATTTACATAAAAGTAGATGACCCTGATTCTGCGCAGGAAACAGAATATGTAGTTCCCTGTAATCTGCCTGATCAATACAGAATTGAGAATCTTAAGATACTGTTTAGCGGAGATTTAAAGGCAGTGCCCAGGGATTTCTTGGAACCCGGGACAGAGATTTTAATTATTGCACAGCCCATTACTTTAACGCTCTTAAGGATTAAAAATTAAAAAAGTTTTTTAAAAAATAAACCTGACAGATTTCACAAATCTGTCAGGTTTATTGCATACATGTATACGAAGTTTATTGTTCTTCCTTTTTAGTTTGAGGCAACAATAAATTCAAAATAATACCTGTCAAAGCTGCCAAACCAATTCCTGCCAGGGAGAAGGTTCCGTATTGTATAATGGCACCGCCAATTCCAATTGTCAGAACTATTGATACAATTACCTGGTTACGGGTTTCTGCCATGTTGGTTTTCGATTCCACCAGCGATTTGATCCCGATTGAAGCAATCATTCCAAAGAGCAGTAACATAATTCCACCCAATACAGCGGTGGGAATTGTCTTTAAAAATCCGCTTATTTTACCAATAAATGCAAAGAGAATAGCAGTAATGGCTGCGATACGGAGCACAAACGGATTGGTGATTTTTGTAAGGGTAATGGCACCTGTTACTTCCGAATAAGTAGTATTGGGTACACCTCCAAAGAAGCCGGCAACAGCTGTGGCAATTCCATCGCCCAGCAGGGTACGGTGCAATCCGGGCTTTTCAATGAAGTTTTTGTTGCATACACCACCTATGGCATACATATCGCCTACATGCTCAATGATAGGGGCAATGGCTACCGGAATCATGTACAATATAGCCTGCCAGTGAAACTGGGGTACCGTAAATTCCGGAATCATAATCCAGGTTGCATCTTTAATGGCAGTGAAATCCACTTTTCCCCAAACAACTGCTGCCAGGTAACCGACGATGATGGCAATGAAAATGGGAATTAGCTTAGCCATGCCTTTCCCCCAAATTACCACGATAATGGCTGTAAGTAGTGAAATTACCGCCAGTGCCCAGTCGGATTTGGCCATGTCGACGGCTGCTGAAGCAAGCGACAATCCAATGATCATAATTACAGGCCCTACTACTACTGCAGGAAATAGCCTTTCAACGAACTTAATGCCACGGGCTTTTACCAGCGCGGAAACTACTCCGTAAACAACACCCACCACAATGATGCCCGATAGAGTGCCGGGCCAGCCATAAAGGCGTGTAGCTTCAATTATGGGTGCAATGAACGCAAAACTGCTGCCCAGGAAAACCGGCACTTTTCCCCCCGTAATCAGGTGGAATATCAAGGTGCCTATACCCGCTGTGAACAAGGCAACCGATGGATCGATACCTACAAGCAGGGGCACCAGTACGGTGGCTCCGAAAGCAACAAATAAGAACTGGACTCCAAGAACGGTGTTTTTCAGGGTTAGCTGGTTTCGAAAGGATGATTTGGTCATAGTATAAGTGTAAAAATAATTGGTGCAAAAGAAATGTTTTTCAATGTTTAATTCAAAAAAAGATGTTAACAAAATATTTACAACTGCATAGTAAGCGGCAACTTATTACAGCATATAGTATTGAATGCCATTTATGATTGTTACTCATGTTTTTTACTTCATAAAAAACCCGCTTCAAAAAAATGAAACGGGTTATATTATCATACCAGAGTACCAGATTATTGTAACACTTCTGAAGGGATTTCTTTAATAGGACGTACTTTAAGGGTACGGATAAACAGATCGGCACCTTCCGCCTGAAGCTGTATCTTTCCTGAGGTGAGGGGCTTAATACTGCCATTTTCAACTATGCCGGTATTGTTGTTTACCATCACTGTCTGACCATTCACTACATGAACTGCCGTGCTGCCAACACAATACAAATCCACAGTATTCCATTCACCAAGCGGGTTTTCATAATCAGCAGCTTTTTTCACCAACTGACCGTTATGTTCAGTGCTGAATTTTTTTACCTCGCCTGCAGGGTCATACCTGAAGCTGCCATCTTCTTCCACTACTGAAGTCTCGCAGTAGGTATTGTTCATAAGATAAGTGTCACCCAGACGTTCGTGCATCAGCTGGCATTCGATGTTTACCATCCAGGTTCCAAGGGCTTCACCAAAATCGCCAAAACTGTGGTACAATAAACCACTGTTGCGGCTGGTATAAACTTCTTCACCCCATTTGAATTCGAGCTGCAGGTGATAATTGGCAAAGGTGTCGCGGGTGGCCAATGAACCATTCACCTCACCCGTAATATGTATCAGCTTTTCCCCGTTTTCTTCTACAATAGAAAAAACTTTTTCATTTGTAGCCGATTCAGCCTGTTCTTCAAAGCCTTTCAGGGGAGTGCCAAGGTGCATATCCCAGTTCTCAAGGTTCTCTCCATTATAGAGAGGTTGCCAGGAATTGCCTGTTTGGCAGGAGTAAAAAGAGAGAAAGATGATGGAGATAAAAAGTAAATTTTGCTTCATTTTTAATTTTTTTAGATTAAAAAAACTGCCCTGGCGGGAGGGCAGTTTCTGGTTTTAATAATTTTTTACGGATTTACACTGTTTCTTCCTGAAGTATTTCTTTTGCCCGTTCAAGAATTGCTGCGTCATCGAGAAGGACTATACCTCCATTGGGCCCTGGCTCCATATGGATCCCTACTGCTGCACCTCTGGTGTAATTAGAACCTCCAAAATAATTCCTGACGGTGTCTTCTGTTACCTCGAACTCTTGCGCCAACTTTTTGATAGAACCGTCAGGTAAGCTGTCTTTGATTTTACGCAGCTCATTAAATGTGATTTTACGCTCCATAATCATAGAATTTTATTATGCTGTTTACAAATTATTAAAATGAACGACTTAGATTGTAAAATTAAAAATTAAAATTTAATTACAAATTGAAAACAGTCAGTATATTTTAATGTTTGCCTTTTTGCAGTTTTTTAGGGTTGATTTAATATACTCTTGTATTACGTAAGAATTTGGATTGCAGATAGTAGCACTTGCAAACATTCATTTTATAATGTTAGAAACAGTGGGTGTAATTAACTATTTTTAACCCGTTTCAGATTTCAGGAGCTAGAATGCTGTTATAGATTGCCTGGTGCATTGCAGGTCGTATGTTAAGGTCGAAAAGTTGAGAGTTTTCGCGGGTAGGATGCACACGGTTCGACATAAAAATAAACAATATACCGCTGTCGGGGTCGGCCCAGGCCATTGTGCCGGTATAGCCTGTATGTCCGAAACTGTTTTTGCTGGCGCTTACTGCCGGATAGGCATCCTTTAATTTATTTTTATGATTATCGATGTAAGGTTTATCGAAACCCAACCCGCGGCGGTTTTTGTTTTCCCGGAACTGGATGCGAGTAAACTCTTCAATGGTCTTGGTTGAGATGAACTGCTTTCCGGCAAAGTAACCTTTTTGTAAATACATCTGGAATATTTTTGCCAGGTCACCCGCAGTACCAAATAATCCTGCATTTCCGGATACTCCTCCTAACATGGCAGCTCCTTCATCGTGCACAAATCCTCTTAGTTTTTCCATTCTGAAGAAGTCGTCGGTTTCAGTAGGAACAATACGCTCCAGAGGAAAATGAAGGTATGGATTATAAGTTACAGAAATTGCTCCCAGCGGCTTGTAAAAATTCTCTGCAAGGTAAGTCTCATAGGGTACTCCTGTTAAATTTGGAATGATTTCGGGATAAAGGTGAAAGCTGAGGTCGGAATAAACATATTTTTTGAGTGGAAGCGGGGTGCTGGTACGAATTGTATCGTATATGACTTTCCTGAAGCTGTTGTTCAGGTAGAGCTGATTAGCAACTCTTACGCTGAATTGTTCAGTAGGCTGAGTTGAGAATATTTCACGGTTTAGCTTACCTTCCTCATCAAGACCCATACGCCAGAAAGGAATCCAGGCAGGCAGCCGTGCCTGGTGGGTAAGGTAATCACGTACAGGTATGTTGCCTTTAACGGTTCCTTTGAAATCGGGCCAGTAGGTGGCGAACGGTGCATCAATATTTAGTTTGTTCTCATCAACAAGTTTCATCAGCGAGGGCAGCGGGCCTGTCACTTTAGTCAGCGACGCCCAGTCGTAAAGGTTATCGGGAGTAACTTCTTCCTCTTCGAAATAAGTGTGATAGCCATAGCACTTGTGAAAAACTACCTGCCCATAACGGGCAACTATCACCTGTAACCCGGGGAATGCTTTATTTTTTATTCCCAGGTTAGCCAGCGAATCAATGCCACAGGAAAGTATTTCTGAACTCATACCGGCCTCCTCGGGAATGGTATAGGCAAAAGTTTGGTTTTTTTTAATATCCATGCCGCCTTTCACCTTAAACCGGTCATCAACTGATACCGGCAACCTGCCGGTAAGGTCAAATGCACCAAAAACTGCCTGCCCGGCCAGTTCCTGGGTTAACTGGTTGTTTTGATAGGCAAGGATCAGTCCGTGTGACTGATGAATGTTTTCAAAATGCTTCATTGCATAGGCATTCCCAAAGAAAACAGTTACTACACGGTTGTCCCTGATGAAATCGGCCAGTGCATTCCGTTGGGCAGCACTGGTTCCGTAAGCCCCTGATGGATACAGATTAATTCCCTGGATACCTACGATGATGAGGTTGTAATTGTCGAGTGTTTTACGCAAAACGGCTACTTCACGTTCTGAAGCATTCTTTTTTAGAACGAAGTGATCAACCTGGGTGTAACGGCTCATCATTTTTTGAAAGGGAGAAACTTCATCGGCACCAATCATTACCGATGCAATTTTCAGATTGGCAAAATCCTGCACTGGAAGTGCTTTATTGTTGCTTAATACAGTGAGCGAGCCTTTAATGAGTTTACGTGAAGTTACTTCGAAATAGGGAGAATTCAGCCTGGAAGTAAGATTTTTTGTTTCTGCAGGAGCATAAATATGCAACCCCGTCCATCTTTTCAGTGCAAGGACCCTGACGCACTTTTGATTTATTTCCTCTACAGTGAGCCTTCCATTGGCTACGGCCTGCTTTACTGCAGCTATGGCTTTAGGCAGGTCGACAACAAATTCAAGCATGTCGTTCCCTGCTTTTAGGGCCTCCACTACCGGGTTGCCATTACCTGAAAGCACTCCCTGCATGTTCATGGCATCGGTAATAACAAAACCATTGTAGCCAATCTCCTGCCGCAGGTAGCCATTTACTATTTTCTCTGACAGAGAAGAAGGAGTACCCGAATTGTCGAGTGCAGGTACATTCAAATGCGCAGTCATGATTCCGCTGATACCTTGTTCGGCAAGATAACGGAAAGGAAAGCTTTCCACTACATCGATGCGGCTTTTTGGATGGTTGATCACAGGCAGCTCTTTATGTGAATCGGCCTCTGTGTCGCCATGCCCGGGGAAATGCTTTGCTACCGGAACGACCCATTCGCTTTGCATTCCATTGGCCAGATACCAGGCTTTTTGCGAAACGTTAATTTTGTCTTCACCAAACGACCGGAAGTTGATAACCGGGTTTTGTGGATTGGTGCTTACATCGGCTACAGGTGCAAAATTCATATGAATACCCATCAGTTTCATTTGCCTGGCCAAATCACGTCCCATTTGGTATATGTAAGTAGAATCGCGCACTGCTCCCAATGCCTGTGCATAGGGATAGCGCATGGTGCTGTCGATACGCATGGAAAGCCCCCACTCACCGTCAATGGCTGCTAAAAGAGGAACTTCCGAATTCTCCTGGAATTCATTAATCCATTGAGCCGTCTTTACCGGGCTGCCCTGCATGACAAGAATACCGCCGGGTTTATAAGTGCGGATCAGGTTATTTACTTTGGATTTGTCTGTGTCACTTTGCCTGGGATATACCGTAATCATCATTAGTTGGGCTATCTTTTCATCCAGGGTCATGCTATCCAGGGTTTCCTGTATCCAGAAGTCTTCTGCCAATAACAAAAACGGCGGATCTCCTTCTGCTGGATTTTCCTCAGCAAACAGAAAAGATAGCGGAGTAAAAAGAATAACTAATAAAACTTGAAAAATTTTGATTTTCATAAAACAATTGCACTTCAGATGGTTCATTTTTTACTGGGGCTAAAAGTACCAAAAAGATCAGATTTAACCAGCAAAACAGAAACTTTCGGGTCAGTTTTTAGCAGGTTGTTCGAACACCTGTTAAACTATGGCTTTGTATTAAATTACAGGTGATAAACTTTAAAAAAGCGAATTGTATCCGGGTTTAAATTATACTTTCTACTTTTGCATGCTGAAATCAATTTAAGTGCAAAAAGGACATAATATATTCTGGTTGCTTTATTGATTTTTATTGTTGTTTTACCCAAGAGTTTTTAAGGTTGGGGAATATCGTTTAAATGAAGAAAAATAGGATAGTTGTTGGTCTTTCAGGTGGTGTTGATTCCAGTGTGGCAGCCTGGTTATTAAAACAGGAGGGGCATGATCTGGTTGCATTATTTATGGTCAACTGGCATGAACGGGTGGGAGCTCTAACAAGTGCCTGCACCTGGGAAGAGGATGCCCTTATAGCTGAAATGGTAGCCAAAAAGCTCGACATTCCTTTTCACATTGTTGATTTAAGCAGCGAATACAAGCGAAGGGTAGTCGATTATATGTTTGCTGAATATGAAGCAGGCCGCACACCAAACCCCGATGTGCTATGCAACCGCGAGATCAAATTTGACACGTTTCTTGATGAAGCCTTAAAATTTAATGCCGAATATGTTGCCACAGGCCATTATTGCCGCAAGAGTGAAACCGTAACAGATGGACAATTAATTCATCAGTTACTTGCAGGAAAAGATTCAAATAAAGATCAAAGTTATTTTTTATGCCAGCTCAACCAGGAGCAGCTTTCAAAAGCACTGTTTCCGATCGGTAGCCTTACAAAACCAGAGGTGAGGGAGATTGCGCGTGAACAGAACCTGCCTACCGCTGAACGGAAGGATTCGCAGGGGATTTGCTTTGTTGGAAAAGTGGATTTGCCTACATTCCTGCAACAGCAACTGCAACCCAAAACCGGAAACGTGATTAAAATTTCTGTTTCATTTATGGCTAAAAAAAAGCTGGTTGAACCAACTGAATTAAACTATCGGAAAATATGTTTTCCTTTTCCCTATAAACCATGGAACGGAGAGATCATTGGCGAACATCAGGGAGCTCATTTCTATACTGTAGGACAAAGAAAAGGATTGAATATCGGGGGCTCTAAGGAACCTTTATTCGTGCTGGGCACCGATGTACAGCGAAACATTGTTTACGTCGGGGAAGGGCAGGAGCACCCGGGACTTTTCAGACCTGGTCTTTTTGTTGCGGCTGAAGACATGCACTGGGTTCGTCCGGATATGAAAATGAATCCCGGGGAAGAAAAGGTTTTCGATATACGTATACGCTACCGGCAACCATTGGAAAAGGGTACAATTTATATGAAAGAAGAAGGTGCATACTTCCTGTTTGAAAACGAACAGCGGGGTATAACGTCGGGACAGTTTGCGGCATGGTACCTTGAAGAAGAGTTGATTGGTTCGGGTGTTATTGCATAAATTGCTTAAATTCGTAAAAATTTTGATATTCATGATAAAATCAATGACAGGATTCGGGAAAGCCGAATTTGAAGTGAACAATAAAAAAATTACCCTTGAGCTGAAGGCGCTCAATAGTAAGCAAATCGATATCAATGCACGGCTTCCCTCGGTTTACCGGGAAAAGGAGATTGAAATTAGAAAAGAACTGGCAGAAAAACTGGTGCGGGGAAAAGTTGATCTGACCCTCTATGTTGAAAACCATGGGAGCGAATCGAACAGCAAAATAAACGAACCCATTCTGGTAAGTTACTACCAGCACCTGAAGAAAATTAATGACATGCTGGGACTGAAAACCGATCAGAGCACTTTGCATGCGGTTTTGAAGTTACCCGATGTAGTTAAATCAGAATACGACACATTTGATGAGGAGGAATGGCTGGTTATTGCTGATCACCTGCGAAAAGCAATCGACGAAATTAATGAATTTCGTGCGAAGGAAGGCAAAGCCCTGGAAATTGACATTATTGCCAATACTCAGTCAATTTCGGACCTTCTTACCCAGGTAGCTCCATTTGAGGCACAGCGAATGTCAATAATCAAAAACAGGCTTACCGAGAGCCTGGGAAAGATTAATATGACCAATAATGTAGATGAGAACCGGTTTGAACAGGAGCTGATTTATTACATCGATAAGATGGACATGAATGAAGAGAAAGTAAGGCTTGAAAATCATTGTTCCTTTTTCATTGAAACAATTGCACAGGAGGAGTTGAATGGTAAAAAGCTTGGCTTTATAGCACAGGAAATGGGCAGGGAAATCAATACTCTTGGTTCAAAAGCCTATGAAAGTAACATTCAGCGAATGGTGGTGCAGATGAAAGATCACCTTGAACGGATCAAAGAGCAATTACTTAATGTACTGTAGAGTTCCTGTTGCTTCTGTCGTGTAATCTTAAACTCTATCCTTTTACTTTAGTCTATGCAAGGAAAACTTATCATATTCTCAGCCCCCTCGGGTTCAGGAAAAACTACATTAGTAAAGCATTTGCTGTCGTTGGAGTTTGGTCTTGAATTTTCGGTATCCGCAACCAGCAGGCAATCCCGGCCTGGCGAAACTCATGGCAAAGATTATTATTTTCTTTCTGAAGAAGAGTTCCGCGGGAAAATTAACAACAATGATTTTCTGGAATGGGAAGAGGTTTATGGAGGCATATTTTACGGTACCTTGAAAAGTGAAGTGGAGCGTATCCGTAACAACGGGAATCATGTGATTTTTGATGTGGATGTCGTAGGAGGTGTCAATATTAAAAAGTTCTATGGCGATGATGCCCTTGCAGTTTTTGTGAAACCACCTTCGGTTGAAGAGCTTAAAAACCGCCTTGAAAAGCGTTCCACTGAAACAGAAGAAAAAATACAAATGCGCATTGCCAAGGCAGAGCAGGAGCTGGGCTTTGAATCCCGTTTCGATGTAGTAATTGTTAATGAAAATATGCAGGAAGCTATGAAGAAAGCAGAAATCCTTGTTTCTGATTTCATAGAAGGGAAACCAGTAAACGGCGACCATGGCTGATTAATAAAGTATACTGAAATGAAAAAAACAGCTTCGGGGTCATTTTCAAATAAAGAAGTGGGTTTATATTTCGGCTCATTTAATCCCATTCATATGGGGCACATGGCCATTGCCAATTACATTGTAGAGTTTACCGATCTGGACGAATTTTGGTTTGTAGTTACTCCTCAGAACCCGCATAAGGAAAAAAAGAACCTGCTGAACGATTACGACCGGCTTGAAATGGTTAGGCTTGCAGTTGAAGGCGACGACCGCCTGCAGGTTTCCGACATCGAATTCTTTCTGCCAAAGCCAAGCTATACCATTGACACCCTTGCTTATCTTAAGGACAGGCACCCCAATAAGCTGTTTAAGATATTGATGGGCTCTGATAACCTGCAGAACTTTCATAAATGGAAAAACTCTGAAGCCATTGTGGATAACTACGGCGTGATCGTGTATCCCCGGCATGGGTTCAATATATCAGTCGTCCCCCGGCATAAAAACATCATTATTGCTGAGGAGGCTCCAATCATGGAAATTTCATCCTCATTTATACGAAAAGCCATAAAACAAGGAAAAGACATCCGGCATTTCCTTCCACCCCGAACCTGGGAATACATCGACAAGATGAATTTTTACAGGTAATGTCCCTCAATGAGTGCATTTCAGTGTGTGGGGGTCATATCATCATCCACGCATATAATGTAATCGGCTATTCCTTCATTTTCTTCATCAAGCGATGATAAATCCTGCTGCGAGACAGTAGTAATGGTTAATATATTTAGCTGCGGAATTTGCTGTTTCAGGTACCAGTAAATGCTTTCAAAATTATCGGAATGATATGCACCGTTAAAATGCATAAACAGTTTTCCCTGCGACCAGTTTTCCAAAATAAAATGGGCCATTGTGGCATCCTTAACAGCCTGGGCCTTGGGAAAATTTTCATTCACATGATTGCCCATGCCTTCCATTTCCATCATGCTGCTGTATGCTCTTAAATCAGGATTGTATTCAACAGGTAACGGAGGCAGAAAAGCTTTGGCCTGCTCTGAAAGTTCATCCAGACCTTCAAATCCGCTTGTATTAACCACTGAAGCATACCGGCGCGGGATGTTGGTAGCTACAAACCGGAGTTGTTCTTCCCGGGCCAGTTCCACCAGTGGTTTATAGTCTGTTTTATAATTTGGCCATAATCGGGCTTCAGCCTCAAAGCGGCTTTGCGATATGATTCCCTGTAAATATTCATCAAGTATTATCTGATTATCGGTCTCAAACATTTCGGCACCTAAAACAAGCTCACGGCCCTTTACGGCGAACAAATCACGACTAAGCTCCAGTTGCAACCAATGTGAAACAGGATTATTGTGGTATTCACCAAACAATATAATATCAGCATCCCCGACATTCCTGATCATTTTTTCATACTTCACCTTTTTACCGTCTTTTGAGTAAAGCATCCAGGCCGGCTTGCCGGTTTTGAAACCTGCGAACATGAACATCAGTAAGATAAGGGTTCCCTGAGAAATCTTCATTTTTATTAAGTTGGTTTTCATTTAAACAAAATCAACTAACTTCAGTTTATTAAGAACAAATTCGACATCAAACAGAAGAATAGCAAATGTCAGAGTCAGGAAGTTTTTATGGCACATTGGTTGACCCTGTATTAAAAAAAATGCGTAAACGGGTAACACATCATATTGAACCAGGTCAGACTGTTTTGGATGTAGCCTGTGGTACCGGTGCACAACTATTTGAATCGTCAGGTAAGGCAAGCAAAGCAACAGGTTTTGACTATTCAGAATCGATGATTAGCCGCGCCAGAAAAACCATGCAGAAGAGAAATATTGATCATGTTGAATTTAAAATTCATGATGCCACTGAGGAGTGGCCATATAGCGATTACCAGTTCGATGTTGCAATTCTTTCTTTAGCCCTGCATCAGTTTTCACCCAAAAATTATTTTGTCATACTAAATGAAATGAAGCGTGTGGCCGCGAGGCAAATATTTGTAGATTATGCAATTCCTCTTCCCTCAAATTATGCAGGAATCGGAAGTCAGATTGCTGAGTTCTTTGCCGGCCGGGAACATTATAAAAATTTCAGGCATTACAACAGGTTGGGAGGGCTTCCTGAAATTCTTTCCAGGCACAGGTATGCCATCGAAAAAGAAGAGTTTTTTGCTAAAAATGCATTTCAGCTGGTTGTATGTAAATAATCCATAATCCCCTTATTTAACATTTGATTGTTTATTTTAACTTAGGTTTAAAATCCTTAAAAATAAGTCTGGTACTATTTAGTTTTTCAATAAAAACACACGCAAGAAAAACCTTATTTTTTTCAATAAACCTTAGTAACAGAGCTTATGTCCCTATCTGCTTAACCTTATTGCTTTATTATGAAGGAGTTGCAATCATTATGGAAATAAGGGAAAAAGGTCTGGTCGGTGGTTTATTGCAACTGGGTTACTAAGGTTTAAGATTGAAAATAAGGTTTTTTCGAAGTAGTATGTTTTACATATGATTTTTAATAAGGAATATTCATTTTAGTATAAGCAAATCATTAGGAGCATGAAAAGAAGGACCTTATTCATTTACCAAACACTTTTAACAGAGTTTATACAATTAAAGAATAAAATTGTGCTACTTGAGGTTCCTTAAAAAAGGAGTTGCATAAGAGGCAGAAGAGTAAAAAGGCAGTTGTAATTTTAGGAATCTGGCGTTGGGGCTGTTTTATAACTGATGGAAATTCCCGACCTGCTGTTGGGGGCATATGTGGTTTCGTAATGTTTCAGGCTCTCAATATAATCAAGAAAATCGCTGATCCCCGAACCTCTCATTGCAGTATTATGGGCTGTAAAACAACCTCCCACCTCCAGCTTAGGATCCATGGCAATGAAATAATTCTTGTACCAATATTTATCGGCATCACTGAAAACAAAATCGTATTTACCCGATAATTCAGGAACAAGCTGGTGGGCATCTGCAAGACGTGCATCAATGTACTTTTCAACACCTGCTTTTTTAAAATTAGCTTTTGCCTGAAGCCAACGGTTTTTATCTATTTCAATTGTAATTAATTTGCCACCGGTTTTACTTAAAGCCCATGCAATCCAAATGGCTGAATGACCGGTTGATGTGCCAATTTCCAAAGCTTCGGTGTATTTATTTTTAACTATCAGGTCGTAAAGAATTTTTCCATCAGATATCGGAACATTCATATCACGCCAGTTGTTGACATTTTCATCCAGATAGGCTTTAATTCTGCGGTCGAGGCTATTTTCTATTTTTGGATATTGGGCATTTGCAATTACTGACGCAAACAAAAACAAAAGAAAAAAATATTTATACTTCATAAGAATTCTTTTGAAATGAATTCCTAAAGATAAAAAAAAATGATCAGATGTCCTGAATTTTCAAATCACCATAAAAAATTTACTCTGTACTGGCTATTACAGGCTTGTTGGCGATATAATCAACCAAGGTATTAAAAAATACGGGCACACTTTGTGAAGCCACCTGGTTCGGAGAATTCGACAGATACACTATGCCAATGTTATCCTGCCTGCTGATGGCAATCTCTGCCTTATACCCATTCACATAACCTCCATGGTATGCGATCTGCCGCTCTTTATAATCCACCATGCGCCATCCAAGGGCATATTTTTTTGTTTTTACCTGATCCCAATATTTAAAATAACCGCTGCTGAGCCGCGATACTACCTGGGGTTCAAAAATTCGCTTATATACTTCTTCTTCAAGTAAAGGGTTGTTTTCATCAAGCAATGCCAGCAGAAAACGCGACATATCAGAAATACTTGCATTTACACCTGCTGCCGGGGCAGTGCTGTAATACCTGTCGTTCAAAGGAAGCGCCCTGTAACTGCCGTTAGCACCCCTGTGCGGGTAGGCTTTGTTCGGATTGTTACTGAAGCTGATAAAATCGGTTGAGGCATCAGTCATTCCCACCGGATCAAACAGTTTTTCCTTTAGCAGCTTGCCATAATTCTTAGATGTTTTAATTGCAAGAATTGTATCAACAAGGCTGAACATTACATTCTGATAGCCATAAACTTTTCCCGGTGCAGCAGAAATGCCTGCATCCTGAAGCTTGTTAAGTATGACCTCAAGAGGTACATGGCTTTCCACCAGATCGTCGTATGCATGTGGAACCAGTCCTGTGGTATGGCTAAGCAGATTACGCAATGTTATACTATTCGTACTTGAAGTGCTTGAAAGTTTTAACCAGGGAATGGTTTCACTTACTTTTTCATCAAAATCAAGAATCTGTTCCTGCGCCAGTATCCCGGCCAATACTCCTGTAACAGGTTTTGATACCGATGCCAGCCTGAAAATAGTATGCTCGTCAACCAGATCATCGCTGCCTAACTTTCTGGTACCGTAACATTTAATAAATGCAATCTTATCTTTATAGGTAACTGCCACAGCTGCGCCTACCGTACGCGATTCAGCCATTTGCACGTCAAGCCAATGCTCATACCTTTCGAATACCTCCTTCATTTCAGCAAGTTCCTTCTCCGACTGACTGATTACCGGTTGAACTTTTTGTTCAAACAAACTATCCGGGGATGATGAAATGCGTTGATTGGTGGTTGTTAACAGTAAAAAGAAAACACAAAAAATTACTGTAAAAAATCTTTTTTTTGTCATTAAAATTTTTCTTTTTCGAAAAGGTAATTGGCCGCTTATGATTTCGAATTGCCGAAAATATACATTATATATTAAAAACCAACACAGGAGTGTTATTTTTATTTCAAAAGAAAATTGTTTATATCATGAGATTAGTCACGTTTTTGCGCCAATGCCTCATTCTTAAGCTATGAATTGTTGAAAACTTTTAGCATGTGATATATTGTTTTTAATTCCTTGAGTGAAGACTTTTAATGTATATTTGATAAATGCTTAAAAATCAATTGCTATGATGTTTAAAAAGTGGTGTTTTGTTTTAATTTATTCCCTGATTGCTTTTATACCATTAAGTATAGTTTCCTGTAATAACGAACCTGATAAGGAAATCGAAATCAGGGGTATTTACGGTCATCCGCAGCCTTTATGGAACAAAGGATATAACCTGTCGGATCTGGGAATCAATGCCATTTTTGTGCACAGCGGATCGATCGACGATAAAATGATGCAGCAGGCAAGGGAGGAAGGAATGAAGATTTATGCTGAATTTGCTACCTTGAACGGCAAGGGTTATGTTGAAGATAACATAGAAGCATGGGCTGTTAATGAAAAGGGAGAACATGTTGAAGCTGCTTCCTGGTTCATGGGGGTATGTCCTACAGAACCCGGGTTCAGGCAATACCGTTATGAACAGTTGCGCAATCTGTTAACAGAATATGACATTGATGGTGTGTGGATGGATTATGTGCACTGGCACGCCCAATTTGAAGAACCCGAACCCATTTTGCCCGAAACCTGTTTTTGTGAAAATTGCCTGTCAGCCTTTTCCGCTGATAAAGACATCAAGGTCCCTGTGGGCAGCACTTCGCAGAAGGCAGAATGGATTATGAACAATCACGATGTGGATTGGCGCAACTGGCGGTGCGAAATCATTGCCGGGTGGGCAGCTGACATGAGAAAGATTGTTGATGAAGTAAAACCCGGCATTTTGCTGGGAATCTATCATTGTCCGTGGACCGATGATGAATTTGACGGTGCACGACGGCGGATACTGGGGCTCGATTATGATCTGTTAACTGAACATGTTGATGTATTTTCGCCAATGGTGTATCATGCCCGCATGGGCAGAAATCCGGAGTGGGTGGACGAAAACATCAGATGGTTTAGCTCCAGGATGGAATCGGACAAGGATAATACGCCAAAGATCTGGCCTATTGTTCAGGCTTATGATAATCCCTACCAAATTTCGGCAAGCGAATTTGAAACGGTCTTACTGGGTGGCCTTTCTGCCAATGCAACCGGTGTGATGATGTTTACAACCCGGGCCATTGCTGAGAATGAAGAAAAAGTGGCTGTTGTTAAAAAAAATTACAATAATCTTTCAACGCAGTAGCCCGTTCCGCGAATTGCATAAGAAATAGTATGTGATTAATAGTGGTATACTTTAGAAAGTTGAAGAATGATAGTAAACAGTCCGTTAAATTGGATATACAATATTACATGAGAAATAACATAAGAAAATTTGCAGTTATAGAGCCTGGAGAGACATTTTAGGGAACTATCCCTCTGCACCGACCATGTTCCTGCCAACGATCCCTGAGAAATCAAGTATCTATAGCAATGCAGCCCCAATCAACCACCTCACGGCGCAACTGCCGGCCTGGGATTGAAAATCACCCTTTCCATGCGTTGCCAGGGAGATTCAAGATTTTTAGTTATATGGTAGTGATCCGTAATCATTAAAAGAACATGTCCTTAAGGAGTTCTTCTCTATACTAAATTCAATAATAACTCAATACAAATTCAATATTAACTCAGTGTAAATTCAATTATAATTGAATTTACACTGAGTTAATATTGAATTAATACTGAGTTTACATTGAGTTTAGTCAGGGGAAGGTATATTATATCTATTTTGGATTAGTCAGGATTCCGGGTAAAAGGTAGAAACATAAAATTGTAAATTCTCAAATTTTAAATTATCAGAACTCAATTGAAAAATGAGTTTCTTTTTTGATCTGTCACATGATGGTTGAAATTTTTTATTGTTCCGGGCAGATATACACATCTTATACTTGTTTCATCAGATGTTGGTAGTTTATTTTTATTTACTTACTTTTAGCACCATGTTAGCCAAAATCATTATTAAAATGAACATTATGTCTTTTGGTTAGCAGACAAAATATTCAGAATTTATGACATATATTTTATCTGATAATTTAACATAGAGCAGGAAAATTAATGATTAAGATTAGGAACATTTTTTTTCATTGAAGCGCGCAAATGCTGGAGACATGAAATTAAAAGTATTCGAATATTTTGGTCTGCAAAACCTCACAAGTGGCTGGAAGGCATTTTTGGTCCTGGTAAGCGGGCTTGCTATAACTGCAATTTTAACCAATCTGATCTATCATAACAAGGAGCGGGAAGCAAGAGAAGAACTTGCATCAATAAGTATGGAGATAGGGTTAAAGATTGATGCACGGCTTCATGCGCATGCTATAATGTTGCGCGCAGGTGCAGCCCATTTTGCTGCCAGTGATACCGTTACACGGGAAGATTGGAATAATTTTATGAAACGATCAAGGCTTGATATTAATCTGCCCGGCATTCAGGGGGTAGGTTACTCTGAAATTATTCCCCCCGACGAGTTGCAGGAACATATCAGGCAGGTAAGGCAGGAAGGTTTTCCCGATTATACTGTTTTTCCTGAAGGAGATAGAGAATTATATACAACCATAGTTTACCTGGAGCCGTTTTCTGGTCGAAATCTTCGTGCTTTTGGGTACGATATGTATTCCGACCCCATTAGAAGAAGGGCTATGGAAGTGTCGCGCGATAACGATTTGGCAATACTTTCCGGTAAAGTAGGCCTGGTGCAGGAAACAGATGAAGATGTGCAGGCAGGGACGTTGATGTACGCTCCCTATTACGACCCGGATATGCCTGCCAACACGGTTGAGGAACGTAGGGAAGCCATAAGGGGGTGGGTTTACAGTCCTTACAGGATGAGGGATTTAATGCGGGGTATTTTAGGACAGTTTGATGAAGAGAATCAGGACAGGGTGCGCTTACAGATATTCGACAACAGTATTATTGATACGGCTTTGCTTTATGATAGTCAGTTAAACAGTTCTTCGGAAATAGTGAATACAAGTATGCGGTCCACTATATCTCCTGTTGAATTTAACGGTACCAAATGGTGGCTGGTTTTTACACAATCGCGCGACCGTGCATTTTTTAGTATTAATGTATTAACCGTACTTATTAGTGGTATCATTATAAGTGTATTGATGTATTTGCTTTCACTATCGTATTTTAAAATTCGCCGCCGGTCAAATCAAATCAAAGATCAAAATGAAGAGCTTCAAAAATTAAATGCAACAAAAGACAAGTTCTTTTCAATTATTGCCCACGATTTAAAAAGTCCTTTTAATTCCATAATTGGTTTTAGTAAGATTTTAATTGACCAGACCCAACAGAAGAAATACGATAGTGTGGAACGATATGCTGATATCATTCACCAGTCATCGAACGTAGCAATGGAATTGCTGACAAACCTTATGGAATGGTCGCAATCGCAAACCGGAAGGATTGAATTTAATCCTGAAAAATTTGATCTGGTGAATTTAGTGCGTGAAGTAGAGCTTTTATTTACTGAATTGGCCAGTTATAAATCGGTTGAGATCAGAAAAGAGACTCCTGAATCGTTAGTTGTATTTGCCGATTATGAGATGGTGGGGACTATTTTGAGGAACCTGGTTTCGAATGCAGTGAAATTTACCAAACCTGGAGGAAATATAATTATATCGGCCAGGAAGGAATCACATGAAATTGTAGTTTCTGTAGCGGACACCGGTATAGGTATATCCAATGATAACATCGGTAAGTTGTTCCGGCTTGATGAAAGTTATTCAACTAAAGGCACACAAAATGAAAAAGGTACCGGGCTCGGGTTGATTCTATGCCGGGAGTTTGTTGATAAGCATGGAGGGAAAATCTGGGTTAAAAGTTTTGATAAAGATCTGAATGATATAAAATCACCAGGTTCAACATTCTATTTTACCCTCCCATTTGAAAATAAAACAGTAAAAAAACGGGCTGTTAACTAATCCTTGTGAAGAATTGTTTAACAGCCCGAAAGTTAAAATTTTATTACTCCTGTTGAATTATCGATCAGGGCTTCAGTGCTCCTTCCAGCATGTAATACATTTCATTCCACCGGAGTTCATTCTTGAATGACGAAATTTTTGTGTCCTTATCAATAAGTATCATTTCAATTCCGGCCATTTCTGCAAAATCTTCCATGTATTCGGTATTAACAGCCATGCTGAACGAAGTGTGATGAGCGCCTCCTGCCAGTATCCATGCTGCAGCACCAATCTGCAGGTTTGGCTGCGGAACCCACAATGCCCTTGCAACCGGCAGTTTTGGGAATTCTGCATCCGGTTTTACAACCTCTACATTATTTACCAGCATTCGAAACCGATTGCCCATATCAACAATGGAGGCATTAATTGCCGGACCTTCCGGTACATTGAATACCAGCCTGGCCGGGTCATCTTTCCCGCCTATACCCAGTGGATGTACCTCAAGGCTTGCTTTTCCGGCTGCAGTAGAAGGGCATATTTCGAGCATGTGTGCTCCAAGTACCTTCATTCCATCCGGATTCATATGGTAGGTATAATCTTCCATAAAGGATGTGCCGCCATCGAGGCCTGCCGCCATCACTTTCATAGCCCGTACAAGGGCGGCATGTTTCCAGTCGCCCTCAGCGCCAAACCCGTAACCCTGAACCATTAGCCGCTGGACAGCCAGACCCGGAAGTTGGGCAAGGCCATGAAGATCTTCAAAGGTGGTAGTGAATGCTCCAAAATTTCCATCCTTGAGAAAAGCCTTCATCCCTAATTCATATCGGGCCTGAACCCTTACATTTTCGTGTAAGGCCCCTCCTTTGCGGCCGTCAGCTGCAATGTTATATAAACCTTCGTATTCTTTTACAAGGTTGTCTGTTTCTGCATCGGATACCTGATTGACTACTTTTACCAAATCGCCAATACCGTAACCGTTAACTGAATAGCCGAGCTTTATCTGGGCTTCCACTTTATCGCCTTCTGTAACGGCTACCTCCCGCATATTGTCACCAAAACGTGCTACCTTCCCTCCCTGCCAGTCGTGCCAGGCTGCTGCAGCCCTCGACCAGATTCCAATCCGCTTCTGTACTTCCCCGTCTTTCCAGTGTCCTACAACCACTTTGCGGTTTTTACGAAGACGGGTCACCATAAAGCCATATTCCCGTCCTCCGTGTGCCGACTGGTGCAGGTTCATATAATCCATATCAATATCGGCATATGGAATGTCGCGGTTAAACTGGGTGTGCAGGTGAAGCAAAGGCTTGTTCAGGATTTTTAAACCGGCAATCCACATTTTTGCAGGCGAAAAAGTGTGCATCCAGGTTATCAAACCAATACAGTTAGCCGTTGAATTAGCATCGACACATAAACGGGTAATGGCATCAGGCGTGATTAGTACCGGCTTGAAAACTACTTTTGCAGGAATGAAATCCGAGGCATCAAGCGCATTAGAAATGGTTTCTGAATTTGCTGCTACCTGTTTTAAGGTTTCTTCTCCGTATAAATGCTGGCTTCCGGTTACAAACCAGATTTCCAACTGTTTTAAATCAGTCATGGTTTAATGTTTTTTTATTTGAAGCTAAAGGTAAGAAATTATTTTTTAAAAGTATATTGTACACTTTTAATATTTCACTTCAGTGGCTTAAGGAAGGGCAGTGATTTTATCGGCAGAGATTTCGACAGCATAAACAGTATTCATTTGATTTATGCGCAGGATAAAGCGATTTTTTCCGCGGTGGCTCAGCAGTTCTCCCTGTACACCAATCAGCGGGCCATCGATAATTTCCACCCTTTTACCGGTTTCAAAATTTTCTTGTGAAACTTCAACAACGAAATCCGACTGGTTGAGCATTTTCTTTAGAAATTCAATTTGATACTTTGGTATCCGTGCCGGTTTTCCCTCGAACCGCACAAAACCTCCAACATGTTCGGTTCGGAGTACCTTTTCATATTCTTTTGAGCTGATGTTAACGAAACAATATCCTGAAATAATGGGCATTTCTACCCATTTTTTCCGATCTTTCCATTGTCTAAGTCTCTTCTGCAGGGGCAAAAAGCTTTCAATGTTTTGCTCCTCCAGTCTGGCATGAACCTTTTTTTCTGCCCGCGAGCGGGTAGTAACAACATGCCATTCTTTAGGGTTTGTCGGGTTTTTTGTCATAGTTAAGTTTTTGGTTAAACGAACTGTTTTGTTCACAGGGAACAAAAATATAAAAATAAGGTTTAGAATTACAATAAATTGATTAGCGTCAATCACATAAAATGTAATTATCGCGTCGGGGGTTGACAAGTAGGACAGGAAGGTTGCCCGCTTTATTTATAATTTTCCTTTCAGGAAGGCCAATTAGCCAATCGATAGGTGTAATTACCGAACTTCCAAGCAATATAAATAAATCAGTATCTGAATTAAGGGCTAAATCCATAGCTTCAAAACAGTTGTTGAAGCTCGATTTTTTTCCTTTGTATATTTTATGACCGATTCCGGTTTTTTTGAACAGCTTTTTTGCCATCATCACATTTTGCATAACCAGCCGCTGTGAGTCACGACTTTTTTCATTTGCTGCCACAGCAATTATTTCGGATTTTGCAAACCGGCCGAACCAGGAGCACCATAATGTTGTATCGCTGTTCTCCCTGCGCAAATCAATGGGCAGGATAATTTTCTGAAATGGTGATACAGATGACCCCGGGTTAACAAATAAAAAGGGTACCGGACTTCGGGTTCCTGCAGTTGCATATTTTTTATATTCGGATGAAGAAGCTATTAATACTATGGCTTCATGATTGTCGGCCAGAATTTCAGGCAGGTCATTTAGTTTTTCATCTGTAACATGTACAGAAGTTTTTAAAATGGGAATTTCCTTTTTGAGAGGTATAAGGTATTCATGTAATTTCATTTCAATTGAATCCCTAATCTTTCTTTCCTTTTTATTAAGCCGGTATAAAAGGCACAGTTCCTTTTTAAAAATATCTGCAACCTTAATACCATTAAGGATTAGATTTTTATCGTCACCAGACAGGGTGGTAAAAACTATTATTTTTTGTTCCTTCTTTTCGTCCATTTTCAGAAATTTGGTAAAATTAAGAATTCTGTTCAGGAAAGTATTGGGGTGGATTGAAAAATATCAGGTTTATATGCTCTGAAAATATCTATTTTTATGCAAAATTAGCAGTGCCACATGATAAATGATAAACTATTCCGACCTGATAGCATAGCCATTATAGGGGCTTCAAACAATACCATGAAACCAGGTGGAAAGATTGTTAAAAACCTCAAGGAACATTTTTATAAAGGGAAGCTGTATGCAGTCAACCCTCATGAGGATGAAATTCAGGGAATAACGGCATATAAAAGTGCAGAAGATTTGCCTCAGGTTGATATGGCAATACTAGCCATTCCTGCCCAATTTTGCCTGCCTGTAGTGGAAATTCTTGCATCACAGAAAAATACCAAAGCTTTCATCATTGTTTCTGCAGGGTTTGGTGAAGCCAGCAAAGAAGGGAAAAAGCTGGAACAACAAATTGCCGGGGTGGTTGACAAATATGAGGGCTGCCTTATAGGGCCTAACTGCATTGGAGTAATGACGCCTCATCATGCCAGTGTATTTACTACACCTATACCCCCACTGACAAGCGGGGGCTGTGATTTTATTTCCGGTTCGGGAGCTACTGCTGTATTTATTATTGAATCAGGCATTCCGAAAGGTCTGCGATTTGCCAATGTTTTTTCGGTAGGCAACAGTGCCCAAACAGGTGTTGAGGATATACTTGAATACCTTGATGTGAACTATGAACAGGGAGTCAGTCCCAAAGTAAAATTGCTTTACATTGAAAACATCAATAATCCGGATAAACTTTTACTTCATGCTTCATCACTGGTCCGTAAGGGATGTAAGATTGCAGCTATAAAAGCCGGGAGCTCGGCTGCCGGAAGCAGGGCAGCATCGTCGCATACGGGGGCATTAACCAGCTCCGATGCCGCTGTGGAAGCACTGTTTCGCAAAGCTGGCATTGTTCGCTGCTTCGGACGTGAAGAACTTACAACGGTTGCCAATGTATTTATGTGCAAGGAGCTAAAAGGCAGAAAACTGGCTATTATTACACATGCCGGGGGGCCGGGGGTTATGCTTACCGATGCACTGGAAGATGGAGGTCTGAAAATTCCGCAAATTCCGGATTCTCCTGCCCGCAAGGTATTAAAAGAAAAATTATTTCCAGGTTCTTCACTTGAAAATCCTATCGATTTTTTAGCAACAGGTACCGCTGAGCAATTGGGTGAGATAATTGATGCCTGTGAAAATGATTTTGATGTAGATGGTATGGCCGTCATTTTTGGCAGTCCGGGACTATTCCCGATTCGTGATGTTTATGAGGTGCTTAACGATAAAATGAAAATTTGCCAAAAGCCGGTATATCCTATATTGCCTTCAATAATCAATGTTAAGGAAGATGTATCATTTTTTCTGTCGCATGGGAACGTTAACTTTCCCGATGAAGTGTTGCTGGGCAGAGCGCTTACAAAAGTTATCCATACACCTGCTCCTGCACCTTCTGAAACATTTTTGGAAGGCATCGATGTGAAAGTGATCCGCGATGTGGTTGAAGCAGCTTCCAATGGTTACCAGCCGCCGGAGGTCATTCACCGGTTATTTGATGCAGCCGGAATTCCACGCGTGAAGGAAAAAGTAACACGGAGCGAAACAGAAGCCGTTTTGGCTGCTATGGGCATCGGTTTTCCGGTAGTGATGAAAGTAGTAGGGCCGGTACATAAAACCGATGTGGGGGGAGTGGTGTTGAATGTCAGGAATGTAGAACAGGTGCGCAAGGAGTTTCATCACCTGAATGAAATAAAAGGGGCTGAAGGTGTATTGGTGGCACAGATGGCTTCAGGGAAAGAGCTATTCCTGGGCGCTACCTACGAACAGAATTTTGGACACGTTGTGCTTTGCGGTTTAGGGGGCATTTATGTGGAGGTGCTGAAGGATTTGTCCTCAGGTTTGGCGCCACTTTCCAAAAGCGAAGCGGCATCAATGCTCAGGCAGCTGAGGTCGTGGAAAATCCTGAAAGGATACCGGCGCCAGCAGGGGGTGAATATACCATTGTTTGAAGAAATCATAGTGCGGCTGTCAAGCCTGCTTCGCAACGCAACTGAGATAATAGAAATTGATATTAACCCGTTACTTGGTAATGAAACGGAAATTCTTGCCGTCGATGCCCGGATTAGGATTGAAAAAGAACATAAGGCTGAACATAAATAATCATCTAAAAAGGCTGTATCCATATTAGCTGTACCATGTATTTAAAAAGTTATAAAACCTTATAAAAATGAAAGACACACAAAATGAATTTTATTCATCCATTTCAGAACACTATCATGAAATATTCCCTTATAATCCGGCACAGCTGAAATTTGTTGAAAGAAATTGCGATGGATTGGCAGGCAAAAAAATCCTTGACATAGGTTGTGCTACCGGTGAACTGGCTTTTCAACTGGCCACTGCCGGCGCTGAAGTTACCGGAATTGATTTGAACGAGGATTTGTTGCAACGGGCTGAATCAGAAAAGCAGCATCCAAATCTAACCTTTCAAAAAGGGGATATGCTAAAATTGGAGGACGATTTTATAGGAAGACAATTTGATGTTGTGCTTTGCTTTGGAAACACGCTGGTGCATCTTCCTTCTGCAGGACATGTGAAGGGAATGATGGACGGTGTCAGACAGGTATTGAAACCTGGCGGTTTATTATTGCTTCAGATTCTCAATTACGATTTCATTCTTTCTGAACCGGTCACTGAACTACCACTAATTGAAACCGGTAACATCAAATTTATTCGTAAATACGGCAGTGAGCCTGGCAGCCTGTTAATTGAGTTTAAAACAGAACTGCACCTGAAGAAGGACGGAAAGGTAATTTCCAATAAAACACCGCTTCTGCCTCTAAAAAGCCATGAGCTTTTGGATTTATTGGGAGATTCAGCTTTTGAAAAAAGTTCCTTGTATTCCAATTTTAATGAAGAAAAATATGGTGGGAAACATTTACCGCTCGTGGCAAAGTCTTTTTCACCAAAAGAATAAGACCGTAAATAATTTTTATACTTTTATAATTCTGTCGGCAGGATTACATTTACCTTGATTAAATCAATCAGAAAATGAAAAGAGCAGCATTTAAAATGTATCTTAATAAAGGCCAGATAGCTGATTATAAACAGCGGCATCAGGAAATCTGGCCTGAGCTGAAGAATCTGTTAAAAGAAGCGGGTATCAGTGAATATTCAATTTTTTTTGATGAGGAATCAAGTTCCTTGTTTGCCTTTCAGAAAGTTGACAAAGATGGCAGCTCACAAGATTTGGGGCAAGTTGATACCGTAAAAAGGTGGTGGAAATTTATGTCGGATATAATGAAGACCAATGACGATAATTCACCGGTTACAAAACCGTTGGAAGAGGTTTTTTATATGGAATAAAATTTAAATCAAATCATATGAACGACGAAAATATTAATAAAATGTATGAGCTGGCCAAAGAGCAGTATGCTGAATTGGGTGTTTACACCGATATGGCCATAGCTAATATGAATCGGGTAAAAATAAGCCTGCACTGCTGGCAGACTGACGATGTGGGTGGATTCGAAAAGCCGGATGCGACTTTGTCGGGTGGCGGGATACAGGCTACAGGGAATTATCCGGGCAAAGCAACTACTATTGAACAAATGCGTGCCGATTTAGAAAAGGTCATGCAATTGCTGCCCGGAAAACAGAGACTGAACCTGCATGCCAGCTATGGTGAGTTTTCAGGAAAAGATGTTGATCGCGATGCCGTTGGTACTGAACATTTCCAGGGGTGGATTGACTGGGCCAAAGTACAAGGCCTTGGGCTCGATTTTAATGGTACCTATTTTTCGCATCCAAGAGCCAACAGTGGTTTTACATTATCGTCGAAAGATGAAAGCACCAGGCAGTTTTGGGTGGAACATATGAGGCGTTGCAGGGAAATAGGGGCTGAAATGGGCAAACAGCTTGGCACACCTTGTATTCACAATACCTGGGTTCCCGATGGTTCGAAGGACGTTCCAATCGACCGGAACGGATACCGGGCACAACTTGTAAAATCGCTCGATGAGGGTTTTACAAAGGAATTTTCAAAAGAATTCCTGAAAGATGCTGTCGAGAGTAAATTGTTTGGGATTGGTGCTGAATCGATGACTGTTGGCTCACACGATTTCTACCTTGGGTATGCCATAAAGAACAATAAATTGATTTGCCTTGATAACGGCCACTTTCATCCTACGGAACAGGTGGGCGATAAAATTTCATCATGTCTGCATTTTATCGATGAAGCACTGCTGCATGTTACCCGTCCGGTAAGGTGGGACTCCGATCATGTGGTTACATTAAATGAAGAGGTGCAGTTAATTGCTTCGGAAATTGTACGCAATAACTTTTTTGACAGGGTAAATACCGGGCTCGATTTCTTCGATGCTTCAATTAACAGGGTAGGGGCTTATGTGATAGGAACACGTGCCGCTCAGAAGGCTTTTTTAATTGCATTGCTTGAACCAACCTCCATGCTGTTAAATTTGGAGGAGGAAGGTAAATATTTTGAACGGCTGGCCATGCTCGAAGAACTGAAAACAAAACCATTTGGCGCTGTGTGGGACTATTACTGCCTGATGAATGATGTTCCCGCTGGTGAAGAATATATAGCCGAAGTACAGCAATATGAAAAAGAGGTGCTGAGTAAGCGGTAGCTGATAAAGCTCCTTCGATCTGAGATACAAACATTTAAAAAGATTAAACCGTTACAATAGGCAGAAGGTGGAAACAACTATGAAATGGATTGTTAAAATATTAAATATAGATCGTTATACTATTACCTGCCTGTGGAACAACAACGAAATAAGGAGAGTAGACCTTGATAAATTTATTAGAGAAAAGTCAAAGAATCCACATAATTCATATTTTCAACTAAAAGATAAAAACAGGTTTTGTCAGGTGAAATGTGATGGTACAACATTATATTGGGACAATGGAATTAAAATGATTGATTATGATGGGAAAGAAAAAATGGGCCCACTAGATATCGATCCTGACTTTTTATTTGAAATTAGTCCTATTGACTCAAATAAATCAACGAGTGGCAACACGCGGTTTAGCCAATAAGGGTCTGGTGGTATGTGAAGGGTTTTAGCCCGGATCAACTTTTCGATATAATAATGACAAAATAAAAAAGACTGTTTTAATTTTCATTGAGCTGATTGTATGGTTAGGAAATGGATTTTAAATTAACTCATTTACTAAATACAAGATGGAAATAACTTTAAACGGACAGACATAAATTTATACAAATTTAAAGTTAATATTATGAAATTAGGAGCATTTTCAATTAGCCTTAGTGTCAAGGACATTAACGCTTCTAAAGCATTTTACGAGAATCTTGGCTTCACAGTCTTTGCAGGAGACATAGAAAAGAATTACCTCATTATGAAGAATGAAAATTCTTTAATCGGACTGTTTCAGGGTATGTTTGAAGGTAACATTTTGACCTTTAATCCAGGTTGGGACGAGAATGCAAAAAATTTAGACAAGTTCGATGATGTAAGAGATATTCAAAGGTACTTAAAAGATAAAGGGATTTCCATAAATCCGGAAGCAGACGAAAACACAACAGGACCTGCAAGTTTTATGGTAACTGACCCGGATGGAAATGTATTGCTGTTCGACCAACATCGTTAAAAAACGATTATATGAATAGGCTGATAAAACTATATTATATGTATTCAGGAAAAAACACCCGATGTATTTCTTTTTCCCGGGTGCGTTAAATGAAAGTGGAAATAAAATTATTTCACTGCTGAAATTTTAATTGCCCATGCCAGGTCGCAGGGAAGGTTATTACGTATTTTTTCCGGAATATAAACCTTTACGCCCTCTGTGGTATTTTCCCACTTCAGGTTCCCTTTGCTTCCCAGTAAATTCAACTTGGCATCCGGTGCAGCAAAGATGCCTTTTACTTTGAAGAAGCCCGGAAGTTGATTTTTGGGAGCATCCTCCTGTTCGAGATAAATCGCGAACACTTCTTTGGTATCTTTTTTCTGTGTCAGGCAAATATTTTCGGTTTTGTATGGCTCGATGGCCCTTGTTGAATAAATGGCTTCTCCATTTACCGTAATCCAGTCGCCCATGGCCGATAGCAATTCATAGGCACCTTCAGGCCACCTTCCATCCGGTCCCGGGCCTATATTATACAAGAGGTTCCCGCCTTTGGCCACAATATCAATAAGCATGTGTATCGCTTGTTTCGGTGTCATGAAATTGGGATCAGGCACCCATGACCAGCCACCGCCTGCAATGATGCACGATTCCCAGGGGTAGGGGAGTTGTGTTTCAGGTACCCGGTTTTCGGGTGTCAGGTAATTTTGATTGGGGCCACGCACTGCCCGATCTACAACGATTAATCCGGGCTGCTTTTCGCGGGCTTTGGCTGCCAGCTCATCCATGCGGATATCCTGGTTTACTGTCCGGTTTTTTATGAACCCCGATGGTGTGCCTTCACCTTTGCCGGCATAGGCTTGTTCTATAAGTGAGGCAGGTTTTTGGGCTACCCATCCGCCATCGAGCCAAAGAATATCCACTTTTCCATAGTCGGTCATCAATTCCATGATCTGGTTGTGCGTGAAATCAACAAACTTCTCCCACTTTGCGGGGTAAAGTTCAGGGTCGTAATTTACATTCCGGTCGAATGGTGGAAATTTCGGATCCCAGTAATGTTCCGAATGCCAGTCGGGCTTTGAAAAATAGGCGCCGGCCCATAAGCCTTCCGCTCTAAAAGCATCAAATATTTCTTTTGTGACATTAGCCCTTGGGTTCACGCTGAACGGACAATCATCATCGGTAATTTTATAATCGGTGTATTTTGAATCAAACATGCTAAAGCCATCGTGGTGTTTGGTGGTAAACACCACGTATTTCATGCCGGCATCATGAGCTGCTTTAGCCCATTTTTCAGGTTCAAACCCTGTAGGGTTGAATGAAAGCTTCAGGTTTTCATACTCTTTTTTATAAGTATAGTAATCATTAGGATCAGAACCTTTTTTGCGTTCACACCAGCCATAATCTTCGGGGCATATCGACCACGATTCAACAATTCCCCACTGACTGTATGCACCCCAGTGCATCAGCAGCCCGAATTTAAGGTCCTGCCACTCTTCAAGTTTTTGTAACACTTCTTTGTCTTCAGGCCAGACGTAGCCCGTTACTTCATGTTCATATTGAGCATGTGACATTAAGGCTGTGAGAATTGGAACAATAAGTAGTAATTTTTTCATGTCGTCGAATGTTTAACTTCAAGTTATAAAATCAGAATACCTGCCAGAAGTATAGGCATGCATAAAAAATTTAAGAAAGCTCACCAACGATTCTTCTTCCGTGCAATTCTTCAGCACCGGTCAGTTGCTGTATCTCGTACACATTTTTATCAGTTACTTTCCCGGCTACCAGTATTACCAGTTTATCGCCAGCTGCTTCCATCATCTTTTTAATAGTTTCGGACCCCTCTTTTGCCGTGACTTTACCTCCGGAGGTAAGAACCCGTTTGATTCCCGTTATTCTTTTTAGAACCTCTGCGCCTTTCACAGGATTTTCCATGACATCGATGGCCTTGTGAAAAGTAACGGGCAGTGGACTTGCATATTCGGCCAGCAACTGCGTATTTTTTTCATCTACATTATTTTCCGGAGTAAGAAGGCCGAGCACGATACCGGCAGCTCCTGCTTTTTTAGCTTGATCGATTTCGTGTTTCATCTGGATTATTTCAAGGTCAGAATAAACAAAATTACCTGCGCGCGGACGAATCATTACCATAACTGGAATCTTAAGCGATATGCAGGCTTTTTGCATAAGCTCCACATCAGGAGTCAGTCCGTCATTTTTTAGATCTGCGCATAATTCAATCCGGTCTGCACCTTGTTTTTCAGCGATCAGAGCTTCTTCAAGGGTCTCAACACAAGCTTCTTTTATCATCAGATGTTTTCTCATTTAAATTTCAAATATATTTCATTCCTGAATTTCTGATACCGGAATTCATAATTATCATCAAATTTTAAGAACTTTCGATACTTTATAAGAGAGGATAATTTTGGAATAAGCCATTCAATAGATGATAATTTATAGTTTTGTAGCCGGAGAAAGCTAAAAAATGAATACCGGTAAAGAAAAATACAATTTAATTACCATTCTGGGTCCTACAGCCACAGGGAAAACAGGACTGGCAGCGCATCTTGCAGCAAAAATTGAAGGTGAAGTAATTTCGGGAGATTCCCGTCAGGTGTACCGGGGAATGGACATTGGAACAGGTAAAGACTACATCGATTATTTTGTTAATGGAGTTGAAATTCCTTCCCACCTTGTGGACATAGAAGACCCGGGCAAGCATTACAACGTTTACCGCTTTCAGACTGATTTTGGAAGAGTATTCGAGGAAATACGGATGCGAGGTAAGTTTCCGGTATTATGTGGTGGCAGCGGTTTATACCTGGAGGCAGTGCTGAAAGATTACAGGCTGATACAGGTTCCGCCTAACCGGGAGCTTCGAAAAGAACTTGAAGGTAAATCGCTTGAAGAGCTTTCTGAGATTTTGAGAAAAATGAAGTCAAGTCTCCATAATAAAACCGACATTGAAACCGACAGGCGGGCAATACGGGCCATTGAAATTGAATTGTATTATCGTGAAAATCCGGAATCAGAAACGGGTGAGTCAGAGATTAACAGCCTCAACATTGGAGTTAAGGTTGACAGGGATGTACGTCGCCAGCGAATATCCGGAAGATTGAAGCAGCGGCTTGAGGAGGGGATGGTGGAGGAAGTGCAGAAATTACTTGATTCAGGTTTAACACCGGATCAGCTTATTTATTACGGACTGGAATATAAATACCTGACACTTTATTTAACAGGCGAATTGACTTACCAGGAAATGTACGACAAGCTGGAAATTGCCATTCATCAGTTTGCCAAACGACAAATGACATGGTTTCGCGGGATGGAGAAAAGGGGTACTAAAATTCACTGGATTGACGGACAACTGGAAATGGAAGAAAAGGTGGGGAAGATACTGGATTTGTATCATTCCTGATTTCTGCTATTTTCTATCTTTTCTTCCATACTAAGTGGGCCCTGATCAGATCGGCCCCGTCGCTTTCACGTACCACACTGCACAGATGGTTCAGTTCATCAGATTGCTGCTTTTTTACAGCCAGCCGATCGGTAGGCAGGCCTTCCTTTAAAAAGTTGATTTCAAACTCTGTAAGCTCATTCTCTTCATGAAAGTTAAAAGGGTAATTATCAATAATTCTTTCGATGTATCTACCGGTGTTAAAGTGCTGGTTGATGTCGATCTCATTGAAAAGGACAGGAGTAAAGTATAAAGGTTCATCCGATGTGGGAGATTTCACTTTTGAGGCATTGTGACCAAAAACGCTTTCAGCATATTTGGGGAACTCCTTGAACTTAGAGAGGCGGACAATACGTTTTGTCCCAGCGTCGAGTATCAGCCAGCTGCTCGTTGCCTGAATTATATTAATACCGGCTGCATCTGTAAAGTTAAAATCGCGATAGCCGTAAAACCCATCGGTACCACGCGACCAGGTTTCCAGGTTAAAGTTTTCAGTCCACTCAGGCCTCCGGTTTATTTTAACTTTTAATCGTGAAAGCACCCAGAACTGGTTCTCATTTTTTAATTGATTATACCCGAACCCAAGCAGGTTTGCATGCTCCCAGGCAATCTCCTGCATTTGATAGAACATAAATGATGTGGAGAGTTTCCCAAACCGGTTTATGAAATAAGACTTGGTAGTAATCGGATTAATGTGTTTCATATTATGGTTTTTTCTTTTTCCTGCCCTGTGTTTTGAGATACAGGAAACTAAACTTTTAGGCAAATTTATTGTTCGGTTTTGAAATACCATTGTAAATAACCACTTTTGCAAAAAATTTAACCAACAGGATAACAACTTATGGGTGGAATTATTATCAAAACTCCGGAGCAGATTGAAGGAATTCGGAAAAGTTGCAAACTGGCAGCACAGACCCTTGATTTTGCTGCACAATTTGTTCAGGCTGGGGTTTCCACCGAATACATCAATACACAGATAGATAAATACATCGTTGAGCATAGTGCAGTTCCTGCAACAAAAGGATATAATGGATACCCCAAAGCGAGCTGCATTTCAATTAATGAGGTTGTTTGCCATGGCATTCCTTCCGAACAGGTTATCCTAAAAGAAGGGGATATTATTAATATTGATGTAACAACCATCCTTGATGGATATTATGGCGATACTTCCCGTATGTTTTGGGTGGGTGAAATATCTCCGGAGGCGAAAAATCTGATCGAGGTCACGCATCATTGTCTTTATCTGGGCATCCAGCAGGTAAAACCAGATAATTTTTTTGGTAATATCGGCTTCGTCATTAATCGTTATGCGACTGCCAAAGGTTTAAGTGTAGTGTATGAATTTTGTGGTCATGGTGTTGGTTTGAAGTTTCATGAGGAACCGCAGGTTGACCATACTTCGCGCAGAAATAAAGGGCCTAAAATGAAACCGGGTATGATATTTACTATAGAGCCTATGATTAACCAGGGGCGCGCAGCAACTCGTGTTGACAGAGCGGATGGCTGGACTGCCCGTACAATAGATAACAAATTATCGGCTCAGTTTGAACATACTGTTTTAGTTACTGCCGGCGGTTTTGAAGTACTTACCGATATTCATAATGAGTATGCTGTAACATAAAAAAAACCGGCATCTTTGCCGGCTTTTACTGTAATTCATGGCTTGTTTATTCTGTTTTCTATTTTCTGTTCCAATGTTTTTTGTCAACCATCCATTTTTCCAATTCCAGTTCTGGTTCTTCTTCTTCAGCCAGTTTGAATAAAAAGGTGTAGCCAGTTGCAGGATCTTTATATTCGATTGTTGTTATTTTCTTAGCTTTTTCCGAAGCATTCAATGCCAGTTCCCCAGATTCTTCTTTAACAGGTGCTTTTGCCAGGAAGGTGCTGTCATTTACCATCCATGCTTCCAATTCCAGAATGCTTTCAGATTCAACTTCCAGTGCAGCAGCTGGTAAGAAAACACTTTCATTAAGCATCCAATCTTCAAGATTCAGTGTTTCTTCTGTTTCAGTTTCCAAAGAATAAGCTACAGCGAAGGTTTTTGCATCAATCATCCAGTTTTCAAGTTCCATTGCACTTTCTGTTTCGGTTGCCAGAGAAAAGGTCGGCATAAAATTGGTTTCATTTATCATCCATGCGGCTAAAATCAATGCTTCTTCTGTTTCAGTTTCCAGATAATTAGCTGAAGCAAAATTAGTGGAATTGGTCATCCAGCTTTCTACTTCAAGAGAAGCTTCAGTTTCTGCTTCCAATACGTAGGAATTGAAAAAGTTATTTTCATTTAGCATCCAGCTTTCGATATTAAGGTATGCATCATGTTCTGCGATAACTATTTCAGCGTATGCTTCAGTTCCTGCATTTTTATGAGTAGTTTTTCCTATGGCAGCTGCCTGGTTGTTAAGTACCAAAACTGCGGCAAATAAAACGATAAGATTGGTCAGTGAGTTTAATTCTGTTTTCTGTAATTTGCTGTTTCTTGTTTTCATGACTTTGTCCTCCTGTTTATTCTGTTTTATTTTCTTAATTTTTTCAATTTCTGTTTTTCGTATTCAATTTTAAGACGCCTGACTTTTTATTTCGTTACACTTTTTATAGAACTTTTTTTTGGCATGTACTTTTTTTAACATTGTTGTTTGTTATACAAATATACTAACAAATAATAATACCATGCAATACATAGTATTATGAATTTTATCATGATTTTAATATTTATCTTTCAATATTTTATTTATCAGTTGTTTACTGATATGAAAAAAATATTATTTTTTAGAATAAAGTTACCTTGATGTTGTTTATTTGTATTTTTTAGAAGGAAAGTGATAATGATTTTCTTTAAATTAATTGTCTCAGGTTAGATTTTAGGCAGAGGAATACCCGTAAATAACATTAAAATCTGTTGGTTGAGGAAGAAGTGAAAACGGCAGGGGTGTTTATTGGGTCATTATGAAGTCCTTCTATTTTTGATAAGAAAATATAGTTAAAAATTTTTGAATAGTAATAAAAAAAGCCGGCAATTAGCCGGCTTTTCTTGCTGTTTTCATAACTTTTCTGCTGTTTTCTACCTTTTTTTTATCCATACTCTGTCATCTACCATCCATTGTTCCAGTTCCAGTTTCGGATCTTCCATTTCTATATGTATAAATGTCCTTCTTCCAAACTGTGCTCCAGGAAATGTAACTCCGATTGTTTTTGCTTTTTTGTCAACTTTTACTGTTACTGGTTCTTCTTTTTTCTTTTCTTCTTCTTCTGTTTTAAAAAGTTCTTCATCCATCATCCAGTCTTCCACCTTTAATACTTCCTCAATTTCTGTTTCCATTTCTGCTACTCCGAAGAAAGATGCATCTGTCATCCATGATTCAACTGTTAAATCTGACTCTCTTTCTTCTTTCAGGAATTCCGCATAGTATTCAATTTCTGCTGATGCTTCATTACTCCTTGATACTCTGCCTGCAGTTTTAATTGTTTCAACTGAAGCCAGTTCTTCGTTGTCATCAAATGTATTTTCAAAAATTGCACCTTGAGCACTGATTGTGAAACATGTTGCAAAAATAATTGCCAATACTGTCAGTGATTCTATTCCTGCTTTCCGTAATCTGCTGTTAATTGTTTTCATGACTTTGTCCTCCTGTTTGTTATTTTTTAAATTTTCCTGTTTTCTGTTTTTCAATTTCAATTTTAAGACGCCTGAATTTTTATTTCGTTACACCTTTTATAGAACTTTTTTTTAACTAGTACGATTTTAAGCACTGTAATTTGTTATACAAATATATGAATAAAAAATAATACTTTGCAATACATAGTACTAAAAAATAAATAAATATTTTTATGAATTTGATTTATATGTTTAGTTATCAGTTAAATAAAATGATGAAATAAAATTTATTTTTTTTTGATTATCAGTGCTTAGAAGCATAATGCAATCATTTTTGTTATAAAAATCCCGGTTACAAACCATTTCAACCCGGGATTTCTTTTTAAGTCGGTAGATCAACTAAGTAGCCAGATGTACATCGACATGGGTTCCATTGGTAACAACATCAAATACCGGCGACATTTTGGTAAAGGCAATTAGTTCCTCCTTTTGAGATTCAGAAAGATCATCCTTAATGTCGAAAATTACCCTGATGTGCTGGTAGCCATTGCGAACCTGGTCATTCAGCCCAAGGAATCCCTGCACGTCCAGATCGCCTTCGAATCTGGATTCAATGCTTTCGATTTCTATACCCCTTGCAGCAGCATGAAGTGCCATGGTAGTAGTCATACAGCCCGATAATGCTGATAGAAGATATTCCACCGGATTTGCACCTTCATTGTTACCCAAAAGAATTGGTGGTTCACCATTATCGAATACCCAAGCCTTTTTACGGGATGTGTCTTCCTGGCAACCACCATAGAAATCTTTCACAGTAGCCCTGTTATGACCTCCGGTAACCCACTTGTTTCTGGTACGAAACTTAAATTTTGCAATCTCTGGATTTGCCTGTATGGCATTTACTGTTTCTGTAATGTCTTCTGTCCTGAAGCCATTTACTTTTAATTTGCTCATTGTTTCCATTTTTTTGATATTTTAGTGTTAAACAAACTTCCTCTCTAATAGTCAATTGGTGTGCCGTACGTGTAAATAGTTGAAATTTAATATGTTATGAAAATTTAAAAGTAACGAAGTCTCGTTATTCACGAAAATTCGTTAACTTTATTTCGTTAATAGTTTGTTTGCTATGGCTGCTGATTATCATCCTTCAAATAAATTTTCGTCTGGACTAATAGTTCTAAAAAAAATTGTTGAAGGTACATCGGACTATACCGGCGAAAAATTCTTCCGCCTGTTAGTAAGAAATTTGGCTGAATCACTCAATGCTCATGGTGTTTGGGTTACTGAATATTTAAAGGAATCTAATCGTTTACGTGCATTGGCTTTTTGGTTGGATGATCATTATGTCGATGAATATGAATATGATATCCCTGGTACTCCATGCGAGCCTGTATTGGAAAGCCATAACATTTGCCATGTACCCCAAGATGTAATTAATCTGTATCCAAATGATCCGGACCTACCAGAACTCAATGCAGTAAGTTATATGGGGCTGGCATTACGCGATGAAAATGAATTTGTGCTTGGTCATCTAGCTCTGTTGGATAATAAGCCAATGACAGAGCTTCCGGAAGCTTTTGCAATTTTTAAAATCTTTGCCGCACGGGCTGCTGCTGAACTAAGGCGTATGCGTTTTGAAAAAAGGCTAATAGAAAATGAAGCCAAACTTTATCGCCTTATAAACGGGACAAATGATTCGCTTATTGAATTAAACGAGGAACTAGTAATTACACAGGCAAATAAAGCAGCTAAATTAAATTTCGGAGCAAATGATAAGGATTTAAGTGGGAGACTACTAAAAGAAATTTTCGATGCTTCCAGTTTCCAAAAAGTCATGCAATCATTTGCAAGTATGAATACCCTAACCGATTCTTTTGCATCAATAATTTTAAAGAGCAATATTAATTGCATTGCAGTAGATGGAAAAGTATTTCCTGCTGAGGTAGCTATTTCCTGGTATAGGTTTAACAAAAAGGTGTTTTTTGCATTGTTTATAAGAAATTTAAGTGAAAGTGTTAGGGTAAAAGAGGAAATTAAGCAGTTAAACGCTGAGGCATTTTTTTTGCGGGAGCAGGTTAATAAATATCATTTTGATAACATAATAGGGGAAAGCCCTAAAATATTAAAAGCATTGCATTCTGTGGGCCAGGTAGCGCCTACCGAATCCACAGTGCTGTTATGCGGTGAAACAGGAACAGGAAAGGAGCTGTTTGCAATGGCTATTCATAAGGCAAGCAACCGAAGCCACAAGCCAATGATAGCTCTAAATTGTGCCGCATTGCCATCAGAATTAGTTGAAAGTGAATTGTTTGGCCATGTAAAGGGAGCATTTACAGGTGCTGCAAGTTCCAGGGAAGGACGATTTGTGCTGGCTGACGGAGGTACCTTGTTTTTGGATGAGATTGGTGAATTGCCTTTATCATTGCAGGCTAAGCTGCTACGTGTACTTCAGGAGGGAGAGTTTGAACCTGTAGGAAGTTCCAGAACCAAAAAGGTAAATGTTAGGTTAGTGACCGCTACTAACCGAAACCTGGAGGAGGAGATTGAACTGGGAAAATTCAGAATCGATCTTTATTACAGGCTTAATGTTTTTCCAATAGACATCCCTCCGTTAAAGGAACGTGGGAATGACATTATTTTACTTGCTGAGGCTTTCCTGGAGAAATATGCTAAACGATCAGCTATTCCTGCCATAACACTCAATAAAGTAAATAAACAACAGTTGTTGTCATACCATTGGCCCGGAAACGTGAGGGAACTGCAAAACATTATGGAAAGGTGTGTAATTACAAGTAAAGGAGGTAAGATTAGCCTTTCGGAAGTATTGCCTTCTTCCAATAGAATACTGGTAAACGAATCTTCTCTGGAGGAAAGGGTTTTTACCGAAAAGGAAATGGCAGAATTTGAAAAACAAAACATAATAAGAGCATTGAACCTTACCAATTGGAAAATTTCAGGAGATGATGGGGCAGCAGCCCTATTGCAGGTACCTGCGACAACGTTGAGCTCAAGAATTGGAAAGCTGAAAATAAAGCGAATGTAGGTAGTATTAATCTTTGTTTAATCCCGGTTCATTATCAGTTAACCATACCACTTTCTGTTCGGGGCTATGTTCTTCTCCAACAATGTGCCGGTATAATTCGGGCCGTCGGGCCAGTGTGTAGCGATATCCACCTGCCTTTTTAAGATTTTCGGGTATAAGTATTGATGATGCCAGATCATCGCCCAGGGTGCGGCATTCAGCTATTATATCCCCGAATGGATCGATAATCATTGAGCAGCCGTTTTTAAGCTGATCGTCATCCATGCCTATGGGGTTGGCAAAAACTACGTAGACCGCATTATCATAAGCGCGAGATGGCAACCATTTCATCAGCCACCCGCGGCCTTTCATCCCATCAAATTCGATGCGCAGTGAAGTGGGATCGTTTTCCCTGTTCCTCCAAAGAGCCGGATCTACAAAACCTGCCCCCGGACGAGAAGATGGAGTGCACATAGTAACATGTGGCATGAAAATAACATCAGCACCTAAAAGTTTGGTTGCCCGCACATTCTCTATTATATTATTATCGTAGCATATCAGTATCCCGCACTTCCACCCGTGCAAATCAAACACACAATATTCGTTTCCCGGAAGGACGTGTGGATTGATGAATGGGTGAAGTTTCCGGTATTTTGCTACAAGCCCGTTTTTATCAACACACACATATGCCTTATATAAGTTATCCTTATTATCTTTTTCAAAAAGACCAGCCAGGATGGTGATATCATTCCTGTCAGCTATTTGGATGAGCCTTTGAATACTTCCTCCTTCAGGAATGGATTCGGCCAGTTCCAGCATCTGTGTTTTTGACAGCTTTCTCGCAAAAGTATAACCGGTAATTGAACATTCATGAAAGGCTATTACCTTTGATCCATCTTCTGCTGCTTTTTGGGCAAGCATCTCAATTACTGATAAATTATATTCTTTATCTCCGCTGCGGTTTTCAAATTGTGCAGTCGATACTTTAAGTTTTTTCATTTTAATTAAATTGCCTGAATAAATCTCAAGATACCAATTGGAGATCAAATTTATCAAATATTTTTAACACATATTCATCTGATCAAACATCCAGCTCACTTTTTTATTTCGGATGGAACATTCTTTTAGTATTATTATTATGTAGTAATATCCACAAGATCAGTTTTTTCTTTTTCCTGAAGTTTCTTAAGATCGTTGTATGTAATAAGCTGTATATTCAAATCTTTAATGACTTCTTTCACTGGTTGCGATGTCAGCACTTCAAGTTCCTTCTCCCTGCCCGGATGGCATGCAATTTCAGAGATTCCTGCAGGAAGTTGTTCCAGAATTGAAACAAAAATTTCGGTAAATGCATTATTGTAAAAATGATCGATAAACCAATCAGTACTGATTATTCCTTCATTACACATCAGGCGTTTCTGTTCAGTAAATGCAACCGGACCTACCTGACGAATTAGCGGGATTGATTTAAATGGATGTGTAAGCCCGAATAAAATGAGCTTCCGTATACCATTCCGGCTTCCTCCTCCATTGGAGTTTAACTTTATTAGATTGTATATGCTGAAGGGAACAGGGTTTCGTACCGGAACATTATATTCTAAAGCGAGTTCACGAACCAGTTTAAAAAATGGAGCATATGAAGCTACCAAATGAAAGTGGTAATCAAGGTGATCGAGTGTAACACCGGTCGATAAAAATAACTCAATCTGCAATTGCAATTCCTTTCTCACCTTGGAAAGGGGCATTTGGTGTATATGATGTAAAAATGTATCTATACCGTAAAACAGGCCGTTGTTATCGGTTAGTTCTTTAACTTTTTTTGAATCTAAAACCGGATAGCCGTCGGTCAGGTTTAAATGCAGGCCAATTGGTAGATCAGGATTTTCAGAGTGAATTTCTTTTAACCTTTCAGCTGAGCCGGGAAAATTCATAAAAGCAGAAGTGCTTGTCAGAACCCCACTTCGAAAAGCAGTTAAAATGGCCGTATCGGTTTTATTATCCTTACACAAATCGTCGCCATTTATAATCAGGTATTTTATGTCTGATTTCTGCATTGCTTCAGGTGGTGGGCAGACTCCTCGTGTCAATAGCCTGAGGACAAAATCGGAAGTGCCCGTGGATAATAATGAGCCAAATATCCTTTTTGCCCTTCTTTGCTTAAATAGTTGTTTTTGTTCTTTCATATACTGTCTTCGGTTCCTGTATTTTGATTTAAGTTAAAGTTACTGAAAATTTTAGGAAGCATTTTCAAGATGGCAAATGTGCATTATAAAATAAATAAGTGAAAGAGTATTAGCCTTTCCTGGTGCACACTAATCCTGCATCTCTTCCTTTAAAACATCGCGTAACTGCAAAAAGTTTGCTTCGAGCCGGAGCATATTTTCTATGAAGAAGTTATAAATATCGGGCCAAAGATTTTGCCTGTGAATATCAACGTCAGTTAATTCTGTATATATGCTGCATACTTCCTTTTTACTGTCTTCCCGCTGGTGGTAAAACTCCCAAATCAGACCTTCAGAAAATCCTTCCTCAAGAACGATCCTGTAATTCTGCAGTATCTCAAAAGCTTTCAGCCGCTTGTCTTCATTGTTCTGCCCCAGTTCGAGAATGACCCGCGCTCCTTTTCTGTCGGCTTCAAAACGAAGCGCAACTCCAGAAACTTTTGTGCGATGAAGTATAAAATTCTTTTTTCTTTGGCTTAGTTCAGGGTGCACCCTGCAACGCCTGCCAAACTGTTCCCAAAACTGTAACCGCAATTGTTTTGCTTCTTCCTGTGTATACATTATTCTTTTGTCGGTCGGGTTATAGTAGTAACCGTATAAATTTTTACTTTTGAAATGAATTCAGGAGCAAAAATATATGTTTATATCCTCTGTGAGGGAAAATTTTTAAACGAAAATTTAAATAGTGAAAACAGCAGCATACTGGATCGAAAAACTGAAATTGCAAAAACACCCTGAAGGCGGATGGTATCACGAAGTCTATCTGTCGGAGGATGTGATACCTCAAACAGGTTTACCTGCAGGGTTCAGGGGAGAACGCAGCTTTTCAACTTCCATCTATTATTTACTGGAGGGGAATGATTTTTCTGCTTTTCATCGCATTAAATCGGATGAAATCTGGCATTACTATGGAGGGAACTCTGCCGTGGAAATCATTACAATTGAAAGAGGCAAAATTAAAAAGCTGATTTTAGGTAATGATCCCGATAAAGGGCAGAAACTTCAACTGGTGGTACCTAAAAATACCTGGTTTGCTGCTCAACTTCCCGATAAGAAGGGATTTGCCCTTGCCGGCTGCACGGTGTCACCCGGTTTTCATTTTGACGATTTTGAGCTTGCCGGCGAAAGACTTTTAAAAGAGTTGCCCGAAATAAAAGAGCAAATCAGGCCGTTGATTAAAACAAAGTAAATGAAATTAAGAAGTCCCGATTGATATGAACCGATACCTTTATGTTTCCTTTTTATTACTAATCCCAGTTTTTATAAAAGCCCAGCTGGCCGAAGTTCAGGCGAATTACAACAGCGTTGGAGATGTTGATTTTATAGCCTATAACAATACCCCTGCCCCTATTTTTCTGAACATCGACTTTGCCGATCTTGAAAATACCACTTTTAATGAGCCTTTGCCCTACATTAAAATGCTGGAGCCTGGATTCAATACCCTATTTACACTGTTCCGGGAACCAGATGCAGATGTGCCGCGGTTTAATTATCAAATCAAGATATTTAAATCGAATCCCTGGACGATGGCAACCCTTGAATTTCCCTACCTGATCCCGATGGCACCCGGAGAAGAGGTGTCGGTGGCTGAGGTGAAGTCTTTGGCTGGTTTTGCTGGTGCCGGAGAACCCGAATCGTGGAATGCCACCGGTTTTGCAGTCAGGCCCGGACAGCACGTTTTTGCAGCCCGGACCGGGACTGTAGTTGAAATAGCGGGTCAAAAACGAAGCGGCGATCCGCAGTCATGGTATCATGGCTGGAACAACTCCATTACTGTTCTTCAACCAGAAGGAACACTTATTTGCTACCTGAATGTAACCGACAGCAATAAAAAGCTGAAGGTGGGGGAAAAGGTGTTTGCCGGACAGCAAATCGGAACTGTAACTCCTGCTGCAAATCAGCTGATTGTTGTTATTTTTCAGCACAGCCTTAATTCCCCCGATTTGCGTTTTATAATTCCCCAGTTTGTAAGTGAAAAACAAACCGGCGTATTGCTTTCAACCCAAAAATATAAGGTAATCCATCCTGACGAAATCAGAGGTCTGGAAATGTCGAACCGCGAGAAGAGAAAGATATTACGATAAATGTCCATCTTATTCATTCCAGGCATTTATGTCCTCAATAGCGTTTCCGTCGCGTCTGAACAACCTTCTGCTCAGAGAAAGAATATTCGATCCGGAAATCAAAAATAGCTTTCTCATCTTTTTCCCGGAAATATAAGCATTTCCCTGAAATGTTGGGTCAGTGCCGAATGCTAGCAGCTGTAATTAGCAGACGGCACAGTTTTCCTTAAATTATTTATCTTCACGCGGAACTTAAAATTACAAAACCTGTGAAACGGATTCTTACTATCGATATCATGAGGGGGCTCACCCTTTTCCTTATGCTTTTTGTAAACGATTTGTACATGCGCAATGTTCCTTGGTGGCTGGGGCATACCGAAGCCAACTTCGATGGGATGGGCCTGGCTGACTGGGTTTTTCCGGGGTTTCTGTTTATGGTTGGAATGGCAGTACCGTTTGCTGTACAAAGCCGCCTGAAAAAAGGCGATACCATTCAACAGATAGTTCAGCATATACTCGTGCGAACCATTAGTCTGCTTGTCATTGGAGTTCTGATGCTCAATACCTCGCGTCTGAACCCTGAACTAAGCGGCATCAATAAGAATCTGTGGGCTATATTGATGTACATTTCAATTTTTTTAATCTGGAACCTGTATAGCGATGTTCCCCGTAAAGTGGTTTTAAGTCTTAGAGGCCTGGGATTTGCAGGCCTGCTGGCACTGATTTTAATCTTTCGAAGCGGGACAGCAGAAGACCCCGGATGGCTGACAACCGGCTGGTGGGGAATTCTCGGTCTTATTGGCTGGGGGTATTTTGTAACTGCCCTTGTTTACCTGGTAGCCAGGGAAAACCTGTTGAAGACCGGTCTGTTCTGGTTGTTTTTCCTTGCACTTAATATTTTCTCACAACTTGGAATGCTTTCATTCCTAAACTTTCTGCGCCCTGTTTTTGGAGTTTTAATAAGTGGGAACACTCCGCTGCTGGTCGTTTCAGGATTATTTTTTAGCCTTATATTACGAAAGACCGGCTCAGAAAAATGGAAGAAATTTACTGTCATTTCTTTTATTTTGGGTATTTCAGCTCTGATATTGGGATTTATTTTGAGAAACTGGTTTATAATCTCAAAAATTAAGGCAACGCCGAGTTGGGGCTTGATATGTACCGGCATCAGTATTTTATTGTTTGTTTTATTATTCCTCGTTCTCGATGTATTGGGAAAAACAAAGTGGAGCAATGTGTTTAAGCCGGCAGGCCAAAATTCACTCACTACCTACCTGGCGCCTGATGTAATTTATTTCACTGTATGGATGACCGGTTTCCCTTTGCTTTTTTATAAGCATCTTGAAAGTTCGTTGCTGGTAATCCTTGGATCACTGGTATGGGCATTTGCAATGGTCGGATTTGCTGCTTTGCTTGCGCGAATCGGCATCCGTTTGAAATTGTAATCATTGAATTTTGTAACTTTCACCTTATTTTAGAATAAGTTAATTATGAAACGTTTAGATGCCTTCTGTGCAATTGCAGTTTTACTGCTTTTGTCTTCGTGCAATAATAACAAAGTTACATTGGAATCATTACTTCATGAAATGACTGACCGGGAAGTGCTGACCAGGTTGCCTGACCCTAGCTATACCCTCAAACAGTTTAGCAGTTACGACAGAAGAAGTACTTCACCTGATGAACCTGGTTGGTTTGCAAACAATGACTACACACGGTTTATAAGGGAGGAAAACAATAACGGCAGGCGGGAATTTGTCTTATTTGATGCCGAAGGTCCCGGCGCTGTGGTGCGTTGGTGGATGACCTTTGCCGGTGATGGCGCAGCCGATGGTACTGTCAGAATTTACATTGACGGCAAACCGGAACCTGTTGTTGAAGGTGATGTGCTGGAATTGCTGAGTGGGGAAATGATTGCCTCAGGGCCTCTGGCAGCATCTGTTTCTCCTGAAACCGAGTACGAAAGAAGGGGGCATAACCTTTATCTTCCCCTGCCATACCAACAACAATGTAAAATTACCTACGAATGCGATGCTGTAAGATTTGAAGATAACAGGTGGCTGCCAAGTATTTATTACAATATCTGTTATCGTAGCTACAAAAATGATGTGCAGGTGGAGAGCATCAGCAAGGAAATTATCGGACACAACCGGGAGTTGATATCGGCTACTGCAAAGTTATTGTCAGCAGGTTTTACTAAACGGGGGGAAAGGTCACTTAGCGAAAGCAAAACCCTCGCATCGGGTGATTCCTTGTCACTTGAATTTGAAGGAGCCGGAAGAGCAGTCTCCTGGCTGTCGGCAAAGTTCGAAAGCAGCAACATTCAGCAGGCGCTTCGTTCTACCGTGCTTTCCATTTCATTCGATGGAGAACAAACCGTATGGATTCCTGCAGGCGATTTTTTTGGGACCGGGTACCAGATTTATCCCTCTCAAACATGGTACACAGCCGTGACCGATGATGGACTGATGGAGTCGTTCTGGTTGATGCCCTTTAAAGAGCATGTGAAAATAACTTTTACCAATTTCAGCAAACAGGAAGTATCAATTGATGCAGGCGTGGAACTACAAAATTACAACTGGCAGGAAACAAGCATGTATTTCGGGGCAGGATGGCATGAACACTACATGCTTAATACAGCAAATCCGCCTAAAGCGGAGGGTGACGACTGGCATTTCGATGTGAATTTTGTTGACCTGAAAGGGCAGGGGGTTTATGCAGGCGATGCATTGATCCTGTTTAATACTGCTTATGGCTGGTGGGGAGAAGGCGATGAGAAAATATATGTCGATGGGGAGTCCTTCCCATCTTTCATTGGCACAGGAACTGAAGATTATTACGGATACGCCTGGTGCAGGCCTGAAAATTTCACCCACCCGTTTATTGCCCAGCCCACAGGAGCAGGTAATCTTGAGCCGGGTATGACTGTCAATATACGTTACCGCACCCTGGATGCCATACCGTTTAATAATGAAATCAGTTCCAACATCGAAATGTGGCACTGGTTAAAAACTACTGTTAATTTTGCTATGGCTTCATACTGGTATGCCCTTCCGGGATTTGAATCCAACAGGCAACCCGAAATCGAAGCTGTGCAAAAACCAGTTGCATTGGAGCGCTCCGAAATCTACCCTCCTGTAATTGATGAAAACGGAATATTGGAAGGTGAATACCTTGAGGTGGTCGATACCCCTTCGGGAACTGCCGGGCCTCAGTCGGGTAACTATGGTTGGAGTAGCAATAACCAGTTGTGGTGGCGTCATGGCAATGTTGGTGATGAACTGCTGTTGCGTTTCATTCTGGAAGAAGGCGGCAGATTCACCATTTCTGCACAGCTTACCAAAGCGCCTGATTATGGCATTATTCAGTTATACATCGATGGAAAGCCTGCAGGCAGCCGGTTTAACGGGTTTAATCAGCAAAATGTAACTACCGGGAAGGTTAATCTGGGCGCGCACTCGCTCTCAATGGGTGAGCATACACTGTCAATAAAAATTATGGGCGCTGATGAAAAAGCCAAACCCGGTAATATGGTCGGTATTGACTGGCTGCAATTCAAAGAATGAATCTTTATAAATTTTCCCGACTATGCCTGAAGTGAAGGGAACATAAAAATTAAATCTTGAAGGAAAAATAACACCGGTTTATTCTTTCATCGAAAGTTTATTTGTCCTAATTTACAGATAATCAGTTGTAAAATCAATTATTAAGATTAATGATACGGCTTTTACTTTGTATGATCCTGATAAATTTAATCTCCGGACCTTCTCCTGATTAAACTCAATATAAACTCAATGTTTTCTCAATGTAAATTCAATTGTAATTGAATTTACATTGAGTTAATACTGAATTAAAACTGAGTTTACATTGAGTTTAGTCCGGAGATGGTATGTAGGAACAGAGTGGAATAGATTTTTACGTACCAGTTTTTATTTCACTTAATTATAGAAATTAAGTTCTTTTTGTATTAATTTAATCTAAATAAGTATTAACTTGTATGTGATTAATATTTAATTATTTAAAATTGTAGCAAATGAAAAAGAAAGTTTTTATTATTGAAAAAACAAGGGCTCTGGCATGCATTTTTGTTATTCTTATTGCTGTAATACCCATTATGAGTATTGCACAAGATCAAAATCCTTCAGTTTTTGCAGTAGTTGAATACATGAAAGTTAAGCAAGGCGATGAACAGAAGTACATCGATCTGGAAAGAAATTACTGGAAAAAGATTCACCAGGAAAGGGTTAACAATGGTGAAATAGTAAGGTGGGTTTTATACGAAGTACTTTACACAGGATCAAACGATGAATATAATTATGTCACCGGAACCATTGTAGCTGATCCTGCTAAACTTGAAAACCCTTTTGATCAGATTGATCCCGCCACGGTTTTAAAAGGTGAGGATGTCGACCGGATTATGAAGGAAACAAACGATAGCAGGCAGCTGGTCAGGAGAAATCTGGTGCAGCTGGTTTCATCAGCTGACGATGAAAATCCCATAGGCCCGTTCAAATACCTTGCAATTAACTTCATGAAAGTTAAACCAGGGAATGAGGGAAATTATTTGGAGGCTGAAAATAGCATTTGGAAACCTGTTCACCAGCAATTTGTTAAGGATGGCTCTCGTGTAGGCTGGTCGGTATGGCAAGCTGTTTATCCCAGTGGAGCCGGTTCTGATTTTCAATATGCCACAACAGATTATTTTGCTGATTTTGCTAAAGTTGGAGCTGCCGATATGGAAGGCGCGTTTACCAAAGTTCACTCCGGAAAAGATATTGATAAATTACTGCAGGAAACCAACGATTCACGTGACCTTGTCAGGACAGAGTTATGGCGGGTTGTCGAATCTGTGCCATAAGAAAGAAAAAACATTCTATTATCATCTGTGAATAGTTTTTTGTCAGCGATTCATATCAAAATAATCCCGGGAATTCCCGGGATTTATTATTAGTCGAAAAACGGGAACAATTTTCTTATTTCCTCATCAGAAGGGCGGCGACCGTATTCACATATTTCGAATGCTTCGGCAGCTTTTATTTCAGAAGCTTCTTCTGCTCCGTACCATTTAGTTAGCGTTTTTCTTACTTCATCTGAAATATTCGGGCTGCGCCATTCAGCCAGCCATTTCAGCCGGTCTTCTTCGCTTTCCGGAACCTGGTCGAGCCGTTGACTGGTCCATGGCAGCCATTCAAACATTTGCGATTCATGAGCTGCCATAGCATATACTTTCTGATCGTACTCTTCAGTTATATCCACCGCGATATCAGGTTGAAAAGGGTAGGGCTTCTGAAAACGGTCTTCCACATAAATAAACACCGGGTTCTTTCGAAGCGGAGGCACATCAGAGGCTACATTCGGGACAATAACCATATAAGCGGCGTCCTGCACCAGGATTGCAGCATTTCGGTGATCGGGATGGTAATCATTGGGACGAGGGCCCATTACAAGATCAGCATTCCATCTGCGGATTATGCGGATCACCTCCAGCCTGTTTTCCAGTGTTGGCATTAATTCCCCGTCGTGATTATCGAGCACCAGGTACTCCACTCCAAAACGTTTACCTGCTTCTTCTGCTTCTGCACGCCTGATTCGGGCCAATGCACCACCACCTTTTTCATGATGCCCTGCATCGCCGTTGGTCAGTGAAACAAACAGCACATTATGTCCTGCCTCCGCGTATTTTATAGCGGTTCCACCTGCACGAATATCTGCATCATCGGGATGAGCTCCAATTACCACTATGTTTAAGGGATCCTGGGAATAAAGGAAATTTGAAAATACCAGAAAAAAAATCAGAGAAAATAGTGTTGGTTTCACAAGTATAAATTTTAATTAATAACAAGATGATTTATGCCTTTTTATTTTTACCATTTAAATTTTAACGTGATAAATATATTAATTTTTCAGGCTCGGACACGTAAAATCCTTTGTGATTATTAACCCACATCCAACGAATGAGTTACATTAAATGAATATTCATTTAAATTATTCAAATAATTGTGAATAGATGTTAATCCGCATTTTTTTTATTTATATTAGCCGCCTAAAACGAGTGAGTAATTAATTATCTTAAATTTAATTTTATGAAGAAAATTGCGCTAATGCTATTAAGCATTGCTTTTGTTGGCATGCTTACAGTTGAAGCCCAGGTAAGCCGTGTTACCGGTACAATTACGAGTAACGAAGACGGAAACGGGATACCTGGCGTTTCGGTAGTGGTTAGGGGGACTACTTTGGGAACCATTACCAATATTGATGGCGAATATCAGATTGACGTTCCGAATGATGCTGAAACATTGATTTTTTCATTTGTGGGAATGAGAACTGTGGAACGTGCTATTGAAGGTTCTGTAATTGATGTTCAAATGGAAACCGAAACGATCGGTGTTGATGAAGTTATGGTTGTTGCATATGGAACAACCAAGAAAAGTTCATTTACCGGGTCGGCAAGCACCGTTAAAGGTGAAAAATTGGCTCAGATTCAATCTTCCAACATTTCAAAATCGCTTGAAGGAAATATTGCCGGGGTGCAGATTGCAACCAATTCTGGTCAGCCTGGTGATGCTGCTTCAATCATTGTTCGCGGGATTGGTTCAATTTCTGCAGAGCAGGCTCCGCTAATTGTGATGGACGGAGTGCCATACGAAGGTTCGTTGAACTCTGTTGCTCCACAAGATATTGAAACCCTTACTGTTTTGAAAGATGCTGCTGCCAACTCGATGTATGGAGCACGTGGCTCAAACGGTGTTATTCTTATTACTACCAAAAAAGGTGAGGTAGGCCGGACCAGGGTAGATTTTGATGCCAAATATGGTGTGAACAGCCGTGCTGTTCCTACCTACGATATCATTACCGATGCCGGAGAGTATTACGAAATGATGTGGGAATCGCTTCGTAATAATTTTTTCAACAGCGGTTATGGCTATATGGAATCGAACTACATGGCCAGCAATCGTTTGATTGATAACGCATTGTATTACAACGTCTATGATGTTCCAAACAACCAGGTAGTAAACCCGCTTACCGGGAAGTTGAATCCAAATGCAGGTGAACGTAAATATCCTGAAGAATGGACAACTGTACCTTTCAATCAGGGTGCCCGCCAGGAATATAACCTGAATTTTAGCGGTGCTACTGAGAATTCATCTTATTTCTCATCGATTGGTTATTTGGGCGATGAAGGTTATATTGCCGGTTCCGATTTCGAACGCATTTCTGCACGTGTTAAGGTTGAACAGAATGTAACCGACTTTTTTAAGGTGGGTGCCAACCTGGCTTATTCGGAAACCACCAGGAATACAGCAATGAATCCCGATGGGTTAACCAATTATTCAAACGTGTTTATGTTTTCTCAGCAGATTGCTCCAATCTACCCGGTTTACCAGTATGATATGGAGACGGGCGAGCCAATTCTGGACGAGAATGGAAACAAAACCTATGATTTTGGTTCCACTTATGCGCGTCCATGGGCATCGGAGCAGAACCCTGTTTCGACCATGCAGGACAACCTGAACGAGTTTAAAACCGATAACATCAGTTCTCGCGGATTTATGGAACTGACCTTTCTGAAGGACTTCCGGTTTACAGCCAATGTGGCATATGATGTATTTAATTCAAATGATACCGAATTTGATACACCAAATGGTGGTGATGCTGCAAATGTTGGCGGACGCGGGTATAAAACTACAGAACGCTACACCGCAATCAACACAAACCAATTGTTAAACTACAATAAAGAGTTTGGTTCTAATGAAGTTACCCTGTTGCTGGGGCACGAGATCAAGAAAGATGAAACGCGTTACATGCTGGGGCATATGACCAATTTCGTGAATTCTGATAATCCTGAATTTGCAAATGCAACCGTTTACCAGGACCTGACTTCATATAAAAGTGAGTATGCTCTTGAAGGTTATTTCAGCAGGCTGGAGTATGACTACAACGATAAATATTATCTGTCAGGTAGTTTCAGGTACGACGGATCATCACGATTTGCTCCCGATGTACGATGGGGTACTTTCTGGTCGGTAGGTGCTTCATGGCGCATCAGCCAGGAGGATTTTATGCTTGGAGTTGATTTCATCGATAATCTGAAACTGAAAGCAAGTTATGGTACCCAGGGTAACGACAACATCGGTACCTGGTACGCATATAAAGATTTATACGAAGTAAACCGCGTTGACGGCGCTCCGGCAATGAATTTAAAGTTCAGGGGTAATGATGAATTGACCTGGGAAAAGAGTGAAAACTTAAATGTTGGCATTGAAACCGGTTTATTCGGTAAATTAACTTTGAGTGCCGATTTCTTCACCAAGTCGATAACCGACATGCTTTATCAGAGTCCGTTGGCCAGTTCCCTTGGAAACCCATCGTTTATCTGGAGAAATGAGATGGACATGAAAAATACCGGTTTTGAATTTGATTTAGGCATTGAAATGGTTCGTACCAGCAATGTGAACTGGACTGTAAACCTGAACGGCACACATTATAAAAACGAGCTTACCCGTCTTCCTGCATCTAAAGACCAGGAAGAAGGTTACCAGGCCGGCAGATTCTGGAGAAAAATTGGTGGTTCAGTCTACGAATACTATACTTATGAATATGTTGGTGTAGACCCAACCAATGGATTGCCATTATTTAACAGTTATACTGAAAATGAAGACGGTTCAGAAACAGTTGAAACTGTAAACCGCACTTCTGATGCTACCCTTCGCCAGACAGGCAAGACAGCCATTCCTGATTTCTATGGAGGTGTTGGTTCAACACTGAATGCATTTGGATTTGATTTCTCATTCCAGACAGCCTATCAGATTGGCGGATATGTTTGGGACAGCGGATACCAGGATCTTATGGGCGGCGGTGAAGCAGGTAACAACTGGCACAAGGACGTTTTCAAACGCTGGAATGTTGCCAATACCGATACTGAAGTTCCTGCTGTAATTTTCGAAAACCAGGACATTAACGGTACTTCTGACCGCTGGTTGACTGATGCATCCTATTTTAATGTAAGAAACGTTACTTTAGGTTACACTTTTCCTTCCTTTGTTAATGACCGGCTAAATATAAGAAAACTGCGGTTGTATGTGGTTGCCGATAACGTATTTTATGTTTCTGCACGTAAAGGACTTGATACCCGTCAGAATTTTGATGGTGATACCGGGTTTAACTATTCTGCACTCCGTACTGTTTCATTTGGCGTCGCTCTCGGTTTATAATTTTAAAAATGATGAAAATGAAAATGAAAAAATTTATTTATATAGGATTAAGTGTGATTCTGTTCAGCTTGTCGGCCTGCCAGGAAGATTTTCTGAATACGGAATACACCAATGGGATTGACAAGGAAACCGCTTCGGAACTGGCAATCAAAGATCCGGAAGCACTTAACGGATACCTGAACGGGATTTTTTCCCATATGGTAGCTTTTAACATTAATAATGCAGCAAGCGGAGCTCATGACGATTTTAGTTTTATGTCAGTAGTTCATGCCACCGATATGATGGGAGAGAACATGGTTCAGCAAAAATCGCACTGGTTCACGTACGATTATCAGCACGATAACCACGAGTACAACTACCGTCGTACTACCGTAAACTGGAAGACATTTTATACGGTTATTGCAAAGTCAAATGAAATCATTAACTTCTTTGATGAAGAACCTGAAGGAGTTGGAAGTAAAGGTATTTTGGGACAGGCATATGCATTGCGTGGTATGGCGTATTTTTACCTGATTCAATTATATCAGCATACGAATCCCGATGACCCTTCAAATCTTGGTAAACCAGGTGTTCCAATGCGTTACTCAGCTATTGAAATCGAAAGGAATGGCTGGTCGGAAGAGGAAGTTACAGCTAAAACCGGTCGTAATACCGTAAGTGATGTGTTTGCACAGATTGAAAGCGATTTATCTTATAGCGTTGAACTGCTGGATGCCGGATACGCCCGTCCGCAGAAGTATTTTATCAATGCTGCTGTTGCAAAAGGTTTACTTGCCCGTTATTACCTGCTCAGGGGAAATTGGGAACAGGCTGCATCTACAGCTAAGGCAGCAAGAGCAAGCTTTCCTATTATGAACCCTTCTGCATTGCACGATGGTTTTATGGATATTTCAAATAGCGAATGGATGTGGGGATTCGATCACAATACAGAAACCCAGACTACATATGCTTCATTCTTCTCGCATGTTTCAAACATTGCACCCGGTTATGCCGGTATTAATTATGCACCACGTTTGATTGATGCCCGTCTTTACGATTTGATTTCCGATACTGATGAACGTAAAAGCCTTTTTGTAGGACCTGAAGGTCCTTCAGCAGATCAGTTGCCAGTGGCCACAACCACGGCATCCAGATTGCCACACGCAAACCTTAAGTTTGGAAGCGATGGCAACTGGACAATGGATTACGTTTACATGCGGGCTGCCGAAATGGTATTAATTGAAGCTGAAGCGCTTGCGCAGATGGGCCAGACTGGTGAAGCTGCAACTGTTTTGGGAGAATTGATGGCAAAAAGGGATCCTGAATGGGCAGCAACCGATGTAACTGTTGAAGATGTATACCTTCAGAGGAGAATTGAACTCTGGGGAGAAGGTTTCGAGTTTTTCGACCTGAAACGTCTGAACAAAGGAATCGATCGTGACTATGAAGGAACAAACCACAGAGTGGGTGCACGCCTTACAATTCCTGCAGGTTATAAAACCTGGATTTACCAGTTGCCTGTTTCCGAAATTCAGGAGAACGATTTGATTACTATGGACGACAGAAATGAATAATTTTTTAAATTGAGTAAAATGAATAAACAATTAAAATCATTTATATTTTTCCTGCTGGCAGTATTTGTTCTTGCTTGTCAGGAGGAAGTTGTGAAGGAAGATTATGAAATTCTGGATCCATCAAAATCTCCTTCTGTTACAACAGGCGAACCGGTACAAATTAGTTCGAACTTTGCTGTTCTCAGCGGAACAAGCCAGGGCGATAATGTTGAAAAAGGTATTCTTTTGGCAGATAATGCTGAATTGAATTCGGCTTCTGTTTTCACAGTTAGTTCTGAGGATGAACTCCAGGTACGTGCATCCGGATTAGCTCCAAGTACACAATACTATTATGCCGCATTTGGAGTTAGCGCTGAAGGAGGATCTTCTGTTGGTGAAGTAAAATCGTTTACTACCCTGGAAGGTGTGGTGGAATTCGTCATCAATTATGAGACTTCTTCAGTTGAAGACTGGGAGAATGGCGGCTTCGAAACCATCGATATGGATGGCGACGGAGAAGATTGGGGCCTTACCTACTATGATGAAGCTGCAGGGCAGGTTGCTTATGCATCCTATTCATGGTCAGGAAGTCCATTAACTCCTGAGAACTACCTGGTGTTTCCTGAAATGCAGTTTAACGGTAAATTTGGAGTGTTTAACTTCACCATTCAGGCAGGTGATCCGGATTGGTTTGCCGAAAAAGTGAAACTTGTTGTTTCTGCTCAGCCAATCACAGCTGAGAATGCACGTGAAGCTGAGGTAATTTATACTCATACTCTTGAAAATGGCAATATGTATACAGCTTCAGTAGATGTGCCGGCAACATATGAGGGAAGTCCAGTCTATTTTGCTTTAGTTCATACGGAAGTAACCGATAATTATGTTGTTTATTTCCTTGGAGCTAATTTTAGCTACGCCAAATAAACAAACTACAATATTGAAATGAAAGGCTGTCGAAAGACAGCCTTTTTTATTAAAAAAAATGTCAATTTATGTATATACAAAAGCCACATTCCACCTTTTTAACTATTTTAGTGCCACAATTGGAGGAGAGAACTAAGCTAAAGGCAAATCTATGGGGAAGCATTTAATATTGTTCCTTGTTATTATATTAATAAATGTGGCAGTTGATGCCCAGACTAAATCTGTTGTTGGAACGGTTAGTACATCTGCAAACGGGAGACCATTAACCGGAGTATCGGTAATGGCCAAGGGCACAGCAGCAGGAACTGTTACCAACAGCGACGGATATTATGAATTGCAGATTCCTGCCCAGTCACAATACCTTGTATTTTCTTATGTTGGAATGAAAACAACAGAATTGTCAGTTGACAGTGAGGTTGTTAATGCTGTACTTGAGCCTGATTTAATTGGTCTGAGCGAAGTTGTTGTTATTGCATATGGCGCTACCCAAAGGCAACAGTTTACCGGTTCGGTGAGCACTGTTAATTCTGAACAGCTCGGGCGGTTCCAGGCTGCCGATTTGTCCAGTGTGCTGCAAGGACTAGCATCAGGAGTATATACTACCGGAGCAAGCGGGCAACCGGGTGAAGGAGATGATATCAGAATCCGTGGTTTTAGTACTTTCGGCAATGCCAGTCCCCATATTGTGCTTGATGGTTTTCCTTACGACGGTAACATGAATGCCATCCCGCTTTCGGATATTGAATCGGTTACTGTACTAAAAGATGCACCTGCGACAGCTTTATACGGCTCACGTGCTGCAAACGGGGTTGTAATTGTAACCACCAAACAGGGCAGGGAAGGTTCTTCAGGGCTGGATGTAAAAATGAGTTATGGTTTAGTTGACAGGGCATTGTCAGGCTATGAAACTGTTTCCCCTTCACAATATTACGAAATGCAATGGGAAGGCTTGAAGTATACATTAACCAACGGAAAAAATCCGCCTGCTGATCCTGCTAAAAAAGCAAGTGAGCAATTGGTACCAAAGCTGGGCGGTTACAATGCATTCAATGTGCCGGATAATGAACTAATAGGAAGTGATGGAAAAATTAATTCCAATGCCCGGTTATTATGGAACGATAAATGGCAAAAGGAGGCTTTAAATACAGGTAAGCGTCGGGAAATTATTTTAAATGCCCATGGAGGTTCTGCAAAATCAAAGTTTTTTTTATCGGGGTCCCTTCTCGATGAAAAAGGAATTATAAAAGCTTCCGGATATAAACGATACTCAGCGAGAGCAAATGTTTCTTCCCGGTTAACTGATTATATTACTGCCGGAATTCATTTTTCCGGCTCAATATCCGAACAAAACTATCCCGAATCCGGTCCGACATCATTGCTGAACCCTTTTCGGGTAATAGAGCTGATTGCTCCAATATATCCGGTTTATTTGTACGACAGAGACGGCATTTTGCAAACAGGTGATACAGGTGAAAAGCTTTACGATTATGGGACAGAATATGGCCGGGCGCGATCCTATGCTTTTAATCAGAATGTTCTTGGTACGCTTGAGCTAAATGAAACGCTCTATAAAAACGATGTCTTTACCATGCGTTCCTTTATTGATTTTGAGTTGGCTGAAGGCTTAACGTTTAAATCTTCTTTAAGTGCCGATCATTATACATTTACGGGGTTGACACATCAAAATATGAAGTATGGAAGTGGTCAGAGCTTTAATGGTCGTACTAACCGTGAAACCTGGCGTACGGTTTCGTACACAGCCAACCAGATGCTTCAACTTACCCGAACCCTTGGTGAACACTCTATGCAGGCATTTGCTGCGCACGAAAATTACAGCTATAAGTTTAACATGCTTACTGCTACCCGTTCTGGTTTTCAGTTCCCGGAACAGGTGGAACTTGATGGCGCTTCCGTTAGCGAAGGATCAGGATCGTATGAAGACAACTACCGTATAGAAAGCTATTTTGGTAAGGTTGATTATGCATATAACGACCGGTATTTTGCCAGCTTTAATTTCCGTACCGACGGGAATTCCCGTTTTGCCCGTAACGTTCGCTGGGGAAATTTTTGGGGAGCAGGTCTTGCATGGCTGCTTACAGAGGAGGAATTTTTAAACGATCTAAACGGAATAAGTTCATTAAAGCTTAAAGTAAGTTATGGTGAACAGGGAAATGATAAGATCGGATCGTATTATGGGTACCAGGGATTGTATCAGATGGGTATGAATAACCTTGATTACCCCGGGGCTATTGCCAGCCGGATTGCTACACCGGACCTTACATGGGAATCGCTGAGATCATTTAACGTTGGTGCTGAGCTGGCGCTGAACGAACGTTTTGCATTTAATATCGAATACTATATCAGGGAAAATAACGATCTTCTGTTTGAGAAACCACTACCTCCATCTGTCGGATTTACATACATTGATGCCAACGTTGCCCGGCTTTCAAATACAGGAATAGACCTGGAAATGAAAGGCTTGCTTTTGAATGCACAATCATTAAAGTGGTTAATGGAGGTAAACCTGGGGCACTTTACAAATGAAATCAGGGAACTGCCACAGGATTTTATAATTACAGGCAATAAGCGCTGGGAGGTGGGCCGGTCGATTTACGATTTCTACATTGAGGAGTATGCCGGTGTGAATCCTGAAACGGGGAAGTCGCAATGGTATTATAATATACCTGAGGTAGATGCCGGTGGAAATCCCCTTACTGATGCTGATGGTAATTCAGTTTATGCTGAAGAACGGGGAATAACTGAAAATTTTAATAATGCATCAAGGTATTATACAGGTTCAGCCATCCCTGATCTGTTTGGTGGGGTAAACAACACACTTTCGTTTTTGGGATTCGATTTATCAGTGCTGGCAACTTTTGGGGTAGGGGGAAAAGTGTTTGACAACCCTTATCAATATCTCATGCATTCCGGATTGATTGGATACAATTTACATACTGATGTGTTGAACCGTTGGACGACCGATAGCCGGAACACTGAAGTTCCTGTATTTGATGGTGATCAGCTGGCAAACAGGCGTTCAACCCGTTTTTTGGCAAATGCCGATTACCTGACCCTGCGGAACGCTATCCTGGGATATCAGATTCCTGTTGCGCTGGTTTCACAGTTAAACATTAAGAGCATTAAACTGAAACTTAAAGCCGATAACCTGTTTATGCTCACTGCACGCAAAGGGCTGGTCCCGATGCAGTCTTTTGAAGGTTCAATGCAAACGCAATATGTTCCTGTGCGTACTGTTTCTTTAGGTTTTGATGTTCGTTTTTAATTGAATAGAAATGAAAAAAATATTCTTATATATTGGTATCCTTTCCATTTTTGCAGTTTCCTGTGATGACAGTTACCTTGAAACAAATCCCACCAATCAGGTGACTAACCAGGTAATCCTTACAACAATTGATGGGTTACAAACAATATTTGATGGTGTTTTGCGCGATATGCGCTATCAGCATTCATCAATGCACAGCCAGTTTGGAGTGAAATCAGCAGATCTGGTTTCAGACTTAATGGGGGAAGATATGGTTGTGGAGAAGTTTAATTGGTTTGGTGCCGATTATCGGTTCGAAGACCATGGGGCTAAAGGATACCGTTCTGCATACAACTGGACTTTGTTTTACCGGATGATATTTAATCTTAATGAAATTATTAACCATATTGATAATGCAGCGACTGAAAATGAGGTACAGCGAAAGCATCTAAAGGCACAGGCGCTGGCCCTGCGTGCGTGGTCTTATTTTCAGTTGATACAGCTTTATCAGTTCACTTATATTGGAAATGAAGATGCTCCCGGGGTTCCTGTTTATACTGAGGCTACTATAACCGGGAATTCACGCAGCAGCGTTTCACTAGTATATGGGCAGATTACCGATGATCTGGATGAAGCAGTGCTGCTTTTTGAGGAAAGTAATTTATCGCGCCGACATATTTCTAATCTCAATATAAATGTAGCAAAGGGGATTTACGCAAGGGTTGCTTTAGTAATGGGAGAATGGGAACTTGCAGCTGAAATGGCTTTAGGAGCAAGAGAAGGGTATACTGTTATGACTGCAGAAGAATACAGTACAGGATTTGATGATTACACTCAACAAAACTGGATCTGGGGCCTGGAAGTGAATGCTGAACAGTCAACCACATTTGCATCATGGGTTTCGCATGTCGACTGGTCGGTAGGAGGTTATGCAGGATACGGATTAAGCAGAAAATCTGTTAGCAGCGAACTGTTTAACCTAATTGCAGATGGAGATGTAAGGAAAGAGTTAATTGATACAACTTTTATATCCGGTACATTCCGGCCAAACAAATTTTTGGCAGGAGGAGATAAAGGATTTAATGCTGACCTGGTATTAATGCGGCCCGAAGAAATGTTGCTCATTGAAGCAGAAGCATTGGTAAGGTTGAACGAAGATGACAAATCCCAGGCGTTGTTAAAGCAGTTACGGGACCAGAGGATGCCTGAACCTGTTGTTGTAAATGCCACAGGTGAGCCGCTTTTAGAAGAAATACTTCTGGAACGGCGCATAGAACTATGGGGTGAAGGATTTGGCCTTACCGATATCAAACGTCTGAAGCGAGGCATCGATCGTACCAACAGTAACCATAAACCTGCTGTGGCAGGAATAATGGTTCTGGACGCAGGATCTCCTCTGTTCAACTTTCAGATTCCGCAACTGGAAATCGACAGCAATCCGAACATAAGCGAAGCAGATCAAAATCCGTAAGCCGTTTTTAAATGTAAAGACGTGATTTTTAGCTGTTGTTATATTATCCCTTCGACAGCTTAATGCAGCCTTTGTTTAAAGCGCAATCTCTAATCATATATGTGTTGGTCATTAGCCGGGCCGCAATCGCAGTCGTGGTGTAGTCCCTTTTCATATTGCTGCAATGCAAGCAGGCTCATTCCCATGTTGGAAAATCCTCCGTCATTAAACAGGTTCTGCATGGTTACCTTGCGGGTGAGGTCGGAGAACAGGGTGATGCAATAGTCGGCACATTCATCGGCCGTTGCATTTCCAAGGGGAGACATGCGCTCGGCAAAATCGAGCAGGCGGTCGAACCCTTTTACTCCACTGCCTGCAGTTGTAACAGTCGGTGATTGTGAAATCGTGTTAATCCTTACACGCCTTTCCCGGCCATAGATGTATCCAAAACTGCGTGCTATCGATTCTAACAGTGCTTTGGCATCGGCCATATCGTTGTATCCGAAAAAAGTACGTTGAGCCGCAACATAAGATAATGCCACCACTGAGCCCCATTCATTTAAAGCATCCATTTTCCTGGCCGTCTGGAGTACCTTGTGAAATGAAACTGCGGAAATATCGAGTGTTTTATTTAAGTAGTTATAGTCGAGATCGCTGTAATGACGTTCTTTCCTTACGTTCGGAGACATGCCAATTGAGTGGAGTATAAAGTCGATTTTACCTCCAAAATGATCAATGGATTGCGTGAACAGATTACTTAAATCCTCCATGTTGGTGGCATCGGCAGGTATCGCTATGGTACCAAGTTTCTCCGCCAGTTGCTGTGTCTCACCCATCCGCATGGCTACGGAGGTATTGGTTAAGGTTAATTGTGCACCTTCTTCGTGTGCGCGTACTGCTACTTTCCAGGCAATTGAATCAGGATTTAATGCACCAAATACAATTCCCTTTTTTCCTTTAAGTAAATTAAAACTCATGGTATTTTTATTCTGAAATTAGAGCTGCAAAGTTAATTGAGTTTAAATAAATATATAATGTGAAGACATGTTTCCTTGTTAAAAACCTACATCATTAACCATTTTGTTCAAATATTGTTCGTATACGTTCTAAAAATTCAATGTTAACTCTATTTGAAATGATTTTAAATAATTTTGCAGGTTTAAGAAATCAGTTCTATATTTGCAGATAACAAAACGGTAGCAAAAATGAATTTATTAATTAAACATACTTTACAAATGGCTGGGGGAAATTCTTTTTCCCTCCCTCAATTCATTTTGCCGTCATCTTTTATGACTATGCGCTAGCCTTCTTTTGGTGGGTTCCCACTGACTGAAGGCATACAATATACAGCGTTAATAAATCAAAGTTTTATTTCTTTTTATACATTATGTCGAATCATGTAGTTCGATTAAGTGGCAGCCAGGCTGGCAATGTCGCATCGATTAAAAAATTAATTACCTGGTTAAACAGGTACAATGGGCCTAAGTTTCTTGTTGTTTCAGCTATTCCCGATATATTGAATACAATTCAAAAGGCTGTTGGGAATGTTTATGATACGGATACAGAAAGGTTACCCGATAAGTTTTATTCGATTTTCAAGGCACATACAGGACTTACCCCTGCTTCAAGTTATGTGAACCAGGTTGAGCAGGTGACCGCAATATTGACCGGTATACGAATAATAGGCGACTATTCGAATTCATTAAAAGACCAGTTATCGGGTTACAGTGAAAAACTGACAGCTGAGATATTTAAAGTAATGTTTAATTCCGCAGGTACAGATGCAAATATTCTATTACCAGAAAATATCGGACTAAAAGCAACTGATGATTACGGAAATGCTACTTTTCTTTCGGTCGACAAACAAATGTTGTCGGAGCTTCCAGCCGGAAATTACGTGATTCCCGGCTCATATGGCATAACAGAACATGGGAAAATTTCACGTGCCGGAAGAACGGCCGCCGATTACACTGCTGCTTTTTTAACAAAGGAGCTTGATGCCGGTAAGCTGGAACTTTGGGGTATCGATCAAGCTTTTCGAAGGGCTGACCCTGAAATCGTTCCCGATGCATCACAAATAGGCAGGCTTACCTATTCAGAAGCAAGTGAGCTGGCCTACTTCGATCATTTTTCTTTCCATCCACGCACAGTGGAGCCGTTAGAAAACAGGCATATCCCTATTTATATTATGAATACCGGCCCTGAAGAAGGGAAAGTAGATACCATAATTAATACCGAAACTTTTGTTGAAGATCAGATTGTTAAAAGTGTAGCCTGTTCTGAAGATGTTTCCTTACTTCGGTTAAACGGTCCCGGGGTAGGGCTCAAGCCTGGTATACTTGCAAAAGTTACTTCACGGCTGAATGAAGCAGGTATTAATATTAAATCGGTAATTACCTCCCAGATTTCAATCAATTTCCTGTTGGAAAAGGAAACAGGCGAAAAGGCTCTCAATCTTATCCGTCAGCTTGGTTTTTCTTCTGTAAAAGAGATATCGGTTATTGATGATGTTTCATTAATTGGGGTGGTAGGCCATGGTATGCAACAAAGTTATGGAGTTTCGGCTAAAATTTTCGGAGCAGTGGCCCAGCATAAAATTAATGTTGTGCTAAGCGGGTCAGGAGCCTCCGACCTGGTCAGTTACCTGGTAGTAAAATCGTCTGACAAGGAAAAGAGTGTCAGGGAAATTTATAATGCATTTTTTAACGTCCAAGTACCATCACTGGAAATCATTAACTAATAAATAAAAATAGAAATTATGGCAACAAACAAATTACACTTCGAGACACTGCAGCTTCATGCAGGACAAGAACCCGATAAAGCAACCAATGCGCGGGCAGTACCAATTTACCAAACTTCGTCATATGTTTTCAATAATGCCGAACATGCAGCCAATTTATTTGCGCTCAAAGAATTTGGGAACATCTACACCCGTATCATGAATCCTACCTCTGATGTATTTGAACAGCGGATTGCTGCACTTGAAGGTGGGGTTGCTGCGTTGGCAGTGGCATCAGGCCATGCTGCACAGTTTTTAACATTTAATACGCTGCTGAATGCAGGTGATAACTTCGTTACTTCACCTTACCTCTATGGTGGTTCATACAATCAGTTCAGCGTTTCATTTAAGCGGCTTGGAATTGATGCCCGGTTTGCCGAAGATTTAACTGTTGAGGCATTCGAGAAGCTGATTGATGAAAACACCAAAGCATTGTTCTTCGAAACCATAGGGAATCCCGGATACGTAGTGCCTGATTTTGAAGCATTGGGTGCGCTGGCCAAAAAATACGATATTCCTTTGGTGGTCGATAATACGTTTGCAGCAGCAGGTTATCTTTTCAGGCCAATAGATTACGGTGCCAACATAGTTGTTGAATCAGCCACCAAATGGATCGGAGGCCACGGTACAAGCATTGGAGGTGTTATAGTAGATGCCGGTAACTATAATTGGGGAAATGGTAAATTCCCCGGGTTTACTGAACCTTCGGAGAGCTACCACGGTTTGAAGTTCTGGGATGTGTTTAATTTCGACAGCCCGCTGGGGAACATTGGTTTTATTATAAAGGCCCGGGTTGAAGGATTACGTGATTTTGGACCTGCAATCAGCCCTTTCAACTCGTTTCTTCTCACCCAGGGGCTTGAAACCCTTTCATTGCGCATGGACCGCACGATAGAAAATACTCTTGCGCTGGCGAAATGGCTTGAACAACATCCTAAAGTAGAGCATGTGAACTACCCGGGACTGGAAAGCAGCCCTTCGTACGAAAATGCAAAAAAATACCTTAAAAAAGGTGCCGGAGGTGTGTTGTCTTTTACTTTAAAGGGTGATAAGGAAGATGCCAATAAGGTTGTTAATAATCTTGAACTGGTCAGTCACCTGGCAAACGTAGGAGATGCCAAAACTCTGATTATCCAGCCGGCTGTTACGACACATCAGCAGTTGCCTGAGGAAGCTCAGATTGCTGCAGGTGTGTTGCCGTCTCAGCTCCGTGTCAGCGTTGGTATCGAGCATATCGATGATATAATTGCCGATTTTGAACAAGCTTTGGCCAAGATTGGTTAGTTTATAAGCATAATATTAAATTGCAGAAAGAAACAGTGAGGAGGCTGCAAATAGTGGCTTTCTCACTGCTTGTTATTCAAATTATTAACAGAATAGAAAATGCCAGTAAATGTTCCAGATAAGTTGCCCGCTATAAAGATTCTCGAAGAAGAGAACATCTTTGTAATGGATGAATCACGTGCTGCACACCAGGACATCAGGCCGCTGAAGATAATTATCCTGAACCTGATGCCACTTAAAATTACTACTGAAACCGATCTGCTGCGCCTGTTATCCAATTCGCCGCTGCAAATTGAAATTGATTTTATGAAGATGAAGGGGCATATCCCTAAGAATACCTCCTCGGAACATATGAAATTATTTTACCGGAATTTCGATGAATTGAAGGATAAAAAATACGACGGGCTCATTATCACAGGTGCGCCTGTTGAAATGCTTCCCTTTGAATCGGTTACATATTGGGAAGAAATGAAGGAAATACTCGATTGGGCGGAGCATAATGTCTATTCTTCACTATTTATTTGCTGGGCTGCCCAGGCAGGATTGTATCACTATTACAACATTCCGAAATATCCCCTTCCGGAAAAGATGTTTGGGGTGTTTGAACATACTCATCTCAATTCGCCTCTGCCAATTCTGAGAGGTTTCGATGATGTATTTTATATTCCGCATTCCCGTCATACAGAAATACGGGAAGAAGACATCCGGAAAGTGGAAGGATTAGAAGTTGTTTGCAGTTCAGAGATTGCCGGGGTAGCTATAGTAAAGGCTAAAAACGGAAGGCAGCTATTTATTACCGGGCATTCGGAATATTCACGTTTTACACTTGATAAAGAGTTTAAAAGAGATAAGGCTAAAAATTTGCCCATCACTATTCCTTACAATTATTATCCGGATAATAACCCTTCAAATGTTCCCTGCATGCGGTGGGGATCAACTGCTAACCTTTTGTTTTCTAATTGGCTGAATTATTATGTGTATCAGGAAACTCCATTTAATCTGGAAGATATAAGTTAAAGTTATTTTAAAAATTCCATGTAAAACTGTAATTTTGAAATAAATTGAAAACCAGATGGAAATGAAAAAAATTGCAGTTGTTTTATCGGGAAGCGGTGTATTTGATGGGTCGGAAATTCATGAAGCTACTCTTACATTATTGGCGATAGCACGAAATAAAGCCGAATATCAGTGTTTTGCGCCTGATGTTGACCAGGCCCATGTTATCAATCATTTAACCGGGGAGGAAATGACGGAGAAAAGAAACGTGCTCATTGAATCTGCCCGGATAGCCAGGGGGAATATTAAGCCTTTGTCGGAGTACAATGTAGCAGATTTCGATGCCATTGTTTTCCCAGGTGGTTTTGGTGCGGCAAAAAACCTGTGTACGTTTGCTTTTGATGGTGTTGATTGTAAGATCCATCCCGATGTAGAATTTGCTGTCAGGAATACAGTTGAAGCAGGCAAGCCTGTGGGCGCACTATGTATAGCGCCAGTAATTATTGCAAAGATTTTTGGCGAGGTAAAATTAACCATCGGACATGATGAGGGAACAATTACAGCCATTGAACAGATGGGCAGCACTCATGAAAAAACTACTCATGGCCAGGTGGTAGTGGATGAAAAGTATAAAGTGGTCACTACTCCCTGTTATATGCTCGATGCCACTATTGACCAGATTGCCGACGGGGCAGAAAATATTGTGAAAAAAATTCTTGAAATTGCGTAATAACTTTTCGTGAAAACTTTTCCTTATATCGATATTCACACACACCATGCACATGCGGGCAGTGCAACAGTGAAGGTGGTGAACCTTTTCCCCGGTGATGATATACCTGCCTTTAGCGGGAAGAATTTTTATTCAGTTGGACTACATCCCTGGAGTTTAAAAACAAAGGAAGAAAACAGCAATTCTCTGCTGATTATGGAAGATGTCCTTGAATTCGACCATGTGTTGTTTGCTGGTGAATGCGGCCTCGATAAAATTTCGGGCGCTGACTTTCAAGAGCAGAAACGTGTTTTTATGGCACAGGCGATAATGGCTGAAGAATACCAAAAACCCTTGATAATTCATTGTGTGAGGGCTTACAATGAAATCATTGAGATGTATAACAGCTATCATCCATCAGTACCCTGGATATTTCATAATTATACAGGAAACAGGGAAATAACGGAACAGCTTTTGAAAAAACAGTTTCTTTTTTCTTTCGGAAAAATTCTTTTCAATGAAAAAACAAAGGCAGTCGATTCATTCAGGATGCTTCCTCTGGAAAAGGTATTTCTTGAAACTGATGATTCAGACCACTCAATTAGTGATATTTATGCAAAAGCTGCAGAAGTAAAAAATCTTCCAATTGATGAATTAAAGGAAGCTGTTTGGGGAAATTTCAACCGTTTGGAAAATGTGAGCTTTGATTTTCAGCAGCAGGGCTCTAAATGAAAAATAAAATAATCAAAAGAAATATATGCATTGGCTTGAACGGACTGAGCTGTTGCTTGGTCCTGAAAAACTTGAACGGCTTAAAAATTCCAGTGTACTTGTAGTAGGGCTTGGAGGAGTGGGAGCAGTAGCAGCCGAAATGATCTGTCGCACTGGCGTGGGTAAACTCACCATTGTTGATGGCGATACGGTGGAAGTCTCCAATCGTAACCGGCAGTTGCCGGCTCTTATAAGTACAACCGGCATCGCCAAGGCAAAGGTGCTTGAACAGCGGTTCCGTGATATTAATCCAGATATTGATCTGACTGTTATAAATGAATTTATCAGCGATGAACGTATTGAACAACTTCTCGACAGCCATCCATTCGATTACGTAGTGGATGCTATCGATACCCTTTCACCCAAAGTCCTCCTGGTTTACCACAGTATGCAGCGTGGACTAAAAATCGTAAGTTCCATGGGTGCAGGTGGAAAAATGGATCCTTCACTGGTTCAGGCAGCCGATATTTCCGGTACATACAACTGCAAACTTGCCCGGATGATGCGCAAGCGACTTTCACGACTTGGCATCAGGGAAGGCGTAAAAGTGGTGTTTTCTTCTGAAGCAATTGATGAAAAAGCTGTACGCAGGGAAGAAGCAAAGCATAAGAAATCGACTGTGGGAACTATTTCTTATATGCCTGCTGTGTTTGGTTGTTTTATTGCAAGTATTGCTATTAAAGATATACTGGCCTCACATGCAGACTCCTGATCTTTAGAGAAATTAAAATATAATTGTTTAAAAGTTTGTAGATTACAATTTTAGTTTAACTTTGCAACGTGAATTAATAGATGATTTTGAACTTTTTATAATTTCGATTGTCTGGTAATAAACAATTTGGTCTTTTTTTGTTGATATTATTTAAGGTATTTTGCAGCCGGGCACGATTCTCCTTCCTGTTTTTCTTCACGATTATTTTGTCTTCTTTTAGTTTTCAATTTAAATTCGGAATAAAACAAAGTTTGGTTTTTTTTCGTTTCCCCAAGCAGTACCTGTTTGTTTAATTTAATTTTTAGTTACAGATGAACATTTATGTTGGAAATCTTCCGTACAATGTAGTTGAGGAAGATTTAAGAGAAATTTTCGAAGAGTATGGCGAAGTTGCTTCAGTTAAAATCATTTCTGATAAGTTAACTGGACGCAGTAAAGGTTTTGGTTTCGTTGAAATGGACGAAGACCAGGAAGCTAAAAAAGCCATTGAAGAACTTAACAATGCTGAACTTAGCGGGCGTAACATTAAAGTTAATGAGTCACGTCCAAGATCAAACGACACCCGTGGCGGTGGCGGTGGCGGTGGTAATCGCAGAAGCGGCGGCGGTGGCGGCGGCTATAACAGAGGCGGCGGCGGTCGTTACTAAAAATTTTCTTATGGAAGGAAAAGTAAAATGGTACGATGCCGTAAAAGGCTTCGGATTTATCCATACTCAGGATGGTAAGGATGTGTTCGTACACCGTACCGGAATTAAAGATGCTCAGTTTGGTCTTGAAAACGACCAGGCAGTGCAGTTCGAAATTAAAGAAAGCGACCGGGGACCGGTAGCTTTTAATGTGGAAGTTATCTAACGATTATAGCGTATACTGAAAGGGGCTTTGTGTAAACAAAGCCCTTTTTTGTTGGTGTATCGTGCATGGGCATGGTAAAAGCTTTCGGGTATCAAATCAATTATGGAATTATTAAACTGGGGAATTTCTCCATTTGTTTTTGATGACAGTTGTCGATAGGCTATGAGGGGGGTAGGTTATAGGACATCGAATTTGAAAATGACATCAAACCCGCTGTCGATCGTTGAATTGTTGAGCTCGAAGAAAAGAAAGCGGAAAAGCTCATACTCAAGTTTTACTTCATATTTTTTCGGGTTTTGATCGTCATTTTGCCCAAAGCGTTGTTCGTAGCTCACAAACAAATTGTTGGTGATGTATTTTCCTACCACAACTGAAGCTTCATCGAAACCGCCTCCACTTTTTACTTCTATATAATCCACATTCAACTTACTTTGTAAAAAGTTGGTAAGCTGAGCCGAAACAAGTGAAGCTGCTGCCTGTTCGGCCATGCTTCCTACGCCGGCGCTTTCCATATTGCCTTGTTCGTTAACAGTAAGTTCGTCTAAACTTTTTCCAAAGAGGATATATGATAAAGCATCGCCTTCCTCAATGGCACTTCCATCGAGTTCAAATTCTACTTCAGGCTCTTCAGGCGTGCCTGAAACATTTACGGTAAGCTCTTGCTGCACCTGCTGGTTGTTTCTGAAATTATATGCCGCTTCAATATCCATCCGCAGGTTCATTTCTTCACCTCCCTCAAAATTAATGGTGCCTTCGTTAATTACAAAGACTCTTCCTAGCATTTCATATTGCCCGCGCACCACATCAACCTGGCCGAATAATTCAAAGAAGTCACTGTTTTTTATCACTTCCAGTTCCCCGGAAATTTCTATACGCATATCATCATTTTTGATCCAGGTATTTCGTGGAATCCGAACCCTTAATTGTCCTTTCAGCTGATCGAAATAGTCGAAGCTTACACTATCGGGTTGCTCCTTTTCAAACTCCATCATATCAAGTGTATCAATTGAAACGGACATGTCTTCAAGCTCCTGTACGAGAATTGGCTTAGGCATTTCCTTTGTACCCATTCGTCCCATCAGGCTTAGTATGGCAGGCAGGTAAAATTCTGACTGGGGAATACTCAGGTCGCCACCAAATACAACACTGTCTGCTACACCTGTAAGGTGAGCATTCCCGTCAACCTGCATATTAAACTGTGGGTGGTTAACCGGATTAAAATCGTTAAAATCAAGCGATATTTTAGAATCACTTATATCACCTTTATAAAAATCGGAACCAAAATTAACACGACCGGTTCCTGTTAAATTTCCGTCACTTGTTTGAATCCGGAAAGTATCCAGTTCAATAAAATCGCGCATAAAATTGAGGTTCAATTTTACATCGCGGTAGTCAATCCCGTATTCCCTCATAGCAAATGACGCATTTACCAGTCTTACAGTTCCTTCAGGATTTGGAGAATTAGCCGTTCCGTTCACATCTACTTTCCCTTCAAGGAATCCGGTTGTTTGCACCGGTATGTCAAAGCTGTTGAGTATGTCAAGTGAAAATTTTTCGATTAGTATCTTTGCAGTGAGGGAATCATCGGGAGAAAAATGAAATCCCATTGTGTCGAGGTTGAGTTGAAGAGGCAGGCTTGCAGTGATTTCAAATCTTCCACTATCTTGTGGCACTACAAGCGATTCGAAATCTAACAGATTGTTGCTGTAGTTAATGCTCCCCTCCAGTGTTGAAAGAGTGTAATTATTTAATTCCGTATTCTGCACATTGAAGCTGCCATCAAGAATTGGTGATTTTGATGTGCCATTTAAATTGAGGTTTAAATTTATTAACCCGGAACCTTCAAAATCCATATCTATTGTTTGCGCCAGCTGGCCAATGCTTATATTCCCTGCTTCAAACTTAAAATCTTCCTTGCCCTCCAAGCTTACCAACCCCTGCAAAGTTATAAACTGGGCACTGTCGGTATTGTCTGACACAAGCCTGAAATTATCGATGAAGTAGTTTACCGAGTCCAGTTCAATATATGCAGGGGAATTTTGCAGAAACCACTCCTGGTTTTTATAATTTATGAACCATTCAGGAATCGTAATTGCTAATTTATCGCCCGGCACAATTCCTGCCTGAAGCCGCGTGTTTATATCCTGGTTCACGAGTTTTGTCTGCAGGAAAACCGAATCCAGAGAACCTTCAACACTTGCCGTTATTGAATCCAGGAGAAATTCGCCAAAATCAAGATTGTTTACCTGAAGTGTTGCATCAAAGAGTGTATCGTTGCCAACTATATGCCCATTTGCAAGTAACCGGAGGCTTTCAATTGTAATGGTATCGTAACGGGTTGTATCAAGGCTGAGTATTGCATTCAGCTCCAGCGAATCAGTCCTGCCTGAAAGATGTGCTTCCAGGATTCCGCTGGTACTTAAGTCAGACACCGGGACAAAACTTTCAAATTCCTCAAGCCCGTCAAAATTAACTGTAAGTAGTAAATCGGAATTTGAATTCATGCTGTAGTTACCTTTTGCCTCTGCAGTTAATGTTTGTGTCTGAAGCCAAAGAGAATCGATCTGCACGTTTTCATTTGCATACTGAACTCTTGCTAAAAGTGTATCCATTGTTATTTGCTGGAAACGGGAATCATAAACAAGAAGATCAGCATCAGCTGTAATTTTCTCCGGATCAAACGATTGTCCGTTTATGCGGGCCTGGAGGTTTATGTTCGATTCTAGTGAATCGGTTCCGGTAATAACAGCCAGGTTCAGGTTATTTGTGTTCAGAACAATATTGTAGGAAGGGTTTCCCATCAGGTCCCTGATTACAGGAGCCAGGTAGAATTCACCAAATCCGCCATCCCCTTTAACTACGCCTTCAAGGTTTCCGCTTCTAAGTTCCAGGTCTGCCGTAACATTGTTAAGTCGCTGGTCTTCTATTGTACTTTCATTTAGAGCTGCCTGGAGGCTAATGTCTGCAGTTTCCGGCTCTATGCCGCGGCCTCTTATTTTCAGGTTGCCGTTTAGCAAATAGTCAAGGTCAGGATTGCCTGCCCAGTATCCGGGATCAATATTGCTGAAACGTGTATCGAGTTTGTAGCTTAGAATTGTAGTTGTATCAATGAACAGATATTCAATAAGGTTACCTGAGGAGATATCGGCTGCTATTGTCTGGTTTCTGTCTTCGAGGTTCAAAGTTATGAAAACAGAGTCCTGTATCATTTCAACATGAATTGAAATTACAGGCTTTGCCGGTATGGTTATTCCCGGTAAAAAATAAGAGAATTCTTCCAGGCGAAGTTCGTCGGTTTCAAAACTGGCGCTGCCCATCTGATCTGGTTTTGCCTGGTATTGTGCTTGCCCTGTGATCATGTTTTGGGCCGTTCTCAGTATAAAATCCGAAAGCTCTGCCTGTTCTTCACTCATAGTAAAATTAAGGGCAAGCCTGTTCAACTGGAAATCCGGGTTTTCGGTTTCCAGCGAAAAATTTTCTATTTCGGCCAATTGCCTTTCTTCCGAATAGTACAGGGAAAGTTTTGTGTTCAGGTTTTTAATTTGTTCAGGAATTACTGTGTCAGGGGAATTAATACGTATATGCCCTTCATTGATGGTGAATTCGGACAGGTTAATTTTAATGCTCCCTGATGCGGTTGTATCTGCTTCTTCTTCTCCCGGTTCCACTAAATTTTGAAAATTCCATGTAGAATCGTTTAATTGTTCCAGATAGAAATACGGTTGGTCGATGGTTGCTGAATGAAAATCGATAGTACCATTAAAAAGCGACAGCAGGTTGTAGTGCAGGTCCAGTTCTGAAATAAATGCCACAGTGTCATTGTCAAGCGTAAGCAATACATTTTCAAGAGAAAGATCGGTAAAGAAGGTGCCGTCTAGCTTACCGATTGAAAGTTCTCCATTCAGGATTTCTGAAGCCTGGTTTTCAGCAATATTGGCAATTTTATCTTTAACAGGTTGCAATTGTATGAGCAGGGATATTAGCAATACAATAAGAAGAACCACCAGGATAAAACCTCCCAGGATCCGCAAACTGTATTTTATTACTTTTTTCATATTTAAAATGCTTGTCCAACACTAATAAAAAACTCCGGGCTATTCTTCTCGTTCCATACCGGAAAACCGACATCAAACCTTACCGGCCCTATCGGTGTTTCAACGCGAAGGCCGGTACCAACAGAATACGACAGGTTGTTCAGTTCGTAGTGGTACGATTGTTCCCACACATTTCCGCCTTCAAAAAAAGCCACCAGGCTTAATCTCCAAAATAATGGATACCGTGCTTCAATATTGGTCTCAAATATACTCTTCCCTCCAAGAGGAGTGCCACTTTCTCTTTTGGGGCCCAATTGTGACCGTTGCCAGCCACGGATTGAAAAACTACCGCCTGAATAAAACCGGTCTTCTACTGGGATAAACTGGCTGGAATCGGAAGAATGAATACCTCCGGCCATAACCCGAAGGGCAATTACGGCATCTCCCAGCTCCTGGTAAACCCTGAAATCACCCCAAAGTTGTGTGTAACTGAATTCACCTCCTAATAAATAGCCGTTATACCTGAAGCCGGTGGAAAAATTTATTCCCCGTTCGGGCGAAAACTCAGGAGTAGAATTATCGAGCCGGGTAACCCAGAGGAGCCCTGATTTTTTATACGGAAATTTATCTTCTTCATAGTCTGCAAACTCCTCATCTCCCGGCTCAATTGATTGTTCAGTATCTTCAAGATAGTAGGTGAGATTACTGTCGAGCCACCGGTTGAACACATAGTTAAACGGAATTCTTAATCCAAACTTCCTGACATCGTACCCGGGTTCGGAATTTCGCAATATAAAAGGTTCCACTGCAATTGAGGTCTTCATTCCTAAAAACTGTGGCTGAACCCATCGCAAACGTGCAGAGTAGGGTTCAAGTGCTGAATGTTTCAGTCGCAGGTTGATTCTTCGTGCACCACCTAAAAAACCCCGATAGGTGAAGTCAACAAATGTCCTGAATTTTTCTTCTGTTCCATAGCCTACACCAAACCTGGTACTTATTCGTGGTGCTTCTTCAATATAAATCCTTACAGGAATAGGACTTATTTGAGTTTCATTATCCTTTTGTGGTAAGACTGATACCACCGAAAATAACTGCAGTTGGTAAAGGGCCTGCCGTGTGCGTGTCAACAGGTACTGGTTATAAGTTGAATCATTTTTATATTGCAGTTGTTTTCGGATAAATTTCTCCGTCACATGCTCATTGCCGGAAATCGTTGTTTCACCAAATCTGGATAGAGGACCTGCATCGACCGAAAAATTGATACCTGTGGTAAGTTTTGAAGGTTCAAGATCAAGCTCGTAACTGCTGGTTGCATAAGCATAGCCAAGGGTTCTGAATCCATCAGCAAGCAGTTGCAGATCTTCAGTCAATGCCTCATCCCGAAACCTTTCCCCCTTTTTCAAAAGCCGCTCCCTGTTCATTCTGCTGTAAAGCGAATCAAGTTTTACAGGGCCTGTTTCCTCCGGAAAATTAATCCCGATGGAATCAACTGTTACTGGTTCACCCTCTTCGATTTCAACAAGCAGGTTGAGTTTGTTTTTTTTATCGTTAACATTTACAACCTTTATAGTGGGCTTAACTTGAAGAAAACCTTCACTTTGATAAATGCGAACCAGTCTTTCCAGATCCAGGTCAATAAGCTCCTCGCTGTAAAGGAAGGGGTCTTCGTTTAGTATTTTTTTTTCCAGCCAAGAAACTTCTTTTATTACCATCTGTTCCAGCAGGAAATCTTTTTCCAAAGTATTATTTCCCCTGAACTTAATATTACGTACTTCATAATTTTCCTGGGCACGCAATTGAATGCTGACACTTGTCAGAAGTATAATAGTTAAAATTAGAACCGGGTTTCGCATATAATTCAGAATTCATTTTAATCTGTTTTAGTTCGGTAACAGGATTGCAAATATTATTGCAATTATTGTTTTAGCAGATATTTTGAATTTCTCTAAAGTTAACGAATTTTTGATTCATGTGGTTCAAAATTAATCTGCGGCAATTTTCTTTAACGTGGTAAAATTTCTACATCATTCCCCATGTTTTGGGGAAGCTTTCTAAAAAGCCAAACCATTTAAAGGCAATAAATTGAAATTAGATGCCATTAAGCAGTATGGCATAATTCTTTCTTTATCCTAAACGAGTTAACAATAAACTATCCAATTTTTAATGAAAAAAAATAAAGTAAAGACCTTATTTTTCGATATTCTGAAAGTTTTTAAGAATTCGTTTTTCAATTTTGGATCGAACAGACCAGTTCAACTGGCAGGTACTACTGCCTATTTTGGTATATTTTCCACAGTTCCGATTATAATTATAATAATATCGGTTTTTGGTAGTATTACCGGAAATTCAGCCATTCGTGAAAAGTTATTTACAGAGATTGAAATTATGCTGGGTAGTGACAGTGCTAAATTGTTACAAAATGCAATGGAAAACTATAATATTGTTGAAAACAGCACCATAGGTACAATAGTGGGGGCTGCTATTTTTATTATATCTGCTACTGCCTTATTCACCCAGTTGCAAAATTCAATAAACTTTATTTGGAGGGTGAAGGTTAAAACAAGTCTGAAAGTCAGTATTGTTAACCTGCTGAGAACCCGGGCTTTTTCTTTTGTGGTTATACTCGGTCTGGGTCTGTTGCTTCTGGTCTCTTTAATTGTTGATGCATCAATAGGTGTGTTAAAAGATTTTTTAACCACGCGTCTCAGTGAAGACTTTGTGATTTTAGCCCAAACTATCAATCTGTTTTTTTCCCTTGGAATTGTTGCTGTTGTTACAGCATTTGTTTACCGTTTCCTTCCCGATATGCATGTGTACTGGAGTGCAGCCTGGTTTGGGGCAGGAGTGACTTCAGTGCTATTTGCTATTGGTCGCCTGGTTATTGGAATGGTATTAGCCAATTCTAAAATGGGGGCTGTTTATGGAACCGCAGGATCAATCGTCGTTCTCCTGGTATATGTATTCCTCATGGCAGTGATTTTTTATTTTGGAGTAGAGCTTACCCGCCAGTTTTCCCTCTACTATGGCCATGATAACCTTCCAAGGAGTTATGCCGGAACGTTTGAAATCCATTCTGTGGAATAATTATTAAAAGCTGCTATGGTGAAAAAGAAAAAACCAGCTCTTATGTATATAAAGCTGGTTTTTAAGGGGCAGAAATGATATATATTTATTTCAATATCTTCCCCTTATAAGCGTTAATAAAATAGATATTACGGCAAAAATGAGCAGAATATGAATCAGGCTTCCTAAAGAAAATATAAAAAAGCCAAAGATCCATCCAATTATCAGAACTACCGCAATAATGTACAAGATGGTTCTCATTTCATTGAGTTCAATTCTTTTACTACTTCATCACGTGTTTTTCCTGTTTTCTTTTGTATGCGACCAACCAGTTCTTCTTCTTTGCCTTCAGCATATTTAAGATCATCGTCAGTAAGATCTGCATACTTCTGTTTTAGGTTACCCTTCAAAACATTCCAGTTACCCTTGATTTCTAATTTGTCCATAACATTTAATTTTTAATTGATTAATATAAATATTTGAAATCCTGTTTATTTTTGGAGGTTCTGTTTTAACGATTAGAGATTATAAATTATCGAAAAATTGTGCCGGGTTAAATGATATTTTAATAAGCACATGATTCACAACTGCTTAGTTTGTTTCATCAATGCTGAAATCAATTTATTTATGTACAGAATTTACCCAATCTGTACGTTAATTCCACAAAACATGAGTATAATCTCAAAAGATGAGAATAGGAAATGCGAAATATTTTAAGATTTATTATCAGTCTGAGTTTCAGTTAGCTGTTTTAAACAGGGCATATGTTGAATTTTTCCTCAATTTGCGTAGATTATCCTCAGTAAAGGAGGTATTACTCTAAAATTGATTTGAACTAATAATGTACTAAAGGAATTTGTATTTATTTGTAAGTCAGTAACTTAGTTTTATTCCCAATTATTACTCATTTTTGGCATTGTATTTTCAAGGGCATTAACAGAATGTTTAACTTTTAAATTAAATGAAGATGAAAACAAGGAAAAATTTTAAAATTTCTTTAACAATAATGACACTGCTAATTGCAGGACTTTTTGTTTCCTGTGAACAAAGAGAAAATTTTGATGAAAAGGTTCAAATTGAAGTCGAAGATTTTAGGGAAGATCTTAATGGTCTTGATCGGACGAACGATAACTTTGCTGATAACCTGCATACAGAGCTTCAGGAATTCGAAGAATCAATGAATGACTTGAAAGAAGAAATGAATGAGGCTGGTGAACAGGTGAACATGGAAGTAAGGCAGGCAGTAAATGATCTGCAGGCAGAAGCGCGTTCTCTTAGGATGAAAATTGAAAGTCGTACCCAGGTAGATGAAGATGAAGGTTTGTTTGGTGATATGGGCGATGAAGATGCAGTTGACGGAGATCGCACTGCTCAGGCACAACGCGATACAACTTTAAATGATACTACCATGTTAGGTGAAGGATTCGAAGAAGATGTGGAAGCTATTGGTCAGGAAATTGAGACTGAATTCCAGGATTTCAGACAAAATGTAGACCAATGGGCTGACAGGCTTTCAGCTAACATTGGCGAAGAATTAGACGAAGGCAACGAATCATATTAGTTTAGTTTTTGTAGGTTTGGTTTTAATTAACTTGATACAGGCGGACTGATGAGTCCGCCTTTTTTTATGCTATTTACTTTTTAAAACCCGCATGGCATTAAATACGGCAATCAATGCCACACCCATGTCACCAAAAACCGCTTCCCACATGGTGGCAATTCCGGCGATACCAAGCACAATAAAAATCAGTTTTACACCCAAAGCAAAAAAGATGTTTTGCCAGACAACATTTCGTGTTTTATTTGCTATTTCAATGGCCTCAGCCACTTTTGACGGAGAGTCGGTCATAAGTACCACGTCGGCGGTTTCCACAGCAGCATCCGAGCCCAGTGCGCCCATGGCGATACCTACATCGGCACGGGCCAGAACCGGTGCATCATTAATCCCATCTCCTGCAAAGACTACTTTCCCGTCCTTGCTTTCTTTCATCAACATTTCAATGTGCTTAACTTTGTCTTCCGGCATTAGTTCCGAATAAAACCTGTCAATCTTAAGCTGTGCTGCCATGCCTTCAGTTGCAAAACGATTATCACCAGTTAGTATAACTGTTTTGATGCCCTTTGCTTTTAGTTTTTCAACAGCCTCGGCTGCATCAGGCTTAAGGCTGTCGGAAATAACAATATAGCCGGCATAAGTATTGTCGACAGCTACATATACAACAGTGCCTCTCTTTTCCTTATTCTCACTGAACCTGATATTCTCGCGGTGCATGAGCTTATCGTTGCCTGCCAATATAATTTTGTGGTCAACGGTTGCTTTAATTCCATGACCCGAAATTTCTTCAATCTGACCTATATTTAAGTTTAGGGTATTGTGGACTGATGCTTCAAGTATCGATTTCGCAATGGGATGATTGGAATGCGATTCAGCATGGGCTGCATATTTTAAGACTTCTACTTCTGAAAAGCTTCCTGATGGCAATACTTCCGACACTTTAAATTCGCCCCGGGTAAGTGTACCTGTTTTATCGAAAACCACTGTTTTTACATGAGTCAGCGCATCCAGGAAATTGGAACCTTTAATAAGTATGCCTTTGCGGGAAGCTGCACCAATGCCTCCAAAATAGCCAAGCGGTATGCTGATTACCAGGGCACATGGACAAGAAACCACGAGCACTACCAGTGCCCGGTATATCCAGTCGCTGAATGTTTGACCAGCAAATAACAGGGGTGGGAGCGTGGCCAGCAAAAGTGCGGCTATCACAACTACAGGTGTGTAATATCGTGCAAATGTGGTAATGAATTTTTCTGTTTCGGCCTTCCTTGATGAGGCATTTTCCACCAGCTCCAGTATCTTTGAAATAGAAGAATCTCCAAATGATTTGGTGACAGTTACTGTTAGCAGTCCGCTTTGATTAATCATCCCCGACAGTACTTCATCATTTTCCTTAATTTTCCGGGGCACACTTTCACCGGTTAGGGCTGAAGTGTCGACAAAGGATTCGCCCGCTGTTACATTGCCATCAAGCGGTATTTTTTCTCCTGCCCGAACTACAATTACATCTCCCGGCTTAACACTTTCAGGAGAAACCCTTGTTACCTGGCCATCCACTGAGAGGTTCGCATAATCGGGTTTTAACTCCAGCAGCGACTGAATTGACCTGCGGGAGCGATTGACTGAGATGTCCTGGAAGAATTCACCCACTACATAAAAAAGCATTACAGCAACAGCCTCAGGCAATTCACCTATGGCAATGGCACCCAATGTTGCAATGGTCATAAGAAAGTACTCGCTGAATACTTGCCCGTGGATGATGTTTTTCACTGCCAGAACTATGACATTTCTTCCAACAACAAGGTAAGCCAACCCAAATACCAGGTAATCGAGGATGCGGAAAGGAGTGTTACGCAGTTCTTCCCTGAACAGAAGACCCCCTACCAAAAGAATCAATCCGGCTAAGGCCTGTATGATGGTCCGTTGGTTTTCTGCTATTTCGCTGCCTGTTATTAACTGTTTTTTTCGGCTGAATTCTTCAATTTCTGCATCCGGCTCAATTTCTTTAATTTTTTGCCTTACATTCTCCAGATTGCCTGTATCAAGTGTCATGGATTCAGTAGCAAAATTCACCGAAACGAACTTAACATCTTCCAATTTGCGCACACCTTCCTCTATACGTGCGGCACACGATGCACAATCAAGATTTTTTATATGGTACTTTTCCATGTCAGATGCTATTCCAATTGCAAAACAGGGTATTAATGCGATTGTTCAAAGGGTAAAATTATCTTTTTTTCTTATAAATCATTGCTATAAAAAATATAAAACTCGTAGCAACGATTTGAGAAAACAGATTTTCCATTACAATTAATTTCAATTTTCAGCAGGTGTTATTATATTAATTGCAGACAAATTCCCAAATTTACGTGAAATATTAATTGCTTTGGCCTGGTACCCGGAGCAGTAAAATACCTGTTATGGAAACACTTAAAATTACCTTAGTTCAGCCGGATATTGTTTGGGAGCAACCTGCCGCCAATCTTGAAAATTACAATAAGCTGTTATCAGGAGAAAGGTTAACCGACCTGATAGTTCTGCCTGAAATGTTTACCACCGGTTTTTCCATGCAGCCCATGAAACTGAGGGAGAAAATGGACGGACCCACGGTTCAGTGGATGAAACAACTTGCTTTACAAAAAAAGGCTGCTGTAACCGGTACGCTGATTATTGAGGAAGAAGGAAAGTATTACAACCGCTGTCTTTGGGTTTCTCCCGATGGAAGCGTTAAGCATTACGACAAACGGCACCTGTTTACTATGGCAGGTGAACGCCAGCACTACACCGCCGGAAAGGAAAGGATAATTGTTGAACACATGGGGTGGAAGTTTTGTCCGTTGATATGCTATGATTTAAGGTTTCCGGTTTGGAGCCGTAACAATGAAGATTACGATGTCCTGATTTATATGACCAACTGGCCTTCAGCCCGACATCATGTATGGAAAAGCCTCCTGGTAGCCAGAGCTATTGAAAACCAGGCCTATTGTGTGGGAGTTAACAGGATAGGGTCGGATGCAACAGGTAAAACATACCGTGGAGATTCAGCAATGATTGATCCTAAAGGGTTTGCTACCTATATGGGGTCTGCAGAACAGGCCGAAACTTTTAAAATATCATACAGCGATTTGCACCGGTTCCGAAAAATTTTCCCTGTTTTATATGATCGTGATGCCTTTACTATGGCATAGGTTATTTAACGGGCAGCCTTTTTAACAGATTTAGAAATGTACTTCCAATACTTTTTGTGAAATTTCAGGCTTTCTTTTCCGATTATAAGGTGGTAGGGCCGGGGATTGTCATCAGGGTGAAATTTATAAGCTTCCCGGCTCTCATAAAGGGCCGGAACCTCGGGGTGAAACTGTACGGAAAAAACGTGCGGATATCGGTTGTGGGCCAGACCTTCAATTATTTTCCCGTCGAGTGAGTATGCTGTTACTTCAAGTCCTTTGCCCGTTTTTTCAACAGCCTGGTGATGACTGCTGTATACCAGAGGCCTGGTACGAGTATCTGTTTTTACTTTTTCACGGAAGAAGGGATGTTCTGTGAACCGGATGGAGTGGAAGTTGATGCCCATTAACTGCGAATCATTTGAAATTATCTGCCAGTAATTACGGTGCATGTTTTCCTTTCCGGTTTCTACCACCTCCTCAGGAGTTTCAGTATCGTACACTTCAGAAGGAATGTCCTGGATGAGGGTGCCTCCGGTAGCTACATTCATGGTTTGAAGTCCTAAGCAAAAGCCTGTAACCAGGTAGTCGGGCTTTGATTCAAGGAAAGGTGTAAAATCTTCATTTTGAAATCCCCCAAGCAGGTGAAACAGGAATGTAGCTTCGAAATTATGACGCTCCGGGTCGGTTACCACCGAAAGGGTATTTGGTTCTCCATACATCGCGGGCTGAATGTCGGGACCACCAAAGAAGAATATACCTGAAGAGTGATCAAACATAAATTTGAGTTCGGCCGATAGATCATGTTGATCAAACAGTTGGTCTTCATTTAAAGGTCCCCTTAATTCATGCAGGTAGAAATTATTTAAACCTTCTTCACGGATATACTCAATGGTTTCATCGAAATCGTAACGTTGGTTTTCATGGTAAACTCCCACAAAGTGCACCTTTCCGGAATTTAGTTTTAACAGTTTTTTTTCCGTGAGGAATTTTACCGTTTCGATGTTTCGTGCAGTTGGATTGGCCAATAAAATATATGTCTTGCTTTTATCGAAATTTCCCCTGAAAAAATCCTGTGCTGTTGAATTCAGCAAGAAAAAGAGCATTAAAACCGTTGCAACTGATCTCATTATTTTTGCATATTGTGTTTTTCAAAAATAGCATTTATTTACTTTTAATGTTACCGGCTTGTGCTGTTTGCCTTGAATTAATACACTTTAACTTCGTAAATCCCTTAATCTTTATACTTTTGCAGGACAATTTAAATATGCTAAATATGAAATCCAATTTAAAAACATCCTACATCATTGTTGCGGTGGTGGTTGTACTTGTACTTGTCTTGTTTGGCGGCCGCATGTTTTTTATAATTGAAGCCGGTGAACGCGGAGTCGTATTCCGTCCCTACACTTCAGGCCTCGACACTGAGAACATATATGGAGAGGGCTTCCACATAATTGCACCCTGGAACAGGTTGTACGTATACAATGTAAGGGAACAACAGCGCGATGAAACAATGGATGTGCTCGATAAAAACGGGTTATCAATCAGTACCGACATTACAGTAAGGTTCAATCCTACTTACGATAAAATCGGAAATTTGCACCAGCAATTTGGAGTAAATTACATAAATGTTCTTGTAATTCCTGAGGTTCGTTCTACCGTGCGGCAGGTGGCAGGCCGTTTTTCTGCTGAAGAGATTTATTCCACAAAAAGGTCGGAAGTGGAACTGACCATTAAGGATGAAACCAAAAAGGTGCTGGGTGAGAATTATATTGAGATGCGTGCATTGCTTATCCGGTCGATTAACCTTCCCGAGCAGATAAAGGGGGCAATCGAAAGTAAACTAAAGCAGGAGCAGGAAGCGCTGGCCTACCAGTACCGTTTGCAACGTGAGGAATCAGAAGCTGAACGTCGTCGCATTGAGGCCGAAGGGATTGCTGCATTTAACCGGATTATAAATGCCAGTTTAACCGATGAAATTCTTAAACAACGAGGCATTGAGGCTACAATACAGCTGGCTGAATCACCCAATGCGAAAGTTATTGTAATTGGAAGCACCAAAGAAGGATTGCCGCTGATATTAGGAAATAACTAATAGTGAATATAATCAAAACAGGCTGGTTTTTACCGGCCTTTTTTTTACTTAACCATGCAAAAAATCAAGAACCCGTTTTCCCATGCGGGAAGTGATGTCTACAATTGCTTTGGATGCTCACCGGGAAATGCGTCAGGTTTGCATTTGGAGTTCTGGCTGGATGGGGAACAGCTGGTAGCTTTATGGGAACCACAAAAAGCATATGAAGGCTGGGTTGATATCCTTCATGGCGGGATTCAGGCTACCCTTATGGATGAAGCTGCTGCCTGGCTGGTTTTTGTAATTTTGAAAACTGCCGGTGTAACTACCGGATTAAATACCCGGTTTTTGAAACCTGCCAGCATTTCCAAAGGGCAAATAAAAATCAGGGCCACGCTTCTTTCAGTTGAAAAACGGGTGGCAAAAATCAAGTGCTCTCTGGAAGATGGTCATGGAGTGGTATGTGCAACTTCAGACATATCCTACTTCTGTTTTCCTGAAAATATAGCACGGGCTAAATACAATTACCCGGGAGTGGATGCTTTTTTAGGAAAATAGTAAATAGAGCATACCCTGCCTGCTGTCTGTTAGGGTGTTTAAATATGTAGTTTCGGATTTTTTCTTATATTGAATGATTTAGTAATTATCATCTTCATCGGGGTCGTCGTATTGCGATGAGTAATCATCGAGTTCCTCATCATCGAACTCGTCATAAATGGAAAGCCTTCTTTTAGTGCTTTTGTCCCTTTTGGCAACTTGTTTTTTGGGTTTTCCTTCGAAGGTGTCTCCTTCAGTGTAATTTTTTTTGTTTACTTTCCGTTTCATTTTATAACATGCATTCAAATAATAATAGAATTCAAAATTTTAATTGATTATACAAAGCCAAATTATAAAAAAATAACTTTACAAAAAAATAAAAAAAGATTCATTTTTTAGTTGTTTTTTTAAAATGCTTATTTTAATGCGGTTTCATGGTTTAAATAAACGAATTTTTAAGGATTTTTAATACCGGTGAATAATAAAAATACAGAAATATTTCATGTCTCAAAGGGTTATCAACCCATTGCATTACAACTTGTTTTGCTGCATGCATTCTTCTTTCTGATTTTTACAGTTTCAGGGCAGCCGTCGAAGCGGATACAAAGAATGTTCGATGAGGCAAGGCAGTTTCATGCCCGGCAAAATTATGACCTTGCCATTGAAAGCAGCATTAAAATTCTGGAGCGTGATTCCACTTTTGTTGATGCCCATCTTCTTTTGGCAGATATTTACCATGAAAAAGGAAATACTGCTTCTGAAATAATGCATCTTGGGAAAGCCGGCAGATATTCTGAAATGCCCCTGATACAGCTTCGTCTGGGCAATGCATATTTTTCGACCGGTGCATATGAAAAGGCGCTCGACAGGTATCAAACCTACGTCAATTCGGGCCGGGTAAGTCCGGCTTTTCAACAGGAAGTGGAACGAAAACTGGAAAGTTGCCTTTTTGCCCTGGAGGCCATAAAGCATCCGGTTGAATTCAGACCTGAACAACTTCCCAACACAGTTAATTCCGAATATGATGAATACTGGCCGAGCCTGAGTATCGATCAGCAGCGGCTTGTTATTACGCGATTGATTACTGCGCCTGATAAGCAGCCACAGGAAGATTTTTATATGTCGGATTACAGCGATGGTAACTGGAATGAAGCACAACCGGTAGCTGAAATCAATACGCCTGAAAATGAAGGGGCGCAGGCTTTGTCGGCTGACGGGAATTTACTGTTTTTCACTGTCTGTAACCGTCCGGGGGGCGCAGGAAGTTGCGATATATACTACTCGGTGCGCAGGGAAGGGCGGTGGAGTACCCCTGTAAATGCAGGAGGAGTTGTTAATTCGGCCTATTGGGAAGCACAGCCTTCGTTTTCGTCCGATGGACGCTATCTTTATTTTTCGAGTAACCGGACCGGAGGAAAAGGTATGCGTGATATCTGGCGTGCCGAATTGCTGGGACGTGATCAGAATGGAAGATTATTGTGGGCTAAACCGGTTAACCTGGGCGACAGTATTAATACCCCCGGGAATGAAACTTCTCCATTTATTCATGCCGGAAATCGTGATTTTTATTTTGCCTCTGATTACCATACCGGGATGGGTGGATTTGACCTTTTTTTATCGAAACTGGAGAATGATTCGATGTTTTCTGGTCCACGGAACCTTGGTTATCCCATTAATACGTTCAACAACGAGCAGGGCCTGCATATCGGGGCCGACGGGCTGACTGCCTATTTTTCTTCTGCGAGAGACAGCCTTACCGGACTGGATATTTATTCTTTCCCTGTGGATGAATCCATACGTCCGCATCCGGCCACTTATGTAAATGCCTTTGTATCGGATGCTGAAACAGGCAAGCCGGTGCAGGCACAAATCGATTTGCAGAACCTTGCTACCCTCGGAGAGAATGAACGTCATGAGGTAACCGATAGTCAGGGAGAAGTACTTTTATGCCTGCCTTCAGGGGAAAACTATGCCTTTTCGGTTTCAAAAGATGGTTACCTGTTTTATTCAAATGCATTCGACCTTAGGGATGCCCGGCAGATTTACGATCCATATGAACTGCATATTGAACTTGAGCCGGTGAGTGTAGGAGCGGAGATGAATTTGTATAACATTTATTTTGAAACAGATTCGTTCCGGATATTGCCTGAATCGGAACCTGAATTGCAGCAGCTGGTTGATTTTCTGCAGGCAAATCCAGCGCTTTCTGTCGAAGTGCAGGGGCATACCGATGATACAGGCAGTGCGGAGCGGAATATGGATCTGTCGGATAAGCGGGCCCGTTCGGTAGTTGATTACCTTGTGGAGCATGGTGTAGCTAAAGACAGGTTGCAGTGGGCAGGTTACGGCGAAAGTCGCCCGGTTGCCGGCAACGATTCGGAAGAAGGCCGCCGCCAGAACCGGCGTACGACAATAAAGATACTGAAAGACGGGCGGTAGCTCTGGGAGACTTTGACTTTGTAAGTTAAAGATCAGGTATGCTTTCCTGCATAATAAGTTTCGGGTATCAATTAGTAATTAATTCTATTAATGTCGGACTTGGAAAGTCCGACTCCCGTGGGTCCCAGCATTGTTTCAACATTTTTCGGTTAATTGGTTTTGATTACCCGAATCCCATCTATAAAGATAAAGATTCATTCTTGAGCCGGTTCCGTAGGTACCAAATATGGGTAGAACAGAGTGTCGTCCATTCAATGGAAGTTCCGTAGGAACGAAATACAATAGAATCAATATTACGGTGCGTTGCACCTGCAATTATTTCGGAGGTAAAATCAGCTACAATCATTACTTTGCGCTGCACCTGTTTTGTACTAACGGGGTTTGGGAAGGAATCCAGACGCAATCAACCACTATAATCCCACTCAAAGAGGGCAGTGTCTATATGAACAGATTGCTTTGCTGCGTGCGCAATGACGGCTCTGTTGATGCGTTAGGCAGACCCGTAATCAATCAAATAAGTAATTCCTATGGCTGCCAATTTTATTGGTCGGGCCATTAGAGGAACTGGCTACTGCCATATAACGCTGCCTGCTTTCTTGCCTTTGCATTTGCCTTCAACTTACAAATCCGCACGTACCCGTTGCACTTCCTCCACTGTAACTTCACCTGCATCGTTTCCAAAACTTTGCCTAACGTAGGTAAGCACATCTGCTATTTCCTGATCGGAGAGGTGAGAATTGGGAGGCATTATGTTGTTGTAGGTAACTCCGTTCACTTCTATTTTTCCTGATAATCCCTGGATGGTAACTTGGATCAGCCTTTTCTTATCGCCGTTTACCCATTCAGTTTTTGCAAGCGGAGGATACATTCCCGGCACTCCGGTACCGTTAGCCATATGGCATGCCAGGCAAACTGAATCAAATACTTTCTTGCCGGGATGAGCAGAGGCTGTGGCTGCTTTAGGTTGTGCCGGTTCAATTTCTGTATCGGGCAGTGTCTGCTTATCCACTTCTGAATCTTGTGTACTTCCACCGCAGCCGCTTAAAGTTGCAATGAGTATTGCAATAAAAAAAACGTTGATCTTCATCTAATAAAGTTTATGAATAAATAATACGCCAAATTTTTCCCTTGTTGCTGTCAACAACATAAAGCGATCCATCGGGGCCTTCCGACAGTCCGCAGGGCCTGTATTCTGCATCGCCTGTGCTTTCAACTGTTTCCATACCAGCAAAGCCATCGGCAAACACTTCCCATTCACCCGAGGGGTTTGCACCATCGAAAGGCACAAATACTACAAAAAAACCTGATTGAGGTTCCGGAGCCCTGTTCCATGAACCATGGAAGGCTATGAATGCTCCATTTTTATATTTCTCAGGAAACATATAGCCGGTATAGAAGAGCAGATCGTTCGGGGCTATGTGACCGGGGAATGCCATAATGGGGTCTGTTTTATTTTCACACCGATCGGTAATTTCGCCATCGCCTCCATATTCAGGTGCCAGTACTTTTTCCTCCCTGAACTGGTCGTAATAACAATAGGGCCAGCCAAAATCGGCACCTTCAGTTACCAGGAAAAACTCCTCAGCAGGAAGCTCAGCATTTTCTTTAGTTGTGTACAGATCAGGAAAAAACTGGTGCAACTGGTCGCGGCCATGCTGTACCACATACAATTCGTTCACATTGCTGTTCCAGCTGTTGGCAACGGCATGCCGTATGCCGGTTGCGTACCTCTCACCGTCGGTCATCTGATCCTGGTTCAGGGCATCGTCTTTAAACTTCCAGATTCCTCCTGCATATTCAAGGATAGGGCAGGGGTCCATACCCGGAGAGCCTTTGGTACGCATTTGCTCCATGCATGCATTGGCCGGAGCGCCTACTGTAACGAACATATTTCCCTGTCCGTCGAATTCCATAGGTTTTGCTTCATGCTGTTGTTCTGTCGGAAATCCCCGGGCAATCATTTCCCAGTTACTTTCAGGAAGTAACTGACCATCGGTGAGCGGATACCTTACTACTGCAGTATCGGCCCCGAAATAAAGGTAGCCTTTATGCAATTTAATCCCAGTACCAACATGTTCACCAGCATACTCAATGATATCGGCTTTACCGTCACCTGTGGTGTCACGAAGGCAGGCGATGCCTTTATTTTCATCATGATCCCGGAGGGATACATAAATATCACCGTTTTCATTTATATCAATATGCCTTCCGCGGCCAGTTTCTTCAGCTACTACAAGTGCTGAAAATCCTTCGGGCAAAGTCAATCCACCGTTGCCGGCATCCGCAGTCAGTGTATCTGTTTCTGATCTTTCCGGTTGTCCGCATGAAACGATAAATAAAATGAGGAATAAAGCGAGCAGATTTTTCATAGCAGGCATTTTTATTGTTTAGTCAATTGAACGCACCTGCCAACAAAAAGTTCAGTATTGTTTTAAAAAGTGAATCTGATTGATTTATGAAAACACTTCTTAATTTTGCTGCTTATTCTTCAGGTTAATGAACAGGAAAATTAAGATAAACCATCAGTCGGAGGTTCCAAAATACAGACAGGTTGTCGACCTAATTGTTTCCGATATTGAATCGGGAATATTTAAGCAGGGGCAGCGGATTCCTTCCATTAATGAAACAAGTGAGGAATTGCTCCTTTCGCGCGATACGGTGGAAAAGGCATACGTGCATTTAAAAAAGAAAGGCGTTTTATCATCGGTACGCGGAAAAGGGTACTATGTGCACCAGGTAGATGTTCAGAATAATATGCGTGTAGCACTGATTTTTAATAAACTGAGCAACTATAAAAGAAACCTTTATTATTCATTCATTAAAATACTTGGAAGTAAAGCTGTGGTCGATGTATTTATATATAACTACGATCTGCAGCAATTTAAAGGCATTATCGAAAACAATATTTCCAAGTACGATTATTATGTAATTCTTCCGCATTTTAAAAGCGAAGATGATGCGGTGGTACAAATGATTCAAACAATCCCTCGGGAAAAGGTTCTGCTGGTAGACAGGAATCTGCCGGCACTGAAGGATTATCCCATTGTTTACCAGGAATATGAGAAAGATATTCAATCTGCCTTGTCCGAAGGGATACATTTAATTCGCAAATACAAAAAGCTGAACCTGGTGTTTCCGTTCGACCAGTATTATTCGAAATACATTCTTCGCGGGTTTCAGATATTCTGCCAGGTAAATGAACTGGAATTTTCGGTAATCGATCAGCTTAGTGCAAATGATGTAAAACCGGGAGAAGCTTATGTAATCATTTCTGACGAGGACCTGTACCGTTTTATTAAATACTGCAGGGAAGAAAACTGGAAGCTGGGTACCGATTTGGGTGTAGTTGCATACAACGATAACCCCGTAAAGGAAATCCTGGAGGATGGTATTACTACAATTACAACCAATCACGATGAAATCGGACGCATTGCCGCAGAAATGATTCTGACCAATAATTTTCAACGGATTAAAAGTCCTTTTGAATTTATAAAGCGAAATTCATTATAATATTTAGTTTCTTCTAATTTACCCCAGACCATAGTGATTGGGTTTTCAAGATCATTTGCTATTATGCTGCCAGTATTGATAGATGCTTCTGTGGAAGGTGAAGTTGGAGGTCAATGATTTTTCTGTTAGATTTACCAGTAATAAACAATAAACCTGCAACAATGAAACATTTAATGTTCTTTTTCTTAATTCTTCTTTGCGCAAATATTACTTTCGCGCAATCGGGCAAAGTATTCGAATCGCTTGTTTTCGAAAGCATTAAAGTAGACTATCCGGTGGAGTATTCCATTTACCTGCCGCCTGATTACGACACTTCGCAGAGAAGTTACCCGGTTCTTTATCTTTTGCATGGTTATTCTGATGATGAAACCGGATGGATACAGTTTGGGGAAGCCAACCTGATTGCCGACCGTGGTATTGCCAACGGTGATTTCCCTCCCTGTATTATTGTAATGCCCGATGGCAAGGTTTCTTGGTACATCAACAGCTACGATGGGAAAGACCCATGGGAGGAAATGTTTATTCAGGAATTCATTCCATATATTGAAAAAGAATACCGCATTCGCAGTAAAAAAGAATTCAGGGCTATTGCCGGTCTTTCGATGGGGGGCAACGGTGCTTTATTACTATCCATGCGTAATCCGGATTTGTTTTCATCGTGTGTGGCAATGAGTGCCGGTACTTTTACTGATGAGGAGATTTTGGAAAACAACCAATACGACAGGTATTTTGGAAATATATACGGACCAAAATCTACAGGTGAAATGGGCGATTACTGGAAGCAGCACAGTCCCTTGCACCTCGTGGAAAGTGTGGATAAGGAAGAGCTGGAATCCATACGTTTTTATATCGACTGTGGCGATGACGACTTCCTTTATAAAGGAAATTCAGCGCTACACGTTAAAATGCGTGATCTGGAAATTCCCCATGAATACCGTGTAAGGAATGGAGGCCATGTATGGAGTTATTGGCGCACAGGATTGTTTGACGGACTCAAATTTATATCAGAAACGTTTCACCGGTAAAACAGATGCTATGAAGAACCTGATTTCAACAACCGCATTTGCCCTGGTTTTTGCCGGACTGGCAGGTGCTCAGAATCCGGAACGGCCAAATGTATTGTTCATTGCTGTTGACGATCTGCGGCCTGAACTTGGATGCTATGGCCAGTCGCATATACAATCAACCAACATCGACAAGCTGGCTGAATCAGGTGTAACATTTAACCGGGCTTATTGCAATATCCCTGTTTGTGGCGCTTCACGTGCCAGTATCCTGTCGGGTATCAGACCCAACCGGACACGATTTCTCAATTTTAACTGCCGTCTGGATGAGGATTTGCCAGGGGCAGTGAGTCTGCCTATGCATTTTAAAAACAATGGCTATACAACCCTGTCGCTGGGGAAAATTTTTCATCACCAGGACGATGGCAAGGGAAGCTGGTCGGAAACGCCCTGGTTTCCACAGGGCGACTGGGCAGGCTGGCAGGCTTATGTGTCGCCTGAATCAAAAGAACAAATCGACTGGCAGGGCAATGAACACGGTATAAGCGGGCCTTCATTCGAATCGCCCGATGTGCCCGATCATGTATATCCGGATGGGATGATAGCCCAGGAGGCTTTGCGAAGGTTACGGCAATTCAAAAATACAGATGAGCCGTTCTTTCTTGCCCTGGGATTTTTAAAGCCCCATCTGCCGTTTAATGCTCCTGAAAAATACTGGGATTTATACGATTTTGAAAAGATTCAGCTACCCGCAAACATGAAGAAACCTAATGGGGCACCCAATGAGAGCATGCACAATTTTGGCGAATTGCGTAACTATGAAGATGTTCCTGACCAGGGACCAATGGATGAGGAATTTATGCGGAAGCTGATTCATGGGTACTATGCCTGTGTGAGCTATACCGATGCTCAAGTTGGTAAGGTTTTGGCTGAACTGGAGAGGCTTGGAATGGCTGAGAATACAATTGTCATTTTATGGGGCGATCACGGCTTTCATCTGGGAGAGCACGATTTATGGTGTAAGCACTGTAACTTTGAAAAAGTATTGCGAACTCCGCTTATCCTGCGTGTACCCGGTAAACAGCAAAACGTAAAAACCGATGCACTGGTGGAATATGTGGATGTTTATCCGTCGCTTTGTGAACTTGCCGGACTGGAAAAGCCATTTCACCTGCAGGGGAAGAGTTTTGTCCCGCTTGCAGAAGATCCCGGGCAGCCCTGGAAGGAGGAGGTTTACTGCCGCTGGATCAGAGGTGAAACAGTGGTAACGCAAACTCATACCTATACTGAGTGGTTCAGCGACCAGACCGGTAAGGTGTCAGCACGGATGATGTATAACCTGGAGGATGATCCGGAAGAGACGGTTAATGTTTCGGAACAACCTGAAAATAAAAAGCTGGTTGAGGCTTTATCAGCTAAACTTAAAAATCACATTATTGAACGGGACAATGTGGTTATCCGTTAAAATTTAGTGGGATCTTTCCTGATGGTAAAAGAGCCTCATTTAATTTTTTTTGCCTCGTGTTCACCGTTTTGATAAGCGATGAGTTTAATAACTTCTTCAGCTTCATTAAGGTAAAAAACTATCTCAATAGGAAAGTTTTTTGAGAAGAAGCGGTTTCGGTCATAAGGTAGAATATTGAATTTTTCCTGATCACCCAACCGGGCAAACATTTTATCTCCTTCCCGATGTACTACGATATGCAGGTCAGGTTTGAGTTCATAGGTGCCTGTACAGTTATCCAGAATGGAAAGAGGCAAGGAAATTTCTTCCCTGATACTTGCTGTTTTAGCTGTTTTTTTCCAGGCAGGATGAGCATATCCGGTACCTTTTTCTGTAAATACAGTAACTTCTTCCTTTTCATTGGTTTCAAATGCATATTCAGTTAGCTGCCCTTTAACGTAGAACTGGTTCTTTTCGAAAGGAATTAACCTGAAGCGGCTGCCTGAAGGATGTACATAAAAAAGGCTGTCGTTTTCCACGATAATGGTTCTGGATTCTTCTCCTTCCGATTCATAAACTCCTTCAAACTTTTTTAGCTCAGATTTATCAAGCGACATTTCTTTCCATGCAAATGGTTTGCCTGCGGCAACAGCTGCAAGTTTGAGAGCCGGAAGCTGTGGAGATACACCCATACCATTTGAAAGAACAGCTACAAATATTTTTTCTTCGGGGAGGTAAATTGAAGCCGATTGAAATCCGTTAATACCACCTCCGTGCTCAATGGAAGGCGATCCATGTACATTTCCAAGAAACCAGCCGTAGCCATATCCAGTTGGATCACCATTTTTTAAGTTGTAGCTGGAATGGGCTTTTTTCCTGCTTTCAGTACTGATAACCTTGCCATTCATGACCGCAGTGTACCATTTAAGCAGGTCATCAACAGTCGACATCAGTGAACCGGCAGCATAGGGTTGTGTCATGCTGAGATAATCTGCGTTCTCAAAACCATTCTTTGTCCGCTGATAGCCTGAAGCCCTGTTTTTAAGAATTTCGGATGAATTGTCATAGAAAGAATTTTCCATTCCCAGGGGTGCAAAAATTTCTTCTTCAATGTACTGTGGATATGGTTTTCCTGAAACCGATTCTATGATGTATCCAAGCATAAAATAAGCGGAATTGTTGTAAAGGAACTTTTCGCCCGGAGCAAAATCCATGGGTTCATTTTTAAAGTATTCCACCATTTCACCGGGAGTAAAATCTTTTTTACGCATTTCTGCATCCCAGGTTTTCATACTTGTGTAGCTTTTAATTCCCGAAGTGTGTGTTAGCAGGTGTTCAATGGTAATTGTATGCCCATGGGTTGGATAATCTTTTATATATTCGGTAACATCGTCATTAAGTGATAGTTTACCTTCTTCTGCCAGCTTTAAGATTGCGGCTGCTGTAAATTGTTTTGTAATGGAGCCGATGCGGAAAATGTGCTCAGGCTTCAGTTGAACACCAAGTTCAAGATTGGCATGACCAAAAGCTTTTCGGTAAAGCACATCATCGTTTTTAGCTACAAGTATTGCAAAGCCGGGGCTGTTGTCGAAGTTGTATTCACTGAAGATTTCGTCAAATTGTTTTTCGACAGACTGACTGTATGCAGACTCAAAGAAGTAAACAGTCAGCAGGAATGGGATAAGGAGCAGTTTTTTCATATCCTTTTAATTAAAATTTAGAATAAAATTTATCGTTTTTCAACTTTATCCTGTTTGACTAATGAATAGGAAGTTTTGTTGCAATAATAAATGCTTTTTATGTGATTTTAAAAGAGAGTTTTCTATTGCTCATCGGTTTGGGCGTTAATCCTTTGTTGAAATATTTTATTAATAGAGAAAGCATTTCCATGTCCCGGGTAAATCATTACGGCCCCTCTTTCAGACAGGTAAAGCCAGTTTTGTTTTATTTTTTTGATGTCTTCAGCAAATATTGGCAGTCCGGGGGAAGATCTGAAAGGAAACTCATTATGTGCCATGCAGCCAACACAAGCCTCCCCCGATTCCAGCAACACGCTTACCGAACCTGAAGTGTGGCGGGGTGTGTAAATTATCTGACCGCCGGAAATGTATTTATCAATGGAATAATCATTATCCGTCAGAATTATATCGGGTTTAAGCATAGGTATCTTCTTTTGCATAAAAAAGGGTTTTAAGATAGAGCGCGTGGACATACCCCAGGGTGATAATCCCGGTGGCCAGTTAAAAAGACCTTCCTCAAGTCTGCAGTACTCCCTTTTTTTTATGGCGAACTACTGCATTGTATTTTGCTCAATTCAATAATTAGTTCTGCTGATGAACTGCTCTGATGCACTCTTCCCGGTTATGTCTGTTTAATTGGACTAGTGAGCACGTCGAGTTCAAAAGTTTATAATGTAATAAGTTACGAATAAATTTTGATGTTTTTAATTTGATGGATTTTTTTGCACTGCTGCATGTCAAAATCAATGAAATTCATAACAATAAAAACCATCCGCTCAAAATACGGATGGTTTTTTTAATTGACGATAATTGAAGCTACACTTGTCCTTTTAGTGCTGCTTTATTCCATTAGTACACGGAGCATTTCATCATATTCCTTTGAATTGTCAGGTGTTATTGCCATATTCTCTATTTCAATACTTGTACCGTTCCTTTTTGCGAGGACCATTAACCTGTCCCAATCCCGATTGGCACCATTTTTATCGCCCAATTTGAATTTGCATAAACCGCGTGCTGCAAGCAACGTCTCATCGTTGGGAAGAAGCCTTATTCCTTTATCATAGAAATAAATAGCTTTACGTGGTTTGTTTTTTGAGTACATCAGTTTATTTCCTTTTTCAAGGTAGTCTTTAGCATCTGCGATTATAAATTGTATTGGGTCAATAAAGAAATTAATTGAAACTTCCTGTCTCATTTCAACTGGTTTGCCTTCCAATATTCCAGGGTTCCATTTACCGCTTGTCATCCGCAATACCCGATAAAGCTCTTTATCAATTTCCGGACTTAAACTGTTTAATACTTTAAATTTAGTTAACCGTCCTTTAGGTGTAACTGTAAACTGAATAACCTCAGTTCCTTGTATTCTTCGTTCAACTGAAATTTCAGGATAATTGACATTTTTTCTGAGAAAATCATCGATATTTTGTTCAGGATAATCGGAGCTAACCATGTTTAAACAGGGCATTTGAACTTGATCGTCCTTCATTTCCCGAACTTGTCCAAAAGAATTTATCGCTAATAAAATACCGGCTAAATACATTAAATTTTTCATGACATTTGTTTTTAAATTTGATCTTAAATTCATAATGTCAAGTTCCGGTAAAACATGTTGCAGCACTAATCAAGCTGGTTGCGAATGATGTTAAATTTGTGTATGGGAATAAAATTCTTGTAGACAGAATGTAATTATTGTTGTGACGTGTGTTGCAGAGTGGAAAATTCGGGAGTCAATGAATACTTAATATTTTCCTATTCAATCACCTCCAACTCTCGTAATAACTCGCCAACTTTTTCGTGCTCTTTTTGGTATTTGGTTTCAACATCTTTTAAAACTTCAGCAAATTCGGGTTCGTTGCGGATATTGTCAAGCATCGGACTGTATTTTAAACGGGTTACCAACCACACATCATTATTATTCCGTTTTTTTAGTTGAACCAGATATTCAATTGCCTTGTCTTTTTGATTCAATGTGGAATAGATACAGGCTAAACTGAAATGGGTTTCATAATTCTGTGCAGCCCTCCGGTTAAGTTCAATTTCTTTCTGAATTTCCAGAATCGACTTGTTAAAATAACTTTTTGCTTTTTCATTTTCACCCTTAACTAAATAAATGTAACCGGCTTCATAAACGAGTTGGTATGGAAATTCACTTTCATCAAAGAATTGTAAAATCTCATTGAAATAGTTGATGGCTTTATTATAATCTTTTGAATAAAAATAAAATTGAAAAAGGTCATACAACAAATAAGCATTTTTGTTACTGGAAAATGAATTGGATTTTATAACATATTTACGGCTGGCATCGAAATTCCCCGAATGCAATTCCGACCTCCACAATCTCCTGAAAAAATAGGCAGAATCGTTATCAAAATTCAGAATTTCAAGTGCAACTTTTTGCGAGACTTCAGGAAATCCTATAGCATCTAAATCTATATTAAGCGATTGTAATGTGTTTGGAACAATTTTTATTTCCTTGGGTTTGGTTTTTTTATACCTGTAAAAATTCTCAATTGCGTGATAATGATCATTCATTGCACCTGTTCTCCAAAAATTTAGCCTGTATTTTTCCCAGTCTGGAATATTCTCTTTGCTCAATTTTTCAGATTTATCGTCGTATTCATTGGCCTTTGTAAAATCGCCCTTATGTATGTAGTAATTTTTAAGCAGGTTGTATGCCCAGCCAATTTTTTCATCGTAATGAATTGCCTTTTGCGCCATTACCAGGCCCGAGTCCATGTATTGTTCTGATAAATTAATAATATGCACAGACGATAATATATCCATATAAATATGTCCCAAACGTACATAGGCTTCGGCAAAAGTTGAGTCCAGTTGAATAGCATCTTCAAAATTCAATTTTGCCTTTTGAATTAATGCCATTTGTTCACTGTTTCCAAAACTGACATTTAATGCGGACAGATGCAGATACTCTACTCCCAATAAAAATTTGTTGTATGCAGCCAGGTTTTTGGTTGGTATTTGTTCAATTTCTTCAATTTCTTCTACCGAGAGATTTGCTTTTAACTTGTTTACCACAGCATAGGCAACTTCTTTTCGTAATTCAAAATAATTTGAAAGTGAAAGATTTCTGTTTTCGCGCAAAATTACTTTGCCCGATTTAGTTTCAAGAAGTTCAAACCACACCGTTGTATTTCCATTGCTTGTTTCTCCTTTTGCACTGAGAATAAAATCGGCTTTTGTTTTTTTTGCAATTTCCAGTGCGCTTAAACCGGAATTCTTATACTGATCCATAAATGCGTCCGGAACCACTTCAATATCTTTTACCGAAAAAAGGACGTCCAGAATATCTTCACGCAGACCATTGATAATATAACTTTTTTCCGCTGAGGGACTTAAATCTTCGAAGTACAAAATTGCAATGGTTTTGCCCTGCTTTTTGGGAGAATTGATTTTCGGCCAGAAGATAATAAAGAAAACATTGGTAAGTAAGATGAAAACAATTGACCAGACAATTATATCACTTTTGTCCAGTTTCCCGATTTGAAACCTTTTAACGGGCGTTTCATGAACTTCAATCGCTTCTTCATGATTTTCAGAGTCTCCCGGGGTATAACCAAATTGTTCTCTGAAGCATTTGATAAAATAGGAGGTACTTCCAAATCCAACTTTATAGGTAATTTCGGAAACGGTAAATGAAGTTTCCTGCAGAAGTTCTTTTGCTTTTTTTAAACGAACCTGACGAATATACTGGCTGGCTGAAATATTTAAGGCTTCCCCTATTTTCCGGTGAAGATTGGAGCGGCTCATTCCCAATTCTCCCGCCATTTCGGAAACACCGAATTGTTCGTTATCGAGGTTGGCTTCCATAATTTCGGTAAGCCGGTTTAAAAACTCTTGCTGCGCTTTAGAACTATCAGGCATTTAGTCATTTTCTCCTTTAAATTCTCAAATAAGTTAAGGAAAAATAATGATTTACACGATATTAAGGATGTGCATTTATGTAAATGAACTTTTTTAAAATGAAATTATGCCCGTGGTTTAATTTTCAATCCTGGGAATTTAAACCCGCGGTTTGCTGATGATATAATAGTCCAGGGCAATTAAAAAAAGCCATCCGGCACGTGCCGGATGGCTTTTCATTAATTCAAGACATTAAACTAAAACTGATACACATTTCTACTATTAATCCTGACTTGCTATTTTCTTTTTCATCACCTTGTAACCTGGAGAACCCTGAAATTTATCGGCCAGTTCTTCCAGTTCCGGAAATTCATTGTTTCTTTTGGCTAAAATTTTCAGCCTGTCCCAGTCGTGGTTGGCACCGGTTTCGTCGCCCAGTTTGTATTTGCATAATCCGCGCACTGCCAGCAGGGTTTTTTCATTTGGCAGGAAATTGATGCCCCGGTTGAAATGTTTCAGGGCTTTTTCAGGCTGGTCTTTTATAAAGAGCGCCTGGTTTCCTTTTTGCAAATGTTTATTTGCCAATTCAACAAAATTAGTTGCCGGGTTATTTTTAAAAACCACCGACACTTCTTTTTTCATAGCCACAGGTTTTCCTTCAACAGTTCCGGGAGCCCACTTTCCATTGGTGACTTCCAGAATCCTGATGACTTCCTGGCCAATTTCAGGTGATACACTATTTAAAACCTTAAAATCTGTGATCTGCCCATCGGTAGTAACTGTAAACTGAACGACTTCGGTTCCCTGTAAACCTGCCTTTTTTGATTTTGCCGGAAATTCAAAAGCATGTTCAAGAAAATCGTTGGCAGAATAAAATATTTCACTTTGAAATATAGGTGCTGTAACCTTAATTTCATTTAACTTTTGTTCTTGTCCGAAAGCAACAACTGCTGTCAACGTCATTGCGAAGAAAATTACACTTGTTTTCATAACACTATTTTTTAAAGGATTTGACATTTTTTATCTTTAAATCGTCAGTGTAAATTTCCGGCAAACGGTGTTGAAGAACCAACCAACTATGTTGAAATCGTTTTAAAGTTTGAAGGGGTGAGCTTTAACTAATGTTGAAAGGGTTTAATTTATGTTGAAAAACGGGTTGAATGTGTTGAATGAAGGGAAAAATTATTCGATTTCGCCTACCTTGCGCAAAAATTTCCCAATCTGTTCATGGTGTTTCAGGTAGCTGGTTTCCATCTCTTTTACTATTTTTTGAAATTCCGGCTCATTGCGTACATTATCGAACCGAGGGCAGGACTTTAGTGTTGCCAGTGTAAACAGATTTGTGCTTTTGTTTTTGCGAAGAGATTCCAGCGCCTTTTCCTTTTCATTCATGGAGGAATAAATTGAAGCCGAATGTATATGGGGAATAGTCGTTTCAGGCGATAAATTATTTTCAATCTGGTTGTTAAAAAATTGAATAGCCAGATTAAAAAGCGGGATTGCTTTTTCGGTTTCACCGTTTAAAAAATAGATAAATGAAAGCCCGTAGTCGCCTTCAGTTTGCCTCCCCTGTAGTTTTAAAACCCTATTGAAAGTATGAAGCCATTTTGTCGCCTCTGGTAAATTTTTTTTGGCAAACCAGGCCCAGGGCAGTGTCCAGCTAAAACTTGCTGAATCTATTTCGAAACGTTTTTGCCCAAGGTGAATAACAGAATCATAATTTCCTATAATATAATGGTTGAACATTAACCTGTGTACATGGCCTGTAGTATCGTTGTTAAGTTTTAATAACCAATTCGAATATTTATTGCTTTCTTCAATAAAACCTAACCGGCCAAGTTTATCATACAGATGAAGCAGGGTCCAGTATTCCGGGTTTTGTTTGTTTTCATGCTCCATCTGAAGCTGTTTATAATGGTATTCAATACTTTTCGGGTATTCTCCTTTGTGAAAGTATAAATCACCCAATGCTCTGTATGGTATCATTTTTTCTGATTTAACATACTGAAGCGCCTGCTCATAATTCTCCAAAGCTTTATCATTGTTTCCTCTGCTAAAATATAAATGACCCAACAAGGTATATGCAGAGGCATATTCTTTATCAAAATGAATGGCACGGTTTGCATAATATAATGCAGAATCAAAATAATCTTTATCAAAACTTATCCTGGCATTATAGGAAAGAGAATCATATTCATTGCCTACAGGACGATTACTGCTTAGAGAATTATAAACCCATCCTAATTGTACCATTGGCAATGTAAAGGTTGAATCCAGTTCAAGGGCTTTTTTGAATTTATCCCTTGCCTGAAATAATTTGATTGTAATTTCATTCCGGTTTGCATTTCCCTGGATTAACCTTTGCACTTCCATGCCTTGAAGGTAAAGGCTTAACGCCTCGAAATTTTCCGTTGAAATTTCTTTGTACCATTTTACTTCTTCCGGTTTTATGGTTTGTTTGATTTCAGATGCCAGGTTCAACGCAATTTCATTTTGCAACCCGGTAAAGTCCTTCACCTCCTTCACTTCCCTTCTGTATTGTTTCGAGAGTAAATGGCGGTCGGTATTTGCCTCCAGAAGCTGAATGTTCAATACAACAAGGTCTCCGTATTTTTGTCCACTGCCCTCAACAATGTAATTTACACCCAACTCCTTTGCAATTTCAGGGAGGGATTTGGTTGTATTTCGGTAACTTTCGACCGATGTGCGCGAACGCACATTTAAATCGGGTGTATTTGAAAGGTTATTTAAAATACTTTCCATTAGTCCATTGATGAAATAGGCATTGGTTGTATCCCGGCTGTCGTTTTTAAACGGAAGTACTGCAATGGTTTTTTCCGGTTCAACCGATTTGGATGCGGAGATTTTATTTGAAAAAATAGTGTATGTAACAGCAACAACAGGAATTAATATGGCCAGAACAAGAACCGTAATTATAGTCCATTTTTTAAAATTGACGGGATTTTCCTTTTGAAAATTACCAGTAATTGCTTCTGTTTCATCGTGTTTTCCAGCCTCTCCGGGAGGGTAGCCGTAATAATCGCTAAAGCATTTGGTAAAATATGTAACACTGTGGAACCCTGATTCAAAAGCGGCCTCAGAAACGGTCAATGATTCCTTTTTAAGCAATTCCATTGCTTTTTTCAGCCGGACCTGATTGATAAACTGGCTTGCAGATGTTTTTGTTATTTTTTTTACCCTGAGGTGAAGGTTGGAACGGCTCATTCCCATTTCACGTGCCAGTTCAGAAACACCAAACTGTGGATTGGTAAGATTGGCTTTTGTAATTTCAGTCAGCCTTTCCAAAAATTCTTGTGTATTGAAGAATGAACCGTTCATTAATTTTTCTCAGTGATACAATAGATAACAAGTTACTGAAAAAGATCGATTTAATAAAAGACATTTAGGTATATTTTTAGAAGAATGTGAATGAAAATAATGGACTTGTTATAAAAATAATTTCAAAATGCCGAAAAAAAATACACCATGTTGTTCCATGATTATTTACTGATCGTTGGTAATAATTACTTTTTGAGAATATTTGTTGCCATTTGTTTCAACAAGCAGCACGTAGATCCCTGCAGGCAGATTGTCAATAGCAACAGGTATATGATTTCCGTTTGCAAGTTCTTCTTTTACAAGTATTCCGTTTGCCGAGAAAAGATAAATTCTTACATCGGAATTGTTCCCGGTAAACTGAATTTTAAATTGGTTGTATGCCGGATTAGGATAAATGAGAACTGGTGCTTTTTTGACTAATTCTTGTTGAATAGCTTCAGTTATGGAGTGAGTGGAATAAAAATGATAAAATTTTTCAGAAGGGGACCATGCATTTATATTTTCATCCCAGCAATTGTTTGTATATGCAATAAGGTTTCCCTTTTCATCGAAAACTTCCTCGTAAATAATATTTAAGTAGATATTGGATATTTTCCATTCTGATAAGTCATAATCCCATTCATAGTAAATAGTTTTAATTTCTTCGCCGAATTCATTAAAGAAAATTTCATTTCTGTAAGTGCCAATCCATTGCGCCAGTTCAAAATCCCAGTTATAATTCGCTTCTGAAGTTTGCCGGCCTGCTTCATTCCATGTGTTTTCGTTTCTTAAAACAGGTTGCCAGCTGGCATTCGAAAACTCCCATTGATAATCTGTAAATTGAATGATATTGCCAAATTTATCATATAACGTTTCCTGTTTCTGATTTCCAATCCAGGTTTCTAGATTATCATCCCATGATAAGCTTTCAAAATATGTTTGGTTATTGCTTTCATTGTATTCTGCTTCAAATTTGAATACCCAAATCCATTCATTCGTAAGTTCTTCCCATTCATAAGAATAATTTCTTGTAAGATTCCCGTTTTCATCAAAAGATAAATCTGATTTGTATTGATAATAAGGAATAAATTCCTGCGATGACGGGTCCCATCGTGATGAAACGGAAGAAGTAAAATATCCATCAGCATTATACCAATTTTCTGTCATATTATCCGGGATCCAATTATCGGTCTTTTTTATGTTGCAGGCTGTGAAATTATCGATTAAAATACTTCCTGATGTTATTACACCTTTGGGAATATGGAGCCGGATCTGGAAATTTGCGATATTTCCGGTGTCGAAATAGCCATCCACATATTTTCCTATTGAGTCGACATCAGCCAGTGAAACAGGTAGTTCAATCCATTTTCCGGTTGTGTCGGAGAGTACTTCCTGAGTTTTATAAACCCATGTTTCGCCGTTTGTTTCTGTAAACCATATAAAGACTGATGCCGTTGAAGGTTCAATTACTTTATAACTGAATGCTATTCCGGGAGAATTGGAAAGATCAATATCATTGTTGATATTTACCTGGCAAAATCCTCCGGTAGTATAAATATCTCCCTTGATGTTGTAGTTCCATAAAATGGAAGCATCACCTTCTACAAAATCAGAATCAAGAGTCGTGCATGTTTGATCGGGACATGAAGGAGTTATCCAGATTTTGACAATGGAAGTATCGTTATTGAATCCGTTTATTAATTCGGTTTGGATAATTGAATCTTTAGCAATGTATTGGTCGTTTTTTCTATAGGTTCCATCTGAATTCCATTCAACAAAAGATTTTGAATGGGCTTCCCACATTTCATCTTTAATGTTCCAGGAATAATTTACTTCCACACTTCTGAATTCATTATCCTGGTATAATTCATATTTAAATTCTCCAACCCACTTGTCATAAAACGGGTCCCAGTAGAATTCTGCAATGCTTTGCTGAAGATTGTTCCCGTCGTATTCATTTTCCTGTTTAATCAGATATATCCAATCCTTTTCATCAGTATCCCAGACCGACCATATTTGACCTGTTCTGTTGTTGTTGGCATCGAATGTTGATTCAATTTTATAATTACCCTCCCAGTTTCGGATGACAGGGTTCCATACATAAATAGCAGCAAATATGAAGTTGGTTTTTTCATCGTATATATATTCTTCTTTGAAAGAGCCGACCCATGATTTGGTTATATCATTCCAGCCATTGTAATAAGCATATAACGTGAAATTACCCCATTCATCATAATTGTTTTCTAATTTTTCAACTCCCCTCCATTGTTGCGAGGTATTGTGCCATTCGAAAAGAGCGAAAAGTGTGCGTCTTCCGTTAACATCGTATTGCCGAATTATTTTTTCCTGCGGTATCCAATTATTTATGGCGGAGTTCCACTTATAACTAATATTTAAAGTGTCATTCCTGTTTTGGTCACTGTAACTATCTTCCCGGTAAGCGTTCAGCCAGATGTTGGAAATTGAATCCCATTCCCATCGTCTGTAACTCCACATTTCACCATTCCCGTTGTATTCCATGTAAATCTTAACAAAGAGAAAAGAATCAACAGGTGTAATGAATTTATAACCATAAATTGAATCCTGTAAAAATGCATCAGATTGGGCTGACTTGAGCATTTTTTCTTTAAGTTTTAGTTGAAGTTCCCGGTTATATGAGAAGTTAAAATTATCTGATTTGAGAATTTTTTCTTCCATAATCATATGACGTTCCTGAATGTCACCAGGAAGCTGGAATTTTTCTTCCAGTTTGTTTCTTAAGTTCAAAAAATGAATTTCTGTTTCATTCTTTTGAATGAAAATTGATTTTTCTTTTTTTGAAAATTGTCGGGGCATAATTTGAGTACTTACCAGTAAAGGCAAGCAAAAGATTAGGTTAAATAATAGATATTTCATGGCATCATTATTTAGGAAGTACTGGTATATTTTAAAATCTGTTGTTTCAATAACCCTATTTTTTAATAGTTTTTTGGAAAAACTGTATAAGTAAAGTTCAAACTATTATTGAAGCTACTCATATCAATTATGTTGAAAGGATTTTAAACTATGTTGAAAAAAGAAATTTATTGAGGTAATCAGATTATCAGTTAATGCCGGTTATCGTTGAAGTTGGATATTTATTACGTAGTATTAACTGAAGCTGGTAGAGCGTGACCCAAAAAAGACATTTTCGGGCACTGGGTAAATCATTTTGTTTCTTTTTAGTCAGAATGCACTAACACCATTTGTTTCTGATGATATTCGCGCACCTGGTAAATGAATGCTTCAAACCGGGTATCAAGCCCGATATTGTCGTGTCCATCGTAGGCAAAATTTTCCCATGGCAATCCATGGTTATTTTTTTTAAGGTTGTTTGATACGGTGCAGTTAATTGTACCCGGCATGCAGGTAAACGGCAGAATATTTACAACTCCGGATATTTGCTTTTCGGCCAGCAAAACTGCTGAGCCAATCGCCAACGGCGGGTCGCCGTCATAGTCTTTGTCAATGTATTCACCACAGTTTTCAAGCATTTCTTCTACTTCAATCCCGGGATAAAGTTCATAAATGTTGGATATACTCCCTGTTATTTTTTTCTCAATTGCTTTTTGTAAAAACAACTGGATTTTTGCCCGGATCATGTTCCTGTAATTACCTTTCCAACGACTGTCGCGTACAAATCTAAGGGTTGAGTAATTTACCCATTCGGCAAAAGGCGCCATCATGGTTTCCGCCCCCAAATCTTCAAGCCGTTTTACCAGATAATTGGAACAAAAAGGATTGTCGCGCATGAAAATTTCACCAACAATTGCAACAACAGGTTTGCTTCTAAAGTCTTCCATCGGTATTGATGTAAACTCATTTGTTGCTTCGACTAAAATTTTAGTCAGGTTCTTACAATTATTTTCCACTGAACCAATCAGGTTTTGCATACTTTTTTGGTAAACAAGGTCCGTAGCACCCTTATTGATTTCATAGGGCCTGATTTGTTCAAGCATCTTACGCATAATGTCCAGTGCAACAATACCCCGCCATGAATTGCTTCTCCATCTTACAGAATGGCCAGGAGCAAGGGTTGCATAAGCATCTTCATTGCTGGGGCGAACAATCTCGGCATCGGCATAGCCCAGATTGTCAAAAATATGCCGGTGCAATTTGTTGTACTCACCAAACCTGCACGGGCCATTGTGGTCGGGCATAAAAAAACTTACTTTTTTCGGATCAGTGTCTTGATCCTTTAGCTTGCTTAAAAAACTCCCAAGTGTACAAATAAAGGGAAAGCATTCCTGTCCGTTCGTATATTTTCTGCCCAATTCCAGATCTGCCTCATTTGGCATGGGAAGTACCTCGCTTGGAATCCCGCAGCTACGTGTGGCAGCCGATAGAATATGCACTGCATCGCGGGCATACGGAAAATAAAGGGTACGTAATGATAAATCCGCTTTCTCATTATTCTCCTTAAAATATTGCCTTTCTGGTATATTTTCTGTTTGGTTGAATTTCCAGCCCTTCAAACTGTCGAGAAATGCTTCAAGTCTTGTAATTAATCCGGCATCGGCACTGTGTTCATCCACCTCAAGATGTAAAAACGGTTTACCATTCATTTCCTTCTTTACAAAGTGCAGTAAAAATGAATCGGGACCGCACCTGAAGTTACTCAGGTACACTGCAAACAAATTTTTTGTCCGTGAAACAATCCGTGCCGCCTGCAAAATCTTCTGGCCGTTAGGCCAATACATTCCCGGATATTCATCAAATATATTTTCCTCTTCAAAAGGCAGAAAATCGAGTGGAATGGAAAGCACATTCATATTCTGCAGTTTTTTTACCAATCTGAGGTTTAAAGAAGGATCGGTGGTGTTGTATGGCCTTCCGATAATAACAATATTCCACCTGTTTGCCTCCAGGTTGCCAAATACATCCCTGCCTTTTAAACGTACTTTTTGTTCAAACAGCTTTTGCTCAACTTCAGCATGCTTCACTGCGTTTAATATCTTCTGTTTCGACAGTTTAAATTTCCCTGAGAAAAAATGCTGCAATTCTTTTGTTAAAGCTCTGTCAAAATACCGAAAATGCAGACTGGGAATTAATAATTTATCGGTTATTGCCTTATTGTGAAATGCTGCTTTAACCAGATAAGGATGCGACTGTACCCAGGGGCAGTTGCAGTTATTGGTAGGATTGTCTTCTGCCCCCATTGAATTTACTGTAAAAGGCAAAAATATGTAATCCACTTTTTTATTCAGCAGGTTTAAAACATGGCCGTGAATAAGTTCCACCGGCAAACATGTTTCCGAAACCATAGTTTCAAGTGAGTCGGTAATGATTTTCCGGTCGGTTTCATCTGATAGCACCAGGTTGAACCCCAGGTCGGAGAAAAAAGTTTTCCAGAAAGGGAATAGCTGGTAATAGTTCATTAATCCACGCGGCAAGCCAATGGATATTTTGTTTGGGTCAGATGTGTTTTTAAAATTACCTGCCAGCATTTGTTCCCGTTCCTGAAAAAGGTTGGGGATATTGGTATTTGATCGGGGCCGGTCGCCAATTTCATACTTTTCGCAGATTCCTCCGTAAAATAAAGATTTCGATTCTCCTTGAATATCAACTCGTTTAATTTCACAATGGTTGGAGCACGCATTGCAGGTAAAATTCTTCGTTTTATATGTTGTCTCACTAATTCCAAAACCTTTGAACTTTGTTTTATTTCCGTTTTTCATGCAGTTGCGGGCCTGGATTGCAGCGCCAATTGCACCGGTTATATCAAAATGAGGAGGTACAAAAATCGATTTCCCGGTAACAGCCTCAAAAGCCGATACCACTGCTTTGTTATTTGTTACCCCACCCTGGAAGAATATTTTCTTTCCAACAGGTTTGTCGCGCACTACACGGTTCATGTAATTGTATACAATAGAGTAAGCCAGACCTGCAATCAGTTGATCAACGGGTGTGCCTTTCTGCTGGTGTGAATTTAAATCACTTTCCATAAAAACCGTACACCGTTCTCCCAGTTTAGCCGGACTTTCTGCTGATAATCCAAGGGATCCAAATTCTTCAGCAATTTTTATCCCCAGTTTATCGGCCTGCTCTTCAAGGAATGAACCCGTGCCGGCAGCACACACTTTATTCATTTCAAAATCAACAATTACTCCATTTGAGATGCTGATGTATTTCGAATCCTGCCCTCCAATTTCAAAAATGGTGTCCACTTCAGGGTCAATATTTATTGCTGCAGTTGCCTGGCAGGTAATTTCATTCTGAATGGTATCGGCGCCAATAAAATCGCCGGTAAGATACCTGCCTGAGCCTGTTGTGCCGGCGGCAACTATTTCAATTCTCTGTCCTATTTCATTCCCAACTTCGCGCAGGCCTTTTTTAATTGCCTCGAGCGGATTACCGGCAGTAGGTAGATATCTTCTTGCCAGTACATTGTTCTTCTCGTCAATAATGGCAACATTAGTGCTCAGCGAACCAACATCCAGCCCCAGCCAGACTTTTACATTTTCCTGTCCGTTGAGCTTGTAAGTTTCTTTATACAGCACATGGTTTTTATCTGTGAGCCGCGGGAGGCTCTGTGTATCGCGCAAACCCGATTCCAGGTATTCTTCCAGTTTCTGAAGCGATATTTTTTCTGCTGAAATTTTTCCCATTTCGAGGGCATAATGTACAGCACCTATAGCACCCATTGAGGCATGGTGAACAGGAATAATGAGTTCGCCGGGCTGTAGGTTATATATTTCAGAGAATGCTCTTACCATTCCTGCGTTTGCTGCAACGCCACCCTGAAAAATAACAGGTTTAACTAGCGGTTTTCCCTTTCCCAGCGTACTTTTAAAGTTCCTTGCTACGGCAAAGCATAGGCCTGCAATAATATCGTGAACTGGAGTGGCCACCTGCTGAAGATGAATCATGTCGCTTTTGGCAAAAACTGAACACCGGCCTGCAATGCGCGGGGGATTTACCGATTTTAATGCCAGTTCCCCAAATTCATTTTCTATGGCAACACCTATTCGTTTTGCCTGTTGGTCGAGAAATGAACCTGTACCTGCTGCGCAGAGGCTGTTCATCGTAAAATCCGAAAGCTTGATGCCGTCCTTCACCTCATTTTCATCAAGGAAGATGAGCTTTGAATCTTCTCCTCCCATTTCAATAATCGTACGCACATCAGGGTATAGTAAAATTACAGCCTTCGATTGAGCAATAATTTCATTCACCGCAAAGCCGTTTAATAATTGCGACGCAAGTTTGCTTCCTGTTCCGGTTAGTGCAATTGTGCCGTTCAAATCACTGTGTTCAGAAAGAATTTTTTTCAACCTATTATACAGCGCACCAAATGGTTTTCCATGGCTGTAATCATAATATTCCTCTATTACTTCTTTTTGCTCGCCAAGCAGAACAGTGTTTACAGAGATTGAACCTATATCAGACCCAATGTATTTCATAGTTTCAAGGTTTGATGATGTATAAAGGTGTAGGAATGAACTTAAAACAAGTTAAAAAATATTTTACATATTTCAGTGCACTTTCCTACTAAAAATCAGATTAGTTGATATATGTCATTGTTTTTGAATTTTGAGATGTGTTTTACCCTTTAAAACAATATATAATTACATTGTTGTCTGGTAAACAGGAATATTTATAATTATTTGTTTTTAAAATGCAGTTAATCAATAGTTGTATTTTTCATGTTCAAAAGTAAGCCCCCTCTATTTCGGGGAATAGCGAATTTTGATATTTTAATTTGTTTTCTTTTATTATTTCCCTCCAACTACCTTCTGGATCCTCCAAAAAGCCATAAATATTGATGTAGTTCATCAACTGTTGCAGGATTATTGACACTAGATTGGAAAAAGCCCAATTGCGTTTTACCCGGCTTTTCACCAGGGTTATCAAAAGGTTGGCAAGCATGGCTCTCCAATATTTGAATTTCAATGGCATTTTCGTTATCGCCTAGAAAGTACTTCAACGGGAAGTTTTGTTTAAGTTGTTTAAACAGAAGTTCTATCTGCCAACGCTTTTTGTAAATCAGGGCTATTTTTTCAGCTGACAGTTCAAAATTGTTGGTTATAAACTCGAACAACCGCTTGTTTTCATCATCCCAGTATGCAATTCGTCTTGCAAGATGTTCCTCCTTTTAATTATCACCATAATACAGGATGATTTCTTCGTCTTTCAGAACGCCAGAATCGGCTTCATCCGGAATATCATATTCTTTTCTGGCCTTGTATAGAGCATTGTCTTTAAAGCGAGTTACATACCATATACAGTTTTTAGTAAATGCTTCATATTGGACATAATCGACATATCCTTTATCGAAAGTAATTATCGAGCCAGTGGCCAGATTATGCACCTCATTCAAAAACATGTGGTCATGTCGGACTGCTTCGCTGTAGCGGATAAGACAAGGTACATTCTCGCTTGCCTTAATGGTGGTTTGGGCCTTTATACCTCCTTTTTTCTTGCCTTCTTTGGGGTTGCGGCCTACTCCACGTAAAATGTTCTTAAACAATGATATTGTTGTTGAATCCATAATATAGAGCCGTCTCATGTCTGCATCACTCAACCGGATGTCCGCTAAAAATTGGGCATGTTTACGATAAATGCTCATATAGATATCTCCAAAAACATTACTGCTCCGTCGACCATTGGCCTCGGAAAACGTGCTCCTGCGAACTGATTTAATACCAGATGCTGCAACCCCTGCAGGTAATAGTTTAGCGCTGCCGGATTTTCAGTAAGCCGCTCTTCCAGTATTTCTTTTTCCCGGGTTGAAATGTCGGTTTGGGTATTTCTGATTATTTCGCCGGCAATCTGGTTTTGCAGGTTGAGGAAATTTTCTTCATGAATAACTATTGGATAAGTCTCCCGCAGCAGGTATGCATCGGAAACTGCATCGGCAAGGTTTACCTGAATCCATGGTTCATTTTCAGTTTGAAATCCTTTAATTTCTATAATATAATCCACATTCAGCTCGCCAGCAATTTCTTGTAATGGTTTTATGTTCTCTCTGTATTGTTCCACAGAGGTTTCGGACCTGATTCTTAAATTTTCTATATCCATGAGGCTGTTGAGAAGCGATTGGCGGAAACCGCCGGCAACCAGTTTCATGGAATCGGAGCCTTCAAACTGCATAGGCAAAACGGCTATATTTTTTACTGTAGTCTCATTTGCTGAACTCTGCAGCGGCCACAATTGACCGATTTCAGCCACAAACAGGAGCATAACTATAAACAGTATGGCCACTGATGCTGAAATAAGCCATTTCTTTTTCTTTCTTTTTTCGGCAAAAGCCAAATCAGATATATTATCCGGTTCGTCCCCGTTTCCCACTTTTCCTGGTGGGTAGCCATAATAATCGCGAAAACATTTGGTAAAATAAGATACACTCTGGAACCCACAATCAAAGGCAGTTTCTGAAATTGTTAAAGAACCTTGTTGCAATATTTCCATTGCTTTTTTTAACCGTACCTGATTGATAAACTGGCTTACAGATGTTTTTGTCAGTTTTTTTACCCTGAGGTGGAGGTTCGACCGGCTCATGCCCATTTCACGCGCCAGTTCAGAAACCCCAAACTGCGGATTGGTGAGGTTGGCTTCCACAATTCCAGTAAGCCGGTTTAAAAACTCTTGCTGTGTATTGGAATTATCATGCATTTGGTTACTTCCTCCTTAAATTTTCAGAGTTAAGTTAAGGATAAATAATGATTTTTACGAAATTAAGGGTATGCTTTGTTTCAATAATTTTATTTGGAATTGGAAATATTATCCGGGTTTCAGAGTAGAATCTTTTAGAGCCGGATGAGATGCTTTGAGAGCCAGGCATAATTCTTTCCGAGTCAAATGATATTCAGGGAGAGTGAATACCAGGTTTTTTAGGTTCAGAGGATATTCACGGGAAATCAACGTTGGCAGCATTTGGCAATAACATATTACAAAATCACCTGAACAATTGTGGAGAATTATTGTATTTTAACTTATTTTTTGGTTGACAAGTTTCTGAAAATGATTGATTCAAGGATCACGAAATTAACGATAATTGGGTGTAAAATTCAACAGGATCATAATAACAGCGAGGAAATATTTATGGGTTTGCCTGAAGATATCAAAGTTGAAATCTGTTTGCCGGAAAATGATCAGGTCACCGCCAGGTAAAAATAATATGTATATTTCTATTTGAGTTTAATCATTCCATTTTTAACTTGAGTCCTACCAAGTCAACTGCATCTTCAGGAAGATCAAGTATGGTAATCCCGGTTTTATTTTGTATCAATGAACCGCTTTTAAGCTTGTGCCCATTATATGGAGAAATAAATTCATAGCGGTATTTTCCCTTTGGCAGGTCCAGTTTAATCCAATCCCCGGGAATGCCGCTAAAAACAATGGCATATTGTTTTCCCGGTTCTGAAAGGACCTGTGCCTCCATCCCGGGGGCATGATGAACCACTTTAAAATCGGGAGCCATTTTTACAAAATCGAACGATTCGATAAATTCCCTAAGGATTACAAGTTGTTTGCGCAGGTTTGTGCTTCCGCCCCCGGGTGCAGTGTTCACGCCTGTACCATCCTCTTTGCCAACAAAAAAGGAGTAGTCGAGGTTATTGAAAACAGCCCCACCGGCCAGCATAAACTGCCAGGCCTGCCTCAGGTAAGTGGAATCGGAATTGCCTGCAAACCCTGATTCATCGAAACCTACCGGACGGTTCCAGGCATAGTTTATCCACACCGCCTCAGGCCATGCATAATGAAAGTTCAGAATATCGATGTTGGGATCCACTTCTTCAAGTGAATGTTTAAAGTTGGTGTAATTTTGTGCTACCAGGTGTTTTTGGTGAAGATCTTTTTCAGTATCCACCACAACGGCAGCCATTTCCCGCTGCCAGGCAAGCGAAGCATCGGATGCCTTTTCGGCCCATTTAAACCACCCCCCCTGCCCCGGATCAGGATCAAGCGTACGAATTATGCGCATCACTTTGCGGGGATCATCAGACCAGGGCTCATTTTGAATTTCATATATCACATTATCGAATTCATTCAGTTCGGTAACTACTTTTTCAACCAGCTTTTTTTGAAAACCGGTGAGGTTTCCGTTCTCAAGTGTGTTCGACTTCTTCCGGTTGAGATCAGCGGGCAGGTTATTTACATTGTTGCCCGGATTAAACGGATTCCTTTCCCAAGAGGTATCCTGATAGGTGGAACTGTAAAATGTAACTTCAACCACCACATCAAGTTTTTCAGCAAGTGCAATAAACTGTTTCAGCCGTGTGAAATATTTAGGGTCCCATTTATTTAAATCGAATTTGTTTTCGCCTTTGTATACACCCTGCTCATCCGTTCTTTGCCAGGGAGCGATGAACCTTCCTGTTGCGGGAGCCAGCGTATTGTTTTGAATACCAAAGCTGCCGGAAATTTCAACGTACGATCCTGTGAAAATGCGGGTGTAGTTCATCCCCTCGTCGTGCAAGGTTTGCAGGTACGATTCAAAATCGAAATCAAGGTTCAGAACAGCGCCGTAATGTTCGGCTGAGGTTACCAGTACCAGGGGCTTTCCCTTGTACTGAAAATAGTGAGGATTCAGGGGATGAAGGCTGATGGGTTGGGCACCGGTTGTAATAACACCCAATATCAGGAAAATGGATAATAAAGTACTAAGTCTCATATCTGCTGTTTTTATTTTATTCAGGCAATGTTTTTATTACTTCGCTTAAAAAGTTATTCAGGTTAAAATTGCTGAGCCCGTATCCCATACGAACCACCACCAAATTTTTTGAAGGTATAATATAAATGCGCTGCCCAAGGAATCCATCGGCGAAAAACACATCGTTGGGAACATCGGTCAGGGCATTTTGTTCCTGGGGTTCCTGCAGCCAAAACGTACCGGCATATTTACCATCCGATGCTTCAGCCGGCGTTTTCATAAAATCGACCCACTCCGTGGAAAGGATGGTATCGCCGGCAACCACCCCGTTATTCAGGAATAACATCCCGAAACGTGCCCAGTCGCGGACAGTCCCATAGCTGTAAGAGGAAGCCACAAATAACCCGCGGGCATCGGTTTCCACTTTTGTGTTCAGCATGCCGACCGGGTGCAGCAGATCGAGGTAAAGACCTGTATGATATAAGTTATCATCCATCAGCCGGTTCCGGATGATTCCCGATAGCAGATTGGCATCGCCGGAGGAATAATTCCAATAAGTTCCGGCAGGATGAACCGGTTTGTTATCGGTAACGGAAGCCAGCATGTCTTCGCTGTTCATCAGCATAATTGTTGCATCGGAAATAGTAAAATAGTTTTCATACCAGTCGAGCCCGGTCGACATTTGTATAACATCTTTCACTGTAATCTTACTCCGCTCATCGTTCTCCCATTCTTCAATGCCAACCGGCTCTTCCGGGTCAAGCAGCCCTATGTCGGCCAGTATTCCGGCCCATGCCCCGGTAATGCTTTTGGTCATTGACCATCCGTGAAAAAGCGTTTTAAAATTGTATCCATGCAGGTATTCTTCAGCAATTAACTGGTTTTGGTACACAACAGCAATACCCAGTGTCTTCTTCCTGGCTTCACTCCCTGGTTGATCAAAGCAGGTATCCAAAAGTTCGTGCAACCGCTTTAAATTTACACCTGAAGGTAAAGTATCGGCCAGCAGATCACCTTTTGGCCACGACAGGGAATCCTGCAAATAACCAGGTTCGGGAAACTTAAAAAATGTTTTGCGTAATTCTTCTTCAGGAGTCTGTAAAACAATAACTGCCCCGTTCCCTTCACGGTAAATGGCCTTTCGTTTTGCCAGTCCGAATACAGTGGAGGTTACCGACATTTCATTATAATCAACCTTGCTATTTGCAAGGCTGATGGGAAAAAACGAAAGGTCTTCGGCTTTAACTCTTGCAGGCCCCTTGCCTGCCAAAAAAACACTGGAGCACATTCCCTTTGCTGCAAAGGCTGTGATGATAGGTACCCGCTGCCAGACAAATACAATTCCATATGCAACAAGTAACAGAATAATCGCAATGATTATTCTTCTTATTAAACTTCTGTTCATTGCCAGGTTTTTCAAAAGTTAATACTGTTTAATCAGCTAAATGTAAAAACATTTTACCAAAAAAGCCTGCAGGCTGTATTGATTTTCCGGCATTAAACAGAAAATGAAATGGTCATCACCGGGCGTTATTGCCTGTCGTAAACCATAGTTTCGTAAAGGTCCCCATAAGAGGAGGATGCAATTGACTCAATTACAAGGTCATTGTCCTTCATTTTATAAATTTCAGTAATTGAAACCTCCGTGCCATCCTGCATGGGAAGTTTGCTTTTGACAGTCAGCAACTGTTTGTTCTCGTCCCAGGTGGCAACTGACTTTTTCTCGGCGCCCTGCCATCCTTCGTTTACACTTTCCTGCCCGTCGAGCGTATACTTGTCATTTATTGTATAATCAGTCCCCTGGAAGTTGGAATGCTTTTCAACACTGATTGAACTAATCTCCTGGGCAACAATCACTTGATTTGGAGCCAGCGAGAACTGGTCGTTTAGGGTACTTTTTGTACTGTTTAATTTCCACTTCCCGGTAAAATCAGCAGGCTGTGCGTTCACAATTACAGCCATTAACACTGCAGCCAGAATAAAAACAACTTTCTTCATGGTTCTTTCGTTTTATTGATTAAATAATTAAAATGCAGACAATTGTAAGGCCTACAAGAATTGATTAAAATTATGAAAAATTAATCAATTAGATAAAGGTTTTATGAAAGAAAAATTTTTCCTCAATTAATAAACCCCCTGAAAAACAATCTCGCTCAATCCGGCCACCTGTTTATTTTCAGAATTTACATAGATATAAACATTGAGTGTTCCGTCTGAAACTTTTACTAACCGTTCGCCGGTCCAACTGTAATCACCTGCTTTCAGATTTTTTATACCCGCATCCACACCTTCGAATTCAATTTTCTGCCATGACGGCAGCAAGGCATCTCCCACTTTTGCGCGTATACGGTAGGTTCCGCTTCGAACTGTAATCCGGTATTCAAAAAAATCGTTGGGATTTTTACTTTGAGCAGGTGTCTCCTCAAACAGGATTTTCTTTAACCTGACATTTCCCTCATCCCCTTTGCCAATCCATTCCACTTTATCGGCAGGGTTCCATGACCCGGTAACCCAACCTTTCCCCGAATAAGCTTCAAATTCCTGCGTATTAAGTTGGTTTCCGTTTAAATAGCGAGGGCCGCCAAAAACGATTTTCCCCCGCGTAAATGACCGAAGGATGTACGCTGATTGCCTGTAATACAATCCAAACACTTGCGGGAAGCCATTCACGATGTTGTGAAAACAATTTTCAATGGTTGGTTCCATCGAAGATTTTATAACTGCAAACTGCAAATGTCCCCACGATTCATCCCCCCAGGCAGTACCAATAGCTTCACCTTTGACAAGACTCTGCCCTTGTTTAACCGTAAGGTTTTTCGGGTAAAGACGGCTGTATAAATAGTATATACCCGGTTGAGTCTCACTTTCAAGAAGAACACAGGCTTGATTTCCACCCTGTTCCAAATTCTGGTGAGCCACCCATACCACCCGGCTGTTTTCTATTGCCACCAGCCAGTGCTTCGACAAACCACGTGCATCGTGCAGGTTAAAACCAACGCCCGGGTAGGAAATATAACATGTTTCGGATTCTTTAGTTTTATATAGCGAATACATGTAGCTGTCTTCTTCCGCATTCCAAATAAACCCATTATTAAAGCTGATGGGGAATGAATAATTTTCAGGGTCAAGTAAAGGCTTGCCCGGGTCACTCAGGCAGATTAGGGCATCTTTGGTTAACAGCCCATGGACAGGAGACTCGGGATTGAGTGCACTCACCGCTTTATTATCGGCCACAAATATTCGCACAGCCAGTAATTCTTCGGGGACAGACCGGCGGGCCACCTTCAGCCAAAGGGTATCCTCCCCCACTTTGAGCAGGTTGTAATGGTTTTCCACCTTCAGCAATTCCACCTCTGTCTGGTCAAAGGTAACTTTGTCACCTACATCCATATTGTAGTAAAAGCCATTACCCCAGCGGAAATCGGATGAACCGGTATCCTGCGCCACTACCTTAAGCCCAATAGCACCAATTAATAACAAAATAAGAAATTTGTGCATCAAATTATTTTGGTTTTCTATGTAGCAAAACTATCAGAATTTTTGCAAATAAACCTGATAATTTAAAAGGAACTATTAACGAATGGCAATCGGGAACAGTAATAATTTCAAAATCTACAGAAAATACCTTCCACTCCGGAATTCCTTTTTTTGATTAATTGCAGAGAATTGGATAATCAGGAAAAGGTGTTTATGTATGATCAATGTCTATCCTGAATAGGGTCTTGTATGAGCTACTTTAAAAGAATATAAATTATATAAAGCAAATTAGAGGGATTACGACATTATTAAAGTGAAAAATGAAGATTGATAATATGTGTTTACATTAATGATAATATCGTCGGTACCCCTTGTAATGCTGATACCGGACTTTCATCTGAAGTCTCTGCTGCTCCGGTGCCTCCTGCGAGAGACAAAAAAAGAGCAAGTGACATAAGATAAAACAGTTTTTTCATGGCAAGCGATTGTTGATTTTTTAATAAAATATTTGTTTGTTGTCATTTGACGACTAATTTCATGAATATGTTGCAAACGTGCATATTTATTTGATAAACATGATCATATTGCAGACCAATGAGGAATACCGGAGCAATTATTGTATGAGATAAGACATTCTATTCAATTTTCTTTATATCCTATTGGTTCTTTTTATAGGATTCTGAAAACCAGAATTGATACAGTTTGTTTCACAGCTAAATAACATCGGGAATGAGAGAGATATTAAAGGAGAAAAGTTTAGTTTTAATTTTTACCCTGATTGGGGCCACAGGTGGTTTTTTATACTGGAAATTTGTGGGATGCCTTAGCGGTACCTGCCCAATTCAGTCGGTATGGTACTGGAGCACATTGTGGGGCACTGCAATAGGCTATTTGTTAGGAGATATGATCAATGATTTTGTAGTAAAAAGAAAAAAGAAAGCAGAAGAAAAAGAATGAACCCCCGTTTTTTGCATATCATTAACTCATCGAAACCGGTGCTTGTCGATTTTTATGCCGACTGGTGCATCCCCTGTAAAGAGGTTCCTTCTGTTTTAAAAAAAGTAAAAGAAGAACTAAGTGGGGTAAAAATCGTTAAGGTTGATGTGGATAAAAATCCATTTATTGCAAGTCATTTTAAAATTAACCGCATTCCCACCCTCATTTTTTTTAAGGAAGGCAAGCCGCTTTGGACCGGTGAAGGGGTATACAGTGCCGAAGAGTTAAAAACAATTTTAATGCACCGGCTTCATGGTGATTAATTTCCGTTCACCACTTTTTTCATCTTTTCAAGCCCTGTTTTAGCAACTTCCAACGCATCCTTTTCCCAATATTCCTTATTAAACAGTTCGAGTGAAAGTACTTTTTTACCCCCTGTGCTTCGCAGATAAGGTATGATCAGGTCGAATGGCGCTGCGCCGTCACCTGGATATACTCTGTCGGCATCTTTTTGTTGTTCCCGGGGAATTGAAGCCACAAAATCGTTAAAATGAAACATTTCAATTGCTGCCCCCGACATCAGTTTCAGGCTGTGGTAATTGCTTCCTCCCCTGAACATATGGTAAACATCGGGAAGAATGCAGGCATTGGGATGACCGGAGGCTGAGGCAACAAACAATGCCTGCGATATGTGGTGCAGGTTGGCTGAAGAGCCCCATATCTCAAGCTGTGGCAAAACACCGGTTTGCCCACCCAACTGAAGTACCTGGTTGTACCGTTCTGCCACACTAAACAAATCGAGCAGTGGCTGACTGGTAGCACCTGCAGGCGGGGCTGCTATGCGTTTACACCCGATCCGGGCAAGCATATCCATTTCCCGCTTCATTTGCTCCATCCCATCCTTTCGTGTGGCTTCATCATCCACAGCCCACTGGGCAAATCCTATGGCATTTTCAATTGTAATTCCCTGATCGGTGGTATATTTTTTCAGATCGTTCAGATTTCCTCCCTCAGCAAGATATTTTTCAAGGTCACGAACCCAGATTTCTATCCCGTCGTACCCAGCTTTTGCTGCTATTTCGAATTCTTTTAGAAATCCTGTTTTCTGGCCCGAAATGGTGCTGGTATTCAAACAATAAGAAAACTGGTTATCAGCAGAAACATTGGTTTTACCAAGAGCTGAAGCTGAACCGGTAAGTGTTCCACCGGTTAATAAAGCCAATCCTTTTAATGCATCTCTCCTTGAAATCATATCCGGTTAGTATTTTTTTTTCCAAAAATAGCATTCGAAATGAAAACATCCTACCTCTTACCGACTGATTCTGATGAATTGTTATCTTTATAAATAATAAATTGCAAAATTAGAACACTATTCTGCTGCAGAGCAGATATTTTAACTGAGGGATTATGAAAAAATATGTCAGCCTTTTAATTTTCTTATTAGCCGTAATAACGGCTCTTCGATCAGTTTCACAGGAACCGGGTAACCTATGTGTTGGTCACTATTATACAGAAGCGGAAGCGCGAGATGTACTTCGGGATTTGAGGGAGCAGTACCCGACAGAGAATGATTGGCTGCAAAGAGCTGACATAATAAGGCATGGAATCCTGAGAGGAGCCGGTCTGGTGCCTTTCCCGGAGAAAACTCCTCTAAAACCACACTTTACCGAAGAGCGGGTCTACGACGACTATTCGGTGCAGAATGTGGCCATTGAAAGCCTGCCCGGGGTATTTGTTACCGGAAGCCTTTACTTGCCGGAAAACAAGAATGTACAAATGCCGGGGATTATCAGTACACATGGACACTGGCCCGCTTCCGAAGATTACGGGAGGTACAGGAAGGATGTACAGATCAGATGCGCCGCTCTTGCCAAAATGGGGGCAGTAGTTTATTCAATTGATATGGTTGGTTATGGCGAGATGACCGAATGGGGATGGGAGCATAAGCATCCGCAGGCCTTAAAACAGCAGCTCTGGAACAGCATCAGGGCGCTTGATTTCCTTCTCTCACTTGATTACGTCGATTCCGGAAGAATTGGCATTACCGGAGCATCAGGGGGCGCTACCCAGGCCTTTCTGCTGACAGCCATCGACGACCGCATAAAGGTAGCGGTCCCTGTTGTGCAGGTGTCGGCCCACTTTTTTGGAGGGTGTGTATGTGAAAGCGGAATGCCTGTTCATAAGAGTTCAGGTCACCAGACCAATAATGTTGAAATTGCAGCTCTTGCAGCCCCGCGTCCCATGCTGCTGGTTTCCGATGGTACCGACTGGACGAAAAATACTCCGGAGGTGGAATTCCCGCATATCCGGTATATTTACCGTTTGCTGGGGGTGGAGGGAAATGTGAAAAACGTTCATCTGCCGGATGAAGGTCATGGTTATGAATTGCCTAAGCGCAGAGCAGTATATCCGTTTCTGGCCAAACACCTCGGTTTGGATCTGCAGGCGGTTACAGATGAATCCGGCGAAATTTCAGAAGAAGGAATTGTTATTGAGACCTATGAACAAATGAAAGTGTTTTCAGAAAAAATTCCCCGTCCCTCTAATGCAGTTTTAAAAAATGAAGAGGCAGGGTGGTAATAAAAGAGTAGTGAATAGTCCTTTCAATTGGGGCATGTGGTCGAGTGAACAGTAAACGGTAAACAGTGAACAGTAAACAGTTAAAAGGCTTCAGCCGTATTATATAAGAAATAACTTAGCAGAACTCTTAAGGGCTGTAAGCCCAGTTTAATTCAGCCCAGGGCAGCCGCCCTGGGTAAGAAGTGCCTTCAGTCCCCGCGGCGCAATTACTGACTTCGATTGAAATGCAAACTTTGTATGCGCCGCCTTCTCCGGCCTAAATAGGATACGAACTTTAAATGCCAACTAATTGAATTTTATGAAGTTAATCTTTTAGTTATATGATAGTGAACAGTGAACAATAAACAGTAAATTTTACATTCTTTTTTTATGCAATCTCATAACTGATTCCGTTTGGTTGTGTCGTCTTTTTAGATGCTTCCAAAACTTCAATCCCAACTATATTTCCCGATTCATCATAATCAAGAATGATTCCGGGTTTGTCCTCCTCATTTTCAAAAACCGGAGCTTCTGACAGTTTAATGTATATTACATCAACTTCTTTACTGTATTTAATTACGAGCATTGATCTCAGTATAAACGGTTTCCACCAGCCGGCTTTCGTCCGGTTTAAAGTTTTCCTGTATGGCTTCAAGTGATTTTCCCTCCTTAACCGATGATTTAATTTTCTCCTGAAGCTGTTTCATATCTTTAAGATGTTGAACGACGTCTTCCCGGGATTTAATATCGGCATGACCGCTGCAAAATTTTTCGGCATCAAGTGTTTCCAGCATGAGTTCTGTTGTTTTGACATGTTCAAAAGAATTCCCGCCTTTATATGAATGGATCAGCTGGGGCCGTTCGAAGAACACCTGGTCGCCAATGAAGGCAACTTTTTCTTCAGGAAAATAAACAACGATATCACCTGTGGTATGGCCTACACCAAAATAATGCAGCTCAACCGGCTTGCCACCCAGGTGAAGCTGCATCCGATCGGTAAAAGTTAACTGCGGAACAAACCGTTTCAGTTTTTCATCGTTCCATTTCGATGGTGCACCATCGCGTCCCGGGTGAAAAAATTCTTCCCTGCAGTTTTCATGTGCGATAATAACAACCTCTTTAGGAAAAAATTCATTCCCGTTCACATGGTCACCATCACTGTGGGTGTTTACCAGAATTGTAACCGGTTTATCAGTAAAGCCTTCCACTGCAGTAAATATTTCTTCCACCGAAGCTTTGTCCATTTTGGAATCGATAAGCAAAACTTCATTTTCGCCGATATACATACCTGAATTGGCCCCTCGTCCGCCTGTTAGCTGGAAAAGTTTTTCGGATAATTTTTCAACAGTAATGGGAGTAACATCCTGCTGCTGGCTTTTTGTTAAAATTGGCAGAAAAAGAATTAATGCCAAAAGGATGGTTGTTAATTTCATTGCAAAGATTTTTAAGATTCGACTAAAAAGTTACAAAAAAAATGGATTATACAATCCATGAATTTACCTTTGTTATGGAAAGAAAGGAAACAAAGGAGGTGAATTATGACAAATGACTGGAAAAAAAGGCTCGGTACGGTATATTCTACCGATTCTGATTATAAATATGAAACAGAAAATCAACCGGAGCAGGAGACTTTGCCTCCCCAACAGCAGAAATTAATAATCAGTCTGGATAAGAAACAGCGCAAAGGAAAAAGCGTAACGCTTGTAACAGGTTTTGCAGGAAGAGAAGAGGATTTAAAAGATCTGGGCAGGATGCTTAAAACAAAATGCGGGGTGGGAGGCAGTGTAAAAGAAGGAAATATTCTTGTTCAGGGTGATTTCCGTACCCGTGTGGTTGAGATACTTCAGCAGGAAGGATATAAGGTAAAACGTTCGGGAGGTTAAGTTTTTTTTGGTTGGCAATTGAGCCGCAGGTTATGTTGAAGCTTCATTACTATCCACATTAAACTCCTACCAAGCATTTTGCAGTGAGTTATTTGTCAATACAATACGATTGTCATCTGACTGCTGCCGCTGAGGGCTTTCTCTTCCTTTGTCTTTGACTTTGCTTTTGCCTTCACCTTCGACGGTACTGGCAGGGATGGCATCTCTTGTTGTTGCCCGCTTGATCGTTAAATTGAAGAGCAGAGATGCTATCCTTTAAATTTAATGTGCTGCAATTATTAAGGCCTAAGAGCAACGGCGCATGGAAAGGATGTCTTTCAAATTCACGTTGACAGTTGTGCCGCGAGGTGTGCTGAAGCTTCATTTCTACCCATATCTGGCTCCTATGGAGCCTCTGTCAGTGGGTTGTTTGCCAGTACAAATCATTTGCCAACTACCTCCTGCCTCTGCCTGCTCTTTTGTCTTTCGCATTTGCATTTGCTTTCTCCATTTTAATACGACTGATTTTTTTGGCCGATGAGCTTTACAATGAATTCAATCCTGAAAAGCTTTTCGAAAATTTTTAAGATGTTAACCTACTATATAACTAACTCGACGTAGGTTTTGTCTGCGGCGTAAATGTTACTTCACATATCATGATACTTATTACGCCGCATACAGTCCCCGCTACAGAGCCGTCATTGCAGCTCCGACCAGCTGGCGGAAAAGCAATCTCATGATATTTTGCAGGTACCTACAATTGAAAAACTGATTGAAGTTATTCATTTTGATGTTCGGTAGAATACCGAGGGAGGACTTAGGAAGAAACCAGCAAAGGCTGAGTTTAACCATTTTAAATTTTTGCATATACATAAGCGTTACCTTCTCAATATAAAATTCGATTTAAACTCGATATAACTTCGTAGTTAATTCGATCATTATCGATTTTATATCGAATTAACCTCGAGTTAACCTCGAATTAACCTCGAATAAACATTTAATTTAATATTATCCAGATCCCTCTCATTTTAGTAGAACCTATCACGATATTTAAGCAACGCTTGCATATTAAATCGCAGAGAGTAGTTGCGTTGCGCAAGGTGATGGCTCGTCATACCTGGGGCACCTGTCAGTCCACAGGCGGAATGTACCGGGCTGAATCAGGTCTGCGAACTTAAAATATTCAATGAGCGATTCGGAAATCTCTCCTCCCGAGAGGTACCTGCAATTTAAACGAAGCAGTGTTCCAAAAGATGAAAAAGCTATAATATTGTTATTTTTTATAATAATGTTGGTTCATTTTTTAAAGATCTGCCTGCTTTTCTCTTTTCTGGCCTTTGCCTCTGCCTTTATCTTCCCCTTCGCCTGTGCATAAAATCCTGACAGTACAGGATAATTACATAACAAATATTTACTTACCTTAGGCATTTTAAAAATCTAAGCCTGCAAAATGAAGATTGCAACTATTTCGAAGAAACTGGATGCCTTGTATGAGTTCGATCGTGAACCGGTGAATAATAAGTCGTTACAAGGTATTGGGAATTTTTTGGGAAGTTATGCCGGTGAACATGTGGCCGGAACTGAGTTTGTCATCGGGATGCTGTTTGTCGCCCACGGGGTATCGTTGACCGACATGTTTTTGGGAGGATTTATAGGAAATGTTCTGGCGGTGATTAGCTGGGCATTTATTACAGCACCCATTGCTGTAAAAGTACGTTTATCGTTGTATTGGCAACTAAAGAAAATCTGTGGCCCAGTCCTGGTATTCCTGTACAATATTGTAAATGCCCTTATGTTTTGTTTCCTGGCCGGAGCCATGGTTGCTGTGTCGGCAACTGCTGTTGGCATTCCGTTTAATGTGGAAATGCCTACCCTTAGTGATTTGTATCCTTCAAGTGTGGGTTGGGTAGTAACGGTATTTGCTGTTGGAGCAGTGATTACTATGTTTGCCATACTAGGGTTTGAAAAACTGGCACGTTTTTCAAAAGTTGCCGCTCCCTGGATGTTTTTCATTTTTGTGGCAGCTGCAATATCTTCTTTTCCGCGGTTGGGGGTGCAAACCGATTTAAGCAATTTCTGGGAAGTGGCACGTGAAAAAATATGGACAGGTACAGCCTTGCCCGGGCAGTCGCAGTTTACGATCTGGCATGTTATCTTTTTTACCTGGTTTGCCAATGCTGCCATGCACCTGGGCATGAGTGACCTTTCGATATTCAGGTATGCAAAGAAATGGCAGTATGGTTTTGCCTCAGCTGTTGGTATGTTTCTGGGGCATTATGTCGCATGGATTTCATCGGGTATTTTATATGCCGCTGCCACAAGTGATGCACCGGGCGAGGTAGCTTTTCAGGCCATTGGCATTGCCGGAGCCATATGTGTTGTTGTGGCCGGCTGGACCACTGCAAATCCTACTCTTTACAGGGCGGGGCTTGCCCTGCAGGTGGCATCTCCGGGCTGGAGCCGCTGGAAGGTAACCCTGCTGGCCGGACTGGTGACAACTGTGGCCGCACTTTTCCCGGCTTTGGTTATGAAGTTGCTCGATTTTGTTGCGCTTTACGGCCTGATATTGATCCCTATGGGGGGTGTTATATTTGCCGATTTTTACCTTATGAAAAAGTTCGGCCTCTATGACTATTATGCTGAAAGGAAAAACATTAACTTTAACTGGGCTGCCGGTCTAACCTGGTTCATTCTTTTGGCGGCTGCTCTTATTTTGAACCAGGTTGTAGGTATTGAATTGTATTTTCTGCCTTTGCCTGCCTGGGTGTTTGCTGTTGCACTGTTTGTACTGCTTAGTAAATTTTATCAGAAAAAATCTGTATTATGAAAACAATACTTCAAATCATCTCCCTTGCCGGTATTTTACTTACGATTGTTCCTCCCATTCTTTTCTTTTTGGGAAAAATGAGTCATTCCTCCCAAAATTTCTGGATGCTTGCCGGAGCAGTCATCTGGTTTGCCTCAGCTTTTTTTTGGTTGGGCAGCAAAGAAAAGACAGAGAACAGTTGACAACTACTAAGACAATCAATTCCTTATATATTTTGCCAATTACCTGAATTAAAAATGATATAATATGAAACCAATAAAATTAATTTTCGGATTTGTATTAATGGGAGCTATACTTCCTTTTGTTTCCTGTCAGCAGGCTGGTTCCCCTTCCAGTGTCGGGGAATTAAGATGTGAATTTCAGGAAAACCCAATAGGAATTGACCGGGCACAGCCGCTTCTTCAGTGGAAAATTAAAGATGATCGCAGGGGTGCCAGTCAAACGGCATGGCAGGTGGTTGTTGCCACTACTAAAGAAAATGCTGATGATGCAGAGGGTGATGTATGGGATTCAGGAAAAATAGCGTCTGATCAGTCGGTGCATGTGGCATACGATGGCCCGGCCCTTGAATCGGGAAAGATCTATTTTTGGAGGGTGCGTACCTGGGATCAGGAGGGTGAACCGTCGGCCTGGAGCGAAACAGCCTCATGGGAAATGGGGTTGCTGAAGGAATCCGATTGGCAGGCACAGTGGATTGCGCGCTCAAAAGAAGAACCGGGTCGGTCGGTTAATATGCGAAAGGAGTTTGAGCTGGAGGATAAAAATATCAGCAAAGCACGGGTGTATGTTACAGGGCTCGGTAATTATGTGTTGTTTCTGAACGAAAAGAGGGTAGGGCTTGATTTGCTTACTCCCGGATGGACGCATTACCCTGAGCGGCTTGAATACCAGGTATACGATGTGACTGATTTGCTTAATGCCGGGAACAATGCGGCCGGTGCAATTTTAGGCAATATGTGGTGGTCGGGCGGCCTTGGGTGGGCCGGCGATGTAAAATACAGCGAAGGGCCCCTGAAATTTTTAATGCAGTTGCATATTGAATTTGATGATGGTTCCGACCAGATCGTAGTTTCCGATGAGACCTGGAAATGGGACAATTCGCCCATATGGGAGGACCATATTTATGATGGTGAAAAATACGATGCCAATCTGGAACAGGAGGGCTGGAATGAACCCGGATTTGATGACGCAACATGGGCAGCAGTTGAACCTGCATCCTATGAGGGCATGCTGACCGGACCCAATGCACCTGCACTGAGACATCAGGAAGACCTGCAGGCTGTATCACTTAATGAACCTGTACAGGGTGAATACGTATACGATTTTGGCCAGAACATGGTAGGTTGGGCAAAAATAAGGATCAATGCACCCAAAGGAGATACAATTAAATTCAGATATGCTGAACTTTTACATGATGATGGCACTGTTGCCCAGGAAAATTTACGCTCGGCAGATGCAATCGATATGATTGTTTCTGACGGCAGTGAAATAGAATGGGAACCGAAGTTTACATACCATGGGTTTCGTTACATCCAGGTTTCAGGATTGAGAGAAAAACCAGCCAGCGATGCTATTACAGGGAAGGTTATTTATACCGACCAGCCTTTTATCGGAAAATTTCAAAGCTCAAATGACCTGATAAATAATATAAATAAAAATGTGGTGTGGGCACAAAAAGGCAATTTTTACCCTGCGCCTACCGATTCTAACTAACGTTTTCGCATACCGCTGATATTTAAGCTTTTATTAATTGCAGGTCGTCAGCAGTCAGTTCAAATTTAGCGATTTGCTTTTGTATTCTTTTTACCATTCCAAGTTTTCTCTTTTGATCCAGGAAGAGGTA
>JAGXGA010000054.1 GCA_024636975.1 Mariniphaga sp.
ATGATGGTTTATGGCGAAGGAGGAACTGCTAGTCATTTGGGGAAATTTTAGGAGGCACCGGCAGGTTTGAAGGCGCTTCAGTGAACTGCAAATGGATGATTTTGATACGAATTTTGATGAATATTCGCATCATCATTGGACTGGTGAAATTACTCTTGTTAAAGGAAAAGGTAAAGAAAGTAAATGAACCTATTAATGATATAATATCCTCATTTCTCTCAAAACTGTTGAAGGAGCCAGTACTATTGATTTAATATAAAGGTTCTAACAAAATCATAGTTTTTGTCCTCCATCAGAATTCTTTCTGTTGGAGGGTTTTTGTTTAGTTTAAGATGGCATCGAGTTGCCAAATCACTTCATCCATGTTCTTCTACGAAAAGCAAAGCGGTGGTTATCATTAGTATCTTTCTAATACCGGTTTTGTATGCATTTTAAATGATTCGAGTTTTTAAAAAATTGTGGATGAAATCGGACTAACTCTTACCACAAGTGAAAAGCAAAATAAAGTTTTTACATCCATTTATTTATACCCTGTCAACATAATTGCAACAATTTCAACATAATTGAAAGTTTTAGCAACATAGTTTCTATGTCTAGCCTGATGTTTTATCGGAAATTGTATCCGGATTAAATCACATCCACAACACATGTTAAACTAAAAATTAAAGATTATGAAAACACTTGTAAAAATTTTCTTTTTGATGGCTGTAATCAGCTTAATTGCAGGTTGCAACAAAACTGAAGACCTGATTCCAGATGAGTCCGTTGAACTAAAAAGCGCTCAACCTCAAAAGGTTACTGTACCGTTCGAAGCGAACCTTCTTGGGGAAATTGCCAGTATAGATTGGGATGCCCAGGAATGTATTGATGAGGGCTACTTTGTCCGTGTTATTGTTGAGACAACTGGGAATGCAACCCACATGGGCAAAGTTTCCTTAACTTTTAATTTTTGTTCAGGCGGGGCTCCAGATCCGAATATTGAGGGTTCCAAATATACCTATGCCGGTTCTACTGCTGATTTAATTGCAGCAAACGGTGATGTACTTTATCTATCTTTTGATGACGGTATTGTAATGAATGGAAGAACAGATGAACACCCAGATGATGTATATGAATACTGGAGAACGCCGGTATCCGTTTTGGGAGGAACAGGTAGGTTTGAAGGTGCAACGGGTGATTTAAGTTCGGATGATTATGTCACTACGGATGACCAAACCCATCATCGATTTTATGGAAAAATTACTTTGGTAAAAGGGAAAAGAAAGTAAATGACTCAGATTTTAAGGCAACTGAAAAAACATTCCACCCAATTACGTTTCATTAAACTGTTGCACGAACCAATATATCTTCATTGATGCAGCGCAGATATTCCGGAAAATCCGGAAGTTACAGCAACCGACAACGTAACCGAAAGTGTTACAGTAGCGTACTCGGAGCTAAGAGAAGACGGCGATTGTATCAATGATTTTGTGATTACCAAAACGTGGACGGCAAGCGATGATTTTGGAAATACAACAAGCCAATCGCAGGTGATAATGGTATCGGATAATACTCCTCCGGTATTTTTAGAAGTACCTGCTGAAATTGTTCAGGAAAATGATCCGGGAGAATGTGGTGCGATTGTTATTTTTCCTGAAATAAGTGCTGATGATAATTGCCAGGCAGATGTTGATCTTTCGTTTGAACCAGCTTCCGGGTCATTCTTCCCGGTCGTTACCACATCGGTTAGTGTTACTGCAACTGATGCTTGCGGAAACACAACAGTAGAGTATTTCGATGTAATTGTTTCTGATACTCAATTTCCAACCATTGAAGCTCCAACGGATGTGCTTGTGACATACGATCCAACAATATGCGGCGCTACTGTGACTTTCAGTGATCCGGGTTATTCAGATAATTGCGAAAATCTTATATTGGAAAGAACGGATGGTACAGGTTTGATTTCAGGTGACGTATTTCCTGTAGGAAAAACAACAATTGGCTATGTGGTAACAGATCCGGGCGGTAATGCTGCTTCTGCATCTTTTTCCGTCATAATAGAAAATCAGCAACCGGTACTTTCCAATCTAATTGTTCCTTTAGATCCGGTTGCAGTGGGTACGCCTGTTTCTGTTTCATTGGATTTCGAGGATGATAACCTGACAGAAGCATTTATCGATTGGGGTGATGGATATCAATCTTTCGGGGATATTGGTCAAAATATAATTACAGGAGAATATGCGTATTCAATTCCTGGTGTTTATGGTTTAAAAGTAGAGGTAAAAGATGCGTGCGGGGAAGAAGTATCGCTTATTCACCAATATATTGTAATTTATGATCCGGAGGGTGGATTTGTAACCGGTGGAGGTTGGATATTTTCACCTGAAGAAGCTTATAAGCCAGATCTTCTTTTAACTGGAAAAGCGAATTTTGGTTTTGTATCAAAATATAAAAAAGGCTCATCCGTTCCGGTCGGAAATACAGAATTTCAGTTTAAAGCCGGGAACCTGAATTTTAAAAGCACAGATTATGAATGGCTGGTAATAGCCGGTTCAAAAGCAATGTTTAAAGGGATTGGAACCATTAATGGTTTTGGTAATTATGGATTTATGCTTTCATCAATAGATGCGGATTTAACACCAAGTGCAGATATAGATAAGTTCAGGATTAAAATTTGGGATAAGGATGATAATGATGTTGTGGTTTATGACAATAATCTGGAGGTTGGCGATAATGCCGATCCAACAACTGAAATTGGTGGTGGTTCAATCATTATTCATACAAGTAAAACGAAATCAGCTCCAATTGAATTAAATATTTCAACATTGGTTAAAGGGTCAAACTTGCTTGTTTACCCCAATCCTTTTACAGAAAGATTACATTTTGAATTTGTTTCTCCGGAAAATGCTAATGCAACTATTGATATTTTCGATGTTACAGGGCGCAAGGTAAAAACAGTTTTTAACGGACCTGTTGAAAGCAATGTAAACTACAGCGCTGAATTTGTTCCTGTATCTGAGGTAAGTAACTTTTATTTCTACCAAATGAAATTAGGAGAAGAAGTATTTGAAGGAAAGGTTGTTTTTAATAAAAGATGATAGTGAAAGTAGTTTTCCGCCAAATTACATTTCGAAAAACTGGGTGGGAGCAAATTCTATTGATTTAATCTAAAGGTTTCAAATAGCGCAACAGTTTTCCCCTCCATCAGTTTTCAAAATTTGATGGAGGGTTTTGTTTATAGCAGAATATTATCCATACAGGAAATCACTTCATCCACATCCCCCTTCGAAAAACATAGCGGAGGTTTCGATTTAATTACGTTGTTAAACAGATGACTATCAGAATAACGCCGACTTATTATAGCAACGTATCCCAATCTATTAAAAAGCAGGTAGATATTCGAATAAGAAATTACTTAAACTACAAACCCTTATATCTTTTCGCACCATATAATTATCTGAATTGGGTGTAATAATAAAATTGTTGTTACAATTTAAGTCGGCAATGGAGTTTATTAACGATTTTGTAAGTTTTGGTGCGGAGGTATATTTAATTTCAATGGAGGCGAAAATATCGCCACCTTTAACAATTACAAGGTCGCATTCTGCCCCTTCTTGAGTGCGGTAAAAAAAAGGAGTATATCCGGGTTTTAATAGTTGTACTATTTGCTCAATAGCATATCCCTCCCACGAATTTCCGACCAAGGAATTCCCTTGTAATTCATTCATGGTATTAATGTTAAGCAAGTAGTGCAAAATGCCCGAGTCGCGAATGAATATTTTTGGTGATTTAACCAGGCGCTTTTTTACATTCTTTGCATAAGGTTTAAGCAAACGAATTAAAAATGCTTCTTCAAAAAATGAGAGGTACTTATTTAAGGTTGGAACTGAAATTTCGAGCGATTTTGTAAGCATGGCTTTATTGAAAACATTACCGTTAATGGAGGCAATCATCGTCCATAAATTACGCAATAAATTGGGTTGTGCCTTGAGCCCTAACAGTGGCAAATCGCGTTCTACATAAGTTTGAACAAAATTATGGTACCATGTGAAATTAATCTCTTTGGTGGGAGCGAGAAATGCATCGGGAAACCCACCCCAAAGCCAGTGTTTATTTATTTCAATATCTTTTCCCAATTCGTTTAAATTAAATGTAGGAAGTTCGAGATAGGCGATTCTTCCGGCGAGGCTTTCAGACGAATCTCTGATTAATTCAGGTGATGCTGAACCTAAAATGATAAACCGGGCAGCCACCCGGTGCTGATCAATCATCGATCGAAGTATTGGGAAAAGTGTTTTATCTCTTTGAACCTCATCGATTATTATGCATTTATCAATATTGTTTTCGAAAAAAAGTATCGGATCATTTAACTTCGCAATGTCACGTGGATTTTCTAAATCGAGATAAACACAAGGCTTTTTTAACCTGGCACTAATTTGTTTAACAAGAGTAGTTTTTCCAACCTGTCGGGGTCCAATAATCCCAACTGCCGGAAAATGGGAGAGCAAATTTATTGCATCCGGAAATAGATTTCTTTTAATCATTTTACCCTGTTATTTATAAAGTTGCTTTTACGATTTGCAGGGTAAAAGTAGTAAATTATTTAGAATAATTAAAACGGGAAATAGTCCGTTAAGTCAACAGATGGCTATCTGAAAAGAATTGATTCAATAATATTTATCACCTCATCCACATTCCCCTTCGAAAAACAAAGCGGTGGTTTTGATTTTATTACATTGTTAAAAGGCCAGTCAGTGCTGACCAGAATAAATTTTTCGCGTAATTCGTTTTTTACTTTTTGCGCCAGTTTAGTGTCAGGTTCAAGCGTAATCCGGTCTTTTACAAATTCAAATCCGATAAAAAATCCGGAGCCCCGAACATCACCAATACACTCGTGTTTTTGCTGAAGTTTGGTTAATTCCTGAATATAATAATCGCCAACCAATTTTGCATTTTGCTGCAATTGTTCTTCCTCCAAAACTTGCAAAACTGCCTGTCCGATTGCACACGAAACCGGGTTGCCGCCAAACGAACTAAAAAATTCCATGCCATTGTTAAATGCTTCGGCAATTTCGTTGGTGCAAACCACGGCTCCCATTGGGTGGCCATTTCCCATGGGTTTTCCAAGAATTACAATGTCAGGTATTACATCGTGTTGCTCAAATCCCCTGAAAAAATCTCCCAAACGTCCGAACCCGGTTTGCACTTCGTCGGAAATACAAACTCCACCTTGTTTGCGAATTTCAGCATAAATTTCATTTAAATAACCTTTCGCCAACGGCACCTGTCCGCCGCAACCAACAATTGGTTCGGCAATAAATGCTGAAATCTTTTCTTTTGAATTTCGAATTTGCTGAATGGCATCTTGAGCATACGAAATCCCTGCGTTTTCAAACCTGAATTTTCCACGGTAAACATCGGGAATGGGCAGGCAAATCACATTTTCTGAAACGCCGCTTCCTCCTTTGCCACCGAATTTGTAGTGACTGATTTCAATTCCTGTCTGTGTGTTTCCATGGTAACCGTGCTCAACAACTGCAATTTTTTTCTTCCCCGTAAAATTCCTTGCCAAACGAATTGCCAAATCGGTAGCTGCACTTCCCGAGTTCACCAGAAAAACTTTGCTGAGCGGCTTTGGAAAATAGTTCAGCAGGTGAGCGGTGTATTCGGTGAGTTGGTCGTAAATGTACCGGGTGTTGGTGTTGAGTTCCGCCATCTGTTTTTGACCAGCTTTCACTACCTGCGGATGAGAATGACCCACATGCGGAATGTTGTTGCAACAAGCAAGTAAAGCAAATCAATTTCACGTTCTTCCAGAGCCAGCTTTTGATGGTAGCCTGAAATGATATGACAAGCCCATTCCACCGGATTTTCTTTTTCCATAACCGCATAAGTTATCCCAATGGCAAGTTCGTTAATGAGGTGCGAAAAACACATATCTCCAAAATCAATCATTCCGGAAACAACACCATTTTGCTCCAGAACATTCCGGTCGTTGGCATCGCCGTGAATAACAGATTTTCGTAGTTTTTGCATTTCAGGCAGTACATTTTTCCGGTATTGCAACAAAAAATATTCAACCAGTTTTCGGTCGGAAGGATTTGAAATGCATTGCATTTTTTCTGAAGCTACCTGAATAAAATGCTGCAAATTCCATTCGGAATGACGAGCTTCAATTACAAAATCCCGGTAATTTTGCAACAAAAAATTCATTTCCGCCAAAAATTTTCCAAACGAATGAAATAATTCCTGCTTGTGTTTTACATCTGAAAAAAAATCACCTTCGAGCCATGAGAGTAATCTGAAAACATTTTGATTATCAGCATCGAAAGTAAAAGTTTAGCCTTCTTTTGTTTTTTTAAGGAAAGGGAAACCGATTTGCAGCTTTTTCATTTAGCCATAACAGAACCTTGTTTTCTGTTTCTGCCCAATCAGTTGCATGTTTTTCATGAAGATAAACTTTCAGAATATATTTTTTTCCACTGTCCTCAATTTTGTAATTGGCATTGCTGTACCCTTCAATCTGTTTTATTACAGGTTGGGAAAGGTTCCAGCGATGTAAAAAATTCAGCATATTTATTTTAAAAAAAACAGCAACAATTTCTATTCTGAATGTTTTAATTTTTCGAATATATAACACTTTTCGGCAGTTCCATGTAATGCGAGGCATCGGTAGAATACAATATATGCTGGACATTGTCGGTGAACAAATCGCCCTCGAGTTGTGAGGTAAGTAGTTTGAAGTTGATTTGCATCACATGGTATTTAATAGATGTAAAAATAGAGGATAATTGATATTACAGCAAAATTGAAGCTTGTTTATTGAAATTTTTCACTCATTCTGTTTAAATTTTTTAAAGTAGTGAATTTGGTTTAGCTTAAAATTAGTGTAACCTTATTGAACCAGTATCCTGGGATGATGCAAAACATGAACTGCACAATGAACCGGAACAGGACGAAGTTTTTGAAACAATGGCTGGATGGATTCGCGAAAAATTGGCATTGGATTAATGAATTTTATCATCCGGTTATCTTTTAATGTACCTCCATTTCGCAGGCGTTTTACAATGCCAGAGGAAAGTTAACTTTCAGTAAATCTTCAACTTCTTCCGAATATTCTGTCTGTATCAGCAGTGCTTTAAAAAGTTTCCACCCCCATCTATTTACCAGAGACCCGGCGTAATCAGAAAGGGAATCAGCAGTAGTCAAATTCGTTTAATGTGAGTTTAATGCGAGTTTAATCAGGCGTATGTATATAAAAATACCACCTTTGTAAATTCAAAGTTTAATTTTATAAAAGGCTTTCAGGTGAGTGCCTGGTTTCGAAAAACCGGTTTCTTGCCGGAAATAAAATTACAGGCAAAACCCCTGCCTGTTTCAATAGGGTAATGTTTAATGGAGAAGTAAATGGATAAAATCTGCTGCAAATATCTTTAGCAACTCAGTTGGCACACATTAATTCTGCTTTTGAATTTTTATCACAAGCGATCGCTTAAAATCGGGTAATACAACAACAGCTTTCTTTTCTCCTTCCGACCATTTGTTTTTCCAGGGATCGTAAAATGAAATTCTGGCGATGCTTGTTCCGGAAATCAGGCTGCCGGTATCAATTGTTATATTTTGAAGAAGAGCCGGCGGGATGTCGTTTTCGAATTCATTTTGCCAGTTGTTGACGATATCCCTGCACCACAGCAGCAGGTGATCTTTTCCCGCCAGGGCATAAATTTTTACATCAGGATGAAGTATTCTTAATGGAATGAAAGCCTCCTTCACCGGGTCGATGCCGTTAATGGCCTCGTTAAATCGCTGAAAGTGGTACCACAGGTTATTCTTGTCGATGTAATTATCCCAGTGCCATGCGTGACCGGGGCCGGCTGCTCCAGCAAAAAAGGGGGCAAAAAGCAGATCGTGCAGCAGGACACCTGCCGTGTCAAGGTCGTACAGCTCAATCGGGCCGGTATGTTTAGGTTTCACCCCACCTACTTCTGCCAGCAGCATTGGTTTTTGTACATTGTACGAGCGGAGTTCCGCAATGGCATCTGCAGCCAGTTCATCCATGGGTGCCTTGCAGATATCGAGTTGTGCACCCAGGTCGAGGTAGCGATGGATTTGAGCCACATCGTTTGAAGGCATTTGATTGATGTAGCGGTAATGGCTCCGCGTTGCTTCATGGTCGAAGCTGCCCAGGCTCTGCATCACCAGGTTACGGGGAAACATTTCATGAACCCTGGGGAGCATATATTCATTCCATTCCCTCAGCCCTTCGCTTTCGATGGCATTCATTTCGTTCCACAGTTCCCAGCCGAAAACGGCAGGATGATTGCCGTATCTTTTTCTGAAATGTTCCAGTCTGTTCAGGAAAACCTGTCTTCCTTCCTCCGAATTGATGTAGGAGTCCATGTCGGTAAAAGGCCCTCCGTTCGACACATGGTATTGACTTTTGCTGAAGAAACCCTTTTTGCTTTCAATAACCCGAAAGCTTTCGATGCACATTTTTATCTTAATGTTGTGCTTTTGGGCGGTTTCAAGCACCTGATCAATGTTTTTCAATGCTTCTTCATTCACCTTACTGTATTCGGTTTCAATTTCATGTAATGGGTGGTTCAGCCAGATACGGGCAAAGTTACCGCCGTTGGCAGCCAGCTTTTCAAGATATTGCACCAATGTTGCTGTATTACTGGCCCAGCAGATGTTCGGACCCATAGGGATGTAGGTTTCACCCGAAGAGAGTTGGAAATAGAAAGGATTTTCAGAACTTACCTGTACAAAATTATTTGCAGCGGGGGCAGGGGCAGTGTTTGCCTGGCTGATTGCGTTTATGGGGTGAATGACCAGTATAAGGAGGTAAGCGATTAATTTAACGTTCATGGTTATTTATTTTAATGTGGTTTTTCAATATATATTCCTTTTGATTTTCAGATCCATCCCCTCAGTTTATAATAAAGCAGTGCCACCATTTCCCGTGCAAATGTAATTTCATACTTCAGGTGGTTCCATATCTGGTATCGCACGGAAATGCTTTCGCTTACATCGGGAGCAATGGATTTGCGTCCACCCAGCTCATTGTCGTTGTAGTTCAGGTTTGCTTCACTGGCATTCTCAAAGGCAGGCAGGGCATAAACTTCTTTGAAGCCGGTTTTTTGAAAGCACAAAACGGCGCGCCGCATATGCTCGGGAGAGGTAATCAGGAGTACCGGCATATGAAGATCGAGCAACTGCGAACAGTTCAATGCCTGCGACCGGGTATTGGTACCCTGGTTTTCAAACAGTACACGCCGTGCAACAAGGCCGCGCAGTTCCAGTTCGGCCTTCATAAGTTGCGGGGTGCTTTTATTATCGGAGGTATCTCCCGGCATGGCAATCAGAACCCTGGCTGCCGGAAAACTTCGGGAAGCTTTTTCGGCATACCAGCTGCGCATCAGGTTGCTTTCGCTGGGCATACCGGCGCCACCCATTAAAACAATTGTTTCGGGTTTACCGTTTATTCCACTTTTGCTGGTCCCCAGCCAGTGGATACCCCAAAAGGGCAGGGTGGTGAATGCTAAAACAACAACAGTCGTAAAGAAAACACCTGCTGCAACAAAAAAAATGCGGAGTATCCTTAAAAAATGAATATTTTTGGAATAGTTTTTTGCCATCATCGTTGTTAATGGTATAAAAATACATTTAATCTTTTAACTTTCATACATTGAAAACCAAAGTAAAAAAAGAGATAGAACAACTGTTTGAGCAGCAATTTGGGGAGAAACCCACCAAAGTTACGCTATTGCCTCCTTCTGGTTCCTACCGCGAATACTGCAGGCTGAAAAGCAACAACCGCTCGGTAATTGGCGCCTGGAATGCCGATATTAAGGAAAATACAGCATTCCTTTCGTTTACTGATGCATTCAGAAAAAACAATATACCTGTTCCTGAAGTTTATGCAGTTAGCGCCGACAGCCAAAAGTACCTGCTGGAGGATCTGGGCGACACCACCCTTTTCGATTTTCTTACTCATACGAGGGAAACAGAAGGGTTTTCAGAAACCATTATTGATGAATACCGCAAAGTGCTGAAGCAACTGCCGCAGATTCAGATAGTGGCAGGCAAGGATATGGACTACTCGGTTTGCTACCCGCGCGAGGCATTCGATAAGCAGTCGATGATGTGGGATCTGAATTACTTCAAATATTATTTTCTGAAGCTTGCCAAAGTGCCTTTTGATGAACAGGCCCTTGAAGATGATTTTCAGACATTCAGCGATTATTTGTTGTCTGCTCCGTCCGATTATTTTCTTTTCCGCGATTTTCAGTCGCGAAATGTGATGCTGAAAGATGGAGGAGTTTACTTTATCGATTACCAGGGCGGGCGCCGCGGTGCCCTGCAATACGACCTGGCTTCACTGTTGTACGATGGCAAGGCCGATATACCCCCTGAAATAAGAACGTTGCTCTTTAGGTATTACCTCGATGAGTTGCGGAACTTCCTGCCGGTGAATGAGCATGAATTTACCTCATATTTCAACGGATTTGTTCTGATACGTATCATGCAGGCTATGGGAGCCTATGGGTTCAGAGGATTTTACGAGAAGAAGGAGCATTTTCTGAAGAGTATTCCTTATGCCATCCGCAATTTGCAGAACCTGTTGCCTGAACTGAACCTACCAGTGGAGTTGCCTGAACTGAAGAATGTATTGGATCAGCTTACCCAATCGGAAGCCCTGAAAGAAATAGGTCAGCCTAAAAATAAGCTGACGGTTCTTATAACCAGCTTTTCCTATAAAAAAGGCATTCCTAAAGATCCGTCAGGTAACGGAGGTGGTTTTGTTTTTGATTGCCGTGCATTGAATAATCCCGGCCGGCACATCGAGTTCAAGCATCTTACAGGTAAAGATCCGGCTGTTCAGAAGTTTTTAAGGCAGAATTCCGAAATGAAATGGTTCTTAAAACCGGTAAAGGCACTTGTTGATCAATCGGTAAAAAATTACCTCGAAAGGGGATTTACCAATCTTTCGGTAAGCTTTGGCTGCACTGGCGGACAGCACCGTTCGGTATATGCGGCTGAAAAACTGGCTGTCCACCTGCGCAACAATTACAACATAAATGTTGTTCTTGTTCACCGGGAACAACAAATTTAAGATAAAGGAATGGGGAAGACGGCTTGTAAGAAGGGTGATTTTCAGGATAAGGAGAATGCAAAATTTGAATGTAAACGGTGTGGGGCAAAAGTGAAAAAGGAAGAAAAAGTATGTAAGCCAAAAAAAATTAAAAGCTAATGGCATATTTTACGTCAGGGAATGCCTGCTTTTTCATTTTGTAATTATATTTTCGCGAAAATTTATTCCACAAATCAATATAACCATGGGAAGAGCATTTGAATACCGCAGGGCAGCGAAAGAGAAACGCTGGGACAAGATGTCGCGTACGTTTCCTAAGCTGGCGAAAAAAATAACCATTGCAGCCAAATCGGGTGGTGCTGACCCCGATCTTAATTCCGCCCTGCGTACGGCCATTTTAAATGCCAAAGCGCAGAATATGCCCAAAACAAATATTGAAGCAGCCATTAAAAGGGCCAGCGGTAAGGATGCTGCCGATTTTACGGAAGTAAATTACGAGGGCAAAGGACCTCATGGAGTGCTTGTATTTGTTGAATGTGCCACCGATAATACCACACGTACCGTTGCCAATGTGAAAAGCTACTTTAACAAGGCAGGTGGCGGTCAGGTTCCCACGGGGTCGCTGGAGTTTATGTTCTCGCACAAGGCCGTTTTTGAATTCGAAAAGAAAGAGGGAATGGACCTCGAAGAACTGGAACTGTCGCTTATCGATGCAGGCCTGGAAGAGATTGAAGAAAACGAAGGCGTTTTTTATGCCTATGCTGATTACACCAGTTTTGGCGATCTGGCACATGCCCTTGATGAGCTGAAGATTGATGTACAAAAGGCAGTACTAAAACGTTTTCCCAACGATCCGGTAGAATTCTCTGAAGAACAGCTGGAGGATATAGAGAAAATGCTTGATAAGCTTGAGGACGACGACGACGTGCAGGCGGTTTATACCAATATTGCGTAGTTGGAGGGATCCCTGTCGGCCTCTTCTATGGGGAGCAGCAGGATTGCTTCTGGGGGAAGTTAGCATTAAAGCACATCAGCTACAACTATTTATTTCTGTTACTCTGTCAATTTCCATTGTTTAGCTATAATTTCCGGCAAGTCATCTAAAAAAGTACCTCTGATTTCTTTTCCTTATTACCTTTAGATTTCAAAAAAGAAATAAGGTTATGACGGCTGTACAGTTACACATTGATCATTTTATCGGGATTTGGGATAAAAGCCCGGTTGATTTCCCATTGTTTCCGCGCAGTTATTCAGCAGAGGAACAAAATGAACGGGAAGGCCGGTTCAGTGCCATTCAAGAGAAATTAAAGAAACTGCAATCGAAAAAGAACCGTCGTGCTTTAAAGGACGGTGATGCAGGGAAATCGTTTTTTCCGGTATTTCGTGATTTTATGGAAAGTGTATTTGATTTCGAACCTGCCCATCTGGAAATCATTCTTTCCGACAGCTTTAAAAATGTATCAAAGGATTTCTTTTATAAGGCACGGCAGTTCGGGCCTGAACTGTCGCCTGAAAGCATTTACCAGGGCCTCCGGAATGTGTGGATAATGAACGGATTGCAACTGATGATGGGTGTGCCGGTGGAAATAACTCCGTCGGTATTTGCCTACAGCATGATCTATCCATACAGCGACAATTTATTGGATGATGCCTCCCTTTCGGCTAAAGAAAAAAAAGCGTTCAGTGAACGGTTCAGCCGGCGCCTGCATGGAGAATTAATAGTACCAATGAATTTCACCGAACTACAGCTCTTTAGATTGGTCTCGATGATTGAAAGCCAGTTTCCGCGAAAGGATTTTCCGGGAGTTTATGAAAGCCTGTATGCAATTCATGGAGGGCAGACCCGAAGTCTGGAGCTTATAAACTGCAATGGGCTTGAGGAGAAAGTGGTCGCTGAAATATGCTTCGAAAAGGGGGGAGCCTCGGTTTTGGCCGATGGCTACCTGGTGGCAGGTCGGTTATCTCCTGAACAGGAGAGGGCATTGTTTGGGTACGGTGTGTATTTACAGCTGCTGGATGACATCCAGGACATTAAGGAGGATACGGCAGGAAATACCAAAACGCTGTTTGCCTGCCGCGGAGCATCGGTTAACCTTGAAACTTTTTTATACAAAACAATTCATTTTGGAAGAAAGGCGATGGAAGAGTTGAGGTGTTTTGATGGCACTGAAATGAATTCAATGCTCGGCCTTATGAACCGGAGCATTGAATCGATGACCATTGAATCAGTGGGGTTGAACCTTGAACCATTTTCAGATGAATGCCTGCACAATCTTGAGGTCCATTCCCCTTTACGGTTTGAATATCTCCGGATTAAAAAGTCGAAATCAAAGTCTCAGCGTCTCAGTCTTTTTAAGAAATATTTTGAACAGGCACCTGATTGGGTTACTCTTCCGAAAAACAGTACATGGAATTAAATCCGCGGAGAATCAAATCGTTACCTACAATTACCGGTGAGGCATGGAAGTTATCATCCAGCTTATTGGATGCCAGCACTTCAAATAAATCACCTTCCTTAATTACCATAACCACCCCATTGGCAGCTATGTATATTTTACCATTAACGCCGGTTGGTGAGGAATAGAGTGTGCTTATATCCTCCAGGTTTTGCTTGGTGTAATAAGGTTCGCCTGTTTTTGCGTCGATGCATGAAAGAAATCCGTTGTTAACCCGCAGAAAGTAAAGCCTGCCGTTCAGTAATACCGGCTGCGGTGTATAAGGTGTTTCCTGGTTGTAGGTCCACAATATGGCGTTAGTGCCGGTTATGTCGCCTTCAGCATTGCTGATGTCGATGGCTTGCAAGGCGCTTCCCCTGAATCCGCTCATGGCATATAGGATACCGTCGCTGTATACTGGATTGGGAATGACGTTGCGGGTCATGCCGGTTGAGTGCCAGATTTCTTTGCCGGTATTGTAATCATAAGCCTTTACCTGGTTGGTAGCGGAAGTAATTACCTGCGCCTGTCCGTTTACCTCTACAACCAGTGGAGTCGACCACGAGGTATTTACATCGCGTGGCACCTGCCAGTCAATTTCGCCTGTATTTTTGTTTAGAGCATACAGGTACGATTCGCCTTCATGGTCCCAAAGGATGAAAAGCTTGTCCTGGTAAAGAAAAGGAGAGCTTCCTTCCCCGAAACTCATAAGTTTTTGCATTTGTCCAAAATCGCGCTGCCAAAGAATATTTCCTTCGAAATCGAGGCAAAAAACGCCACGTGAACCAAAGTAAGCATAGATTTTTTCTCCATCGGTACAGGGTGAATTGGATGCCCAGCTGCCCAGGTCATGGGTGTTTTCCTGCGGCCATTCGCTTGTAACTGTTTTCTCCCAGATTATGCTTCCATCGGTCCGGTTGATCAGCATTACCTTATATTCATGCACACGGTCGGTTTGGTTGGGGGCCATGCGGCTTCCTTCTCCCGATTTTGCCGCAGCTTGTGGTGAAGCCTCTTCGGTAGCTACAGCCGTTTGAACAATGATATTATCTCCCCACACAATGGGTGTAGCATGTCCTTTCCCCGGGATGGTCGTTTTCCATTTGAGGTTTTGGGTTTCGCTGAACTCAATCGGGGGATTGCCTTTGATTGCGGCTCCTGTATGCAGGGGACCACGCCATTGCGGCCAGTTTTCTGTTGCAGGAACTTGCGAATAGCCATAACCGGGACTGAAAAGAATGAGGAATGAGAGCAAACAAATAAAGGAAAGTTGATTTTTCATGCTATAGCTGTTTTAATAATTTGGACCGAAAAGCAGACAAAAGGTTTAAATGAAAAGATTTTAATATTTTTGAATCTGTACTTTGTTAAATTTTTTGATGAAGATAAAAAAGAAAAAATAAAACATAATTGGCAATTGAGGCATCAGAGCCACTTTTTCAGTTAAATTTATTTTTATCTTGCGGGAATGTAACAGAAATTTGGTTTTAGATACCTATTTTGATAAACTGCCTTTCAATGAAAGAGAATATTATTCATCTGGAAAAAATTACAAAAAGTTATAAAGTAGGCACTCAGGCAGTGCATGCTTTGCGTTCAGTATCGCTAAATATATACAGGGGGGAATACGTTGCTATTATGGGAGCCTCCGGTTCGGGTAAATCTACCCTTATGAACATCATCGGATGCCTCGACACACCAACTGGAGGAACCTATGTTCTGAACCAAAAAGACGTGAGCCGGCTTTCCGACAATGAACTGGCAGAAATACGTAACGCTGAAATTGGCTTTATTTTTCAAGTTTTTAATCTGTTGCCTCGCAGTTCGGCACTCGACAATGTGATGCTACCCATGGTATATGCCGGGGTCAGAAAAAATGAACGCAAAAGCAGGGCAACCGACGTGCTCACCGATGTTGGTCTGGCCGACCGGATGCTGCATAAACCCAATGAGCTGTCGGGAGGGCAGCGGCAAAGGGTTGCTATTGCCAGGGCGCTGGTGAATAAGCCATCTATTCTGTTGGCCGATGAGCCTACAGGAAACCTCGATTCAAAAATTTCTGAGGAAATAATGAAGCTTTTTGCCGAAATCCACCGCAAGGGGAATACCCTTGTTATGGTTACCCATGAGGAGACTATAGCCCGGCATGCGCACCGGATTGTCAGGTTAAAAGATGGTGAAATCGAATCGGACACTGTAAATCCCGATCCAATTTATGGAGCTGTCCCGTTAACTTTATAGCTTTTTCGATGTTATAGCATCAAAAATACGGGAATAAAGCAGTTCGAATGAATTCAAAAAAAATTAAGGTATACACCAAAACAGGTGATGACGGCACTACCGGACTGGTAGGGGGTACACGAGTAAATAAATATGATATTCGGCTGGAAGCTTATGGAACAGTCGATGAACTGAATGCTGCTGTTGGTGTAGTGCGTTCTTATCCGATTCCCGAAAACCTCAAAGAAATGCTTGAGGAAGTACAGAATAAGCTTTTCAATATAGGATCCAGGCTTGCCTCCGATGAAAAAGGAGATGCTTTTACCGCTGGTCTTTCTATAAACCAGTCGCACTTGTTGTTTTTGGAAAGCAGCATTGATGAACTGGAAGAAGAGCTTCCTGAACTTACCCGGTTTATTTTGCCGGGAGGTGATCTTGCAGCAGCATACTGTCATGTGGCACGAACCATCTGCCGAAGGGCAGAACGAAGGATTCTGGAATTCTCCAGGCATCAGCCTGTGCAGCCTGAAATTATTCAATACATGAACCGGTTGTCCGATTTTCTGTTCGTTTTGGCACGCAAACTCGTTGCTGTCAGCGGCATTGAAGAGAAACCCTGGAAACAATTTTAAAAATTAATAATCAGGGTGATTTTCGTATTATTTTTTTACTATATTCGCGGCATTGTAAAAAATGCTTAGAACCACTTAAATCCATAGAGATGTATTGGACTCTTGAATTAGCTTCAAAATTGGAAGATGCGCCCTGGCCGGCAAGTAAAGATGAATTAATCGATTATGCCATCCGATCGGGTGCACCCCTTGAAGTGATAGAAAATTTGCAGGAAATAGAAGATGAAGGGGAGATTTACGAAAGTATCGAGGACATTTGGCCCGATTACCCCAGTAAAGATGACTTCTTCTTTAATGAAGATGAGTATTGAATAAAAATACGATATTCGAAAGCAGGTGTTGAGCCTGCTTTTTTAGTTTAAACACTAGCCAGCAATCCACCATCCACATAAAGAATATGCCCGTTGACATAGTCACCTGCCTCTGAAGATAAGTAAACTGCTGCACCAATAAGTTCCCTTGGTTTGCCCCAACGATTTGCCGGTGTGCGGTTACAGAGCCACTTGTCGAATTCCGGATCATCTTTCAATGGTTTGGTCAGCTCGGTTTCAAAGTATCCCGGCCCCACTCCGTTTACCTGGATGTTGTACTTTGCCCATTCTGCACACAGCGCTTTGGTAAGCATTTTTATTCCTCCCTTTGAAATGGTGTAGGGAACGATGGTGGGACGTCCCAGCTCACTTTGCATCGAGCAGATGTTAATGATTTTACCTCTTTTCCGTTTGATCATGAATTTGCCTACTGCCTGCGATACAATCATTGCCCCCCGGATGTTGGTGTCGAGCACTTTTTCCCAGTCTTCTTCCTTAAAATCTTCAAATGGACCCCGGATGTTGATGCCTGCATTGTTGATAAGAATATCGATGGGGCCTTTTTCCTTTTCATACTCCGATACAGCCATTTTTACAGCTGCCGAATCGGTTACATCAAAAACAAGACAGGTTATTTCAAAGCCCTTCTTGCGCAAAGTATTCTTGGCCGTGGTTAGCTTTTCTGCATTTCTGCCGTTTAATATTATTTTAGCCCCTGCACCGGCTAATCCTTCAGCCAGGGCATAGCCTATTCCGCTTCCCGAACCGGTTATTAATGCTGTTTTGCCTTTAAGGCTGAATAATGAGAGTGTATCCATTGTATTTAAAATTAAAGTTGCTTTGCCAGGTTTCTCAGGGGTATCAATTCAAATTCATCATATTTCTTTTCCCCTAACTCATTAATAAACTCCTTGTTAAGCATAAACAGCTTGCTGTTGAATTTATCCTGCGGAAAGGTGTTCTCAGGTGTGAAATTTTCATAATCGAATTGCCTGAAGTTGAGTTCGCAGGTTGAAAGCTCCCACTCATAATCCTCGTTTGTGTATAGTAGCGGCAAGCCATGGGTCCGGCAAATGACCGGCCGGTGGTTGTAAATAGTGCAGGTGTTGTTGCTTAAAAAGATGCAGGTGTTGTTGTTTTCTTCGCGCTCAGGAGTGCTTTTTTTAAAACCTTCCTTTTGCAGTTGGTTCCTGATATAATGAAATTCTATGGGAAGTATGCTGTAGTCCATGCAACACAAATCGCATCCTTTTCGACACTGCATATGAGGGCGGTGTTTGCCCGACAATTTTTCTGAAATTTTATCAATGGTTTTTCTTAATTCAAAATAGGCTGTATATTGGTTGTTGTGTTCTTTCATTTTTTTTGGATTCTGATCATGAGGCAAAATTCGTTAATTTTTTTGCAGGAAACAGGAACAAAGTATTATTTTTACCATAACAGAACAGAACAGTAGAATGTAAAATTAATCAATATGAAAAAGTTTTGTATAGGCTTGGTTTTAATGGTGATGAGTGGTGTAGCATCTGCTCAGTACATAAATTTTGATTACCTCGATTACAATCTGCCTGTTGAAGAGCGGGTAGATATTCTGGTTTCTCAAATGACCGTACAGGAGAAAATTGATCAGATGGTATATACTTCGAATGCCATTCCGCGCCTGGGAGTGCCCGAATACAACTGGTGGAATGAAGCGCTGCATGGTGTTGCCCGCGCCGGTTACGCAACTGTATTTCCGCAGTCGATTACCATTGCAGGGTCGTGGGACCAGGATCTGATGCACCGGGTGGCCACCACCATTTCCGATGAAGCACGGGCAAAGCACCACGACTATGTTCGCAGGGGCAAGCGGGGAATCTATCAGGGACTTACCTTTTGGTCGCCAAACATTAATATCTTCCGTGATCCGCGGTGGGGAAGGGGCCATGAAACATACGGGGAAGATCCTTTTCTGACCGGACAGATGGGCCTGCAGTTTGTGAAAGGCTTGCAAGGTGATGATCCGAATTACCTGAAGGTAGTTGCCACTGCAAAACATTATGCGGTGCATTCAGGGCCGGAACCGTTGCGGCATGAGTTTAATGCACAGGTTAGCGAGCGTGACTTGCATGAAACCTATCTGCCGGCATTCCGCACCCTGGTGAAGGATGGCGAGGCATATTCGGTGATGTGTGCCTACAACCAGTTTCGCGACTATCCCTGCTGTGCCAACCCGATGCTTGAGGAAATCCTTCGCGGTGACTGGGGCTTTCAGGGATACGTTGTTTCCGACTGCTGGGCGATTTCCGATTTCTATAAATACCAGGATTTCTCTGCAGATGCAGCAGAAGCTTCTGCAGTGGCTGTTAAAAACGGAACAGATCTGAACTGCGGTAATTCATACCCTTACCTGACGGAAGCAGTTGAGCGGGGAATTATCAGCGAAGCCGATCTGGATGTTGCCGTTAAAAGGTTGTTTACTGCGCGCTTTAAGCTGGGAATGTTCGACCCCGAAGAAGTAGTGCCTTATGCACAGATTCCTTTTTCGGAAAATACTTCTGAAGAAAATACTGCACTCGCACTTGAAGCAGCACAAAAGAGTATCGTTCTTCTAAAGAATGATAAAAATACCCTGCCGTTTTCCAAAAATATTAAAAAGCTGGCAGTTATTGGTCCGAATGCCGATAACTGGGAGGCTTTGCTGGGCAATTACAACGGTATTCCCAAAAACCCTGTATCTGTATTGCAGGGAATAAAAGAAAAGCTTAACAATGCAGAAATCCTTTTTGCTGAAGGTAGCCACCTGGCCGAAGGTGTTTCAAACCTGCATCCTATATCTTCAGAATACCTTTTAACTGAGAAGGGTGAACAGGGTGTCGTTGGCGAATACTTCGACAATGCAAAACTGGAGGGTGAACCAGTGTTTACCCGAATCGATAAGAACATTGACTTTTTCTGGGAATCGAATTCTCCTTCACCAGGTTTGCCGGATGATGAATTCAGCATTCGCTGGACAGGGTACCTTGTTCCTCCGGTTTCCGGCACCTATGCACTGGGCTCATGGGGTATGCCCACTCTTGATGTATGGCTGGAGGGAGAAAAGATTCTGGGGCACAATACCGAGCACCATGCTTTTCACCAGGAAAAAGCTGTTGAACTGGAAGCCGGCAAAAAGTATAAATTCGTATACGAGTACAAAAACTGGTATGGCGATGGTGATGCAAAACTTTTATGGACAATGCCCAATCCCGATATGCAAAAGCAGGCAGTTGATATAGCCCGTCAGGCTGATGCTGTGGTTCTGGTACTGGGCCTTTCACAAAGGCTGGAAGGTGAAGAGATGCCAATCCAGGTGGATGGATTCTCGGGTGGTGACCGCACCCACCTTGAACTGCCAAAAACCCAGCAGGAGCTTATGCAGGCAGTTCAAAAGGCCGGAAAACCTGTAGTACTGGTACTTCTCAACGGCAGTGCCCTTTCCATTAACTGGGCCAATGATAATCTGGCTGCCATTATCTCAGCCGGTTACCCGGGACAGGAAGGCGGTCATGCTGTGTCCGATGTGCTTTTTGGTGATTACAATCCCGCAGGCCGTCTGCCGGTTACCTACTATAAGTCGGTCGATCAGCTGCCTCCGTTTGAGGAGTACGATATGGAAAACCGTACTTATCGCTATTTCGAAGGTGTACCGCTTTACCCGTTTGGTTACGGATTAAGCTACACTTCTTTTAATTATGATGATCTTAAGCTGCCTTCAAAAGTTAAAGCCGGGGAACCGGTAAAGGTACAGGTAAAAGTAAAAAATACAGGTAAAGTGGACGGTGATGAAGTAATCCAGCTTTACCTGAAGGATGAGGAGGCATCAACTCCACGTCCTAAAGTTCAGATGGAAGGATTTGAACGGGTACATCTTAAAGCAGGTGAATCAAAAACAGTAGAGTTTGAACTGACACCGCGCCAGTTCTCCATGATTGATAACAACAACAACAGGGTGATTGAACCCGGATGGTTCACTGTTTCCGTTGGTGGCGGACAACCCGGAGCCAAAGGTACTTTTGTTGTTTCAGGCAGGTTGAACCTTACGGGTGATGTGGTGAAGGTTGATTAAAGTGAAGATAGTTGAATCCGGGAATTCCGAAAAACAAAATTTTAAACACGATTAGTTAAGCTTTGAATCTGCCCTGACAGAAAAAGATCTGTCGGGGCAGATTACTTTTGGGAAGAATGAAAAGGTAAATTGTTGTTGGTTTTTGAGAGTGAAGTAGTTCTAATCTTTGAGTTGGAAACTCAAAGTCCCGTGGGCTCGTGCCCTGCAGAAGCAATAGTGCTATTAGGTGCAGCGGCCCCCGGGAGTCGGACTTTCCAAGTCCGACATTTGAGATTTCTGAATTGGAAGATAAATGCCCTTCTGTTTAGCTGTTGCTAAAATCTGGACTGTCGGAAGGTGCTTGTGTTTTTGGGAGTTTGGTTTTAGCAGAGAGAGTTTATTAATCTTTGAGTTGGAAACTCAAAGTCCCATTGGCCAATGCACGATAGAAGCAGCAATGTTCTTGGGAGCAGAAGCCCCCGGGAGTCGGACTTTCCGAGTCCGACATTTTAAAAGTTAGTTTTAAAAAAACAAATTCATCAACTTTTAAATTGATTAAAAATTACCTAACTTTATAAGCTAAAGTTCTTTATGTTACCAAGATAAAACCCAAAAAAGAACAATACCGTAATAAGCTCCCTCACTTTCAACATGCCGGACAATGGTATTCAGTTACATGCATATTAGCTGGTGCCATGCCCAAAGGTTCCATGGCAAAGTATTCAGTGCAACTGGAGACAGCCAAAAACAGATATCGGTTATTATTAAAAGATTTTAACGTAAAAGCAAAGCAAGAATATGCAGATCTGAATGATGATAACCAAAATAATTGTATTCCTGCTTTTGAACAAAATGATAAAATCTTAACGGCTCATAAGGAATATTTTATCGCTTTAAGAAAATACCGGTTGGCTTATGATAAAATTCTTAACAGCAGTAATGGATTAACGGTTAATCTCACTAAAGAAAGAAACAGGGAAATAATAAAAGAGGCTCTTCAATATTGGGAAGGAAATCGTATAATAAATCATGCCTGGTGCATTATGTCGAATCACATTCATTGGGTTTTCACTGTAAATAAAGTTGATAAAGAAAATCATCCGATATTCTTACAAGACGTCCTGCATTCGGTAAAACTTCATACAGCCGGGATGATAAATAAGGTTGAAAATCGCTCCGGACAATTGTGGGAACGTGAAAGTTTTGATACTACGCTAAGAGATTGGAGGCATTTTTATAATGCGATGGATTATACACTTCAAAATCCGGTTTCTGCTGGTTTGGTAATGAACTGGGAAGATTGGCCAGGAGCATGGATTTGTGAGAAATGGAAGTCGTATTATCGTTCAGAAGGATCTTAATCTTTGAGTTGGAAACTCAAAGTCCCGTGGGGCAGTGCACGGCAGAAGCAGCAGTGTTATTAGATGCAGAAGCCCCCGGGAGTCGGACTTTCCGAGTCCGACATTTGGGGATTTAGATTTGGAAAATAAAAGCTATTCTGTCGGGCAGGGGTTAAAATCAGGTTTGTGGGAAGTTTCCGTTAAGATTGGTAGTTGAGTTTTGATAGTGAGGTTTTTCCAATCTTTGAGTTGGAAACTCAAAGTCCCGTGGGCTCGTGCCCTGCAGAAGCAATAGTGCTATTAGGTGCAGCGGCCCCCGGGAGTCGGACTTTCCAAGTCCGACATTCGAAGATTTAGTTTTGGAAAGTCAATGTCTCTATTTTTCCCATCCAATCACTACCGTAACAAAGTAATTTCTTGGGTTGCCAGGATAGTAGTACCGGGGCTGACTGCTGCCAAAGGCAGGAGCATTAACGGCCAGCATGGCAGCGTAGTTCACATCGAAAATGTTCTGCACACCGGCTTTCAGTTCAAAATTAAAAGAACTGAAATTCCTGTTGTACCTGAACTCAATGTTGGTAATTCCATACGGATCGGTGAAAGCCGAATTGGCATCGTTCACGGGCATTTGGCCGGTAAACCGGTGCCATGCCCTGATGCCGTAATTAGCTGCCGGACGGTAATCACCCGACAGATAATATACAGTGCGGGAAGTTCCAGGCAAGAGGTTACCCGAATAATTGGTGTCGTTATCAACAAAATCCCTGAAATGGTAATTTGCAAACGTTGCATTTGCGTCAATTACCAGCGAGGGAAACGTGCCCGGATTCAGGGCCAGCCATCTGATTTCCGCTTCCAGCCCGGGGTGGAGCGATTCGCCTGCATTTACCCCCACATATGCATCTTCACCTGTGCGGCGGGCAACCAGCAGGTTTTTTATGTAAATGCGATAGTAGCTTAGAGTGGCCCGCAGGCGGTTGTCGAGCCCGGTGCGGATACCTGCCTCCAGGTTCCACCCGGTTTCGGGCTTAATATCAGGATTGATCTGCCCCGCGGGAAGCAATGTTTCCTCAAAGGTAGGGGTAGAAAAACCATGGCTTACATTACCGAAAACCGACAGGTCATCCGAGATCCTGTAGTTGGCACCAATCCGTGGCGATACTACCGGATCGTATGACCGCTGCCCCGATTCGTCGCCATCTTCAGTGAAGCGATCAATGTAATCGAAGCGGGTCAGGTTGCCGTTTACACCTGCTGATAGGAACAACCTCTCCTGAATATTCGCCTCAGCCTGAATGAAAACGTTCTCGTAGGAGCGTTTCTCCCGGTTGTCGGACAGCGGTTCGTCGGGGTTGTCATTCGACCAGGTCGACCAGTCGTAGTTTTCCCTGAATAGTTCAAATCCCGTTGTAAAGGTCATGGTAATATTTTCTGCCGTTATGTTTCGTTGGTAATAACCCCTGCCACCTGCAAATTGCGACGATTCAAGCAGCAGGTTAAAAGGCCTGGGCTCATCTGCCTCCCGGAAACTTCCAAAGGCTGCGAGTGAAGCTTTGCTGCGGTTATTGGGAGTTACATTCAGCGATATTCCAAGTTGCCCCTTATCGTATGCTTCATACCCCTGAATGCCTTTCCAGTTGGCCGCAGCCTGTTTGGGGGTGTTCAGGAAAGTGTTTAAATCAATGGAGCTGGGAATGTGGGCTTTCATTTTGGTATATTTCAGCAAAGCTTCCATATTCACTTTTTCTGAAAAACTGTATTCCGAATGCAGCAGAACGTTTGCCCTGTTGGTTGCATTGTTTTCCCGGAACCCCTGACTGTTAAGGATGGAGCCCAATACATATACATACATATCCTGCTGGTGAATACCTGCCGACAGGGTGTTCTTATAAGTGTCGAACGATGCAACAGTCGACTGATGCTGAACAAAATCCTTATTTATCCTGCGGGGGTGAAACAAAATGGTTCCTCCCAGGCCCGCACCATATAAGCTGGAGGATGGGCCTTTAAGGATTTCCACCCGTTGAATGGATGGATTCTCCAAATCCTCCAGGGTGGTTTCCCCGTCACCGCTGGTGAGCGGTATTTCTCCAAAATAAGCCTTTATCTTGTTTGTGGAATAAGGGCTGCGGGTACCGATGCCACGAATGGTAAGCCTGTTAGTCGATAGCGTTCCATGGTGCATTAGCACTCCGGGGATCTGGTTAAGGGCTTCCACAGGGGATAAAGCGCTTCCGGTTTCCAGTTGGCGGGGCAAAATTAAATTGATGGGCGCAGGAGTGTTAAACAGGTTATAAGGGGTGCGGAATGCAGTTACAGTAATCTCATCGATTTCGCCAGAAAGGGCTGTTGTATCCTGTTGCAGCGACAATAACGAATCCCGGGTGGAAACCGTCTGGGAGAAAGCGTTTAAGGATAATGCTGTTGCACAAAAAAGCAACACCAATGGTAAGAAAAATCGTAATATCATTTCAATACAAGGCTTTAATACGATGGTTAATTGTAGTTTTTTATTATATTGACAACCTAATAGTTAAAGTAAATACAATGAATAAGCTGTGTGTTTTGTTCGCGCTGGTATTCTTTTTTCAGGTTTCGGCCCAGGAGAAACCCAATCCTGAAACCCTTGAGATTGGTGCAAAGGCCATTGATTTTAATTTGAAAGGAGTGGACGGTAAAATGTATTCGCTGGACTATTTCAGTGATGCCAAGGTATTGGCCATTGTTTTCAGCGCACCTCATTGTCCTACAGCACAGGCTTACGAAGACCGGCTGATTGACATGCAAAGTAATTTTGGAGCTAAGGGCCTGCAGATAGTTAAAATCAATCCCAATTATCCGGAGGCCGTGTGTCTTGAGGAGATGGGGTACTCCGATATGGGTGATACATTTGATGACATGGTTTTACGGGCAAAAGACAAAGGATACAACTTTCCGTTTTTGTACGATGGCGATACGGAAGAAACTTCAATAGCTTATGGTCCGGTAGCAACGCCCCATGCTTTTGTGTTTGACGAAAACCGCACCCTGCGCTATGTTGGCCGGATTGATGACAATGAAAAAATTGGAGCAGCCGAACAACATGACATGCGGAATGCCATTGAGGCGCTGCTGGCCGGTAAGGAAGTTGCGGTGAAGCAAACCAAAACCTTCGGCTGCTCGGTTAAGTGGAAATGGAAAGGCAACTGGCGGGATAAGCTGGATGCCGATTGGGCAAAAAAGGAAGTTCCATTGGAAGACTTGTCAGTTGAGGGCCTGAAGGAACTGATGAGAAACGATTCGGATAAACTTCGCCTGATAAACGTATGGGCTACCTGGTGCGGCCCTTGCGTAGCTGAGTTTGACGAACTGGTAGACACCTATCGCATGTATATGGGCAGGGATTTTGAAATGATTACCATCAGTACCGACCGGATGGATAAAAAAGCAAAGGTGCAGGAGTTCCTGCAGGAGAAGCAGGCAGCCATTAATAACAATTACATTTTTACATCGGAGAAGCGCGACGACTTGCTCAATAATTTTGATCCCAAATGGCAGGGCGCCATTCCGCATACAGTTCTCGTTGAACCGGGTGGCAAAATTGTTTACCGTAGTTCGGGAGGTCTGAATTTCCGGGAATTACGGAAGGCGATTGTGGAAAACAGGATGATAGGAAGGTATTATTAATCCTGCGGGTTCAAACAATCCTCCACCTTCTCCCCTTTTAGCAGGTTATATAGGTTGAGGGCGGCACGTTTTTGAAGCTCTGCTGATGCACGGTCGGAGTACCAGGCATAATGCCCCGTGCAGATGGTGCGTGAATGGTTAAGCAGGGTTTCCTGCTTTTGGGTTACCGGTTCGTTTTCATAAACATCAATGCCGGCGCTGTGGATTTTGCCCTCCTGCAGGGCCTTCAGCAATGCGTTTTCATTGATGACCTCCCCGCGGGCGGTATTCAGCACTACCGGTTTTCTTTTCATTTTTGCAAATGCCGCTCCATCAAGTAAATGCCTGGTTTCAGGTGTTAAGTTGCAGTGCAGGCTGATAACATCTCCTTCTGCGAGCAATTCATCAAGTGAAACTTTTTCTACCTGAAGTTCCTTAAAATGCGCTTCCGGTTTATACGGATCGCTTGCAATTACCTTTTGAAACAACGACTTTGCTTTTTTGGCCAGTTCGCTTCCTATTCTTCCAAGGCCGATGATGCCAAGCGTTTTATCGTGCAACTCGAAGATATCTTCCACTGGCGGCGCAGCAAAACCTTCAGTGATCTGCCTTTTTATATCCCACATGCCGCGGCTGCAGGAAAGCATAAGGGCAAGCGCATGGTCGGAAACTGAATGGTTTGCATATCCCTGCACATTGGCAATCTTTACCCCGAAGCGGGTGCATGCATCCACATCAACATTGTCGTAACCCACACCGTATCGTACTACCGCCATTAAACTTTTCATTTCAGAAAGAAAAGCTGCATCAATTATGGTATGCCTTACCAGCAGGCCGTGGGCTTCCCGGGCAAAGGCTATCTTTTCAGCTCTTTCCCCTTTAAATGCCGGATGAATTTTAAGGTTGAAATCCTGTGCGTTAAAAAGTGATTTTTCAAAATCGTAGGATTTATAGCCCGAATCAAGAATGACGATGTTCATTGTCTAGATTTCTATTGTATCGATTTTTATTGCCGGCTGCTCCAGGGTAACCTCAATTACTGTAACCATTTTCTTGTTGCTTGCCGGAAGCATTATTTCCAAATTACCAGTTTGTTGTTGGTAATCGAGTTTCTTTCCTTTCAGAACCGAGCAGCCGGTTATCTGAATGTCATCAGGGAAGGGCAATACCACCTGCTCTTTATTGTAATTGAGCAGATGAAGGTAAAAAGTATTGTCTTTTCGGGTGGATGTCAGCCAGTCGGTTGGCTTGTAAGGGCCGCCTGTGGTTTCGTATACCGATTCGCCATACTTTTCCAGCCATTTTCCCATCTCTTTCAGGCGTTCGGCCTGTCGCGGCTCTATGCGACCGTCGGGCATCGGCCCCACATTCAGCAGCAGGTTACCGCCCCCTCCGACTGTTTTGAGCAGGGTAAACAGACATTCTTCTGTGCTTTTCATGGTATCATCCGGCTTCCACGACCATTGCGTGCAGAGGGTGATACACGACTCCCAGGGTTGTTCAATATCATAGTTGCCGATCCGTTGTTCGGGTGTGGCAAAATCACCTGCATACTCATCGGAAATTGTAATTCCTTCCATACCCTTCCTGCCTTTGTCTACCCGGTTGTTGATGAGGATGTTTTCGTTCAGGCCTTTCAGGTGATCGTATAAGTCAAGTCCCATTTCATGTGTCCATGGTTCTTCCCATTCCCCGTCGAACCACATGATCCGTGACTGGTATTTTTCAATCAGCTCTTTTGTCTGTGCCTTAATCAGGGGAACAAATTTTGCCATATCGCCGGTCTCCTTTTTTGTGTTGCCGCCCGGACTTCCCAATGGGTATAGCGGGTGCTTCCAGTCGCAGATGGAGTAATAGGTGCCAAAAAGAATGCCGTGCTTATCGCAGGCTTTTTTCATCTCCATCAATACATCCTTCCCATAAGGTGTGGACTCTATATTGTAATCGGAATAAGCTGTGGGCCAAAGGCTGAAGCCGTCGTGGTGCCTGCTTGTAATAATAAAGTACTTCATGCCGGCAGCTTTCAGTGTTTTTATCCAATCTTCCGCATCGAACTTCACCGGATTGAATTCCTTGTAAAGGTTATCGTATTCAGCTATTGGTACTTCCTTTCCCCTCGACCAGCCTATTTCCGTTCCCCTGAGGCTGACAGGCCCCCAATGGACAAACATCCCGAATTTCATGTTTTGAAATGACTCCAGCAATTCTATGTCTGTTTCAGAGTTTTGGGCCGGACACATAATGGATAATATCGTAAGAACTGACAATAAAAATATTTTCATGGGTTGGAATTTATAATTCATTATCCAATGCTTCATTTATTCGGTCCACCACCTTAAGGGCCATGGCCCTGCTTCCTTCTTCAGTGAAATGCACGTTTGCAGGAAGTTGTAAATCAGCCATCCGGGGTAGAATAAAATCATGCAGGTTATTAATCAAAATTCCTTTTTTATTCATGATCTTAACAGCTACCCGGTTGTATTTTTTCGGCATACCCGGTTTTCGTAAAGGGCCATTTACCACGTCAGGGTAAGGAGTCGTTGTTGCAAAAATGAGCTTCGCATCTGTTGCAAGAAGTTTTTCTGTAATGATTTCAAGGTTCTTTTTGTATTGTTTCAAACTTGCTTGTTGCGGATGTTTCGGATTTTGACTGTTGACTCCGGTATCCGGATCGACGTGTTTCAGATCATGCAATCCGAAGTTAAAATGAATTACATCCCATTTCCTGTTACCGATCCAGCGGTCGATGTTTGCGATACCGTTCGTGGTACCCTGGCAGTTTTCCGGTTTACCGTCTTCCAGAACAGGTCGGAAAACATTCGCTTTCCCGTTCAAAAATTTCTGCACAAAAGGAGTGTAACCTATGGATATGGAATCACCCAGAATAAGTACATCAGGAAGATCATTTCGCAAGAATGCAGATACGACATTGGGCCAGACCATTATTGGTGAAGCAAAAAGGGCTTTTAGGAGAAAACTTCTTCTGGATTTCATTTTTTGAATTATTAGCTATAAAACTGAAATTCTTTGGATTTCCTTCTGCTAAACTAATAAATCCGTGTCTCAAAATCGATACATTTGAATTGCTTTATTTATTTTAGTTGAAAATGGTTGAAATATTCATCGGTTTTTAATAAAAGAATGAAAACTATACTACTTGTTTTATCGTTTGTGTTTTTTCTCTTTTTTAAGGGAAGTGGACAGGAAAAGGTGTTCTGGCCCAAGGCTGAGCAGGAATCAAAACCCTGGACCCGGTGGTGGTGGCCGGGCAATGCAGTTGACAGGGAAAACATCAGCCGTGAGTTGAAGGAAATGGCTGAGGCCGGAATCGGCGGGGTAGAGATCACCTCAATTTACGGGGTGAAGGGTGAGGAAGACCGGTTTATCAAATACCTTTCCCCTGAGTTTTCAGAAATGCTGAAGTTCACCATCGAGGAAGCCAATAAGCTGGGCATGGGGGTTGACCTGCCACCCGGTAGCGGTTGGCGCATGGGTGGCCCGTTTGTCCCTGGGGAGAAGGGGCTGTGGTCGCTGAAGATGCACAGCTTCCCAATGGAGAAAGGGGAGGAGTGGAAGCTGCCTGCCGATATCAAAAATGCAGAACTTGCGTCGTTTGTAGATGTGGAAGACAATATTACCGTGTTAAATGCAGATGATTCATTCACGGCTCCTCAGGCGGGGCAACTATATATTGCCGAACGTCTGAAAAACGAAGATAAGGTAAAACGTGCATCTGACGGAGGAAAGGGTTGGGCTATTGACACGTTCAATGAAGATATAACGGATTGGTACCTCAATGAATTCTGGAACCGCCTGGGAATCGAAGAAAGCCTTGTAAGGTGTTTCTTTCACGATTCCTTTGAGTATACAGGTGACTTTACAACTGGTTTTTCAAAGGAATTTATGAAACGGAGGGGTTATGATCTGGCAGGATACCTGCATGTGCTGGCCGGCGACAGCAATGATCCGGAAGTTGCCGCAAGAGTGCGGTCGGATTACCGCCAGACTTTATCCGAACTGGTGCTGGAGTCATTTATCCAGCCAATGACCCGATGGGCAAACAGTCACGGAAGTATGAACCGTAACCAGGCCCATGGCTCACCGGGGAATATACTCGATTTATATGCCGCCTGTGACATTCCTGAGACAGAGATTTTTGGAAGAATAGAACCGGGCACAGTAAATATATTCGTGAATAAGTTTGCGTCATCGGCAGCACACGTTACCGGGCAAAAGCTGGTTTCCTCCGAAAGTTACACCTGGCTCGACGAGCACTGGACCGTAACACCCGCCGACATGATGCGTGCCACCAACCGGCTGTTACTGTCGGGTGTTAATCACATGCTCTTTCATGGAACCTGCTATTCTCCCAACGATGCAGAATGGCCGGGCTGGCTGTTTTATGCCTCCACGCAGATCAACAGTCGCAACCCGCTCTGGCACGAGCTGCCTGCCCTGTTTAATTATATTGAACGTTCGCAGTCGATCTTGCAACAATCCGCACAGCAAAATAATCTGTTGGTTTACTGGCCTTATTTCGATGTTGCGGCAACGCAGGAAGGCCGTATGTTTTTCAGAACTAACATCGACCATGGCGACAAAGCCTCCTGGTTCAGTGATTACCCCCTGGCCGGGTTGTCGCAAAAGCTTACAGATGCAGGATACACCTTCGATTATATTTCTGACACCCAATTATTAAACTGCCGGATTGCAGATGGCGAAATCTTAACTAAAGGGAATTTCCGGTATAAGGCATTGTTGCTTCCTGATACGAAATACATTCCGGTAGAAACAATGCAGCAAATTGAACAATTCATTACTGAAGGGGGAAAGGTGCATTTTGACGGATCGCTTCCTTCAAGCGTACCGGGTATGGCAAACATTGAAGAACGTCAACAACAACTGGATCAAATAAAATCGGGTTTGAATTCCCGTAAGATTGCAGGCAATGCATTGGAATGGTTAAAAGATGCAGGAATCAGGGGAGAAACTTCCTTATTTGAAAAAGGGTTTCATTTTTTAAAAATGACACTGGATGATGAGTTGTGGTACATGGTAGTGAATAGCGGTACAACTGCCCTGGATGAATGGGTGACGTTAAATGCACCAGCCACATCGTACCTGTTCTATTTTCCTGAGAACGGAAGCATTGTACGGGCAGAATCGGTAAACGACTCTCTGAGGTTACAGATTGATCCCGAGCGTACGGTTTTCATCAGGTGTACCAATAATAAATTCGATGTGCCGGCTTTTGAATATTTTGAACAAAATGCCACCAGCCATGCAGTGGAAGGGGTATGGAAAATCCGGTTCCTTGAAGGAGGTCCGGTTTACCCTGGTGACATCTCCACCGATAATTTAATCTCGTGGACCCGAATGGGCGATGAAAATACCAGCCGCTTTGCCGGCACTGTCAGGTATTCAGCCGAATTTCACTGGGACAAACAGACCGGGGCCAGCTGGCTAAACCTTGGAGAGGTAAAAGATTGTGCGCGTGTTAAACTGAACGGAAAGGAATACGGTACACTTCTTGGGCCGGCGTTTAAGATAAAGGTCGATAACCTGGTGCAGGGCAAAAACCTGCTGGAAGTGGATATCACCAATGTAGCGGCTAACCGCATCCGCGACCTCGACCGGCGTGGTGTAAACTGGAAGAAATTCTACGACATTAACTTTGTAAATATCGACTACCAACCCTTCGATGCCTCCGGTTGGGAAGTGCGTGATGCAGGCCTGCTGGGAAAAGTGGAAGTGATGGTGATAGGTGAGGAGTAAAATTATAAAACATGGCAATCCGGACCCCCTGAATTCCGCATTGCGGAACTTTTGGTCCGTGCAAAATTAGAAGTTTTGGCTTTTCAAATTATCTGCTGCCTCATCAATGAAGTGATCTTACAGGGAGGCAGGGAGGGGTCTCCACCTTTTTTCCACCTTTTTTCAACAACAAAGCACAGGTTTCACCGATATGATTATTTTTACACCTTTGGCCGGTAAAAAACTGATTAAGCATTTATGAACATGAAGAAACCAAATATTCCTGTAGTCTCCAAAAACGTGCTGGTTCCGTTTATATTGATTACCAGTTTGTTTTCGATGTGGGGATTTGCCAACGACATTACCAATCCGCTGGTGGCTGCCTTTCAGACTGTGATGGAAATATCGAACGTTAAGGCTGCATTGGTGCAGTTTGCTTTCTATGGCGGTTACGCCACGATGGCTATTCCGGCAGCACTGTTCGTTAAGCGATTTAGCTATAAGAAGGGCATTTTGATGGGGCTGGCTCTTTATGCTGTGGGTGCCCTGATGTTTTTTCCGGCTGCACAGTTCGAGGTGTTTGGCTTTTTCCTGGTATCGTTGTACGTGCTCACCTTCGGACTTGCTTTCCTGGAAACCACTGCCAATCCCTATATTCTGTCGATGGGGGCACCTGAAACTGCTACACGCAGGTTGAATCTGGCGCAGTCGTTTAACCCTATGGGGTCGCTGCTGGGGATGTTTGTGGCCTCCAACTTCATCTTGTCGCGATTGGAATCGGACAGGCGGGATGCAGCCGGAGAATTAATTTTCCCGACATTGGATGAAGCGCAAAAGGCAGTTATCCGCTCGCACGACCTGATGATAATCCGCGATCCCTACCTAATTTTGGGTGGTGTGGTCATTGTCATGTTTTTTGTAATTTATTTTTCCCGCATGCCCAAACGTAAGGATCCCGACCATACAGTTCGTACAGGGGATACTTTCAGGAGACTGTTCAAAAACATCAGGTACCGCGAAGGGGTGATAGCCCAGATGTTTTACGTGGGTGCCCAGATTATGTGCTGGACGTTCATCATTCATTATGCCGATAATCTGGGAATTCCAAAAGCCACAGCGCAGAACTACAATATTGTGGCAATGATCATCTTTTTATCGAGCCGGTTTATCAGCACCATGCTCATGAAGTATTTGAACTCGCGGTTACTGCTTACTTATTTTGCAGTCGGGGGCATGATCACTACCACTGGGGTGATACTCATCCAGGGGATGCCGGGCCTGTACCTGCTTGTGGCCACCTCTGCCTTCATGTCGCTGATGTTTCCCACCATCTATGGCATTGCCCTTGAAGGACTGGGAGAGGATGCTACCATTGGCGCAGCCGGCCTTGTTATGGCAATTGTCGGAGGCGCCCTGATGCCGCCGCTGCAGGGGGCTATCATCGATATGGGGAGGGTTGGTCCGCTGCCGGCCGTGAACTTTTCGTTCATCCTGCCCTTTATATGTTTTGTAGTTATTGCTATTTATGGATATCGGACGATGAAAGTTTATCCCCGGTTTGAATTTAAATAAACCACTATGAATCTGATAACTGTTAAACAATCCCGTTATGCTGCCGATATGGCAATACTAAAAAGCCGTCTCGAGTCGGAAGGTATTGCCTGCTGGCTGAAAAATGAACTCACCTCACAGGTTATTAATTACGTACCATCTATTTATGCCGAGCTCCAGGTTGATGAGGCAGATTTGGAACGGGTTAAGGCGATTCTGGTAAGCACCGGTGAAATTGCTTCTGATCAGGAAGACTAAGTAGCCGGCTGTATTTATATATTTCTGTACCAATAAAATTTCCCTTAACTTTTATTAGGGATAACCAGTTATTATGCCCTTGTTTAAGGGCATTCCAAGTGTCTTACCATTTTACTTCATTTTTCCGGGTAACTAGCTCTCGTTATTAATCTGTTTTCACTACTTTTTTGCCCATCTGGTGACTATCTTAATGTAATGTATGTTCAATAAAAACCGGAAATGGTATGACTATTGGCAGGAAAATGACAACAGATTATATCCTGTTATGGTGAAGAAGGAGAGTGCGTTTTAAGATTTAGGCTCACAGTAAAAGGTGTTAACAGCGGTCAATAGCAGGAAATTTTTTCCCTCACCCAATCATTATTATCCTTATTTCATTTTCGAATTAAATTCGGTTTATATTCGTGTTATATTCGTATTAAATTCGTAAAATTACGAATTTGATACGAATGAACTACGAATAAACTACGAAAATAATATGTTTGTGAAAGCGAAAGCACCGCAACTTAAAAGGACCAACATCCCTTGCAACGGAACTGGTTACATATAACGAAAAGGTTGAGGTGATTCAGAGAGATAATAGTTATACCAACAAACAGAAAAATGAAATGACCGTATAATAATGCAAGACAGCTGGCTAGCCGGTTACAATTTAACCTATCGCTTAATGTTCCGGAAAATTAGATACACTGGTACAAGGAGATTACAGTGTTATGAAAAAAGCTTAACTTAAAAACAATTAAAAGGGAAAAGGTATGAAAACAATGACATGCAAACAACTTGGAGGTGCCTGTAATCAGGAATTCCATGCTGACACCTTTGAAGAAATTGCGGAGATGAGCAAAACTCATGGAGTGGAAATGTATAAAAAAGGTGATAGGGCACATCTTCAGGCAATGAATGAAATGCAGGTATTAATGCAAAATCCTGAAGCTATGCAGGGCTGGTTTGAAAATAAAAGAAAGGAGTTTGAATCCCTTCCAGAAAAGGAATAAATCAATACCATTGCAGATCTTATCCCGACAAAACTGTCAAAATAGGAAATGGATAGATAATGTTGCCAAAAGTATTGGCAGAGATCGGTTAATCTGAATAAACTTCTTAAATTTCAATAGAGAAAAATTAGGCTCCAATGGATTGGATAGATCAGGTGCCAGGAATAAAATGGTTAGGGCATAAAATAATCAACCAAATTAACTTGAAATAATGTTTATTAATGCAATTGAAAAGGCGGCAAAATTTACGAGACCCATACATACCATTACGAAATCATATAGGGGCGAAACCATTATTCCGGGAGCAGCAACACTGTTTTTTGTAAACGAAAAAGGATATGCAATTACATGCAGGCATGTTGTTGAAATGTTAATTCAATCAAAAAATGTAACGAAAAATTATTCCGCTTTTAAATTGGAGCGCAATGAATTGCCTAGAGACGGAAAGTTTATGAATAAGTTAAACAGGTTGAAAATCAAATATAAAATAGGTGATAAAACAATTGTACATCAAAAAAATAACTTTGTTAATTGTGTAGATAAAATGTCTGGTTTTACTTCTCATATTCATTCAGATTATGATTTGGCAATAATTAAATTCAATGATTTCTCGAAATTACACTGTAAGGAATTTGCTGTATTTAAAAAAGATGCAGAAGAGATAAAACAGGGTAAATTTTTATGCCGGCTGGGTTTTCCATTCCCTGAGTTCACTAATTTCAGGTTTAATGAAGAAGGTGATGATATTGAATGGACAACTGATGGCGTAAGGGATTCACCCCGATTCCCGATTGAAGGAATGGTAACAAGATTTCTGGGCGATGGTAAAGGCATTAAATATGGGATTGAACTAAGTACCCCCGGTCTCAGAGGTCAAAGTGGCGGGCCACTGTTTGATTCAAACGGAATTGTATGTGGGATGCAAAGTAAAACAAATCATCTTCATTTAGGCTTTGACATTGAGAATAAAGAAATTATTACTAAAGGTCAAAGTAAAAAAGTAAGTGATTATTCGTTTATTCACCTTGGACATTGCATTAGTGCAGGTATTATAAAAGAATTTCTGAGGCAAAATAATGTTGAATTTGACGAACAATAATGTTGGGTCGATATTGCATATATAATACATTTTAGTAATGGGCTGTGCTAAATTTACCTCCATACTGACGGCAGTTGATTGTTTCCGGGAGAATAAGAAGAAAAAGCAACTCCAATTCAGTCATTTTTATATAAATTCCGGATAGCATAAAATTTTAACACTGTTTTTCACAAAGAGGGCGAATCTTTGTTAAATTTTATGGACTTTGTTTTAATGGCGACCTGGAGAGTAGAAGAAAAGAACATTCAACAGAATAATAAATGAATATATTTGGTAAATAGATATGAATAGAAACAAAAGGTTATCATCTGTAAACAAAAACTGACATGAGAAATTCAAAATATATTATAGTATTACTAATTTCAATATGTTTTTATTTAGGTGGCCAATCTCAGGAACAGGTTATTTATAAGCAGGTTGATTCTGTAAAATTATTTATGGAAGTATATCGTCCGGGAATATCAAATATTGCAACAAAACATCCGGCTATGGTTTTCTTTTTTGGAGGAGGTTGGATAGGTGGCAGTGTAAAACAGTTTGAACCACATGCCAGATTCTTTTCTCAAAGAGGTATGGTTTGTTTCCTGGTCGATTACAGGGTGGAAGGACGACAGCAAACAACACCGTTTGAATCATTAAAAGATGCAAAATCAGCTATCCGTTATATAAGAGAACATTCCGATGTTTTTAATGTTGATACTTCTTTGATTGTTGCAGCAGGTGGTTCTGCCGGAGGACATCTTGCAGCTGCTACGGCATTAACAGATGATTTTAATGAGAATTCAGATAACATGTCGGTTAGTTGTAACCCGAATGTATTGGTACTTTATAATCCGGTAATAGATAACGGTCCGGGTGGTTATGGTTTTGAAAGAATAGGTGATGCCTATAAAAGTTTTTCACCTCTTCACAACATAAGGAAAGGGGCACCTCCTACAATCCTTTTTTTAGGAACGAAAGATAATCTGATACCTGTTGAAACGGCTAAATATTATCAGACTGTAATGAATAAGGTTGGAAGCAGATGCGAGTTTCGCCTGTATGAGGGGGAGGGGCATGGATTCTTTAATTATAAGAATTTTGATTGCTATAAGAAAACTCTATTGGAAAGTGATGAATTTTTACAATCACTTGGATACCTGAAAAAGGAACCAACCATAAAAATTGAATAATACCGGTTGGAAATAAACAGAATTCTTGTGGCGAGTATTTATGCCCGCCTTCGCTCTTCTTTAATAATTTCGTAAGGGTTGGTAACCAGTGTATCCTGGCAGAGGCCAATATTGCGCCAGTTTTGAATGTATACCAGCCACTCATCGTCTTTAAGGGCATCAAGTACACGCTGCATCCTGTAAGTGGTTTTCCCTTCAGGATCAAGTAATGTGTAAAAAGTCTCCGGGTTTCTTCGCTTTTTTAATTCACTGTCAGTATCATTTGAACCATCGGAAATTAATTTTTCCACGGCAAGCAGATCGGTAGCAGTACGGATTCCTTCATTCCTTAAAATATCAATGCCCCGCCTGGGTGGTTTGTCTTTTTCATCGGTGGCTGATTCAGTTACAATTCCTGTGGTGTGCAGATACAGTATTGCCTGATCCATTAAATCAACCAAACGGGCTACAGGAATACCGGAACGCAACATTATTTCAATCATATTATGGTGCGCCAGTGTTTCTACATTCTCTACTCCTTCCTCAGTGAGGCGGGCCTGGTCGTACAGACTTATTCCTTCCAGTTCGGTAATTGGATGTTTTACCTTGAAACCTGGAAAAATTTTCGCCACCCTTTTATTTTCCATCAGTGTTTTCAAAAATGTAATTCCGGTTTCAGGAATCAACCCAATTCCAAAAGCCAGAACTATAAATGAAGCCTTTGTAATTTCCATCGAACTGTCGTTAATTACAACGCCAATAACCCAAACGAGAATTATTGCACTGATAATTCTTATGCTGATATGGCTGTAAGCTTTCGGAGAAAGATCACCACGGGAATAACGTTTGAACAGAAGGTTCAGCGCAAAAAAATATGCGCCAAGAAAAGCAAAGCTTATTAAACTCATCTGAGGCGAAAGCAGGTTAATGACTTCTATAGAATTAACAACAGGTATTTCACCAACCGGCCAGAGGGTAAAAATCCAGCAGAGTGTAATCAGTACAGTGGAAAGCAAAATAGGCCATCCTGTGCGAAGTATTGAAAACTGATTAAAATTGGCGCCCGATGATACTGTAACTTCATCAACAAGCTTACCGTATTCAATTTCCGCATCATCGGTGGTGTGGATTAAAGGGTTTAAAAACATGATATTGCGTATAAATTGTGCACGCAATGTACCTACCTGCCGGCGCTCGTACTGGAAGTAAAGCATGCCGGGAATGGAAGAAAGGATGACTATAAATACAAGTTGCAATAGCCGGAGCAATAATCCGGCAGAAAAATAACCTCCAGCAGCAGTGGATCCGGTTCCGCCATATAGCATATCCATGAATATGTCCAGTACACCACCAAAAAAAAGTACTACGGCCACAGGAACCAGCAGAGGCCAGACATAAAACCCGAGCATGTTAACAAACTTAAACATGTACCTTGCAAAATTTGGTATTCCCTTGTACTCGCGGATCAGATAAATAACGGTAATTAATACTGCAATTGCTGGCCAGATTACCCATATTGAAAACGAAAATAATGAATCAGGTCCGCCAAAGTGTTTGTCGAGTCCCATCCATTGCAGGACGAGGATAAAAATCCAACCATATGCCATCCAAACAATCAAAGCCATCCATTTTTCTTTTTGCATTTCCTCCAATTGTTGCTGGTCTTTTTTAACCTCGATCAGGTTAAGATCTTTCCATGGCCCGTAATCGTGCTGGTTAAGTACAAATTCATCAATTCTGCGGTTTCCAAAAGCGGGAATAATAAATTCTGAATCTTCTTTAAATTTGTTGCGAATACCGATTTTACGCGCTGTATTATTAATTAAAATACAACTGTCCACTGGTTCTTCTTCCTTTGGTTTTTCTTCCTTTATCTTATCAACAATCATTAATTGGCTGTTTTCAATAAAAGGCTCATAGTCATAAAGGTCCAGTATTTTATTGTCTATTTGAACGGCTGATTTTGCAGCAACAACCAAATATTCAGTGGGGGCAGGGGTGGTTTTAATGTTCTGAATTTTGCTTATCCTGTTTAGCAGTTTGTTTTGTGGCGATGGAGGCGGGGCAAGTGGTTTTTGATCTGTTTCCGGTTGCGTTTCTTTTTTCTTCACCTGTTCTGTTGTTTTTATTTTCAGGGGAAGACAAATATCAATTTCGGAGCTGTTAACCAAAATTACAACGGCTGCTTTTGAAATAGTTGGCATAATTTCTCCATATTAATTACTGATGAAAATTCTGCTGTATCAATCTCAGATTCAAACAAATCATTGTTCAAGTTACATATAAATAAAATAAAATAAAAGTCAATAGGGTGTTTTATTTATTTTGTTGGTTGAATTTATTTAATGCGGTTTATTTAAATCAAAGGTTGGAACATGCCTCCAGTTTCGGGCACAGCAAGTGAGAACCGAAATTTAGTTGATTCATGAAGTATAGAATTTTAATTTTGCAGTTTGCGGCTATAGTCTGCCGGCAAACAGATTTCCTGGACAAGGCAGGAGAGGCCTCTGCAATAAATCCAAAACTATTTTTCCACTCCATCATTCCATCTTTTGTTTTAATATAAAATCTTTTATAGATTTATTCCGTAAAAATTTAAGCCTTTATTATTGACATCAATACCGAATACAAAACCCATAATGGTTTCCGTAAAGGTTAAGTCGTTGAATGAAAAATTGAATAGGACAAAGGAGTAATGATTGTTGCCAGGCAGAGAAGAAGAAACAGCAGCTCTGTAGTGATATTGGGGTTTTTAGAGCCGCAATATTAAACAGTTGCAGACATTTAATCGTACATGATTATGAAGAAAAATCCTGTAATTTTGTTAACTCTCATTTCACTTTTAATGATAGGTGCGATCCTGTCCTTTGCAATACCCAATCATAATGCGGTAGTTCCTGATCCAGAGCTTAGGAATATTGTCCATACGGAATCGGAGCTTGAAATTATTAGAAAACGTGTGATATCAGAGCTCATGGCACCTAAGACGGAGCAATCGTATATTGAAGGTCTGCTGGGGACTATCCGCGATGATGGCTCCTGGCCCGATATTGATTACGAGGATGTTTCGCGCACAGGATGGGAGCACAGATTCCACCTCGAACATATTGGAGATCTCAGCAGAGCATATAAACAACCTGAATCAACCTATTTTCAGAATTCGGAAGTAAAGGATGCGATTTTTTCCGCCATGCGTTTTTGGTTCAGGCATAATTTTAAATGCGATAACTGGTATTATAATGTAGTTTTCACAGGCAGACATCTGAGAATTGGATTGTTGGTATTTCTTGTTGGACTGTTGATTTTACAAAAACAAATAAGACTAAAATCTGAAAAAACGTTTGAATAAAAAGTTATTTATTTAGGTTTTTGATTCACGGGCAATAATTGTTAACGATTAAACTATGATAACCGTAGTCAACCAAACTGTGAAATAAAAAACGAGCAACTTATAAAATTAGTAACTAAAAATAACCTGATTATGACTAAAATTCAAGCCAATAACAACAAGGCTGTTGTCAATTTGCTATGGACTGGTGGCTGGGATTCTACCTTTCGTATGCTTCAGCTGTCAACAAAGGATGTTATCGTTCAACCCCATTACCTGATAGATGGTAAAAGGAGATCACAAAACTATGAATTAGAGGCAATACGTTCAATAACTGAAGATATCCGAAACCTGGTTTCTAATAAATGTACCATTCGTGATTTGATTTTGGTGAATATTTCTGAGATAAGTGAAGACGTGGATATTACCCTGGCCTATAAAAACGTTGCTAAAAATCACAAGCTCGGAATCCAGTATGAATGGTTGGCACGGTATTCAAAAATGGTTAAAAACCTTGAGATTGGTGATGAAAATGGCAGTGCCCCGGACAGCATACTGTTGGGTGCCATTAGGGCAAACGGAGCAATAAAAAAAATGACCGATGATATTAAAGGAGAATATTATATTGTTGACAAATCGGTTTCGTCGGGCGACATCATAAAGGTATTTGGTAATTACCATTACCCGATAGTGTTCTACAACAAGCTGCTGATGAAAAAGGAAGCCGAAGAAATGGGTTTAATGGATTTAATGAATAAAACCTGGTTTTGCCATACTCCCATTGATGGACAGCCATGTGGTATTTGCGTTGCATGCGCAGGAACAATAAAAAAAGGTTTGGAGTACAGGTTAAGCAAAGCTGCTCGGAGAAGGTACAAAAGGAAAAAGCTAATCGAACCATTAATGAAAACATATATAATCAGGAGTGCCGGAAAATTAAAGCGACTAATCAAAACAACAAAATTGCAGCTGCCGTTAAAATGGAATTCATACGGTACACAAAGCACCTGAGGAAGTGCATATATCAATATAATCCCGATGTGGACCTATAAAAAGCCTGATTGTATTAACCGTATAAGCTTAACTTAATTTTTTAACAGATAAAAGGAAAAGCCTTAAAACTCATAGTTGGCTCCAATATTTCCTGCGGACAGGAACTCCCCAGGATTGGATTCGCAACATGTACCAACATGTATACATGAAATAAATTAATACGTGTTCTAATGAAAAAAAATGCATTAATAATCAGTATTATAAGTATTGTAATGATTTCTTGTCAAGACGAAATCGATTTACGATCAGACAAATATATCAGCGATATTTTTACAAAAAAGGAGATTAAAGAAATTGAAAAAATGATTAGCTATGTTGACAACATGGTTTTATCAAACACAGAGACTAAAGACATTGATCATGCATATCATATGTTTCTGGACAAAATAGACAGGACAATTCAAGATAGCTCGCGATTTTTGGTGCCTTTTGAAGAGGAAAAGAAGTACCAATTTCTTGAAAATTTAGATCCCATTGTATTTAAAGAATTTTGGAACATGAGCGATCACTTAAAAATGGCTCGATACAAGGATACCATTTATAGGGATTTGGAAAACTATAAAAGTTTAGATATAAGTCCAGTTGGAAGATACGTGGAGTATTTAAAAAAAGTGGGAGAAAAGGATGAGTTTTATATATCATTAGGAGAACAAATTGAGCTGGCTGGAGATTTACCAGCCGCAAATGCGCTTTGGTTTCCAAAAAATCATCGGAAATTTGATTTTACAATTCACAAAAACAGATTGTGGGTAGTTGTTTACATCTTAAGAATTGAAGAGCACCATGACAAAAAAATGGAAAGATATTTAATGCAATAATACGCTAGGCATAATCCTCCCTATACCAAGCATTGACTTCCACAGCTAACGGTATGAGGTTCCACCTGACTTTCTATCTTTGTATTGCTCTTTGTAAGACCGATTTTAGAACTGTTCCCGCCTTAGGCGAGGACGAGCGCAATCCTGGTTGAGATGCTTGCGATGACTTCAGTGGCGGTCTCGCCTAAGGCGGGAACCCCGGTTAGAATATTTTCTTTGCCAAAAGCACATCTCCTAAGAGCATTTTAACAGTAATATTTAATTTTATGGAAGGAGGAAAACAAATTTCAATGGAAGTAGTCAACCCACATGCTGCGGGGGTTGATGTAGGCAGCCGCTCGCATTGGGTGGCGGTTGGACAGCGGGAACAAGACGTCAGGGAATTTGGTGTTTTTAACCAGGACCTATTTGAGATGGCCGACTGGCTCAAAGAACAACAGGTAAAGACCATTGCCATGGAAAGTACAGGGATTTATTGGCAGAATCTCTATGCTGTTCTGATTTCAAAAGGATTTCATGTTATTTTGTGCAACGGGAAGTTCACCAAAAACATAAAAGGTAAGAAAACCGATATTAAAGACTGCCAGTGGATACAAAAACTGCATAGTTTAGGTTTGCTCTCCAGTAGTTTCCTTCCCGATGGTAAAACAGAACAACTACGCACCTATTGCCGTCAGAGGGCAAATTTATTGCACCTGGCGGCAGCCACATCCAAAAAGATGCAGAAAAACCTCAGCCTTTTAAACCTCAGGTTAGACGTTGTGGTAAACGACATTTGTGGGTTGACAGGATTGAATATTATACGTGCCATCTGCAACGGGGAAACCAGCCCCGAAAAGTTAGCATCCCTGCGTCACGGCAACTGTAGAAAAAGTGAAGCAGAAATTGCACGGGCCCTCCAAACCAATGGCCGAAAAGATTACCTGTTCGCACTGGGGCAAGAGCTTGACACTTACGGCCACCTCCAGAGAAAGATATCGGAATGCGATAAAATGATTGAAGATATGCTCAATGAAATCATAGATAATGATGAAAACAAGAAACAGCACATTATTGAACCCAAAACCTACAAACGGATAAACAAAAACACACCTAAAGATATCGACCTAAACCTGAAATCCTATCAAATGTTCGAAGGTACCGACCTGCTTGCCATTGAAGGGGTGAGTTATTCCACCGTATTGGCAATTATGAGCGAGGTTGGGATTGAAGGAATCCGAAAATTCCCCACGGCAAAGCATTTTACATCATGGCTCCGGTTGGCACCAAACAATAAAATTAGCGGGGGAAAAGTATTGTCCAGCAAAGTCCCCAAGGGAAGTAACAGGTTGAAAATAGCGCTCCGTAATGCAGCAAATGCAATAGGGAACCTGAAAGAATCAACTCCGCTGAGGGACTTCTTTCATAGAATAAACTTCCGCAAAGGAAGAGTTTCTGCAATAAGCGCTACAGCAAGGAAGCTTGCAGTTATTATCTGGAACATGGTTGTAAAAGGGGTTCAATACATCAATCCCGGAGGATACCTCTTCCTGGATCAAAAGAGAAAACTTGGAATGGTAAAAAGAATACAAAAGCAAATCGCTAAATTTGAACTGACTGCTGACGACCTGCAATTAATAAAAGCTTAAATATCAGCGGTATGCGAAAACGTTAGTTAGAACACTATAAAGATTTAATTGTGTATTCAGTAATAAGTTTAATATCTAACCTAGCATCATGAATAATATCATTGAAACAGAGAGGCTATTAATTCGGGAAATAAAACCCGGCGATATAGATTGCCTGCTAAAGATTTATCAGGATTCACAGAATGTGAAATTCATTCCAAACCTAATTTTAAATATGAATGAAGACAATCTCAAAGAGAAATATGATAGAATAAATAAAGATTATAAAAATGGGTTTGGAATATATGCTGTCGAAATCAAAGATGAAAGTATTATAATCGGAGAGGCTGGATTATTTAATTCATTTCAGGATTTAAAAAATTTGGAGCTGGGATACATCATTGATAATAAATTCTGGAGAAAAGGATACGGCACTGAAATTTGCGAATCATTAATTGCATACGGATTTGGTAAATTAAAACTGGATAAGCTGACTGCAAGAATGTTTAAACTAAATAGTGCATCAGCACGCCTTTCGGAAAAATGCGGAATGAAGTGCATTAAACAGGGTAAAACGGAAAATGGGGGAGATTTTTATGAATATGGTATTGAAAAACAAAACTATAATGATAATAAATGAAAAATAGAATAGCAGCAGTGTTAATTAGTGACAATGCTCCCGCTCCTCTGTCTGTCGGAGATGACTTGCAACGGGGTTCGGAAGAAAGGGGTGCGATGTGCTGACTGTGCTGTTTGTGTTCATGGGTGTACTGTTGGTCTTTCTGATGGTGCTGGTGGTTATAAGTCCCGGGCGACCTTCCCCGATTGTCGATAAGCAGGGCGGCCCTGTGGAGAGAAGCATCTCAGAGAAGATCCGTGTTAGCATAAATGGTGTTAAACAGGGCATGTTCATTCGGGGCCGGGATAAAACGAAGCCCGTTCTGTTGTTTGTTCATGGTGGGGCCGGGATGCCCGAGTACTTCCTTGCCCGGAAGCATCCTGCTGCCCTGGATGTGCTTGAGGAGCAGTTTACGGTCTGCTGGTGGGAACGCAGGGGTGCGGGCATGTCCTATTATTCCGGCATGCCGCCGGAAATCATAACCATTGAGCAGGTACTCATCGACCTGCAAGCTGTTACAGACTACCTGCGCAATCGTTTCCAACAGCAGAAGATCTACCTCATGGCCCATTCGGGAGGCACGTTCTTTGCGTTACAGGCCATTGCCCGGTGGCCTCAGTCGTACCATGCATACATTGCCGTTGCACAGATGGCTTACCAGCTTAAGTCCGAGAATGTGGCATACCACTATATGCTGGAGCGTTTCAAAGAAAGGGGCGATGCTGCAATGGTCCGCCGGCTGGAATCATCACCACCAGCTATGTCTGTTCCTCTGCCTGCCTCCTACATGGCTTTACGTGATAAGGCAATGCACACTCTTGGGGTGGGGACAACCCGCCAAATGAGGTCGGTGATAGCAGGTGTCTTCCTCCCATCGTTGCTGTGCCGCGACTACACCATCATCGAAAAGATGAATATCTGGCGTGGCAAAGTCTTTTCGGATAGGCTGCTCTGGAACAAGATACTGGCAACCGACCTCAGTGCAGTGGTATCACGTGTGGATACCCCTGTGTACTTTCTACATGGCATATACGATTATACCGTAACACTTCCTGAAACGAAGGCGTACTTTGAAGCGTTGGAGGCTCCCCTGAAGGGGTTCTATACCTTCAGGGAATCAGCACACAGTCCTATGTTCGAGGAACCTGAACGCATGTGTCAAATCATTGAAAAGGATGTGTTCAAAGGGACAAACAATCTCTCCGACCGGATGTAAGGCAAATTATTTTTTCCCACATCCTTCAGAATGTTGTTTTAAAGTAAATATTTTTTGTAGTTTTATTCCGTCAAACTTTAAACCTGGATGGAAGCTGTCACTACCAAATACAATTCCTATAAAAGTTTCTGGAAAGGTTAAACCGTTGTACAAACAAACCTAAATAAACCAGAAATGAAAAAATTAAGTATCCTCCTGTTGCTTGCCGTATCTATAGGACTTTCATCCTGTTTTGGCATCTTAACCTCAGTAGTTGAAAAACCTTTTGAATTTAATCCTGAAATTTTAAACCAGTTAAAAAATGAGAAGGTGGTCATTGCAACTTTGGAATATCCTAAAAAGGCCAATGCACAAGACAAAGAACAAACCGACATGATTAATGAGTACCTGGTTGCCATGTTACAAACACATTGGAATTATTGCGAAATTCATGATAGGACAATGCCTTATGATGAAGCAGTGAAGTTTATAAAGAAGAATGACGGATATCATCTCCTTCATTTTGGAATCACAGAGTACGCTGTTTCTTGTTCAACCGGAGGTAAATCTGAATACAGCTCAATAGGATTAAAGCTTAATTACTGTACAAATTTGCATACTTTTAAAATGGCTGCATATGAAACACCTTTTAGCTATAATGAAAGCTTTTTAAATGAAGTCTCTGCCTATGCAACCATCAAAGGACTTGATGATATGCTAAAACAGATAGAAACAAAAAAGATAAAAAGCCAGTACACTTTTCCTGTTAATAAATCAAGAAATACGCAGGAGTTAAAGAACAAGACTTTATTAATTCCTGAATATATGATTAATGAAGAATTAGGGGAAGAGGGAATAAAAGAGTATTACAAATACGATTTTGAAATTTGCAGCAAAGAAAAATTTGAGAATGCCCTCTTATATGGTATGGACGGTTATATGATTCCACTTTATACTACTGTACCTTCCGGCCAGAATGTATTCGACCAGTTCATGATATATGATTCAATGACTTGGGAATGTTATATGGCTTTGCGGTGGGGACAGCATTCTGTAACCAATTTTAAAATATTTAATGCTGAGGAGTATGACGAGTTTTTAAAAATGAATAAAAAATCATGGAAATTAATTGCCAAAGGAATGAAGTCGATATAAAGATTAACATGGAAAACAGGTTATAAAAGTAAAGTAAGAAACAATCAGGGATTATCAAAACAAACAAATTTAAACTTTCGGTAAAAAGGACTTCTTTCGGCACTTAGAGATTAAATATAATTGAATATTGAATTAGATGCCTGCAGTGGACAATCAAGATCACTGCGGAGTTAAAAAGAATACACTTTAAAATAATTCACCTAAGTTCATGATCAGAAGAAAAAATTTAATTTGTGCAGAAATATGAAAACGAATCTGACAATTTTTATCCTGGCAACAACATTCACTTTGTTTTTGCAAACCCATATTTTATGTGCACAAAATGTTAGTATCCCGGATGCTAATTTCAAAGCATCACTTTTAACTAACAGCAAAATAAACACAAATGGAGATGAAGAAATACAACTTTCCGAAGCTGTTGCATTTACCGATACCCTCAATGTCTTCATGAAATCAATTTCAAACCTGAAAGGAATAGAGGCATTTGAAAATCTCTCCGGGGTAAATTGTGAAGGTAACCAGTTGACAAATCTTGATGTTTCTAAAAATGTTGCACTTAAGTATTTAACTTGTGGAGGTAATTATTTAACAAATCTGAATGTTGCTGAAAATATCGATCTTACTCACCTGGACTGCAGGTCAAATGAATTGACCGGGCTGGACATTTCTGCCAACAAGGCTCTCACTATATTACTTTGTTCTCAAAATAAATTAACAAGTTTGAATGTGTCCGCAAACGAGTCGCTCATCGAATTGGATTGCAGCTGGAATCGAATAACAGGTTTGGATGTTACTGCTAATACAACCCTGGTAAAATTGGACTGCAATACAAATATGTTAACGTATTTGGATGTTTCCAATAATTTATCCCTTACGTATTTGAACTGTCATTGGAATCAACTAACAGTTTTAAATGTTTCGGCAAATACTGCTCTTAACTATTTGGAATGTGGCAGTAATAGTATAACAAGGTTGGATATTTCAGCAAATAGGTCCCTTATTAAGCTGGATTGTGACTTTAATAATTTAACAAGTTTGGATGTCTCAGCAAATTTGGCCCTTGAGGATCTGGGATGTTACGGAAACCAACTGGGAATGTTAAATCTTACCAGAAATTTATCTCTTAAATATCTGAATTGCGAGCACAACCTATTAACCGGTTTGGATTTATCAACTAATAAAGAACTTAAAGCTTTGACCTGTAGTTCAAATCTTTTAACGAGCCTCGATATTCCGCCTAATTTAACTGGTTTGGATTGTCAACACAACCAATTGAACGAATTGGATGTTTCGGGATGTGAGGAGCTTGCTATACTTGATTGTAGTTATAACAGGATAACAGATTTGGATATTTCGGCTAACACTGCTTTATCTGATTTCAGGTGTAACGACAATCAGTTAACCAGCCTGAACACGAAAAGCGGCCATCTCATTCCGTATTGGGTTTTCAGGACTTATAATAATCCATATTTAACATGTATTGAAGTTGATGATCTGACTTATTCTAAAAGCAACTGGTACTATGAAATTGATCCCTGGACAAGTTTTAGTGAAACATGCATTGTCAGAACAGATAATTATTCAAAAATGGAAATAAATATTTTCCCAAACCCTGGTGAGGGTATCATTTCTATTAGCGGTTTGGCGTATGATATTCTAAGGGTGGAAATTTATAATTTATCTGGAGAAAAAGCATATTCCAATACAATTGGCAAATATCAAACCACATACGACATTAATATTTCTAATTTTTCTAAAGGGATGTACATTGTTAGCATTTCTGATGGCAGGCATGTTTATACAAAAAAAATTGTAATAAAATAGACATTGGCTTGCACCAACCTCCATCATTTCGTCCGGGTGCAAATGAAGATACAGCAGCTTCTTTACAAAAAACCAGGATTCAGGTTTAATCCCGAGGAAAGTTATTTTTTATATATTTGGAAACCAGTAAGCAAAATGATGAATTTTCAGAATCAATTGGTGCTGATTATTGAATGAAAAAGAAACTATGAAGAAAGAAACAATTTTTTATGTTATGCTGATATGCCTGATATGCAATGTATCTGTTGGTTTATCTCAACAAAAAAACAACGTGAATTATACCGAGTCATTTGATATCATTGCAAATCCGGAGAGAGGACTACAAAAATATTCCATTACCAATAACAACTATAATACGAATTCCAATTATTCAAACATCAATGAATCTGATATTACAGGATGGCGGACAGGATCGGATAAAGTGACTGTAATTTACCGGTATTTTATGCTGAGCGATTTTATGGGTTCAGATATATCTCAGACCTGGATAGACAACATTCATTTAGATTTCAGCAGGATCAGAAATGCAGGATTAAAATGTATCGTCAGGTTTGCATATACCGATGAAATATCTTCCTCGCCACAGCAACCGGATAAATCACAGATATTGGCACATATTAATCAGCTTGCACCGGTTCTGGAAAGCAACAGGGATATCATACTTTCACACCAGGCAGGATTTATTGGTACCTGGGGAGAATGGTATTATACCAGTTCTGCGGAATTCGGCACTGAAGGGAGCATCAGTTCAACCCAGTGGCAAAACAGAAAAGAGATAATTGACGCCATGTTAAATGCGACTCCTGTGGGAATACCCATACAGGTGCGTTATCCCAAAATAAAAAAAACCATGTATGGCAGTTCTCAACTGAATGAAAGCACGGCCTATCAAAATACGGCCAATGCCAGGATAGGTTTCTTCAATGATGCTTTTTTGAATAATTGGGGGGATATGGGTACTTACAGTGTCGGCAGTCAAAATCAAAACCCTATTGGAACGGCCGATTACAATTACCTGGCCAATGAAACCAAATATACGATAATGACAGGCGAAACTAATGGCATTAATGCTCCAAGAACCGATGGAGCAAATGCTGTTAATGAAATGGAACGAACAAACTGGACTACTTTAAACAGGGATTATTTTACACAAAACTGGACAAACTGGATAAATTCAGGACACTATGATGAAATACTTCGCCGATTGGGTTACCGGTTTGTTCTTCGTAACAGTGAGTTTGTTCTGAATGATAAAAATCTAACCGTTGAAATCAATCTTGACAATGTAGGCTTTGCCAGACCCTCGAAGTACCGGGAGGTTTACCTTGTGTTGAAAAATACTTCAACAGATTCAATACACTCTTTCCCAATTAATTCAACGGATATCAGAACATGGGAAACATCAGTGAGTATTAATCAAAATTTTGATCTTTCAGGATTGCCGGAGGGTTCTTATTCCGGTTATCTGAGTTTGCCGGATATAGCTTTAATCCTGAATGCCCGGCCAGAATATTCAATACGGTTTGCAAATGATGATGTGTGGGAAAGTACTTCAGGGTATAACAACCTGAACCAGACAGTTGATATCAAAAGCATAACTTCAAATAAAGCATTGGTCAGTCATCCGGAAGACATCATTGTCTATCCCAATCCTACCAATGGATGTTTATTCATAAAAAGTTACAGCGTAGGTGGTCCTTTTTCTGTTTCAACAGTGAATAGCCGTGGAGAAATCGTTGATAAGATAAATGTTGAAGGAATAGGTCAATCGGAAGCAGAAATTGATATCACAAATTATACCAATGGTATTTATTTTCTGACACTGAAACAAAATAATAGCATCTGGACGACGAAAATCATTAAGAACTAATGCCAAAACCTTAAACAGCGGGTCTGTAGCCCCTGATAGCAAATTAAAAACTATTTTGACACCACACCAGTCCGGCTATTGTTTAAATAAAATTCTTTCATAGATTTAATCATTAAAACTTTAAACCTGGATAAATGCCGTCACTACCCATAAAAGGAACATAAAGGTAAACCGCTGTGCGATGATTATTTTTATACAGCAGGCAGGTGATTGTTATCTGGTTCAGAAGAAAATACAGCAGGTCAGGATGGGTGAAGGTGGAATCCGGATTGCAATATGAGCAAGGTGATGGTTTTAATTAAGAGTGCGGATCTGTGAAATGGCATATTGCAATTGGCCGGAATCTGGATGTTGGGAATAAAAGCAAGGAAGAATAAATAATATTAAAAATATGGCCATATTTAATAACCTTTTTTCATTGGAGTCGAAAAATATGAACTTAGCCTGATTAATTCATAAACACAAATATTGCTTTATTTTCACAAAAATCATTTCAGATAATTTGAAATTCGAGTCAGGGTAACGAGACTTTTTATTATTGCCCCGGTAGCTTTGTTATTTTTGTGTAGTCAATATTGCC
>JAGXGA010000055.1 GCA_024636975.1 Mariniphaga sp.
TAGTGTCTGTCCATAAAGTACGATTTTTTTAACTTTTTTCTTTTGGAGTTTTATTCCGATTATTTATTGAGTAATATTCAATGTAACTTTTTCCTGTTATTCCATTTTTTTGTTGTTTTTATCATTTTTTTCTCTCATTTTTAAACAATTGGACACACCTTTCCCATGCCATACTCGCTTGTATATGGTTTCTGGAATGCCTAAACCAGTTTCACTATATGGGCTGTCATTACCCTGATATTGTATGCTATAATGCTCCATATTACTTTTGCCACAAAATGTTCCCAACCTTTCCACGTGCAGCGCACTAAGTTAAAACCCCGTTTGATATTGGATATTATTGCTTCTGCGCCACTACGCCACTTTTTCAGCCTGGTTTCCATATTTTTGCTGCTGGCTAAATTTTGCAGACTGCCGACTATTTTGTTGAACACAATGTTTACTACACCTTTTTCCATAGCATGTGACTGATTGGCCAACGAAGCATAGCCCCCGTCGGTGGCATAATCACGTGGGACTTTTCCATAGTCTTCAATTACAGAATCAAGGGCAGGGGCAAACAGCTTGCTGTCTGACGGATTGCCGCGCAATACATCACAATGCAATATCAGATTGCTCTTGCCACTAATCAGGTCTATTTTATGTCCAAACTGAACCTCCCGGCTACCTTTCACAATGATGTCGGTGTGCTGTTCGTAAATGGAAAATATTTTTTCCTCGTTGGGGACTTTTTCACCTTTGATTTCTTTAGTGTAAGCCATGTCATAAACTAACTCCATGACTTTTATATGATGCTCCAATGCCAATATAAGCCCCATTGCTTTAATGCTTGAGTCTAGCTTTTTTTTTATGACGTTCGATACCTGGTTGATGGTTTTTACAAATAAAGTTAATTGATTAAGGAACAGATCTTTGCGCTTATCGCCTTTTGTGTTGTTTATTTTAAAGTAGGTTTTTTTCGCCTGCACCGTATAATCCCGGTAGTTTATCCCGTCAAGTTCTTCTTTTAAGTGTCCAAGTAACCGATAGGCCTCTTTTATACAGTCCCAAAGCAACGAATTGTTGGTAGGGTGATGAATGTTAGCCTCAACTACGGTACTGTCCTGTCTTATGCTTTTTAAATCTTCTATGCCTGCTTCTATGGCAAGCTTGTTCAATCCAAGCATTAATTTCTGTAAATTTTCTGGGGTTATCTTCGATATGTGGTTCTGGTACATTTGAAAACTATACGGACGGAGTTCATCTATTTTAATAAATAAAGCACATATCCTTGAGTCTGTCTGGTGATATTCCAATTGCCTGTAATCAAGGCCTTTAAACTCTTTGTATATCGCTGCGCGCACTATTTGCTCAACACTGGGGGTATCCTTCCGCCCAAATACACTTGGCTTTTGTCCCAAGGTAATATCTTCTGACAAAAGTGCTATAAGATGAGGGTGTAGTTCAAGTATGGTATCTATTAATCCTAACTCTGGGTTCCTTGACCAGTCAGGCTTCTCAAACTTTATTTTAAAATCTTCAAATAGTTTCATTGGTATTTTTTCCTAAATTTACAAAGGAAAAGACTTTTTAAGAAGCAAATAGAGTGCTAGTTATCAACATTTTATTGTTTATTGACAGACACTACATAGTTTTCCTCCTGCACTTAAACAAGTCTCTCCAGTTGCCAGGGCGGTAAATTTTCACATGTTATTTTTTATATGATATTTAATATCCAATTTAACGGACTGTTCACTATTTACTTACTACCCGCTGCCTGACTTTTTTTCCTTCCTGTCCTTCAACTCCTGCTTTCTTTCCAGCCCCATTTTGTCCCAGAAATCCTCGGAGTCGGAACTCATTTGGTTGCCCAGCAAAAAACCCAGTGGGCGGGTGCGGTCGTGGTGGTCAAGAATGATTTTTATTACACCCATAATGGGTATGGCAAGAATAATACCTGCGATTCCCCACATAAAACCGCCAAGAATAATAGACAGAAGGGCAACCAGTGGATTGATGGATACGCTGCTGCCAACCACTTTCGGAGTAATAATGTTGCCTTCGAGTTGTTGTATAACCACGTACATTCCAACAACAGACAGTGGTTGCCACCAGTTATCGGAAGTAGCAACGGCATACAAAAATGGCAATGTTCCGCCAAGTGTGGTGCCGATGTATGGAATAATGGCAAGAAAGGCTGCAAGCACTCCCCAAAATACAGCATACTTAATGCCGATGATCAGCAGGCCAACACTGTTCAATACTGCCAGGATGGCAATTACCGTAAGTAATCCATACAGGTATTTCCGCATGGTAGCCTGGATTTGCTGAAGGATATTACTCAGTTCGCCTTGTTTGTCTTTTTTTTCCTGGAGTAATAAAAACCGCTTAAAATTTTGCTGGTACCACAGCAGAAAGAAGGTCAGCAGCAATACAAAGAATAAATTAAAAACAAAACTCGTAACCGAAGTGATTCCTTTTTGTACAAATCCCACAGCATTTTCAGTGAGCTTGGGAATGCTTTCCTTTATATCTGATTCCTGCATGTTCAGGTTCTCGTTCGTCCAGGTAAATATTCGCTGCAGGCCTTTGCTGATTTGTCCTGTAATATTTTCCAGATCGTTGATGATTACAGTAAGTTGCATCGACAGCAAAGTGATGATTATACCCAGGCCGACAAGTACACTTAAAATAGTGAGCAGGTTAGCCAGAACTTTAAACTTCACCAGCCTTTTAAAAAATTTAGCCATTGGCTGAAGCATAACTGCAATCAGGATTGAAAACAACATCGGGATCAATAAGAAATCTCCCTGTTTAAGAATGATGTAACCCAAAACGATTATAATTAATATATTGGCTAACCGATATACTGAAATTGTTCTCTCTTCCATGGTTTGTAAAACTATTTTGTGCTTTTATTTCTGTTAAGTAAAAACCTGTTCTTCGGAATATAAAGATACGTAATTTTAGCACCAACAATGAACATTGAACGGGTGATTACACTCATGCTTATGCTACAGTTAAATACCAACTACCTTTATTTAACTAAATTAACCTTTCAATAAAAAATTTCCATCGATAAGTCAACCTGTCAAATAGACAGAACCGCAAAAGGTTAATTATGTATTTTTTATATTGTATAAATCATTAATTATACGTAACTTATATTCCTTTTCACTAAAAGCAAAATATTATGAAACAGTTATTCCTTATGATTTTCGTGTGGTTGGCATTTGCCATGCTTACACCTGTGGTTCTAACTGCCCAGCAATCTTCCCCGCCCTGGTTTGTAGTTTTCGAAGAGCATGTTTCACCAGCCGACCGTGCCCAGTTTATGAAAGTACAGAAAGAGGCGGTTGATTTATGGAAAACACATCAACTCGACATTCCGGTTTACGCTTACCAAAACGACGATAATGCCGTGTATTGGGTAATTCCTATCCATAATTTCGCTTCCATTGATACGCTTTACAAAAAAATGGGAGAGTTTTCGGAAAAAGCCAAAGCAGCAGGCTACGACGGAGAAAAAAAATTCAGGGATTTATCCACCATTTCAACAAGTGTCATACGATGGGATCCGGAGCTGTCGTATCATCCAAACGATGAATTTATGTCGCCCGGTAAGCCATACACAGAATGGATGTTTATTAACCTGCGTTCGGGTCATGAGAAAGAAATGGCCGATGCCATTAAGAAGTACATCAACTTCTATTCAAAAAATAACATTGATAATCCGTGGGATGTTTTTCATGTAATGATGGGACACGATACCCCGGCTATGATTATCATGTTTAGAGCCGAAAGTCCGGTTATCATGCGTACCCTCGATTCACAGATTTACGAACAACATAGTGATGAACTGGATAACCTGTGGAACAACGCCATCATGCATGCACGAAAAATTGAAAACAAAACAGGATGGGCTATGCCATCGTTTTCATACACGCCCGGGGAGTAAGAAGGGGGCAAAGAGGCAGAGGGGCCGTGAAAAGTGAACAGTGAACAGTGGGCAGTAAAAAAAGTCAGTGATGGAGATTAGGTGGAGATAAAGTAGAGATTAGGTAGAAATTTATGGTGATTAAGTCTATACTACATCGGAGCACCCAGGAGAATAGCGGCTCATAAAAGGGATTTAATTTAATCCCAGGTTGGCAGTTGCGCCTTGAGGAAAGGATTGGCATTTTACATTTTACCCGGGGCGCTGCCACCGGGCTGAATTAATCTGTGCTTTCAGCACGCAAGATGACTACGGCGCTGCTTACTATCAGGTACTGTTCAATGTTCAGAGTTTAAAGACCGCCTTAATGATGTTATTTATTAAAAAATATTGATCGATCAATAAATGGACTGTTTATTCAGTGACACCCGGAATTTGCAAGTATGCGCAGCGAATTCCGTTGGTGGAACTAATCCCGCCGGATGAAAGGAAGCGGGACTGTTTACTGATTACTGTTCACTTTCAAAGTTCACCGTTCACTTATCTTCTTCTCCTTCGCCTGTGCCTTCACCTTCTTCTTCCTCCTCCCCCTGCCTGCTGTCGGATGCCGCTATCAATCTCTGTCCTTGTTTGGTCAAAGTCTTTCCCTTCATCTTCGCATTTGTTTTTGCCTTCATTTTCTTCTCATCCTGCATTCTCTTTTCGGTAAGCTTCTTAATCAGTTCTGCATTCTCATCTTTGGAGGCATGTTTTGAAGGCTCCACTTTACCCCCGTATTTATAGTCGGAATAGGCCCTTGTAAACTCTGCGCCATAAAATACGATCATCGACGAGTAGGAGGTCCATAAAAGAATCAGGATAACAAACCCGGCGGCTCCGTATCCTGAACCGGGGTTGGCTTTACCGAAATAGACCCCCAGGGCAGTCTTTCCAATGCCGAACAGCACAGAAGTAAGTACCGCACCTATCCACACGGTCCGCCATTTAATGTGAGCATCGGGAAGGTACTTAAACATCAGGGCAAACAGGAATGTAATGACGGCAAAGGGAACAAGAAAGTTAAGTACTATAAACAGCGACATAATGTATTCGGGCAGATAACTTTGAATGTAATCGGCAAGTGCTGAGATCAGCGTAGTAAGAACTAATGAGATCAGCAACAGGAAAGCAATTGTAATTATAAGTCCAAGCGAAAACAGGCGCGCCTTCAGAACCAGCCAGATACCAGATTTCTGAGCATTGGGCTTAACATCCCAAATGAAGTTAAGCGATTTCTGTAGCTGAAAGAATACCCCTGTTGCTGCAAAAACAATTGTGGCAATACCAACTATAGTCATAAACAGGGACTGGTCTTTATCATAGGCCATATTAACCACATCCTGAACCTGGCGGGCAGTATTCTCACCGATATTATTTGAAATCTGTTCATTAATGTATCCGCTTATGCGGCTCTCACTGAAGAAATAACCAGCCAGGGTAATTATAACCAGCAGCAGACCTGGCAACGAGAAAATGGCATAATAGGCGATTACTGCACTCTCCCTCCAGGGGTCTTTGGCATTCCATTGGATGCCGGCCCTTTTAATAAGCCTCCAGAAATTAAGCAATGCTCTTTTCATATAATTCGTATATAATCATTTTGCGGCCTGGATTTGAAAATATAACGTGTTATTGCTCAACAACTACCCTCCCCACAAAGTTCAGAAGATTGGGCACTGGTCATTGGTCACTGGTCATTGGGTGACTGGTCATTGGTTGATTTGGGGTTTTGGAGACGGGCATTGGTAAAGGGACACTGGGGACTGGCCATTGGTTTATGGTTACAGGCACTGGTAAAGGTACATTGGGGACTGGGTTCAGACGTTATTAATTTTTTGAGGTTTGAGATTTGTTTTTTGGGATTTGGGATTTGAGATTTTTGTATTCACAACCAGTTTTTATTATTTCCGGCAACAACTTTTAAATTATCTGCTATTTTTGTATAACTATTAATAATCTGAAAAGGAAACCAATGAAACTGATTGTATTTATTTTATTCATCCTGTTATTTTCCAAACCAGTTTTCTCCCAGAACAACCAGGATTTGAACGGACATGTAAGTTTTTTTCTCGATTGTTACGATTGCGATTTTACATTCGTAAGGCAGGAGCTCAGCTTCGTCACTTTTGTCCGTGATCCCAAGCTCGCTCAGGTGCACATCCTGTCAAGCGAATCGCGCACCGGCAGTGGTGGCCGTAAATACGTGCTTAACTTTATTGGAAATGGAGAAATCGGGAACCATCATTTTGAGTTTGAATATTATGCCGGGCAGTCGGAAACTGATGATGAAACCCGCAGGGGATTGCTGCAACTGCTTAAGGCAGGAATTCTTCAGTATTATTCAATTGCCGGAATTTTAAATACTGTTGAAATAAATCTTTCACCGAACGACAGTAAGATTGCCCCCATTCAACTGACCGATCCCTGGAGATTTTGGATCATCAGTATAGAAGGAGGCACCCGTTTTGAAAAAGAAGCCAATCAAAATGAGTTTTCTTATAATACAGAAATTGAAGTTGAAAAGGTTACCGAAAGCTGGAAAACAAGATTTGAAATGGAATACGATGCCGATCGGGAAAATTATTTTGATGACGGGATAAAAATTTCCAACCATCAAAATTCTGCCGGGATTTCGGGGGATTATATCAAAAGCCTTACCCCTCGCTGGTCAGCAGGAACTTTTACAGGATATTCGTCCGAAACCTATCTGAATATAAAAAACCGGGTTTATGCCAATGCCGGTATAGAATACAACATATTCCCCTGGGACATCAGCAACAGAAAAGTCTTTACTTTTCGATACCTGGCAGGTGCAAGCTGGTATGATTACAATGAAAAAACAATATACGACAAGCTTAATGAAAACCTGTACCACCAGTCGCTCAGTCTGAATCTTGAAATGTTACAGCCGTGGGGCAACATTGATGTCCGGCTGGAAGGAAGGCATTTTTTTCATGATGTATCAAAAAACAGGCTTACCTTCGATTCTGATTTTTCAATCCGTTTAACCAAAGCATTATCCGTTTATTGGGAATTTCAGGCTGAAATGGTACACGATCAATTGTACCTTCCACTGGGTGATGCTTCCCGGGAAGATCTGCTGCTGCGGAGAAGAAAACTGGCAACAGATTATGAATTCAGAGGAGAAATGGGATTTAGGTTAACATTTGGTTCCATTTACAGCAATATTGTTAATGAGCGATTTTGAGCATATCCATACATTAAGCATATTCATACTTGATATAAAGGTTTTTTTTTCGTAATTTGTAATAAGTTATCAAGTTATTATTCAATATTATGGAAGCGCCCTTTATTGATTTGCATATTCACCCGGCAATAAAGCCAATGGGAAGAAGCTTTGAAAGGAACCCGGGAACCAACAATCCTAATAAGAAAGCCAAAGACAGCATCTGGTATTATGATCCACCTACTGTTTTTGATAAGCTGGCCAACATTGTTACCAGTCTTACCAAGTTTCGGCAGTCGGATTTTACCTCGCTGGCAAGGGGAGGTGCAGAAATTGTGTTTGTTTCGCTGTGTGGTCTTGAAAAAGGTTTTGTAATGAACCGTTTGGGTACCCGCCTTCCGGGCGATATAACAGCCAATTTTGTTACAGGACTTGGTAAAAAACGCATCGATCATGTGCAGGCTATGTCCGACTATTTCACGGATTTGGAAATGGAGTATAATTATTACAGTCAGCTTGACGGTCACCGGGTAAAGATTGACGGGAAGTGGCACCAGTATAAAATCATCTCGAAGTATACTGAAATTGAAGAGAACCACGATCCGGAAGTAAATACCATTTCAGTGATTCTCACCATGGAAGGGACCCATGGATTTAATGCCGGATTACAACGCATGGGCAGAACTGTGGATGAGGCTGAAGTGCTTGCGAATGTTGAGAAGGTGAAACAATGGAACCACCGTATGTTTATTGTAGGGCTGACACATCATTTTTACAATGAGATGATTGGGCATGCACAAAGCCTTCATGGTTTGGTAAGAAAAATTTGCGACCAGTCGGAAGGTATGAATACAGGCTTTACTGAACTGGGATGGAAACTGCTGCATGCACTGCTCGACAACTCCAACGGACAACGGATCCTTATCGACCTGAAGCACATGAGCGTTATATCCCGAAACGAATACTACCAGTTCCTTGAAGAAAAACATCCCGATGAAATCATTCCACTTATTGTTAGCCATGGAGCAGTTAATGGCCTGCGTTCAAATAACGAAATGGTAGAAGACGATATGTTTAATTATGGAAAGTTTCAACCTGACGACATCAACTTCTTCGATGATGAAATTTTACGGATATCCAGATCGGGCGGATTGTTTGGCATCCAGTTCGATGAGCGAAGGGTAGGCAGCGATACCGAGCTTAAGAAGAATGGTCCGAACCTTAACCGCAGGAAAATGTTATTCTACCAGTCGCGTCTGGTATGGAACCAGATTCAGCACATTGCCGAAGTGCTTAACCGCCACGACCAGTTCGCATGGGGCATTCAATGCATTGGCTCAGATAACGACGGGATGGTAAACCCCTTAAACGGATTCTGGACCTCTGAAGATATGCCCCTGTTTGACAGTTACCTGGAAAAGCATGCCTATAATTTTCTTACTTCGTCGCAGTCGGAGAACCTGAAGGAGTACAATAAACTGAAGGCTTCTGAAATCGTGGAGCGCTTCATGATAGGGAATGCAAATTATTTTTTACAGAAAAATTTCTAACCAGATACACTGCAGGTTTACGGATAAGGTATTCCTGTGTAATCAATCAAAGGCAATGAATTTTGCCCTGTTTACACAGACATATGCCACTATTAAAAAAGCTCAACCTTCACAGAGTTTAAATAAACAGTTGTAGTGGAATCATAGCCTGAATCGATACCAACAATGATCCAAAGGTCCCCTTTTTCGTTAGTTGTACCGCGAAAGGGATGCTCATTCTCAAGAGACTTCAGACAGTAAACCGGCTGATCGGTGTCGTTGCCAAAACTGCCCATAACTATCATATCTTCACCATTCTGGCCCTGATTGCCTTTTTCGATGTTCATGCCATATACATTGTTTTCGCCCATTACCTTTATGGGTTCTACTGGTGTGGCTCCGGCTGATACTTGCACCAATTGTCCATCAGGAATATCCGGCATGTTTGAAGCGAATTCAACAGTAAAATTTAAATAATAAACAGTATTAGGGTCAAGACTTGTAATTCTCTTTTTGGCAAACATGAACAGGTCGGCGTTGATATTTTTCCCCGAAAGCTTTAAGGCACGTTGGTTTTGATCAAGTGGTAAAGGAAGCGTATCGTGCTCAAACAACAATTCGTACAAACTATCTCCCCCTGCAGGGTATTCGGCAAAGTCGCCGTTCCAGCCTTCATGTCCGGGATTAAAATTCCAGGCCAGTTCAACCGGATCGGGATGCACCCTGTTTTTGTCCTTACATGATAAATTAAAAAACAGCAATATGCTGATGCAGAAAAGGAAAATAAGCAGATCCCGGTATGTATGAGATTTGTTACTTGTACATATGGGCAGCAGGTTTGTTTTTATTGCATCCATTCATTAGTCAATTGGTTTGTTCATATCATCCGTCCCCCAATACAGGAACAGTTTATTATGCACTGCCAATTTACGAATTTTTAGGCATATCAACTGCAAATATTAATTTCCAGTTGGAAAAATTAAACTTTAGCAACAAAAATCCTCCCCGGGGAGGCGCCTGTCCGTCTGACCGACGTTCATCCCAAAATAGGTATGTATGATACCTGCCTCTCAAATTTACTCTTGCGGTCAACTTAATCATGTACTGCCTGCTGCCACTACTAACAATCATATAATTAAAAAAATTTGTAAAAAAACCTCCCCATCAGCGGCGCATGGTAAGGATGATTTTCAAATTCAAGACCACAGTTGCGCCGCGGGGTGCCAGGTTGAGGCTGCATTGCTGCCCATATTTGACTCCTACGGAATCTTTAGAAGGTGGCTCATGCAACGTTTGCATTTAAATCGGAGACAGTAATTGCGCCACGTGGGACTGGTGGCTTCTTATACCCAGGGCGGCTGTCCGTCCACTGATGGAATGCCCTGGGATAAGCTGAGCCCTGCCTGAACGGCTGGACAGGCCCTGCCTATGGCTGGGCAGGCTTTCAGCCCGTAAGCCATTAAAATGGACTGTTTACTGTTCACCGTTTACTTTATGAATTTTCCTTCTTTTGCCTTAATAAAACAGTTCTGCTTTAACCGAATTGTAGAAAATAGTAGTTGTACCCTCAAAGCCTGAGTCGGTGCCTACAATTAGCCACAGCTCACCTGCATCATTGGGCATAACAGGGAATTCCTGCTCATTGTTGGTAACTGTTTTGATAGTATAAACCTGCTGATCGGTGTCGTTAGAGAAATCGCCGATAACAATCATGTCATCGCCGCCCTGACTTTGACCTCCCTTGTCGATGTTCATCCTGTAATAATCCATGTCGTCGACCACTTTTTCAGGTTCGAAATCAGTTGCCCCCACTTTTATCCACACCGCTTCCCCTGGAGGACCTCCAATTCCTAACCGATCGTCGGGTACATTGGAAGCAAACTCAATGGTAAAAGTAATGTAGTATACTGTTTCAGGAATTAAGCCGGTAATCTTTCTATTCATGAACATAAACAAATCATCACTATGATTAGCTCCCGAAAGTTTTATTGCTCCCTGGGTGGAATCAAGCGGAGAAGGAAGCGGAGCATAATCAAATTCCAGTTCCATAAACTCCTCCCTACCTACGGGGTAATCGGCAAAGTCGCCTTCCCATCCCTGGGCATCATTCGTGAAATTCCATTCATGCACTACGCGTTCCGGTGGATCTACTTCCGCATCCCGGCATGAAACCATTAGAAATAAAAAAGTTGTTGCTATAATTAAATTTTTCATAATCAATGTATTTGGGTTTTGTACTGTCCTCTTCTTATAATGGTAACATAATGAATGGACAGATGTTTATAGCAAGTCCGTCATAAGTGAACGGTAAACAGTCCGTTACTAACTTTAGTAAAATCTTATAATAAATAAGCAAATGGTTTAGCAGCAATCAAATTTATAGGTGCAGAGCACCCAAAAATTTGTAGTTCGCTGGAATAGTGGAACCGAAAGGTGCATCGCACCGTAATATTATGAGCTGTGTTAAGACAAAATTGAAGGGTTACTTGGCGTCTTTGCGTCTTTGAGTGAAACGATATTAAATTGAATTTAAGCGGGTTGAGAAGTTAGTTATATGATACCCTTAATTACCCAGGCAGTATAGTTTAAACCGGAGAAAAGCAATGATGTGGCTGATTATCTTAACAGAAATAAAAAAAGACATCAGGACAAAATTAATTTTCAAAATTATGTCCTGATGCCTGAAGGGAATTGTTATGCGGGTACTTTTTCGCGATCCCAGAAGCGGTGTTGTGCAATGGCCTTAATAAATTCGGAAGGCTTCTGGTTGAGAAGTACTCCATGCAAAACAGCAGTCTTCTCATCCTTATCTGCCATGGCTTCTTTTTTCCCGGCAGCAGATTCTCTCCATAAATCCACCCCGTCGCCATCGGCAGCGATTGCTTTACAATGGGTATATGCCTCATCCAGAAAATGAATGGCTTTATGCTCCTCCTTCAAAGCCATCATGCTTTTTATTCCCGCAGGTATGTAAACAGCATCAAAAAGCACTGAAGCAGCATTCAGTAAACTTTTATCGGCCATCAGCTCATTTCCTGCAGCAGTTTTGATTTTTCCCACGCGGGGAGCCACTATTTTTACCATGGCACCTTCTTCTTCCAAAGCTTTTTTCATTTTCATCAATGAATCATCATCCACTCCATCGGCGGCAAGTACAGCTATCATGCGTGTCTCAATGGTATCTTTCCGGGTATTTGCCATGCTCAGGGCCTGCGAGCTTTCCACATCGGGATTTTTTTTGGGCGACTGGTAATCGTTTGGGTCAGCGTCGGCAGGAACATTATGGTTGGTGATTTTATCGGGTGCTTCTGCTGTCAAACCAAGTCCCATTGCCACTTTATCTGCCAGCGACTGGTCAATCATGTACAGCAGCGACACTACCCTTTTACGAATTGCCTCATCTTTTACCATTCCCAGCTCAAAACGAAGAGCACTAATTATATGGTTCTTTTCCGGCTGACTCTGACTGTGGTAGAACATTGCCGGCTGACTGAAATGATCGATAAAACTCTCGCTGCGGGCCCTCACCTTATGCGCATCAATGCGCTCGCGGTGGGATACAAATCCTCCCTCCGAAGCCTTTGCCTGCAGCGGATAACCGCCTTCAGTAGTATTGGGGTTGTAACTCGACTTCCCGCGGTTGATGGTTTGCCGCATGTATCCGTCGCGCTGGTTGTTGTGAATCGGGGACACTGAACGGTTAATGGGAATTTCATGGAAATTGGGGCCACCCAGCCTTATCAGCTGGGTATCGGTATAAGAGAACAAACGTCCCTGCAGGAGCGGGTCGTTTGTGAAATCAATGCCAGGAACAACATGTCCCGGATGGAAGGCTACCTGCTCGGTTTCAGCAAAGAAGTTGTCGGGATTGCGGTTGAGCGTCATTCTTCCTATTATTTTTACCGGCACCAGTTCTTCAGGAAGAAGCTTCGTAGGATCGAGCAGGTCGAAATTAAATTTATGCTCGTCTTCTTCAGGTACGATCTGAACTCCGAAATCGTATTGGGGATAATTTCCATTTTCAATTGCTTCCCAGAGGTCGCGGCGGTGGAAATCAGGGTCCATACCTGATATTTTCTGAGCTTCATCCCAAACAACAGAATGAACCCCCAGCACGGGTTTCCAGTGAAATTTCACAAATACCGATTTGCCCTCTTTATTAACCAGGCGAAAGGTATGAATTCCAAACCCTTCCATCATCCGGTAGCTGCGGGGAATACCACGATCACTCATTGCCCAGAAAACGTTATGTAAGGTTTCGGGTGTAAGGGAAACGAAATCCCAAAAAGTATCGTGCGCTGATGCTGCCTGTGGCATTTCTGAATCGGGTTCAGGCTTCACCGCATGTATTAAATCAGGAAACTTCATGGCATCCTGGATAAAAAATACCGGCATATTGTTGCCTACAAGGTCGTATACCCCTTCTTCAGTATAAAATTTAGTGGCAAACCCCCTTACATCACGTGCCAGATCGGTAGAACCACGGGAACCCGCTACTGTACTGAACCGCACAAATACAGGGGTACGGGTGCCGGGGGTTTGAAGGAAATGTGCTGAGGTGTACTCCGACATTGATTCCTTCAATTCGAAATAACCGTGTGCAGCGCTGCCGCGTGCATGCACAATTCGTTCGGGAATTCGTTCGTGGTCAAAGTGGGTAATTTTTTCACGCATGTGGAAATCTTCCAACAATGTGGGGCCTCTTTCCCCTGCCTTCAAAGAGTTGTGGTCGTCGTTCACCTTTACTCCCTGATTTGTGGTCAACATTTCACCATCGTCGTTGGCGGTATGTCTTTCGAGATAATCGCGTTTGGCATTTGCCTGATCTTTTTTTCTGGATTCTTCTTTTTCAGCCATGAGATAATTTTTTATTGTGTGAGTAAGTAGCATTTAAAGCCAAAAAACATACCATCAGCCGAAGAAGTAAACAGTCCCTTTAATTGTTTAAGCAATATTATTATAATAAATAACATAAGAAAATTTGCAGTTTTAGAGACCGGAGAGATAATTTAGGGAGCTATCCCTCTGCACCGGCCATTTTCCTGCCAACGATTCCAGAGGAATCAAATGTGTATAGCAATGCAGCCTCAATCTTTCACCTCGCGGTGCAACTGCCGGCCTGAGTTTGAAAATCGTCCTTTCCATGCGCCGCCAGGGAGATTCAAGATTTTTAGTTATATGATAGTGAACAGTCCTTTGAATTGCTTAAGCAATATTATATGAATAATAACATGATTTGCAGGTGCCGAACCTACATGTCCTGAAGGCGCATCAACAGGGCTCGTTCCCCTTTGAGCACATGCCTCCATCAGAGTATTTTCAGGCACTGCCAAAGCCTGACCGACTGCATTCAGGCGGGGGGAATTAAAAGGGGATTTTTGCAGAAAAAAAAGAAAATGTTTTGGTGAAAAAGTAGTTATATGATAGTAGCACGGACATCCGGGACTTTGACTTTCCAAGTCAAAGATTTTTAGAAATCCTGCTGCCGGAATGGCAAAAGTAATTGCGGACAGGTGGTTTCTACCATTAATGTCGGATTTGGAAAATCCGACTCCTGTGGGTTCGTGCAACTAAAATGGGATGAAGGTATTTGAAGGTAAGCTAACAATGCCACTCTTTCACAAATCAGCGGTACGCCCGCCTGAATGACGCCCGCCTGAATGACGTAGTCGGGCAGGCAGTCGGGCAGGGAAACCGCTGGTCCCACCCCTGATGCTGCACAGTGCCTTTGCTCTGTGCACTCTTTCCCTGTGCCCTAAAGGCTCTATGCTCTGCGCCCTGCACTTTGCAAACATAAAAAATCCATGCTGCCTTGAATATGACAGCATGGACTATATAAAGCATAAACTAAATATTATACTTGCGGTAATTTCCAGGGAGCACGGTAAGCAGGTACAAGATAGCTGTTGGCTTCCTGATCATCAATAAACTTACTGCTTGCATTGTCCCAATACAGGCGTTTACCGGTACGTTGAGCTATATTGCCAAGGTGAGCCACCCGGGCTGTATTCGCCGCCACTGTGATGTTGGCATTCAGATCCTGATTGCGGTCTCTTACTCCGTTACAAAAATCTTCCATATGCAAATCAAGCCCTTTTCCGGTTCCTTTAATATAATCGACCCGATCCATCAGATCCTTGTTTTGCTTTCTTTCAGGAATGACTTCCCATCCTCCGCGGTCGACAACCAATGTACCGTTGTTTCCAACAAACCCAACACCATGGTTTCTTCCATAATAGCCACCATCAATTCCGGTGCCGTGATCCCAAAGCATTGTATGCCCGTCGAATTCATATAAAGCCTGCAAGGTATCAGGTGTTTCAGAAGCATCATCGGGATAGGCATATTTACCACCCATAGCCATTACCGACTTAGGGGAAGGATCGCCCATTCCAAACAGGCCGTAATCGATGATATGGACTCCCCAGTCGGTCATTAAACCTCCGGCATAGTCGTAATACCATCTGAAATTAAAATGGAACCTGTTGGGGTTAAAAGGCCGTTGGGGAGCAGGTCCGAGCCAGAAGTCGTAATCAACTCCGGCAGGCGCTTCACTGTCGGGCTTAACAGGTATCGGTTCCATCCAACCCTGGTAGGCCCATGTACGCACGGTACGTATCTTGCCGAGTTTTCCTGATTTCACAAAATCGACTGCATCGCGCCAGTGCGGATCACTCCGCTGCCACATACCTACCTGCACAACGGTATTATACCGCTGAGCCGCGCGCTCCATGATGTTAATTTCTTCAATGGAATTTCCCAACGGCTTTTCGCAATACACATCTTTACCGGCCTGGCAGGCTTCAACCATTGGCAGGCAATGCCAATGATCGGGTGTACCTATAATGACCACATTAATATCGGGCTGTTCCAGCAACTTACGGTAATCTTTAAATCCGAGAGGTTTTTTTCCCTGTATTTTTTCAGTATCTGCAATTCGCTGATTCAGCACATTCTCATCCACATCGCAGATGGCAGCACATTCGGTGTTGGGCTGGCGAAGGAATGCCTGCAGATCGGCAAAACCCATCCCTTTGGCACCAATAAGACCACACACCAGTTTTTCATTCGCTCCCATGCATGAATTCATTGCCATTGGCATGGAAGCGAGCATTCCCACTCCTGCAGTAGCCAGGGCAGATTTTTTAATAAACATTCTTCTGTTTGTCATTATTAAATTTATTTGATTTGGTTCTTCCTTCTTCCGGTTGGTTCTCTTTTAAGCAAAAAATGCTCATTTTAGCCGTTCAAAAATACATATTCTGAGTTTATAGCATTGAATTTTTTATTTTTTTTATAACGCCAACCTAACCTGAAAAGTATCATGCTTCATTCAATAATAAAACAAATTTACTTTTCAGGTCAGGCATTTAACCGGCTAAAATTTTAACAGAGGAAAGCCACCATGATTACTTCACTTTCTGCATGGCATCATCAAAAGCAACATCCGATGGCTTAAAGTCGATGTTTTTTACAAATTGACAGGCTTCAGCTGCACCGGCTTCACGGTTCATCCCCGAATCTTCCCACTCGACTGAAAGGGGGCCTTTATAACCAATGTCGTTCAGCGCCCGTATGATGTTTTCGAAGTTTACCCTGCCATGTCCCAGGCTCCTGAAGTTCCAGTAGCGGCGATTGTCGCCAAAATCGGCATGCCCTCCAAAAACACCAATTCCCATTGGTACATCGCTCCAGTAGGCATCTTTCATATGAACGTGGAAAATACGGTCTGAAAACTCATAGATAAACTTTACATAATCAACATGCTGGTACCCAAGATGGCTGGGATCGTAATTGAAACCAAAAGCAGGATGATTATTCAGAACCTTAAGCGTACGATGGGCTGTATGAATATCGAAGGCAATTTCAGTTGGATGAGCTTCCAGGGCAAACTTCACACCTATCTTTTGGAATTCATCAAGAATAGGAATCCAGCGGTCGGCAAACTGCTGGTATCCTTTTTCAATCATTGCCGAAGGCGTAGGCGGAAACGGATACAGCATGTGCCATACAGGGCTTCCTGTAAAACCTATTACCGTATCGAGGCCCAGCATTTTTGCAACCTTACCTGTTTTAATAATCTCTTCGGCCGCACGCTGACGAACTCCCTCCGGATCGCCATCACCCCATATGTAATCGGGCAGAATACCTTTGTGGCGTTCATCGATATGAGCATCGGAAACACATTGCCCTACCAGGTGGGTAGAAATGGCATACAGTTTCAGTTCGTATTTTGCCAGAAGGGCTTTTCTTTCATCACAGTAAGCCTGATCAGCTTTATCGATCTCCATGTGATCACCCCAGGTGCAGAGTTCCAGGCCATCGTAACCAAATGACTTGGCTCTCTGGCATATTTTTTCAATGGGTAAATCGGCCCATTGCCCGGTAAAAAGTGTAACTGGTCGAGACATATCATTCTAAATTATTAGTTAACAATAAATCATTTTTCAAGAAAATCAGATTTTACTCTCCAAATTTTACCCATTTGGTATTGTCATCATAACCGGCTTTAACAACGGTATCAATAAACTGCATTCCACGGATTCCATCTTCAATTCCGGGGAAGTCGAGCATTTCGGCAGAAGGTTCTTTTCCATCCATTTTTGCCATAAGTGTTGCTGCAAAATTCCGGTAGATATTTGCAAATGCTTCCAGGTATCCTTCCGGGTGACCTCCGGGAGTGCGGGTATTGTGAGCGGCAACATTACTGTTCATGCTGGTGCCTACACGCAGAATCTGGGTTGGGTTATCTTTCCATTTTAGGTATAATGTGTTGGGTTCATGCTGAAACCAGTCCAATCCTCCCTTATCACCGTAAACCCTGATCCGGATTGCATTTTCTTCGCCGGCAGCTATTTGTGTAGCGATTAGTACACCCCGTGCACCATTATCGTATCGTAAAAGAGCAGCTCCGTCATCATCGAGCAGGCGATTGGGAACAAATACATTTAGTTCGGCACACAGTTCAACAACCTTCAAACCGGTTATGTATTCAGCCAAATGGTTGGCATGTGTTCCAATATCACCCATACAACCTGCTTTGCCCGAACGCTTCGGATCGGTACGCCAGGAGGCCTGCAGGTTACCTGTATCTTCCAGCTTCGAGGAGAGCCAGCCCTGGGGATACTCAACATAAACCCTGCGGATTTTACCCAATTCACCATCAGCTACCATCTTTCGTGCGTGTTTCACCGCCGGATAACCCGAATAAGTATGGGTAAGTGCCAGAACAAGGCCTGTTTCTTCCAGCTTTGCATTCAGCTTCAGCGCCTCATCAAGTGTAAAGGTAATTGGTTTGTCGACCACTACATGAAACCCGCTGTCGAGTGCCATCATAGCCGGATCGAAATGTACAAAGTTTGGTGTAACTATGGAAACAAAATCCATGCGTTCTCCTTCGGGAAGTTGTGCTTCTTTTTCAAACATCTCCTGGTAGGTTTCATATACACGCTCTTCGGGCAGGTAATAAAGCTTGCCCGAAGATTTCGAGATCTCAGGATTTACACTAAAACAGCCGCAAACCAGTTCAATCTGATTGTCCATGAATGCTGCCAGCCGATGAATGGCTCCTATGAAGGCATCGGTTCCGCCTCCTACCATTCCCATACGAAGTTTTCTATTCATAATTATTCTTTTTTGTTGATTTAGACAATTTTGACCCTAAAATTAAGAACTCTTTTGCTATGAAACAAAACTATAGTTGGAAACCATTGAAATATAATGAAAGGACTTTGATCCGGATAAAAATTTTTAACTCTCAGCGGAGTCATCATCCATTAGATCATCAGGACATTCAAAAGCGTCATTTACTCAATGAAATTCAGAAACATTTCATTACTTTAGCAACATGAATGCATTTTTTGCACTGATAATTTAGGTTTCGGTTGAAACCAGTGAGAATATTCAATACCAAATTATATTAATTTCTATTAACGATGAAAAGAAGAAATTTCATTAGAAGCGCGGCCACCAGCGGGTTAGCTATGGCAGGGCTGGGAACTGTAATGGGGGCATCGGTCACAGAGGCCGCGGCATCAAATCAGGCTCAATTCAAACTGAAATATGCACCTCATTTGGGAATGTTTCCGGAGCATGCAGGAAACGATCCCATCGACAATATTAAATTCATTGCCGATCAAGGGTTCAGGGCTATTTTCGATAACGGTTTGATGGGCAAATCACCGGAAATGCAGGATAAAATGGCAGCAGAACTTGCGAGGCGGGATATGGATTGGGGGCCTTATGTTTTGTATGCCGATTTCAGTACAGAATCGATGGTTCTCTTCAACGACGAATCACGTAAAATGTTAAAAGACCGGCTAAATGAAGGCATTGAAACATCAAAACGAACCGGGGCAAAGTATGCCTTAATGGTTCCCGGCCGTTATAACGAGCGACTTGAATGGGATTACCAGGCTGCCAACGTAATTGATACAATGCGTGAATTGAGCGACATTGCTGAAAAGGCAGGAATTGTTATCGTTCTTGAACCCCTGAACCGATGGGACCACCCGGGTTTATTCCTGACCGGAATGCCTCAGACGTATATGATTTGCCGCGCTGTAAACAGCCCCTCCTGCAAAATAGTTAATGATATGTATCATCAACAGATTACCGAAGGAAATATCATTCCTAACATCGATCGTTCGTGGAATGAAATTGCAGCCTTCCATATTGGTGACAATCCGGGAAGAAAAGAGCCAACTACAGGCGAAATAAATTACAAGAACATTTTCAAACATATTTACGACAAAGGTTATGATGGCGTACTTTGTTGTGAGCATGGAAAAAGTAAAAACGGTAAAGCAGGTGAACTGGCATTCCTGGAAGCATATCGTATGGTTGATTCTTTTGAGGTATAAAACAAAATATTATTAAAAATAAAATCATGAAAAGACGGAATTTCCTAAAGAACACGGCAGCAGGCGGAATTGCTTTAACCGGACTTGGAAGCATGATGGGAGCCTCTGCGTCTGAATCAGTTTCTTCCGACGCCAAAGAATTCAGGTTAAATTATGCACCTCATTTTGGAATGTTTAGTCACAGTGCCGGAGAAGACCTGATTGACCAGCTAAAATTTATGGCCGATCAGGGATTTACTGCCTTTGAAGATAATGGATTAGCAGGTCGTGAAACTGCAACCCAGAATAAGATTGGAGAAACACTCGAAAAACTTGGAATGACAATGGGGGTATTTGTTGTTCCAAAAGGAGGGAATATGGCCAACACGCTTGCTTCAGGTAAAAAAGAACACCTTGATATTTTTCTGGATGGTTGCCGCAGATCGGTTGAGGTTGCCAAACGAGTGAATGCCAAATGGATGACTGTAGTTCCGGGTGCATTTGAACGTAACTTACCCATCGGGATTCAGGATGCCAATGTTATTGAAGCATTACGCCGGGGAGCCGAAATTTTTGAACCTCACGAACTTACTATGGTACTGGAACCGCTTTCAGATTCCCCTGATTTGTATTTGCAAACATCAGATCAAACCTATATGATTTGTAAAGCGGTAAACAGTCCGGCCTGTAAAATTCTTTACGACATTTACCACATGCAAAAAACCGAAGGACATCTGATTCGCAATATAGAATTGACCTGGAATGAAATTGCTTATTTCCAGGTGGGAGATAACCCCGGCCGGAAAGAACCTACAACTGGTGAGATAAATTATAAAAATGTGTTTAAATACATTTACGATAAAGGGTTTAAAGGAGTAGTAGGTATGGAACATGGAAACGCAATGCCTGGGGCTGAAGGCGAAAAAAGACTGATAGAAGCCTATCGCGAAGTGGATTCTTTTGATGTTTAAGTGAATTAATTAAGAATTAATCGGGCAGGTAGCTTTGAAACCATCATGCCTGCACCTGCATAAAAAGCAAAAAAAGGGAAGGATTTATACTCCTTCCCCCCGATGTAAAGGTTAACTTCTTCAAAAACAGTGAGAGAGAATTGCACTAAAAATATTATTAGTCTAACAAACTGTACCTCAAAGATAGAAGTTGCATTACACCATCAATATTCAAAATGTAAATTTCTATATTCAATTCATAAAAATTCGTAACTTAAACCCAAAATTCCAGCATGTAAACTGAACCAAAATGCTTGAAGATTTAATTGTATACACGCCAATGTATGTTACTTTCATTTGGGGAGTAATTTTGTTATTTACCAAATATGAAAATAACAGGGCAAAATTCTTCCTTGGTATCTTCATGTTCGCTGCTTTTCTCCTTTATCTTTCCCATGCAGTGTTTTTTAATCATAACACCTCTGTTTATACAAGTTTCGATCCTATTTATATTTTTGCTGCATTATGTGTTTATCCACTTTACTTCTGGTATATAAAACTCTTAACAGTTGAAACATCCATCCGATTGTACAATTTGCGCATGCTTATTCCTGCGATTGTTTTATCACTTACTTCGTTCATCTTTTATCAGATAATGAGTGAGGAGGAAATTACTGATTATGTGTATGGTTTTCTTTTGGGCCATAAGGAAGTCTTGTCCGATACACCTGTTGTTCAGTTGCAGAAAATAAATTATACCATAGTAAGAATTGTTTTTGGGCTTCAGGTTATTGTGTTTTTTATTTACGGAAAAAAACTGATTTCCAATTACAACACTAAAATAGCTAATTTCTATTCCAACCTGGAAAGCAAAAGTCTTTTATGGGTAAAATTTTTCTTTTACTCTTTAATCATAACTGCTGTAATGAGTACGGTATTTAATATTATAGGCCGCAGTGCATTTGCAGAATCAAACCTCCTACTTCTGATACCCTCTGCTATTTTTAGTATTCTAATGTTTTTCATCGGGCAGATTGGTTCAATGCAAAATCATACCGTTACCGATCTGGAGCGCGATAGCCTAAGCCACCAGGCAGCAGGAACCAGAAAATATTCCAATGAACAACTTGCCAATAAATTAACTGATTTATTTACTGAAAAAAACATTTACAAAAACCCTGAATTGAAAATTACAGATGTTTCCCAGCTTTTAGGCACGAATCGTACTTATGTATCGGAATTAATCAATTCCGATTTCGCATGTTCGTTTGTAGAATTTGTAAACCGATACCGGTTCAATGAAGCAAAAAGATTACTTAATGATGTTGAACCTGAAGTTTTCACTCTCAACGATATTTCAGAACATGCCGGTTTTGGCAGCCTGGGAACTTTCATTCGTGTTTTCAGACAATTTGAAGGAGTAACCCCTGGTAAATACCGGGAGACCTTAAATGTACAACGTACTTATGAATCAAAATCGTCAGCTAAAGCAGAAATTTGATTTCTGATTTCATTATGAAGCAGAAAAACCTCATTTTCCAATCTTACCTTCGATACTATCCGGTTGTTCCCATTGCATTGGCAATGGCATTAATACTGTGAAGCAAACTGTTAAGCAGTTGTTCCTGCTTCTTATTATTACCTGTTTTTTGAGCATTACGCCACTGGCGGAGAAGATTTACCTGCTGCCGGTGAAGCGGTAAAAGAGCTTCCGCCCTCAGTTGGGTCGAGAAATAATGATTCCGTCTTCTTTCTTTAATTGGTCTTCCCAGCAGGCCGGACATAGTAGTTCTGGTGAGTTCCAGTTCCTCAAGCAATAAACCCAGTATCTCCACCCTCACCTTTTTGTCATCCACGAGCCCGGCATAAAGTTTCATAATGTTCTCATCAGTTGCTGCAAGACTGGTATCAATATTAGTCAGCACATAGCGCACGAAATCATCGGATTTCACCAGACTTTTCAGCAACTGATATTCCTGAGGCTTATTCCCTGCAAGTTTTTTTAAGGTAGTGCCCACTCCATACCAGCTTGAAATGTGCATGCGTGATTGCGTCCAGCTAAATACCCAGGGGATAGCCCTTAAATCGGATAGCGTACGTTTACCTGTGCGGCGGGCAGGCCTGGAGCCTATTTTACTCATCTCAATAGCATCGATGGGTGTAGCCTGTGTGTAAAATTCAATAAACGACGGGTGGGTTGTCAGTTTTTTAAATGATTTATAGCTTTCCCGGGCCAGATAGTCGAAAAGGCTGTTCTTTTGGGCATTGTCACCTGATGGGCTTAACCTGTTCAGTAAGGTCTGGCTCGTCAGTCCTGCCAACAGCAGTTCCATATTGTAAGCTGCATTCACTTTATTGGCATATTTTCGCTCAATTGTTTCCCCCTGTTCTGTCATTCGGATCAGCCCGTTCATAGTAGCTACCGGAAGCGACCTGATGAACCAGTGGGTTGGACCGGCTCCACGACTAATGGTTCCACCCTTGCCATGAAAAAACCGCAATTGCACACCATGTTTTTGGGCTACTTCCGTAAGCTTTACCTGCGCATCGTGTAAATACCATGTGCTGGCCAAAATACCTCCGTCTTTATTGCTGTCGCTGTAACCGATCATCACATTCTGCACCGGAGATGGAAAGTTACGGCATTGCCTTATGTATTCAAGGCTGTTCCTTGTTGCCTGATTGCTCAGAAATTCATCAAGGATTTTTGGACTCTTCTTTAAATCCTCAATGGTTTCAAACAGCGGAACCACCGGTAATGGGCAAACAAGCCCGTTGGATGTAAAATGCGATAGCCCTGCTTCGCGAACAAAAAGATAAACAGTAAACAAATCGCAGGCATTCCGGGTCATGCTTACAATGAGCGAACCCAATGAACGTTCAGAAAAATTACGGATATGCTTTTCGAGTACACCAAAGGTTCTGACCACCTCTTTTGCCTTTTCCGATTCAAGCAAATCGGTTCTGCTTATAAACGGCCGGTTATGCTTGAGTTCATCCAGTACAAACTGCTCATATTCCTTCCTGTTCCCCGAAATTGCTTTGTATTTAGCGGGCAGGCTGGTTTTAATAATATCAAGCAGGGAAGTTTCATAATGCTTGCTATTTTGCCTGATATCAAGATGTGCCAGGTGAAAGCCAAAAACTTTTAAATGGCGTAAAACCTTTTGCACATCGTATACAGCAAGTGAATGAGCGCCCATTTTAACCAGGGCATTTTTCAGGAAAAGCAGATCAGCTTCGGGTTCGGTAGAATTTTTATAGGTAGAGGAGGTATCGTATAGTTCAATCCCACCGGCTGCATTTTCATGAATAGGAAGCTTTTTAATAATAAGCTGAAGGTATGACTTGAATGGTTCACGGGAAGTTTTGCCGGAATCAACATTCACTTCAGTCTGCAATTGTTTCATACGTTGGGTGAAGCCTGGAGCCAGACATTCATGATCGCAGTATATGCTTAGTTTATCAGAGAGTTCATCAAGCATCGCTTTGAGAAGCTGAAAAGCATGTAGTCTGAATTTTTCCAGTGTTCTCTCAGTTACATCTGAGGTCACCAGGGGATGGCCATCGCGATCACCACCTACCCAATTCCCAAAAGTAATTGTGGGAAATTTGGCAGTATCATCTATCCATTTGGGATCAAAACCTGTTTTTTCCCATGCCTGCTTAAGCCTGAAATCAAGGTAGTGAAGCATTTCAGGAAAAACTTTGTAAAAGTAATACAACACATTTTCAAGTTCCGATTCCACAGCTGGTTTCTCAACAAATATTTCTCCTATAAACCAAAGCTTGTGTAAGATTTGCTTAATATCGTGCCTTATCTCATCCTGCTCAAAGCTGGTGTACATTGAATTTTCGCGTTTGACCAACAGCAGGTATAATTGCCGGTAAAGAGCCAGCACCACAGGCCGTTTAGCCTCGGTGGGATGCGCTGTAAGCACCGGTTCAGCATGAATCAGGTGCAGGTTTTCGGCCAGATCTTCTTCGGTAAACCCCTTTTTCTTAAGGCTTTTAAAAACATCCCCCCACATCCCGCTAACATTTTCCAGTCCCCCTTTTTCCTGCCTTGCCCTGCGGTTCTGCACTGCTCCATTTACTTCAGCAAGATTAAGCAATTGAAAACTTATAGAAAAAAGGTGCAATAAACTTTCCGTGTTCTGACTGTTGAAAACAGGTTCTTTTTCCGAGATCCAGGGCATCATTTCAGCAAGTTCCGAACGGTTGTTTTCATGCAAAACTTCAGAAAAACATTTTAATAAAAACTCCAGATCGGTGTATGGCTTTCCAATCCGCTCTTTTACTTCAACAAGAAGTTGTTCCATGATAATGCTTTTTGAACTTAATAATTCATAGGAAGTTTGATAAAACTTTAAAAAGAACAGGACTTTAGATGTTATTGTTTATTTTCAGTGACAAATTCAACTTTTGTTACTATTTTCTTGTTAAACTTTTACTCAAAAAAGTTGTTCAATAATGAAACTGAGGAGGATGAAAAAAAACATTCAAAAAATACTAATACCTGTCGACTTTAAGGATCCTTCCATTAAAGCAGTGCATTATGCAGGTAATCTTGCTAAAAAAACAGAAGCTGAGTTAACTTTACTTTATGTTATTGATGCCCCGGGCCTTCTCGACCAGTTCTTTCAATCGACCGATCACCTGGTGAAAATTACAGAGCAGGCAAAGGAAAAATTAATTGAGATAGCTGGGCAAGTAAAAAAAGAAATTCCCGGAATTGAAATTTCAACACTGGTTGAGATGGGAAAACCCTATGGGAAAATACTGGAAGTTGCGGGCGCAATAAATGCGCAAATGATTATTTTAGGTGAAAACCATCAGGGGGGCGATCCTGAAGATGAACTTGGGACAACCGTTTACCATGTCACATTAAAATCGCCCATACCGGTATTAACCTTCAAGGGAGATACCAGCAAAATGAAGGATAAAATTGTTGTACCGCTTGATCTGACAAAAGAAACGCGCGAACAATTATCGGCGGCTTTATTTTATGGTCTGGAATATGGGGCAAAAATTTATTTGGTGTCAGTTCTGGTAGGAGGAATTGAAAAAAAGGAAAGCCGTATCTGGAAGAAACTTCAGGAAGCAAAAGAAATGCTGGGAATAAATGGAGTGGAATCTAAAATGAAAGTATTCGACAGGTCAGATGTGCCGCCCTTTCGACGTGTATTGGAATACACAAAAAAAGTTGATGCCGGAATGATTTTGTTAATGACACACCAGGAAGGTTATACTTACGATAACTATATAGGAGCTTTTGCCCATCACATCATGAACCTCTCGGATGTGTCGGTTCTAAGTATGACCTCAATATCAACAAGCCTTGATTTTTCCCAATTCCTTAAAGCACTTGTTGATCCCATGGGTTTAATAATTAATAAAGATAGATAAGTAACAATAAGAAACCAGAAATAAATGCTCCATCTGTTAATTGTAATTTTAATTTTTTCATTCGGTGTTTTTTTAATGCCAGGGAAAATGAAAAAATACAATGCCATTGTTCTTTCATTGGTGCAGGCAGGCGCTTTCCTATTCTTTCTGACTCGTGTACCCGACATAACAAATCTTACATTTGGCCATACATTAATTGAATGGATTCCACAACTGGGACTAAATATTGAGTTTGTACTCGATGGGCTGAGCATGGTATTTGCATTGCTGGTAACCGGCATCGGGGCATTGGTATTCTTATATGCCGGTGCCTATATGAAAAGCTACACCGGCACCAACAAATTTTTCTTTTACCTTATGCTCTTCAGCGGAGCAATGCTGGGGTTGGTTTTGTCGGGCAATCTCATTCAGCTGTTTATTTTCTGGGAGCTTACCAGTGTGCTTTCATTCTTTCTTATAAGTTTCTTTCATGAAAAAGAATCGGCCAGAAAAGCTGCTTTACAGTCGTTTTACATTACCGGGCTTGGGGGACTGAGCCTGCTTGCAGGGATTATCTTACTGGGAAGTGTGGTTGACAGTTATTCGTTAACCGAATGGCTGGCAAATCCGCAAGCTATACAAGAAAGCAAATTATATTTGCCTGGATTGTTGCTTATATTAACAGGTGTATTTACCAAATCGGTCCAGTTCCCGTTCCATTTCTGGTTGCCTGAAGCCATGCAGGCTCCGGCACCGGTTAGCTCATACCTTCATTCGGCAACGATGGTAAAAGCAGGGGTCTTTCTTTTAGCCCGGCTAAATCCTGTTTTGGGAGGCACACAGGAATGGATCTATATCATCACCCTGATTGGTATACTGACCATGCTTACAGGATCGTATTTTGCCCTTACGCAAACCGATATAAAAGGGATTCTTGCCTATACTACTATTAACGCTTTGGGGGTACTTGTTTTGCTGCTTGGTATCGGAACCCGGGAATCGATAATGGCAGCGATGCTTTTCCTTTTCATCCACGCCTTTTATAAAGCAACTTTATTTATGATAGCAGGTCTCATTGAGAAAAAAACCGGCACCCGTGAAATTAACGAACTGGGAGGACTGGTTAAATACATGCCCGTTACTTTTGTTATAGCCCTGCTTTCATTGCTTTCGATGGCAGGGCTCCCTCCCCTGCTTGGCTTTTTGGGAAAGGAACTGATTTATGAAGCTAAAATTCAATCACCCGGAATTGCTTCTGTTGTATTAATTCTAGGCGTAACTTCCAATATTTTCATGGTGGCTATTTCGCTGTTCTTTGTCCGAAAAGTCTTTCTGGGAAAATACAAAACCACAAACAAAGTCCCCAATGAAAAAGGTTTTGCTTTTCTTATAGGACCAGGAATTCTGGCGTTACTGAGCCTGTTGCTGGGTTTGTCGCCTTCCAACCTCGGAGATGCAGTTATAAAACCGGCAATAACTGCTGTTTCACTGGAAAATGTAGAAATAAAACTAAAACTTTGGCATGGGTTTAACCAGGTTTTCTTTATGAGTTTGTTCACCATAGTTGCAGGATCTTTCCTTTTTGTGGCTATGCTGAAAAGCAAAAAGTTGATGAATGCATGGAGGAAATTCAACAGCATTGTTTTTTCTATTCAGTTCGAACAGGTATTTGCATGGATACTTGAGAAATTTGTAATGGTGTCGACCATGAAAGAAAAAGCAGTTCAGCATGGTTATCACCGGTATTACATACTTACCATATTTGCATTTACCTCCATCTTGCTATGGGTGCAATTCTTTTATACGCAAACGCCTATGCAGGAAATAAATTTTACCTTAAAACCATTTTATATATCAGGGCTTGCTGTTGTTATTATATTGGTTGCCCTGGCCAGTGCAGTGCTGCGTTCACGAATAGTAACCATTGTCGCCATGGGGGTTGCCGGATATGGCATCGCTCTTATCTTCCTGTATTACAGTGCTATCGACCTGGCAATTACACAAATACTGGTTGAAACCCTGACCATAGTAATGTTCATGGCCATTTTACAGCGCCTGCCACGATTTGCTGTTTTATCATCAAAAGCCACCCGTTTGCGCGATTTTTCCATTGCACTGGTTTTTGGAACCATAATGACATTTATTACTTTAAAAGCTATAAACGTAAACCTGAACCGCCCCATTTCCGATTTTTTCCTCGAGAACAGTTATACCCGGGCTTATGGCGAAAACGTTGTAAATGTGATTTTAGTCGATTTCAGGGCACTTGATACATTGGGTGAAGTTACTGTGCTAACCATTGCGGCTGTGGGTGTTTATTTATTGTTGTTGCCAAAAAAGAACAAATTATGAATTCAATCATATTGCAAATAGCAGCCAGATACCTGAAGTGGATACTCATTGTATTCGCTGTGCTCGCCCTTCTAAGGGGACATAATCATCCTGGAGGAGGATTTATTGGCGGACTGATGGCAGGACTTGCCATTGTTTACAGGAGTTTTGCTTATAATGCATTCCAGATAAAGGAAGAGTTGAAAGACCGGCCTGAAAGATATATTGCGTTAGGATTATCAGTCATATTGCTGAGCTTTGTGCCATCGCTAATTAAAAATGCAACACTGATGACTGGTTTATGGTTTACAATTCCCCTTCCATTTAATGAAGAATTAAAGCTTGGAACACCATTCCTGTTCGATATTGGTGTTTTCTTTACAGTAATAGGTGTAACCCTGATGTTTGTTTTTTCACTAACGCAAAAGTCACAGCCATGAGTTTTTTAAATTTGAGTACCCTTAATGAATGTTAAGCCATGGAAATTGTATTAGCAATAGTAGTTGGAGTTTTATATACGGTAAGTGTTTATCTGATGCTCAGAAGAAGTATCCTGAAGTTTATAATCGGGTTGATTTTCATGAGCAACGCCACCAACCTGCTGGTTTTTCTTTCGGCAGGCCTGGTTCCGGGAAGCCCCGGTTTTATAAAACCTGAAGGAGTAGCAGCTGAAACCATGGCCGATCCTCTACCCCAGGCACTGGTGTTAACAGCCATTGTAATAGGGTTGGGTATCGTGGTATTTACATTGGCCTTGAAATATAAATTTTTTGAACTTACAGGAACCGACGATTTGGACCAGCTTAAACAAACTGATAGTTAAATATGTCGTTAATAGCCTTTCCTATATTATTTCCATTTATCCTGATAATCATCCTGCTGATTTTCAGGTCCGATCGTCTTTCCCGATGGTTTGGCCCTATAGGCACAGGTTTATTGGCTATGCTTTCAGTATACCTGCTTGTACTCGTGAGGGAGCATGGAGTAATTGCCCTTCAAATGGGGGGTTGGGAAGCACCCTTCGGAATTACATTGGTAATTGACTATTTCAGCGCATTAATGCTGGTCGTTTCCTCCATTATTACATTCGTAGTAGCAATCTATGCTCTATATTTCCTCACCGCCAGGATAAGACTGAACCGTTTTTTTATATTTTTCTTTGGTCTTATAATGGGAATGAATGGATCATTTATTACGGGTGATGTCTTTAACCTTTTTGTTTGGTTTGAGGTTATGCTTATGTCTTCCTTTGTATTAATTACCCTGGGGCGTACAAAAGACCAGCTCGAGGGAGGAATCAAATACCTGGCGCTAAATCTTATTGGTTCGCTTTTCCTGCTGGCTGGAGTGGGTTTGCTCTATGGGAAAACCGGCACATTGAATATGGCACACCTGGCACAAATCCTTACCACTGATGATCAGGCCATACTTATGAATACCTCTGCGGTTCTGTTTTTTGTAGCCTTTGGCATTAAAGCTGCTGTTTTCCCATTATATTTCTGGCTGCCAGCGTCGTATCATACTCCCGATGTTACCATCACATCTTTGTTTGCGGGACTTCTAACCAAAGTGGGCGTATATACGTTTTTTCGCTTTTTCACCTTGTTTTTTGTTCACGACCCACAGTTCTGGCATCAACTGATCCTGGTAATTGCCGGGTTTACGATGGTGGCCGGAGGTATGGCTGCAGCTGCCCATTACGAAACACGTAGGATATTATCGTACCACATCATCAGTCAGATAGGTTATATGATAATGGGACTTGGAATTTTTACCCCACTGGCTGTTGCAGGGGCCATTTTCTTTACCCTTCATAATATGTTGGCCAAAACCAATACTTTTTTGGTTTCAGGTATGATCAATAAAGTAAGAGGAACCTATTTGCTGAAAAATATAGGCGGATTATATAAAGAATATCCACTGATGGCCATTCTGTTTATAATTCCTGCTTTTGCTCTGGCAGGTGTACCTCCTGTCTCAGGATTTTTTGCCAAATTTATTCTGATTAAAGCGGGAATAGAAAATGGCAACTACGGTATTACAGCAGTAGCCGTCCTTACAGGTTTATTAACACTTTATTCCATGCTGAAAATATGGAATGAAGCTTTCCTGAAGGTTCAGCCCCATAATGAATTTGAGAAAAATACTATCCAAAAGCTTTCCTTCATGGAATACCTGCCTTCTGTTATTTTAGGAGCAGCCAGTATTCTTATGGGTGTATTTGCCTATTATGTATTTGATTTTACAATGGAGGCTGCTAATCAGCTCCTCGATACAGAACTTTATATTAAAACTGTATTAAAAGGTTACCAATGAAAATACTAAAAAAAATATACTATTCAATTGAATTTATTGGTTATTACCTGTTAAAACTTTTACAGGCAAACCTTTTCATCGCCTATGATATACTAACTCCGAAAATGCACATTAATCCGGCTTTTATGAAAGTTCCGGTGAATTTAAAAACCGATACCGGATTGCTTCTTTTTAGTAATCTGCTGTCGATGACACCCGGCACTCTAAGTATTGATGTCAGTAAAGACAAAAAAATCCTGTTCGTGCATGTTCTCTATTTCTCATCCGAAGAATTAATGCAAAAAGATTTTAACGGAATGCAAAATAAAATTAAAAAGATTACTGAATAATGGAAGGAACTACATTTACTGTTGTTATGATTATCGCCTTTGCCATGTTACTGGCAGCCCTTGTTCTGGCCTCTGCACGCCTGTTAAAAGGACCTTCGGTTAACGATCGTATTGCAGCTATGGATGTCATCGCTATTGTTGTCATGGGATTTGTGCTTGTATACAGTGTAATGATCAACAACTCCATTTACTTCGATATCCCGGTAATCATCTCTTTGATCTCATTTATTGGTACAGTGGCTGTTTCATCTTATTTAAAACACAGGTATGATTGATATATTAATATACATATTGATTCTGGGAGGTTCCTTTTTTATACTGGTGGCAGCAATAGGACTGGTAAGGTTCAACGACCTGTACAGCAGGTTGCATGCAGGTACTAAAGCTCCCTCATTCGGTATCTTTCTATTGGCAATGGGCGTAAGCATTTTTTTCAATGACCCCATTGTTTATGTCAAAGGGTTATTTATAGTGGTATTTATATACCTCACTGCTCCCCTGGCAGCACATGCCATAATTAAAGCGTACAGAGATTCCGACGAGGAAAAAAGATCTGCAAAAAAAGATTAAGAATTCTTTTTGGTTTCATTCAGGAGTGAATAAACAAACTGCACTGACACCTCCCTAAAATCTTTAATCACCCGGTGTGCGGATTTATGTTCTTCTGCAGGCAGGGTTGTAGTTACTGCCACTACTTTTGTCCCGGCATCGTATGCGGCCTGTGTACCTGAAAGACTGTCTTCAAATACAACACAATTTTCCGGAGAACTGTTAAGCAGTGATGCTGTCATTAGATAAATTTCAGGATGAGGTTTCCCTTTTGAAACCATCGAATCATCAACTACTATATCAATAAGGCTTATAATTCCGAGACCCTCCAAAACAAAATCCACATTTTCCTTAGGAGCTGACGTTGCCACTCCAACGGGTACATTATTCTTCTTCAATTCATTCAAAAATTGAATAAAACCCGGCGCAGCTATTAATTCCGGACGATAAATTTCACGGTAAATTACCTCCTTTTCATTGCCAAATTCCTCTATTTCTTTGTGCGATAAACCGCAGCTGAAAAGATCCGGAAGCACTTCATCATTTGTACGACCAAAAAATACAGTTCTAAATTTTTCTTCCGAAAAGGAAATTTTGTGCCTTTTGCAAAATTCTCCCCATGCAAGCTTATGGTATTTACCATTATCGACTATAACACCGTCCATATCAAAAACTACTGTAACATCCATATCAAAAAGTTTCAATTGTAATTTCTTGCTAAATAACAAATATAAACACGAAAGTCTTTCCAGCCCCTTTAGAAGAAGGTATTGTCTAAAAGACTTTATTTATTTCGGTAGTTATGAAAAAACAAAAAACCGCTCCCTGGGAAAGGAACGGTTCACAAATATTATTATTTAGTAAGGAAGTATGAACAGCTAATTCGAGTTTTCCAGTTTAATGTTCACCTCATTTTTACCCGGGTCAACTTTAAGGGTTTCTGAACAATTTTTATAGGAAATGTAATTTGTTACAAGTTTGTATTCTCCAGGTTGTACACCTTTGAAATAAAATTGGCCATCGAAATCAGTATAGGTTTTTGACCCGGTGCCTTCAAGGGTAACTTCTACACCAACCAACAGTTCTCCTGAAGTCGAATCTAAAACTGTACCTGAAAGTGCCACAGACGCATCATCAGCAGCTACAGAAGATTTTTCATTCTTCTTTTCTTCAGCAATAACAGCTATTGAAAGTATGAGTGATAAAAAGCCTATGAGTAATTTTTTCATCTTTTAAATAATTAAATTTATTGATGTAAAAGTAGGCAGCTCAGATTACACGGCAGTTAATGTACTGTTAAAGTTTTATTACAAATTTAAAAGGTCAATATTTCCGTTCATTTACGACATTTCCGGCAATATCGTAATTTTTCCAGGTACCGCTTTTACTGCCATTATTGTATTGCAGTTCATACATAAGGTTTCCCTGGTCGTCCCATATTTTCCATTTGCCATGTTTCACCCCATTTTTGTATCTGGCAACCGAAATCAGTATACCTTTATTATTGTATTTCTCCCATTTACCGTGCATCTGGTTTTTTCTATAGGAGCGGATCTCATTGAGTGTCCCGTTTTCAAACCATGTTGTTACTTTCCCATGTTTGTTGCCATTTTTCACACTCGCTTCCATTTTCAAATTGCCACTTTCGTATAAGGTGGTATATTTTCCGGTAAAGGCTTCATTATTTTTATAATAACGGCCTTCCATTTCTTTTATCTCCTGGGCTTGCAAGCCATTTACAATCAAAATGACAATTCCTAAAATCAGTAGTTTTCTATTCATTATTTTTGGTTGAAAAGTGGCGAATTTAGATAAAAAGCAAAGGGAAATAATATGCATTTTAATATTTAATTGAAAATTAATTTTTTGTGTTTAACCCTCAGGTAATCTGTTTTTAATGTATAGGCCCATTCGGGCAGCCTGATTTGCATTTGTCAGATTACTTATATCTGATTATTTAAACGTAATCTTTAATTAATTCACATGCAATCATTTTGTAATCTGCCCTGCATAGTTTTGCGTCAACGAATTTAGATAGTTTTTATTTAATTGCCACGAAACTCATGAATAATATTATTCGAAACATAACAACATACACGGCAATTTTATTAAACACCCATAATAATTAAAAATAAATTGAGATGAAAAAGATGAAAAAAATTAGTTTGTTATTCAGTTTAACTCTTTTAATGGGTTTGTTCTTCGCATCATGTGATAAGGATGATCCGGTTGAAGCATTTGCAAAACCAAATGTTACTGTTTCCACAGAAGTTAATGATGTTACATATGGAGCAACAGAGCAATCGGTTGATTTTTCAGTTTCGTATGATAGCAAACTGACAGCAACTTATACAGCCACAGGTACGGGCGTTTCTGTAACAAACAGTTCCGGTAGTGTAACAGGAAATACAGTTACCATTAATTATGATGCAGGTGCCAATGCAGGTGCTGCTTCAATTACGTTATCCGTTACCGATACGGAAGGACAAACAGATGATGCAACGGCTGTTATCAGTATTGCCCAGCCTGAATTTGAAGTTCAAGTAACCAGTAACATATCAGAAAACACTACATGGACTTCAGATAAAGTTTACATTTTAAGTGGTAGGATAACTGTTCTTAGCGGAGCAACATTAACAATTGAAGAAGGTACCATTATAAAAGGTGAAGCAGGTACAGGAGCCAATGCAACTGCACTGCTGGTTGCCCGTGGTGGAAAATTAATGGCGGAAGGAAATGCCGATGCTCCTATTATATTCACATCGGTGGCCGACGAAATTTTGCCCGCAGACATTGCTGCCGGAAATTTTGAAAGCCCCAACCTCGATCCTGATATTAACGGACTTTGGGGTGGTGTAATCATTCTTGGAAAAGCACCAATATCTGCATCAAATGAATCGGGTGATGTGAGCGAGATTCAAATTGAAGGGATACCTACATCTGACCAAAACGGGTTGTATGGTGGAAATGAACCCACCGATAATTCAGGGGTAATACAATATATATCCATCAGGCACGGAGGGACCAACATTGGTTCAGGAAACGAAATAAACGGCTTATCGTTAGGTGGTGTTGGTTCCGGAACTGTTGTCGAAAACATTGAAGTGGTGGCCAACCAGGACGATGGAATTGAATGGTTCGGTGGAACAGTGAATGTAAAAAACGTAGTTGTCTGGAACGTTGGAGATGATGGTATTGATACTGACCAGTCATGGAACGGAACTCTTGACAATTTTATAGTAGTTGCACCTGCAGGCCATGCTTTTGAACTGGACGGACCGGAAGGTTCAATGGCAGCAGGTCATGTTATTCAAAATGGAACTATTGTTGCCACAGTTGGCGAACGCTTAAGCGAAGACCTTATTAATGTAGACGATAATTCAATTGTCGATTTGAAAAATCTATTCTTTACCGGAATTTCTGAAGGTCAGAAAATCAATCGTGTAACTGCTGCAGGTGTAACTTTTGAAGGAATTGAATTTGATGTAACTGCCGAAGAATTGCCCAACCATGTAAATGGTGACGTACCTGCTGGTGTTACCGCCGGTTCAGGTACAAACAAAGCCGATGCGTCTGTTTTTGGATGGACCTGGGCAGGAAAAGCAGGAGCTTTAACAGGGCTTTAATGATCAACATGAATTAATCTGTCTGTGATAATAAACAGACTTGCAAATACAAAATTTTGCAAGTCTGTTTCTTTGTTTAATTAAGGTAAACATTTCAAAAAAGGTATGAAGCGCTTAATCGTTATTTTTTTACTCCTCATTTCCATTTTTTCCCAGGCCCAGCAAGGCAAAGTAAGAGGGACGGTTTTCGATGATAAAACAGGGGAAACCCTCGTGGGTGTAACTGTTTTGGTTGCGGGAACAATAACCGGGACTGCAACCGACCTCGACGGACAATTTACCCTTGACCTGGATCCCGGGTCGTATGAATTGCAAATTTCCTATATTTCCTACCAAACCCTTAATGTGAAAGACATTCAGGTTAAAACAGGTGAAGTAACCCTGCTGGAAAACCTTAGATTGAATGAAAGCACCCTCGAGATTGATGAAGTTGTTGTTACTGCCGAAGTAATACGAACTACCGAAGCTGCTTTGAATACAATTAAAAGGCAGAGTGCAGTAATTATGGATGGTATTTCAGCCTCCAAGATTAAACTGATTGGCGACAATACCGCCGTGGAAGCTGCCAAAAGGGTAACAGGTGTTACGGTGGAAGACGGCAAATATATATATGTTCGCGGACTGGGAGACCGGTACTCAAAAACAACACTAAACAACATGGACATTCCGGGTCTGGACCCCGACCGCAACAGCCTCCAAATGGATATTTTCCCTACAAACCTGATTGACAATATGCTGGTGAGCAAAAATTTCACCGCTGACATGCCTGCCGATTTTACCGGTGGAATGATGAATGTGGAAACCAAAGATTTCCCGGAGGAAAAAATAATCAGCGTATCTGCCAGCACATCATTTAATCCGGATATGCATCTAAATTCCGATTACCTGACTTATCCGGGCAGTTCAACAGATTTTCTTGGATTCGATGACGGAACCAGGGTCTTACCTGAGCGCGCCCGTCAACCCAATATTCCCACTCCTATTAGTGGCGCTCCCCTGCAGGAAACAGTTGATTTCATAAAAAGCTTTAACCCTCAACTAGCTGCCGAACGTGTGACCAGTCCTCTTGATTACAGCGTGAGTTTTTCGCTTGGGAACCAGATCGATCTTTCAAAAAGAAGCAACAGTCCTAAACTCGGATATATACTATCGCTTTCCTACAAGTCGGATTATAAATATTACAAGGACGTAGTTTACGGAGAGTACCAGCGTTATATCGACCCCGACAGATATGAAATGCGTTATGCAACCGTTCAGAACGGAGAGCTGGGTGAGCACAATGTTTTGGTTGGTTTGCTTGGTGGTGTGGCAATTAAAACCAGCTTGTCGAAAATCAGGTTTATGGCAATGCGATTGCAAAACGGTGAAAAACGCGCTGGTAAATTCTCTATTGATAACGATGGCCAGGCAGTTGGCCAGTCAGGTTATCAGGCTACTTCCGACAACCTGGAATACAACCAGCGTTCGCTTACCAATGTTTTACTTAATGGAACCCATATATCAAAGAATTCAGGATGGGAGATTGACTGGCGCCTTTCGCCCACGCTATCCACCTCGGAAGACCCCGATATGAGAAAAACCGCTTTCACCAATACAAACGGAAGATTCAGTTTTATGGCGGGGGCAGGTGGAAATCCGGCACGAATCTGGAGATCGCTGAACGAAATGAATGCCATGGGAAAACTGGATATCACAAAAAAATACCAATTCAACAATGCCGATGCAAAGCTGAAATTTGGAGTCAGCCATACTTACAAAGAACGTGATTACGAAATCCTGTTTTTCGATATGCAGTTTTTTGGAGGCCAGTCATGGACTGTAGCCGATCCGGCAATCGTACTCAATCCCGGGAATATTTATCCCAATCGTCCAAACAGTATTTATTACCAATCGGGAAACCCGGACCCTAACCCCAACGCATACAAGTCGAATGTTAACAACACGGGTTTTTATATTTCCAATGAATTTACCCCAATTGCAAAACTGAAAACCATTTTAGGGCTTAGGGCTGAAAATTTTGTACAACGCCACACCGGTCGCGATCAACGATTCGCCAGCGGCGATACCGAAAACGGAATAAACCTCGACAACGAAATAGTCCTTGAAGCTTTCGATTTATTCCCTTCAGTAAACCTTATATATGCACTTACTGAAGACCAGAATCTTCGTGCTTCTTATTCAAAAACAATTGCTCGTCCATCGTTTAAAGAATTATCGTTTGCACAGATTCTTGACCCAATTTCAAACCGTATTTTTAACGGAACACTCTTTACTTATCCAGGTTGGGATGGAAACTTAACGGAAACCCGCATTAACAATATCGACCTGCGGTGGGAATTGTTTATGGAACGAGGGCAAATAATTTCGGCCAGCGCTTTCTTTAAGAGTTTTGACAATCCCATTGAATTAGTACGTATTCCGGAGCAGCAAACCAGTACTGAATACCAACCGAGAAATGTTGGCGACGGAAGGTTGTTCGGGGCTGAATTAGAATTCAGAAAAGATTTGGATTTTATAGCCCCCCAACTTGCAAATTTTAACCTTAACGGGAATATCACCCTTGTTGAATCGCAAATTGACATGACGGAGATTGAATTCAATTCACGAAAAACGTACGAAAAAAACGGAGAAACAATCGAAAACAAAAGGCAAATGGCCGGGCAGTCGCCTTATGTAATCAACTCGGGCCTAACATACAGCAGTAGCAAAACCGGATTAGATGCAGGTTTCTTTTATAACGTAAAAGGGTCAACGCTTTCAATTGTTGGAGCGGGTCTTTTTCCAGATATCTACATTGAACCGTTTCATAGCCTTAATTTCAGTATGAACAAGAAAATAGGTGAAAACAATAACACCAGCATCGACTTTAAAGTATCCAATATCTTAAATTCAAGAGTTGAAAGCTATTATCAATCGTTCAATGCCGAAAAGCAGCTGTACAGCAGTATGGGGCCTGGCAGAAGTTATAGCCTGGGTGTAAGTTTCAGGTTTTAAAAGTGAGGAGCAAAGAGCAGAGGGCACAGGGCAGAGGGCCTTTAGGCCGGGTCACTAAACTCATCAGCTTAAGTGGAAATTTATGGTGAAAACTTAATATTTCCGCTGAGCCCCCAATGTCCTCACTGTCCTTAAAGACCTTAATTTAACACTGCTAAGAATCAGCTCCTACAAAAATTCATTTATTTCCCGGAAGCCCTCTCTTTTTAGTGTCTTTAGTGTTCCCTTCCGAATGGCATCAGCCGGGCGGATTAGTGGTTAATTTCTTTTTACCAAGTATACCTATAGAGAAAAACGCAAGTACTCTGTTGCAGGATTTTAATCTAATTTTAGACCAAATCAGGTCAATTGACAATAAAAGTTTTAATTTACACATGCGTTATATGCCGTTTTGAAGAATAACCATCACGATAATTGAATATTTGGGGGCATTTTAAATAGAAATAGTATGATAATTTATAGCGATAATATAAAAAAGTATGATGCCAAACTACTTAAGATATGCAAGTTATTAAATCGTATTTCATTTCTCAGGTTATTTATTTTTGTCATTTCAAGTATCATTCTTATATACTTGTTTAATTTCAAATTATTTACACACATTCTGATTGTTTTCCCACTATCGCTAGTGTGTTTTGCTGTTGCAATCAAGCATCATAACAAAACAGCTTTTCTAAAAAAGCATACAGCATTCCTGAAAAAAATAAATGAATCGGAAGTTTTAAGAGTAGAATGTAATCTGGAAGAATTTGATACCGGACATAAATTTATTAATCAAAATCACCCTTATACCTCTGATTTAGATATTTTTGGGCAACATTCCATTTTTCAATTGGTTAACAGAACAACTACAGAGGCTGGTATGATCCGCTTATCAGAATGGCTATCTGAACCTGCATCTAAATCTGAAATACATGACAGACAAAATGCATTAAAAGAAATCTCTCAAAAATTGGATTGGAGGCAAGATTTTCAGGCGTCGGGCATGCACTATCAAAATAAAAATAGTGATTATAATAAATTGTTGGATTGGGTAGAAGCATCTGTGGTTTTATTAAAATATCGGCAAATATATATGGCAGTTGCAATAATTCTTTCGGTTCTGTCAGTACTTGGCTTATATTTATTCACGATTAATTTGTTTTCATCAAATTTGAATCCATCAAACTGGTATATTTATATACTTCCCTTTATTACTGTTTTATTTATTAATCAATTAATTTTAAGAAAAGTAAAACCCATAGCTGATGATATCGTTAAGACTTCACAAGCGAATATCAATATATTAAAAGGCTATCGGGCACTTATCCATAAAATTGAAAGTGAAAGTTTCAAGGCAAAAAAATTATGCCACTTGCAATCAATTCTCATAAAAAGCAAATTTTCAGCATTTAAGGAAATTAACAAGTTGTGCAGATTACTGGAATTCTCTCAACAAAGAGGTGTGAAAATAAAATATATAGCAATCGGTGGAAATCAACTTTATTCTCTGTTAAACAGTTTCCTGTTAATTGATATTTACATGATTATTGGAACAGAAAAATGGAAATCAAAAAATAAAGCGCATTTAAAATCATGGGCTGAAGTAGTTAGTGAGTTTGAAGTAATAAATAGTCTTGCAGGTTTTTGCTATTCAAACCCATCATATACATTCCCGGAAATTACAGAAAAGCATAACTATGTACATTTTGTGTCGTTAGGTCATCCTTTAATCAATTCTAAAAAACGAGTTTGTAATAATTTTCACACTGAGGGACAAGGTGATGTTGTTATGATTACCGGTTCCAATATGGGAGGAAAAAGCACTTTTTTAAGGTCCGTCGGCGTAAACCTTGTATTGGCTTTAGCTGGTGCTCCTTGTTGTGCAGAATATGGACAGGTTTCGAACCTGAAAATCTATACAAGTATGAGAACCCAGGATAATTTGAAGGGAGGAATTTCTTCTTTTTATGCAGAATTAAATAAAGTAGAAAAAATGTTGAAATTGATAGAAAGTAATCACAATGTATTTTTTCTTTTGGATGAGATGTTTAAGGGAACAAATTCAGAAGATAGACATAAAGGAGGTTTTTCGTTGATAAATCAATTAAGTAAGCTCAAAACGTCAGGAATTATTGCCACACACGATATTAAACTTGCAAAGTTAGCGGGGAATAAATCATTAGTTACAAATTATAGTTTTAATAGTGAGATTAAAAATGATTCAATGCATTTCAGTTATAAGCTTCATCCAGGTATATGCACTGACTTTAATGCAAGTGAGCTTATGAAAAAGAGTGGAATTAAAATTTTATCGAATATTGCAGATGAACAAGAGGAATAGACCTTTTCTGGCCCCGAAGTTATTTGAACTATGAATATGACGTGTCAGAAATTGATATTGAACAAATCTTAATGATTTTCCATTTAATTATGACAGGTTTAGAAATTACCGTTTCAATTTAAGTGCAAAAGTGAGAGTAATCAAAATAATAATTATAAAAATCAAAAAAAGTTAATGCATTTACCATTACTACAAGACATACTCATCCTTTTAGGATTTTCAGTCGTCATTGTTTTCGCGCTGCAGCGACTGAAATTACCTTCGATAATCGGTTTTCTGCTGACAGGTATAATTATAGGACCTTCTGGATTTAGCCTTATTTATGCAGTAGAGGAAGTAGAAATCCTGTCTGAAATTGGGGTAATTCTGTTACTCTTTGTGATTGGCATGGAATTGTCGATCAAGCAATTAATCTCTATCAAAAGGACGGTTTTTATTGGTGGATTTTTGCAGGTAGGTATTACAGTACTTGTAGCGGGACTTTTATATTACTTTTTGGGCAATCCATGGAATGAGTCGGTATTTGTGGGGTTTCTATTTTCTTTATCGAGTACAGCAATAGTCCTAAAAACCTTACAAGACAGGCAGCAGATTACTGCTCCTTTTGCAAGAAATGCATTGGCAATTTTAATCTTTCAGGACATTATTGTGGTACCAATGATGCTAGTTACCCCAATGATAGCAGGAGAATCAGCGAATATTGGAATGAGTATTCTAACTTTACTTTTAAAGTCTGTTGTTGTTCTTGTAATCACTTTTATCAGCGCGCGGTATGTTGTTCCAAGGTTGATGCATGCTGTGGCGAAAACCAATAGCAAAGAGCTTTTCCTCCTGGTTACAATCACACTTTGTTTTGCGGTTGCATTTCTTACTTCAGAAGCCGGTTTGTCATTGGCGTTAGGGGCTTTTCTTGCAGGTCTGATTGTTTCTGAATCAGAATACAGCCATCAGGCCACTAGTATAATCCTGCCTTTCAGAGAATTATTTACAAGTTTCTTTTTCATTTCAGTGGGTATGCTGCTTGATTTGAATTTTTTCCTGAATAACATCCCTGTCATATTGCTACTGGTTTTGGCTGTATTTATCATTAAATCAATCATTGCATCAATAGCTGTTGCAATTTTGAAATACCCAACGCGAACAGTACTTTTAACAGGCTTATCGCTTTTTCAGGTTGGGGAATTTGCTTTCATTCTCTCAAAAGTGGGCATAGAATACAATTTGTTAAATGCTCAAACCAATCAATATTTTTTATCTGTTTCCATCGTGTCTATGATATTAACTCCGTTTATAATCATTTTTTCAGAAAATATTGCCAACAAATTTATAAGTGTTTCAAAAAAGATAGGATTTGACAGCACATTAGTTTCAGCAGAAAGCAAAGCTGATATTTCCGCTCACGATTTGGAAAATCATTTAGTTATAATTGGATACGGACTGAATGGAAGTAATTTGGCAAAGGCAGCGGCATCAAGTAATATTCCTTATGTTGTTATCGAGATGAATGCCGAAACTGTCAAACGCGAAAAAGCAAAAGGGGTTCCTATAATTTTCGGTGATGCCACCCAGGACCACATTCTCGAAACTGTGCATCTTTCAAGTGCCAGAGCAGCTGTAATTGCTATTTCAAACAACTTTGCAACCCGAAGTATTATTAAAAATGTCCGTTCTCACTCTGATTCGCTCTATTTGGTTGTGCGGACACGATTCGTTAAGGAAACATCCGAATTAATTGCTTTAGGTGCAGACAAAGTAATTCCGGAAGAGTTTGAAACTTCAATACAAATATTCACCAATGTTCTCCAAAATTTTCTTGTCCCCGAAGACGATATTGAACAGCTTATCGAAATGGTCAGGGCTGACAATTACGAATTATTTAAGGGTGATTTAAAACATCCCAAAACCTGGCGACCGTATGAATTAGCAGATTTCAACATCACGTGCTTAAGAATGAATGCAGACAGCAATAAATTTTTAGGGAAACCATTAGAAGAATTGAACATAAGGGCTGAATACGGAATAAATATCCTGGGTATCAAGAGAAAAAATGAACTGATGGAAAGTATACAACCAAAAGAAATATTAAAACAAGGCGATATAATTTACATACAGGGAAATCAAACTAATATTGAGCATTTCCATAAACTGATAAAATAAAACAACGAAGGTTAAGTGTAACCATTAAACACCAGCATCAATGAAAATTAGCGGATTTACCAATACCGGAATAAAGATTTAAAGGGCTACTAAACAAGATATTGGTATGATAACTCAACTGTTTCGTGATACTATTCAAAATGTAAACTCAAAAGATTATCCAACAGATGAAATAGAAGATTGGTCATCATGGTGGACCGACCATGAAAAATGGGAAGAAAAGATTGAAAAACAATATTTTATTAAAGCAATATTTGAAGATAAATTAGTTGGATTTAGTTCATTGGCAACCGATGGATATCTGGATTTTATGTTTACTCACAAAGACTACCAAAGACAAGGGGTTGCCGGCAACCTGATAAGGATGATTGAAAGGAAAGCAAAAGAACAAGGTAATGATGTGATTTATTCAGATGTAAGCATTACAGCTAAAAGATTTTTTGAAAAGCACGGATATGTTGTTGAAAAAAAACAATTCAAAAGGTCAAAGAATAAAGAATTAATCAATTTCAGGATGACAAAAAAGAATAAATAACAGCACCCGGTCGATTAGATTCCCGCTGAGTAGAAAGGGAACGTAGCCCCCGCTTTTTTAATCGTTCAACCTGAATGTAATTCCCGGTACCTATAAAATATCGGGAGGGCTTTGACAAGGTAGTGGTTACTTAAAAATAATAGAAAATAAAAATAACCAACCTGCGCCTGAGTGTTACAACATTTGCGAAAGTGGTTGGCACAATTTCACCGACAGTCTGACCGAGTTCATAAACTCAGGAATTGGTAAGCCATTTAAAATTTCAAAGAAACTGCCTTAAATTGAAATATTAAACGGATTGATGACTTTCAATTCATTGAAAAGTCAGGCATTAAATTTTCATGTACTTTAATCTAAAAGGAAAAAATAAGCACGGCACGCCGATGGGGTAGTATGTAGTAAAATAGTTCCCGTTTGTGATTTACTATCGAATTGTTGGTACATTAATACAGGTAATTGCAATTTTCCATACAAGTAGAAATCCCGAAATATGGAATGAGCGAACATAAAGCTCATACGCCCGGTTGGGCAGATGGCAGCCGCCCAAAACCAGCCAGTGCATCAGACATATGAATAGAATTATAATTCAATGACCGATATTACCAAACACAAAACAGATGACACCAGTGCAGTTATAGCTAATTGGATACGAAACCGCAACACGATTGAGTTTTAAGGCATCTAGGAGATTTTTTATAATCCTGGTTTTAAACCCTTCGAATTCGAGGGGTTTAGAACCGGCGCGCGGAACCGCCCCGAGGGTTCCGGGAATGCTTTGGGTGTGAAGGGCTGCACGGCCAACAGGTGCAGCCGGGCCGGAAGGAATCTTTAGTGTTCACATCCACCAAAGTTAATGGTTCAAGAAAGATGATATGTATAGAAAGTTGAAAATTATTATCATTAAAAGCAGCCTTTGTAAAGAAAATTGATTTTTCTTTACAGAATGTGGTATATTCTGTAAAGAAAACATCGAAATCTGTACACAATGAATCACATGGAAAAATTTTAAATTAAAAGTACTTCCTTTAGTTGTTGATGTTGAAACTAAAGCAGTCTTGAAAAGTTTGCCCACAGCGCATGCAGCATTAGCTGAATTAAAAGGGATTGCATCGACAATTCCAAACCAAACCATTTTGATAAACACATTAGGGTTACAAGAAGCAAAAGACAGTTCTGCAATTGAAAATATAATTACAACTCATGATGAATTATACAAATCGGAATTAAATTTCGAATCTTTTAAATCGCCTGATGCAAAAGAAGTTCAAAATTATATCTCTGCGTTAAAAAAAGGTTTTGAATTAATTAAAACCAAGGGGCTGATTACAAATAATATAATTATTGAAATTCAAAAGGAATTGGAAGGAAACAGTGCCGGTTTTCGAAAATTACCCGGAACTGCTTTGAAAAATTCATCAACAGGAGAAATCATTTATACTCCACCGCAAGACATTAATGAAATAAACAAATTGATGGCAAATCTCGAAAAATTTATAAATGATCCTTCAATGTGCGATTGTGACCCAGTTATTAAAATGGCAATTATCCATTATCAGTTTGAAAGTATTCACCCATTTTACGATGGAAATGGACGAACAGGAAGAATAATAAACATACTTTATCTGATCAATGAAAAATTACAAAATCTCCCAATTTTATACTTAAGCAACTATATCATTCAAAATAAATCAGATTATTACAGATTGTTACAACAAGTCAGGGACAATGAAAATTGGGAGGAATGGCTTCTATTTATGATTCATGGAATTGAAATAACTTCGAGGGAAACAATTGATTTAATTATCCAGATTCGGGAGTTAATGTTGGAATACAAACATAAACTTCGGGCCAACTACAAATTTTACAGCCAGGATTTATTAAATAATCTGTTTAAACATCCCTACACAAAAATTGAATTCATTGTTAATGACCTGAATGTTTCAAGAATAACAGCTGCAAACTATCTGAATAAATTAGCTTATGATGGAATTTTAAGAAAAGAAAGAATTGGAACCGGAAATTATTATATAAATGAAAAATTATTTAATCTGTTGGCAAAAAGATAAAAACCACATAGCCCCGCTTTGAAAAAAACAGCGGCCGGTTTAAGGACATCCGGTGGGAGGATGTGCATGCACAGCTGGAGGATAAGGCCAATGGCCAGAAACTGCGGTCGCTTCATGAGATGGAGCAGAGCGGTGGTGAGCCGGATGTGGTGGGGGTGGAGGAGCGGACAAGGGAGGTGCTATTCTGCGACTGCGCCGCCGAAGCCCTACGGGGCGCAGGACCCTGTGCTACGACGATGAGGCGCTGGAAATTGAACGTGTTTACGTGCTGAAAGAATTTCATGGTAAAAAAGTCGGACAAAAACTCAATGAAACGAGCATGCTTGTAAAAAACACAAACACCGATGTACAAATTGCATGCGAGTTCCATCCGGTAGAAAATATTGCTAAAATAAATGAACTTGAACCAATAGATAATCAGTAATTTAAAAATTTGTAAGGATGAAAAGGCACTTACAATTGCCCGGCAAAAATCCATTGATTACGTGTGGTTAGGTGTTTGGGAAAAGAACTATAGAGCCATCCGGTTTTATGAGAAAAATGGATTTATAGCATTCGATAACCATATTTTCAGGTCGGGAGCCAGCGAACAGACCGACATAATGATGAAACTAAAAATTGAATATCGAAATGCAGTCTGGCAGGATTAGGTGGATAATAGGTTGTGATTAAGCAGCCATTTATTGTAATCCTGCCACTCCTGCATCTGAGCGCCCGGGACCAGCGGTTTCCCTGCCCGACTGCCTGCCCGACTACCTCATTCAGGCGGGCCTGCCCGACTGCCTGCCCGACTACCTTATTCAGGCGGGCGTCATTCAGGCGGGCGAACCGCTGATTGATTACAGATCTGCCCTCCCTGCATCCCGTTTGCCTTTCATCCTGCCGTCAGCCTGAATGTTAAGGAAGGCATTCCAAAAACACAAAAGCCACATGCACCAGCCGTTATTGCCTTTTCCAGGAAGGAATGGAAAAAAACCAGTCGCCAGATTCAATGTTTATGAAATAAATACGTACCATGAGAGCCACTTAACAATGATGAATTGCTAAAGATTTGCTAATTTTGTATATAAGACAAATGTTATGGCTGATATCGTAATAAAATACAGTTTATTAAATAACAGTGCACGAAATCAGGTAAATGATTTCCTGGATTTTCTTCTTCAAAAGCAAAGGGAAAAAGGAAATAATTCGCTTTCATCGTACAAGAAAAAGATACTTGGTGTTACTACCTGGTCCGATTCAGATATTGAAGCCTTTCAAGTGAATCAGAAGTTATTTAACACATCATGGAAACCTGAAAAATGGTAGTAGATACGAGTATTTTTATTGAATACCTGAGAGCAAAAGACAAGAAAAAGAGTACGCTGTTTGCAATACCAGATGCAACGCAACTTTACATTTCATCTGTTACCATGTATGAGCTTTTAATGGGTGCAACAGATGAAAACAAGCAGAAGGATATAAAACTTCTGACAGAGGATTTACCAGTGCTGCCGTTCGATGATAGTGTATCCAAAAAAGCTGCTGAAATATATCATCAACTCCGCCTGGCAAATAATATGATCGAATTTCGCGATATATTCATAGCCGCTACATGCCTGGTTTTTGAATTGCCATTAAAGACTCTGAACAAGAAACATTTCGAAAGAATCAAAGGACTCAATATTCAATAATACTACCCACAATTGACCAGGCGGCGCCTGCATGAATAACGGGAAGATGTTCCAATAAAGAAGAGGGCATCAGGCGCCAGAGCAGTGGTTTATAGTAATTCTGCAGCCTGCATCGGGGCGCCCGGGAGCAGCGGTTTCCCTGCCCGACTGCCTGCCCGACAACCTGCCCGACAACCTGCCCGACTACGTCATTCAGGCGGGCGTCATTCAGGCGGGCGAACCGCTGATTTGACCATCCTGAATGAACAGGAAGGCTTTCCACAAACAAAAGGGCCACATGCACCAGCCGTTATACCTTACCCTAAATAGAATTAAGACTAAATCAACCAACCGCCCGTAAAATTCTCCCCTAAAGCATCATATGTTTAGAATTCTTTTTTATCTTGCATCTTAAATTTTAACTGAATCACATGAATACCAACAAAGAAAACTTCAAAGCAGATAATGGTAAGTAAACCACAAAATATCAACAATCTGTTTTCGGAAATCAAACAATTAATTGAAGAAGCAAGGCAAACCGTTGCTACAGTGGTTAACTCAGCAACAACAATTTTATATTGGAATATTGGAAAGCGAATAAATACTGAGATTCTTGTTAATAAACGTGCCAAATATGGAAAGGAAGTTGTAAAATCACTTTCACAAGAATTAACTAAAGAATACGGAAAGGGATGGAGTGAACAGCATATTTGGCATTGTCTACGCTTTGCGGAGACTTTTCCGGATAAAGAAATACTCTACGCGTTGAGTAGACAATTGAGCTGGACTCATTTTCGCACCATAATGTATTTAAACGATGAACTCAAACGCGAGTTTTACATTCAAATGACCAGAATTGAAAACTGGAATACTCGTGTATTGAACGAGAAAATTGATTCGATGCTATTTGAAAGAACGGCAATCTCAAAAAAGCCTGAAGAACTTATAAAAAAAGAACTCAAAGAGTTGAAGGATGAAAACAAATTAAATCCAGACCTCGTTTTTCGTGACCCGTATTTTCTAAATTTTCTTGGTTTAGAAGACAATTACAGCGAAAAATCTTTGGAAGATGCTATTTTAAGGGAACTTGAAAAATTCATACTTGAGTTAGGGCAAGGTTTTACATTTGTTGAACGTCAGAAAAGAATGCTAATAGATGGAGATAATTTCAAACTCGATTTACTGTTTTATCACCGAAAATTAAAACGTCTTGTAGCGATCGACTTAAAACTGGACAGGTTTAAAGCACAATACAAAGGTCAAATGGAATTATACCTTCGCTATCTTGAAAAGTTTGAAACTGAAAAAGGAGAAAATACACCAATTGGGTTAATACTTTGTGCTGCAGGTTCAAAAGAGCAAATTGAATTATTGCAACTTGAAGAATCGGGAATCAGAGTAGCAGAATATTTGGTTGAGTTACCACCAAAAGAATTGCTGCAAAGAAAATTACATAAAGTAATAGAACTGGAAAGGAAAAGATTACAAATGAAAAAATTGAAATAGCCGACGCACTTACACAAATCAACCCACAGCCCGAAAATTGCAAAAGAGCTTTTCTGCCTGCCACAATTGGTTGAATTGTTTCAAACCACAAAACAAAATGTTAGTCTGCATATTAGAAACATTTTAAATGAAGGTGAACTGGACGAGAATTCAGTTGTCAAGGATTACTTGACAACTGCGGCAGATGGTAAAAATTATTCAACAAAATATTACAACCTTGATGTAATTATATCGGTTGGTTACCGTGTAAAGTCTTGTTTGATTACTAAGAACCCGTCTGAATGAAGGGGAATGTGTTCCAAAAGAGGATAAGCAGAAATTTAAGGTGATTCTGCCGGCCCTGTATCGGAGAGTCCGGGTGCAGCGGTTTCCCTGCCCGACTTCGTCATTCAGGCGGGCCTGCCCGACTGCCTGCCCGACTAAGGCATTCAGGCGGGCATACCGCTGATTTGCTGCCACAATTTGAAGGAAAGGTCTTAAGAAATATTGCTGTTTTATGAAACTTTCAGAATGAGTCAATCCCTCAGCTGCTGGGAACCTCATTTACTGCCTCGCCGTTCGCTCAGTCTGCTAATAGGCCTGGATGGAGAGGAACTGGAAAATTCAATTGTCAGGAATTTCCTGACAGTTCAAACCGAAGGTAAACGCGAGGTTCAGCCATTTGAATAAAGAGGAAGGAATTCCTAAACAAAAGAACCACATGCACCAGCCGTTATACCTTTCCTTAAAAGAACAGAGAATAAAAAAAACCAGCCGCCGGTAAAATAAATTTTAAAGCGATAAATCAGAATTAACCAGGATAACAGATACAAACGTTGTCACAATTTTAGACAGTAATGCAACTGATAATTGTGGATTTTTGTATCTTTAGGAAAATTGAATTGATATGATACTGGAAAGAACAAATAATGAAATATTAGTAAGATTGCCCGCAGACGTGGACTTGACTGAACTTCAAAATATGCTTGATTATCTTGAATACAAAGAAACTACTTCAAAGACAAAGGCAAATCAGAAAGATGTTGATGAGCTATCAGAATCTGTGAATAAAAACATCTGGGATAAATTCAAAACCCAACGAAAACTTAAATGAAACGAACATGAATTTTGAAATGCGATATTCACAAACACGCATAAACAAAATTCATCGTAAGTTCCATCCGACTATTAAAAATAAATTTTATACGGATGAAAATTATCATTGACTCTAATATCGTTTTTAGTGCAATCCTAAACTCACAAAGTAAAATTGGACAAATAATTATTCTTGGTTCGAAATTTTTTAAATTCTACACTGTTGGATTACTTAAAGATGAGATTGAAGAACATAAAGATAAAATCCTTAAAATATCTGGCTTTACCAATCAGCAATTCATAAAATCTTATCAAATAATATCAAAACGGATTACATTTGTTGATGAAATACTAATTTCTGACAAAACCTTTCTCAAAGCGATAGATTTAGTTTCAGATATTGATGAAAATGATGCTTTATTTGTTGCCTTAACAAATCATCTTAATGGGAAATTATGGACAGGTGACAAAAAGTTGATTACAGGACTCAAGAAAAAAAAATACTCAAAGACCATTTCAACAAATGATCTATATGAGCAATTCATTGAAAAACAAAAAACAATCCGACGAAAGCTGAAATAAAAATGGATGGTACCTGAGCACATTTCCCGCATAGCCGTTCGCTCAGCCGGCTGATGAACCAGCACGCCCGCCAGAATGTACCGGAAGGCACTCCAAAATACAAGAGCCACATGCACCAGCCTTTCGAGGGATTAGGTTGAGATTAATTACAGATACAAAATTCTGCAGCCCTGCATCGGAGCCCCCGGGACCAGCGGTTTCCCTGCCCGACTACCTGCCCGACTACCTGCCCGACTACCTGCCCGACTACGTCATTCAGGCGGGCGTCATTCAGGCGGGCGAACCGCTGATTTGACCAACCCTAATGTACAGGAGGCAATCCAACACCACAAAGGCCACATGCACCAGCCATTATACCTTTCCTTGTAAAAAATAAAGCATAAAAATAACCACCCGTCCGCAATATTCTGCCCTAAAGCATCATTTGTCTAGCAATTCTTTTTTATCTTGATCCTTAAATTTTAGCTGAACCAGATGATTATGAAAAAAGAACCTTTAAAAAATACCCCGGCACATGTAAAAATACTTTTACCTTAACATCAAAATAGATGTTCGCCTGGAGAATGAAACGGTTTGGCTCACCCAAGAGCAGATGCAAAACCTTTTTGGGAAATCAAAAGCTACTATTAGCGAACACATTAAAAATGTTTTTGAAGAAGGGGAATTGGATAAAAATTCAGTTGTTCGGAAATTCCGAACTACTGCATCAGATGGCAAAAACTATGCAACTAATTTTTACAATTTAGATGTCATTATTTCAGTTGGCTACCGGGTAAAATCGGCACAGGGTACTCAATTCCGTATTTGGGCAACACAGCGATTAAAAGAGTACATTATCAAGGGCTTTACGCTCAATGATGACCGTTTCAAATCGGGCAGTTCAATGAACTATTTCAACGAGCTGCAAGACCGTATTCGGGAGATACGTCTTTCGGAAAAATTCTTTTACCAAAAAATTAAAGACATCTACGCTACAAGTATAGATTACGACCAGAAAGATGAAAAAACCATTGAATTTTTCAAAGTAGTGCAAAACAAACTGCTTTGGCAGAGAGTTGCTTACCCACGCAGGAAAAATTTCGCATAAAATGGCATTGGAAAAATCAGAAGAAGAATATGTAAAATTCAAAAAGCAACATAAAGCAATAGAGAGGGAAGCCAGTTTGAAAGAATTGGAAGCAGATATTAAAAAATTGAAGAAACCGAAAAAGTGAAATTTACAGACTGGCGGTGATTAGGTTGAGATTAAGCAGAGATGTATTGTGATTCTGCCACACCTGCATCGGAGCGTCCGGGAGCAGCGGTTTCCCTGCCCGACTGCCTGCCCGACTACGTCATTCAGGCGGGCGTCATTCAGGCGGGCAAACCGCTGATTTGCTGCCACAATTTGAAGGAGAAGCATTAAGAAGCATTGCTGTTTTTATGAATCGTTCAGGATGAGGTTTACCTTTCTATCCGTCAGTCCGTTACCTGACGGAAACCGCATTTCCTGCATCGCCGTTCGCTTAGCTGGCTGATGAATTAGTAAACCCGCCTATATAAACTGGAAGGCGTTACGAAAACAAGAGGGCAAGCCGTTTTGCCTTTCCCTGATTTGATTATTCAAAGCAAAATAATTATCTTTGACGTCAGTAATGTAGAATGATAGTATGATTGTTTCATTTGGTTCAAAGGATTATGATTGTTTCATTTGGTTCAAAGGATACTGAAAAGATTTGGAAGGGAGAACGTGTAAAAAAAATGCCAATTGAAATACAGCAAATTGGACGAAGAAAACTGAGAATGATTAGTAACTCCCAAAATTTGGCTGATTTGAAAATTCCTCCATCCAACAGACTTGAAAAACTAAAAGGTTCAGATTTTTATAGTATTAGGATTAATGACCAATGGAGAATTGTATTTAGGTGGATTGATAATATTGTACACGATGTTGAGATAGTTGATTATCATTAATTAATTGGAGGGTTAAAAATGGACAGATTAGCAAATATACATCCTGGGGAGATTTTACTTGAGGAATTTTTACGTCCTCTTGAGATTACTGCTTACAGATTATCAAAGGATACCGAAATACCACAAACTCGTATTTCACAGATTATTAAAGGTAAACGGAGAATTACTGCCGATACAGCACTTAGATTTTCATCCTATTTCGGTACGACTGCAAAATTTTGGCTTGGACTTCAAGACGACTATGATATCGAAGAAGAGAAAAAAGACAAGCAAGAGCTATTGACAAAAATAAAGATAAGCGCACCACAATCGGGTCAATGGCCGGTGAACAGTTAAGCCAACCGGAGCTCCCCCGCCTATATGCAATAGTGGCGGGATTAGGTTAAAAATAAGTAGAGATTTTTTTGTGATTCTACCAGTCCAGCATCGGAGTGCCTGGGTGCAGCGGTTTCCCTGCCCGACTGCCTGCCCGACTAAGGCATTCAGGCGGGCCTGCCCGACTAAGGCATTCAGGCGGGCGTCATTCAGGCGGGCGAACCGCTGATTGATTACAGATCTGCTCTCCCTGCATCCTGTTTACCTTTCATCCTGCCGTCAGCCTGAATGTTAAGGAAAGCTTTCCAAAAACATAAGGTGCCACCTGCACCAGCCGTTATTGCCTTTTCCAGGAAGGAATGGAAAAAAACCAGTCGCCAGATTCAATGTTTATGAAACAAAAACGTTCCATGAGAGACACTTAACGATGATAAATTGCAAAAGATTTGCTAATTTTGCATATAAGCCAAATGTTATGGCTGATATCGTATTAAAATACAGTTTATTAAATAACAATGCAAGAAATCAGGTAAATGATTTCCTGGATTTTCTTCTTCAAAAGCAGAGGGAAAAAGGAAATAATTCGCTTTCATCGTACAAGAAAAAGATACTTGGTGTTACTACATGGTCGGATTCAGATATTGAAGCTTTTCAAGTGAATCAGAAGTTATTTAACTCATCGTGGAAACCTGAAAAATGGTAGTTGACACGAGTATTTTTATTGAATACCTGAGAGCAAAAGGCAAGAAAAAGAGTACGCTGTTTGCAATACCAGATGCAACGCAACTTTACATTTCATCTGTTACCATGTATGAGCTTTTAATAGGTGCAACAGATGAAAACAAGCAAAAGGACACAAAACTTCTTACAGAGGATTTACCAGTGCTGCCGTTCGATGAGAGTGTGTCCAAAAAAGCTGCTGAAATATATCATCAACTCCGCCTGACAAATAATATGATCGAATTTCGCGAACTATTAATAGCCGCTACATGCCTGGTTTTCGAATTGCCATTAAAGACTCTGAATAAGAAACTTTTCGAAAGAATCAAAGGACTCAATATTCAATAACACTACCACCATTTGGGTAGGCGGCTGACGGACAAAAAATCCACCAGTGCACCTCTCACACCACCACCGTATTTAAGGGTCTCCTATACGACAGTTCGTTAATCCGTCTCCTGCCGAAAACCGCATTTCCTGCATCTCCGTTCGCTCAGCCGGCTGATGGACCAATACGCCCGCCTGAATGAACGGGAAGGCGTTCCAAAAACAAAAAGGGTCACATGTACCAGCCTGGCGGGATTAGGTTGAGAATAAGCAGAGATTTATTGTAATTCTCCCAGCCTTGCATCGGAGCGCCCGGGTGCAGCAGTTTCCCTGCCCGACTGCCTGCCCGACTACGTCATTCAGGCGGGCGTCATTCAGGCGGGCATACCGCTGATTTGCTGCATAAGGATAAGTGATTAAGTAGAGATTAAGTAGAGATTTATTGTGATTCGTAGTGGGGAGGGCATTCTAAAACATAAGGGCCTGGAAGCACCGCCGTTTCGCCTTTATCCGTCAGTCCATCAGCTGCAGAAAACCACATTTCCTGCATCGCCATTCGCTCAGCCGGCTATTGGAATCCATACCCCCGCATGAATGGACGGGAAGGAGAACCTTTCTGTATAAAATTTTGTTTCCCCATAAGGAAATGTTCCTTATATTTGTACAATTTACTGTGATGAATAAATATGCGATAGTTTTTTTGGAATGGGCTAAAGCTTTTCTTGATTCACTTGACAATAAAACCAGAAAAAAAGTAATATACAATATTTGGAAATCAAGAGATGTTAATGATCCAGAATTATTTAAAAAGCTGGAAGGAAATATTTGGGAATTCAGAACACAATACCTGGCTAAACATATCCGACTTCTTGCATTTTGGGACAAAACCGAAAAGGCAGAAACTCTTGTTATTGCAACTCATGGTTTTATTAAGAAGACACAGAAAACACCGAAGTCGGAGATTGAAAAAGCTGAAAAGATTAGAAAACAATATTTTGAAGAAAAAGGAGGTAAGTAAAATGAAAAAGTACACATTAGATGAATTAACCGATAAATATATTGGAGAAAAAGGTTCAACAGAAAGAGAACAATTTGATTTTGAACTTAAGTTGGACATACTTGGAGATATGATAAAAAAAGCAAGGAAAGAAAAACATTTGACACAAGAACAGTTAGGGAAATTGGTTGGCGTTCAAAAAGCTCAAATTTCCAAAATTGAAAATAATGCAAAGGATGTCAGGTTATCAACGATTATGAAAGTTTTTAATGCTTTAAAAGCAACAGTTAAAATGACAATTGATTTTGATTCAAACACTCATTTGGAGATAGCCTAAGTAAAAACACTGTGTAACCACGTAAATTACCGTAGAGCAGTTAAGCCCACCAGAGCACCTCCGCCTGAATACAAAAGTCTTTTATGCATTGGCAAAACCAAACCGGAGGAGCGCCCGTGTGCAGCGGTTTCCTAACCGCTGATTTGCTGCCACAAATTGAAGGAGAAGCATTAAGAAGCATTGCTGTTTTTATGAATCGTTCAGGATGAGGTTTACCTTTCTATCCGTCAGTCCGTTACCTGCCGGAAGCCCCATTTCCTGCATCGCCGATCGCTCAGCCGGCTGATGGACCAGTACATCCGTCTGAATGGATGGGAAGGCGTTCCAAAAACAAATAATCAACTATAAAGTTTAAATCCTATATAATAACTAAATATTATCAACTATAAAGTTGCATAATGTAAAAATACATCATATCTTTACACTGATTTTAACTTACACATGGCATCAAAACAAGAAGTTGAAACATATTTAAAGGAGTTAAAGGTGAAAATGAAAATTTTCGGCGTAATGTTTTTTGATGACCGCGGCAAGAATCAACAAACGCTGCACGATTTGGAAATTTCACCTGCCAAACGTAAAGAAATTTTATATTCGTTAAATGCCGATGATTATTCGCAAGGTCCTTTAGACGAAAAGATGCACGGCATATTGCCTATGTGGGTTTTCGGCAAACGGGTAAAAAAGAAAGAAGTGTACATTAAAATAAGTATGGGAATAGAAAATAACGAAGCTGTTTGTATCTCGTTTCATATTGCCGAACACCCTATGAATTATTCATTTAAAAAATAAACATCATGAAAAGTCCATTTACAGGTAAAGAAATGAGCATTGTAAAAGAGTGGAGAACCATGAGTTTTCGCAAAGACGAATTCAAGGTGTTGTTTCATTCGTACAAATGTGAAGATACAGGCGAACAATTCGAGGATGATGCATTTTCCCAGTTAAATTACAACCAATTGGTAAATCAATACAGGGTAAAATACAGTATTCCTTTTCCTGAACAGATTATTTCAATTCGCGAAAAATATAATCTTTCGGCGGCAAAGATGTCTGAAATATTGGGGTTTGGCACAAATGGCTATCGCCAATACGAAGGCGGTGAAGTACCAAATCAATCTAACGCCAAATTAATTCAGTTGGCTGAAGACCCACATGAATTTAAAAAGCTTGTTGATTATTGTACTATACAAGAACAAAAAGTTGTTAATAAAATTTACCGTACCGTTGAGAATTTATTAGAAGAACAAAAGAAGAAAAAATTTGAGAAGCAACTGGAGAATTACTTTTTTGGTTCTTCCTTACCAAACACTTTAACAGGCTTCAAAACACCTAATTTCAGGAAATTCTCCGAAATGGTTGTTTATTTTACCGAGAAACTTGAGCCATGGAAAACCAAGTTGAATAAGCTTTTATTCTATGCTGACTTTATTATGCACAAGCAAACGGGGTTTTCAATGAGCGGTGTGCAGTATCGGGCCATTCCAATGGGGCCTGTACCCAAAAATTTCAACAGTATTTTTGAATATTTAGCCAATAAAGATGAACTGGAAATTTATTATACCAATTTTGCGGATGGAGGAACAGGTGAGCAATTTAAGCCAAATCCGAATAAGGTTTTTGATAAGGGATTATTTACTGAAACCGAATTACAAATATTAGAGTCCGTTGCGGAAAGATTTAAAAACACTTCGACCAATGAAATAATTGAAATCAGTCATAAAGAAAAAGCATGGATTGAGAATAATGCAGAAAGAAAACTGATTGATTATAATTATAGTTTTGAATTAAATTGAGTATCAAATACACACCATTCCTTCACAGACAGATCAGCAAATATGGAATTGATAAAGGAATGAATAAAGGCCAGTTGATAAATGGCCAGGTTAACTGTTAAACCCACCTGAACACCCCCGTCTGAATGCAACAGACGGGCAGGTCTTACTCCATCCATTCTTAGGTGAACGGCTCCATTTGGCCCCGCCATTAAACCAGCCTGCGACTCCGAAAGAATGTCTTCAAAAAGCCATACAATTTGAAAGAGAGGTCTTAATAAGTACTGCTGTTTTTACAACTTTCAGGATGAGGTTTACTTGCTGATTGACCAGTACCCCCGCCTGAATGAACGGGAAAGCGTTCTAAAAACACAAGGGTCTCATGTAGCAGCCATTATGCCTTTCCCTGAAAAGAACAGAAAATAAAAACAACCAGTCGCCGTCTAAATCCAACCCCCAAAGCATCATTTGTTAATAATTGTTTTTTATCTTGCCTCTTAAATTTTAACTGAGGATTCAATATTTTAATGAGCAAAAAGAAAAAGTCAGAACCATCAAATCCGAAATAGAAAAAGCCGTCAAATAAATTGACCTGATGGTATATGAGTTGTACGGTTTAACGGAGGAAATAAAGATAGTCTAAAACAGTTAAAACAATCTTTGTAATGGCAGAAATAAGTAAAGAATTAGAGGAAAAAATAAAAATACTGGTTAAACAAGGCAAGCCAATTGAGGCAGTTTCTTTGGTTCAGCAAGAATTACAACTTGGATTAAGAAATTCGAAAGAAATTGTTGATAAATATCGAAACGAGAACAAATGAACGATTCAGAAATACTCCTATACCAAACTCAAGACGGGCAAACCAAAATTGATGTGCGCCTGGAAGAAGAAACTGTTTGGCTTTCGCAAGTGTAAATGGGCGAACTGTTTCAGAAAGAACGTTCAGTAATTACCAAACACATAAATAACGTTTTTAAAGAGGGCGAACTGGAAGAAAAAAGTAATGTGCAAATTTTGCACGTTAGTGGTTCCGACCGCCCTGTGAAATTTTATAGCCTTGATGTAATAATTTCGGTAGGTTACCGGGTAAAAAGTCACCAGGGAACAAAATTCCGGCAATGGGCAACCGCACGTTTAAAAGAATACATTGTGAAAGGTTTTACCATGAACGATGATTTATTAAAACAAGCGGGCGGCGGAAATTACTTCGATGAATTACTGGCACGCATCCGGGATATTCGCTCGTCTGAAAAAGTATTTTGGAGAAAAGTGCTTGACATTTATGCCACCAGTATCGATTACGACCCTTCGCTGGAAATGTCGGTATTATTTTTTAAAACCTTACAGAATAAAATGCACTGGGCAGCGCACGGACATACCGCTGCCGAAATTATTTACAAACGGGTAGATTCGGGAAAGCCTCATTTGGGACTGAGCACTTAGCCTCCAATAAAGCGTTGCTTGCATATACTTTACTTCGGAGGGTATGTTGAACTAAACATTGCCACCTTTTATCAACTTAAAATTTAAAGGATTACCTATCGTGTTTTAATGGCATTTTTTACTACTGGAACATTTCTTTGTAATGCACATTTTTTAGTAATCAGGAATGCAAAAAAAATGGCAACATCCATGCCCAATTATGCAAGCATTACTAACAACCACGACCAATAATTCCAATAATTTTTGTACAGAGTTTGGATGTTTATTAAAGTTATAGATACATGTGCAGGTTTGTCCAAAGAACTCCAACTTTTTTTGGAATTAGTCGGACACAGGTTGACACTGCCGTGCTTTCTTACAGTTGTGAGCCAGAAGATCTGCCAGGTCATGACTGTAATCGTTATTTCAATTGGTATTTTGGTAAGTACATCAGTCAGCCATTCACGTGGATTTACATCCTGAGCTTTGCAGGCTTCTATAAAAAAATGCAAAATCTTGCTGAAAACGGACACCAGTTCCTGAGCAAAGCGGACAGTAGTTCCTACTGAAAACGGACACCAGTTCTTGTTCAAAACGGACAAGTATTCCTGGGGAAAACGGACAGGTCGGCCGGTTCAAAAAGGACAGTGATTCTTGCTGAAAATGTACACTATTCAAATCATCATTTATTTCCACCAGGCAACAGGCCGTTCTGTCCGGAAAAATCGGGTGTCCGCCATGAATATCTAATTGTACGGGTGGCACAAATTGAACCGAAAATTCTCATGCCATTTTATTAAAAAATGGAACAGTTTGGACCGAAATCACTGGCATAAATCAAACCGAAATAACCAATCAGCCGACTGATGAACCATTACGTTCGCCTAAATGAACGGGAAGGCTTTTCAAACAAAAGGGCTACATGCACCAACCGTCATGCTTCCCCTGAAACGAACAGAAAACAAACAACCAGCCGCCCGCAAAATTCTGCCCCAAAGCATCATAAGTTTAGAAATTCTTTTTATCTTGCTTTTAAAAATAAGCTGAACCAAATGGTTATGAAAAGAGAACCTTCAAAAAATGCTCCAGCACATACTGTACTAAAATTCACATTGCATCAGCAAAAAATTTTCTAAAAACATTCCGAAAGAAGTAATTTATTTATTAAACAGCCATGGACAGTTTTAAAGCCCTTGTTTCCAACATACAAGAATTGCATCAGCACTTACAGCAATCGGCTGCAAATGCGGTGAACCAAATGCTGACTATCCGAAACTGGCTGATAGGTTATCATATTGTTGAATTTGAGCAGAACGGAAAAGACAGGGCGGAATATGGGAAATCGCTATTGAAGTCAATTTCAGATAATTTGACACATATCAAAGGTCTCGATGAGAGAAGTCTTCGGAGGTTTAGACTTTTTTATCTTTATTATCCACAAATTGCAGATTCAATTCGGGGGTCGGTGAACCCCGTTTTTGAAGAAATTGAGATTCGGGGGTCACTGACCCCCATTTTGCCCGATACTGAGAAAGTGGGGTCAGCGACCCCACATTTGAAATCCGGGTTATTTGTGCCGGGTGAAAAAATCCTCAACAAACTTTCTTATACACATATCGAACAACTTCTTAGTATTGACGAACCACTCAAACGCACCTTTTATGAAATTGAATGTATCAAAGGTGCCTGGAGCGTGCGCGAATTGAAAAGGCAAATCAACAGCCTGTATTACGAACGCAGCGGCTTATCTAAAAATCCCGAAAAGCTGGCAAAACTGGTTCAGCAAAAAACAAAACCTCAGGCTGGCACCGACATTGTTAAAAACCTTTATGCATTTGAATTTCTCGATTTACCAATTAAAGAAATAGTGGAGGAATCGGATTTGGAAAAAGCCCTGCTCGATAAGCTGCAACAGTTTATTGTTGAACTTGGTTATGGATTTTGTTTCGAAGCCCGCCAACGACGCATACTGATTGGTGAAAAATATTATTTCATTGATTTAGTTTTTTACCACCGTATTTTAAAATGCCATGTCTTAATCGACCTAAAAATCGGGGAATTTGAACATGGTGATATCGGACAGCTAAATACCTATTTGAATTTCTTTAAAGAAGAGATTAGTGAACATGGGGATAATCAACCGGTAGGCATTCTGCTGGTTGCGGAAAAAAACCATGCCCTTGTTAAGTATGCCACTGCCGGTATGGATAAAAATCTGTTTGTGCAAAAATATTTGCTAAAACTCCCCGATGCCAAAATACTGCAACAACAAATTGAAAAGGAACTAAAGGAATTGTAAAATGAAACGACGCCGTTCGCTCAGCCGGCTAATGGACCGGTACGCCCGCCTGAATGAACGGGAAGGCGTTCCGAAAACAAAGTGGTAATACGCACCAGCCGTTATACCCCTCCCTGAAACGAACAGAAAACAAAAAACCTGCCGCCGGCTAAATTCTGTTCCAATCTTTTATTTTATTCTATTCCGGATAAAAATTTCCTTTCCTTCCTATAAAAAAGCAATCCTTTGTAAAAAAACAGCAGCTTAAACTTTATAATCACCGGGAATCTTTTAAATTTAACCTCTTTAAATAAACGCCATAAAAATTAACCCTTTAATATGGGATTATTTCAGCAGTCGGTACTTAACAAATACCTGAACGAAGCCAGCCAAACCGAAATGAAAGCAGCTTACCAAAAGCTAACAGCGTACTTTCACAATCCGGTTATCCAGCAAAACATACGGGACAGTAAGGAGGAACAGTGGCAGGGAGGATTCCTTACTGAACTGTTTGTCAAAGTCTTTGGATACACCATGAATCCGAACCCGGATTACAATTTGACTACCGAATACAGAAACGAGCGTGGCGCAAAAAAAGCTGATGGAGCGCTGTTAAAGGATGGAGCTGCCATTGGGGTAATTGAGCTGAAATCTACAACTACAAAAGATCTGGAGGCTATCCGGCTGCAGGCGTTCGACTACAAAGCCAACCAGTCGAAATGTGTGTATGTGATTACATCCAATTTCGAGAAGGTGCGGTTTTATATCCACAACGCTGTGGAGTTTGAAGAGTTTGATTTGTTCCGGCTCACCTGGGAACACTTTCAGTTGATGTGGCTCTGCCTGGCAAAGGAAAATTTGCTCAGGGGAATCCCGCTGCAAGTCAAGGAAGCCTCCATCCTGAAAGAGGAGAATGTTACCAAAAAGATTTATGTAGATTATTCAAGATTTAAGTACGATTTGTACAACGATTTGGTGGCAAACAACCTCAATCATGAAATTTTTAATGGTAAAGAAGAGAAGGATATCAGGCTGCTGCTGTTTAAAAAATCGCAGAAGCTGCTCGACCGGTTCCTGTTTATCCTTTTTGGCGAAGACCGTGGACTGCTGCCCGCCAATTCCATTTCAAAAATTATTGAGAAATGGAACGACGACACCGAATGGGGCGACAGCAAATCGCTTTATGATATTTTTAAACAGTACTTCGGCTTTCTGAATACCGGACGCCCGGCAAAAGGGAAACGCGCCGAAATACATGCATATAATGGCGGATTGTTTTTACCCGATGCAATCCTCGATTCGGTTGTAGTCAGCAGTGAAATGTTGAATAAGCACACCAAAACACTGACCGGCTACGATTTTGAAACCGAGGTAGATGTAAATATCCTGGGGCATATTTTTGAACAATCCGTAGCAGCTGAGCATGCTCAGCTGCGCAAAAAAGATGGTGTTTTCTATACCCCAAAATACATTACCAAATACAATGTTGAAAACACGGTGGGGAAACTTTGCGAGGAGAAACGGAACGAGCTGGAGCTGGATGAAAACGATTACCTGAAAAGCCGGAAAGGACGCACGAAGAAAAAGCTGCAGGAACTGGATGAAAAACTGACTACTTACCGCGACTGGTTGTTATCGCTCACCATTTGCGACCCGGCATGCGGTTCCGGTGCCTTCCTGAACCAGGCGCTCGATTTCCTGATTCGCGAACACAGGTACATTGATGAGCTGCGGGCAAAAATGCTCGACGTGCCCATGGTGTTTACCGAGGTGGAAAACAGCATCCTCGAAAACAACATTTACGGGGTGGACATCAACGAAGAATCGGTAGAGATTGCCAAGCTCTCGTTGTGGCTGCGCACAGCCCAAAAGGGCCGGAAACTCACCACCCTGAGCAACAACATTAAATGCGGAAACTCCCTGATAGACGATCCGGAAGTGGCCGGAGAAAAAGCATTCAACTGGCAAACCGAATTCCCGGAAGTATTCCGGAAAAAGAAAAAAGAAATCTGGCACATTACTGCGGCAACCCATAATTCCAGGTATTCGCAGCGGATGTTCGACAATCATGTTACCAAAGGCGAACCGGTGTGGCTCTCAGAAAAGGAAGAACTGATAGTAATGGAAACCATTGCCTCAATTGTAAAGTCTGACGAACTGAACATTCTGGAAGTCAATATCTGTGGCGACCACATGCACATGTTGCTTGTATGTACTCAGGAAGAGTTGCCCGGCATTCTGCAAAAAATGAAAAGCATGAGCGCCCGCGAATGCAATATTGCCATGGGACGCACAGCACCGCAGCAAACACTGGAGCATGCTCCGGCGTCTGTTCACACAGCAGGGGAGCACGCACAGGAACATGCACTGGAGCATGCTCCAGTGTATTCTCCCGTACATTCTCCCGTGCATTCTCCCCTGCGTGGGAAAACACAATTTCACTTGTGGGCACAGAAGTCAGGAAAAAAGCATGTGAATTCCAACGAACAACTGGAAAATACGATGCAATACATCCGAAACAACCGCAAAAAACACCAGCTCCCGGAAATCAAGGCGCTGCAACAAATCATCGCCGGCATGACCTGTTCCCTCGAACATGCCTTCAAAACTGAATATACCGGCGGGTTTGATGTGGTGATTGGAAATCCGCCGTATGTGCAGCTTCAGAAATTGGGAGAAATGGGTAATAAACTTTCAAAATGTAACTACCAGACTTACAATAAATCCGCAGATTTATACTGCCTGTTTTATGAAAAAGGTTGTCAAATACTTAAATCAAAAGGTTACCTGAGCTATATTACCTCCAATAAATGGTTGCGCGTAAATTACGGAGAGAGTTTGCGGAAATTTCTGACCACCAATATCAATCCAAAAATATTGCTTGATTTCTCTGGAATTACTGTTTTCCCAGATGCAGTGGTAGATCCTCATATATTAATTTTAACCAATGAACCTTACAAGAAAAAAACCGAGGCATGTGTTATAAAAACAAGTACTACCGATTTAAAAGCTGTTCTCGAAAAGAACAAAGTCGTCAGGGAATTTTCTTCCGAAAGTTGGACCATCATGTCGTCTGGTGAAGCTAAAAAGCTGAATCGGATGAAACAAAATGGTACGGAATTGAAGAATTTACCCGTAAACATTAACTACGGAATAAAAACCGGTTTTAATGAAGCTTTTTTTATTGATGAAATAATGCGTAAAAAACTTATTGCAGAAGATGCAAAAAGTGAAGAACTTATTAGACCGATGGTCCGAGGTAGAAATATTATTCCTTTTGGTATTTCAGACAGCGAATATTTAATCAATGTTCATAATGGATTAAAAGAGAAAAATCCACCGTTACCTCCGGTTGAGATTGATGAATACCCTGCAATAAAAAGATATTTGGAGGCATTTTATCGTCAACTCGAAAAGCGTGGAGATAAGGGAGAAACACCTTATAATTTAAGGAACTGTGCATATTTGGAAGAATTCTCTAAACCCAAAATTCTTTACCCCAACATGACTTCGGTTTTTCCGTTCATGTACGATGAAAGTGGCTTGTTAAGTAACGACAAAAGTTTTATTCTTACCTCAAAAGATGATTCAATTTCGTTGTTGTTTCTCACAGCCGTTTTCAATTCATCATTGGCAAAACTCTGGATTTGGTGGAATTGTCCGGAATTAGGAGATAATCGTCGCGAAATACGAAAAGTTTACTTTGAACATTTCCCGGTTCCAAAGGCAAATAAAGAACAAACAAAAATACTGTCGAAACTGGCACAGGAACGAACGAATTTAACTTGTAGTTTAAAGGATGTAATTTCAAAGTTTATACGCTCCATGCAGCGAAAATTTGAACTTGAAAACATGAGCAACAAATTACAGAAGTGGCATTTGCTTTCGTATCCTGAATTCATAAATGAACTCGGTAAAAAGAAAGTAAAACTAAGTCTTTCGGAAGAAGCCGAATGGGAAGACTATTTCAACGAACAAAAACAAAAAGCCCTGGCCCTGAAATCCGAAATCGACAAAACCGACCGTGAAATCGACAGTATGGTTTATGAGCTGTATGGTTTAACGGAGGAAATTAAGATAGTCTAAAACAGTTAAAACAATCTTTGTAATGGCAGAAATAAGTAAAGAATTAGAGGAAAAAATAAAATTACTGGTTAAACAAGGTAAGCCAATTGAGGCAGTTTCTTTGGTTCAGCAAGAATTACAACTTGGATTAAGAAATTCGAAAGAAATTGTTGATAAATATAGAATCGAGAACAAATGACCAACTCAGTAATACTCCTTTACCAAACCCAAGACGGGCAACCCAAAATTGATGTCCGTTTGGAAGATGAAACTGTTTGGCTTTCGCAGGTTCAAATGGCAGAACTTTTCCAGACTACCAACAAAACATCAGTTTGCACATTAAAATATTTTTGATGAGGGAGAGTTAGAGGAAAATTCAACTGTCAAGGATTACTTGACAGTTCAAACCGAAGATAAACGCGAGGTTCAGCAGTTTGAATGAAGAGGAAGGTTTTCCTAAAACAAAATGGCTGCATGCACCATCCGTTATACCTTTCCCGAAAATAAAAAATAAAAACAACCGCCCGCCAATATAATTCTGCCCCAAAGCATCATTTGTTTAGTAATTCTTTTTTATCTTGCCCTTCAAATTTTAACTGAACCACATGAATAAGAAAAAAGAACCTGTAAAAACCACCCCATTACATACCGAAGAAAATTTCATAAAGGTCATTTAGTTGTTTTTTAACTTAAAAATATCCGGTTATAAATATTTACTAGTATTCTAAAATGATTTTTAAGTTGATTTCCTGTATATTATACTTTAAGAGGTAAAGCAGAAATAACTTATAATATAACATACACAAAAGTTGGTGGCAATTTATTATAAAAGACGAGTAATAAAACAAAGATTTAAATTTTTAAAATGTGTGCCATCCCAATTAACTTTATGGACAGAAAAAATCAAATGTTGAGCATGGTATTAGTCAGACTCAACTAAAAAAATATCATTGTAATGCAAAACAGAATTATATCAATAATCTTAAAATCAGCTATAAATGAGTAATGTCCTAAATCAAATTGTCGCCTCTGGAAGTGAATTAGTAAGCTTACTTGGCACTTATAATACATCATTTGTGGGTTATGTTTATGGAATGAGTTTCAACGAAGCTCTTGTTCTTACGAATGATGATTGGAAACATAGCGTTAATGGCATTCCACATAATTCCTTTCTTGTTGCTGCGGGTTTCAATCCTGCTCGTTTAACAGATGCTGCAGAAATAGATAAAGAAGTTGTATTATTACGTGTTCTTGAACCTGTATCCCTTCCCCAAGATAATGACCTTGTGAAAACACGGATTGAACACCACCAAAGACGTACATCAGAAGAACAATTCCCAGGAGATGTAAATGATGGACTTGACCCAATAACTGCTGCCGAATTACAATCAGGTGGTCTTCGTTGTAGTATTCTTGGAACTTTTTATATGGAAAATGGAGAACTAAGACTGGGAAGTGATATAGAAAATTTCATGACCTTATCAAGAATGAGGGCATATAAACCAACTGAATCGGCTCTCTCCCTAATTGTAAATCATGTCAATCCTGAAGTAAGGAAAAAAGCTGTAGAAGAAGCTAGAAATGCCGGATTTTTACAAGCACCTTCTCCTATAAATATCGGCACAATAAGATATACGTCAACTGCAAGAATGCATAGAGGAACTAAACCTTTGGTTGATGTTTTCATTCAACCTACAGATTTCCTAGCTCGCCGTACTGCTGTTTTGGGAATGACTAGAACAGGAAAATCGAATACTGTAAAGACTACAGTTTCAGCGGTTGCGATAGCTGCTTTAAGAGACAACATTAGAATAGGTCAATTGATTTTTGACGTAAATGGTGAATATGCAAATGCAAATCATCAAGATGATGGAAGTTCAATTGCTGAAGTTTTTCCTAAACAAACTATTCGTTATAGAGCCTTAGAAACCACTGGTTTTGAGGACATACGTCCTAATTTTTATATTGAATGCGCTCAAGCCCTAAATTTAATACAAGCATTATTCAAGAATGATAATTCACCATTTAGTGGTCAAGATTTGGACGCTTTTATGTCTACAAATTTGGAAGAACCAGATAAAACAGAAGTTGCCGAGCATACCAGGTGGAAAAGACATAAAGCGCTTTTTCAATGTATATTATCTCGTGCTGGTTATACAATTCCAACAGGTTTTACTATTGAGGTTCCAATTGCTGCAACACTATTAAACCAAATTAGAAGGTGGGCACAGGCACAACAGCCTGCAGCTATTATTAACATTCCAACCATTGATAGATTGCCAGCTAGTGAAGCATGTGCTTGGTTTGAACAATTGCGATTAATTAATATTTCTTTAAAAGAACAACAGCGGAATATTGGTATTCCTCAAATAGGCATTGAGTCGTCCACAAGGGGCTCATCATGGGTAGATCCTACACTTGAATCATTATTGAATATGTTAGCTAGAGAAAACAGTCGAGGGCAATCATTTGGTGGTTGGAGAGCGATCCAAAAGTATAGACCTTATCATTCCCAACGACGAATGGCTGACATTACAAATGAAATAATTGCGCATTTAAATGAAGGACGTATTGTGATCTTGGATTTATCTGTAGGTCCTGTAGAAATACGTGAAGTACTTTCAAAAAGAATTGCTCATCGAATTTTCGATAGACAAATGGGAGACATGCATGCAGGCAGAGTTCCACAAAATATAGTCTTATATGTCGAGGAAGCTCATAATCTGATTGGGAAAAAGGCTGATCTAACAGATACTTGGCCCAGAATTGCAAAGGAAGGTGCTAAGGCTCGGATTGCATTTGTTTATGCAACTCAAGAACCTTCTTCAGTACATCCTAATATTTTAGCCAATACGGAAAACTGGTTTGTGACTCATTTGAATAATGATGACGAACTAAGGACATTAGGTAAGTTTTATGATTTCAGTGACTTTATTGCATCTTTGAAAGCTGCGCAGGATGTGGGATTTGCAAGAATAAAGACTCTATCAGCACCATTTGTTATACCAACTCAAATTAACAGATTTACACCTGCAGCCATCAGGAGACAAATAGAAGAAATTAATTCTAGCATCAAAGGTATTGTTCAAAGTCAGGAGGTTCTCAATGCCTTATAATAAGCAAGCAGCCGGTAAAGGAGGGCATTCAGATTTCGTCCGAAATCCAGATATTCAGAACTTCCTTTCATCATGTGAATATATGAGACCTCCTTCTGAGGGTGAAGCAAGGGTAATTGCCTCTCAGTTTATTCAAGCACCAGAGGTCAATCCAATAAGATTACCAAAATTTGTTGTTGCATCCGATGCAAGTAAAAACGACACACCAATCAATGATAAGCTTCCTAGCACACAAATTGGTTTTGTTAAAGTAAGCCATGTACTTATAGCAATGGATCGGTATGCTGAACTTATAGATCCAACTACGAGATTTGTTGATCCATTTAAAGCTGCTGCTTTGCACCGAAATGCACAACCAATAACTTATGTGCTTCCCGGAAGTAATATAAAATATAAAGGTTCTGCAACAGTAAAGGATGGTTTTAGACATGCTGTTTATGATCAATTTACTGTAAACCGGCGGGAGGGTACAAGTCGTTTAGTACTCACAGAAACTCTTCTTTTATTAAACAATAATAAGTTGACCATTTCTAAATGTCCCTCTTGTTCTTCTAAAATCGATCTTGATTTTTCTTCACAGCAAACTAAACGATCATGCCCTAATTGCAAAGTAACTGTATATGCAACAGACTGGCTGCGTCTACATGAGGGCATAAGCGATTTTGGCGATAATACAAGTGCGATGACAAGAATGATGAATGCTGTAGAGCACCTATTGCTCGGAGCATTTATATTGGAGCTACTCAATAACAGTCTTGCGGCACTTAGTAATATTGCGTTTATTATTGATGGCCCGTTGGCATTATTTGGGGAGCCTGCAAAACTGCATATGCGTTTGATGTCACTTATTCATGAAGCAAATAAAAAAATGTCATCCCTAGGTTACGAACCTGTTTTAATTATGGGGTTACAAAAAACTGGAAATGTGATGGATCATGCTCGATTATTGGAGAATTTTCTGCCTAATGGTGTTATTAAGGTGATTGATGATGTTTACAGACAAACTTATATAACTGGATCAGATAAGGTTTCGGAGAATTTTGGGCACGAGACTTATTATGGTCAAGATTTTCTTTTCAAAACAGAAAGGGGCAGAATTTTCAACTTTGCTTTACCATATCCCTTTCCTGATAAGGGTTCAAATGGTGGGGCCTTTGCTGTTAGAAAAGTTTTGTTATCCAATTATGGATCATTAATTAAACGTGCTTGTGACTTGATTAGATATTTTGAACTTGATTTATATGATAATGCTATTGTTCCAGTTGCATTGGCACATAGGCATGCTTCTATAAGTCTTATACCGGGAGGGAAAGTACTTGATTTGATTGCTAGAGCTGGTCTGACTCGATAATAAAAATTGTTATAATTTTGTAAAAAGGTAATGTCAAGTAAATTATGAATGCAACTCCATTAAGATATCCGGGTGGAAAATCTATTATGTCAACATTTTTTGAGGAACTAATAAGGCTCAATTCACTTAGAAATGTGATATACTCAGAACCTTATGCCGGCGGAGCTGGCGCTGCTATCAATTTATTACTTAATAATAGCGTCGAAGCAATTCGGATTAATGATGCCTCTAGAGGTGTCTTTTGCTTTTGGGATTCATTGATAAATGAAGGGGAAAGATTTTTAGATAAGGTTTATAAGACTGATGTTACATTAAAAGAATGGCAATCTCAAAGATTAATTTTCAAAAATTCCACATCTGCAAGTTTTGATTTGGCATTTGCAACTTTTTTTCTTTCGAGGACGAATCGTTCTGGGATACTTGCTGCAGGACCAATTGGTGGGCAAGACGAAAAAAATCAACAAATTGCTAAGTATAAAATTGATTGCAGATTTAATAAAATTGAGTTGATAAAACGACTTCAAAAAATTATAGATAATAGAGATAAAATATTTGTTTCAAATTTAGATGCCTTAGTTTTCTTAAAACAAATCCGGGACGAGAATGCTTTTGTATATCTAGATCCACCCTATTACAGTCAAGGTAAAGCACTTTATTTAAATTATTATAATCATGAAGATCATGTCATGCTAGCAAACTTCTTAAAAAATTCTGCAAACTTTCATTGGGTGTTATCGTACGATAGTGTTCCGGAAATCCTAGAACTATATTCAGATTTTCATCTTTATGAATTTAAACTGAATTATACAGCGCAGAACTCAAAAAAAGGAACTGAAATACTAACACACTCCTCAGGTATATCATTCCATCCTATTACGACAATAAAAAAATCAAGTAAAAAAATGAAATTGAGCTCCTTGAAATTTTAAACAATTTAATGTTTTGGAAAATCGTTCAATTTTTAATGACTAATAAACCAACAAATGTTTAGTAATTCTTTTTTAATCTTACCTCTTAAACTAATCCCCATGAAAACTAAAAAAAAGAAACTGTAATACCCCAGTACATACCGAAAGAAATTTCATAATGGTCAACGTAGAACAGAAATAAGTTAATTTAATTTCACAAAAGTTACCGCACATATTGAAAAAATGAAATACAGCATTGAGAAAATATATCAAGATTTTGGCCAATTTGATAAGGTTGTAACAATAACCTTTCATTTTGGCAGTCCAACTTTTCAAGAAAACCCAGAATATATTACTGGAGTTTTTATTTATACACCGATGGAGAGAAAAGAAATGGAAGAATTAATCCAACAAGAAAAAGCCAATGCTGGAAATATTAAGTTTAAAGAATTACTTAATGAGGTTGATAGTGATAAAAAGGATTTTTTAATAAACCATGGAATTAACTGTGAAGAAATATTTAGCATCTTCGCTTTCCCTGAATTTAATCAAACAAATGATTTTAATTCAACAGAAACAAGAAAATTAGCAGAACCAAACATTATCGAAGTTGACCTTGATGATGATTTTAATTATGATTCAATCCTACTAAGTCTAAATGACAGAAAACTTTTAAGGGGTTATAAACTTACCCCAGATGAATCAGCAGAAGATATTGGCACACGAATGAACTATGAGAAAGTAGATATCAAAGTGCAGGAAGAATTAAAAGTTCCTATTAGAAAATATTTCTTAAAAACCCGAGAAAGAAACAAAAAAGCGACAGAAGCGGAAATAGATGAATTACATTTTTTGGAAACTAAAGAAATTGCGAATAAAATTTCCATCCTGCGTGAAGAAATAAAAAGTGCAGGAATTGCAAAAAAGAATTTTGAAAAAATAAAACCACAAATTGAGGAGCTAACTCCTTTTATACTGAAATTTAACGAACGAAGATTGACCCACAAAAAATTCGTGATTTGGTTAAATTACGAAAGGTTTTTGCACATATTTCTTGGACATGTTAATGAAGCGAATTTGGGTGGAAAATTTGAGGGTAAAACCAAATTTCAGTATTTAATTGATGACATATTTCGATTAATTGAAATTGTGCTTGACTTAATTGAAGATGAAATACAAAAACATTTTGCAGAAACACCCGGAAAAAATTTTAAAAGACATGGAGAAATGGCAGTATATTACAAAGGAGATTACTATGTAATTGCCATTAATACAGACGGTTTGTTAATGACATTTTATAAACGAGAATAAAAATACGTGCGGTAATAAAGTGCAAATCTCATAGCGGTGTTGATGGTAATTTTAAAACAACTCAGCAAAATTAAAATTTATGGAATTTAACAACTACAACTTTTACTACCCAATCAGGTTTCGTAAAAAAACTAAAAACTTTGATAATCTTTATATTGAATGGAAAATAATTGAAACTACTTGGGGAAGTGCAAAAAAGCAAGAGAAAGTAATAGACAAGTATTTTGGTAACGAATTGTCAGACCAAATTAAAAATTCCAAACTTTTTAGTATTCTGGAATATTGCAGGTTTGAAAAAGCAGGTTCAAATATTTTTCATTTTAAAAAGGAATTGTTAGAACTACTAGAAAAAACAGATGTATCAGAAATACAAATTGGACAAATTAAATTTCCGTTTCCTAATTTTTATATTTCATTGAGAGAGCTTTCTAAATTTTTACCCTCTGATTCTTCTAAAGATGCTATTATTGATGGAATTTACGTTTCAATTATAGATGATTCTGAAGAAGATTTAATTTATAATTATCATGTTAACTTTCATATATGTGGATTTTCAGAAAGCCGAAAAGAAGATGAATTCAAACGTAATGAACAAGACATTATGGAACTACCAGCTGGCTTGACTTTTATTAATGAAAATTTTACGATTACAGATGCGATTGCCGAAGTTCATAAAATTATGACTGACACTCTTGAAAGCAAAACAAGAAGTAAAAAGGCAGTTGAAAGAGAAATTGATTACCAACTTGAAGAATATAACCTCTTAAAGGACAATTTGAATTTAATGGTCAATTGTCTACTTTATCTTTCGTCTGTAAAACCTGATATTGAGACAAAATTTGTTGATGGATTGCCTATTCACATTAAAAATAAAATTGAAAAAGTCAATACAAAACATCGGAAAGAAATAGCAGAAAAAGAGGCATTACTTTTTGGTTATTCTAAAATAAATCTCGTTGGTACTTCTTTTATTAAAGAAAATTCAAATCATCATATAACAGGTGAAATTGCTCCTCATTGGCTTAGAGGACATTGGAGAAATCAACCATTTGGAAGAAAGTTATCTGATACAAAAATTATTTGGATAAAACCAACTATTGTAAACAAAGAAAAAGGAGAACCACAAAAAGGACATATTTACACGAGTGAATAAAAAATTGATTCCTATCCCATTAAAAAATTCTTTACACAGTTGAGACTGACAAAAACGGAAACCTTAATTATAGCTATTGATGCAGATAAAGGAAATGACTTTTATTATCCGGAGTGCAAATCAGAATTTATTCTTCGAAAATAACTTATCATTAACCTGGAGTTTTTTTTAATTTATTTTTTTACAAACAATTCCTGCCACGTCCAGCGGATCTTTACACACTGCCAGTTACCAATCAGTATATCCTATTGAACAAACGGGAAGGGGTTCGGGAATTGAAAAACCATTTGAACGAGCCATAATGCTTTTCCATGAAAAAACATAAAACCAACTACCCCCAGCAAGATTCTGCTCAAAAGCACCATATGTTTAGTAATTCTTTTTTATCTTGCCCCTTAAATTTAAACTGAAACAAATGAATACTAAAAAAGAACCTTATCAGGGTCATATATTCAGTTGTTTTTTTAGCAAAATTATACGGGTGTAAACGTTTACCAGCGTTTAGAAATGAACAAAAAACTAAAGACCAGCGCCTTAATTTTAAAGCAATCAAGGATAAATATATTAACCTGGTGAATATAACGTTGGGGACAAATAGAGTGAACCACCTACAATTAAATAACTGATTGAAAATGAAAATATCAATAGGATTAAGAGCAAATCCTAACCAAGTTTGCTACAGTATAATAAAAAAACAAGAAGATTCTCTTGAGGTGTTTTTAGTTGATAAAATAATCGTTCCTAAATCATTAGAAATTCCCGAACAATTGAAATTTATCAGAAGTACTTTATTAGATATTATTAATGAAAACAATGTTTCTTTGGCTTGTATTCGTATCTCTGAATCTAGTGCAAGAAAAGTAAACATACCACGAACATATCTAGAAGGTGTAGTCCAAGAATTAATAGCAAGTTCTACTATAATAAAATATTACGTCGGGCAAATTTCTAATATAAGTGCGAAATTAGGGATTGAAAGATCAGAATTTAAACCATATGCTGAAGGACGAAATGATTTTATGGATTTGGAAATTTGGTCAGAATTAAATCTAGAGGAAAGAGAAAGTATAATGGCTGCTGTAAGCGCTTTAAATTTGTAATTAATATGCCAATAGGATTATATACCGCAGAACTAAATTTTGAGACAATTCGAGAAATAGGACAAGAAGGTCGTAATTCACAAGTGTTCTTAGCACATGACAAACAACTTGATGGTGAAATCGTAGTCAAAAAAATTGCGAAAGCACGGTTAGCAAATGAAAACGAATATTATCGTGAATCTAAAATACTACATGTATCATCTCATTCAAATGTTGTAAGAGTAAATTACGGATGTTCTGATAATGATTATATATATATTGCTATGCCATTCTATAAAAATGGCTCATTGAAATCATTAATTGACACAAGACATTTATCAATTAGAGAAGTTATTAGGTACTCTATACAATTTCTTTCTGGATTAAATAATATTCATTCAAAAGGCTTGATTCATTTTGATGTAAAACCAGACAATATTCTGATTTCAGATTCAAATGAAGCATTGCTCTCAGATTTTGGTTTATCAAAAGCTATGAATAATCTTGGATTTGCAAACCCTGATGGAGTATATCGGAAACAAATCCCACCTGAAACATTTTCCAATACAGACAAAACTATAAAGTTTGATATCTATTTAGCAGGCTTGACATTATACAGGTTACTTAATGGAAATGCTCAGTACTATAGTCAGTTTAACTTTAAAACTCAGCTAGAGTATATTGATGCTATTCAAAATGGGAATTTTCCTAATAGGAATAGTTATTTACCTCATATTCCAATAAAATTACAACGGATAGTTAACAAAGCTTTGAATGTAATTCCAGACGATAGACATAAAAATGTTCTTGAATTAATTAACGAGCTTAGTGATGTCGATGAAAATCTTGATTTGGTATTCTTTAAGAACGGCAATATTTCAGAATGGAGTCTAAACAAAGATGGGCGATTGTATGTTACCACATTAGATAGCAATGATTTAAATAATCAAACGATTGTGACAAATAAAACAATGTTAAATAATAATCGTACAACGAGAGTAAATGCATTGTGTCACAATAATTTGACAGCAAGAAACGTTTTATCAAATCTAAAAGCTATATTTAGAGAATTGTGAAAATTAAAAATATTACATATAATCCCAAGGGGCTTAAACGTGCAGACAATGTTGAGAAAGGTAACTGTACTCCAAAGAATGATCTCAATTCTCAGAATATTACCATTACAGTAAAGGATGGTTATTGGAAAATCTCAAAAAAAATATAACTGTGCCCAATCTGTATATGTCATAGCCGTAAACCACCCGATTCAATGTTTTGTTTGTATTTATAAACCCCCCTCACCTCTTCGCCAGCGTAAACAAAAACTCGATCCCCCCCTCCGGCTTATTCCTTACCGTGATGTTTCCCTTATGCAGCTGAATGGCATTCTTTACAATGGAAAGCCCCAGACCAGTGCCGCCGGTTTCACGCATGCGGCCTGAATCGATGCGGTAGAAACGTTCGAAAATGCGTTGCAGGTGTTCCTCGGGAATGCCTATGCCGTCATCGGAATAAGAAAAATAATGATACTTATTATCTTCCAGGTAATTCTTTATTTCGATGGTTACATTTTCACCGGCATAGTTGATTGAATTTTCTATCAGGTTCTGAAAAACCGACGATAAAAGGGAATCATTTCCCTTTACAACCACCCCTTCATCGATGTAGAGCTTGCACTTCATATTTTTTACCGCAAGCCTGTTTTCAAGATTTTCAACTACATCACGAACAATGTTTTTAACTACTACAGGTTTTATTTCAAACAATTCACCCGCATCTTCAATATTATTCAACAGGGAAATATCATTCAGCAACAGGTTGAGGCGCTCAGTCTGACTGTGGGCACGGCTAATGAAATATTTCTGCTTTTCGGCATCAATCCCTGGGTTGTTCATAATCGTTTCCAGGTAGCCCTTAATTGAGGCCAGGGGGGTCTTCAGTTCATGCGCAATATTTGAGGTTAATTGCTGCTTCAGCAACCTGCGTCTTTCCGGCCGGGTGATGTCGGTTATCAGAATCTCAAAGCTTTTATCGGCAAAAATAATACAGAGCAGCTTGAAATATCGCTCATTTTTACTTATTGTATATTCAATCTGCGGCAATTCATTCTTGGGAAATTCGATGTCTGAATTAAGGTAATTCTTAAGAAAATTATTGATTTTCTTAAATTCAGGGATTGTAAAAATATGCTCAGCCGATACAGTTGATGTATGCGAAATCACACTTATGTATTGGATAAAATGACTGTTGGCCAGTATTTTTTCCTTCTGTGAAGAGAAAAAAGAAATGCCTTCATTCAGTATGTTCATATGGTTGAAAAACCGTTCTTTTTCCATCTCCAGATCAGTGTGTGTTTTTCGAAGGTTACCATAGATTTTAACAATCTGAGAACCAATCTCACCCAGCTCATTGCCCGGAAAATCGATGTCGGTGTCAATCGGTTCATTTCTTCCGGCCCTTATCGCAAAATCTTTAAGCTTTGTAATTGAAACGGCCAGCTTTCGGGTAAAAAAATCTACCAGGAGCCAGATTAAAAGAAAAATAATTACAATGAAAATTATAAAATAGCGTTCAGCTTTCAATAAATTTTCAACCTTTATGTCATAAATTATTGCTGACCGCACAAAATACCCGTCATAGTATTTGGCAAAATAATAGAATTCCTGGTTTGTAGTACTCGAGCGCCGTACATTTGTACCCGAACCTGTGTATAAGGCTTTTTGTATTTCCGGACGCTGAAGGTGGTTTTCCATAGTGGCAACATCAGACACAAAACTATCGTAAAGAACGTTGCCATTCCGTGCAATGATTGTAATCCGCAGGTTTGGATCGCCAATAAGATAATTCAGCGTATCCGCTTTAGCCAGATTATTCTGTTCAATCAACCGGTAATGTTCAATATAATTGCGGGTGATTTCAGTAGCATTCTCCAGCGTATTTTCAAGCTGATTAACTTTATAGCTCTTTTCGCGCTGTAACTGAAAAAACAACACAGCCACAATAAAAACAATGAAAACAGTGATAAAGTAAACAAATACTTTTTTCCTAAATGATTTACGTTCCGGCACTTTTGCTAATTTTAATATTAAACCGTTTGCTGATCCTTAAAACGATACCCATAACCCGATCTTCCCTGTATACAAATACCATAGCTGCCAATCTTCTTTCGAAGCCTGGCTATATTAACATCCACATTTCGTTCGGTAACTATCACATCATCGCTCCAAATCCGGTTGAGAATTTCTTCGCGGCTGAAAAAATGACCCTTTTGCCTGATAAGCATAACCAGTATTTCAAACTCCTTACGTGTAAGGTTCACCGGTTCACCATCAATCTGTACCGATTTACTGTTGGTATCCACAACCAATTCATCCGACGACAAATAGTTGTTTTCCAATGAAATTGTCTTACCCCGCTTCAACACCGCTCGTACCCTGGCCAGCACCTCTTTAATTGAAAAGGGCTTGGGAATATAGTCATCAGCCCCTACATTAAACCCGGTAAGGATATCGTTTTCCGTGTTTTTTGCAGTAAGAAAAATAATGGGTACAGTAAGATTCATTTCTTTCCGCATTACCGATGCCATCCTGTAACCGGAGGTATCTCCCATCATCACATCAAGCAGAATAAGATCAAAACTTTCAAGGTTTTTCTTTAATGCTGCCTCGGCCGAATGAGCAACTTCAACTTGAAATCCCTCACTTGCCAGATTGAACTCCAGGATTTCACATAAATCCCGTTCATCGTCAACCACAAGTATATTATGAATTTTCAACTCGCTCATATCTTTTATTATTCTATGTTTTTAGTGTGTCTGATATCTCTTCCTTCAATGGAATAAACAGCTGCTTCTGCAATGTTGGTGGCATGATCGCCAATCCGTTCGATGTTTGCCACTACGCCATTCATACTGATAAAACTGTTGAGCAGCTGCTTGTTCTCATCCGAGAGTTTACTTTTTTTGATGGCCTTTTTCATCATCTTATGATTCAGTTCATCAATAACGGCATCATTCTTAATGGTCCAGATGGCAAACTCCTTATCATCGGTAGTAAAAGAAACCAGGGCTTTGTTTACCATATTGGAACTTTGAATGTACATATTCGACACCACATCGGCCATTCCTGAGTAGATTTCCGGAATTTTGATGTTATGTATTAACCGGACGATGTTTGTCACCCGATCGCCAATCCGCTCAAGGTTGATAATGATCCGGTAGCAGGAAATAAGCTTCCGTATATCGGAAGCCACCGGCTGGTACAACACAATGGTATTAACAATTTTATCGCTCAGCTTCACCTCCGACTTGTCGATTTTAGCCTCATTGTCGAAAATCTCATTGTACACTTCCTCGGGTACTATATTTTCGCCCGAAGCAACAATTCTTTCCAGCAAATCGAGCTGATGCAGTACCAGGTTTGCAAACTCCTCGAAATCGGTCAGAATATTATTTATTGCAACGTCTTTTTTTGATGTCATTTGTGTTTCTTTTAAGTGGATATAAACAAATTAACCGAATTTACCGGTAAGGTATTCTTCAGTACGCCGGTCTTTAGGCCGGGTAAACATATCTTTGGTTTTACCATATTCCACCAATTCGCCAAGGTACATAAACATCGAATAATCTGAAATACGCGCTGCCTGCGACATGTTGTGCGTGACCATTAATATAGTATAATTTTCCTTTAGCGATACCATCAGGTCTTCAATTTTCGATGTGGCAACGGGGTCGAGCGCCGAAGTGGGCTCATCGAGCAGAATGACTTCGGGACCAAATGCCAGGGCACGTGCAATGCAAAGCCGCTGCTGCTGTCCCCCTGAAAGGAATGTCCCTTTTTTATAAAGCCCGTCTTTTACTTCATCCCAAAGGGTAACATCGCGCAGCGAACGTTCAACGATCTCATCGCGCTTCGAACGCTTCAGGTGGATCCCGTTTAATTTATAACCAGCTATCACATTATCATAAATGCTCATGGTAGGAAACGGGTTGGGCCGCTGAAACACCATGCCCGTCATACGCCGTAACTGGATGGCAGGCATTTTAAAAATATCCTTGCCGTTCAAATCGATTGAACCTTTTGTTTCAATGGTTTCGTACAGTTCATGCATGCGGTTCACTGCCCTTAACAACGTGCTTTTCCCGCAACCCGATGGCCCCATTATGGCCGTTACACTGTTTCGTTTGATATCGGCCGAAACATCGTTCACTGCGTACTTTCCCTTATCGTATGAAACAAAAAGGTTTTTGATGGAAAGGACAGGATCTTTTATAGTTTTTATATTATCCATCGAGGTGCTTCTATTTTTTACGTTTGGCAATTTGTTTTGATGTAACATTTAAAAAAAGTACCAAAGCCATCAACAACAGGGACGAGCTCCAGATTAAATCAACCATATTCGGGTCGTTGTAAAACTCCCATATAAGCAGCGGGATGGCGCTAACAGGTTCAGTAATATCCAGATTAATGCGGCTGCTCCCCAACGCCGTAAGTAATAGCGGGGCAGTCTCACCAAGGATTCTTGAGATACCCAGCAGGATACCTGTCAGCAAACCGCTGAACCCGGTAGGTATCAGAACCCTTAGAAGCACCTTATAATAAGGAACGCCCAGCGCCAAAGCTGCTTCTTTAATCGATACCGGTATCATTTTCAACGTTTCCTCCGTGGAACGAACAATCATTGGCAGCATCATTATAGCCAGTGATACACTTCCGGCCAATGCTGAAAACCCGTTGGTAATGTGTTTTACCACCCATAAGTAGGCAATCAGTCCAAGCACAATTGATGGAACCCCCTGCAGTATATCGGAAACGTTTCGGGTAAGGCCTGCCAAAAATTTCTTTGGATTCTCATACAGGTAAATGCCGGTTAAAATCCCAACCGGAATGGCCATTGCCGATGCTACGGATACCATCAGTAAGGTACCGGTTATCCCGTTGGCAATGCCCCCGGGAATTCTTTCCCCCGCGGCCGTTGCAGACATGGCTTCAAAGGAATCAGGGGGAGTTTGTACCAAAAATTCCAGGCTGATCTGCCCGATTCCTTCCACAACCAGTTTAAAAATGATGAGAATAACCGGCAAAATGGTTATAACAGATAAACCAATCATTAAGCCGTGGTAAAACTGATCTTTGCGTTTCCTGCGTGAAACCTGACTTTGAATGCTTTTATTATCGCTGTTACTCATCATCTGTTAATCCATTTTCTTTATAATGAACTTTCCCATGGCATTGATGATTCCGGTAATCACAAACAGCAAAAGCCCGATGGCAATTAAAGCGCTCAGCTTTAGTCCTCCTGCCTCACCAAACTGATTGGCAATTAAACTGGCCATTGTGTTGCCGGTACTGAAAAGTCCATTGGGAATGATGTTGGCATTCCCTATAAGCATTGTTACTGCCATTGTTTCACCAAGCGCCCTTCCAAATGCCAAAATATATCCGGCAATGATGCCCGACCGGGCTGAAGGAACAATAACATTAAATGCAACTTCACTGCGGGTGGCGCCCAGTGAGTAGGCAGCCTCCTTTAACTCAACCGGAACCATGGAAATGATCTCAGTGCTTAACGAGGTTGCAAACGGAATGATCATAATAGCCAGAATAATTCCGGCAGTAAAAACGCCAAAACCCTGATTGGGAACCCCCAGTTCAATCAAAAAAGGACGCAGCACATAAAAACCCCAAAGACCGTAAACGATTGAAGGAATTCCGGCCAGTAAGTCAACCATGCTGCCCAGAATTTTTGCCATCCGGGTTCCGCGGTAGTATTCCCCTAAAAAAAGAGATGCAGAAAATGAAAGGGGCAGGCTTATAATTAAAGCAAGCACCGAAGTGATTAAGGTACCTGCAATAAACGGCAATGCGCCATATTCTTCCTCTCCGCTGCGTGGATTCCACTCACCGGAAACAATAAACCCAGGGCCAAACTCTCTGAATGCAGGAATGGATCCTTCAACCAGCGAGTAAAACATTCCTCCTGCCAGCAGCAGGATGATAAAGGAAACCGACTGTAAAACGCCTTTGGTTATTTTATCACTGTTCATTCGTTTCTGAAATGTTCAGTAGCGATTCACCCTCCCAGGTTACCGATTGTAAAATAGCTTTTGCCTTTTCAACCGTAGCGTCAGCAAGCGGGGAATAATGCACTTTTTCAGCCATACCCTGTGCCTCATCACTCACCAGCCAGCTGAGCAATTCAACCGTGCCCAGTGCCTGTTCGCGGGTGCGGCTGTTGTAATTTTGTTCCTTATAAATGATAATCCAGGTAAATCCGCTGATTGGATATGCATCCGGATCATCAGAATTGGTAAGCATTACCCGCGTATCGTCGGGTATGTTGCCTTTGGCGGCTGCACTTACCGATTCAGTGCTGGGAAGTATATATTTTCCTGAACTGTTTTGCACACTCGCACTCTGTATTTTTTGAGCAAATGCGTATTCTGAACCAATATAGCCAATTGAACCTTCAGTCTGCTTAATGGTACCTGCAACACCGGGATTGCCTTTTGCACCCATACCAACAGGCCACTGCAATGCTTTTCCTGCCCCTACTTCCTTTTCCCACCGCGGGCTGATCTTTGCCATGTAGTCGCTGAATATGTGCGTGGTGCCGCTGCCGTCAGAACGATATATGACATTGATTGCCAAATCAGGAAGAGATAAATCAGGATTGTTGTTTTGAATCTCCGGATGATTCCAGCGGGTGATTTCACCCATGAATATTTTTTCAAGAAGATCATCGGAAAGCTTCAACCCTTCTACATTGGGCAGGTTGTATGCAATTACCACCGCTCCGATAACTGTAGGAATATGAACAACCTCAGCAGGCATTTCTGCAAGCTGTTCATCTTCAAGATAGGCATCGGTAGCGCCAAAATCAACCACCCGGTCGGTCAGACTGCGGATTCCTCCACCTGAGCCAATACCACCGTAGGTTACCTCTGCACCGGTATTCTCAGTGTACTGATTAAATACCATATTGTAGTAAGGCATGGGAAAGGTGGCCCCTGCACCAGTCAGGCTGATGTCGCTTTCGCCCGATTTTGTTGTTCCCTCTTTTTTGGAAGAGTTTTGGCATGAGCTGAATACCAGAACTGCCAGAATTATAATCACCCAATTTTTTGTTTTCATATTGTTTAAAGATTAAAATCGTACTTCACAATTTAAATATACACTGTTGATTGTTGGTAATGAATTGTTTTCCGGGTTCCACATCCTGTAGTTTGGGGCAAATTTTACACCCCGGACCGGAGAATACTCTACACCAGCTATGATAAGTTGCCCGTCACGATTAATTTGCCACGGATCATTTTCACCTTCAAGTGTATTGGAATTCATCTGGTCATACCTGCCAAATATTTTAATGTTCGGGACAGGAATGTAAGTTGTAAAAAAGGAGGGACCAAATCTGTCGCGGCCATCCGTCATGCCCACATTTTCCTGATAGTTGTATTCAGCGGCGGCAGTAAAAACATTATCCTCATAGCCCAGAAAACCCGCTATTGACTTTTGTTTTACCTCGTCGCCCATGTAATCGGCATAAATTCTTGCTGTTAGTGACTCCAGGGGGTTCAATGTAATTCCGGCAGAAGGACGAAGAAAATCATCGCTTTGCACCCGTTTATATCCTTCACCATTGAATACAGAAAAATCAGCGCTGATAAAATCAGCAAACCGGTAATCAATTGTAAAGCCTAAATCTGCACTGGAATTAAATTTGTACATATCCTGGTACGATTTTTCAATGTACCGGTATCCCCAAATGCTTTCCGATACTTTAAACTGGGTAGTGGAAATCATTCCAAACAAAAACGACAAATTGCTTTTACGGTAACGCACGTAGGCATTTTTCAAAAATGCGGCATATTGATGATCACCTGCCTCCGGATCGCCTACATCAAGAACAATGTAGCCATCCCATTCAGCACTGAATGCATACTGATAACCCAAATAAGCCCGGGTTATTTCAAATGCCGAAAAAGTGTTGTTGTCAGCATAATCGTTATGAAAATTTGTAAAAATTAATGCCAGCGGTTTGCCCTGTGGTTTAAAGCCGGTTGTTTCCTGTCCTGAAGCAACTGTTAAAGTTATTGTTGTCAGCAAAACAATTACAAAAATCTTTCTCATCAATAAGGTTATTTGATTCATATTAAATTATGTTGCAAAATTGTATGTATAAAGTTACACACAGATTACAAAATTGTTGCAAAAAGATTAAATTATTACATACGATCACATATGCCTGTTACCCCCAGCTTGAAAGCCCTGGGTAATAACCCCAGCATTTATGCTGGGGGTCTGAGATCAATCCGACCCTCCCCTTTTTACGTTCCTTCCGTGGAGAGCTCGAATGGTTATAGACCCGGAGTAGTGGGCTAAAGCCCGGGGATGGTGGTGGCCTTGCTTGACGTTTCCCCCAGCTTGAAAGCTGGGGTTAGTAAGACCCACCGATGGGGTGCAGTTACTCTCAGAAGCTACTTCCATGGCAGCACCGCACTGGGTAATAACCCCAGCATTTATGCTGGGGATTTGGGATCAAGCCGACCTTTCCCTAGGGTAGTTACCCTGTCGGGCCTGTCTCATGATTACAAAATTGTTACAACCTGTCCAAACCAAAGTCAAAAGTGCACAAATCCTTAATTACCTTTCGGAGTTTAATTTTTCATTCTATTTTTGACAAAAAATACAAATCAGAGTTTATGCTGTCCCACCGCCAGGTCGTTGTTTTACTTTTATTTCTTGTTGTAATTCCCTTCAGTGTATCGGCCCAGGTCGTTACCGGCCGTATTGTGAATGAACAGGATGAACCGGTTCCGTTTGCCACACTGTTTATACAGGAATTAAAAGAAGGGACCATTACCAATGCCGACGGGCACTTCCGGATTCGGGCTCCCTATGGAAATTACCATTTCATTATCCGGTCGCTGGGATATGCACAAAAGGAAATGCAGGTGAATGTAGATTCCGACAGCATACGCCTCGACCTGGTTATGCAGCGCCAGGATTTTGAAATTAAGGAAGTACTTGTTTTCCCCGGGAAAGAAGACCCCGCGTATTACATTGTCCGCAGGGCAATGGCCAAAGCGGCCTATTACCGTGAGAAAATTAAACATTACGAGGCTGATCTTTACATAAAAAGCAACTTTACATTCACCAACATTCCGCGGCTGTATGAAAACAGAATGGAAATCGATGGTAAAAAGATGAAGGATGTTTTAAAGGAAGGCACCACTTATGTAATGGAGTCGCACAATAAAATAACCTTTGATTACCCGCAGAACTATTCACAGGAGGTAATCAGCAAAAGGAGTTCGCTGACGGGCTTCGACGAGCCGCCGGTAATGGGCCTGATGACTTCAAGTTTTTACCAGACCCGCCCCAACAATGTAATATCTCCGCTTGCTCCAATGGCGATGAGCCATTATAATTACCAGTACGAAGGATACATCACCAGCGGCGGTTCCGATGTTTTTAAAATTAAGGTAGAACCCAAACGTAAAAGCGATGAGCTGGTAGAAGGTTACATGTATATCGTGGATCAGCTCTGGTGCCTTTACAATGTAGATTTCGATACCAGTATAAAATTTTTCGGGTTCAGGATAAAACAACAGTATGAAAACCTCGGAAATGATAACTGGCTTCCTGTATCGCATTTAATCGAAGGCGACTTTTCAATCCTTGGGCTGAAAGGTGAATACTTCTATGGCGCCACCCTGAAGTATGAAAACATTGAAGAGAACTACTTTCCCGGAAACAGGCAGGAAACTGATGAAACCGAAAGGCAGGAAACCAGGGATCCCGCTGAAAAAGAAGTTGCTCTCCGAAAAGAAGTAGCAGAAATTGTCGCAAAGGACGAACTGACCAACCGCGATGTAAAAAAGTTAGGCAGGCTGAACCGGAAAATCCTTAAGGAACAGTACCAGGATACAGCATTCGCTTCAGTTCAGCAGGAGAACTATAAACTGGAAGATAAGTCGGACTCAGTGATAACCACCCTGGAATACTGGGACACGGTGCGCACCATTCCCCTCTCCCCTGCTGAAATCCGCAGCTATGAAATTACCGATTCGCTAAGAACGCACCAGGAAAAAGCTGAAGATTCAGGAACTGGAAAAGAAGGACCAGAAAACACCCTGTTATTCAAAATAGTTACCGGGCATTCTGATTTGTGCCCCGATTCGCTCATCCGGTTTGGATACGATGGACTGATTTCCCCGGAAAACTATGATTTCAATACAGCAGACGGCTCTAAATACAAACAGGGCTTTCATTTCAGTATAATCCCCGATTCAGGTAAACAAATCACGGTAATTCCTGAAGTCGGGTATGCCTTTAGTCGCAAAGCGCTCTTCTGGAGCGTCGAAAATCAGTTTACCAACCTGCTCTGGAATCACAACCAGGTGGGGCTTGATTTTGGAAAGCTGAGCCGCGATTACAAACCTGAAGGAACAGGCGTAAGTTCAAGCCTGAATTCTATGAGCGCATGGTTTTTTGCAAAAAACTACAAAAAGCTGTATGAAACTTCTTTCGTTGAAATGAGCGTTTCACAAAGGGCGACAAAAGACCTGCATGTAAATGCAATGGTTGAATACAACCATTTTGTACCGCTGAAAAATCATGCAACCTACAACTTTTCGGATAAAAAGGATTATGAACCAAATGTGCCCTATGGTTTTGCAGAAGACCATCCTGCGCTGCTTCAGCAAAAAAGTTTTGTATTTGGTGCATCAGTCAATTACCGCAGGGTTCAGAGAAAGCCCTGGCTTGAACAATCGGCTTTCCTTTTAATTTCCGACTTCTATAACCTGGGACTTTCCTACAGGCAGGGAGTCCGCAATGTATTGTCGTCGGAATCCGATTTCAGCCTGATAGAGGTACAGTTTCATCAACAGGCAAACCTTTCGCCCGTGGCTGGCATCGAATGGCAAGTTACAGCCGGAACCTTTATCCATGCCAACCAACTGCATTTCTCGCAGTACAGGCATTTCAATACGGCTGAAACACCTGTTTCGCTCAAGGCATTCACCCATACCTTTCAGCTTTTAAACGATTACCACCCCTCCACACATCAAAGCTATCTGAATGTTGGGGCAGAGCTGCGAAGTGAATACGTGCTGCTTCGCTATCTTTCGTTTATAAACCAGCGCACCTGGAGCGAAAGCCTGCATCTGAACTACATTGCAACCCCCGAAATGAATCATTACTGGGAAGCCGGCTACAGCATCAACAACCTGTTCTTGATCGGCAATGCAGGAGTGTTTGCCGGGTTTAACGAAACTGCGTTTAAGAGCGTTCAATTTAAAATATCCCTTTCTATCCTATAATTACTGACTCTGGATTTACCTTTAAAATAAATCTAATCGTTATTGATTAATGAGAACGCCCTGAAAAGGCGATTTAATTTAACCCAAGGTAACACACTGGGTTATGATGAACCCCATTGAACGTGCGCCCTGAAAGGGCAACTTAAAAAATTTGGATGATTCTTTTAAACAAAATAGATTTAATCTGCCCTTTCAGGGCGGGAGGGAAGGTTCTGGCATTGTTTTCCCGGGGCGTTGCCACCGGGCTGAATTAAGTTGGGCTTTCAGCCCGCCTGAGGACTAGACGGCAATCCTCCTGCATATAAAGCAAGACTCTCAAATTTGCTAAAGCGATTAATTTATTCATGTTATGAATTATATTATACTGCTAAAGCAATTTAACTGACTGCTTTCTAAGTGGCAAACAGTTGTGATTAAAAAGCAAATTCAGGATTGTCATCCGTCTCAATCCGTAATTTCACACGGGCTTTCAAAGCTTGAAAAACTTTAATGATTGTCGAAACAGAAGCGCTGTGGTTTCCATGTTCAAGTTTTGAAATCTGTGACCTTTTAACGCCTATCAACTCTCCAAGCTGCGACTGGGTCATATTATTCTGAATCCTTAATTCTTTTATTTTTTCTCCTATAAGCTCCATTTTTAAATCAAACTCATACTCATTCCGCTCCGGGGTTCCTTCCTTTCCAAAATATTTATCTTCTAAATCCTCAAATCGTTTATATTTTGTTGTTTTCATAAAATATGAGTTTTATAATAATCCTTTAAAATATTTTTCCTTAATCATTTCAGCTTTTTTAATATCCTGCTTTGGCGTTTTATTGGTTTTCTTAATCAATCCATGGGTGCAAACAATCAGTGTTTCAGTTTCACCTGAAGTATCCCAAAAAGCAAAAAGTCTAAAATACTTATTACTATCCTTTACGCGAAATTCAAAAATATCTTTCGAACTTTTTAGCTTATCAAACCAATCTCCATAAATCCTCATTTTAGTCTTACGAATTGCATAAAATAATTTCTTCCTGGCAGATTTCTCAATTTTGTCAACGAAATCATCCGCCTCAGGAAGAAGGATAATCTCAATTGGTTTAATCATCTTAAATTTTTATACAAAAATACAAATGTGTTTCCAAATACAGAAACATTAATGGGAATATATCCAGGATATAATACCAATTTTCTTTGTATTTAGCATGTCGCTGACCGAAAACGTTTGAGAGAGCTGACTGCGTCAATAATATCCGTGAACAGAAGACGAACCAGAATCTTAAGCCCGTAAGAAAAATTATATATAGATGTGGACTGATAAATACCTTTCATAGATATACCTGGTCATAATCAAATTCGAGGTTAATTCGGGGTTGATTCGGAGTAAACTCGTATCAAATTCGCGATTTTTCGAATTTAGTACGAATTAAATGTGAGTTTAATACGAATTAGGGTCAAATGAAACAGGGTGATGGTATAGCCAATATACTGCCATGGAAGGATTAGGTTCCTGATCAGCCATAATCTTTGACCCCGGTGAGGTCGCATGTTTAAAGAATGGGGGTATCGGGGCTAAAGCCCGGGAAAAGAGGTGGTTAGACGGTCGGTTATCCCCAGCTTAAAAGCTGGGGTTAGTAAGACCCACCGTAGTAGTGCAGTTGCTACCCGCAGACACCTCCATTGTTGCACCGCCCCGGATAATAACCTGAGCTTTCAGGCTGGGGGTTTGGGGTCAACCCGACCTTTTTAGTATTACCTTAAATTCCGGAGCAACACAAGCGACCGGTCGCTGACTTCGTAAACACCATGAATAATTTTATTCTCTTCCGGTTCTGTTTCATTTACAGTATCTACCAGAACTTCCCAGTCGGGGCCAGGTCCTTCGTGCGGTAAAGTAAAAGTAACAGGCTCCCAGTAACTGTTAACGAGAATCAATAAAATTTCCTCCTGCCGCCCGTTATCGATGTCTTTTTTGTTCATCATCACGCCGTTCAATAGCATGCCCATGCTCCGGTAATACTTTTCGTTCCATTCTTCTTCACTCATGTCAATTCCATCAATATTCAGCCATCGGATATCGAGAATATCTTCTCCCCTGATACGCCGGTTTTTGAAGTAACGGCGCGGGTGCAGAATGGAGAATTCCTTTCTGATTGAGATTATCTTTTTAGTAAATTCGAAAAGCTTTTTATGATTTTCCTTCCAGTCCCAGTTCATCCACGATAGCTCACTGTCCTGGCAATAAACATTATTGTTTCCGTTTTGAGTGCGCCCGTATTCATCGCCGTGGCTGATCATAGGGACCCCCTGGCTAAGCAGGAGGGTTCCCAGGAAATTTCTTTTGCGTTTTTCCCTTAAACTCACAATATCGGGGTCATCGGTAGGTCCTTCAACCCCGCTGTTCCAGCTTATATTATGGTTTTCGCCGTCGTTGTTTCCTTCCTTGTTGTTGTCGTTGTGTTTTTCATTGTAACTGACCAGGTCGTGGAGTGTAAACCCGTCGTGTGCAGTTACAAAGTTTATGCTGGAGGAAGGAAGCTTACCGTTATCCTGGTAAAGGTCGCTGCTTCCGCTGAGGCGGTAGGCCAGTTCGCTCACCTGGCTTTCGTCGCTGCGCCAGAACTTCCTTACCGAATCGCGGTACTTACCGTTCCATTCGGCCCACAGAACAGGGAAGTTCCCCACCTGGTATCCGCCTTCGCCCAGGTCCCAGGGTTCGGCAATGAGCTTCAGCTGTGAAATTGTCGGATCCTGGTGAATGGTATCAAGGAAAGTAGACAGGCGTCCTACATCGAACAATCCCCTTGCCAGTGCTGAGGCCAGGTCGAACCGGAAACCATCAACCTGCATTTCAGTTGCCCAGTAGCGGAGACTGTCCATTACCAGCTGCAGGGTCCGGCTGCTGAGCATGTTCAGGGTATTGCCCGTGCCTGTATAGTCGGTATAGTAAAGCGGCTGTTCCTGTTCGAGCCGGTAGTAATGGTGATTGTCGATTCCGCGGAAAGCCAGTGTGGGCCCCAGGTGGTTTCCCTCGGCAGTATGGTTATACACCACATCGAGGATGACTTCAATTCCTGCGCGGTGATAGGCTTTTACCATCTCCTTAAACTCGCTTACCTGCTCTCCGTTCTGGCCTGAAGCACTGTATTCGGCATGAGGGGCAAAATACCCGATGGAATTGTACCCCCAGTAGTTGGTAAGCCCCTTATCGAGCAAAAACTTGTTGTGGGTAAAATGATGAATGGGCATTAATTCAATGGCCGTTACCCCAAGTTCTTTAAAATAATCAATAATCACAGGATTTGCCAGTCCTTTATAGGTTCCTCTCTCCTCTTCGGGTATCCCCGGGTGTTTTGCAGTGAATCCCTTTACATGAAGTTCGTAAATAATAGAATTGTGCATTGGGGTATCCGGTTTCTTTATCCCCTCCCAGTCAAAACCGGTATCGATGACCACCGATTTGTTAATGTGGGTGGCACTGTCGATACTGCTTTTCTTAAACTTATCTTTTTTACCGTCATTCTGAAATTCATAGTCAAACATGCTTTCGTCCACTTCAATGCGTCCGCAAATAGCGTAGGTATAGGGATCAATCAGAAGCTTCTGCGGATTGAACCGGAATCCCAGTTTGGGCTTGTATTTTCCATATACCCGGTAACCATATAACTGGCCGGGCTTAATTTCGGGCAGGTAAGCATGCCAGACATAATCGGTTACTTCATGAAAATCGATGTGCGTTGATTCCTGTTGATCATCCGGATTATCAAACAGGTATAACCTTACACCAGTGGCATTTTCACTAAAAAGGGCAAAGTTAACGCCCTGGCCGTCGTAGGTTGTTCCTAAAGGATAGGGTTTCCCGGGTAAGACAATTCCATCGTACGATTCTATTTTGTTACTCATTTATATTTAATTGATTCAGGAATTTCCATTAATTATATGCTCAATACATATAACACAACATAGGATTTATTGTTGAACAATCAGGAACCGTCTTCTGTTTAAAATACATTCTGTACAAATACATTACCCCTGCCTATGAACCAGAAAAACAAGCATTGAACGACACTAATGGATATAAAACATTCGTACACATGATCTATAAAACAGTTTTCCCGTTATTTATTGACAAAACTACCTGCAGGTTCAGTGTATGGGCCCCGAAGGCTGAAACGCTCCACCTTATCATTATCGGGCACGACCAGCCACATAAAATGCACCGCGAAAAATTTGGTTACTGGAATGTCGCAGTTAAAGGCATTTCACCGGGAGTAAGATACAAGTACCTTATAAATAAAAAAGACGGTTTTCCTGATCCGGGATCTCTGTCCCAGCCGGAGGGAGTACATGAAGCATCGGAGGCCATCGACCTGAGCGATTTTGAATGGACCGATGGCAACTGGAACAACAATCCATTGACCAACATGATTCAGTATGAATTGCATACCGGCACGTTTACCCCTGAGGGGAATTTTCAGGGAATCCGGTCAAAACTGGATTACTTGCAGCACCTTGGGATTAACGCCATCGAACTCTTGCCGGTTTCCCAGTTCAGCGGCAACCGGAACTGGGGGTACGACGGGGTATATCCGTTTGCTGTTCAGAATTCGTATGGCGGGGCTAAAGAACTGATGGCTCTTGTGAACGATTGCCACAACAGGGGGATTGCAGTGATTATGGATGTTGTTTACAATCATTTAGGACCTGAAGGAAATTACACTTCGAATTTTGGTCCGTATTTTACTGACACCTATTCGACTCCCTGGGGGCAGCCAATTAATTTCGACGGTGAGCATTCCGACGCTGTTCGTAATTATTTTGTGCAAAATGCCCTTATGTGGTTGCGTGATTTTCACATGGACGGGTTGCGTCTGGATGCTGTTCATGCCATTTTCGATTTCGGTGCAAGGCATATTATGCAGGAACTTACAGAGAAAACAGAAGAACTGAGCATTGAAACCGGCCGGAAGTATTACCTGATTGCAGAATCGCACTTAAATGACGTAAAATATGTTTCACCCACCTCGTCGGGTGGTTATGGATTAAATGCCCAGTGGTCCGACGATTTTCATCATACAGTGCACACTCTTGTTACGGGCGAAAAAAAAGGGTATTATGTGGATTTTGGAAAGCCACGGCAGTTATCAAAAGCCATTAAAGAAGTATTCGTTTTTGACAATAAATATTCAGAATACAGAAAAAAAACATACGGCAACTCAGCCATTAAAAATCCGGGGGAACAGTTTGTGATCTTTTCCCAAAACCACGACCAGGTGGGAAACCGTTTGCATGGCGACCGCCTTATTTCACTGTCGGATTTCGAAACAGCCAAGGTAATTGCCGGTACGCTGTTTCTTACTCCCAATGTACCCATGCTGTTTATGGGTGAAGAATATGGAGAGCGTAACCCTTTCAATTATTTTGTAAGCCACCTTGACCCGGAGCTTAACCGGCTGGTGAGGGAAGGCAGGAAACGGGAATTCAGCGATTTTTTTGGCGATACTTCTGATGCTGCTGATCCGGATTCACCTGAAGCCTTTGAAGCATCGAAATTATCGTGGAACATTGAAGACGATAAAGAAAAAAAAGCAATGTTCGAATTTTACCGGAAATTGATTGAACTTCGTAAAAACCATCCGGTGCTTAAGATTCCGGATAAGGATAACCTCCGCATAACAGAACATGGCAACCTGTTTATTCTTGAACGGTGGCACGGAGAAAACAGGATTATTGCAAGCATTAATTTCAGCAATCAGACGGAGAAATTAACTATTCCGGCTGACTATAAAACTTCCCTTAAGAAGTTAATTGATTCAAATGATGAACAATGGAAAGGAACTGGTGAGGTTTGTCCTGATATAATTACAGGAGGTGAAGAGATTCAAATAGATGAACGTTCTGTTATTGTTTATTCTACCAAATATTAAGCTAAAATACAATGGCAATGGAAACATTTAATCCGGTTTCAACATACAGGCTGCAGTTTAACAAGAGTTTTACACTGAATGATGCTGAATCTATATTGCCCTACCTGCACAAAACGGGTGTTAAAACCATTTATGCATCGCCTGTTTTAGAGGCTGTGAAAGGAAGTAACCACGGATATGACGTAACCAACCCACTTAAAATAAATCCGGAAATAGGAACAGCCAATGATTTTGAACGCCTTACAAAAAAAGTTCATGAATATAAAATGGGTTGGATCCAGGATATCGTACCCAACCACATGGCTTATTCCACTGAAAACCCCTGGATTTATGATGTGCTGGAAAAAGGCAAAGATTCACCCTATTATGAATTCTTCGACATTATTGAAAACCATCACGATCCGGAATTAAAGCACAAACTGATGCTTCCTTTTTTTGGAAAGCCGTTAAACGAGCTGGTCCGGGATAATGAATTGTCGGTTGTTTTCAGTCCGGAAGGATTTAAACTGAAATATTTCGATAACGAATTTCCCTTATCTGTTCGTGCTTATTCCACTGTTTTAAAAGCAGGCGGACAGATTCCACTGCCTGAACCGGCAGCCGCATTTTTAATCGATGAAAATTCTGCAGCGGAGTTCGATACGAATTGTCAAAAGCTTACTGATGCTCATTCCCAATCAGCTGAATTCAAAGAATACATTAATTCATGCCTGAAAGAAACAAACAGTAATCCCGCCCAATTAAAGAAAGTACTTGATGAGCTATACTATTTTCCATCTTTCTGGCGTGATACAGAAACTAAAATTAACTACCGGAGGTTTTTTACAATCAACAGCCTGATATGCCTGAACATTCAAAATGAAAAGGTTTTCAAAACATGTCATCAGCTTGTAGATGAATGGATAAAAGGCAACATGATAGACGGACTCCGCATCGATCACATCGATGGATTGTTTAATCCAACCGAATACCTTGGGCGGTTGCGTGAGTTAGTTGGTGAAGGTGTTCCCGTTTATGTGGAAAAGATACTTGAAGAAGAAGAAACCCTTCCGGGCCACTGGCCAATAGAAGGTTCAACCGGTTATGACTTTCTGAGCCTTGTAAACAACCTGCTTACAAACAGGGATACCGGCCCGGTATTCAATTCCTTTTACAGCGACTGGATAAAAAAACCAGTTGATTACGATAAGGTTTTTTACAATAAAAACCGGTTTATCCTGTACAAACGGCTTTCGGGTGAACTGGATAACCTCACTAAAAAATGCCTCACATTAAATTCGATACTCCGGCACGAATCCGATGAACAAAAAATCAGGGCAGCCATTGGTGAATTCCTGGTAGCCTGCCCGGTTTATAAAGTATATAATGCACCTTCCATATTTATGGAGCAGGATGCCGGAATGGTAAAAATGATTGGTGATACAGCCATGAAAAAAAACCCGGACAATAAGAATACCCTAAAAACGTTAGTGGATTTGTTCCTGCTGAAACTTCCCGGGAGCAGGAATGAAGTGCAACAGGTGGATGCATTCTTCAGGCGCTGCATGCAGTTTGCCGGTCCGCTGATGGCCAAAGGAATTGAAGACACTGCTTTTTATTCCTTCAATCCATTCATTGGTCACAATGAAGTAGGCGATTCTCCGGGTTATTTTGGAATTAGCTCTGATAAATTTCACAAGGCAATGGAGGAACGTTTAAAAACTATGCCTCTGTCGATGAACACACTATCGACACATGATACCAAACGCGGGGAAGATGCCCGGGCAAGATTGAATGTTCTGAGCGACATGCCTGTTAGCTGGATGGACGAAGCCAGGCAGTGGAGGGAGAATAACAGGATTTATAAAAAACATATTGAGGACCGGGAAATACCTACACCCAACGACGAATATTTAATTTACCAGGTTGTATGTGCCCATTTACCAATGAATGCCAAAGCAGATGAATCATTTATTGACCGCCTTCAGGAATATCTTATAAAAGCAATGCGGGAGGCCAAAGTAAACTCATCGTGGAGCAACCCCGATGAAGACTATGAAAATGAAACACTCAATTTTGTACAAAAAATATTTACACCCGATTCTGCTTTCCCCGGCTGGTTAGCTGAATTTATGGAAGAGCTGATTCCTCATGGAATCGTCAATTCAATTACACAGGTAATTCTTAAAAATACAGTTCCCGGAGTACCCGACACATTCCAGGGAACGGAAGACTGGAACCTGAGTTTTGTTGATCCCGATAACCGTCGTCCGGTCGATTACCTCAATCTGTTGAAGAATATTGAAGAATTGGAACAGGCTTATGCCGATGATCCTGCTGACCTGGCAGAAAGGCTCTTTAGTAACCCACTATCAGGCAAGCTTAAACATTGGGTATCGTGGCTGACTCTTAAGGAACGAAACCGCTTCCCCGACCTTTTTCTGAAGGGCAGCTATATTCCGCTGAAGGTAATCGGGAAATACCATAAAAGAGTCATTGCTTTTTACCGCAGCTACCACAATCAGCATTTGGTTGTTGTTCTGCCGTTAAGTACTGCTACGCTTGAAGGTGATTACCTATGGGAAGATACTCAAATCAGACTGCCCGAACCCTTGCCTTCAGGTATGAAAAACCTGTTGACAGGCCAGCCTGTTGAGTCAGCCAAATCACTGTTCCTCGAAGATGTATTTGACATTGTACCTTTTGCTTTATTGAGAAATGACGCTCCTTAAGCAGGTCAAACGCTTTATTAAGCTATTTTTTTCTACCCGTGGGCATTTGTTTCCTTGATACAATAATAAAATCGCGGTGTGACTTAATCAGATTGATGGCATGAAGCAACATGTTTTTGGTTTCGGTGATTATATTAAAATACAGAACAGCATTTCTTGTATTCACATCACGGACCTTAATACGTTTAATTTGTGCCACTTCCATTCTCTCCAGATTTACCACTATCTGATTGCGCTGTTGTATGAGATTTTCGATTTCGCTGAACTTATTTTCCCTGACAAGGTGGATTGCAAAATTAAAAAATGCATCAATTTTTTCTTCCAGGTCTGCTAACTCTTCAAATTGTATGGGAATGAAGGGTTTATGGTTGTTGTTTACATGTTCATATAACGGTTCAACAAAGAAATTCAGCGAATGCGCCATCTCACGCTGATAATCAATCATCTGTACATAAAAATGTCCTGAATCGACTGCTTCTTCTATTTTTGAAATCGTATTAAGGACTTTATTTTTTTGCTTTTTAGATTTTTTATTCAGGTTATCTTTCATTGAAAGGGCTTCTTTTAGCTGTAAGCGCTCCTCCTTAAGAAAACTATCGATACTCACCGAATAAATCTGATTGGCCAGCATAATGGATCGTACGACCTGCTTTCTGCTTTTCTCCATAACCTTTTCGGTCTCATCTGTTTCCGATATGGCATCATCCTCCTCAATCAGCGCCAATTCATTTCTCCTTTTAAAGATAAAATGGGTCCTGACAACCATAAAAATAGCCACTGCCAGAAAAACAAAGATCATGAATTTTCCACCTATAGAGATAATCCAGGCAATAAATGCTGCTACAGAAAATGCAATGATGGCCGTCAGAAACCAGCCTCCTATAACAGCAAATACACCCGATATACGATAAACGGCGCTTTCACGCCCCCAGGCCTGATCGGCCAGCGAAGTGCCCATAGCTACCATAAATGTTACATACGTAGTTGATAGGGGCAATTTCAAAGATGTGCCAATGGCAATTAATATACTTGCAACCAAAAGGTTAACTGATGCTCTGATTTTGTCAAATGCCGGTGTATCCGGATGATCAGGCGGCCCCAGGGGAACGGGTGCAAACCGACGAGATATTACCTGGTTTACACGGACCGGGATTAACCGCGTAACAGACCGGTTAAAATTTATGGAACCGCGAACCATCAGGCGGGCAATCAAAGAAGATCCAAAACGTTCGATTCCATCATTCTGCCTTGATAAATTAACCTCTGTATTAATAACAGATTGCGCCTTTTTTGATGTAATTAAAGTTATAATCATAACCAGCCCCGCAATGAGCAACATATAGGTTGGTGTGCTTACCTCGCCGGCCAGCATCTCCATTGAAAATTCATCCGGAGCAATATTTTCAGAAGCAATCCAGCTTTTATAGGATGAATAACCTGCAAGCGGAACTCCAATAAAGTTTACAAGGTCGTTTCCGGCAAATGCCATTGCAAGTGCGAAAGTTCCTATTAATACAGTAAGTTTCAGTATTTTTATATTAAACACCCATCTTAACAGCTGTATAATAATTACCCACGAGAAAAAGCTGTACATCAGCAAAGTCATAGTATGGCCGGTAACCCAGTCATCCAACCGTTCACCGTTTGCTACCCTGATTCCTGCAAATGCTGAACCGTCAATTCCTTTAATAAGTATGAAATAGGTAATGGCAGTAATGGCGATTCCGCCAAATATAGACCCAAAATATTTCATGTTTTTCCGGTAGTTAAAGGAAAAAACCAGACGTGTAAGGTATTGTACCAGGGCCCCAATGGTGAATGCAATAACCACAGATATCAGAATACCTGTAATAATGGCAAGGGCTTTCTCTGAATTTATGTACGTGGATAGTTCCGCGAGTGGTTTCCCAAGTGCCTGAAGTTTCACAAGAGAAACAGCCACAGCAGAACCCAGCAGCTCAAATACTATTGAAACTGTAGTGGACGTTGGCATCCCAAGGGTATTGAACATGTCGAGCAGTATGATATCGGTAATCATTACTGCCAGAAAGATGACCATGATTTCGGAAAACATAAACATATCGGGATGAAATATCCCTTTCCGGGCAACTTCCATCATGCCGCTTGAAAATGTAGCGCCAATTAAAACTCCCAGACCTGCCATCAGAAATATAAGCCATTTGGGAGCTGCTTTTGACCCGAAAGCTGAATTCAGGAAATTAACGGCATCGTTGCTCACACCTACTACTAAATCAGAAATCGCTAATGCAAAGAGGATAACGACAACGATAAGATAGAAATTTTCCATTATCTAAGTTTTTCGGGCAGCAAATATATATTTTAACATCTCTTTAACATCGTGCTAAAATATTAAAAAATCATTAAGGAACCATCAAATTACTGTTAATGATCTGTTGCAATTGACTGACACATTGAAAAATAATTGATCTTGCACATTGGTAACTAAACATTTAAAATAAATTGAATATTTAAAAGAACACATTATTTATATCCAAAATATATAACAATCGAATGAAAACATATTCTTCGCGACAGTTGACAGCTTATATTGCTGTTTTACTAACTTCATTAGCTGCGTTGTTTATTCTGCTCACATGGTGGTTGTCGCCGGGAATTTTTCTGGTTGTGGTTTTTATTGCTCTTTTTTTTATTGCCTCCTACTTTTACATAATGTTTGTTATAAACAAATATATTTCGGACAAAATAAAGCCGGTGTATAAAACAATCAAAGACCTTCCATTAAGTGGGAAAAAACTGGCAGAAAAATCATCCGATTCGACCAACCTTCTTTCCAATGTAAAATTTGAGGTAGAAGAATGGGCAAAAACTCAGATGAAGGAAATTGAGCGGTTAAAGGAACTTGAACGATACAGAAAAGAGTTTGTAGGCAATGTGTCACATGAATTGAAAACTCCCATCTTTAACATTCAGGGCTACATTCTCACCCTTCTTGAGGGAGGTCTGGATGATCCCAAGATTAACCTGCTTTACCTTAAACGCACAGAGAAGAGCATCGACAGAATGATATCGATAGTAGAAGATCTGGAATCAATTACCAAGCTTGAATCGGGTGAACTCAAGCTAAATATGATTCGGTTTGATATAGTTCAATCGGTGAAAGATGTATTTGAAATGGAACAGTGGCAAGCCGATGAGCGAAAGATATCACTTGAAATACAAAGCCTTCCCCAACGACCTGTTTATGTTAAGGCCGATCGTAACCGTATCCTTGAAGTTCTTACAAACTTAATTGTAAATGGAATAAAGTATGGCAGGAAAAATGGATTTGTACAGGTATCTTTCCACGATCTCGATGAAAACATCATGGTAGAAGTTACCGATAACGGCATCGGTATCGAAAAAAAATTCCTCCCACGCGTTTTTGAACGTTTTTACAGAGTTGACAAATCCCGATCGCGGGAACAAGGAGGCACCGGACTGGGACTTTCCATTGTAAAACATATTATTGAAGCACATAACCAGTCAATAAATGTCAGAAGCGTTGTTGATCAGGGAACAACTTTTAATTTTACACTTGAAAAAGCCAAATAATAAAATTGTATTAAAAACTAACGATTTGCATTCTTTTTGCAACGATAACTGCTACCTTTGTTGAGTGTAAAAATATTTACCGATGAACGATAATAAATTAAAAATTTTACTGGTCGACGATGAGGTCGACATTCTGGAGTTCATAAGCTACAACCTTGAAAAAGAAGGGTACGTGGTTTATACCGGAAAGAATGGACTGGAAGCTATTAAGCTTGCTGAAATACACCAGCCTAACCTGATAATCCTCGATGTAATGATGCCTGAAATGGACGGGATTGCTGCATGTGAGGAAATACGAAAAATTCCTTCACTCAACAATACAATGATTGCCTTTCTTACAGCACGGGGGGAGGATTATTCTCAAATAGCCGGTTTTGAAGCCGGTGCCGATGATTACATCACAAAACCGGTACGGCCCAAAGTTCTTATCAGCAGGGTAAAAGCACTTCTTAAACGAACTGGCGACAGTCCTGCTCCTGTTGCATATCCCGAAAACCCCGGAACAGTTTCAATTGGTAACCTCATTATCGATAAAGAGCGTTACCTGATTCGTATGGATGAAAAAGAAATGATTCTGCCCCGTAAAGAATTTGAATTGCTGTCGCTGTTGGTTTCCAAACCCGGTAAGGTTTTTACCCGCGAGGAAATCTATGCCACAGTATGGGGTGAAAATGTTGTGGTAGGCGACCGGACCATCGATGTTCATATCCGCAAGCTACGGGAAAAAATAGGTAACGATCACATTAAAACGCTGAAGGGTATTGGCTATAAATTTGTGGAGTAAATCAGATAAAATAAATAGTAAGGTATAAAAAAGTAAAGCCCATAGCATATCCTGCCTCCAAATGCCATAATTTATTCTTCCCCAGCATAAGTTGTGCTGTGCCGGTCAGGCCAGATGCTATAATTACCGTTATTATGGCCCATGCAGGATATATGCCAGTGCGAAAAGAAAGGGCAAGTAAAATTCCGGTCAGTCCACCCAACGCAGCCATATGGCTTGATATCCTCCATTTGAGCGATACCAGCAATAGCCCCAATACTACCAGTACCGAAGCAATCATTACTATTTTCAGCACAGGAAATGCATTTAGCCGGTTGAGCAGCATGTAGCCCAGATAATAAAATATCGATGAAAACAATAAAGGAAGTGCCCGTTGGTTGCCGGTCTCAAATGAAAGTTTAAACCTTGGGTTTATTGCAAGCACCGACATGGCCAGCATGGGCAATATGGCGGTAGAAAAAAGTACAACCAGCAAAACCAGCCTTTTGGCCTCCCAATTAAGAAATGAAAAATAGAATCCTGAATTTAAGAGCAGATAAAAACCTAATGTAGGTAATAACACCGGGTGAAGTATAACAGAAATTATTTGTGCCAGTTTACGGGCCATACCTATAGTTCTTTACGCAGACGGGCCACAGGTATATCTAATTGTTCGCGATATTTTGCCACTGTCCGGCGGGCAATATTATATGATTTCTCCTTTAAAATTTTTGTAAGCTTTTCATCGGTAAGCGGCTTGAGTTTATCCTCATTTTCGATGCATTCTTTCAGTATTTTTTTGATTTCCCGTGTAGAAACCTCCTCACCGCTCTCTGTTTGCAGTCCTTCCGAGAAAAAATACTTCAGGGGAAAAATTCCGAAATGAGTTTGTATGTACTTGCTGTTCGAAACCCTTGATATGGTAGATATATCAAGTCCTGTTCTTTCTGCAATATCTTTAAGGATCATCGGACGAAGTCTCGCCTCATCCCCCTCTTTAAAATACTCTTTCTGGAAATTAATAATTTCGGCCATTGTTATCAGCAAAGTATGGTTTCTTTGCCTTATGGCATCAATAAACCACTTTGCAGAATCAACCTTCTGTTTCACAAATACAAGGGCATCCTTTTGGTTCTTGTTTTTCTGCCTTGATTGCTTTGCCAGGGCATGCATCATGTCGAGGTAGGTGTCGTTAATCTTCAATTCAGGCATGTTTTGCTGGTTCAGCGAAAGATTAAGCTCACCATCGAGGTTGTCTAAAATGAAATCGGGAATTATATGTTGGTTCGACCTGTTCATAGGGTTACTGTATGATCCGCCAGGCTTGGGATTCAACTTTAAAACAATGTCGATTCCCTCCTTTAGCTCCTCGTCCGATAACTCCAGCTTTTTCTTTATCTTATCGTAATGTTTACGGGTAAATTCCTCAAAAAAATCTTTTACAATTGTTTTGGCCAATTCATAAGTATTCCCATGTTTCCTGTTAAGCTGCAAAATCAGACATTCACGTAAATCACGTGCTCCTACTCCTGCAGGGTCGAATTGTTGCACAATGTGAAGAATCTCCTTCAGCTTTTCTTCCGAAACCTCCATATTAAGGTTAAAGGCAAGGTCATCACTTACCGAAAGTAAATCCCGCCGCAGATAACCATCGTCATCAATGTTGCCAATAATATATTCTGCCAGTTGCCGGTCGGGATCGTCAAGAGTAGTCATTCCCAGCTGATCGTACAAACTTTCGTGAAAAGAAATGCCTGCGGAAAATGGTATATCAACATACTTTTCATCTTTTGAGTAGTTGTTTGTGTTGGTTTTATATGAAGGCACATCATCTTCTTCATTCAGGTAATCATCAAAAGAGAATTCTTCATTGTCAGCATCACTTTCCTGTTCCTGCTCATTATTGTCGGTTTGTTCAGCATTTTCACTCTCCGACTCCATCTCCAAAACAGGATTTTCCTCAAGTTCCTTTTTAATACGTTGTTCGAGTTGCATAGTAGGGATTTCCAAAAGCTTAATCACCTGTATTTGTTGAGGCGATAGCTTTTGTAGTAATTTTTGCTGTAATGAAAGTCTTTGATCCATAATCCCTAATGTTTCTCCGTAAAAATACTACTTTTTTAAAGGAGTTCAAACTACTTCTTAGAATTCTGCGTTTTTAGGTGTCCGCGGAAAAGCAATAACATCGCGGATATTTCCCATTCCTGTAATGAACAGTATAAAACGTTCGAAACCAAGGCCAAAACCACTGTGAACTGCGCTTCCAAACCTCCTTGTATCGAGATACCACCACATCTCTTCGGCAGGAATATCCATCTCCTTCATTCGCGACAGCAGTTTCTCAAGATTTTCTTCACGCTGTGAGCCTCCGATTATTTCCCCTATCTGGGGAAACAATACATCCATTGCACGAACGGTTTTATTATCGTCGTTCTGCTTCATGTAGAAGGCTTTAATATCCCTTGGATAATCGGTTAAAATTACCGGACATTTAAAATGCTTTTCAACAAGGTATCGTTCGTGTTCACTTTGCAAATCAATACCCCAATCCACCGGGAACTGAAACTGGTTCTTTTTATAAGGTTTCGAATTTTTCAGTATTTCAATAGCCTCGGTATACGTAAGCCTGATAAAACTACTGCTTTGAACAAATTTAAGCTTTTCAATCAGGTTCATTGAACGCTGGTCCTGAGGTTTGTTTTTCTCTTCCTGTTCCAGTCTGGATGCAAGAAACTGCAGATCATCGCTGCAGTTATCCAATGCATAGCCGATAAGGTATTTCAGAAAATCTTCAGCCAGATCCATATTATCTTTCAGATCGTAGAATGCCATTTCCGGTTCAATCATCCAGAATTCAGCAAGGTGACGGGCGGTATTAGAGTTTTCGGCCCTGAATGTAGGACCAAAGGTATAAATCTCGCCTAGTGCCATTGCACCCAGTTCGCCTTCAAGCTGCCCCGAAACCGTTAAATTGGTAGCCTTTCCAAAGAAATCTCTGCTGTAATCAGGTTTCTTATCCTCAGTAAGCGGTGGGTTGATGGCATCAAGCGTTGTAACGCGGAACATCTGCCCGGCACCTTCGGCATCGCTGGCAGTAATGATCGGTGTATGCAGGTAGTAAAAGCCTTTCTCATTAAAATAGTGGTGTATGGCATAAGCCATTGAATGCCTCAGGCGGAAAACTGCCCCAAATGTATTGGTACGAAAACGCAGATGTGCATTTTCACGAAGAAATTCAAGTGTATGCTTCTTGGGCTGAATGGGATATTTTTCGGGATCAGCGCCACCAAGTAATTCAATTCTTTCAGCCAACAGTTCCACATTCTGCCCGCTACCTTTCGATTCGGTGAGAGTTCCTTCAACAGCAAGAGCCGCACCGGTATTTATTTCGCGTAATAATTGCTCATCGAATTGGGTAGTGTCGGCGACCACCTGCAGGTTGTTTATTGTTGAACCATCGTTCATTGCAATGAAATGAACGTTTTTACTCCCCCGCCTTGTTCTTACCCAGCCTTTAATTAAAGTTGCAGTTCCGGGTTTGCCGTTTTTCAGAATCTCTTTAATCTTCAATCTTCTCATGTTACAACTGCTTTATTTTCTAGCTATTTATCCTGTTAAAAAACTTACAAAAGTAAATTTTTATGTCAACATTCATCCGGCAGGCCTTCAAATTTTCCGAATTTGAAGAAATATTAAAATTTAAAAGCCATTTACCTTAAGGCAAATGGCTTCTAAAATACTATAATAAATGCCGGTAAATTTATTCGTCGGTACCCGGTACAGGTACTTTTGCTCCTTCAGCATAACCAATATTACCCATAATGTAAGTATCAGGCCCCAGTTTCATATCTGAGTTCATCATTTCATCGAAAGTAACTTCTTTACCCGTATAGGCCGAAACCCTTCCCATAATAGCCACCATGTTTGAAATAGCTGTCTGTTCTGCTTCATTAAATGGAATATTCTGACGGATGCAGGTTACCATGTTAATATGCTCCTGAACGTACGGACTGGTTTCCGATCCTTCGGCAGCAAACAATTCATTGCCTGTTGCATCAACAATACGGAGATTGCCTGCAGTAGTTGCAATGGCTTTTGTTCCGTGGAAGATTTCATAAACTGCATTTGCAGTACCGTTAATCTGACGGCACATACTGTGCACATGGCGCCCGTCTTCGTATACATAGTCAATGCTGAAGTTATCATATTGGTCTCCGGTTACCCTGCGGTGCCGTGAACCGAACCCTACAGCTTTTACAGGATGTGTTCCGATAAACCAGTTGGCTACATCAATATTATGAACATGTTGCTCTACAATATGGTCGCCTGAAAGCCATGCCCAGTTAACCCAATCACGGATCATCCATTCCATTTCAGTCCAGCTGGGGTTATTCTGACGGTACCATAGCTGGTTTTGGTTCCAGTAAACATTCGCTGATACTATCTGGCCAATGGCATTGTTGTTAATTTCCTTCATCAGGTTAATGTAGTTGTGCTGGTGCCTTCTCTGGGTACCGGTAACAACTACCAATCCTTGTGATTCGGCCATTTTTGCGGTTGCAATTACCTGACGGATACCAACCGGATCAACTGCAAGAGGTTTTTCCATAAAAACATGCTTACGCGCTTTTACAGCTGCCTCAAAATGCTCTGCCCTGAATTTTGGCGGTGTAGCCAGGATTATAATATCAACACCGGAATCAATTACTTTCTCAAAAGCATCGAATCCAACGAATTGATTTTCCTGTGGAACTTCAACTCCCTTTTCAGTTTTAATTTTATTGGCACAATCTTTTACCCTGTCTTCAAACACATCACCTAAGGCAGTGATGGTAAGATTGGGTCCGGCATCAAGAAAGTTGATTGCAGCACCTGAGCCACGTCCTCCACAACCAATGACTCCGGCTTTAAGTACCGGTCCGTCGGGCGCGATATCAAGCATTGGAGGAAGATTTAATTCTCTTGTCTGAAAGTCGTAAGCTCCGGCATTACCTGAACTTTCGCTATTGCCTGCACACGATGACAAAGTACCTACTCCCATTACACCGGCAGCACCTGCAGCAGCAGCACCGGCTAAAAATTTACGTCTTGAAAAACTATTATTACTCATAATCAGAAAATTGATATTAGTTGAATTCAGGTCTCTAAATTAATTATTTTTTCCGGTTTTTTCATCAAATTCACAAATTACTCTGAACCCTACGCAATTACAATCTGATAACCACCAAATACTCTTTGGCATCTGCGGGTCGGTACGCATCCAATCCTCCATACGAGTATGATCCCTGGCAGCACTGCGTACTTCATCTACAGGACTTCTGAATGATCCCCCTCTGACCACCCGTTCCTCACCGGTAGCAGGCCCTGTGGGGTCTGTAACACCAGCAGGCATTATTTCATAAGCATCTTCAGAATACCAGTCGGAGCAGTATTCCATCACATTACCCAACATATTCTTCAGTCCATAAGGATTGGGTTCCACAACTTCAGGCAGTTCCGATTTGCCCTGGCTGTTATTTGCATATACAACATACTGATCAATCAGGTCACTTTCCTGTCCGAACAATTTACCAAAAAATCCTTTTTGTGAAAAATCCTTAGGTCTTCCTTCAAAGAAGAAAGGCGTCTGTGTTCCACCCCTGACCGCATATTCCCATTCAGCTTCAGTGGGAAGCCGGTATGTTTTTCCTGTAACCTGCGAAAGCCACCTGCAATAGGTTTCAGCAGCATAGAAAGTCATAGTAATAGCTGGCCGGTCGCCCATACCCCAGTTTTGGTCGGGCTGGCCATACGGTGGCGTGGGGCCTGAAATAGCATCAACATCACCCAGTAATCGGGCCCCTTCGGTATCGGTTGAACGACCTTCAGTTGCTGTAGCTCCATAAAATGCCAGGTATTCATTCCAGGTCACCTCAACCTCTGCCATATAAAACGAACTTATTTTAACCTCTTTTTGTGGTCCCTCATCAGGGTCACGCAACTGTTCATCTTCAGGACTGCCAATTGTAAATGAACCACCTGGTATAGCTTTCATATTAAATGAAAGGGTAGTATTAGGAATTGTTTCCGTAAAATCTTCATGTGCTGTAACCACTGCCGGCTCTGTAAATACATCTGCCTTTTCCGAGCTAACCATACCAAAATCTACATTGGCAGCATGCGTGGCGTTTGGGTCGTAATGGCCTACATTCAAATGACAGTTGATGCACCTGAGTTCATCTTCATTCTGGGTGTAATAAAGATGAGCATCCTGCCCTTCCTTAGTCAGCGTAAGCGGAAACAGGTTATGGTGACAGTTCAGGCAGGAAACTTTAAATACGTGGTGCTTGGCTTCTTCCAATGTTGACTTGAGTTCCCAGTTGTAATCGGCACTATCCTTAAAAACTAATCCGTACACATCACGTGCCGCAGCTTTCATTTTTTCAGGAAGGTAACCCTGTCCTTTAGGCGGAAGATGACAATCGACACACCTTGCACGAAAACCGGAGGAGTTATTATAGTGGGTTGATAAACGCCACGAATCAAATACATGCGGATGAACATGACACATATTGCACGATTCGTTGGTAGAAGTATATTCAAGAAGTTTATTGGTATATATTGTAGCCAGTAAACCTACCACGAAACCGATAAAAAGTACCAGGAGCAGGTTCTTCCTAAGGTGGTATAACAATTTCTTAAGCATTATAACAGGTTTATTAAAGAAGATTTTGTTAAAAACTCAAAAATAATAATTTATTGAAGGCCTTAAGAGCAATTAATACATTTATATGCTTATTTAGAACCAGTCAAACATTCTCATCCCATAATTTCAAAATTTTGTTGCAACTGAATATACTTCACTTACGCAATGACACTACCTCATTTAAATCCTTTTTTCAAACACGGGGTAAAAATTTTGCATGTTTGAGAAAAGTAATTATATTTGCAGCCTCGTTCTGAAAAATTAGTAAAAAAACTATACAATATATTGCGGGGTGGAGCAGTTGGTAGCTCGTTGGGCTCATAACCCAAAGGTCGTAGGTTCAAGTCCTGCCCCCGCTACTTTTAGATGCAAATATAACCTGATAATTAGAAAGTTATCAGGTTTTTTGTTTTTAAATGGTACAGTAAAAGTGTTAAATAATAGATTCATGTGACACTTTTTTGTTTTAGGGAATCGAAGGTATTTGATTTTGACTGAATTTACTTATTCTGATAATGACCGGATTCAGCAACAATTAGCACCATTTATTCATGATTCAGCGGTTTCGATTTTAATTGAAATTATTTAATAGCTATAAAATATTGACATTCTGAGCTTAAACAGGTAAATTTCCGTAATTATACAAAACAAAGGCTTCCAAATCCAGTACGTATTCAGAAGCCTTTTTAGCATATTACATGACTTGTTAAGTAATATTACAACCTGATAACGTGTTGCTTTTTATTTTTGCACCATCATTTTCCTGGTTTCCTTGTAATTTCCTGCTGAAATCGTATAGAAATAGATGCCAGCCGGTTCATTTTGAACATTCCAGCGAACTGAATATTCTCCGGGTTGTAACTTTTTGCTCAACAGTGTTGCAATTTGTAAGCCATGTATATTATAAACTTTCAATGTAACCCTTTCACTTTTCTCTGTTGAAAACCTTATTTCAGTAGAAACTTTAAATGGGTTAGGATAGTTCTGCTCCAGTTTTAATGAAGAATTATAAATATCATTCACAGCTGTTACTTCCTCAATCATAACCACCGGACAGTTTACAATGGCTATACCTGATGCGATAATATCAGCCTTTTCTGCCGTAGCCAAATCATGCACCATGTCAAAAGCAGCATTATCGTATGCACTCACCAGCCACAATGGCGAATAATCCTCATCTTCGGGAAGTGTGGCGGTTACATTATGCGTCCTGCCGGTGGATGGCTCAGTAACAAACCCTGATGGCGGTCCGCCTCCTTCCATATCAGGGTTAATGTTAAAGGTTACAAAAATGGGTGATGTTGGAACCATGCCCATTTCGTTTACCATTAACGCTTTCTCGGAGAAATTAAAGTAATAAACTACCATTCCTTTATACCATCCCTTTGTAAGTTCCGGACTTTCTCCACCCAGCCTCAGCTGAGCAGTTGATCCCTCAGGTACAACCGGACAGTTTACCACAGTCGGAGTTGCTTCAACAGCGTATTCCGCTTCCATAATTTCCTGCCAGCTGGTTACTGCATTGGCAACATAGTCCATGGGTACTGTTACTTTGTGGACATGCCAGAAATCATTGTAAGCCGTATCGCCCGGAACCACATCGATGATGTTCATCTGACCTTCTACAGGGCTGTCTTCTCCTTCATGGAATAACACATAGATAGGAGCCGGGACCGTGGGCTGAACGTCGAAATTGTAATACGCAATTAATTCGCCACCGGGACCCAAGCCTTTGGTAATAAAAGGTTCCATATCAAAATCAACGGGTTCATTTGGTTCCGGCAATCCATTTTCTTCATTCCTGATGTAAAGATTCCCGGCCTCCATACTGAAGCGGTCGATGCTGACCACCTGTGCTGTATCAGGATTTACCTCAGCATTTGTAAAAGCCGATATGCCAACTAAAGATACCAGCACTAACCATGTAAAAATTGTTTTCATAACACATTGTTTTTAGTAATGAAACATTAAAGAATTGCAATTCAGAGTCTGCTTTCAACTCCTTATTATTCAAATTTATGCCTTTAATATTGTGCAATTATCACGCAATTATCACAAAATCATAACAATGTGGATTTTTACGAATTATCTAATATAATCTTACATTGATCATATTAATAATAAGAAGACAACCGTCAGACAAACCTTACCAAATAAAAGAGGTTTTTAACCGTCTACCCTCAAATGGGTCTTTAGCATGCAAATCCCCGAAAGCAGCGTTGTTGCTTTCGGGGTGCTTTTTAATATAAAGCCGAACTTTGTGGAATACATCAACATACATTGGACAATTCCCCAGCCAACGAATTTTTTACCCTAAAATTCAATTTTTTGGAATGAACCAAACAAAACATCTAATAATCAAAAGATTAAATAACCTATTGTACAAGAATGGAATTTTTGGCAAGGTTATTCGAAAGTCCCTTCGTTGTTAAGTTCCCTAACCACATTAAATATGGTTACCGAACACATAATAAATTAGAAAAATAGTAAACATTAGTAAAAATTTAAAGAAGAAAACATATGAAAACAATTGCTTTAATAATTTCAGGAATCATGGCAATGTCGCTTTATTCGTGTAACAATGATGAAGACACTATCACCGATCCGGTGGGAGATGAAGGTGTTGAATTAACTTACGATTTTGAATCAGATGATGAAGGTTGGAATGCCGCCCTTGCAGAATATCCGATCGATGAAGAAGACCTGTATGAATTTGAGGTAGAACAAACCACTTCTCCTGTTGATGATGAAGAAGGAGCATTATTGCTTTCGGCTTCAAATCCGAACGGTAATTTGTTTATTTATGCAAGCAAACAAATTTCCGGACTGGAGCCATCGACACAATACGAGATTAGTTATTCACTAAACGTAGCATCAAGTGTGGTAATAGATACAACAGGATTTGTAATTGATTCAACAGGGGTTGATACCGACACTACTGGTATTGATACCGATACTACCGATGTAACCGGTGATAATGACGGCTTGTTAACTAACCTGAACGATACAGTGGTCATTAAAGCAGGTGTAGTATCGGAAGAACCTGTTACACAGGCAAATCAGGATAACTTTCTGAAGCTTATCGGAATCGGTATTGGTGAACCAGGTTTCGATGGTGCCGATCTTAAAGTAATTGGCACATTTGCTGCCGATACAACTGATACAGGTTTCACCGAACAAACTGTTTCAACCACCTCACCAATTTTGGTTATTACAAACGAAGATGGAGATTTATGGCTGCTTGTCGGTACTGAAACATTTGGTTCACAAACGGAAATTTATTTGAACAGCATTAATGTAGTAATTGAGCGTTGATAAAATCAGCGGTACTACATTAAATTGAAATTACTCCCGCTCACACCAGGAGGAGAAAAACCTGATTCATTATGCGAGGACCAATAGATGATTTTGGTTAGCATAAAAGTATCAGAAGTTTTTTCCTCCCTTTTTTTATCTCTTTAATACAGCTTCCGGTTCCTAAGAATTCATTTTATTGCTTTGTATAACTGTAAAAAAATGGATACCTTTCAGCCAAATATTAAATTTTCAGTTTAACCGGTAACTCTATTAAAAATGAATTACAATCCAATAGATTCACGTTACGACCTGATGACTTACAACCGATGCGGGAAATGGGGACTTAAACTACCGGCAGTATCTCTTGGCCTTTGGCATAATTTCGGAGGTATTGATGTGTTTGAAAATGCCCGTGCTATGCTGCACCATGCGTTCGATATGGGCATTACACATTTCGATCTGGCAAATAATTACGGGCCACCTCCCGGGTCAGCAGAAGAAAACTTCGGACGCATATTGAAACAGGATTTCAACAGTTACCGCGATGAACTGATTATCTCTTCCAAAGCAGGTTACCTGATGTGGCCTGGTCCCTATGGTGAATGGGGAAGCAGGAAATATGTCCTGTCGAGCCTCGATCAAAGTCTGAAAAGGATGGGACTTGAATATGTGGATATATTTTACTCGCATCGTCCCGACCCCGACACACCCCTTGAAGAAACCATGATGGCCCTCGACCAGGCAGTACGGTCGGGCAAAGCGCTTTACGTGGGGATCTCAAATTATCCGGCCGATATGACCAGGGAAGCTTCCAGAATTCTGAAGGAACTTGGAACTCCATGCCTGATTCATCAGCCCCGTTATTCAATGTTTCAACGATGGGTAGAAGATGAGCTCCTCGATGTTCTGGAAGAAGAAGGCATCGGATGTATACCTTTCTCTCCGCTGGCACAGGGATTACTCACAAATAAGTACCTGAAAGGTATCCCTGAAGGATCACGGGCCACCCGTGAGGTGTTCCTTACCAAAGTAGATGTGGAAGCAACGCACAATAAGGTGGTGGCTTTAAATGAAATTGCCCTTCAGAGAGATCAGTCGCTGGCGCAAATGGCCCTGGCATGGGTATTACGCGATAGGAGAATTACCTCAGTTTTAATTGGAGCAAGCTCGGTAAACCAAATCGATGATAATGTTGAAATGCTTCGGAAAAAGGAGTTCACAGCGGAAGAACTCGAAAAAATACAAACCATTCTGAATAAGTAAACAAAAAAGTATTTATACGACGATATAAACTTTAAAATGTTAATATCTCATTTTAATATTGACTTATTTCCTCTTTTACAAGAAATTTAAGATGCATGCTATAAACATATGTAATAAAGTTAATATCTCAGTTAAGAAATAAATACGAAAAACTCTTCATTCGCTTTCAAATCAAAAAAAATAATCTTTACTTTATGGCGCACTAAATATTTTTGCGGATGAAACTTAATGGCTTTTCTTCATTATTAAATGGAGATTCAGAATCCCAAAGCAGAGAGGACAATAAGATAGAGCTGCTTGGATGCCCTTTTGGTGGTAATAATTGCAAAAAGCAACTTGCTGTAATCAACAACAGCTATACTGATTCAGCAAAATATCAGAATGAAAAGAATTACCAAAAAGCGATAGAACTGTTAAAAAGTGCCTATTACAAAACACACGAGTTGCAAAAAACGAGCTGCGTAAAATGTGCGGGTTTGTTTCGGACAACCATTACCAAATCTCTGGAAGATATGCATAAGGAACTTGAACGCATGTCGACAGGGATTTTCCGTAACAAACGGTATTACGGAGTTTACGTTGAGGCAGGCAATGCCTTAAAAGAGCTAAGTCAACAAGATTAAGCCGGATTCAATTCTTCCCGCACAAATTCCTGTTCAGATACAATTTGCTAATTTACAGATTGAACAGGATTTCGATTCCCCAGAATAAACTAAAAATAGCAGCTACTCCTGCAATCGCTCCGGCTGCCAGTGAAACCAGAAGGTTAAAGGGGATTTTCTGCTTGTTACTTTCCCTATCGGTAGTAATAACAATCTGGTGGTGGTGTTTCTTCTCCATATTTAAATTCTTTTGCGTTAAAAGGACAACACTGTTAACTCCTCATGGCAAATGTTATACCAACTTGAAACTAAAACATTTCAAAAATGATTTTGTTTTATGAGTGATTTTTTAATACAGTAAAAAAAACGGTAGAAATATGCAAAACACCAGTTATGCCTGGCATTAAAATAAAAAAAAGTTCTGCCTATCGGCAGAACTTTGATATTTACTCCAAACCAAATCTATTTTACAATATTGTAAGAAAATTCTTTATCTGGCGAATTCAAAATAATACTGTATGAACCATTTTCCAACTTCGACAGGTCAAATCCAGTTATTACATTAAATTCCTTTCCGAGATTTTTTTCATAAACCAACCCATTATTGCTGTAAATGAGCAATTTCAAATTCTCCTGATCAAAATTGAGATAGGAAAATTTCAGTTCATTATTTTCAAAATTGAAATACGGATCATAACTAACTTTGTTCTGTCCAACCTTTATTCCGGTTCCGGTAACTTCAAAATCTTTGGTAACTTTTGTATCGTTAACTTTCAATGACAATAGGTATTTGCCTTGGGCAAGATTTGTAAAATCATATACCCTTCTGTAATCCTTCAACTGCTCATTTGTTCGCTTGTAATATACCATTTCTCCGTATAAAGTATAAATACCAAGCTCGAAATATGCGGCATTCTCATTTTTTACCGATAAAATAGCTTTTTCGTTATCAACAGGTATAAGACTTACTTCTGGTCGTTCTACTGCTGTTGCAGTAATTGCAACTGCCATTAGTGCGGCTGCAACTGTTAATTTAATTGTTTTCATGTTTCTCATTTTTAATTGTTCAAAAGTTTTCTATGTAAGTCGTTAAGCTTAACTACAATTTGTTGGTACAAACATACAGGGAATAAAAAAATATGCTGCATAACATGCATTAATACTACATCAAATAAATGTAAAGTAAGCGTTAAGGAAAATTAACAGACTTAATATAGTACATAATTGTCTAACTTACAGATACATGCATGTTAATTTAATGTTTAAACAAATATTATACCTTAAAATTCATAAAATATGCTTAACAAGTCATCTCTTACCTATATTTTGATATGAGCTAAATCCTACTAAGTTTTACAACCTAAGAAAACACCGGCGACACTCATTCAAACGACTGATTAATTCACTGAACCTCAATAGTTAAACCAATTAATACAAGTATTCATATTATTTATAATTTCCGATGCTCTAATAATACCAGCATGAACAGTATTGCATTAACCAAATGTTAACCTATCAAAACCTGGTTATTAATTCTGTCAAAACATTTATTTTATTAAAAGCACCTGGGATAAAAATCATCATGCACGGAATATAAATATCCTAAAGCTGGACAAATTGTCCTGAATTGAACAATTAATAATATCTGCAACTGCATAAACTATTACCTTTTTCCCAATCAAACTTCATATTAATTTGGGATTTAACTCAGACTGAAATCATCCTTTTAAAAAAAATCATTATTCCTATTCACCTCCCGGATGATCAACTTAATAAAAAGCAAATATTTATTTATAATTCCGGATTTTAATTATTCAAAAATATTAAGAAGATGCTTTGTATCCGGGACTTTTTGGCTATTTTCATGCCTGCTTTTGTAGGTCATTAGGTTAACTGTGAATTAAGCACACCAGCAAAAAGAGTCACTATGTTATATCCTCATGATATGATTTTTCATTAATATAGAAGAAATGAATATAGAAATATTGCATTTACTTGAAGGTGCAAGAAAAGCGAAGGGACTGACGGTGATTATAGATGTATTTCGGGCTTTTTCAACGGCATGTTACGCTTTTGATTCCGGGGCAGAAAAAATTATCCCGGTGGCCCTCATTGATGAAGCATTCAGGTTAAAGGAGCAAAATGCAGATTATGCTTTGATGGGCGAGCGAAATGAGATTAAACCCGAAGGTTTCGATTATGGCAATTCCCCTTCACAGCTGCCTGCCGAGGGGCTGGAAGGCAAAACCATAGTGCATACAACCAGTTCAGGCACCCAGGGCATAGCAGCTGCCACCAATGCCTATGAAATAATCACGGGAAGTTTTGTTAATGCAGGAGCCATCACAAAATATATCAGGAGTAAAAACCCTGAGCAGGTTTCGCTTGTTTGCATGGGATATGCCTGTGAGTATCCCACCGATGAAGACACGCTTTGTGCAGAATATATACGGAGCAAGCTCCTGAAGCTGCCTTCAGGCTTTAGCGAAATGGTGGAAATTATCCGTAATGGTTCCGGAGCCAGGTTTTTTGATGAATCGAAACAGGATTGGGCGCCACGCGAAGATTTCGACCTTTGCCTAAACCTTAACCGGTTTGATTTTGTACTCAAAGTGGAACAGGATTCTTCAGGAAGATATCTTCGAAAATTGATACCATCCTAATAAAATGAATAAAACAGAGTATTGAACTTACTATGAAAAAATACGATTTCGATGAGATAATACTTAGAGAAGGCACTAACAGCATCAAGTACGATGCACGTGAACGTTATTTTGAAAAAGGCGATATCCTCCCTCTGTGGGTAGCCGATACCGACTTCAGGACTCCTGATTTTATTTCGCATGCTGTACAAAAAAGGGCAGAGCATGAAATTTATGGCTATACGTTTCAACCGGATTCATATTTTTATGCCATAATTGGCTGGATGGAACGCCGTCATAACTGGACGGTAAACAGAGAATGGATTTCATTCAGCCCGGGTGTGGTAGCGGGGATAGTATTTGCCATTGAAACGTTTTCGAAACCCGGGGACAGTATAATTGTGCAGCCGCCTGTTTACTTTCCTTTTTTTGAAGTGGTAAAAGGAACCCGGCGAAAGCTGGTGGAAAACCCGCTAAAACTGGTTAATAACCGTTACACGTTTGATTTCGATGATTTAAAGGCAAAAATTGATGCCGGTACAAAGTTGCTGTTGTTATGCAATCCCCAGAATCCCGGAGGTATGGTTTGGTCGCGGGAAGAACTGGAAGAACTTTCGGCCATTTGCCAGGAAAAGGACATACTTGTTATCTCTGATGAAATCCATTCTGATCTTATTTACACGAACCACCGGCACATTCCATTTGCAACCCTTTCGGAAGATGCAGCAAGCAATTCAGTTATTTGTATGGCTCCCAGCAAAACGTTCAATGTAGCCGGGCTGGCCTCATCGGTGGTTATAATCCCCGACAGGCAAAAACATGCACGGTATGAGCGCGTGCTGAGTGTAGGGCATTTTGGAATGGGAAATTTATTTGGGTCAGTAGCCATGGAAGCGGCCTATACTCATGGTGACCAGTGGCTTGAACAACTGCTTGAATATCTGTGGGAAAATTACCTGTACCTGAAAGATTTTATTAGCAGACATCTGCCCAGGGTGAAAGTGATGAAGCCGGAGGCAACTTACCTGATATGGCTCGACTTCCGAGATTACGGCATGAGCGATAAGAAACTCAACAAATACATTGTTGAGGAGGCTGGCGTAGGGTTAAACAACGGAGCACGATTTGGAAGCGGAGGAGAGGGCTGGATGCGGCTGAACACAGGCTGCCCGCGAAGTGTTCTTCAGGAAGGACTGGAAAGGCTAAAAACTGCATTTGATAAATTAGAATCCGTTGCCTGAATTGATGCAGGAAGAAAAAGCGCCGATGACAGTTAATCGGTAATCGAGGTTTTGAACAATCGTTATATCTGCCCTACCCATTAAATATGTCGGAAAATAGCGGCGCATGGAAAGGAGGTATTTCAAACCCAGGTTGGCAGTTGCACCGCGAGGGCTGGTTGGCATTTTTACCCGGAGCGTTGCTTCGGGCTGAATTAACTTGGGCCTTCAGCCCGCCGGAGGGTTACATGGAATTCCTCCTGCATCTAAATCACGTCTCTCCAGTTTACTAAGATGGTCAACTTACACATGATAATTTTTATACTGTATTGCCCGGGCAATTAAAGGTACTGCCTAACTTCCTCCCACCGCTATTGACTTTTCCTGCCAACTACTGACTATAGCTATCCTCTTTTACTCCTTTGCCTCTGCCTTTGCCTGTGTCTCAAATACTTTCCCCTTCGTTGGCACATCATGATTTTTGTTCCTTAAACCACCTTAGTGTTTCCAGGATGGATTCTTTTGCAGGAACTACAGGAAAATCAAGTTCCCTCACTGCTTTGGCAGGGGTGTAATAATTTCCCAGACAAAGCATACGGGCATTTACATAAGTCAGCTGGACTGGTTTATTCAAAAATCTTTCACTAAAATCACCAGCCCTGCCTATCAGTTTAAGTATGAAACAGGGAATCGGTATCATCAGGGGGCTCCGTCCGGTATAGCCTGTTACAATTTTATAGAACTGCCTGTACGATAAATTTTCCCCTGCGAGCAAATAGGATTCACCCCTCCTGCCCTTTTCCATTGCGCTGACCACTCCGGTGGCTGCTGCACCTGCGTCGACGAAGTTCTTTCCTCCTGGGGGATGAAAAGCAATTTTTCGGTTCAGTACAAAATCAAATATTTTACCACCGCCGGGTTTTACATCTTTACCAATAATAAATGTAGGATTTACAACCACGGCATTAAAATTCCCTGCTCTTACTTGATCGAGGACCAGTTGCTGGGCAAGGTATTTACTGTAAGCATATCCCGACTTTTTCATCCAACCCGGAAACAAGCCTTTTTCGGTACCGGGATCTGATTTTGAACCGTTTTCAAAACAGTTGGCAGTACTAACGTATACCATTCGTTCAACACCTGATTTTTTGCATGCTTCTGTTATATAGCGGGTACTATCGATGTTTATCTTTCGAAAAGCATCCAGCCGTGTAGGCTTGTGTATAGCAAGAGCTGCCACATGGATAACATGGGCACATCCCGCCACTGCTTTCTCAACATCCTTCTGAAGGGTAAGCTGTCCCATAAAATACTCAACAGGTAACCCTTTAAGAGCAGCTAAGTTGCTCTCTGGCCGGACCATTACACGAACTTTGTAGTACCGTGCCAGTAGTTCTTTGACTACATATGATCCAAGTAATCCGTTTGCACCAGTTACCAGTACCATTTTTTTAATCGGGGATTAGTTCAGGAGCCGGGACTTTTTTTGTCCTCTTGCGGAGTTCCTTTTTAAACAGGCCCCGCATATACGCGAGGCTAATGGAAAGCGGCATAACTTTCAGCAGCAGCCAATACAATTTATTAAAGAATCCCGGAATAATTATTTTTCTTCTTTTTAACAATCGGCTGATGCATATCTGGGCAACCCTTTGAGTTGAGAGGGTGGCAGACTGAATGAATTTGCTGTGTTTTTCAATTCGAAGTGATACTTCGGCATTGGTTTTCATGCCTCCCGGATGGGCAACGCTTACTGAAATTCCGGTGCCCTTAAGTTCTGCATTCAGTCCACGGGAAAAAGAATATACGAATGCTTTTGATGCAGGGTAAACTGTTTTGTAGGGCATTGGACTAAATGCAGCAAGGCTGGCAATATTAAGAATGTAAGCCTTCTCCTGTCTGTTCAGGTTCGGCAGCAAAAGCCGGGTGAGCATAACCAGGGCATATGTGTTTAGAAGGATAATATTTCCGATGTATTCCGGATCGGCTTTCAAAAAAGATTTTGCTCCGCCCAAACCGGCATTATTGATAAGCATATCCACTTCATACGATTCATTAATAATTCTGGCCAGTTCTTTTATTTCTGTGGTTTTGGTCAAATCAGCCTCAAATCCGACTACTCTTATGTTGAATTTTTGCGCCAGTTGTTCGCCCAAAGTTTTTACATTTTCACCCGGCAAAGCTGTAAGCAGCAAATTTCTGCCCCTGCGGGCACACTCAGTAGCGAACTCCCACCCAAGGCCGCAACTGGCTCCGGTAATGAGGGTGTATTTACGGGTATTCATATAATTTTGAACTTTACACTAAACAATATAATCAAAAGCTTAATAAGGAACATAACATATTGAGCTTTAAATTGTGTTCAGTCTGTAACGACAAAAATTATTCCTCAGTGGTAAAATTTCGATTTATCCAGTTAATGGCTTTATCAATATCCTGGTTTTTCATACATCCGAAATGTCTTCTGGGACACGACCTGTAGCCCAATTTGGAGCATGGCCGGCATTTAAGATCCTGCACCTCCATTAGTTCTGAATCAGGATGAGCAAGGTATGGTGACATACCAAACTGTGGGACAGTATTTCCCCAAAAAGAAAGGATTTTCTTTCTGAAAGCAGCAGCTATATGCATCAGGCCCGTATCGTTTGTAAGCACCAGTTTTGCGCCCCGAACCAGGCTGGCCGATTGATTCAGGCTTAATTTCCCGGCCAGGTTAAAAACATTGCCTTTCGATTGCCTGTGGATTTCTGTTCCCGTTTCTTCTTCACTTTTACCCCCAAGCAACACCACAGGGTGGTCAATCCGGTTACAGATTTCGGCTACCTTATCGGAAGGAAGTTTTTTAGTGCTCCATGTTCCGGCAATTACAAAGGCGATGTAACCGCTTCTAAAATGCTCCGGCAGGCTCTCAACATCAAAATTTTCCTCTTCAGGTATAAAAAAATCAAGTCCTTTTTCATCATTATTTACATCAAACACCCGCAGTGTTTTCATGTAACGATCTACAACATGCTCATTGGGTAACCTGTTAATTTTGAAATTTACATAAAGAAATTTTTGAATATTCAGCTTTTGAAAAGCAAAGGTGTTAACCCTGAGTTGGTATTTAATACGGTTACTTCGAAAATTATTATGCAGGTCAATAATATAATCGAACTTTTCGGCCTGTAGCTCCTCATACAGTTCACTTATGTTACCCGAGAATAGATGAACTTTATCGACATAAGGATTTGATGCAACCAACGAGGCGAATTTGCGTTTAGTAACAAAATGTACTTCAGCTCCTTCCACCTGTTGCTTTAAGCAGCGTACCACCGGGGAAGTAAGCACAATATCGCCGATGGAACTAAATCGTATGATCAGGTACCTGACCTTCAAATTGATTCCAGTAATACAATGATTTTATTGTCCTTGTTTTCCACAATACCTCCATTTACTTTAAAAGTAAGGCTCTGGTTATTATTATCGATTACACGAATGATTCCCTTTTCCAGCGTAGAAATAATGGGAGCATGGTTATTCAGGATTTCAAACAAGCCATTGCTTCCCGGGAGCCTGACTCGTTTAACTTCATCCTGGTAAATCTTTTTATCGGGTGTGATAATTTCAAGAAACATGGCTGTTCACTTAGTTAATTTTTGGCCAGCAAACGCTCGCCTTTTTCAATTGCTTCTTCAATGGTTCCCACCAGGTTGAATGCACTTTCAGGATATTTATCCACTTCACCCTTCATAATCATATTGAACCCTTTAATTGTGTCTTCAATAGCAACCAGTTTTCCTTCGAGGCCTGTAAACTGAGAAGCCACATAGAAGGGTTGGGAAAGGAAACGTTGTGCACGTCGTGCCCGGTGAACCACCAGTTTGTCTTCTTCCGAAAGCTCGTCCATACCCAGAATGGCAATAATATCCTGCAACTCTTTGTATCGCTGGAGCAGGTTAATTACATTCTGAGCGCAGTTGTAATGCTCATCACCCACAATTTCAGGGGTAAGAATCCGTGAAGAAGAATCAAGCGGATCAACTGCAGGATAAATACCCAGTTCAACTATTTTGCGACTCAATACTGTAGTGGCATCGAGGTGGGCAAAGGTAGTTGCAGGAGCAGGGTCGGTAAGGTCATCGGCAGGAACATAAACGGCCTGCACCGATGTAATTGAACCGTGCTTTGTTGAGGTAATCCGTTCCTGCATGATACCCATTTCAGTAGCCAATGTTGGCTGGTAACCCACTGCGGAGGGCATTCTGCCCAGCAGTGCTGACACTTCGGAGCCGGCCTGGGTGAAGCGGAATACATTGTCGATGAAAAACAGGATATCTCTTCCTTCACCGGTACTGATGCCGCTGTCGCGAAGACTTTCGGCAATTGCCAGTCCCGAAAGGGCAACCCGTGCGCGTGCACCGGGTGGTTCATTCATTTGCCCGAATACCATTGCAAGTTTCGATTTCTTAAGCGTTTCCAGATCTACTTTTGATAAGTCCCAGCCACCCTCTTCCATCGATTCGCGAAATTCATCACCATAGTCAACGATTTTTGCCTCAATCATTTCACGCAACAGGTCGTTCCCCTCGCGGGTGCGTTCACCTACTCCGGCAAATACCGACAATCCGCTGTGTGCAAGTGCAATGTTATTAATCAGCTCCTGGATGAGTACTGTTTTACCTACCCCGGCGCCACCAAATAACCCGATTTTCCCTCCTTTGGCATAAGGCTCAATCAGATCAATAACCTTTATTCCTGTATAGAGCACTTCGGTTTGCGTAAGCAAATCTTCATATTTTGGCGGATCGCTGTGAATTTGATTTCCATTCTTTGCCAGTGGCTTCAATCCGTCGACCGAATCACCGGTTACATTGAGCAACCTTCCAAGGGCATTTTCACCTGAAGGCATAGTAATAGGTTTCCATGTGGGAATAACGTCCATCCCACGCCTGAGGCCGTCAGTTGAGTCCATGGCGATACACCTGATGGTGTTCTCGCCAACATGTTGCTGGCATTCAATAACCAGATTGGCCGCTCCCTCTCTTACAATTTCAAGGGCATCATAAATTGGAGGCAGATCATGTCCATCCCGTTCGAAACTAACATCAACAACAGGTCCGATTACCTGTATTATTTTACCTATGCTTTGGTCCATAAAAATATTGAGTTTAAAAAGCGGCAAAAAGATACCGTTTTTTTTTTGCTGCTCAAAGTTATATCCAATTTTATATTTAATTGTAACCCGATCAATAAAATAATATCAGGCAGCTAACAATACAGAACGATTTGTTTTTCAATAACAAATATAATCATTTGCAAAAACAATTTTTTGATTAATGGCTGCGTTTTTGCATGCTGTTTACCAGGTCGAAAAGCTGTTGTTTGCGGGAATTATCAACCTTTATACTTTGCAGTATTGCAGTTGCATTGGAAAATAGTGATCCGGTTTTATCCAGCGCAAGTTCCCTGATCTCCAGTTGGTTGTATATCCGGATAACAGACTTTATTTTTTCTTCGGCATAATAATTACCGGCATTAAGCCATTTTACAAGGTCCTCCTTAACGCTACCTTCTGCTTTTTCAAGTGCTTTAACAAGTAACCAGGTTTTTTTTCCAGCCAGAATATCACCTCCGATCATTTTACCAAAAGCCTGCTGGGTTCCAAATGTATCGAGCCAGTCGTCCTGTACCTGGAAAGCAAGCCCAAGGTTTATGCCTGTTTCATATAGCTGATCAGCAATTTCATCAGGGGCATTTGCCAGCAAAGCCCCGGCTTTGAGGCTGCATCCCAATAGAACAGCTGTTTTCAGCTTTATCATTTCAAGATACTCCGGTTCCGACACATCCATGCGCGCTTCAAAATCCATATCGTATTGTTGACCCTCACATACCTGCAGCGCCGTTTTTGTGAATAAGTCTATCACATCGAAAAGCCTTTCCGAACGGCATTCCAAAAGGTACTGATATGAAAGAAAAGCCATTGCATCGCCTGATAGAATAGCATTGTTTTCACTGAATTTCACATGAACAGTAGGCTTGTTCCGCCGAACCTCTGCCTTATCCATTATATCGTCGTGAAGCAGTGTGAAGTTATGAAAAACCTCTGTAGCAATAGCTGCAGGCATGGCAGGAGCGATCTCTTCTGAAAATAGGTTATACGACATGAGCAACATAAGGGGTCGCAGTCTCTTCCCGCCTACCTCAAGTGAATAACTGACCGGTGAATAAAGTTCAGCAGGCTGAAGAGTATTTATATCACCACTCCGCCTTTCAATTTCTTTATTTACTCTGTTCTGAAGTTCATCGATTGCATACATGGGTATTATTTGTTAGAATTATTTTCCAAAATCTTTAGGTCATCCAGTTCAATATCCTCCTCTTCATCGTATATAGAAAGAAGGGGTTCTTTAAAAGAACGTGTAGTAGTGAGCCTGTCAAGAGAAGTCAGCAGGGAGGGCAGCAATATTAAATTGGAGGTAACCGCTACAAGAAGGGTAAGTGATACCAACACCCCCAACGCCTGTGTACCACCAAAACCAGAGAGTGCAAATATTCCAAACCCAAAGAACAGAACTACAAATGTATAAAACATGCTAACCCCGGTTTCTTTAAGTGCAAGCACTACCGATTTTCGTATATTCCATCCTGTTACTTTCAATTCCTGCCGGTACTTGGCAAGAAAATGAATTGTATTATCGACGGAAATACCGAATGCAATACTAAACACCAAAATGGTGGATGCCTTTATGGGGATTCCTGTATAACCCATTATTGCTGCAGTAAATATCAATGGAAATATGTTTGGGGTAAGCGACAATAATACCATCCTCCAGGATGAAAACATAACAGCCATAAAAACAGCAATAAGTAATATTGCCAATCCCAGACTGGTAAACAGGCTCCTTAACAAATATTGAGTTCCCCGAAAGAAAGTAATGCTTGAACCGGTAACCGTTACATTGTATTTGTCGGAAGTAAAGACAGAATCAATATCGGCATTAAAGCTTGTATATAACTCCTCCATGCGGGTGGTACCCACGTCCTTCATGCGAATACTTATTCGGGTAATCTGTTGGGCACTGTCGATAAACGAATGCAGGAGGTCGGCATCGGATTCATTGCTGCCGGCATATTGCAGAATGAAGTTTTTTTCGCGGTTGTTAGGCAGGCTGTAATATCGTTCATGCCCGTTATAAAATGCCTGCTTTGAGAATTTCAACAGATTAAGCAGAGATAATGAGGAGGATAACTCAGGATAGTCAGTAAGCCGTTGTTCCAATTGATCAATTTTATCAAAAGTAACCAATTGCATTACTCCACCTGGCTGCTTGGTATTGATCATGATTTCCAGTGGCATTAAACCATCGAAGTTGGCTTCAAAAAACTTCAGGTCTTTATAAACCGGATCATCTTTTGGAATATCATCAACCATATATCCTGAGCTTTTTATAAGTGTAATGCCATAAATGCCCAGACCCAATATAACCACTGCAACAGCATACACAGTTTTCCGGTGGTACCTTGTAATATGAATTAAACGTTGAATAATCGCTGAAACAAACCGGTTGTTCAGATGGCTTACATGTTTTGTTGATGGAGGTTCAATAAAACTGAATATTATTGGGATCAGCAACAACGATAAGAAAAACAACCCCATGATATTAAGGGAAGCCACTATGCCAAATTGCCTCAGCGTCTCGCTTTTAACAATTATAAATGTGGCAAATCCTGAAGCCGTTGTGAGATTGGTTAAGAAAGTTGCATTCCCTATTTTACTTATCACCCGCTGAAGGGCTTTAACTTTGTTGCCATGCCGTGCAAATTCATAATGAAATTTGTTCAGCATATAAATGCTGTTTGGAATGCCAATTACAATTAGTAATGGCGGAATCATTCCTGAAAGGATTGTAATTTTAAAGTCGAAGAAGGCCAGCATCCCCAAAGCCCATACCACACCTGTAATTACAATGATTACAGGAACGAACACTGCTTTAAACGAACGAAAGAATATAAACAGAACAACAATGCATATAGCCAAAGCCAAAGCACTGAAAAAATACAGCTCCTTCCTGATCTTAATCGAATTCACTACTCTTATGTAGGGAAGACCCGAGTAATGTAAATCAATGTTTTGTTCCTGTTCGAAAGAGCGGCCAATTTTCTGGATGGCCCCTACCATGTTTTCACGTTCGCTGGTGTGCATTTTATCTTTGTTCACCGTAATGGCAAGCAGGTAAATATCCTCATCCTGATTGTACAACAAATTCCGGTAAACAGGCAATGTTCTGAATATTTCCGCGCGTCGGTCAAGCTCTGCCTGTGTTGAAATGGTGTCAGGAAATATTTCCATTATTTCGAAGCGGCGGTCTTCAGTATTCTTTACCATATTATAGGCATTTGAAACCGACAACAGGTCTTCTACCCCTTCAACCTCTGAAAGTTGATTGCCCAGCTCTTCCCATTTTCTGAAACGGTCAATCTGAAAAAAGGCCGAATCCTGAATGCCAATAATAATAAGGTTTCCCTCCTCCCCAAAAACCTCTGTAAAATTCTGGTAATCTTTATAAGCAGCGTCTTTTTTAGGAAGCATTGAAAAAATTTCGTACGACATCTCAACATTCCTTGCATGATAACCCCAGAAAAGGGTTATTGCTGCCAGAATACATAATAACAGTATTTTATTTCGCAGGATAATGCCCGAAACCTTCAGCCACATAACTTCTTTTAAAAACGAGATGCGAAAATAAGGGAAATAATTGAGAATGCAGGACAAAAAACTTTGTTTCCCTGAAACAAACGGAGGCTTTAAATTCAGGTTAACTGGTTTAATTTAAATATGCCAGATGGCTTAGGATTTTAGTTTGGAAATCCCATACAAATGGTTCCTGGTTCTGATGATGAGGTAATTTTTGGATATAGCTGGTGTCGACATGATTTGCCCGTTTAGGATGTTTTCTTCCATTAACCTGAACTGAGGACCAGCTTTCACAGCATATACCTTTCCATCATTGTCTGCAATGAAAATAACTCCGTCGGAAGCAACAGGCGATGCGGTATAGCTATTCCCGTCGCCTACTTTTTCCGAATACAACTCATCGCCGGAATGGGCATCGTAACAGGTGAGTTTACCATTCCAGGCAGCGTTATACAAATACCCGTTATACAAAAGCATCGTTCCCATATATGAGCCACCACGCAATTTACCCCATTTAATATATTCACCCTCTTCGGCCATTTCCATATTTCCCCGGGCATTGTTTTGAATAGCTAATATAGGAGAGACTTTCCCATGTGCACTGTTAAAAAAAATAGTGTTGTTACCGACTACAGGAGTTGGTATGGGTATATCTCCCCCACCCTCCATTTTCCATACCTCTTCACCCGTTAGAAAATCGTATCCCCCCCGGTGCTTATAGCCATTAACTGCAATTCGTGTATTAGCTCCATCGTAATAAATATTGGGAGTACACCATCCGGGCAATTCATCCCGCTGCATTTTCCAGATTTCCTTGCCTGTATTTATATCGAAAGCTGCCAGAAAAGAATTCTCCAGCACATCACACTGTATTATAACTACATTTTCATGTACCAGAGGGGAACTTGCAAATTCCCATTCAGCCGTTTCAGCAAGAAAAAATGCAGATTTGAGTTCACCAAAATCATGCTTCCATACCAGCTCTCCCTCATTAGTGAAACAATACAATCCTTCTGAGCCAAAAAATGCAACCACATATTTGCCATTTGTTGCAGGGGTACAATTGGCATGGGATGACATGGGATGCCTCTTTTGATCCGGAATTCCTTTATGGCAGGTTTGCTTCCAGTTTATGTTTCCGGTTGTTTTATCGATGCAATACAGCATCCATTCATGTGCCGAAGAATCATTCACAGGTTCAATAGAACCATAAATTCCGGTTTTAAGATCATCATTCCCATTATGACTGACAGCTGTGGTTACATAAATATTATCTTCCCAGATTACCGGTGAAGAATGACCTAAACCAGGAATTGCAGTCTTCCAGGCAATGTTTTCGCCAGTACCGGCATTCCAGGTATGGCATAAATTGGCATTATCAAGATAACCACTTGCATAATGCCCGCGGAACATGAACCACTGCTGGTCGGTAACGGTTTCCTGTGCTGTTACTGCTGTAAATACAAACAGAAGAAGGATTTGAATAACAATTGATTTCATATTTCCGGTTTTTAATCAAAAATATAGAAAAGAACAATGCAGCGGCCTAAATCAGCAAATAAATCAATACCTGGTTCCTGTAGAATCGATCATTGGAACAAAGCGTACCGGTAATATCCGTTCTTCCCTTATCTTTCCCCTCTTTTTTTTAAGGAGTACCAAATGCTGCACAGGGTCACTGCCTACCGGAATAATCATTCTCCCCCCTTCAGCAAGCTGTTCTTTCAGAGGTTCAGGTATTTTTCCCGGAGATGCAGTAACAATTATTGCATCAAAGGGTGCGTAATCAGGCCATCCTTTATAACCATCCCCGACTTTTGAAATTATGTTATTGTACCCCTGCCGGTTAAAAATCTCCCTTGCTTTTTTTCCCAATGTCTCATGAATTTCTATTGTAAAAACCGAATCGCAGATTTCCGCTAGTATTGCCGCCTGATAGCCTGATCCTGTGCCGATCTCAAGCACCTTATCGTTCTGTTTTAAATCCAGGGCATCAGTCATGAATGCCACAATATATGGCTGCGAAATAGTCTGACCTTCCTCTATGGGCAGTGGCGAATCGTTATAGGCATACGGAATGTATTCATTGAGTACGTATTTATGCCGTTCAACCTTCCGAAATGCTTCAAGCACTTCATTATCGGTAATTCCGCGGCTTTCAATTTGGATTTCAACCATCCGGTTCCTTAAGGCATAAAATGGGTCGGCATTTTGGCCGCACGATAAGAAGGAAAAAAAAATCAACAACAAGCTCACCGGTACTTTCATAATTAATCCTTTTGCTTAACTATACGGGCAAATAGAGGATGAGTTACCCGTTCATTCAAAAGGAGTAAACAAACAGTTAAAACAAAAAAAATTCCCGCAGTGAATGAATTGCCACTGCAGGAACTTTTCAAAAATTAATAACTAAAACTATTCTATTGCTGTTTCTTCCTCGCGCATTGTAAGGCCTTCGGGTTTCATTTCCCAATACTTGCCAACCATTTCCCTGTCGTAGGTATTTGTAACATTCTCCACGTCATAAATGATATCAACCATTTCCTCATCCAGATAAATGCTTTTCCCTTCAGGTACTTTCAGGGTGATGAACAGTTGTTGGTCACGCCATTTATCTCCCTCTTTAAGAAAGAAGTATGGGTCGAACATTAATACCGAATCGTTCAACTGAAAAGTATATTCCAGGTCATCGGCATGATCTCTTGCAAGTTCACGGCTACGGCCTTTTGAAGTTTTTCTTAATGACACCACGAACTCGTCGCCCCCCGCTTTTTCAATATCCAGTTGTGGTGTTCCCAGCATGATCTTTTCACTTCTTATCTGCATAACTTTCAGATGGTTCAGGTCCCAACTGTGTGCAGCATAGCCTTTGTAAGTATCTTCTGCCAGCTCAAGGTAAAGGACCTGGCACGTATCGCAGGGAACATTCTTATTAACAACTACCGTTGATTCGTTCCGGAAGTTACGAAGCTGGCTGGCGAATAAAACAAATAAAACAATAAGTGCTATCAGCCAGATACCGGCCATTCCAAGGCCTACAACAGTATTGTTCGACTTATAACTAAAAACTAATTTCGAACCTATGTAGAGCATGGCCAGCATAGGTATACCGGCAAGGAAGCCTATTGTAATTACCCCCAGGGAAACTGTCCCTGCATCAACAAGGTATTTAAGCACGTCGGGGAAGTGAATTTCAGGGCCCCAGGCAAGCGGCATTCCCTGAACCAGTGACTCACCTAATGTAAGAGTTGAAATCAGCCCCAATAAGCCCAGAATTCCGGAAATAACAAGAACAACTCCCAGTATAACTACAGTAATCTTCAACAAGAGCTTGAGTATATGGTAGGCTACATCACCTGCTCCCGTCATTTTTTTTTTGCCCCTGGCATAGGCATCCGATTGCCGGAACTTCTTATAACTTTCCTGAACTTCCTGTACCTCTTCACGTATTGATTTCTCAATATTCTTTACCGTGGCTTCCTGTCCCCGCATTTCCAGTCGCTGGGCGGTAGTAACTGCTTTGGGGACTGCTATCCAAAGAACGATGTATGCTAATATGGCAGCTCCGGTTGTTATAAAGGTAAGTACTACAAAGATTATCCGCAAAATAACCGGGTCCATATTAAAATAAGCTCCCAAACCACCACTTACACCACCCAAAACCCGGTGTTCAGGATCGCGGTACAACCTGCGTTTACGTTTCGAAGCACTTGTATATGTAACTTCTTCGTCTGCTTCCTCTTCAACAAAATCTTCGGGTGTTCCCATTGTTACAATTACCTCTTCCACCCATTGTAATGTAATAACTTTAAGTTCGTCTGATGATTTCTCAGTAAAGATTTCAGCAATCCTGGCTTCTATGTCAGCCAGAATTTCCTTTCCTTCTTCATCTGCACCAAAATGGTTTTTAAGGTTCACCAGATACTTTTGCAGTACCTCGTAGGCATCTTCTTCAATGTGAAATACCGTACCGCTAATATTGATTGTGAATGTCTTTTTCATGTTTTCTCTGTCTTAGAAATTTGCATTGGTTTATTTATTATCGCTCAGGCTCTTGATTTTCTTATCTTTCCTACGGCATCCACCAACTCAGCCCATGAACCTTCAAGTTCGACCAAAAACTTACGCCCTTTATCGGTTAGCTCATAATACTTACGAGGCGGCCCCTGAGTAGATTCCTCCCACCGGTATGCCAGCAAACCTGCATTTTTCAGGCGCGTAAGTAAAGGGTAAAGGGTTCCTTCCACTACAATCATTTTAGCTTCCTTTAATGATTGAATGATGTTACTTGCATAAAGCGGTTCACCATCCAATACCAGAAGAATGCAGTACTCAAGGACTCCCTTCCTCATCTGTGCTTTTGTATTCTCTAGTTTCATTTTTGATTTTTTTCTTTGATTTTTTAATAAACGACACCAGTTCCACTCTATATCTTCCCTAGTTTTTCTAATTCATCCAACCCCCACTTTGAACCATCCAGGCTTCAAGTTCCAAGGGTTCACTGGCATCGGCACTGTAATTCAGGTCAGGCAGCCCTGTTACCCCGTATAAAGGGATATCCAACTCAGGTTCATGGTGCAATACATTTACTCCGAAATGTTCTTCGCTTGACATCCAACCTTCCAGTTCAAGCGCCGGGTCGAAAGCCATATCAAAACGCTTCCAGTCTGCATCAAATGTTTTAGAATTTTCCATTGCACTTTTAACATCGCTGGTTTCAACCATTGCAATTGCAATTTCATTGAAACTGCTGTTTGTTAAAAGCTTTTTCCAAAACTCCTGTGCACTCACTGTAAAGCTGATCAGGATAAAGCTTACGACTACGGCTGCTGAACGAACTGCTGCTTTCCGAAAATTTGTTCTTGTTTTCATGGCTTCTGTTTTTAAAAAATTTTCTGTTTCTCTGTTTTTCTAGTATTATGACGCTCTGTTTTCTTAATCGTTACACGTTGCCAAGAACTTTCTTTAAAAAACTACTTTTAATTACATTGATATTGGCTATACAAATATATGAATAAATTTTAGTACTATGCAACACAAAGTACCATATTTTTTTAATATTTTTTCTGTTTTAATACTCAATGACTGAATACCAGTCACTTACTGATAGAAAAAATTATGAATAATTTTGAGAGCTTAAAGCAAAAAAGGGTTCCTGCAGATTCCATCATGATTTGGAAACACAATCATATAACTAAAAATCTTGAATCTCCATGGCGGCGCATGGAAAGGACGATTTTCAAACCCAGGCCGACAGTTGCGCCGCGAATTGGTTAATTGGGGCTGCATTGCTATAGACATTTGATTCCTCTGGAATCGTTGGCAGGAACATGGCCGGTGCAGAGGGATAGCTCCATGATTTAACTCTTCACCCTCTATAACTGCAAATCTTCTCATGTTATTTATTATATAATAATGCACAAGCAATTTCACGGACTTTTTACCTATATGAAAAAAGGCTATCCCCATAAGTGCAGGACAGCCTTTTTTAAATCAGCTATAAAATATTGAAATCAGAAGAAATAACGTACACCAAGCTGCAATCTCCAGGTTTGGTTATAGTTATAGTAGGTAGAATAAGAATTTGACAGATAAGTTCCATCATCATCCTGTACCATTGAGAAACTTGGAACATTATTGGCATCAACGCCTTCATACGTTAAAATCTGTCCGTTATTTGCCTCAAACATATTTTTGTTAACGCCCCATTCACTGTTTAAGAGGTTACCAAAGTTCAAGAAATCGAGACTAAACTGCAAGGTATTTCTGGTACCCCCAACGTTAAGGGAGAAATCCTGTGCAAATCGCAAATCAAACGTGTGCACCCAGGGCGCCCTTGCAGAATATGCTTCTGCATATTCTCCTTTATGCTTGCTAAGGTATTTATCCTGCTCCACAAATTGAAAGAAAGCATCTTCGTCAGCAGCGCTAACAAAATTTATTTCACCTTTCTCAGCCGGGATGTAAATCAAATCGGTTGCATACCCGTCATTATTCATATCATTTGTATAGGTGAAACTATATCCGTAGGGAGAATATCCGGAATAGAATAAATTAATTGTAGTTGCCATATGGTTGTTGGCGTAAGGAAGTCTAAATGAAGCAGAGGCAATTGCTTTGCTGGGCACTACATACTGCGAACGTTGAGCTTCCGGCAGGTGCGGACCATTAACCTGCATGAGTCCGTTGTATGCTGAGGCCGCATTACTGCCGGGCATACCTGATATTTCTTTTGATTCAGTAAGTGTATACGCCGCCATCAAATTGAAATTCTCAACAGGTTCTGCAGTAACGGTAATGTTTCCTATTGCCCCCCATCCCTCGCTGTTGTTTGCCAAAACATAGGCATTTCGTGATGTATAAGTAATTTCACTTCTGTCAGGATAAATGAACCTGTCATCCGGTCCGTTAAAACGCTGCCATGAATCGTCGGGTTGTTCCAGGTTATAATTTTCCAGCATTACATCATTGATATGCTTCGTATAGATACCTTCCAGTGTAACCATCAAGGGGAAAGAAACCGGAACTTCATAATCTAAAGCCAATGAGCTTTTCCATACCTGAGGCATTTTAAAATCGGGGTCAATTGCATTAACATCACGGGGCAAAGCTCCCTGATCAGGAGAAATGGTGTTTTGCAGGTTCAATTGCTCAATCATTTCTTCCACATTTGTTATCATCGGACCAGCCAATGATGCCAACGCCGGATCAACGTCTTTAACCGATCCATCAGCATTGTAGGTCGTTACAGCAGCATAACTACCCTGTACCATTCCTGAATTGGTTGGCATATTGGTAAAGAATACCAGCGGCAGCCTTCCTGTAAACATACCTGTACCGCCGCGAAGTTTTACTGTTTGATCACCCATTAAATCCCACGTGAAACCTACTCGGGGTGACAATTGAACTTTTGCGGATGGCCATTCGCCGGTATCAATTCTTTTACCCCCAAAATCCAGTTCATAAATGGCATTGTTCCGGATGATGTTATCAACATATTTTAAATAATCGGCACGCAATCCATACGATAATTTAAAATCGGCTGATAACTTCCATTCATCCTGTGCATAAAGTCCCAACTGATTAAAAGTAACTTCTGCTGCCGGGTTTTTCTCACCATCATAACCATAGGTGAGGGCAAAGTCCCTGGGAGCAGCCTGGTTGAGGAAGTCTTCCACACTTGCATACCGGTAATAACCAGTCCCGTTTCGCATATAGGAGTTATTGGCCATCTGGTATTCATAACTTACTCCCGCTGTGACTTTATGATTGGTCAAATGAAAAGTTACATTATCAAAAATATTGAATGTATTGTTGTTGACACCATTGTTCCAGGTGAACAACTCATAACCTGCTGACATATATGGCTCCAAAATCTGAAGGTTGTCTTCAGTCATCCCGGCCATAATATCAATAAAAGGAAAAGGGTCGGAATTGGAACCACGCATATCTTTTATTTGCGTATAGGTTGAAAGAAATTGATTTGAAATTGTGTTTGAAAAACGGCTGTTTAAATCCAGGGCAAATGAATTTACAATGTTATCCATTGAATAAAGGGAGTTGGAGAAAGCCATTGAATGTTGAGATATACGATCCATTGACCTGTTCCTGAAACCGGCATCGGTTGAGTTGCCGTTGGTTGGGTTCCATGCCTGATTTTTTGTATGGTTATACCGTACACTCAGTTTGTTTTCATTATTAATGTTCCAGTCGATGCGGGCTAAAAGTTTTCTGTTGCTTTCATCAGCCGGATAATCGGTGTAGGAGCCGGGATCGTAGCCATAATTATCAATAAGATGCTGTTTCACTCTTTCCATGTCTGAAGTGCTTGTACGCGAAAACATCAGATCGGTATTGGCAGCACCATTATCAGAAGGCCTCCAGGTTACAACCTGTCCCGGCTGTATTTCATATTCTCCGTTTACAAAAAAGAATAATTTATTCTTGATGATAGGGCCACCAAGTGTAACACCATAAATTGTCCTTGATTCCTCATCCCGTTCGCCAAAATCAACATCACCAATTTTGTTGCCACGCATATTCTGATTGGTATAATAGGTATACGCTGACCCTTTAAATGCATTTGTTCCTGATTTGGTAATGGCATTTATACCACCTCCGATAAAATTGGTCTGGCGAACATCGAATGGAGCAATAACTACCTGTACCTCTTCAATGGCATCAAGAGAAATAGGATTTCCCCCGCCAGGCAGGTTGGAGCCAAGACCAAAGTTGTTGTTGAAATTGGCACCATCAACAGTGAAGTTGGTTGAACGACCATCTCCACCGGCAAAGCTCATTCCGTTTGCATAAGGCGAAATACGTGCAATGTCTGAAATACTCCTGTTAATTGTAGGCATTGCATTCATCTGTTCGTTGGAAATGTTTGTTGTGGCGCCAGTTTTATCGGTTTGAAATGCCGAAGCTTTTCTGCCTACAACCAGAACTTCGCCAACATCTACTGTGCTTTCCTCCAAAACAGCATCCAGCACAAACGCTTCACCTAAATACAATCTGATATCGGTATAGGTCATTTTAGAATACCCTACAAAAGATATTTCAATCCTGTATGGACCACCTGGCCTCATTCCCTGTAAGTTAAACTGACCTTCAGTATTGGTAATAGTACCATTCTGTGTTCCCGATGGCTCGTGCACAGCCACGACTGTAGCTCCGGGGAGTCTTTCTCCCTGTTCACTTCTTACAACACCTGTTATTCCTGAAGTGGTTACCTGCGAATAAGCCTGGATACCAAATACCAGGATCAGGCTAATCGTAAATGCAAATCGAAGTAATTTCATTTTCATTCAATTATTTAATTAAAGTTTCCTACTATTTGATTTATTCCTGAAGACAAAACAACCTGTAAAGAAGGATGTACGGGTGCGATTGGCAGATCGTTTATCTGAATTTTTAACCTGTAATCTGATATCATCAGGATTCATTTATAATTGACGCAAAAATAAATTTATACTTTCTGAAAAATGCCAGAAAGACGTTAATCAATTATTAAAAAAACATTAACCAGATGTAGATTCTCTAATTCCTGCACCACTGCAAAGTTTTGTTTATCAACCCCCTATTCATCTGGTAATCTAATCATTAACGGGGATTAAAAATACACTAATAAATGTTAAAAAAACTTATATTTTATCATGTCCCAGAGCAATGTTATCAACAATTAAATGCCTTGCTAACCGGTTTATATACAATTAATTTAATTTCATACTGAACCTGATTATCAACAATTTGTTAATAAAGTTTCAGGGATGTTGCCTCCCGGAGAAATTTAACCTCCTGTTCAATAAAAACTGATTTACATTCAAAAACTTTTGCCCGCTTTTTGTTAAAATAAGACCAATAACGGTTTTATTGATAATGAATTTTTTATTTTTACCAGCCGAATTAGAGCACAAATTCAGAAATTAATTGAGATGGAACAGGTACAGATCGACCGGATGCTTGAGGAGAAGGGATTTATTGATGAAAAAGTAGACCCGGATGTAAAGTTGGTTGAAGAAATCAACCGGCTCAGGAAGGAGAAGAATGCAGTTATATTAAGCCACTTTTATGTGGAAAGTGAACTGCAGGATATTGCCGATTATGTAGGCGATAGCCTGGGACTGGCGCAGGCAGCTGCCGAGACCGATGCCGATATGATTGTTTTTGTAGGTGTGCATTTCATGGCCGAAACAGCTAAAATTATCAATCCAACAAAAAAAGTGATCCTTCCCGACCTGAAAGCCGGCTGTTCGCTTGCCGAATCAGCCCCGGCCGATGCTTTTGCTGAATTCAAAGCTCAATATCCCGGTCATAAGGTAATTACCTACGTGAATGCCACTGCGGCTTTGAAAACCATGTCGGATATGGTTTGTACCTCAGCCAATGCAAAAAAAATAATCGATAGCTTTCCCCCTGATGAAAAGCTGATATTTGGCCCTGATAAAAACCTTGGCAATTATCTGAACAGCATTACGGGACGTGACATGGTACTCTGGGATGGCGCCTGCATGGTACACGAACAATATTCAGTTGAAAAAATTATCGATCTGATGGATAAATACCCGGAAGCAGAGTTCATTGCCCACCCTGAGTGCGAAACACCTGTTCTTCTCGTGGCTAAACATATTGGTTCCACTACTTCCCTGCTCAATTACGTGCAGAGCAGCCCGGCGCAAAAATTCATTGTTGCAACCGAAAGCGGCATTTTGCACCAGATGAAAAAAGCCTGCCCCGACAAGCTCTTCATCCCTGCCCCATCGGTCGATTCCACCTGTGGCTGTAACGACTGCACCTACATGAAGCTGAACAGCCTGCAAAAGCTGTACATCTGCATGAAACACGAGCAGCCCGAGGTAACCCTGCCGATGGATGTCATTGAAAAAGCCAGAATTCCCATCGAACGCATGCTGGAGATTTCAAAATAAAGAACAGACACAAGATATTTAGACACAAGTAGCAAGACCAGGATTAAGCAGCGACAGCGGTTATTCTTGTCTTGATTCTCTCTGTCTTGATTCCTGATACTATTTGTCTTGATACCAGCAAGGAATAGACACAAGATTAATAGACACAAGTAGCAAGACTAGGAAAAAGCAGCAACAGTGGTTTTTCTTATCTTGATTCCCTCTGTCTTGATACTTGATAGTATTTGTCTTGATACCAGCAAGGAATAGACACAAGATTAATAGACACAAGTCGCAAGACCAGGAAAAAGCAGCGACAGTGGTTTTTCTTATCTTGATTCCCTCTGTCTTGATACTTGATACTACTTGTCTTGATACCAGCAAGGAATAGACACAAGATTTATAGACACAAGTCGCAAGACCAGGATTAAGCAGCGACAGTGGTTTTTCTTATCTTGATTCCCTCTGTCTTGATACTTGATAGTATTTGTCTTGATACTAAAAGAAAACAGACACAAGATTAATAGACACAAGTCGCAAGACCAGGATTAAGCAGCGACAGCGGTTATTCTTGTCTTGATTCTCTCTGTCTTGATTCCTGATACTATTTGTCTTGATACCAGCAAGGAATAAACACAAGATTTATAGACACAAGTAGCAAGACCGAAAAAGAAAATAAGTGCTTTGTATTCGGGCTGTAAGCCCAAGTTAATTCAGCCCGGTGGCACCGCCCCGGGTAAATAAGATTCCCTCCCTTCTCCGGCGCCCTGAAGGGGCAATTTAAAAATTATACAATATCAAAATTATAGCATTTAATTACCTATAGGATTGTTAAAAACAATCAGCAAGATCGGAAGGTCATCCCCCTAAATATATGATTCTCTTTGTCCTGATACTTGATACTATTTGTCTTGATACTTATTGGACATTTCTTTACTTTTACCTGATTTTTCAATCGGTATAAAGTTCCAATTTTAATTATTAAATGAGTCATCAGCCAAAAATCAGCTTTCAGGAAACCTTTCCGCAAAACTTCATCATAAGGCACCCGCTTTACGGTGCGATGGTAATTGCCGTTTTCACCCTGGTATTTGCCCTGTTGTACAAGCCCCTGGGAGCTCATGCCAGCAGGTATTTAGGCTATGAACTTACAATGGCTGCCTATGCACTTATCTCCGGAACAACGCTTTTCTTACTGGTACATCTTTTAGTCAGGGTAGAATATTTTTCAAAACAAGCGGAATGGACCCTGGGGAAAGAGTTGCTGGCAATAGTTATCCTTCTTTTTGGCATAGGTGTTACTATTTACCTGGCTGCCTTTATCATTGAAGAGCCTGCCAACCGGTGGAACCTGCCAACCTTTCTTAATTCGATAACCAGTGCATTCCTCATTGGCATACTGCCATTCCTCTTTTTTACTTTGGTGAACTACCTCCGCATGACATCTCCTGAAACCACCTATAAGCAGGGTGAAGTGCCGGATGCCGTTTCACCAGCTGAAGAACTGGTTCAAATTACTTCCCAGCTAAAAAAAGAATCACTCAGCTTCTATCCCAGCCAACTGATTTATGCCGAATCGGAAAGCAACTATGTGAATTTTTACCTGCTCAACGATGATAAGATCCAAAAAAAGGTAATACGCAACTCCATTACCGACATAGAACAGCAACTGGCACACATCCCCTACCTGTGCAGGACGCACCGTGCATTTATAGTAAACCTGAAACATATCCGGTCAAAGAAAGGGAATAGTCTGGGTTACCGGTTGCGCCTGCTGGGTATCGATACTGAAATCCCCGTTTCACGTAACAACACCCGCAACTTCAACAAGCTTCTTTCACAATACAGCTGATCCGTTTATCACAGAATTTGACCTCCTGTAACAAATAATACACCTGTGTTTTACCTCCGGGCACAAATCGTTGCAACGTATCCCTGTTATTTGCGCGAGACCTGCATGTTCCGTCACTTTGTAGCAGTAATTTAAAACAAAACAAAGATGAAAACGAACAGGTCAGATCATTTTAGCCGCTCAAAAAACGGGTTCCTTTTAAGCATTTTGGTTTTAATAGTTGTGCTCTGTCCAACCCTGGCCAGATCACAGCAAGGTTATAGTATTTCGGGTGAAATCATTTGTACTGAAAGCGGTGAAGCGATTGCCTTTGCCAATGTAGCCCTGACTGATACAGCACAAATAGGCATCCTTGGAGGTGCAGCAAGCAATGAAGCGGGCATTTTCAACATAGTCAATGTAGAGCCCGGAACCTATCACCTTCAGATAAGCGCCCTGGGATTTGAAAGTCATAAGAAAAAAGTGGAGCTGGGCGCCGGTAACATATTTCTCGGCTCCATCGGTATCTCGGGCAAAAACCTTGAGCTGAAAGATGTGGAAGTAGTGGCCGAACGCATCAAGGCAAAGCAGGCGGCCGATAACACCACCTTTTTCATTAACCTGAAAATGCAGGAGTCGTCGAACACCGGCACCGATATCCTGCGACTGCTGCCCGGTGTGGGGGTCGACCTGCAACAAAACATTTCGCTTGAAGGCAGCCAGAACATTATTTTACTTGTCGACGGCAAAGAGCGGGACCAAAGCTTCCTAAGCCAGATGCCCGCATCGAAAATCGATAAGGTGGAAATTATCAGTTCACCTCCGGCAAAATACGATGCAGGGGTAACAGGAGTTATAAATGTTTTGCTGAAAAAGGAAAAAAATACAGGATTAGATGGCCATGTTTATCTTGAAATCCCCGTTTCTGCCTCCGAGGTATTTCTCACCCCGGCCTACAACCTGAATTACGGCTTTGGAAAAATAAACATGTACACATCCTATAACGGAGATATACGCCGGTTTGACATTACCGAAACCTACCAGAGAAAGGTATTTAACCAGCATGATGGTATTGAAATAAAATCAACACAGTCGTTGCGACAGGATACCTGGTCGCACCGCTTTCATTATGGCCTCGACTGGTACATTAACGATCGGAACCAACTGAACCTTTACGGGTTCTGGAATCCCTTTTCACAGGAGCTTGACGGCACAACTGAAGTAACGGGAACCGGCAGTGAGAGCATTATCTGGCAGGCTGTAAAAGATGATGAGGACATAAACCGAAGCTGGTTTAATTCGCTGTGGTACAAACACCTTTTCGATAAAACCACGGGACATGAAATTACCCTTGAAACAAGCTGGTACAGCCTTAATGCTGAAAACTCAACGACCTGGACCGATTCCGAAACCGGTTTGATCAGTGAAAACAAAATGCAGCCCGACAACCGTGCGATCCACGCCAAACTGGATTATGTGCTTCCGTTAAGTGAATCCTTAATACTGAGCTCCGGTTTCCAGGCCCGGCTCAGAAACATGCGCGATAAAAATCTGGGAACATTCCGCTATGATGAAAATAATTATTCAGGATATGGGATATTGAGCTATAAACATGAAAAACTGGAAACCAACCTGGGCCTGCGCATGGAACATGTGTCACGGAAACTTGTAAGCCGGAAAAACACGACAGGGTGGCTTTGGCTTCCCGAAGTTTCTGCAAAATATTCCCCGGGTACAACTCACAGCCTGGCTTTCAACTATCGCCGTTCCCTCTCCTATCCCGGCTTCTATCAGCTCAACCCTTCTCCGTCAATGGAAGATATCTTTACCCTCTCTACCGGCAACCCGGGTCTTCAACCTGAAAAAATTAACCACATACACCTGGAATACAGCCGCAGGTTTAAGAACCATTTCCTTTCAACAAAGCTCTTCTGCCAGCATGTTTCTGATGTTATCGGTAAAATGATGTCGGTAAACGAAAAAGGAAATTTTGAGAATACAATAAATAACCTTGGCGAAATTTACCAGGCAGGGATGCAATTTAGCGGGGCATTGGGATTCGGAAAAGCAGGCATCAACCCGTATGTGAAAGTATTTGATACATGGTCGGTTCCTAACCGTTTTGCAAAGCAACATCAGGTTGAAAGCAGGCATCAGCTGGCTATAGAAACCGGACTTTCGGCGTATGCTTCCTTTGGTAAGGGTTTTACCGCTTCGGCAACAGTACAGTATTCCAGCCCGGTAAATGATATCCAGGGAACTTCGTTCAGCGGAGCGCTTTATTTTCTTTCGCTCGAGAAATCTATTACAAAAAACCTGAAAGCAGGGATCGTGAGCGGAGTGCCACTTGTAAAAAACTTTACCTACCAGGGTTACGAAGTTTATAACAGCAATTTCAGTCATTATTCAAAGGCAGAATTAAATATGTCGGCCGTACCCTTGTGGATAAAAATTAATTACCAGTTTGCAACAGGCCAGAAAAGGCAAAAAATCGATCGTGCTAAATCAGCGCCCGAACGCGAGATCAGGAAGGGATTCTGAAAGCCTTACTTTGATGATACCTTCGCCTGTCTAAATTCAATATAAACTCAGTGTTAACTCAATTATAACTCAATGTAAATTCAATTACAATTGAATTTACATTGAGTTTATACTGAATTTATATTGAGTTAAGATTGAGTTTAGTGTGGAGAAGGTATAATGAATCTCAATACAAAAAGCAGGCTAAGACTCACATCCAGTATGCTGTCCCCGCCACGGAGCCGTCATTGCGTTCCGACCAGTTGGCGGAAAAGCAATCTCACGATATCATGCAACTGCCTTCAATTGAAATAAATGATTAAAGTTATACATTTTGAAGTTCGTTTGAATACCGAGCTGGGACTTAATCACAGAACCTCAGAGAGTATATTTTTTGGCTCCTTTTATCGCTTTTCATTCACGGCGCAACAAGTATCATGATATTTTATGTAACATTTGCGCCGCAGAAAAAACCGCTCATAAATTAGTTACATAGCAAGGTTTTATTAATTTTTTGCTTTTAAAGAATTCTTGCTAAGAATATCACTAACCGGTACCTTCTGAAAATAAAGTGATTTAGTTCCTTCATAGAGGATTCCCACGTTATTTTCATCCACCATTGTGAGGCAGGAATAGCCAAACCCGGGGAGTTCATTCAGCTCTGTCCAATATTCTTCGGGCCAGGTTTTTCCGTTATCCAGGCTGGCCTTTATGGTCATATTAGTTCTTGATTCCCTGTTGTTTGGATTTGAGAAGAAAACCACCTGTTGTTTCGTACCATTAATTTCAACATCGGAAGCAATCAGGCTGGCCATGCAGTTGGGTTCTGGCAAGGCTGAATTGGACGATGGGTGCATGGTCCAGGTTTTGCCCAAATCTGTAGTAACAGCAACTGCCCTGCCATTAGTTTCATCCTTCACAATCCGGTTCCGGTCGTCGCGCATATTCAACATCAGGCTGCCTTCGGGAAGCTGCACCACCTGTGCTTCGGTAGTGTTAGATTTTGCGCCGGTACCCATTTGCCAGGTTTCACCCCCGTCGCGACTGTAAACAATTGTTGAATGGCTTGTATATTGACCGCCATCGATGGCTTTTTCGCCAATATCGGCCTTAAACTGGGCAGGAAATACAAGGGTACCATCGGCCAGTGTTATTCCTCTGCCGGGGCCCTGCAACAGCAGCTGCCATGCCGGGTCTTTAATTTGGCGTGTAATATTAATTGGTTCCGACCAGGTAAGGCCGTTGTCGGTGCTTTTGGTAAGCATAAACTGGCCAGTTAAATCAGGTTTAATGCCGGGTTTAGAGCTCCACCAAAGCATATCATCGGGCGTGCCGCCACTCATCCAGAGCCCTGCCACCCAAATGGTGTGGGTTGTATGATCGTAAAGTACACACGGATCACCAATGCCATTCAGTTGCTCAGAACGGCCTCCCCATTCACCCATATCCATAATCACCCGCACAGGCTCCCAGGTTTGTCCCCCATCGGTACTGCGGCTCATTCCCACGTCAATGTCCTCCTGCAGATCCTTGCTGTTGTTGTAGCGGTTATCGTAAACAGCAATGAGGGTGCCATCATTGGTGGTTACCAGTCCCGGTATTCTGTAGGTATCGCAGCCATCCTGTCCTGCAGCCCTGACAATGTTGGCCGGACGATATGCATATATGTTTTCCGGTTCTGCAATTCGCTTAACTCCTCCCTCAAATTCCAGTTCAACCTTTTCAATTTGAAAGCTCTGATTCAGGGGTGCATCTTTTTTTACATTAAAATTAATAAGCATAATATGATTTCCCGGATGTAATTGGTGAAAACCTTTCAGCCCGGTCGTTGCGGAAATATTATCCGTTTCGTCATATAATAACCCGGAATTTTCCTCCCGCGATTTACAAATAACAGAAACGGATTCAATCATACGAAAACTACTGTATTCGGTAAATACCAAAGTTATCGATTTCAAAACCTGTATGTTCTCCTCTTCAGAAACGGTAATATGCAACTCAGCCGCTCCTGAATTATCCTGTCCAATAAAAAGAGGCACTTTATTCTGAACCAGAAAAACATCAGTGCTGGGGGCAACATGACTTGCAGCCATTCCCGGGTAAATATCCAAAAAAGCGACTAAAAGAAAATAAACAGGATAAAGTTTTTTTACCATTGATTCCAGATTAACAAAAGTGCACCTATAAAAACGGCTGCAATTTATTAAAACTATATCTCAATGGTAAGAATATAAACATCGAAAAGAAAGCAGAATAGAATATAAGCACTATTGAACAATCACTTTCCTGGTAACGACCTTTCCCCCCAAAACCAGTCGTAAGAAATAATTTCCAGGCGGGAAATGTGCTACTTTAATATCTATCCCGCTTTTTAACTGAAGATCCTGACAGAGTTGTGAAAACTTTACAGCACCATTGAAATCAATGAGTTCAACCACATACATACCACAGGGAGCGCTGCTGAAATTCAAATGCAGGTTATTTCTTACCGGATTAGGGAAAACTGTAAATTCTTCTTTCATTTTTTCGAATTCCACCACATCCACTGTAATGGTTGTCTGAGCATCGAATTCACCGGTATCAGGCTCTCTGTGACTGACATTATCCGTAGCTATACTGTAAAACTTATATACTGAACCCTCTTCGCCAACAAATTCGGCAGTTATATCCTGTGTATTGATCAGCCAGGGATAAAGCAAGGTGTCGTTCTTCAATACAAAAACAGTGTATCCCCCAATTCCTGAACCTTCATCGTTACCGCTCCATTCCACAACAAACTGGTTTTCAGTGGTTGGGTCCAGCGGAGTTACATTACTTTGGGGCGCCAGCAGATCGAGTGTATTCCTGTATTGATTGGTGATAATGGGTTCATTGGCATCAAAAACAATGGCAGCTCTATTTAATATTTCATTGTTGGTTTTCAGCTCCTTGCGCAGTGCTACAAAAAAGCTCACAAAACCGTCTCCTTCGGGAGAGGTTATATTAGGTGGCAGAAAACCCAGAAACGGATCTTCCTCCAGTTCCATACTTTCAGGGTTCAGCGATAGAAACTCCCATTTCACAATTCCTGTTAAAGTATCTGATTTTGCCGAAACACGTGTAATTAGTTCTTTTTCCGGCCTCAGGTCGATGTCCATCGAGAATTCCGTAAGTCCGATTCCCGGAGGTGAAAACAGGGTATCGCCCCAGCCAAAGGAACTAAAACTAAATTCTGATACATTAAATACCGAAAGATCGAGGGTATCGGTAATGATAACAACATGTGCCGGTGCTGTAGCTTCTTTTTTATTTTCAAACAAAATGGTGTAAGGCATCATACTGTACCCGGCAATGTAATTATTTTCTCCAAAACCGGCCGGGCCCACCATTTCATTTGGATCAAAAGATGAGACTGCATTAACCCCTTTTCTGTTTTTGTATCGGGGGTCGAAAGCATTCAGACAATCCTGATGAGCAAGGTATCCCTGGTACATATTATTTACAATTGCAGCTATTTTAATTCCGATTTTCACAGCTTTTATTGGTGAAAGATCTCCAACGCAACTTATTGCGGCAGAAGCCAGGGAATACCCCCAGTTTTGAAGTGCAGCATGCTGATCGTGTTTTGGTTTTGCGGCATCCCAGGGATTGAAAGCAAATGTAGCAAAATCGTATACACAGTCAACCGGCAACACCATTCCCAAAGCATCCATTGCCACCGAGGATGCTGCATGCATAGATGATAATGCAATACAGGCATTTAACTTTGTTTTTTCATCAGGCCAGTCGTCGCTTTTTTCTGCTGCACTTTTGTTAACATCGGTCTGGGTTTCGAAAAATGGATCGTGGGTCCAGGTTTCAATAAAAAAATCATCAGGGCTTTTTATTCTCAGACGAATGCTGTGTGAGCTGTTAGCTTCCACCAGCGGGGCATAAAGCGGATAGAACCTTGCATGAAGGCCTGGACCAAAATAATCCTCAACTACAACATACATTGTATCCATTAATTCTGCAATTTCAGGTGTATTTGATTTAATGTAATCATTGGGTTCTACAATAAAGTCTATGAACTCGACCTCCAGTTCCGGATAGTCACTTATGACAATATTTATTGGCACCCCAAGTGCATCAACATTCCCCTTGTTTCCATAATTAATGGTATAGGATTGCCACATATTGAACAACACCATTCCCCGGCCGGAAACCGACACCCAAGGTTCAGGGATTGTTGCACCGACAACTGTAAATGCATTTTCAAGCAGTGTTTCCTCACCATTATTCCGGACAACAACATCGTATATTCCCATAACGGCATCTGTCATCAGGAAACGTCCACCCAATTGACCGGGACCAGGAGACCAAAGTTCATCACCGGTAATCTCTTCTCCATCCTTCCGAAGCATAAATTCAGTCCCTTCCGGTGCGAGATCTCCCCCATAAACCACAATGGTTACAAAACCGGCATTTCCTGCTTTCGCCGGCTCCACCTTATCCAATCCTTCAATGGTAACGTTTCCTGCGGTACCTGTCACAGTGGTTGCATTTTTTGCAAGCAAGGTTACAGTGTATTCACCAGGCTTTGAAAAAACATGTTTAGGATTACCCAATCCGGAAATTGTACCGTCATCAAAATTCCAATGCCAGGAAGCAGCATTTTCTGTTTTACTGTTAAAAGATACCTCATTAGTCAGTTTATACATTTCGAAACCGGCAACCGGAGGATTAAAATCGGATTCAAGCAAGGTTCCCCGGTAAACCGGAATCCCATCGTTACCATTTCCTGAAATATCCTTAAATGTGTCGTCAAAATTCAAAAACAGCATCAGATTCTGCTCATCGCCTATAAAAGTTCTGGTCTGATTTTGAAGAATCTCGTCATGGGATAAGGCCCTATCCCATAACCGAATATCATCCAAATAAAACCGGGCATCCTTGTACCAGCTGTCGCCCATTTGCCGCGAACCAATCATCAACATTCCATCCTCTTTAACGATAGCACCTGTAAGTGTTTTTTCCTGATGCAGCAACCCATTTACATAGAGTTTAAAATTATTTAAGCCACCATGTGCATCATAGGTAAAGGCAATGTGGTGCCACAGGTTATCATTCAAATCTATCTGGCCCCAGTTTACAACAGCATCCTTATCGGTTTGCAGACCTGCATTTACATAAATTTCTCCTTTATCCTGCCTGAAACCAATTTGGTATCCTTTTGGATCAGTATCATACCCATCAAACCCATCCACTTTAGCCAAAATATTAAACCGGGCTTCCGTTTCGGGATTGAATTTCACCCACACCTCTGCAGTCATTGCCGAATCGAATACAATACTTTCAGAGGAAGGAACAACGACCAGTTCAGCCTGTCTGGAATTTTTCAGGTCTTCAACATAAAAAGCTTTGTTTACATCACCCGGCTGAGGTTGTGCTTTTACATTCCGGTAAAAAATATCCTGCTCGGTACCATCCCGCCAACGGGCCTGTGTAACCCAATGCATGCTGCCTGCCTCATCCATTATCATCCAGGAATTCATAAAACTGTGAGACATATTTATGATATTACTTTCGAGGAAAGGTGCCAGGGAAATGCTTCCGGAAAATTCCCGCCCACCGTCATCCGATTTAATGGAAAACAGCCAGTTTCCTGTTAAATAAAGTGTTTTACCCGTTTCATCCGTTGGATCAATGGTAATAGCCGGTAAAGATGCCTTGCCAACATGATAAATATCGGGATTCATTACCCTTTGTGGTTCAGAAAAAGTACTTCCATTATCATTGGAATATTTAAAATAAAACCTGTTGCCGGGATTATTATTTTGAGGATAAGAAGAAGCAGCAAGCAGGTATACATTTCCATTTTTGGCTGCAACGGTTTCACTGCCATCCTGCAGGCTTTCGGGCATAAGCTGTCCAATGTCCAGGGCCGGATCAAAAGAGCTTCCGTTGTTAGTCGAGCGCACATTAAAACACGTGTATTTATCACCTGATTCATAACCGGTAAAAACTATATGAATATTATTTCCGGATACGGCTATTTTTGAAACGTAGTGGTCGCCCTGAAAACTCTGACAGCGTTCTCTTTCTCCTGAATCGGTAGTATATGGAACGGATATTTTGCTGGTAGTAAAGTTTGTACCATCTTGTGAAACAGATGCCCATACTTTCCCCGAACTTAATCCATACATGTAATACGCATAACCATACAAGACGACAATTTTCCCACCATCATAGTATAAATCAGATACGTATGAACTTTCATCCGAAAGCTTGGTCTCAGAAAAAGAGGTTCCGTTATTGTTTGAATACATTAACCAGGAACCTTTTTTATCGCCGGTTCCCTGGTATGCTACCACAACTTTTCCGTCGACAGCTTTTATAAAACTGTTTTCAATTGCTTTATAACCACCAGCAGTAGAGGCAATAATGCGTTCAGTTTCAAAGGAGGAACCACCATTTAATGAACGGAAATAATGGACCTTTCCTGTGCCATTATTATCATAATCATAATCAGCAGCACAAATATGCACAATATCCCCGTCTGTTGCCAAACGTCTGCTATCTGCCTGTGTGGCATAACTTCTGTTCTTAAATGTCATAATCAACCTGGCTGATTCCCAGGTTTGACCCAAATCAGTGGACCGGCGGTAATAAAGATTAGCTTCATTATTAGCTACACTTTGTACCCATATAATATGCAGATTATTCCCTGAAACTGCCATTTCAGGTACTTTATCATCATAACCGGGACCTTCTGATCCCTCGGAAAGATTAATCAAATAATCTGAAAGATCAGGATTTACAGAGTATACATTATTGGGAAGAAATGCGAATACGCAATAAATAAGAAGATAAAGGCTTTTGATTATTGTTGACATTCTCAGGTAATTTTAATGATGAAATCATAAAACTACCTATATCGATTTAAAACTTATTTTCAAATCGTACATTCCGTTTTCAAATCGTACATAAAATTTCAAATACTAATTTGAACCGCAATTTTCCCGCTCGTACTTCTCCATCTGACGGGTAATTACGAGCAGTTCCTTAAGGTCGTCATCCGTTTTTTGCGTTTCACATAGGCTTATAAAACGCAACAGGGCATCGCGATAATCGTCCTCAGTGTGTATTTCCAAAATTCTTTGCATATCATCAGTGTGCATCAAGCCAGTTTTTTGCGTCATTCATTTCAACTGTTAGCGGAACATCCAGTTCAACAGCATGTTCCATTTCCTTTTTCACAATCTCTTTCACTCTTTCCAGTTCGGGTATGAATACATCAAAATTCAGTTCATCGTGCACCTGAAGTATCATTTTCGACTTTAGATTTTCATTTTTGAACTTCTCATAGATGTTAATCATTGCCACTTTAATGATATCGGCAGCTGATCCCTGGATTGGTGCATTTATGGCATTTCTTTCAGCCATCCCACGTACCATCGCGTTTGCAGAACCGATGTCATTTAAATAACGTTTCCGTCCTTTAATTGTTTGCACGAATCCGTTCTTTCTGGCCAATTCTATTTGATTGTCCATGAATGCTTTAATTTTTGGAAAATTTTCGAAGTATCCGTCAATTAATTCCTTTGATTCCGAGCGTGGGATATTCAGCCTTTGCGACAAGCCAAAAGCCGAAATACCGTAGATGATTCCGAAGTTTGCTGTTTTGGCCTTTCGCCGCATATCGGAAGTAACTTCGTTTTCAGGCACCTTGAATACTTTAGCTGCAGTAATGGAGTGAATATCCTTATTTTCCTTAAAAGCTTTCATCATTTCTTCATCCTGGCTCAGGGCGGCCATAATTCGCAATTCGATCTGCGAGTAGTCGGCCGACAGGAATAAATGTTCCTCATCGGAAGGAATAAAGGCGCGGCGTATTTCCCGGCCGCTTTCATCGCGGATGGGAATGTTCTGAATGTTCGGGTTAACCGAACTTAACCTTCCGGTAGCGGTTATTGCCTGGTTAAAGGATGTATGAAGCTTGCCCGATTTTTTGTTAATCAGCAAAGGCAATGCTTCAACATATGTCGAAAGAAGTTTTTTCAACCCCCTGTATTCAAGAATTTTATTTATTATGGGGTGCCGGTCGGCCAGTTTTACAAGCACATCCTCCGATGTCGAGTACTGCTTTGTTTTGGTTTTGCGGACATTTGTATCGATGGCCAGCTTCTCAAACAGAATGGGCCCCATTTGTTTTGGAGATGAAATATTGAATTCTTCTCCGGCCAGCTCAAAGATTTCTTTTTCTATCCGGATAATCTGAACCCTGAGTGTTTTTGCATACTCCTTCAGAACTTCTGCATCGAGCTTTACCCCGGCCTGTTCCATATGTACCAAAACCTGCACCAGGGGCATTTCCACTTCTTCAAATAGAGGACGCATTTCAAATTTTTCCAGTTCTACGTCCAGCACAGCCTTAAGCTGAAGGGTCAGATCGGCATCCTCACATGCGTAGTCGCACAACTTCTCAACGGGCACTGAGCGCATTGTCAGCTGGCTGTTGCCTTTTTTGCCGATAAGGCTTTCAGTAGTCAGCTTTTCGTAGTTCAGATACACACTGCACAGGTGATCGAGGTTGTGTTTTTGTTCCGGCTGTATCAGGTAATGGGCCAGCATGGTATCGTAAAATCTGCCTTTCACTTCGATGCCGTAGTTATCGAGTACAAGCAGGTCGTACTTCATGTTTTGCCCGATCTTCACTACATTCTCATCGGCAAATACTTCCCTGAACTCTTCCAATATCTTTTTTGCTTCGTCACGGTTAGAAGGAAGCGTAACACAATAGGCCTCATGTTTTCTAAAAGCGAACGACAGTGCAACGATATCGCAGGTGTGGGTATCGAGGCCTGTGGTTTCGGTATCGAAACAAAAGGCATCGCTGACCGACAGTTCAGCCCTCAGACTGGCACGCTGCATTTCGTTTTCAACCAGGTAATACTGATGAGGCACCGTATCAATGGTTAGTTTTGTGGAAACAGCCGCCTGTACGGCAATATCATCACCAAAGAGCGATTGCTGAACGGCGCCAGTTGGCTTAACTTCTTCCAGGTTGAGCCGTTTGGTAAGCGTCCTGAATTCGAGGTCATCGAATACCGCTTTCAGAGCCTCTTTATTTATCTCCTCCCTGATAAGTTTTTCCTTGTCAAATTCTATTGGTACATCCTGAATAATGGTAACCAGTTTTTTCGAAAGCATAACCAGTTCCCTGTTCTCAATCAGGTTATCCTTAAGCTTCCCTTTAATTTTATCGAGGTTTTCATAAATCCCCTCAATGCTCCCGAAATCGGTTATCAGCTTTTGGGCCGTTTTAGGCCCCACACCCGGACAGCCGGGGATGTTGTCGGAGGCATCACCCATCAGTCCCAGCAAGTCGATCATTTGCCCTGTATTCTCAATGCAAAAGTTCTCCTTCACCTCTTCGGGACCCCATATTTCAGCAACACCGCCCTGTTTGGCCGGCTTGTACATCCGTACATTGGGCTCCACCAGCTGGGCATAATCCTTATCGGGGGTCATCATAAAAATGTCGAAGCCCTCTGATTTGGCTTTTTGAGCAAGGGTGCCTATTACATCATCGGCTTCGAAACCTGCCATTTCAATTATAGGGATGTTGAAAGCCTCGATGATGTTACGGATATAGGGGATTGACCTGCGCAAATCCTCCGGCATAGCTTCCCGGGTGGCTTTGTATTCCTTATACATGTCGTGCCGGAAGGTAGGCGCCGACACATCGAAAACCACACCGATGTAATGTGGGTTTTCGGCCTCCAGCAATTGCACCAGCGAATTTGTAAACCCCAGCATAGCTGAGGTGTTAACTCCTTTGGAGTTAAACTGCGGATTACGGATGAAGGCGTAATAGCTGCGATAAATCAGCGCGTAAGCATCGAGCAAAAACAATTTCTTCAGGCTGTTTTCTGACATAGTGTTTTAATATTTTACCTTCAGGCTCATTAGAGGCAGAACCATATTTACTCTGCTTTACAGGTGAAATTCCAAATGACTGAACTCTGATGGTGCTTTTAAAATGAACAAATTTATAAAAAAAGCATTCCCAAAGCCTAACATTATTCAGCCTGTTGTTACAAAAACAAATACTGCCGGCACTTTTTATATCCTGCAATTCTGATTTCAATTCAGTTACCTGCCTGTATCTGTCCTGTTTCATCGTCTTTTTTTCTATTTTTACGGCCTGAAAAATTCAGGAAACTAATATGAAGAAACTTACAGTTCTTAGCGGAATACGGCCAACCGGCTATTTACACCTCGGAAATTACTTTGGGGCAGTGCGGAATTTTATACGGATGCAGGAAGATTTTAACTGCTTCTTTTTTATTGCCGACATCCATTCGCTTACCACCCATCCCACTCCTGAGAACCTGCAGGCAGGTGTAAAGCAGGTGCTGGCCGAATATTTAGCCTGCGGCATCGATCCTGAAAAAGCCACCATTTACATTCAGAGCGATGTGCCGGAAGTGACTGAACTGTATACCATCCTGAATATGAATGCATACCTGGGCGAGCTGGAGCGTACCACCTCGTTTAAGGATAAGGCACGCCAGCAGCCCGACAACGTAAATGCAGGGCTCCTCACCTACCCTGTTTTGATGGCGGCCGACATCATCATTCACAAAGCCAATTTTGTGCCCGTAGGGAAAGATCAGGAACAAAACCTGGAGATGGCCCGCAAATTTGCAAAACGGTTCAACCACATGTACGGTAAAAAAGTCTTCCCGACACCGAAACCTTACACTTTCGACGGGAAAGATATGATAAAGGTTCCCGGACTTGACGGCAGCGGGAAGATGGGCAAATCGGAAGGGAATGCCATTAATTTATACGAAGACCCAAAATCAATCCGTAAGAAAGTAATGCGGGCAGTAACCGACTCAGGCCCCACAGAGATGAACCAGGACAAGCCGGAACCTATCCGCAACCTGTTCACCCTGATGGAAATTGTATCAGAGCCTTCTACTGTAGCCCATTTCAACGAATTGTACAACAAGTGTGAAATCCGGTATGGCGATTTGAAAAAACAACTGGCAGAGGATATTATCTCCTACACCTCTCCCATCCGCGACCGGATCATTGACATTTTGGAGAATGATGCGTATCTTGCAAAGGTAGCCCGGATGGGTGCTGAAAAAGCACGCGAATCGGCTTCAAAAACGCTTGCAGAAGTAAAAGAAACAGTTGGATTTAGAAAGTTGTTTTAATACAACATATACCCTGGGTTCATTGGTGCCGGGCTGTTGCCCGGCTTTTTTTGTTGCATCTATAGGCTAATCCAGGACTTATCATGGAATTAACTTTATAAGTTCAAGAATTTCTTTATCCGAAAGATTTTCAAGCTCAGACTTATCGTAAATTGTAAGAAGATAAACGATATCGTTCTTAAAAACAAGATGGGTAATAATCCTTGCTCCGCCCGATTTGCCTTTACCTTTACTTGCAATTGCCAGGCGTATTTTATAACAGTTGTAGCCAATTGAAGTTCCTTTTGTGGGTTCTTCTTTAAGTTCCTGAATAAGCGCTTGAATTTCCTTTTTGAGCGATGGGAATTTTTTCATCAGGCGTTTAGCCTGTCGTTCAAAAACATAAATTGTTTTAACATTAAAGCTCATTTAGAAAATCTTCGGCGTTACGGGCTCGTGCTTTTCCCTCTTTAATAAGCTTCATTTCTTCAACAGCTTCAGCAAGTTCAGATAAGAATAGTTTTTTATTCCTTAAACGTCCCAGTTCTTCAAGGTCTTTTTGAATTTTTTCCCAATCTTTAACAGGAAGCTGGACGTAGCTTTTACGACCTCCTGAATCTGTAATATACTGTATATCCATAACCTCAATATTCTTTATTAATGAAAAAATCTGGCTGAAATATAATCCCAGTTAGAGTCTATCAATTCTATCTGCAGCCCAACCTTCACGGGAATTTTTAACATTTTCCTGAAAATCGTTGTACTGGGCATTGGAAAGGTTAAGTTTGCCTCTTAGCCTGGCAACTCCTTTATTCTTTGCTTTTTCTTCAAGTGGCAGGACAATAACTTCCACTTTATCAGCTTTAAAATCATTCGGTAACTGAATTTTTAATAAATGATTTTTTACATTTAATATTTTCCGAAACACCTGCATAGTTTATTTATTTAACTGTATATGTCCTTGTTAATTTTGTACCAGATATATATCATTCCCATGAACTTCGTAAATCGTTTAATTCCTTTTCAACTTCATCAAGCGATTGCTTTTGCATGGCCCCTTTATATTTGGTAGCCCATTCTACTGATTCTTTCTGCTGAGTGTTTTCTTTTCTTATACTTATAAGCTTCATAAGTTCCATATCCTGAATCAGCTTTATAGCCTTTTCATTTATTATATCTATAGTCAATGTCTTCATCCTGTTCATATTTTATTTAACGGCAATTTGTCTTATTTGATATTACATTCATCTAATGTCATTACCTAAAATATCTATTACAAAATTATTAAAAAAATCATCATATCAGTAAGTTGAAGAAGAATGTATCCAACTACACAACAGCAGCCATTTGAACGGGGCGGGATCCACAAATATAAGTTCCTTCCCGATATAATTTTAACTCAATTTATACTTCTGTTCCATAAATGACGGTCTATTAAATATCTGTTTTTTTTGTATTAATATTCACATTCAAAAGCATATAATGGTTAATTTTATTGACTTATCTTATTTTTAATATTTAATGTTATTTTGTTAAAACAATGGAAAAGCAATTCTTGAATAGAATTACGCTTAATCCGGATATCTGCCAGGGGAAGCCTACTGTCCGGAATACAAGGTATACAGTAGACCTGGTTCTTGAATTAATGTCGGCAGGCATGTCTGAAAACGATATTATTGATGATTACCCGGAACTTGAGTTAAATGATATTAAAGCATGCCTTGCATTTGCTTCAAAATTATCAAAAGTTAAAACAGTACACCGGATTGTGCCATGAACCTTCTTGTAGATGCAAATTAACATTTCAATTATTGTTTTATAATCAACATTAAATAACCTGCCCTTTCAGTGCGCAAAGAGTGGTTTGCTCATCGTTTACCCGGGGCGCTGCCACCGGGCTGAATTAAGTTGGGCCAGCCTGACGGAACGGGCAGGTTTTCAGCCCAAAGAGAATATCCGGACGTGCAGGCTTTTAGTACACATTCTTTCTCTTTTCCCTGACATAACCCCCTCCTTTCTCATCAATTCTTCTTATTTTTGATTTCAGTATAAATTCAAACCTTGCGCTATGATTACCCGTAGAAAATTCATTACTAGCACAGCCGCTGCATCTGCCTTTACCGTTCTTAAACCTTCTACAGTTTTTGGAACAACAGCCAATTCTGCAATCCGGACGGGCATTATCGGCTGCGGCAACAGAGGCACAGCAGTGATTACAGATATGGTTAATCACACCAGTGCCCGGATTATAGCTATGGCCGACCTGTTTGGTTACCAGATTGAAAAGGCCAAACCCGGCTTCGATAAGCTGAACAGGGACAACGGAGGCACAGCAATTGAAAGCTCCAATGTATACAGGGGTTCTGAGGCCTACCTTGAACTTCTGCATAACCCGGATGTTGATGCCGTTTTGATTTCCTCACCGGCATATACGCATCCCGACTTTCTCGAAGCTGCAGTTCAGGCCGGCAAGCATGTTTACTGCGAAAAACCGGTGGCTCCCGATGTGGCAGGTTGTAAACAGGTCATCAGGGCAGGTCAGAATGCTGAAGGAAAAGTGAGTGTTGCCATTGGTTTCCAGATCAGGCATGCCACCCCTTATGTTGAAATGGCTGAGCGTATCCGCAGGGGTGATATAGGGGAAGTAGTTAATGTGCAACTCTACTACCTCTCATCGGGAAGCAAAAAAAACCAGCCGGTTGGCAACTCAACTGAGGAATTTATGATCCGTAATCATTTTCATTTTCGTGAACTGTCGGGTGGAATCCTGCTCGACCAGGGCATCCACATGATTGATGTTTGCAATTGGGTGCTGAACGAAAAACCAGGGAATGCTGTGGGCATGGGCAATCGGAAAGGCGAACCCGATTTCGGAGATACATTTACCAACTACCAGGTTGCTTACGGGTACCCGCACGAGCGGAACGTCAGCCTGCACTCCACCCAGTTCGGACCTGTATTCGGTGATGTATGTGCCCGGATTTTAGGAACCAAAGGAATGGCCGAAGCCCATTACAGCAGGGGAGTTTATATTGAGGGTGAAAACCCCTGGGATTCGGGTGTACTACGCGGGCAGGCTCCAACCCCCGAACAACGTGCAGCGGGCGCCTTCACATCTGCTTTATACGATTCCACTCCAAATAAAGTAAAGGCTTTCATCAACAGCATTGAAACAGGCAACCTGATCAATGAAGCACACTCAGGCGCCACTTCTACCCTATCTGCCATACTCGGCAGGATGAGTGCAACAACAAAAGAGGAAACCACATGGGATGAAATGTACTATTCAAATCAGAAGTTTGATTTAAACCTGAACCTTAAGCAGTTCGACAGCATCTGAATGATGCGATTATTATAAATTCAACTTTAAATGTCAAATAGAATTTTCCTGCTGATTACAGGTCTACTTGCCGCAACACTAATGCCCTGCTTTGGGCAGGTGAAGCTGCCAAAACTTGTCAGCGATGGTATGGTATTGCAGCGAGGTACGGATGTTAATCTTTGGGGGTGGGCTGAACCGGGACAAGCCGTACAGGTCCATTTTCTGAATTCTGAATACCTAACAAAAGCAAATACAGTTGGTGAGTGGCAGGTGAAATTAGCAGGATTAAAAGCCGGCGGACCACATACGATGCATATCGTTTCGACCGACACAATAGTTCTTAACGACATCCTTGTTGGTGATGTATGGGTGTGTTCAGGCCAGTCGCAAATGGATATGGACATGAACCGTGTAAGGCCGCTTTATGAAGAAGAAATTAAGGATGCAGGAAATATAAACATCCGATATTTTGCTGTTCCAACAGTGTATGATTTTAATTCCCGCCAGGAAGACCTTCCTTTAGGAAAATGGGAAAACATCAGTCAGGATAATATCTTAAGGGTTTCAGCCATTGCATATTTTTTTGCAGAAGAACTGTACCAGAGATACAAGGTTCCCATAGGTATTATCCGTTCCAGTCTTGGCGGCTCACCTGCCGAGGCCTGGATGAGCGAAGAAGCACTTAAAGCATTTCCGGAGCATTTTCAGAAAGCGCAAAAGTTTAAGAATAGAGAACTGATCAGACAAATCGAGGAAGCCGACCGTAAACGATCAGCAGAATGGTACGGTACCCTTAACAGGTTGGATGAAGGATATAAAGAACCCGGAACGACATGGCACAACCCTGAACTGGATGTTTCGGACTGGGAGGAAATGAAGGTGCCTGGTTACTGGGCCGACGGTCCATTAGGTGAAGTAAACGGGGTAGTCTGGTTCAGAAAGGAATTCAATTTACCGGATGCAGTTGCCGGTAAGCCTGCCCGCCTGAATCTTGGACGAATTGTTGATGCCGATTCGGTTTTTGTAAACGGAGATTTTACAGGAACGGTAACTTACCAGTACCCTCCAAGGAGATATGAAATAAAGGCAGGGGTATTAAAAAAAGGAAAGAATACCCTTGTCGTCAGGGTAATCAGCAACAGCGGACGGGGAGGCTTTGTCCCTGATAAGCCATACGAGCTGCTGGTCGGCAATATGGAATTTGATCTGAAAGGAATTTGGCATTACCGGCTCGGGGCAAAAATGGATCCCCTACCCTCTCAGACATTTGTAAGATGGAATCCCACAGGTCTTTTCAACGGCATGATTGCTCCCATTAGCCATCACACAATTAAAGGAGTAGTTTGGTACCAGGGAGAATCGAATGCCGATCGTCCGGCAGAATACGCAAAACTGTTTCCGACAATGATTAAAAACTGGCGGAAGCAATGGAATCAGGACGATTTCCCTTTTCTTTTTGTTCAGCTCCATAATTACATGGAAAGCTACGATTATCCGACCGAAAGCAACTGGGCACTAACGCGTGAGGCGCAAACCAATGCACTTGAGCTTCAAAACACGGCAATGGCTGTTGCCATTGATCTGGGTGAATGGAACGATATTCATCCGCTGAATAAAAAAGATGTTGCCAAAAGGCTGGCATTGGCTGCTCAAAAAACAGCTTACAATGAAGCAGAAGTAGTAGCATCGGGCCCGGTGTTTGAATCGATCGAGGTTAAAGGCGACAGCATTATCATCTCCTTTACGCACACAGGAGGAGGTTTAAAAACAAATGATGGTGCCGGTTTGAAGCATTTTGCAATAGCCGGACCCGACAAAAATTTTGTATGGGGCAAGGCTAAAATTAAAAGCAACAAGGTGGTTGTACATACACCAGAAGTTAAAAACCCGGTGGCAGTACGCTATGCCTGGGCCGACAATCCTGATGGAGCCAATCTTTACAATAAGGAAGGACTACCTGCTGCACCTTTCAGAAGCGATGACTGGTAATTGTAAAATAAGTTCTACTTTAGAAGTAATTATTTAAGGTAATAATCCATGTAATGAAATATTCGCTGTTCACTTTTCTTTTTATGATTACGGTTTCTTACTGCTATGCCCGTCCTTTGAAAACAGATACCCTGAAGCAGGGGAATAGTATGCTGTATGAAAAGCTTTATCTCCACATCGACAGGGAGCTGTATTCACCTGGGGACGATGTCTGGATTAAATCGTACCTGGTAAGTGGCATTAATCACAAGCTTATTCAGGGTTATAAGAATATATATGTCCAGCTGATTGGTGAAGACGGATCCATTACCGATCAAAAACTATTGCTGGCATATAATGGGGTGGCTAAGGGCGATTTCCTGCTTTCTGATTCCATTGCTGAAGGAAATTACACAGTAAGGGCCTACACCAAATACCTGCAGAATTTTGGCATAGAAAGCTATTTTCACAAAAAAATTATTGTTGCGGGTGCAAAGAGTTCCTTAGAACTGGATGAGGAACCGCCTGAAAGAAATACCACTGAAATCGATGTGGCATTCCTGCCGGAAAGTGGCAGCTTTGTGCTGAATGCGGTTAATCATGTTGCTTTCAAAGCCATTGATGAAACCGGCAGAGGGATTGCTGTTAAAGGCAAGGTGGTTGACGATGCGGGAAATGAGGTTGCTTCCTTCCGGACAAGTTATAAAGGCATGGGAAAATTTATTATGATGCCGCACGAAGGAAAGAATTATTTTGCTTTGGTGGACGGGTTTCCTAATTTCAGTTTTCAGTTCGAACAGGCCCGTGAACAGGGTATTTGCCTGAATTATAAGAGCGATGGCAATTACCTGCTATTTACATTATCCCGCAATTTAAAGGTATACCATCCGCAGGATTATTTGCTGGTGGCATCGCATAAGGGCATGGAACTGTTCAGTTCGCAAATTGAAATGAATGAATTCCAGCAAGCCGTTCGCCTGTTTAAAGGCCTTTTCCCGCTTGGTATTTCACAGATTACAGTTTATAACCGGAATGGTGAAAAGATGGCTGAAAGGTTGGTTTTCGTGCGTAATGAGGACGACCAAAAAGTACAGATAAGCATGAACAGGAAGGATTATCAAACCCGTGGGAAAGTGGAACTAATTCTGTTGTCGCTGTTGCCAGAAAACGACACTATTCTTTCAACACTGTCAGTTGCGGTTGTAAATGAAGATTATTTCAGCGCCGATGGAAACAACCAGAATATTGAGAGCTATCTTCTGCTTGATTCGGAACTGAAAGGGTCGGTGGAATCTCCCGCATCTTATTTTATGGATGAGCAGGGTATCACTTCCGGTGAGAAACTCGACCTGTTGATGATGGTAAACGGATGGCGCAGCTACTATTGGAATGAACTGGAGAAGTTTACAGGGGTGAAATTGCCCGGATGGGCCGACTATGGATTAACCCTCAAAGGAAATGTTACCCGCACCTGGGGAGGTAAACCGGCCGATTTTGCAAAGGTTGTCCTGGGACCTTTTTCACGAAACTTTTTATTTGAAAAAGACACAACCGATGAAAACGGTTATTTTCATTTCAATAACCTCTATTTAAAAGATTCTGCATTGATAATGATTACTGCTGAAACCAAAAACAGAAGTAGCCGTACAGAAATAGACCTGGAACAAACCCTGGCATTTGATTCACTGGTTTCTGTTGATAAATTGGAAACGGTATCTCCGGATATACACGTTCCCATGAAATTCTACCGCGATATTTATTACCGGCAAATGGCCGACCAGGAGTATGAAAAGGGAATGGGGGGTATTTTGCTCGACGAGGTAAACATTGGAGGAAAACAGGGGCCGCAACTGGAAGGTCATTTCAGGTTGTATGGTGAGCCTGACCATTCATTCACTATCACATCAGACGACTGGACCTTTACAAGTATTGCCGAATACCTTGAAACAAAGGTGGCAGGGGTGGTTGTTACAGGAGATGAAATAAGGATTAGGGCAGGATACGGGAACCCTTTGCTGCTGGTTGATGGTCTGGAAGTAAGCTGGGACTATGTGAAGTATCTTCCACTGGGGGACATAGATAAGATTGAGATATTGAAAAGTGCAGCCTTAATGGCAATATATGGTTCGCGTGGAGGGAACGGTGTAATTGCAGTTCTCACCAAAATGGGAAGAGGTGATATGTACAATGAATTTGTACGAAATATTCCCGGCAGGATCACACCTCAGGTAAAAGGATTTCAGCAGCCAGGGGCATTCTATTCACCGAAATATTCGGTCAATAACATAAATGATCCCAAGCCCGATTACAGGCCTACGCTATACTGGAATCCGGATGTTGTATTTTCAGCCGGGGAGGCAAAACTTGAATTCTTCACCTCCGATAAGCTGGCACGCTTTCATGTGATAGTTGAAGGGATCAGTAAAAATGGCAGGATAATATCCAATGCCGCTATATTAACGGTTTCCATACCGCGCTAGCTTTAACTCAAAAATATATTAAACAGCAATTGCAGCAATAAATTATTGATTTGGTCTGCTCTAAGGTGTATTATTTTTTGCAAAAAAAGGAACACCGCTTTTCCCGTTTTTTATTGCTTCAAGATAAGCATCGGAAACTTCACGGGCAGTTAAAAACGGAGCCGGGTCGAGACCCATTTTTTCAGCAGTCTCAGCCACCAGGGGTGGGTGAATCACAATCACTTTTTTCCTGTTGTCTGTTTCAAGGGCAGCAGCACGGACAAATCCTTCAAGGGCAGCATTTACCATAGCTATAGCAGCCGACCCTGGCATGGGTTTATAGGCAAAAATACCTCCAGTAAGCAGAATGGTACCTCCGGGATTCAGATAGGAAAGTCCTTTTTGAAGAAGCTTTATCTGCCCCATCAGTTTATTTTTGTACGACAGGTCAAACTCCTTGTCTGTAAGTTTGTCCAGCTCACCAAACGCCGCCGTTCCAGCTGCACATACAATTGCATCCACCTTTCCCGTATGGTCAAGCAGGGCTTTTACAGAATCTTCATCTTCAATATTAACCGATGCATCCGAACTTCTGGAAGCTCCTGTTACCTGATATCCTGATTCTTCCAGTTTATTTACCACAGCACTTCCAAGAGTGCCGGTAGCACCTATAACTATTGCTTTCATTGTTTCATCTTTTAAAAGTTATAACACTTACAGGATTAGCCAGGTGCGACAGGCATTAATATTTATGCCAAACTTTACAATGAAAGCCTGCAAGAATTTTTCCTGTGGGCTTTCACTGTTTTTAGCTATTAATAATTTTAAAGTTGCAGATTTTTTCGTCTAAATCTAACAGCTGCTTTAAGTAAGATGGATTATTAAAGTTCAATAACAGAATTCTCCTGACCAGGCCCGGTGTTGTTGGGCTCGTATTTGTCGGCTTCAGGATCATTCCTCCATTCCGAATCGTTCACTAAATACTTAAACTGGTAGGAGTTTCCGGCATTAAATTTCATGGTTTGGGTAAAACCACCTGTTTTTAACTTCTTCATGGGTTCGCAATTGGTATCCCAATCATTAAAATCGCCAGGAATTCTAACTGTTTCAACGTTTTCAAGGTCCGTTTTAAGACTGAAAGTTACTTTGCAAGCCTCGTTATTTTTCAAATACTGTTTTTTTATACTCATTGTTCGTGTATTGGTTAATGACTCTATGAATTTTAACAAAAATAAGTTATTTAATTAAATTGCATACAACAACTTGTACTGAAATTAAATTGTTCAGGCATTCCGACATGATTTATTCACATTGAATTAACAATTGAGCATCAAATTAACAGATCATTAGTAATTTATACAGTGTATTATAATTAATTTCAGTTTTACTCTCCTCTCAAGTCGAACCATAAGCGGATGGGATAATTCTGATCGCCGACATGCCCTCCAAAATGTCCTTTCTGGCTTCCGGGACCAAGTTTTTCGGCCTGTTTAAACTTGGTTCCGATTGCCGGTATTTCGTACAGGAATGAGATGTCGCCCTCCGGAAATGGCGGATGTGTACCGCCGGCTACATATTTAGGCTCTTCGGGTTTAAACAACTGGAAGTACAGATTAGGTGTTTCAGAAATTACAGTGAAGGGTGATTCTTCTGTTTCCAGCGTTGCCCAGTAAAGGTTACCATGATAACCTTTAAATTCGGGATAAATCAGGTTATTGAAACTCTCTCCGGTAACTGTATTGTTGTATTCCTTTTCCCACACACCAAAAATACTTCCTTTCATCCTGTTTTTCCATACACGGTAAGGCCCTCTGCCCATCCATTTTATACCATTGCATTTTTCTTCAGGATAGTTAAAGGAGATACCAACAAAATCAACATCTCTCATCCATTTTTGCAGCGGACTTGCCTCAAGCAGCAACAGGCCGTCTTTGTGCAGCTTCCAGGTAAATGTTTCCGGGTAACTTTCGGATGTAACTTCAAGAACAAAAATTCCTTCCTCATCCTTTCCCCATTTAATGTCAGAAACCTCATGATTTCCTCCCGCAGCTACCGGTCCTCCTGTAAGGGAAATGTCACCTGAATTATTTTTTACCGATACCAGCGTACCGTTGCTTTTTGAAAAAGAGATTTCAAGATCACCTACTGTTGCTGTAACCACATTTGAACCATCATTAACAACGATGTCTGTTTCATCCCATGCAAGAGCCTTAGTCATTTCAGCTGCTTTTTCCCAAGGTTGAACGATGGGCCAGCTCCAGGTATTTATTTCATTACCAGAATGATCTGTAGCGGTTAAAAGAAACAGGTCAGCCTCCCCGAATACCGGTCCAAAATCAATATCCAGTGCAACAGTTTCACCCGGGCGGGCAGGTGGACCAGGCAAAATACCACTTTCTCTAATTTCATTTTTTGCTTCACCAAATCCGGTTTTTATTGCTTGCCAGGCAAAGGAACAATCTTCAAGATTTGTATATGTATATTTATTTTCGAGGAAAAAAGTACCATTCCATTTGCGGTTTATTGTTACCGGCTTTACCTGTACTGGCGACCATACCTCTTTAATGGTGTAAAAACTCCCTTCTTTTTGCCGGTGGGGCCCCAGAATGCCATCGGGAGCATGATTGCCATCTCCATCATAAACGGTTCCTTCCATATCGGTGCGCAGAACAGCCTCATCGGCAAGTACCCATAAAAAACCACCGGCATGAAGTGGTGAAGTCTGGTAGTTACGCCAGAAATCATCAAGTCCGGCACCGTGTCCTCCGTCATACAAACCATGGAGCAATTCAGTTGCCATAAAAGGGTCATTACCATAAATGAACCGGCCTATGGCATAATTGAATTCAGGGTAATGGTGTGTGTCCATTCCGTTTCTGAGCAGCCAGGGATAGAATACCGGCCGTTGCTGAATATCGTATTTGTGAAATCCCTTTTCATTGGCAAAATCCCAGCCGCCCTCATTACCATGATTCCAGGCAACCACACTTGGGTGGTTCTCATCACGTAAAACAGTCTCCTTTACAAGTTTTGGCCCCACAATAGTGTCGTATCCATCCTGCCAACCGGTAACTTCATCCAGCACGAATAATCCCAGTGAATCACACAATTCCAGAAACCTTTTGTCGGGCACATAATGTGACATGCGAACGGCATTCATGTTCATCTCTTTCATAAGACGAATGTCGGTCAGATGATTGGCCTCACTCAGGCAGCGGCCTGTTTCGGGCCAGAAGGAGTGACGGTTGACACCTTTAAAAACCACCTTTTCATCATTCACATAAAATCCATCATGCTTTCTTAACTCCACTGTACGAAAACCAATGCGTTCTGCCAGTTCATGCACTGTCTCCCCCCCTTTCACAAGGGTAATTTTCATATCGTACAGATGAGGCCACTCGGGATTCCAGGCATTTACACCTTCAAAATTACCTTTAATCAACTGTTCGGTGGTTCCTTTTGCCAATTCACCCTCTACCTGTCCTTTTAGCTTATTGCCATCAAGATCGAATAATTCTATCAGTACGGAATGAGCAGATTTCGATTCATTCAATACCACTAAGGTGCTTACTGTACCATCGGCCCTGGCATCAATAGCTGCCCGGCTGATGTGTACTTTAGGTAAAACTTCCAGAAATACGGGGCGGAAGATGCCTCCGAAGATCCAAAAATCAGCCTGTCGTTCTGCTTTATTCACCGATTCATTGGCTGAATGTTTCGTCACATCCACCTCCAGGACATTATCACTGCCGTACCTGAGTAACTTACTGATATCGTATTTAAACCTGTAAAAAGCTCCCTGGTGCATTTCTCCTGCGTGCTTTCCATTAATTTTAACCTGCGTATCGGTCATTGAACCATCAAAAACAATGTTTACTGTCTTACCTTTCCAATCGGAAGGAACATTAAAGGTGTGTTTGTAAAGTCCATGTTCTTTACCCAGTTTTTTATTTTCATTGCGCCAGTCGTGACCGTAATTATACGTACCAAAACCTTCCAGTTCCCAGTTTGATGGCACAGGTATGGTCGTCCATTCCCCGCTGTTGCGCCCATCGGTACAATAAAATTCCCAGTCCACAGTATTGTCTGCATCAGTACCCGAGAGGTAAACAATTTGAGTTGATTGGGAGAAAAGGTTCATTGACATAAAGAATGCCAGTGTAGAAAATATCAAATGTTTCATTATATCAGATTATTTAAAAATGCAAATGGCACAAAATACGAATTTCAAGCAATATCAGCTTACTGGAATTTACAATTAATCGTTTATTTCAGCACTACCCCACCAGTTATTACCCGGATTATAATCTTTTGAAAGTATTTCGAGACGTTGTTTTTCAAGTAGTGGCAGGAATTCAGTACGTACCTGTTCCAGGTGTTTGCTCTCAAGTTCTTCATTGTATGCAGGGTCCTTTTCGGGAAAGCGGGCGCCTGCCTCCTGCAAGAAAGCAAAAAGTTGCTCATGCAATTGCTTTGCAATCTCAGGATATTCTGTCACAACATCATTGGACTCTTCCGGATCAGTCTTTATATTATAAAGTTCACGACGCCCGTCTTCATAATAATGAATCAGTTTCCACTGGCCCAGTCGGATAATTGATGAAGGTTCTCCGCCCTGGTTCCCGTAATGCGGATAGTGCCAGTAGAGAGGACGTTCATCGGGATGCGCTCCGTTCAGAACAGGAACAAGGCTTATGCCATCGGTATGCTCTGCCGGTTTAAGTCGGGCACCCGCCAATTCGAGTAAGGTAGGATAGAAATCGGTTCCAATAGCAGGGATATCCGATGTCTTACCTGCAATGTCCAACCATGGTACTTTTATAAAATAAGGTTCCCTGATGCCACCCTCAAACTGATAACCTTTACCTGCCCGCAACGGTTTGTTCGAAGTGGCAAATGCATCACCGGCAGCCACTCCCCCATTATCGGAGGTAAAAACGACAATGGTGTTATCTGCCAGGCCCATTTCTTCAAGTGCGTTTAAAACAAGGCCGACGGCATCATCCATGGTCTCTACGAGTCCACCATAAACCGGATTATCCTGCACCTGTCTTATGGGCAGGAAATGGCCCATTTCAAAACCCGATTCTGCAATTCCCATTTCCTCTGCTTTTTGCCTGTATTTAGCCCATTTTTCCTGAGTGGTTTGCAGTGGTGCATGTACAGCATAAAATGAGAGGAAGGCAAAAAAGGATGTATCACTATGTGCTTTAATGAAACTAACTGTCTCGTGCGCCAGTCGCATTGTAAGGCTTTCACCATTGGGGCCGCTTTCCAGGCGCGGGTTTTCCCATGGAGCATAAAAGCCACCCATAGGACTTCCTTTATCCCAGCCGCCTTTGTTGATATCGAAACCATGGTCTTCAGGCCAGGAGCCTTCGCTGCCAAGATGCCACTTCCCTGCAAAAAATGTTTTGTAACCTGCCTCTTTCAGGGACTCAGGCAAAGTAGTGTATTCATGCGGAAGGTTATGCACATATTCAGGTGGAAGTAGTTTATTAAAGCGGCCGGCTTTACGCCATTCCTCACCTGTGCGGGCACCAATCCAGTCGGTAATGCCATGCCGAGCGGTAAATTTACCACTCATTATACTGGCCCTTGAAGGGCTGCATACCTGACATGCTGCATAGCCTTCAGTAAAAACCATTCCTTCACTGGCAATACGATCGATGTTTGGTGTTTCGTAATAGTTACTTCCCATACAGCTTAAATCATGATAACCCAGGTCATCGGCAAGAATAAACAGGATGTTTGGTTTGTTTGGTTCTGCTTCTTGTTTCTGAGTGGTATGGCAAGAAGCCAAAACTACCAGTGATGTGGCCAGTAAAGTAGTTGATTTATTCATTGTTTTATTATTAAAAAACATATACTATAATCCGGATTTTTTACCTTTTCCTTCTGATAAGTCCGATTTATGCACCTTTCAATATATTACCTGTTGAAGATTCATTCGAATGCTACATTTTGAATTTCGGTTCAGATAGCAAACCTCAATATTTAAATTACCAATACAAGTTCGTACTGCAGTTCATCTGGCCACTAAAAATACATATTTTGTTTGAAATTGGGCTGCAGATTGAGGTTTCATCTCAAAATATAAGGAGACTACAGTTTTTAGTTGATTTTTACAATACCATTGATTCACTTCTTACGGTAAACAACTTTAATCCATCTCATTTAAAGTTGTATTTTTGAAAAATTAAGTTGTTCATCCAATGAAAAAACTACAACATGAAAAACCTGATTCTTTTTCCATTTGTATTGAGTATACTCTTTGTATCTGCTCAAAAACCGGTACCTGCCGACAAAAAAGCTACCAGGGAAACAGTAAATTTATATCGTAACCTGATTGACCTGCAGAAAGAAGGGATGATGTTCGGGCATCAGGATGACCTGGCCTACGGGATAGGATGGGTATATGAGGAAGGCCGCTCGGATGTAAAGGATGTTGTGGGTGATTATCCTGCGGTATACGGATGGGAACTTGGCCATCTTGAATTAGGTGATGCCTACAGCCTCGATTCGGTCCATTTCAACAAAATAAAGGGATGGATAAAGACCGTATTTGAAAGGGGAGGGGTGAATACCATCAGCTGGCATTTGCGAAATCCGCTCACGGGAGGTTCCTCATGGGATACCTCATCGAAAGCAGTAATGAAATCAATCATACCGGGAGGTGAAAAACATGAGTTTTATAAAAGCTACCTTGATAAAATGGCAGAATTCCTGCTTGATTTAAAGACCAATGATGGTACCTACATACCGGTGATTTTCAGACCATATCATGAGCATACCGGAAGCTGGTTCTGGTGGGGAAAGGATTTATCATCGCCCGAAGATTACAAAACACTCTGGCGGTTTACAGTCGATTATTTTCAGAATGAAAAGAACATCCACCATGTGCTGTATTCATACTCCACCGACAGGTTTAAAACCATAGGGGAATACCTGGAAAGGTATCCGGGTGATGATGTTATAGATTTGGTGGGATTCGACCTTTACGACAGGGGAAGCGACTTTCTTCCCACCCTAAAAAGTTGCGCCCAAATGGTATCCTCCCTTGCAGAAGAAAAAAATAAAATAGCAGCCGTTACCGAATCGGGTGGCCCCATTGATAAAAATCATGAGTGGTGGACACAGGTTCTTGAAACCATAAAGCCGTTCGATTTGGCATACTTCCTTGTATGGAGAAATCCGCATAAGCCAGCTGGTCATGGGGCTTTTGCACCTTATAAGGGAAGCCCCGATTCAAAAAATTTCATGCAATTCTATAGCAATCCCGAGACACTGTTTCAAAAGGATGTAACACGTAAAACTTTGTACAATTAACTGCCAGTTATTTTTAAAAAAATTCATTTAGTAAAAGAAAAAGAAGCGGTCTCTGGGGAATTTACAGGACTAATAGATAATATATTGTGGTGTTTAGACCACAACCGATTGTTATGACCTGCCTGTTCTTAATTCTACATTTACCTGATTTAAAGAACGTAATGATTCGTTTGAACAATTTGGCTCCGCTATTGATTTAAGTTAGTGGATCATTCAGGCCGGAAATCAATGCAGATGAATCAATTTTTAACTAAGATAAAAATCTCACTTAAAGATTTTTTTACCGAGGTAGGTGAAATACTTCTCTTTGCCGCGGATACTATCCGTCAGTTTTTTGTTACCCCCTTTGAACATAAGGAGCTGCTGAAGCAGGCATATTTTATCGGGAACAAAACATTGCCATTAATAACCATTACAGGATTTATCATGGGCCTGGTTCTAACTATGCAATCACGCCCTGTTTTGGTTGAATTCGGAGCGCAATCCATGCTCCCGGGAATGATTGCCATTTCACTGGTCAGGGAGATTGGCCCTGTGCTTACGGCACTGCTTTGTGCCGGAAAAATAAGTTCAGGAATAGGAGCCGAACTCGGGGCAATGAAAGTAACAGAACAACTGGATGCCATGGAAGTTTCGGCAACCAAGCCAATGAAGTTCGTGGTTGCTACTCGGGTATTGGCAACCACCCTGCTGGTACCGGTTTTAGTTATTTATGCCGATGCAATAGGGCTAATCGGAACTTTTTTTGCCGTAAGAATATATGACCCAATTTCTCTCACGCTTTTTTTTAATCAGGCATTTGATTCCCTGGGATTTGAAGATCTAATACCTGCTACCATCAAAACCTTTTTTTTCGGATTTTTTATTGGCTTAATCGGTAGCTATAAAGGATATAAAACCAGCCATGGCACCGAATCGGTGGGATTATCGGCCAACTCGGCAGTAGTTACCGCATCTCTGGTGATTTTTATAATTGATTTGCTGGCAGTCCAGATTACAAGCCTGCTATTTGGATTATAACGCATGTGCAATGGAAAAAGTAATTGAAATAAGAAACCTGAATAAATCCTTTGGAGACCTGGAAGTCCTGAAGGGCATTAACCTGGATTTAAGAAGGGGTGAAAATATTGCAGTATTGGGCGGATCGGGTAGCGGTAAATCGGTTCTTATCAAATGCATTGTTGGGTTGATAAAACCGGATACAGGTGAAATAAAAGTTCTGAATCAAAACCTGAATGATCTGGATAAAAATCAGCTTGATGAATTGCGCCAGAAAGTTGGATACCTTTTTCAGGGGGGTGCTTTGTATGATTCAATGACGGTAAGAGAGAATCTTGAATTTCCTGTCCGGCGTACCCAGACGTCAAATAACAAGGCTGAAGTTGATGAAATGGTGCACGAAGTTCTTGAAAGTGTTGGATTACTTGGTGCCATAGATAAAATGCCGGCTGAATTGTCGGGAGGGATGAAAAAGCGTGTGGGATTGGCACGAACTCTTATACTGAAACCGGAAATTATTTTGTATGATGAACCCACTACTGGACTGGACCCCGTCACTTCGGGTGAAATAAGCGATTTAATCCTTAAGGTTCAGGAAAAGTATAATACTTCATCCATTATAATTACTCACGACATGAAGTGTGCAAAACAAACTGCAAATCTTTTGAAACTTATTGTTGAAGGAAAATTTTATGCCGAAGGTACATTTGAAGAATTACGAACTAGCGAAGACAACAAAGTAAATGCATATTTTAAATAAAATACAATGCCATGAATAGATCAGAAAAACGTACGCTAAAATTAGGTTTATTGGTAGCTGTAGGATTGGTGCTGTTTAGCATGGCTATTTATTATCTGGGTAGCCAGCAAAATCTTTTTACCTCTACAATGACAATTAAAAGTTATTTTACTAATGTATCGGGATTGGTAGAAGGAAATAAAGTGCGTTATTCAGGAATAACCGTTGGATATGTTTCTCATATCGAAATTATTGGAGATACAACTATCCTTGTTGAAATGTCGGTCGACAAAAAAATGAGCAGCTTTATAAGTACAGATTCAAAAGCTGAAATAAGCAGTGATGGTTTAATGGGGAGCCAGATTGTAAATATACAACCCGGCACGGCAGATGCAGAAAAAATAACTGATAATGAGTTCATTGCATCTCAACAACCGCTTAATTTTCAGGATGTGCTCAGAGAAGCGCAAACAGCGATTACGGAAGGTCAGCTGATCATGGGTAATATACTTGAAATAAGTCGGAAGATTAACAACGGGGAAGGAGATATCGCACGGCTTCTGAACGATAACAGCATAACCACCAAATTAAACAGGGCAGGAGACGAAGTTTTGGCTGTTACTGAAAATACAAAAGAAATTGTGCAGAAGGTTAACCGTGGTGAGGGAGATCTGGGCAGGTTGATAAACGATACGATACTTACCAGTGAAGCAAACCGCTTAATTGGAAACCTTTCAATGATTTCAAATACAACCGACTCAATTACTGACGAACTCCTTCAGTTCAGTACCGAACTTAATGAAGGAAATGGATTAATTAGCCGGTTGGTTTACGACACTCAGATGGCCAACAAGATTGATACCACCCTGGTAAATGCAAACCGGGGAATTAAAAAAGCAACTGAAGCTGCCGAATCAGTTGAAAAGAGTTGGCTGATTAACCTTTTTTCGGGAAACAATTAAAGCAAAACTACATTTCCCAAAATAAATCTACTCAAGGAACTTTTTCCGCAAGGCATCTACCTGTTTATCATTAATTGGGATTAAACTGCCAAGCGAAGTACCCATGGTGAGCGATTTGGCGCTAAATTCAGCCACTTCGAGTCGGTCGAATGTACCAAGCAGCTTATCACCGGTAACCAGTACCGAATCGTTGTTAATAATCACTGCAGGTGTATCTTTTGATAACAGGTTCAGAATGGTTTCCTCCCCTGCAAAATGAGAACCAAACGGGAGATTTGGTACGTCCTGCAGGAATATCCAGCTTTCAGGAATGGTACGTACATCGAGCTTTTCGTGGGTGACACTGTAAGCCATCAGGTATGGTGTTTGGGTCAGAATGATGGAATTGATGTCCGGATTCCGTTTGTAGATCTCCTGGTGCAACCAGGTAACACGACTTGGAAGCTTTCCCGGTTCACGCTGACCGTCTTTAATTTGCACGATATCATCGTTCTGAATGTTCCAACGCGCGACATCAGTAGGTGTAATCAGGAAATCGTTGCCCCGCCAGCGTACCGAAACTGTTCCATATGAACTTATCATCAGACCCTGGTTGCAGGCACGATGAACGATCCGCTTAATCTCTTCGCGTATTGCCCTTTCATCGGAAGGATGCTCAATTACTTTCATTTCCGGCAGCAGTCGTGGAATCTGAGCTTCAAACTGATCTATCTGATCATCGGTAAGGTAATGCGGAGTTCCAATGGTATTGCCGTAGATGATGGTCCGGCAACAAAATTCAAGTGTTTCAAAGCGCTGATAGGCATCGAGTAAATCAGCGCCACCCACTGCAGTGCCGTGATTTTCCATGATTACTGCATTATATCCCTTGATGAATTCACCGGCAATAATACTACCCAAATCTTCACTCCCCGGCAGTTCATATTCTGCGTAACCGATTTCTCCACAAACATATTTTGCCTGTGGGATGATATTGGTATCGGGTATCTGGCGTACAATACTAAAGGAAACCAGGGCCGGAGGGTGGGCATGCACGATGGCTTTTATATCGGGGCGCTTATCGTAGATGGCTTTATGAAAAGGGTACTCTGATGATGGTTTATGCCTTCCTTCAATGGTGCCATCCCTTCTTATAACAACTATGTCAGAAGGTCTGAGCGATCCCTTGTCAATGGCAGAAGGAGTAACCCAGATATCCCCCTGCTCATCCATAATGGATACATTTCCTCCCGAAGTGGTGGTAAGCCCGCTGCGGTAAATTTTATCGATAATCATCGTGATCTGATCGCGCGGGTGCATAAGTGAGGTATCAAGCTTTCTCATGTGGAAAAACATTTAATGGTTCTTATTAATCAAGTTATTTGATAATTTTTAATAACTGGTCAACAGATACATCAACCTGCGGATTGAATTTTTCTCCTGCCATATAACTCTTTAAACTGAACAACAACTGACGCGCTTCCGGCCGGTTTCCCATATTATTAATCAAATCAGTACCGCTGACCAGCAGCTTTCCTTTGCCGACTTTCGCTTCAAACAATAATGCCAGCCTGCGGTTGGTTACCCAATCATCGATAATGCGGACAATGGGTTTTATTTCCACAGGCAGCGAATCGAGCTGAACGGCATCGGCACGACTCATGGCATCCCACCACTGCCAGTTGGAATGGTATTCTGTAGGAAAATGTTCAAGCGCAGGATGGGCAGGATTGCATAATATTCCCAATGTGTGAGGCTTCTGGTTGTTTGTCCATGCCTTATTCCAGAATATGCTTGAAAATCCAACCCCCACCTGGCCGCCCATATCTGGCGCTACTTTGCCTTTTCCAAGACTAAGCAGAACCTTTCCTCCCTGTTTCAGATAATTCAGTGTTGCATCATCCAGTTTCTCAACTATTTTTACATCACTGTCTTCCATCTCAGTATTCACGGGATAAACCCAAATATCCCAGGCATTGGAAAAATCTCCAATTTCAACAGTCAGCGTTAATTTGCGCGGACGGTTTTCTTTCTGAAATTCATAAATAACCTCTCCGAGTGATAGGGTATTTCCAATTTCAATATCCTGTTGCCCCAGTGTTCCGCCAGCTATTACCTCATTGTTCTGATCAATATTCCACGCAGGATTGATATCTTTCATGGCCTGCGGGCCAAAATGTGCAACTTCAATTCCAGCCTTCAGGATTTCACCCTCTGTAAAAATACGTTTGTCAAGTCGTACCAGGGGTACAGTGGAGTTGCAAAAACGACTGTATTCTTCGGGCGAAATATATCCTTTTTCCTCCCAGAACGGATCAAGTACGCCTACAAGAGCAGTTCCCTGTCCGGGAAAATCATGCAGATCGAGAAGCTGGAAGCCGGCAAATCCGGGCGTCCGAAGTGCTGCCTCTATATCAGCCTTGTAGCACAATGCCTGTAATTTACCCGAAGCCAGTAAAAAGCTGTCGGCCAGGTGTCCCATATGATGGGCATTCAGGCTCTCACGAAACAATTCAAAATTCTTAGGCTTCAAAACCCCGGTATATTTTTCAATCTCCCTGAAGTTGGGATAAACGCACCACTGGCCTATTTCATGACTAACCACAGGAATACCATCCCCAGGAAGTTTATCTCTCCAGTCGTAGTTGGTCCTGGGAGGTTCAGCATTGATGATGCTGTTCAATTCCTGCCCCCAGCCCTGTATCCTGGGTTCAGGAATATTGTGGAACTGATTGACTTCAATGACCGGCCAACCTGCAGCACCTGTATATATTCTTCGGGGATCATTTTCTTTCCAGTAGTTAACAAACCCTGTAAGATATTCCCTGAAATCCGGACCTCCCGGTTCATTACCATAAGCCATCATAACAAATGACGGATGGTTTCCATATTCCCTGATTATGTGCCGGCTTTCGTCCCATATGTATTCATCAACAGGCAGTCCGCTTCCCAGTTCTGTGCTTTGATTAGCCCAGGAAGAACATTCCACCTGCAGGTAAATACCCATAGGGTCGGCTGCTTCAAATGCAGCTTCAGGAGGGCACCATGAATGAAAACGGACGTGATTTAAACCATGTGCTTTTACAGCCCTATATACCTTCTCCCATTCGGCTGCATTTGTGGGTGGATATCCGGTTAGAGGGAAAATTGCACATTCAAGTGTTCCTCTTAAGAAAACCGGCCTCTGATTTACAGTAAAGCGGGTACCCTCAACTTTAAAATCACGGAAGCCAAAATCCTCAACCGCTTCATCTGCGCCTGATTCAGAATTCAGCCTAAGCACCAGTTGGTAAACATTTGGGTTAAACTCATCCCAAAGCAATGCTTCATTACTCAGTTGATAATCCATTATTACCTGATTCTCACCCGGAGAAACTGTAAACTCATACGTTTCCTGTCCCGATTTTTCGCCATTGCCCTTCAATTTTGCATAAACAGGAATCTTAACATTTGCTGTATCCGATGTAGAATTAATAACTGAAGCCTTGATTTTAATGCTGTTATCTGAAACATTTGGGAATATTGCTACCTGCCCAATATAAACTGCACTTTTTAATGAAATAGTCAGATCTCCTGCTATGCCATTCCAGTTCGATTGCGTATGGTCAGTAATGCTGTGAGAATTCAAGCCAACATCGACATCTTTAGTCCGGTTATCGATACGCACGGTGATTGTGTTTTCCCCTGTTTCAATAAATGCTGAAATGTCAAAGATATGCGGCGTTGCCAGGCTGTTCTGTAGTCCTGCTTTCGAACCGTTTATCCATACTGTAGATTCCCAGTGCGGACGTTCGAGCCGAAGAATCACAGGTTTACCATCCCATTCATCCGGAACATTAATGCTTTTGCTATACCAGGCTGCACCGGTATATTTTAAATCAGGCTGCAGCCAGTAGGGAAAACGTACGTTTGCCGAATCATGATACGGAGCATAATCCGGATGATTGAACCACTGCGGATTCTGAATGCCTCCGGTCCATTTGGTATCAAGAGTAACAGGATAACCTTTCCCGTTTTCAACCATTGACCCCGGAAGCTCCACCTTTTCCTCAAAGCTTTGGCTAAACCACTGCTCAGATTCACCAACATCATTGCTATCGATGCGGAACTGCCACTCTCCCGATAAGTCAATTGTTGTTTCATCCGTATTACTACAGCTGCTAAAAATAAAAAGAAAGAAAACTGCAACGATTATTCCTGATTTCATCTCAATAAGATTTGTTCTGAGTTTATGAATTTACTTTCTTTCAGATTCATTTTTTTTGTTTCAGGTAGTTTTATTAAAAACAACATGAACCCTTCAACACAAATTAAAGCATAATCGCCTAATAATCATTAAGCATATTGTAATTTAATCATTTCGATTTTTAAATTAATCACCCGGTTTTCCGTCCCGGTAATTAAGGAAATGAATGAGGAGAAAACCATATTTACGCCTTATTTAACACAATGTTATCTCAATATATTCTCAATATTAACTCAATGTAAATTCAATTATAATTGACTTTACACTGAGTTAATACTGAATTAATATTGAGTTTATATTGAGTTTAATCCGGAGAAGGTTAGGCGTATGATAGTATTGAGGCGGGAATCGAACCCCCACTCTGTTGCCAGAATCCCGATCGATCGGGACGCGTCTACTTCAAAAAAAAGGAGCTCGAACTGTTTTAGTCGAACTCCTTAAGTACCCGGGGGGGGAATCGAACCCCCACTCTGTTGCCAGAACTGGATTTTGAATCCAGCGCGTCTACCAATTCCGCCACCCGGGCTTTTGCTTTGCGAAAATTGGTGTGCAAAGCTAATTATTTCAATGAAAATGACAAAATTCTTATCACAAACAATTTATATGCATGTATTCTTTTATCAATATCAGAATTCAGCATTGAATAAACAGAATAATTGTTTTCGCCTGTCAAAGCATAAACAAAATACATATGTATTATTGTAATTTAAACTTATGATTGATTTATATTTTTAAGAACCCGCACTCTGTGGCCAGAATCGCGATGAATCGGGGCTCGTCTGCCAATTCCGCCACCCCGGCTTTACACTTTACGAAAATTGGTGTACATAGCGAATTATTTCAATGAAAATGGCAAAATCTAAATTCTTATATTTGTATGAACTTCCGGTATTTAATATTTATCCATAATATGAGCGATAAAAATAGCGACACCAAACTTCGTGAGCACCTTGCCAACGAACGCACTTTCCTGGCATGGGTGCGTACTTCAGTAGCTTTAATGGGCCTTGGATTTGTTATTGTAAAGTTTGCTTTATTCTTAAAAGAAGTATCATTGCTTTTCAAGGAACAATCAATCACTGAAACCGAAGGTTTTTCTGCTGTCATAGGAGTAGTTATTGTTGCCTTCGGTGTTGTACTGTCACCATTTGCCTATTTTCAATATAAAAAAGTAGAAAAGCAGATTAACAGACAGTCGTACAAATCCACCTCCATTCTTTCCGGATTTCTTACTATGGCCATTATGGCAGGAGGAATACTGTTAATCCTGCATTTATTGTCCAACATCAATTTTTAATACTCCAGCAGTAATCTAAAAATTGTCATACGGTTTTATTACTTTAGTCCAATTATTCGGAAGAATTAAATGAACCGGCAGACTGATCATATCCTGTTTGAACAAATTAAAAAAGGCAACGAGAAGGCATTTGAGGCGCTTTTCCGGGCTTATTATCCATTTTTATGTCATTATGCCACCCAGATACTAAAAGACTCCTCAGCTGCTGAGGAAATCGTTCAGGAGCTGTTTGTAAGACTATGGGAGAAAAGAGAAGATATCATTATTGAAACCTCTGTTAAAAACTATCTGTTCCGGTCAGTTAAAAATCATTGCCTTAATTATATCAGGCATTCCAAAATAAAAGATGAATATTTCAGAATCGTTCATTCGGAACAGGCTCTTTTTTCAGATGAGGATTATGATTCTCAAACTGAATTAATGCAGAAAATTGAAGAAAGCATTGCTTCACTTCCTGAAAAAAGAAGGGAGATCTTCAGGTTGAGCCGTCAGGAAGGCCTTAAATACAGAGAAATAGCTGCCAGATTAAATGTTTCAATCAAAACTGTTGAAACTCAAATGGGCTTTGCAATCAAATCGTTACGGGAAATGTTAAAGGATTTTCTTCCGATTTTTTAATTCAAGTCAAAAAATACTCACCTTGCTTAAGGGTAAAACAATAATCGTTTGTCATTATTAAAGATGAAAGCAAATAATTCCATAGAAAAACCGGATTGGTCGCTGATAGCCAAATATCTTTCAGGAGAATCCAATGCCACAGAAACAGAAAGTGTTAAAAACTGGGCTGCTGCTGCTGACCAAAACAAAAGGGAACTGGAACAGCACAGCCTTCTTTTAAAGAAGACAGATAAATTCTACCAGATAAAAGAATTCAATACCGATAAGGCCTGGAATAAAATTCACCAGCGCACAGTTTCAACTGCACCAACCAACAGATTTATTATTTTCAGAAAGAAAACATCAGCTATAATTTACAAATATGCTGCAATCCTTTTACTTGCAATTCTGTTAGGTTCAGCCGGATATTATCTGGTAAAAAATCAAATGAATCCTGTTTATGCTGAAATAGTCTCAGGGGAAGGGCAGTTAGTAAACGAGTTTGTTCTTCCCGACGGATCAACAGTTACCCTAAACAGTAATTCCAAACTGATGTATCCGGAAGCATTTGATAACCAGCAGCGGGAAGTAACCATTACAGGCGAAGGATTTTTTGATGTAAAACCGGATCCGGACCGTCCGTTTATTATAAATGCAGGAAATGCACGGGTAAAAGTGTTGGGTACTTCATTTAATGTAAATGCCTACCCGGAAGCAGAAGCTGTTGAAGTAACGGTTAATACCGGTATCGTACAGGTGGTTTGCTGTGAAGGAGAGGAGAGGGAAGTAGCTGAAATTTTGTTGAATGCAGGAGAAAAAGGCACAGTTTTCAACAGTAACAGGAAACTGGAAAAAACTCTGAATACTGATCGAAACTACCTGGCATGGAAAACACATACCCTGGTTTTCGAAAAAACCCGTCTGGCTGAAGTAGTTCAATACTTAAATAAAGTCTATTATACCGATATTCAACTGGAAAATAAAGAAATGGAAAATCTGCTGCTTACGGCTCAATTTGAAGAAAAATCAGCAGATTTCATACTCAATGTCATCAGGTTAACTTTCGATCTCGAATTAAAGCAGGAGAACGGAGTTCACATACTTACAGGCAAAACAACATTAAACAATTAGAATTCAAAGTCATGAAAACTATTAAAAAAAGCATCGGAATGGCAATCGCAGTGGCTTTAACGATTTTCGTTTTGGCACCACAATCAGCGTTTGCCCAACAGCCGGAAAACCAGGCGTTGGACCAGAACATCAGCATCTATGCTGAAGATGAACCTCTTTCTGACGTTATCGAGAAAATCTGCAAATACCTGAATCTCGATTACTCTTACAATGCCAACATTATAGCAGATAAAAAAGTCAGTCTGAACATTTCAAACAAGCCCATTAAATTTGTGCTTGAAAAGTTAATGAAGGATTTTTACCTGTTGTTTGAAATTGAAGATAATATCCTGGTTGTGCGGGATTATGTTCCACTTGAAGAAAGCATGGAAAATGCCAGTCAGTTTCAAAGTGCCAACCGGGGCTTTTTATTTGACAATCCACGGGATAAGTCCATTACTATTAAATTCAAATCGGCAAGTAATCTGATAATTATTCCGGTAACCATTAATGAATCAGACACATTAAATTTTATTCTTGACACAGGTGTTAAGTATCCAATAATTACGGAGTTGCCGTTTGTTAATAAGCTCAATTTGAACTATCTGATGCCTGTAAAAATTAAAGGACTGGGTGAAGGAGAGGGTTTGACTGCATACCGTTCAGCAAACAATAATATTCAACTTGCCGGGCTGACTGCATGGAACCAGGAAGTACAAATGATTATTGACGAGAATTTCCAGATATCCCATATGCTGGGACTGCCGGTTCACGGGCTTATCGGGTTTAATCTTTTTAAGGATTATATTGTTAAAATCGACTATTCATCAGAAAAGCTGACCCTTTACCGTCCGGAACATTACAAATACCGCGACCGAAGAAAAGATATTATCATGCCGCTGCACCTTGAAGGGAACAAACCTTTTGTACGCACCAGTATAGTGACCGATGAAATGCAGGAAGTTCCGGTGAAGTTACTTGTTGATACCGGAGCCAGTGATGCTCTTTGGTTGTCGAAAAATTCAGATGAACGGATTGATCTTCCGCAAACTCACATTGAAACATTTCTGGGTAAAGGACTGAGTGGTGATCTTTATGGTGTAAAAGGCCGGATAGATGGCATATGGGTGGGGCCATTGATATTACCAAAGCCCATTGTAGCATTCCCGAATTCCGATATCATCGATCAGCTGATTACAGCAAATGACCGAAACGGAACTTTGGGTGCTGAAATCTTAAGAAGGTTTGTAGTTACAATGGATTACCGCAACAGCAGGCTTACGCTCAGGCCTACCTACAAGGTGAAGGACGATTTTAACTATAATATGAGTGGAATGGAAGTAATAAACCCAATGCCTGGCCTGCCAATTTTCACCATAACAAATATTCGTGAAAATTCACCTGCCTATTTTGCCGGTCTGCAAGAAAACGATCAGATCCTTTCTCTCAACAGCAGCAATCATCAGTCGCTTGAATTGAACGATATCAATTTGTTACTGCAGAGTAAGGAAAATAAGAAAATCAGAGTTAAATTTTTACGTGACGGAGAAGAATATAAAACTTCGTTTGATTTGAAAAAAGTCTTTTAATGAGCTTCAAAGCCGTACTTACATTCATAGCCATCCTGTTGTTCTGTCTGTCTACTTTAGGACAGCAACAGGATGGTTCTGTATTTGAACGGCGCATTACAATCCATGCCCAAAGCCAGCCCCTTTCAGCAATACTCGACCAAATAAGCTGGCAGGCCAAGGTTTATTTTTCATATGATGCTTCAACTGTTGAAACTGCAGAAATCCATTCCATCGGGGCAATTGATAAATCTCTGTTTTCAATAATGCACCAACTTTTTAATCCACAGGAATATCTTTTAAAGGAACTTGATAATCAAATTATTATATCTAAAAAAACTGCCGAGAACAATAACCTGTTAATCCAGGCAGATTCTATACCGGTGACGTATTTTTTTCTCTCCGGTAAAATTATCGACCGCAGAAAGGAAGATCCAATCTCTTATGCTTCTGTTTCTGTACTGAATAAACCGATAGGTACCATAACAAATGCTGACGGCGACTTTCTTCTGAAAATACACCCTCAATACATTGGCGACACGCTTATCGTTTCAAGTATGGGATATGCCCAGGTTTTTATCCCTGCCAAAATGCTTCTTGACGAAGATCTGATCGTAATGGACCCTGTTTCAATCAGGATCCGGGAGGTGAAAGTAACTGCCACAACACCTGAAAAGCTTCTTGAAAACATCAGGGCAAACTTCGATAATAATTACTCTGCACACAACAAACTAATGAATGCCTTTTACAGGGAAACCGTAAAACAGGATGGTAAGTATATAAATGTTTCAGAAGCAGTTATCGAAGTTTTAAAAGCACCGTATAATAGTTCCCGAAGCGACTTATCACGATTAATTAAAGGGAGACAAAGCTCAGAAGTTCAACCATTTAAATGGATGAATTTTAAATTGCAGGGAGGACCTTTTACAATCACTCAACTCGATGTGGTAAAAACCATGGAGACCTTCATCAATGAAAAGAATGAACATCAGTACAACTATAAAATATCAAGGGTTATCTGGTACAACGATAATCCGGTATATATACTTGAATTTGAACCCATCACAGGCATTGATTTCCATGGATTCGTAGGAGAACTTTTCGTTCATCGTGAAACATTTGCAATTGTCCATGCCCGGTTTGGATTTAACCGAAACGGACTAAAAAAAGCCACTCCTGTACTTGTTAAGCATACTCCACCAGGAGTTAAAGCCCGGCCTTCATTTGTAGAATACCAGGTTAATTATCAAAAATACCAGGGGAAATGGCAACTGGTAACTGCCCGGGCTGATGTAAAGTTTAAAATACGCAGCCGCCGCGATAAAATCAACTCCGAATTCCATAGTATTTCCGACCTCCTTGTTACTGATATCCATTCCACCGAACTGAAAAAGTTCAGGCGCAATGAATCATTTTCATACCGTGATGTATTTGTTGAAATGATTGATAATTATGATCCTGATTTTTGGGAAAATTACAACATAATTAAACCCGATGAAGACCTCCGGAATGCAATCCAAAATCTTTCTGCTGATAACCAGTAACTGATACTTATTCAATTGTTCTGCCCTGGTTAATCTTTCTTCCTGAATATTGATTTCACGAAAAACCTGACGTCTGCAGAAAATCAAAATCTTCTTAATCAAACAATTTTAGCTAATTTTGGGGAAATTTATTTGAAAGCCCGATTCAATGGAACAGTTCAGTACAAGACAAAATAAGGTATCACGCTTAATTCAGCGTGAGATGTCTGATATTCTTCTTCAATTAACCAAAACAAAGTACCAGGGAAAGCTTATTAGTGTTACGATAGTCAGGGTAACAAAGGATATGGGTCTGGCTCGTATGTATCTGAGTATTTATCCTTCAGAATTTTCCAAGGAAATTTTAAGCGATATACAGCTTAACAGCAAATCAATAAGAGGGGATCTTGGAAGGAGAATAGGCAAAATAGTGCGGGTAATTCCCGAACTGGAATTCTACATCGACGACAGCCTGGATTATATCGATCACATCGAAGATCTTCTTAAGAAATAAATAGTACCCCACTACGTTTTTTTATAAAAAATTGAATCTGCCACTATTCATAGCACTCCGGTATTTGTTTTCGAAAAAAAAACAAAACATCATCAACATAATTTCTGCAATTTCGGTAACAGGAATCATTGTGGGTACTATGGCACTTGTAATCGTGCTATCGGTTTTTAATGGGTTTAACAGTCTGATTGAAAGCCTGTTCAGCAACTTTGATCCCGATTTTAAAATAACAGCAGCGCGGGGAAAGATGTTTACACCACCGGAAGATGAGCTCGAAAAGATTAAGAACCTGCCGGGGGTGATACACTATGCCGAAGTTATTGAAGAAGTTGCCCTTTTGAAATACAATACCCAGCAGTATGTTGCCACAATCAAAGGGGTACCCACCAATTATGCCAGTTACACCAATATCGACACGCTCATAATTGACGGGGCATTCATGCTTGAAGACGAAAGTATGAATTATGCTGTGGTAGGGCAGGGGGTTGCCTATAATCTGGGGCTGGGACTTTCATTCGTAGATCCCATACGTGTATTTGTACCTAAAAAAGGAAATCAAACTTCAATGAATCCGGCACGTGCCCTGAATTATGATTACATATTTCCTTCCGGTGTTTTTTCAGTACTCGAAGAGATCGATTCCAGATATATGATTGTTCCCTTTGGTTTTGCTTCCCGGTTGTTCGAAACCGATGGGCAGATTTCGGCAGTTGAACTGGGCATCGAAAAGAATGCCAATTCAGGGAAGTTGCAAAAAAGTATTCAGGATATTCTTGGAAATTCCTTCGAGGTTAAAGATAAATACCAGCAGCACGACTTGATTTACAAAACAATGCAATCGGAAAAATGGGCTGCCTACCTGATTCTGGTGTTTATCCTGATAGTTGCTTCATTTAATATGCTTGGAAGCCTCTCAATGCTTATAATCGATAAAAAAGAAGACCTTTTTATACTGCGCGGAATGGGAGCCGATTCCCGACTCATCCGACAGATCTTCTTGTTTGAAGGCTGGTTAATTTCGCTTTTTGGTGCTGTTATCGGTTCACTGCTGGGCATTTTTATAACGTGGCTGCAAATCAAATTTGAACTTGTAAGCCTGCCGGGCGCCGGCTCTTTCATTATCACAGCTTATCCGGTGAAAATCATTCTCTCCGATATATTGATCATCCTGGGCGTTGTTTTAGGCATTGGCTTTATTGCATCGTGGTATCCGGTAAAGTTCATTTCGCATAAATTTATCCTGGAAACAAATTTGTAAAATCTCTTACTTAATTATTCCATTTCTGATATTCGTTACTATTTACAGCCTAAAATTGCTTTATTTTGCCTGAAAATTACCATTTAAATACATTAAGGTGAAAGCACTTGTTAAAAGTAAAGCAGAAAAGGGAATCTGGATGGAAGATGTACCTGTGCCTGAGGTAGGTCCGAATGATGTGTTGATAAAAATCAAAAAATCTGCTATCTGCGGTACCGATCTGCATATTTACAAATGGGATGAGTGGGCACAACAAACCATTAAAACGCCGGTAGTTATTGGGCATGAATACATGGGTGTAGTGGTTGAAACCGGTTCGGAAGTCGACCGTGTAAGGGTAGGGGAGCGGGTAACTGTTGAAGGCCATATTTCATGCGGTTTTTGCAGAAATTGCCGGAGAGGCAGGCAGCACATCTGTGACCACACTGTTGGCATTGGAGTGAACCGCGATGGTGGTTTTGCCGAATACATCTCGGTTCCTGCCAAGAATGTATTGCATGTTGACGTAAGCATACCTGACGACATAATGGCCATAATGGATCCACTGGGCAATGCCACGCATACTGCACTGTCGTTTCCACTTCTGGGTGAGGATGTACTTATAACAGGAATAGGCGGTCCCATTGGCGCTATGGCAGCTGCCATATGCCGTTTCAGCGGAGCCAGGAATGTTATCGGCACCGATTTAAGTCCATTTAGAAGGGCGCTGGCACGCAAAATGGGCGCTACAAGGGTAATCGATCCCTTAAACGAAAGCATAAAAGAGGCCATGGAACGCCATCAAATGGTTGCCGGATTCGATATCGGCCTCGAATGCTCAGGTTCTCCTTCTGCCTTTAACGATATGGTAAATCATATGTATAACGGTGGAAAAATAAGTTTGCTGGGAATCCTGCCCAGGCAAACGCATATCGATTGGAATAAAGTCATTTTCAAAGGATTAACCCTAAAAGGGATTTATGGCAGGGAAATGTATGAAACATGGTACCAAATGGAAATGATGCTCACTTCAGGACTTGATATTACCCCGGTAATTACCCACAGATTTAATGCTCCCGAGTTTCAAAAAGCCTTCGAAATTATGGAAGCCGGTGATTGTGGTAAAATTATTCTTGAATGGGATTGACCAATTGTTCCACGTGAAATTAATTCTGGTATAAATAAATTTCAAGCAGTTGGCTTAACTAAACAATTCACTGTTATAGCTCGTTTCAAACTAAATGCTCAGCATAAAAATATTTGAAAGTGAAAGAAGGATTGGTAATCAAAACTACCGGAAGCTGGTTTACCGTTGAAGACGAAAAGGGTGAATTGTATGAGTGCAAAGTGAAAGGTAACTTCAGGATTAAGGACATTAAAAGCACTAATCCGGTAGCCGTAGGCGACCGGGTGAACTTTTTAATTCACGAAGATCAAAAAAATAATACGGTTAAATCAGGCTGGATAACCTCCATTAACGACAGGAAAAACTACATTGTACGGCGTTCTCCCAATCTGTCAAAACAATCACATATCATTGCTGCAAACATCGATCAGGCAGTGCTGGTGGCAACAATTACATTTCCTGTTACCACCACCACATTTATTGACAGATACCTTGCTTCAGCCGAAGCATACAGGGTACCGGTCTTAATTGTATTTAACAAACTTGATCTGATTACAAAAAAGGAGCAAAAACAACTCGATGAATTGATTGCAATATACGGCGACATTGGATATAAATGCCTTACGGTATCGGCAGTTAATCTGACAGGAATTGACCGGCTAAAGGATGAACTGAAAGATAAAACGAATGTAATAAACGGCCACAGCGGGGTAGGGAAGTCTACTCTGATAAACAGTATTCAACCCGGATTAAACCTAAAAACGAAAGAAATTTCGGAAATGCACCAAACAGGTAAACACACCACAGCTTCTTCAGCAATGTATAAACTTTCGTTTGGAGGATATATAATTGATACCCCGGGAATTAAAGGTTTTGGTATGCTAGATATGGAAGCCTGGGAAATTTCTCACTATTTCCCCGAAATATTTTCAATTTCGAAGTCATGTCAGTACAGCAACTGCTCGCATACGCATGAACCGGGTTGCAAAGTAAAAGAAGCCGTAGAAGCCGGGAAAGTGGCTTACAGCCGCTATATAAGCTATCTGGGACTGCTTGAAGGCGATGACAAGTACCGGAAGCCATTCTAGGCTATTAAATCGATTACATTTAATCTCTGCTTCTTCCTGACACCACTCACAAATGACTATCGATGGTCAGCGACATTGTTGGCATTAAATAATGAAATTTATAGTACTATGTCCCCCCTCAGTATTCAATAGAACTTCAAAATGAATAACTTCAATTGTAAATGAATCATTGTTTCAATTGAAAGCTTCTGCATAATAGCGTGAGATTGCTTTTCCGCCAGCTGGTCGGAGCGCAATGACGGCACCGTGGCGGGACAGTATGCGGCGCAACAGGTATCATGATATTTGATGTGACACTTCTAGTAAATGGAAATTGAGTTTGGTTCTGAGGGTGCGAAACTTATATAAACCTCATAATGAGTTGTTTGTGGCTAAATTTCAAGTCATTTATAAGGTGAATAATAGCATCTCCACAGAATAAAATTTATGAACCTCCACAATCCGACTGTGATGTGCTCTGATTGTTTTAAAATAAAAAGGTAAAACCCGTATCTTTAAACTCACGCACAAAAAAAAAGCTGTCATTATTGTAGAGTCGATATGAACGCTTATGCCATGAAATACTTTATTGCTTAAAAACTATTTTTCAGGATGAAAATATTTATAAACAACATCAGCTCGTGAATTGCCAATAAGTTGCGCTATGGATTCCCTATCTGCTTCTTTAATATTCTTGACTGATTTAAATGCAAGCAAAAGCTTTTGACTTATTTTTTCTCCGATGCCATTTATCCTGCCCAATTCCGATTCAGTAATTGTTTTAGATCTTTTATTTCTGTGAAAAGAAATTCCGAAACGATGAGCTTCATCACGGATTTGCTGGATGATTTTTAAACTTTCGGAGTTCTTGTTAATATAAATAGGAACAGGATCATCGGGTACATAAATTTCTTCAAGTTTTTTTGCAATTCCAATAATAGCAATTTTGCCCCGTAGGTTTAGCTTTTCCAGTGCAGTTACAGCAGAAGAAAGCTGCCCTTTTCCACCATCAATTACAATAAGCTGTGGCAGTGCTTGATTTTCGTTTAACAACCTGCTGTATCTCCTGAATACTACTTCTTCCATAGAAGCAAAATCGTTAGGCCCGGTAACGGTTTTAATATTATAATGACGGTATTCACGTTTTAACGGTTTAGCATTATGAAAAACCACACAAGCTGCAACCGGATCAGATCCCTGGAGATTACTGTTATCAAAACATTCCATTCGCACCGGCAATTCCGATAAATGAAGATCCTTTTGGATGGTATTTAAAATTCGCTCATCCCTTAATTTAGGATTTTTTAATACTATTTGCTTCTCCTTTTCAAGGCGGTAATATTTAGCATTTCGCTGCGATAAATCTAGTAGCTTTTTTTTATCACCCCGTTGCGGTACTTTAAATACCACATCATTTAAAATTACATTTGGAAGAAATGCAACCAGAATTTCTCCGGCGTTACTGTATATTTTTTGGCGGATATCAACAATACCGGCAAGCAGTAAATCCTCTTCCGACTCGTCAAGAATTTTTTGTATTTCGAGTGTGTACGTTTGAATAATTGCTCCTTTTATTACTTTCAGATAGTTGATGTAGGCGAACTTCTGATCTTGATCGATTGTAAATACATCAACGTCGGTAATTGTAGGTGAAACAATGGTTGACTTACTTTGATACCGTTTTAGTGAATCATATTTTACTTTGATTTCCTGTGCTTCTTCAAAATTCATGGATTCAGCCATATCATTCATCCGGTTTTCAAGATGCTTAATAACACCTGAAATATTTCCTTTTAAAATATCGGTAATATCCTCTATTCCCTGGTTGTATTTTTCGGCTGAAATCAACCCTTCACATGGGCCTTTACAATTGCCAATATGGTATTCAAGACAGACTTTGTATTTGCCCGCTTTTATGTTTTCATCGGTAAGATGATAGTTACATGTGCGTAGTTTATACTCCGTTTTAAAAAGCTCCAGCAACGTGCGCACAGTATATATGGAAGTATAAGGACCGAAATATTTTGAACCATCCCTTATAAGATTACGTGTTTTGAATACACGCGGAAACGGTTCGTTTTTGATACAAATCCATGGAAAACTTTTATCGTCTTTAAGCCGGATATTGTAACGGGGTTGGTATTTTTTAATCAGATTGTTTTCCAGAAGCAGAGCGTCCTGTTCAGTTTCAACAACCAGGTATTTAATATCGGCAATATTCCTAACCAACAAGGCGGTTTTCCTTGTATCGTGCTGCTTAGAAAAATAAGAAGTGACCCTCTTTTTAAGATTAAGGGCCTTTCCTATATAAATTATATTGCCACCGGTATCAAAATACTGATATATTCCAGGCTTATCAGGAAGCACAGAAATCTGACTTTTCAGGTAATCGATATTTGCATTAACTGACGGGAATTTCACCTAAATTGATTTTTAACCGGTAACAATAATTAAAATAATTCTGTTCCTAAATTCAGCATTAATAGGACACCAAACTATGAGGTTTATATACTTCCAGGTTTTCTTTGAATTCGTTTTTGATAAAGCTCAGATCACAAATAAAACTCAGGTATATAACCGATACTCCTACTTTTTTAACCAGGCTTAACACAGCATTTGTTGTACCCCCGGTAGCCAGCAGATCGTCGTGTATAAGCACAACATCGTCGGGAGATAAAGCATCGCGATGAATCTCTATTGAATCGGTTCCATACTCCAGCTGATACGATTCAGATAGTGTTTCTGCCGGCAGTTTTCCCTTTTTCCTTACGGGAACGAATCCAGCATTTAATTCATAAGCCAAAAGGCCTCCTAATATAAATCCTCTTGATTCAATCCCGAGGACCTTGGTAATATTTTTACCTCTAAATTCTTGAACTATTCTGTTGGAAGTGTACCTTAAGGCATCTTGATCTTTCAGCAAAGTAGTGATATCTTTAAAACCAATTCCTTTGGTTGGAAAATCGGGAACCTCCCGAATCATGTTTTTTAAATCCATTGTAATTTTTGATTTGTTCCACGTGAAACAATTTTACCTGCCCATTAAAATTAATAAAACATTGATGTCGGATGGCGACACTCCGGAAATCCGTTTAGCCTGTCCGATAGTTTTTGGATTAATTTTTTCGAGCTTTTGTCTTGCTTCAGTTGACAACGATTTTAGTTGACTATAATTAAATTTATCTTCTATATTGATTTCCTCAAATTTATCAAGTTTCTCGGCCAGCAGTTTTTCCCTGTTAATGTATCCTTCATATTTGATGGCAATTTCAGCTCCCTGTATAATTTCCATACTTCTGTGCTCAGGAACCCGTTTTAGAAACGTCTGAAGCGGGGTGATGGTCTCTATCAAATCAAATATCGAAATCTGAGGCCGTAAAATTAGGTCATAAAGCTTTACTCCTTGTCTTAATTCGGATGTCCCTTTACTCGTAAGTAACTGATTTACAAAGACTGGCTTAACGCTGAACTGTTTTGTAAACTCTATAATTTCGGAAATCAAACCTGTTTTTTCTGTTAACAATTTCATGCGTTCTGGAGAAGCAAGCCCCATTTTATAGGATTTTTCTGTTAATCGAATGTCCGCATTGTCCTGTCGGAGCAAAATCCTGAATTCTGCACGGCTGGTAAACATCCGGTACGGTTCATCAACACCTTTGGTCACCAGATCATCAATTAAAACACCAATGTAAGCTTCATCCCTTTTAAGTACAAACTCATCCGAGACAGAGTGACATTTCAAATGTGCGTTAATACCTGCCATTAATCCTTGAGCTGCAGCTTCTTCATATCCTGTTGTGCCGTTAATCTGACCAGCAAAGAACAAGTTCTTTATTAATTTTGTCTCGAGGGTATTAAAAAGCTGGGTCGGATCGAAATAATCGTATTCAATTGCATACCCCGGTCGAAATATTTTTGCGTTCTCCAGCCCGGCAATCTTTCGCAGTGCCATGTATTGAACTTCCCAGGGTAATGATGATGAAAACCCGTTCAGGTAATACTCCACAGTTGATTCTCCTTCCGGTTCAAGAAAAAGCTGATGCTTCTCCTTCTCAGAGAAAGTAATAAGCTTCGACTCAATACTGGGGCAATAACGAGGACCCGTACTTTGAATTGTTCCGTCAAACATGGGAGAAAAATCAAATCCTTTTTCCAATTCGCTATGAACTTCCGGACTTGTATAGGTGATCCAGCATGATCGCTGTTTCAATTCTGATTTTGTCCCTTGAAGATAGGAAAATGAAAAATGGGTCTCATCTCCTTTTTGTTCCGATAATTTGGTAAAATCAATCGTTCTCCCATCAATACGGACCGGAGTGCCTGTTTTAAGCCTGCCTGTGCTAAAACCGGCATCAAACAATTGTTCGGTAATGTTGTAAGACGCAGCTTCTCCTATACGGCCTCCTTTCATCTTAGAGGAGCCAACATGCATTAGCCCATTCAAAAAGGTTCCGTTAGTTAAAATTACGGTATTGGAATAAAAAGAAACACCCATCTTTGTACGTACTCCTTTTACCTGGCTGCCATCAATAATTAATGATGTTACTGCATCCTGCCATAAATCAAGGTTAGGTATTGATTCAAGTGTATTTCTCCAAAGTTCGGTAAAGCGCATCCTGTCATTCTGAGAACGCGGGCTCCACATTGCCGGTCCTTTCGAAAGGTTAAGCATTCTGAATTGGATGGTAGTTTTATCGGAAATGATTCCGGAGTAGCCTCCCAGTGCATCGATTTCCCTAACAATTTGCCCTTTGGCAATGCCTCCCATGGCAGGATTGCACGACATCTGCGCATACTTGGTCATATCCATTGTTATCAACAGAGTGCCGGAACCTAAGTTCGCGGCCGCTGCTGCTGCTTCACATCCCGCATGGCCTCCACCTACAACAATAACATCGTAATTAAAAATCATACGCTTTCCTTATCAATTTCTGTTCCTTTAAGATAAAATTCTTCCTTTTCCCGCATCTTCTCCTGCTCTGCATCCGTTTTATCCTTAAATCCAACTAAATGAAGCAAGCCATGAAAAATTACTCTATATAATTCTTTATTAAAAGTAGTCCGGAACTTACCTGCATTTTCTGTTATGCGTTCCAGACTGATAAATAAATCACCCGAAATAACGGTATTTTCACAATAATCAAAGGTAATTATGTCAGTATAATAGTTGTGGTTCAGGTACTCTTCATTAATCCTTAACAAATATTCATCGCTGCAAAAGATAATTGAAACATCGCCCAATTCCTTTTTCTCATTATTTATGAGGAACTCAGCATGTTTTTCAAGTTCTTCCTGATCCAATGCAACATTTGAAACATCCTCATAAAAAACTTCTATTTTTTTCACACCAATTCAATTTTAAACTCCACACACTTTCCTTCTTCGCGGAAATCGATTTTGTCGGAAATCGATTTCATAATAAAAATACCCCTGCCTGTTTCATTTTTAATATTTTCTTTCATAGTAGGATCGGAAACTTCATTATAATTAAATCCATCTCCTTCATCGGTAACAGTAATATATAATTCCTTATGATGACAGGATACTTCAATAGTAACTTTTTTTCCTTCTTCATTCTTATTACCGTGTTCAATTGAATTAATCACAGCTTCAGAAACACATAACAACACTTTATGGAACCATTCCTGAGGAAGCTCCTCCTCTTTAAACAGAAGTCTGAGAAAATTTTCAACCTGTGCTAATTCTTTCTTATCAGATTGTAAAACCAGTATTTGCGGGTAATTTTTCATCCTTATTTATTTTGGATGTTGTTTAAATATTGCTTGTATTTGTTATTATAGAAATTATTTAATTTATGTGAATTACGATTTAAATATTCCAGGGTAGAATTATTCTTCTGCTGATATTCAAAAAACTCCACAGGATTACTATAAAAATCATCAGCACTTTTACTTTCTCTTTCATCTTCAAATTCACGTTCCATTTCTGCTTTCTCTGCTTCGAGCAAGCGTGTTGTAATAAGATTCTGCCGGGCAATCATTTGCGAATTTACATTTTTATTCATCAACTGCCTGCGATTCTGTTCCAGAATATCATCAATCTGCTGCAGCGCCTTCTTTGCTTCACTGCCTACACCACCAGTATTCATAAGTTCCCGTAGCATCTGCTGCATCATTTCATGCTGCATCAGTGACTGGCCCAACTGCTGATTCATGTTTTGCTGGTTTCCGTTTTTCATTTGCTCAATCATTTGCTGCAATTGTTCCTTTAAGCTTTCCGATTGCTCCTTGAGCAGATTCATCCCTGGCTTTCCCTGCCCCGGATTATCGCTTTCCTGATCACCAGGTTTTGCGTTTGCCATCTGTTGTTCCAGATTGTCGAGTGCTTCATTTAATAAAAGTGCCAGGTTATTTGTGGCAGTCATTACAAATTGCTGACTAACACGTGCATTTGGATACAATCCTTCACCCATTTCATCAATTGCTTTATTAAGATTAAGCTCAATGTTTAGCAACTCATTGCTAATCATATTATTAATATGAGGAGTACGTTTTGCAAGCGCATAGAGTGAGTCTTTTACAATCTGACTTTGGTCACTTATACGTTTCTGTACACGGTTCAATTCGTTAAGAGAAGGATCAATCGTATGGATACCTGATAATTCATTTAGCACTTTCTCCTGTTCAAATGAAAGATAAACCAGGTTACTAAGTATTTGTTTCAGGTTTTGAATGTTCTCCATATTTTGTTTTGTAGTGTTCGAATCAAGCATCTGCTGCATGGCAAAGGCAGTATTTTTCATTTTTTCGGAAGTTTCTTTCATGTCGGAACCAGCTTTCTTTTGATTTTTCTGTTTCAATGCATCTTTACTGTCTTCCATACTTTTCTGAATATCCTCGAACTCTTCACTAAAATCATCGAAATTCATTTGTTCTTTCAACTCCTCATTTAACTGAAGAGCATCGTTTATCTGATCTTGCAAATTATTTAATTCCTGCTCATTCTGTTCCTGTTGTTGCCCTACTTCTTCAAAATCCGACTGTTCATTTATATCTTCAGCCATTTTTTCTTCCACAGCCGCCATACGGCTCAACTCATCAATTACATCCTGAAGTTTCTGTTCAACTTTCATTTTCCTCAGCATTTCAAGGTTCCTGTCGAGTTGCTTCTGCAGGTCTTCATAGGTAAAATCCATTTTTTCAGTAAGTTGGTTAAGCATTTTACTGTCAAATTCTTCAGCAAGCTTTTGAAACTCCTCCAACAATTCCTTTAACTCATCAGTAAAAACTTCTTCAAGTAATTCTTCTATTTGTTTTTGCTTTTCAACTATATCCTGATTCTGCTCATTGAAAGAGTTCATATAGTTATTCAGCTGTTCGTTGTCCTTTTTGATTTTTTCGTAAAGTTGCTCCAGCTGGTCCTGCTTTGATAGCACTTCATTCACCATCTGAGTCTTTTCCCAGTCAGATACATTGGTATCCATATTCTTTAACCGAAGATTCTGTAAATCGTTTTGAATCTCCTTAGCCAGCTTTTCACTTTGTTGCAGCATATCCTCCAACTTATTGAACTGATCATTTTCGCTTTGGGCTACTTCCTGTCTGCTGGGAACATTAAACGTGAAATTATCGGATGTAGTGGTTTTATAATTATTAATGACATCATTGTCGGTAACTGAAAAATAATAGGAGATTGTACCTGTTGACAAGCCCAAATCAGCGAAATCGAAACTGAAATAAAAATCCTGATCGGTTAAATTCCTTGTGAATGGAATTGAAACTGCAGAATCAGCATTGTTAATATTGTAATGAAATTTCAATGAAGAAAAACCATAATCATCACCTATTGATCCTTTAAAAAAGAATCTTGACATTTTCAATGAATCCTGCAACCTTACAAGATTTATTTCAGGATACAGGTCAGGAATAACTTCCACAGAATAAGAAAGCGCTAAATCAGGCTCAGTAAGGTCATTTTTAATATATACATGATAACCAGCAGATTTAAAAAATGAATGTTCTACGTGAAACGCTTTATCATTTTTCTGTCCGCCAATTACGATTGAATCTGCCATATTAAGATAAAGCGTATCAATATCAATACCTTTAAAATTCCATTCCACTTTTGTTCCATTAGGAACCTGAAGATCACCTGTATTTTCGAAATTTTGAACAGCAAGACCAGTATAGGAAGGAGGTGTAACTGTAACATCGAAATGATTTATACCCGGTTTAGGCAGCAACTGCAGAGCATAAACCTCTGAGTTGTACTTTAAATCAGTAAAATAAAAGTTAACCGGATTAATTACAGAAGCCATTTCAAATTCAAAATTACCGGGCCCGGTATTCTTCATCAGGTAATTATTCCCTTCTATATTTATATATATAATTTCGGGAATTTCATTTCCCCTTGATTCCATACTAATTTTAAAAGCTTCACCTTTTGTTGCCTTCAAATCGTTATTCAGCAGATGAAAGCTATATGGAGCAGGTTTTACAAATTGGGTATTATAATGTATAATACGGTTGGGTGCAGTTGTAAATATCGATTTATTCATACCAAAAACAACGGCAGTGATAAGCACACTTGCCAAAAAATAAAGCATTATCAGCTTTAGATTTTTGTATTGCACTGCCTGTCTGAAATCGAAAACACTTAGTTCATCAATTTTCTGATCAATACTGGCAAATACGATTTCCCTTGATGCAGTTGATTCTCTTATTTCTGATAACTCAATAACATTTAATAGTTTATCTTTAATCTCAGCAAAATGTTTTTGAATTATAACCGAACTCATTTTTAAATCAATCGGCTTTAACAAATGAAATAACTTAAATAACGGGATTAAGATAAACTGAACGGAAAGCAGTCCTCCAAATAATATAAAACCGAAGAAAAGAACTTTCCTGATTTCAGAAGAGAGATAAACAAAGTATTCAATTACTGAAAAAACAGTAAATAATGCCAGCAAAAGAAAAAATGTAATTATAATTCCTTTCAGAAGTTTATATGAGTAGTACCTGGACTTAAAGCGATTAAGCTTATTAACAAGTATTTTAAAATTTTTCGTCATCTTATTCTTAAAATGTTTTCCTACAGCTTATTATAAAAACTGTAATATGTTCATAAATGTTTAAAAAACATATGAAAAAACAAAAATAATCTTTTACATTAACATTTTGATTTATCAGTTTTTAAAAATTATAATGAAATTTTCGGAACTGAAAAATTTAATAACACAAAAGTTCACGTCTTCTTTACACATGTTATTCACAAGTGGAAAAACCTTAAAATAAGATCCTATGGATATAAACACATGTTAGCAAAAAAAATTATGACCTTGAATTTAAATCAATTAATAAATTTGTTGATGTTAGTATTTTGGTAGTTTTGCAGTGAAAGGTGTTGTATTAAAAAGTGATAAAATATAATTAACAGTTATTAACAGGCTATAATCATTTGCATTATATTTTATTTTTAAATTAAAGAATATATATAAAGAATAGAATAGTGTTAAGAATACTTTTGGTAGAAGACAATATACTTAATCAAAAAGTGGTAAGCTTCCATTTAAAAAAGGTTAATTACGATATTACATGCGTTAATAACTGGCGTGAAGCAATGGAGGAAGTGAAAAATAAGCCGCCCGATCTGATACTGATGGATATAATGCTTCCAGAAAAAAATGGGTTCGAAATTACTTCAGAAATCAGAGAGTATGAAGAAAGTTCGGGTAAGGATAATAAAATTCCCATTGTGGCCCTTACTGCAAATACTCTTGATAACGACAAGGATAAATGCATTGAGGCAGGCATGAATGATTATTTACCCAAACCTTTTACTCCCGGAGAGCTGTATGCAGTTATTGAGCAATTTATTGGAAAACATTGATGAGCGACGATTTGGACATCAGAGGCAGTAATTTTCCGGATACCGAAAGGGAATTTGATCAAAAGCTCCGGCCCCTGCAATTCAACGATTTTAGGGGACAGAAGCAAATTGTTGAAAACCTGGAAATTTTTGTAAAGGCAGCTTCTATGCGAAATGAAGCGCTTGATCATGTTTTATTGCATGGCCCGCCTGGGTTGGGTAAAACCACTTTATCACACATTATTGCAAATGAACTGGGGGTAGGCATTAAAATTACTTCAGGTCCTGTATTGGATAAACCAGGCGATCTTGCCGGGTTGCTTACCAATCTCGAAGAAAAGGATGTGCTTTTTATAGATGAAATACACCGGTTATCTCCTGTAGTTGAAGAATACCTCTACTCAGCAATGGAAGATTACCGGATAGATATCATGATTGATAAAGGACCCTCTGCACGGTCAATCCAACTTGAACTGAACCCATTTACCCTTATAGGCGCCACAACACGTTCAGGGTTGCTTACATCGCCTCTCAGGGCTCGTTTTGGTATCAACTCACACCTTGAATATTACGATAACGAAATTTTAAAAGGAATAGCTGAACGTTCGGCCCGGATTCTTGGGGTAAAAATTTCAGCTGATGCAGCAGCTGAAATTGCAGGCAGAAGCAGGGGCACGCCGCGTATTGTAAATTCGCTCTTACGGAGGGTACGCGATTTTGCCCAGGTGAAGGGAACCGGTAAAATTGACATTGAAATTACAAGGATTGCACTCCAGGCGATGAATATCGATAAACACGGTCTCGATGAAATGGATAATCGAATACTCCTTTGTATTATCGATAAATTTAAAGGGGGACCAGTAGGAATTTCAACAATAGCAACTGCAGTTGGGGAAGACAGTGGAACAATTGAGGAGGTTTACGAACCATTTCTAATTAAGGAAGGATTTATTAAACGTACACCCCGGGGCAGGGAAGCAACAGATTGGGCATACAAACACCTTGGAAGAATAAATTATGGCGGACCAAAAGAAGGTCCAACCTTATTTTGATTCTACCAGTTCAATTTCAAATATCCGGGGCCACCATTTGCCTGTGATTAAATAACGACCTGAGTTGCTATCGTAGGCTATTCCGTTTAAATAGTCAATGGTATCGGCTGGATTGGTGTACATATTTAATATACCATCCATGTTTACCTGTGAAAGCACTTTACCTGTTTCAGGATCAATCTGGACTATCATATTGGTGGTATAGACATTGGCAAATATGGTTTCCCTTATGTATTCCAGTTCGTTTAAATTATTGATAAGACCCAGGTTATTTGCTACATCTACTCTTTTAACTTCTGAATAATCAGAAGGATCAAGCCATATTAATTCATGGGTTCCATTGCTCATTATTAAATATTGGCCATCGTTTGTTAAGCCCCAGCCTTCTTTTGATTTGTAAGTGAAACTGTCAATTATAGCAAAATCATCTAAATTGTATACAAAACCTTTTTGAGCACGGTAGGTAAGTTGATATACCTTGTCGTTGAGTATGGTAATGCCTTCACCAAAATATTTCACATCAAGCAAATGTTGCATAACCGGTTTTCCGGTTTGCAGATTTACTTTAAACAATCCCGATTTGCCATGTTCACCTGTTCCTTCATATAAGTATCCATCATGAAATTCCAGACCCTGTGTATAAAACCCTTCATTATGAGGATAATCCCTTATAGTAGTATAGGTAAATTTTTTAGGCTCTAAATCTGAAAGTACTGTAAATGGTGATGTTCGTGTATTGCTAACGTTATCGGTTTTAGTAGCAATTACATGAAAGTTATTGTTACCCAGTTTATCCAGCTTAATTCCATCAACTGTAAAATCCAAACTCTTACTTTCCTCCAGTAAGTTACCGTTTAAGTACAATTTAATATTGTCAATTTCCCCGTTTCTGAGTTTTGTTTCTACTTTAACTGCGACAGTGGTTCCATAAATATAATTTCTTGCAGCCGGCAATATGCTGATATTGCTTACAGGTTTTCGTGAACGCCTTGGTTGATTTGAACACGAATATGAAGCTGCAACTACAATTAAAAGTAATAGCAACAGAGAAAAGATTTTTTTCATCTTATATAAAATATTTATTTTCATTGAACTAAGATAGAATATCAATAGGTTTTTAATAAAGATAAATATAAAAAGTTTTTAAGCCTTTTACATTTTTAGAAGTGCCAAATTGTAACACGCGCTGAATATAAAAGTTTTTGTTCTAAAATTAATTAAATTGATGAACTGATCTGACGTTTCGTTCCTAAAGCAAATCAATACTATATTTGTCGGAAATTTTTACGACTATTGAATCCTTTTAAAAAATTAGCAGGCGACACTGCCATTTATGGCATCAGCAGTATTGTAGGCCGGTTCTTAAACTGGGGACTGGCTCCTTATTATACTTTTGTTTTTATTGCTGAAGAGTTCGCAGTGGTTACAAATTTGTATGCCTATGTTGCATTTTTTCTGGTATTGCTAACTTACGGCATGGAGACTGCATATTTCAGGTATGCTTCAAAAAGTAAAAATCCGGAAGAAGTTTATTCCACTTCGCTGATTTCTTTATTTTTCACATCCATACTGTTTGGTGTTCTTGTACTTTCTTTCAGTTCTTCCATTTCATCTTTTATCGGTTATCCCGATTATCCTCAATACATTGTATGGCTGGCAATTATATTGGCTATCGATGCATTAACTGCTATTCCATTTGCCAGGCTCCGTTTGAATAACAGGCCAGTTAAATTTGCTACCATACGGATTATCAGCATTGCCTTTAACATAGGCTTTAATTTGTTTTTTCTTTCATTTGCTCCAAACTGGCTGGAGAATCATCCTGATTCGGTAATTCGATTGGTTTACTCACCTGAAATAGGGGTGGGATATGTTTTTATTTCCAATTTGCTCGCATCCCTCGTAACATTGCTGTTGCTTATACCTGAAATATTTAAGATTTCTTACGAGTTCAACAAGAAACTGCTGGCCACTATGCTTAATTATGCATTGCCTGTTTTAATTGTAGGACTTGCTGGTATGGTGAATCAAAACATCGATAAAATTCTGATACCCTTTCTGGTCAGTGAAGATCAGAATCCGATGTACCAATTAGGTGTATACGGTGCGAATTTTAAGCTTGCCGTTTTGATGAACATGTTCATACAGGCATTCCGTTATGCATTTGAACCATTTTTCTTTTCACGTGGAACATCTGAAAATGATCCTAAGATTTATGCAACCGTAATGAATTACTTTGTAATATTTGGTCTGCTTATATTTTTGGGAATGGTATTTTATATCGATCTGATTAAATTTATTATTGATCCGGAGTATCATGACGGACTTAAAGTAGTTCCAATTGTTTTGATGGGTAATTTATTCTTTGGAATTTATTTTGCCCTTTCACTGTGGTATAAGCTTAAGGATATGACCCGTTATGGTGCCTATATTGCCATAATAGGCGCTGTATTCTCCCTGTCACTTAATTTTATGCTGATTCCTGTTTGGGGATATATGGGATCAGCTGTAGCCGTTTTCTTCAGCTATTTTATTATGATGGTAATTTCCTATTTTTTAGGTAGGAAATTTTATCCAATCCCCTATGATTTAAAAAGGATTGGTACCTATTTTTCTATTGCAATGGTTTTATTTATTGTCTCTGTTTTTACTTCTTCTCAACCTACTATGATAAAATATTCGGTTAATACTGTTCTATTAATGTTTTTTTTGTTTTCTGTATACAGAATGGAAAAAAATCAGCTCCGGCGTTTATTTAATCGAAAAATTATCAAATAGATGAAATAAATATCAAATTGTATTATTTTTGCCAAAATGAAAGGACTAAGCAAAAAAACCATTGCTCTTGCCAGTGATCATGCAGGTTTTGAAAAGAAACAGGTAATTATACGATTTTTAGAGGAGAATGGAATTTCGTATAAGGATTTTGGCTGTTATTCTGATGACAGCTGTGATTATCCCGATTACGCGCACGCTATAGCAGAATCAATTGATTCAGGTGAATATGAAACCGGAATAACTTTTTGTGGCAGTGGACAGGGAATAAGCATTACAGCCAATAAACATCAGAATGTACGTTCGGGACTATGCTGGAATACTGAAATAGGTACTTTGGCAAAAGAGCATAATAATGCAAATATTTGCGCTTTACCCGCACGATTTATTTCTGATGAAGAAGCAATTGCTATTGTAAAGGCTTTTTTAACTGCAGAATTCCAGGGAGGAAGACATACTGATAGAATTGCTAAAATTCCTTTGAAATGATGAAGATAAATTATTCATTTGTAAAGAAATAAATTAAAATTTCCTGATATGCTGTCTAATACATGTAAATATGCTCTGAGAGCGCTGATTTATCTGGCGAAGTTTTCTAAAGAAGAGCGAATGATTGGAATCAAAAAGATTTCGGAAGATTTGAATCTTTCTTCCCCTTTTCTGGGAAAAATTTTGCAAAACCTTGTAAAACAAAAATTACTGGTATCAACAAAAGGGCCAAATGGTGGATTTGCTTTGGCAAAAAATGCAGCTGATATTTCATTATGGGATATTGTTACAAGAGTTGACGGAGAAGATTTTTTTACAAACTGTCTTATTCGTCTTGAACCTTGTAAAACCCACGACAGTTCGAAGCCACTTTGCCCGGTCCATGCTCAGTACGATAAACTTCGGACAGAAATCGCTAATTTCTACCAGGGAACCAACCTTGAAATTGTTGGGAAGGACATAGAGAAATATGAAGACCTGGTTAAGCTTTAGCTAGCCGGAGTTGATTATATAAGTTTTTCCATTTTTGTACCTGATACAATAAAATGGAAAAACAATACTGCTGCCAGTATCCCTAAGCTGTTTGCAATGAAATCATAAAAATTGCTGCTTCTCGACGACGAGACGATATGTTGTACAGTTTCAAGTAATGCAGAAAGAATAAAGGAAATCAAAGGTGCAATAACCAGATGATTGGTTTTTAATTTTTTAAACGGCACAAACAGTAGCAGGCAAAAAATGAAAAACAATCCGAAATGGACCAGCTTGTCGAAATGGGGTATCACCATGAATGGCTTCTTTGGCAGGTTATCAGCCGGGATGAATAATCCGTAAAATATAATCAGCAACCAAATAATGGGCTTAACAAAAAACTTTGGCTTCATAAACAAGTGAACTTTTAAAGGGGCAAAGTAACAAAATCAATGGCAGGAATTTACATTCATATCCCATTTTGCCGACAAAAATGCTATTATTGCGATTTTTATAAGACCACAAACAGTAGCAGGACAGCAAATTTTCTTTCAGCTCTTGAAAAGGAGGCTGAACAAAGAAAGGAATATATTAAAGGAGAAAGTATAAAAACCATTTATTTTGGGGGCGGTACTCCATCAGTATTAAAAGAAAAAGAACTTTCAGGCATATTGAATTGGCTGAACAACAAATTTAAATTAGACTCTGGTGCTGAAATTACTTTTGAAGCAAACCCCGATGATTTAAGTACCGACTACCTTCAATCGCTCAAAAGAGCAGGAATAAACAGGCTTAGTATTGGCATCCAGTCGTTCAGCAATGAACACCTGAAGAAAATGAACCGTCGTCACAATGCCAGTCATGCTATAACTGCTGTTGAAAATGCTTTTAATGCAGGTTTTTCCAATCTTAGTACCGACCTTATTTATGGGCTGCCCGGCTTAACCAATCAACAGTGGCGGCACGATTTGCAGGTGATGTTCCGTCTGCCGGTAGTTCATTTGTCGGCCTATCATTTGACTTATCATCAGGGTACTCCATTTTATACCTGGTTAAAGAAGGGTACCCTTAAAGAACTTTCTGAAGACAACAGTGTAGGTCAGTTCAATATTCTGCTTGATGAAACAGCATCTGCAGGCTTCGAACAGTACGAAATTTCCAATTTTGCCCGTAATCAATGCTATTCGGCTCATAACAAAGCCTATTGGTTTGGTGAAACTTATCTGGGTCTTGGACCATCAGCTCATTCATTCAACGGAATCTCAAGGCGATGGAATGCTGCGCATCTGGAGGCTTATATTAACGGACTTGAGAAAGCAAAACCGTATTTCGAAGAAGAGCATTTATCGGAAAGCAATGCATTTAACGAATACATTTTAACCCGCATTCGCACAAAATGGGGTATTTCAATTCAAGAAATACAGAACCGGTTTGGGTTCAAAGCAGCCGAAAATGTAGAGAAAACAGCTGATAAATTTATTGGTTCAGGTAAAATGTCAAAACAGGATGATAAATATACTTTTACCCGCGAAGGGTTATTTGTATCGGATAATCTTATGGCCGACTTTATGATTATTTAATTGCTGTTCAAACTATTGGTTGTTTTTCCAATTTGATTAAATAATGTTAATGCCTTTTTTACCGGGGGGCTCCTGTAATTAAAAATCCTATCTTAGCAGGTCTTAAAAAATTGGGTACATGTTTGTAAAAATTGTAAACGAATCGAATAATCCGTTACCGCATTACAGTACTGAGATGTCGGCAGGAATGGACTTGCGTGCTTATTTATCTGAACCTGTAGTTTTAAAACCCATGGAGCGGAAGCTTATACCTACAGGCCTTTACATTGAATTGCCCAAAGGATATGAAGCACAAATAAGACCCCGCAGCGGACTGGCCATTTCAAAAGGAATTACCGTATTGAATACTCCGGGAACAATCGATGCTGATTACAGGGGAGAGATAAGAGTTATTCTTATTAACCTTTCGCTGGAAGATTTTGTTATTGAAAGCGGCGAACGCATTTGTCAGATGATAATTGCTTCGCATGAAACAGTGGAATGGAATTTGGTAGAAGAACTGAATGTTACCCAAAGAGGAGCAGGTGGCTTTGGCCACACAGGGAAAAATTAAAAAAGAATGAATAGAAAATTGATGAAATTGGTACTGGTAATCGTTTTACCAGGAATAATATTTGCCTGTTCGGGCTCAAAAAGCATTGCCCAGCAGGATGTAGAACCGGATGTAACAATCGATCAGCAGGAACTCAGGATTGAGGAACAGAAGCAGATGGAGTTCGAATACCTTTATGTGGAAGCCCTCAAGGAAAAAGCACTTGGAAATCCCCAAAAAGCTATCCAGTATTTATCGGGATGCCTTGAAATTAACCCCAACTCATCGGCAGCAATGTACGAGCTTGCTTCCATCCATGCCGAAAATAACGATTTCACAAGTGCATCGCTTCTGCTGGAAAAGGCAATATCTCTTAATTCTGAAAATAAGTGGTACCAGTTACTGCTGGCACAGATTTACCAACAGACTCGCCGGCTGGAGCAGGCAGCAGATATATATGATAAGCTGTTGCAGGAAGAACCTGAAAACCTTGAATTCATTTATATGAAGGCTATGTTGTATGCCAGTTCGGGTAAGACCGAAGAGGCCCTGAAAGCATACAACCAGCTGGAGAATAAAGTGGGCCTGAATGAACAGATAGCTGTTGAAAAACAACAGTTGTATCTGAAAAACGGGCAAGTAGATAAGGCTTTCGAAGAAATAGAAAAACTTATTGAAAATGATCCGCAGGAGCCTAAATATTATGGTTTGCTGGCCGACCTCTATCAGAGCAGGGGCGACTCGGCAAATGCCATGAAATACTATCGTAAGATTAAGGAAATAGACCCTGACAATGGCTTTGTACATTTCTCCCTTGCCAATTTTTATTTGCAGAATGGCAATCTGACAAAATCGTTTGAAGAAACCATAGAAGGGTTCCGAAGCGCTGATGTGGATATTCAAACCAAACTGCAACTGTACCTTATGCTCACTTCCAACCCTTCACAATCGGGAATTAATGCCGATCAGGAAGAAGAACTTATCAACGTTCTTATGGAGGCGCATCCCGACGAGTACCTTTTGCATACCGTTCGTGCTGAATCATTATTGAAACAAGGCAAACTGGAAGAAGCGCGGACCGAAATACTAAAGGCCCTTGAGATGGAAAAGAACGATTACGTTTTGTGGGAAAGGGTGCTGTTTATCGATAACGATTTGCAGGATTGGGAAGGCCTGCAAAAACACAGCAGCCAGGCAATGGATCTTTTTCCAAACCAGCCCCAGGTTTATTTTCTCAATGCAATTGCAGGAATTCAGCTTGAAGAGTATGACGAAACAGTGGCTGTTGTTGACGAAGGTCTGATGTATGTGGTTGATAATAAAGGATTGGAAGGACAGTTTTTAATGCTTAAAGGCGAAGCATACTATAAAATGGGAAAAAAGCAGGAAGCCTTCAAATTGTTTGACGAATCGGTAGAACTTGATCCTGAAAATCATATTGCCCTTAACAATTATGCCTATTATCTTTCAATCGCAGGCGAAAATCTCGATAAGGCTGAGCGAATGAGTGGCCGGGTTATCGAAAAGTTCCCCGATAATTCCACATACCTCGATACTTATGCATGGGTCCTTTTTAAAAAGGGAGAATATAAACTGGCTCGCTTTTATATGGAATCGGCATTAAAATTTGATGAAGATGACAATTCCACATTGCTTGAACATTATGGCGACATTCTTTTTAAGCTTAAGCAAACCGAGGAGGCCATGAAATACTGGCAGAAAGCAAGAGAATTGGGGGGTTACTCTGAGTTGCTTGAAAAGAAAATTAACGAACGAAATTATTACGACTAGCAGATGACCGGTAGGATATGCACCCAAAAGCAGAGGTTTCTGGTTCTTTTATTTGTGATAATTGTTGCAGGTTTATCATCATGCCGGACAGGGCGTGATTTGCCGGCAAGACGATTAAAACCCATGGCATCCGAAAAGCTTTTAAACAAGGCAAGGGAAAATGCATTTGATTTTAATGACCTTACTATCCGTCGCATTAATGTCCAGTTCTCCGACGGATACACCCGAACAAGTTTCAGGGCAAACCTGAAAGCAGCAAAAAATGAAAGGATACTTGCTTCCATCTCCAAGCTGAATATCCCGCTTGGCAGAGTACTGCTAACTCCCGATGGCGTTACCTATGTGAATTACATCGACAAGAACTATTTTGAAGGAGATTATTCCTACATAAGCAACCTTTTGGATTTTAACCTCACTTTTAATATCGTTCAGGCTATAATTTCAAATCCTGTTAAAACCGGCATTCCTGAATTGAATGTGGATAGTAAACAATTCGCTACCACAGTTGAGGACGGAAAGTATGTGCTTCAACCGGTAACCCGGGCGAACAGAACAGTTTCCGAACAAGACAGGTTCTATATCAGGAACCACCAAAACCGGAATGTTTTGGAAGATGAGAATTTGGTAGTCAGCAAGATGATGTTTAATCCGCAAAGCTTTGTTCTTGAAAAACTGGTAATGGATGATCCTGTTGATAACCGGCGACTGGAGGTAGATTTTAGCGATTTTGTCAAAGTAGATGGCTACGATTACCCGGGAGCCATCGATGTGAAAATGTTTTCCGGAAATGAACTAACGGAGCTGAACATTAAGTTTAGAAACTTATCGACCGAAAAAACAGATGATGTGGAATTAAATATTCCCGGCAGTTACCAACGGATCCGTCCAAGGTAGGGCCGGCAGATAAAAAAGAAATAATCCTTTTTTTATCTTTGATCTCATTATTGATGAAGAAACATAGAAAACAGAAGAGTGAACAAACAGAGGCTTTTTCAAAATAAAATTGCAATCTCCAGGTGCCTTCAGAAACTGACTTTTCCGGCACTGATAATGCTGTTCATTCTTTTAAATACATCAATCCGGGCTCAATCTATTTCCGATTTACAGCAGAAAAAAGAAAGTGCCGCCCGGGAAATTGAAATCACATCCCGGTTGTTAAGCCAGGTTCAACAGCAGGAAAAAGCTTCTCTCAACCGCCTGCAATTGATCACAAACAACATCAATCAGCGGAACCGGCTCATTGCAGGACTCAATTCCGAAATAAAACTTTACAGCGAATTTATAAAGAACAATCAGCTGGTCATTAAACTGGTTACCGATGATCTTGAACATATGAAGGAGGAATATGCCCGGCTTATCCGATTGACTTATGTAAGCCATAATTCCGGAAATCCCCTGTTGTTTTTATTGTCGGCCGAGAACTTTAACCAGGCCTACCGAAGGCTTCTGTACATGAAAAGATATGCTTCAGTCAGAAGCCGGCAGGCAGAGGCAATGGAACAGCTGCAGCTTCTGCTTGATGAGAAAATTGTAAAGCTTGAAGAACAAACTGAAACAAGCAAACAACTGCTTGCCGAATCACAGGAAGAGGCTCGTAAAATGGCGCAGGAAAAAAAACAACAGAGCCAGGAAGTACAGAAATTAAAAAACCAGCAGCGTGACTTGCGACAGAAACTGGAACAGCAGCGAAAAATTGAGCAGCAGCTTGAGCGCGAAATTCAAAGCATCATTGAAGAGGAGGCCCGGAAAAACAGGGCTGCCGGTGAACCTGCCTATTCACTTACTCCTGAGCAGAAGCTGGTGGGTGAAAATTTTGCTCAAAACAGGCTTCGTTTGCCCTGGCCCGTTGAACGGGGTGTCATTACCGAAAAGTTCGGTGTACACCGGCACCCTGTGCTTGAAAAGGTCCAGGTACGAAACAACGGAATCAACATTGCCACCGAGCCTGGATCAAAGGCAAGGGCCGTATTTAATGGCGAAGTGTCCCGCGTATTTGGAATTACAGGAGGGAACTCGGCTGTTATCCTCAGACATGGAAGCTATCTTTCGGTCTATTCCAACCTGCGTGAGGTAACCGTGAAAACAGGCGATAAGGTATCGGCACGACAATCGATCGGTACCGTTTATACCGACGCTGAAGACGGCGATAAAACAATATTAAAGTTCCAGATCTGGCACGAGAACCAGAAGCTTAACCCGGAAGAGTGGCTGGGGAAGTAAAGTATGAGCCCAAACCAGATTCATGCTGATGGTAATTATATCCGCATATTATTCTTAAAATCTGACTTTCCAAAACCAAAAATTAATGAGAACGTTAATGTTAATACTATCTTTAAATGTATTGACCATGAGTACAACGGGACAAATTAAACATCCGATGAAGGTTGCAATGGTAAGCATACTGGTGGAAGATCCATCTAAGGCTTTTAAATACTATACTGAAGTTCTGGGATTCGAAGAAGTGATGTTTTCACCTGAAAATTACATTGCCATAGTGAAAGCGCCGCTCACCGCTGAGGGGCCGATGATATTACTGGAACCAACAGAGCCCGGGGGAATAGAAATTGCAAAAAAGTATAAGAAGGAACTGTATTCCATGGGAATACCTGTTATAACTTTTAGCTCAGATGATATATATAAAACCGTGGATGAGCTGAAAAGTAAAAATGTTGTCTTTAAAAAAGATCCGGTAAAAACCGACTATGGTATTGAAGCTGTATTCGATGATTCAAATGGCAATTACATCCAGTTGCTTCAGATGTAATACGATATGTATAGGCCTATAAAGATTCTATATTCTTTCCTATCATAATTAATGAAGGGGTTTCAGGGATGTTTTTTTGCAGAAACTCATCCACTTCACCAAGTGTTGTCTGGTATTTTATTTGTCCGGGCTGAGATATCCTGCACATTATCTGTACCTTAACCGTTTGCTCAATCCCATAACTAAGGAGGCATTCAGCCAGATCAACAAGGTGGCATAGTCCCATGTATATTATAACAGGCGAACCAGTTTGAATTACATTTACAACCGATTCCACCTGTGGGTATCCACAGTTGTTCTTTCTTCCGGTATAAAAGAGGACCATGCTGTTTTTCCCCCGTCGGGTAAGAGGTGTTGTAAACAGTGAAGCCCCGGCCATGGCAGCAGTAATTCCGGGAATGACTTCAAAGTTAAGCTGATGTTTGCGACAAAAGCTGATTTCTTCCGCCCCCCGGCTGTAAACCATCGGATCGCCTGATTTTAAGCGTACAATCTGCTTGTTTTGCTGAGCCCAGTACAAAAACTGGTTATGAATATCATCCTGTCGTTTCTGGGGGTCCTGACCGTCGTTATGCAATTTACCGAAATACATTTTTACTGCATCAGGTGGCGCTATATTCAGCAATTCTTCACCTATTAAGGCATCGTATAAAACCACCTGAGAATTTTTAAGCCGGTTCATTGCCTTAACAGTCATAAGTTCCGGGTCACCCGGACCTGCGCCAACAATTGATATCAGATGCGATAAGCCCATTCTTCCAGTTCCTTTAAATAATTCATGAGGTTGGGATATTCAAAGCTATACCCCAGTTGCCCGATTAACTTTTCGCTGTTGACTATTTTATAATCTCCGGTGCCGCTTGTAAATTGGGGAGGAGGGATGTTACGTATCTGAGCAGCTTTGGTATAAAATTCCTGTTTTGTCGGATGGTCGGGGCTGCAGGCATTATAAACCTCTCCCCACTTTTCCTGCACAATAATTTCAGAAATAATCCGGACACAATCATTCCGGTGTATGAGGTTCACAGGGGCTTCGGCAGGTACGCTTTGCTTATTGGACATATAACGTGCCGGATTACGGTCAGCTCCGATGAGGCCTCCAAACCTAACTACGGTAGTTCCTACGCCATTTAAACCCAACAGCTTGTTTTCAGCTTCCAACAACGCATAGCCAACCGGCTTGTTGGGGTGTCCCTCATTTCCTTCACGTACCGTTCCATTTGTATTTCTATATACCGAAGTGGAGGATATAAACACCACCCTTGGAATATTCAACTTGTGGATGTATTTAATTACCTGGTCGATCTGACGGGGAAACAATTCCGTGATGTTCTCGTTTCTTTGTGGCGGTAATGATATTACCAGCACATCGGTATTGAAAAAGTTCATGTAATCCAATTCAACTGAATCCTGATCCACTTTAATGTAGTACGTATCGATGCCCGTATTTTCCAAACGGATGCATCCTTCCTGCGAAGCGGTGGACCCTTTTACTCTCCAACCTTTTGCCGACAGGTACAACCCAAGGGCAGCACCCAGCCAGCCACAACCTAATATTGATATTTTTTTACGCATGATGTTTCTGTTTATCTGTTCATTGTTCTGTTCTTATTTTAATGCTGAAATTCTTTTCCTTCTTTGATTTCAGTTACATAATTGGTACGGATCACAAAATCACCCAGTTTTTCGTTCTCTTGTCGGTTTTGGGCATAATCTTTAAAAATAGGGTCCAGTACCTCCAGTATTTCCTGTTCCGACAGCGTCTCCTTATAGAGCTTGTTCAGGCGTGTTCCGTCGAAACTACCCCCCAGGTAAAGGTTATAGTAACCCAGTGATTTTCCGATAAGCCCTATTTCAGCCAGATAAGGCCTCCCGCAGCCATTTGGGCAGCCGGTCATGCGAATCACTATTTCTTCCTTCAGCAATTTGTATTCTTTCAGTTTATTTTCCAGTTTTGTTATCAGGGTGGGTAAATACCGTTCGGCTTCTGAAAAGGCAAGCGGGCAGGTAGGAAGTGCTACACAGGATATTGAATTCTTACGCAATCCGGAGATGTTGCCGGGTGAAGCGTTGTTTTTTTCCAGAATGGCGTTCACCTGGTTTTTCACCTTTTCCGATACGCCGGCTATAATTACATTTTGGTTGCCGGTGAGGATAAAATTCCCGTCGCTGATACCTGCTATTTCCCGTATGGCGCTTTTCAACTGAATTTCATCACTGTTCTTTACGCGACCCCCCTCTACAAAATAAGTCAGATGCCATTTATCATCGGTGCCTTTCTTCCAGCCGTAATTGTCTCCGTTACGGGTGAGTTTAAAGGGTTTTGCTTCAATAAGGGAGCTACCGGGCTGTTTCTGAAGCTCATTTTTAAACCAATCCAGCCCCAGCCGGTCGATTGTATATTTTAACCGTGCCAGTTTTCTGTCAACCCGGTTACCATTATCGCGTTGGATGAGTACCACCTGTTCTGCAACTTTAAGCACCTGGTCAGGTGTACAGAAGCCAATCACATTTCCGGTGCGGGGATAGGTTGAGGTATTGCCAAATGTTGAACCCAGTCCGCCCCCCACAACTACATTGTAGCCAATTATTTTTTCTTCTTCCACAATTGCAATAAATCCCAGATCCTGGGAAAATATGTCGCAGTCGTTTTGCGGAGGGATAATAATAGCTATTTTGAATTTGCGGGGCAGGTAACGCCGGCCATATAAAGGTTCAATTTCTTCTTTACTGTCGACTATCAGCTTTTCATCGAGCCATATTTCATGGTAAGCCTTAGTGCGGGGCATTAAATGTCTTCCGATTTCTTTTGACAGCTCCATTATTTCAGGGTACAGGGGTGACTCAGCCGGATTGGCATGGCACATTACATTCCGGTTTACATCACCACATGCGGCAATGGTATCTAGTAAACTGTCGTTTATCTGGCGAATGGTTTTTTTAAGGTTTTTCTTCAAAACGCCGTGCAGCTGAAATGTCTGACGGGTGGTTATTTTTAGTGTACCGTTAGCATATTTATCGGACAGGACATCCATTTGCAGCCATTGCTGCGGGCTGATGACTCCACCGGGCATGCGTACCCTTATTAAAAATGAAAAGGCAGGTTCCAGTTTTTGCTGTTTCCGTTCTTTATCAAGGTCACGGTCCCATTGAAGGTAAGTTCCATGAAATTTCGATATCTGCCGGTCGGATGGTGAAATGGCACCGGTTAGCGGATCTGCCAGACTTTCCTCCAGGGTGCCACGCAGGTAATTACTGTCGTATTTTATTTTTTCGAGTCCTGATAATTCTTTCCAATTAATTTCTTCACTCATGGTTGTGTTTTTAATAGTTAATAAACATCACTCTGGAAACGCTTTTCGCGTTTCAACTGCTTTACATACTTTTCGGCTTGTTCCTCACTAATTCCACCTTCAGTCCTGATTATTTCCAGCAAGGTTTTGTTAACATCTTTTGCCAGGTTTTTCCGGTCGCCGCATAAATAAAAATGGGCTCCCAGTTCAAGCCACTGAAAAACCTCTTTCCGGTGCTCCAGCAGTTTATGCTGAATATAGACTTTCTCCTTTTGATCGCGGGAAAAAGCCACGTCCATTCTTTTTAGTTGTTTTGAATCAAGGTGTTTTTGCCATTCAAGCTGATACAGAAAATCGGAATAGAACCTGCGGTCGCCGAAAAAGAGCCACGAATCTCCATCTATACCGAGGCTTTCGCGGTGTTGCATAAATGCACGGTAAGGAGCAATGCCTGTACCGGCGCCCACCATAATAATGGGAGATCCGTTTGCCGGCAACCTGAATGACGGGTTCTTCTCGATGTACACAGGAACTTTGTCACCTGGTTCAAGACAGTGCGACAGGAAGGACGAGCAGGCCCCGTTCCGATGCCGGTTTTTTCTTTGGTATTGAACTACCGACACGGTTAAATGCACTTCCTCGCCTACGTTTTCCTGACTCGATGAAATGGAATACAGCCTCGGAGGCAGCTGCCTTAAAATGTCAGCCAGGTCCTGCGCCTTCCATTCAAAGGGAAAATCTTCCAATAGGTCGAACAGATCGTTTCCATACAGGTAATCATCTAGCAGGCTTTCATCACCGAGCAATTTCCCAACTTCCTCAATGCCAGTTTTTGTATAATAATTTTGAACCACTTCGCGGGTAAGCAATGTGATTTCCAGGTGATGAGAGAGTGCTTCGCCGATTGTAATTTCACCTGTTCTCAGATTTATGGTTTGAGAAGGTGTAAACCCCGACTTCTGGATTACCTGTTCTACCAGCACGACAGGGTTTTGAGTAAATATGCCTGCTGCATCGCCCGGTTCGTAAGTAAGCCCTGAATCTTCCAGGGAAAGCTCCAAATGAAAAACTTCTTTGTCTGAATCACGCCCTGTAATTCTTACCTTATCAAGCACAGTGGCCATAAACGGATTTTGTTTTGAGTATTCAGTGGCAACCTTTGTTGAAACATCCCTTTCGTTTGTGCTTGTACCTTCCGCAGGTGCAATATTTTTTAAAAGCAGGTTCATCCATGCTTCGGTATCATCTTCGTAATTCACATCACAATTTACAAGGGGTGTTATACATAAAGCCCCCAGCCTTGTAAATGCAGAATCAATGTCCTTGCCCGTCTGGCAAAAGTGTTTATACGTTTTATCACCCAGAGCCAAAACCGAGTAGCTAACGTTCTCCATCCGGGATGCGCGTTTGTTTGTAACAAAATTGTGAAAATCTTCAGCCATGGCTGGCGGTTCGCCTTCGCCATGTGTACTTACAATAACCGCTAAATTCTTCTCTTCCTTAAGTTTGCGTGGATTATAATCGTACATGCTGTTTACATGCACTTCAATATTGTGTTTCCCGGCCTTTTCTGCAAGCTTTGCTGCCAGAGCCTCCGACCTTCCGGTATCGGTACCGAACAGGATGGTCAGCTTTGTTTTTGTTTCAGTCCGGTCAGCCATCGCGGACACAGCAGTTGTTTGCTTGCCATTGGGTTGAATGGCAGCTAGTCTTCCCTCGAGGTAGCCGCTCAGCCAAAGTATCTGCTCAGTGGTAAGTTCCCTGGTTACCTGTTCCAGAGCTGCCAGCTGACTTTCAGTTAACGGGTTCGTTTTTGAATTCATTGTTCTATATTTTCTGATTGTAAATAATCCTGAAGACTGTTTCTTAACCTGATGGACTCGTATACATCTTCGCCATTGGAACTCACTGCCACCGAAATGTTGCCGTTCCTGTAAATTGCGGGTGAAATGAACCTGCAAAGCGCCGGCTTGTCATGAATGTTGATTAAAACACCGGCTACCTTGCCATCTTCGGCAATTTTCCGGTCGAGGGTTATATTATTGGTGCACGAGTATACCATCAGATAGTTTTGAAGGCATTCTGAATGGTATTCCGTTTCATAGAATACGATCCCACTTTGCCTGATTTCAGAGCATACTTTTTTTGCCAATACCTCCACTTCGGCGCCAAACCGTTGCAAAATTTTAAGCTTTTTTACCGCACTTTGATCCCCTCCCACAATCAGGATTTTTTCTCCTGAAATGTCAATGGCTATGGGCAAAAAGTTCTTTTTCATTCTCATTCCTTCAACTATTAATATTCTTTCTTTTTCCATCTGGACTTAACCGGTTTAAAAAACAAAGGCCCTTCTGCTGGTTGCAGAAGGGCCTTTGGCTTTCATATATAACGCTTTTCGGTTATTTATATATCTTCTTCTGCACATAAAAATAATGAGCCACACATACATACCATGCATGCCATTCGGTTCATTTTTAGGTGCGAAGAATTTCTTTTCATCGTGTCTTGTCGTTTAAAACTATGTCAATTTTATCCCTTGTCTCGATTGCAAATGTAAATAATTATTTTACTTCTCATAAAAAGTGAATAACTTTTTTTTATTCAGTCTAAATAAACTTCACAGCTTTGCCTTATTAAACCTATTGATTTTCAACTGTTAAATTATCTCTGACCGTTTAAAATAAGGACGTTTAAAAATTCAGGCCTATCAGCCGATTATTTTCTGGTACGCCACTACGTCGAGCAACCGGTTAAATTTCTCGCCTACCTGCTTGTAATGGGCACATTTATCATAGCCACATTTCTCAAACAATTTAATGCTGGCATAGTTTTCACCTGTGATAATCCCAATCAGTACGCAAATATTGTTTTGCTGTGCAACCTGTTCAAGTAACTTCATTGTTTCTTTTCCAATACCTTTATTCCAGAATTCCGGTTTCAGGTAAAGGGTAATTTCAGCCGTCCGGTCGTACGCCTGTCTCGGCTTGTACCTCGAAATGTAACAATAGCCGCATACCATTCCGTCATATTCAATCAGGTACGATTTATATTTCGGATGACCTGCCGGAATTACAGATTTTAATTCCTCTAATGAAATCAGACCGGTATGAAAAGTAGCGGTTGTGTTCAGAATATAATAATCATAAATTTCCTTAACAATGCTGTAATCCTTTTCCTGTAAATCAATAAGCTTCACATTCATTCCTGTACAAAAGTTTAATAGTTCATGTTGTTATAATTTATACAATTTCTGTTTGTTGTCTGTAATATGAACAGAACTGAAATCTACAAAAATATGAATTCAGTTGTTGTTACTTTCTGAGAATGATCTAAATTTAGTACATTACAGATTAATGTAAAATATGAGATACAAGGGAGTTTTTGTACTGGTACTTTTTGCCTGTTGCCTAAAAATCAATAGCTATGGGCAGAATATGAACAATGCCAACCGATATAACGATGCCTATAAGCAATACCTGGGAGCTGTCTGCCCTTTGGAAGAAGACACCATTAAGCATTTTGTTTATTTTGCACGCGACAGGGAACTCTTACGCAACCATCATTTTCTAAAGGTTAATAGGATTGCGGGTGCACAGGTTATGTATTCCTGGAAGCAGCTTGAATACGAAAAGGGGAAATACGATTTTTCAATCATTAAATCCGACTACGAATATCTGAATTCCCATGGAAAGAAACTGTTCATTCAGTTGCAGGATGCTACTTTCAATCCGGAGTATGTAGGCGTGCCAGCCTATTTAATTTCAGGTGAATACAACGGTGGCGTAACAACTCAGTTCAATGACGAAGGAGTAGCCGAAGGGTGGGTTGCAAAGAGATGGAACCCAAAAGTACAACAACGGTTCGCGTTATTGCTGGAAGCTCTGGGGAAAAAATTTTATGGAAAAGTGGAAGGAATTAACTTACAGGAAAGTGCAATAGGTGTCAGCAATGAAACAGATTCCACCTTTACTCCTGAAGGTTATGTACAAGGCATTAAATTGAATATGCTTGCACTAAAAAAAGCATTTCCTCAATCGGCTACCATGCAATATGCCAATTTTATGCCCGGCGAATGGCTTCCCTGGGACGATAAGGGTTATTTACGTTCCGTTTACAGGTATGGGCAGGAGATCGGGGTAGGGTTGGGGGGCCCCGATCTGATGTTTCAAAGAAGGGGTCAGCTTAACCATACCCTGGCAATGATGCATGAAAATGATTATACCGTTCCGTTGGGTATTGCTGTACAAGATGGAAACTATATTGGTAAAACGGGCGCCGACCAGGATTATAATCAATCCATTGACAAACAACCTGATGAACGTGAAAATCTGGTTCCTCTTCTACATGCCTTTGCAAAAGATTTTCTTAAGGTAAGCTACATGTTTTGGGTTCACCAGGAACCCTATTTTTCAAGTGATGTGTTACCTTGTTTAGATACTGATTAGAATTCCTGCCGGGTTAAAAAAAATTCACTTTTAGGTTCGATACACAAATTATCAGTTAACTATAACCGTGAAGAGCCTAATAAATACTGTTGGTCCTCCTGGTTTTACTATACCTTTTTTATTATCCGGCAAATAGTAACATTTACTATTTTCATTAATTCCCTAATTTTTATCGGGTGTTCTATTGACTGGTTTTAATTTTTTACTTTACTTTGTAATTCAAAGTACTTTTAGAAATAGAATTATTAACTTTAAAAATAACAGCTATGATTACTCAGAAAAACAGACCAGGTATAATCCTTATCACAATTGCGGTTTTATTGTCCATACTTTTTATTGCTATGCAGATCACCGACCAGGTTGACTGGGATGCGTTCGACTTTCTGGTTATGGCCATCCTTTTACTTACTACAGGCCTTGTAATTGAAGTGGTACTTAGGGTTGTAAAAAGGCCGAAATACCGTCTTATCCTTTGCGGAGCTGTCCTGTTTGTATTCTTCCTTATCTGGGCAGAGCTGGCAGTTGGTGTATTTGGAACACCCTTTGCCGGAAGCTGAAAATGAGCACAGGAAAAAAACACAACAGGCATTCATGTGTTAAAAGCCTTCACAATTTTTAAATTGTGAAGGCTTTTTTCTTTAATAAAATCAACTTACCTTTCTAAATTGCTACTTGGTATACAGGCCGAATTAATATTATTAGTACTTGTTTGATTTGATCAAACTGGTAAACCTTTAAAACCTTATCAAGGTTAATAACAGGTAAACAATAGTTATACTCCTGATATAATTCCAAAAAAAAGATTGCTATGAATACAGGACAGAACAAACTCAATGCAATTGCCTTTTACAAAACAGCCTTTGAAGGAAACCCTGAAATAGCTGTGGAGCTTTACATCGGTGAAGAATACATACAGCACAATCCGGCAGTAAAAGATGGCAAGGCAGGTTTCATCGAATATTTCAAACGGCTGGCGCAGGAGTATCCGCAAAAGAGCATCCGGTTTGTAAGAGCTGTTGCCGAAAACGACCTGGTAGCAATGCACACGCACCAGATCTGGCCAGGCAATGAAGAGTGGGTCACCATGGATTTCTTCCGGTTCAATACCCGGGGTAAAATTGTGGAGCACTGGGATACGATCCAGAAAATACCCGAATCGGCTCAACACAGCAATAAAATGTACTGATTCATCAAAAGTCGCCTGCTTGGTATGCTACCTTCTATCGTTATAGGTATTAGCTCCCTGTTAACTTCGCTTTAAATTCGGTACAACTTCGTATTAAACTCGCAAATTCGCGAATTTGATACGAATAAACCCCGAATAAACCCCGAAAAAAACATAGAGTTGGTAAGACCAAATAATTTATCATGTGTTTATCAATTGAGGTAGGCTAAGAGCGGAGATCTTTATTTATTGCAGATTAATGCCAGGCATTTACAGCCCAACATACATTTCCGGAAATAAACAACCCGTTGCCGGTACATGAGATATGCCGCAAATGACAGCAGTGGATTTTTGGTTGTTGCCGCTATGCTTTCTTTGAATGCTTTTAGGGCTTCTTTGAGATTACATAGTAGGCGGCGGTGGTAAAAAAGTTCCGTAATCCGGGAATGGCTGCAACCAGCTTCGACTGCTCCCGTGGTTTTATCCCGAATTTGGTCTGGTAGTTGGGATTGATGAAAAACAGGGTACGTTTATCTACCGTATATTTTTCTTTTTTCAGAATACGTTCGAACCGGTCGATGGAAATTCCGGTTTCTTTTATTTCCATAAGCGCTTCGGTTCTCCTGGGGTTTTTTTCGATCCGGTTGAGGATGAACCTGTACATACCAGCAGGTAAAAGATGAAGCCAGGGCAATTTGGAGAGCAACTTATTTTGGCAAATCTGCTGGTGACCTCCGAAAGGATTCTGCCAGGGAGGAAAAGCCAGGAAAAATTTCCCTTCAGGCTTCAGGAACTTTTGCACATAATGCATAAACCTTTCCTGGTTGGGAATGTGTTCAATCACGTCGCGCATAATTATCAGATCGAACCTTTTTCCTTTCAGATCAATTTTATAAATGTCCTCGCATATCAGCTCCAGGTTCTGCCGGTTGGGATGGGCGTTATAATATTCTTTGGCAAGTTCAATACGGCCGCAAGAAATGTCAATGCCGGTGCATTTACATCCCTTGTTGAGGAAAGGCATCAGGTTACCGGCTTCGGCACAGCCAATTTCAAGCACTTCGGTTTGTGGAGTGATTTCAAGTAACCCGGAGAGGTAGGGAATAACATACTTTTCAGTGGTAGCTCCCTGTTCGGCAAAATACTGCTCCTTGTTCTGATGACGTTCCTGCATAGTTTAAATGTTGGCTACCCGCTTTAACCCGGGTGTATCCAAAAACTTGATTCTGCGTCCGTGCAGTTCAATCAGGTTATCCTGCCTGAATTCCGAAAGCAGGCGGATTACCGATTCTGTGGCTGTACCCACCATGTTGGCCAGCTCTTCACGGGTTAACGAAATCTGAAGGGTATTTTGGTTATCGAGCTCAAAGTTTTCCATTAGCAGAAGCAAAACCTCAGCCAGGCGTTCGCGAACGGTTTTCTGGGCAATATCGGTGATGTAGTCGTTGGCTTCACGCAATTCGCGACAAACAATCTGCAGCATGTGGTGCGAAAACTGCCAGTTATTTTTAATTAAAAACTGCAAGGTCTGGTAGGGGATGTGGCATAAAACTGCCTCATCAATTACCTTGGCGGTAGTGCAAGCCAGCTCCTGGCTCAGCAACGAACGGTAGGCAATGATCTCCCCCTTTTTTGCAAAACGAATGATCTGCTCTTTTCCGTCGATACCTGTTTTAAGTATTTTAACTATACCACGTGTAACACAGTAAAAACCGGTTAGCCTGCTTCCCTCACGATAAATGACAGTGCCTTTTTTGTAAAGCGAACATGTCTTTTCATAATTAAGCTGGTTGAATTCTTCTTCATTCAGTTTCTTAAACAGATTAAATCCGCTTAAATCGGTTTCTTCATCGGTTGGTCTTTTTAATACACTTCTCATAGGTGAATTGTTCTGTAATTTATATATCCCCTGATTATCTTCTTATTATGTTAATATGTAGGTTTTTAAACCCCCTAAAGATACAATTTCAGCCAATATATGAAAAACAATTTTATGCAGATAGCCGAATGTAGTATATTTGTTATTCAAACAAGCTGAATAACAATAAAAAAAGAATCAGAAATGAAGCACAAGGTGGATATGTCGTGGACCGACCAGGTAGCTTTTCAGGCCGATATGGACGGGCATAAAGTAGTGATTGACGCCACTGAAGAAAGCGGTGGCAATAATTTAGGACCCAGGCCAAAACAATTGATGTTAACAGCTCTTGCCGGCTGCACAGGTGTCGATGTAATTATGATCCTTAAAAAGATGAAGGTGGAACCCGAAGCCTTTAATGTAATTGTGGAAGCCGATGTTACCGATGAACATCCGAAACATTATACAAAAATGAAGATCGTCTACCAGTTTAAAGGCAAGGATTTGCCAATGGATAAACTGGAGAAAGCGGTTAAACTCTCGGAAGAAAAGTATTGCGGAGTGACTGCCGTTTATAAAAAAGCAATGGAAATGGAATCTGAAATCAGGGTGGTTGAATAAATCCTGCACCGGTCATTCTTTGAACAGTAGGTTCAAAACCCTCTTACTTACTGCTGACAGTTTTATTTAATACTATTTTGCGGCTCTTATTCCGGAGGGTCAGGTTTTTTGGTATGCAATTAGTCGTGCTTTTAGAAAGATCAGGAAAGATGTTGCTGTTGTTGTAATCCCTTGCTGCCCGCCATTTACCGCATGATGTTCTTTAGGTTAATGAAAAATTGTTTGTACTGAGGATGATAACTATTAGAACTTTGAACAAAATTAATACTTTTTTGTCTTTATTGTTTGAGTTTAATTTCGATTACATTAACAAATTAAAAAACATGAAAACAACAAAAAGATTATTAGGAACAATTGCATTGGCAGCTGTATTTGCTTTACAGGCAATGGCAACGGAATACAAAGTAGACAGCTCTGAAAGCACTGTTAAATGGAATGGCAAAAAAGTTACAGGTGAGCATTACGGTACAGTTGAACTAGAAAAGGGCGCTCTTCAGGTTGAAAACAACAAGGTGAAATCGGGTACCATAGTTATGGATATGCCAACCATTACAGTTGAGGATTTAACCAATGAATCAATGAATTCGAAGTTGACCGGGCATTTAAAATCGGATGATTTCTTCGCTGTTGAAAAGCACCCGTATGCCATGCTTCGTTTAAAGGAGGTGGTCCAGAAAACAGGGAACGAATACACGTTTACCGGTGACCTGACGATTAAAGACATTACTCATCCGGTAACATTCGATGCTACCATGGATGTTAAAAATAATAAGCTTACGGCCAAGGGAGAGGTAGAGGTAGACCGCACTCTTTACGACATCAAATTCAGATCCGGGCGTTTCTTTTCCGATCTGGGCGACAACCTCATTTACGATACATTTACACTTAATTTCGATGTTGTTGCAAATGCAGAAGGTGATAATGTGACAGGATCGAATTAATTTAGATTAACTTTGAACGCATTAACCCCGGACCTTTTCCGGGGTTTTTCATTTAAAGTACAGTAATATGGAATCAATCATTCATCCGGCAACAAAAAGAGGTTTGGGAGAACACGAATGGCTTAGGTCGCACCATTCATTCAGCTTTGCTGAATATCACAATCCCGGGAAAATGCATTTTGGGAAACTGCGTGTTTTTAATGATGATGAGGTTGCCCCTTCAAAAGGGTTCGGCCTGCATTCGCACAAGGATATGGAAATTATTACAATTCCTTTGCAGGGATCACTTAAACACACCGATAATATGGGCAATGAAAAGATATTGGCAGCCGGGGAGGTGCAGGTGATGTCGGCCGGAACAGGAGTGATGCATTCTGAATTCAATGCTTCAAAAACAGAACCGGTACATTTTTTCCAGATCTGGATTTTCACCGATCAGCCGGGTCACAGGCCCCGATACGGGCAGAAACATTTTTCGGAGCAGGACAGAAAAGAACGCTGGCAGTTGTTGGTTTCTCCCGACGGAAGAGATGATTCATTGCGGATATACCAGAATGCTTTTATCTCAACCTTTGAATCAGGTGTTTCCGATATTACTTCCTATACCTTACACTCTCCTGGAAACGGAGTTTACCTGATGTTAGTTGAAGGCGCCGTACAAATCAATGGTGAGGAACTGCAGCAGAGGGATGCAGCAGGTTTCTGGTCTTTCGACAAGCCTTTGGAAATAAGGTTTATGCAGCCGGCACAACTATTAGCAATTGAAGTTCCGATGCATTAATTACCGGTTTATAACAACCTGCTTCTCATTTTTTACGTAGTTAGTTTTAAGATTTAGTTCTTTAATCAATTTCTGCAATTATGATGAAATCGGTAAATCCTGCCACCGGAGAAACGCTCCAGGTGTATGAATCGCATTCTGAAAAAGGAATGGAAAAGATTGTTAATTCGGTTGATAAGCGCTGGCATCAGTGGCGTAAAACGTCATTTTATCAACGCAGCCAGATGATGCAGAACCTGGCAAGTTTGTTAAAAAGCAAAAAGGAAGAACTGGCGAGGCTTATGGCGCTTGAAATGGGGAAAGTAGTGCGGGAAGGTATTTCAGAGATAGAAAAGTGCGCGTGGGTTTGCGACTATTATGCGGGCAATGCCGAAAGCTTTTTGGAGAACGAAACCATTGTAAGTGATTTTTCAAATTCATATGTCAGCTTTCAGCCATTGGGAACCATCCTGGCCATCATGCCCTGGAATTTTCCGTTCTGGCAGGTATTTCGTTTTGCGGCTCCAACTATTATGGCTGGGAACACAGCCGTTTTAAAACATGCGAGCAATGTACCCGGGTGCGCCTTAGCCATCGAAGATCTTTTCCGTGAAGCGGGTTTTCCGGAGAATGTGTTTCGCACACTGCTTATTGGCAGCTCGCAGGTGGAAAAGGTAATCAGGCATCACGCCATAAAGGCGGTAAGCCTGACAGGCAGCACCCCGGCAGGCAAAAGTGTGGCTTCGGTTGCCGGCAGTGAGCTGAAAAAGTGTGTGCTCGAACTGGGAGGCAGCGATCCGTACCTTATTCTGGAAGACGCTGATTTAACTGCGGCTGCCAAAACCTGTGCTGCAGGCCGGCTGCTTAATGCGGGGCAGAGCTGCATTGGCGCCAAACGATTTATAGTGGTTGAAAAGGTTTATTATGAATTCCTGGAGTATTTCACCCATGAAATGAGTATAGCTACTTTTGGCGATCCATACGAGCCCGAAATGACTATGGGACCACTTGCTCGGGCCGACCTGCGTGACGACCTGCACAAGCAGGTAACTGCCTCGGTGAAGAAAGGCGCTGAGATAATCATTGGCGGCGAGAAGCCTGTTCGTAAAGGAGCATTTTATCCGGCTACCATCCTTGAAAATCTTGCTCCCGGGATGCCGGCTTACGATGAGGAATTATTTGGTCCGGTGGCCTCGGTTATTAAGGTTAAGAACGAAAAAGAGGCCATCAGGGTAGCCAATGAATCGGTATTTGGGTTGGGAGCTGCCGTATTTTCACAGAATGTGAAAAGAGCACAACAGATTGCCGAAGTTCAGCTGGAGGCTGGCTGCTGCTTTGTAAACGACTTTGTTAAATCCGATCCGCGTCTGCCTTTTGGAGGAATAAAGGAAAGCGGTTTTGGAAGAGAGCTCTCATCTTATGGCATCAGGGAATTTATGAATATTAAAACAGTGGCTGTAAAATAACTTCAGTTTACAGGTAATTGCCCGTTGGGGGCTGTTTCTCTCTGTAATGACCGGGGAAAAAGGTGGCTTACACCTATTATTCCTATTCAAATATTTTATTAGATTTGCCGGTATTACTTAGATTCAATCCTTTTCAGATATGAAAAAGCTTCTGCTGCTGTTATTGCCTTGCCTTTTTATTGTTATTGCATGTATACGGGATAACGATGTTTCGGAACGTGAAACAGATTTTAATTCCGGCTGGAAATTTATTCGTGACGATGTTGCAAGTGCCGAACAAAAAGGATTCGATGATACGGGATGGCGGATGGTAGTTTTACCACACGATTACAGCATAGAAGATTTGCCTGCAAAAGCGGGTGTCAAACAAATAGGTCCATTTTCAGAAGAAAGCCCCGGAGGAATCTCCACGGGGCATGTAATGGGCGGAACAGCCTGGTACAGGAAGCATTTTACAATCGACAGGAAGGATAAAGGCAAAATTGTAAAAGTGCTTTTTGATGGAATTTATATGAATGCCGATGTGTGGATCAACGGGCAGCACCTTGGCACCCAACCGTACGGTTATTCAGCATTTTCATTTGATCTGACTGATCATCTTCGTCCGGTGGGTGAGGAGAATGTACTGGCCGTTCAGGTTAAGAACGAAGGAGAGAATTCACGGTGGTTCAGCGGTTCGGGCATTTACCGGAATGTTACACTTATAAAGACTGACCCGGTACATGTCGATCTATGGGGCGTATTTATTCGTACCCGGTCGGTTTCAGAGGAAAATGCAGTTATAGGTGTGGATGTTACCGTTATAAACGACAGTGAGGAAGGAAAAGATATTTCAATGAGGATGGAATTTCTTGACCCGGAAGGCAATCCGGTTACCCATTTTATTGACGATAAAGAACTCGAAGCAGGCAGGAAGCAGATATTTTCACAGGAATTTGCACTGCCTGATTACCGGCTGTGGTCGGTTGATAATCCGGAGCTTTATACCCTTGTAGTTCAACTGCTCGACGGAAAGAAGGTGATTGATGAGGTAAGGGAGCCGTTTGGTATACGTACCATTGACTTTTCGGCAGAGAAGGGTTTTTTACTGAATGGTGAACCTGTGCTGCTGAAAGGAGGATGTCTGCACCACGATAACGGGCCGCTGGGTGCGGCTGCATTCGACCGGGCGGAATTCCGGAAGGTAGAAATAATGAAGAATAACGGGTTCAATGCCATTCGGACAGCACATAATCCGCCTTCCAAAGCACTTCTCGATGCCTGCGATCAGATGGGCATGCTTGTGATGGATGAATCGTTTGATCAATGGCAGAAACCTAAAAAACCACAGGATTACAACCTGTATTTCGATGAATGGTGGGAAAGGGATCTGGAGGCTATGGTACTTCGCGACCGGAATCATCCTTCTGTTATTATCTGGAGCTTTGGCAACGAAATAAAGGAAAGAGCTGATTCCTCCGGTCTGGAAATAGCAAAAAAAATGAAGGTAAAGATCCTTGAAATGGATGATACCCGACCCGTTACGCAGGCGGTTTGCAGCTTTTGGGATAATCCGGGTAAGACATGGGAGGATACCAAACCGGTTTTTGCACTGCTCGATGTGCATGGATATAATTACCAGTGGAAGCAGTATGAGCCCGACCATGAAGGCTTTCCTGAACGAATAATGATTGGTACAGAATCGATTGCCGGGGAAGCCTTTGAAAACTGGAGCATGGTTGAAAAGCATCCTTATGTTATTGGCGATTTTGTATGGACTGGAATGGATTACCTGGGAGAATCGGGTATCGGAAGTACAAAACTTGATAACGATACGACCTCTTTTTTACCACCCTGGCCCTGGTACAATGCCAATTGCGGTGATATCAGCATATTGGGTTATAAAAAGCCACAAATGTATTACCGCGATGTGATCTGGAGAAACAGTCAACTTGAAATGGTGGTGCATGAACCCATTCCCGACGGCAGGAGTGAAGTGGTAAGTTTCTGGGGATGGCCCAATGAGTGGAAAAGCTGGAACTGGGAAGGGCATGAAGGATCACCGGTTCAGGTTTCGGTATACAGCCGGTGTGATGAGGTAAGGCTTGAACTGAACGGGAAGGTGATCGGTACAAAACCGGTTTCAGAGGATACAAAACTAACAGCCAGCTTTGAGTTGCCCTATGAGGCAGGAGAACTTACGGCCTTGGGAATTAAAGACGGAAAGGAAGTTGTTCGTCAGGTGCTGAAGACTGCAGGCGCTCCTGCCCGCATTCTTATTACCCCGGAACAGGAAACAATAGCAGCAACTCCGGGTGATCTGGCTTATTTCAATGTGGAAGTAGTAGACGCGAACGGACTGCCGGTGCCTAATGCTGAAATTCCTGTTGAATTCAGCATCGACGGTGTGGGAACCCTGCAGGCTGTTGGCAATGGGAATCCTACCGACATGAAAAGCTTCCGGCAACCCCGTTTGAATACCTACAGGGGACGATGCCAGGTTATTGTACGTTCGGGTGAAAAAACCGGTGCAATATCTGTTACTGCCACCTCGGAAGGGCTTGATAGTGGAGAGGCAACCGTGAAGGTTGTTGAATAATATGTATGTTTTTTAGGTAATGTATTCTGGTTTAATTTTTGTAATTTTAAATTTCAGTAACTAGGCAAGATAAAGGATATGTTTGATTTATCTGTATTACCCAAAAAAGCGCAGGATGAATTAGTTGATTTTTATCATTTTTTGGTTCAACGCTATTCTAAAAACAAAGGAATAAAAGATAAAGGGTTAAAATCAAAAAATGAAAGGATAAATTCGTTCTTCGATAATTATAATCTTGATTTAAAAGATTTTTCTTTCAATAGGAATGATATCTATGAACGGTAATTTTACCATAGATACCAATATTTTGATTTATGCTTTTGGGTCACAAGGTGACTCAAAAAAAAGTGTTGCAAAACTAGTCATGGGAAAATGTAATATAATCAACCTGCAGGCTATAAATGAAACAATTTTTGTTTTGAACCGAAAATTTAATTTTTCTTTCAAAGAACTAAATTCCATCGTTAACTTTTTAAAGGAAAGCTTTTTGGTAAAAAACATTGATATTTTTTCCCTCGAATATGCTTTGCTAATTATGGAAAAATACCAATATAGCTATTGGGATAGTATGATGATCGCATCTTCTGTTGAAAGTGGATGTTCCATACTTTTTTCTGAAGATATGCAACATAACCAAATCATTGATGGAAAATTGAAGATTATAAATCCATTTTTAAATTAAAAAGTTTAATAACTACGGTATTTTAGGAGATGGTAAAAAAAACTATTCCCCGTAAAATATTTAATTATTAGATTATAATGCAAGTTATTATATTGACCCTCGGTAAATAGGATAACTATGAACTTTAAAAAAGTTCATGTATTAATTTTACTTACCTTTTATGAATAAAGTAATAAACGATGGCAGTGATGATGTTGAAAATGAGGGCGGAAATAGTCCAAATGACCTTGGCCACCGTGCTTAAACCCGTGTTGACAGCCCATACTTCGTAAATTACCCAGACTGCACAGATAAATGCAATGATTCCAATAATTGCTTCCATAATTTGTGTGTTATATGTGAATTAAGGCAGTAATTTACGGCTTTTTTTATTGAAAACAAAGTTTAAATGGAACCACTGTTCCACCAGATGATGCTTATTTACTGAATTTTTATTTTGCCCGAATGAACTTCAGGCACTTTTTGCAGGGCCACACCGAATAGATCTTTCTTCCCAGGAATTGCCCTATGAAAAAGCTTCCAAGCAGGAAAGGAGCAAGGGTCCAGGATAATTCCAGATCATGAAATTTGCGTATCATAACAACCAGCGGCACCGGTGCGTGAATGGCCACAAACCACCAGAACGAAAGCTTTCGCAATCCACCCCGGAGATAACCGAATGGGAGATTGATAAGAATGGTGGCTATGCATGTATAAGCTAAACGCCATTCAAATGTCAGCATGTCTCCAAATACAGGTATAGTAAGAGTGGGTAATTCCATTATTAACTATTATGACCGAAATTAATCCAGTCTATGTTTTTTTTCAGCATTTGCTGGGTTTCTTCCTCGAAACTTCCGGCTTCGGGAATAAAATTATACTCCCACGATGCATTTGCAGGCAGGCTTACCAAAATGGATTCGGTATTGCCACCCGATTCCATTCCAAACTTTGTCCCCCGGTCAAATAACAGGTTGAACTCTACATAACGCCCACGACGCAGCGCCTGCCATTGCTTTTCGCGTTCTGTACAAGGCCTTCTGCCGTTCTTTTTCATAAAGCCGGAATATATAACCGGATACAGCTCAGCCAGACTAACGGTAAACCGGAAAAGCTTATCAAAATCTTCTTCGTTTGCCGGCTTTACCCTGTCAAAAAAGATGCCACCTACGCCGCGGGTTTCATGCCGGTGCGGAAGGAAGAAGTAATCGTCGGCCCACTTTTTATACTCCGGGTAAAAGCTTGCATCGAATCGGTCACATACTTCCTTCAGTGACTGGTGAAACAATCGGGCATCAGCGGGCTCAACGATATGCGGGGTAAGATCAATTCCGCCGCCAAACCATGCCGTTCCGTTATCGAGTGCGAAATAGCGGACATTCATATGAATGATTGGTACCCATGGATTTTCAGGATGCAAGATGGAAGATATACCTGTTGCGGCATACGACCGGGCTTTTTCTCCCAGTATCTTTTCCATTCTGTCGGTAAAATTTCCTTTTACAAACGAGAAGTTTACAGCCCCTTTTTCAATTACAGTCCCTTCTTGAAGAACAGAAGTAACCCCTGATCCCAGTTCAGTTGACCACTGATCATTGGAAAAATTTCCCAACCCATCGGCATCTTCAATGCAACGGATTATATCCTGCTGAAGTTGACGATACGTCCCCGCTATTTTATCAATTCTGTGCATGCTTTTATTAATTCTGCAAATGTAGGGTCGTTGATTGATAATTTATTCCACTGATTCAGATTGTTTCGGCTCTTTCAGTTCATCTTTTATCCGTTTCTTTTCCAATCGGTAGTTTTTACCCAATCGGCCAGGAACTTAGCATTTTCGTAGGGGAGCCCCGGAATGAATCCATGCCCCAGGTTGAAAATCCAGTTTTGGTTACGGCTGCCAAACTCAATGTACCGGTTCAGTTCCTTTTCCATATCCTCCTGGCTTCCATGGAGCATTCGCGGGTCGATGTTTCCTTGCAACCCTATTTCCGGATGCACCAGTTTTCGGGCAGCCTGCAATGATGTTTGCCAGTCGATGCTAAGGTAATCACAATGGACGGGTGTTATTTCTGCAATGCCTGTTCCCACTCCTTTAGGGAAGAAGATGAACGGAGTGTTCTCCTGTCTTACGGCGGCTGCTATTTTTTCTGTAGCCGGCAGGAACAGCTTCTTATAAAGATCAAACGGCAGCAATCCTGCATGGGTATCAAACAGCTGGAAAACCTCTACACCGTGCTTTATTTGTTCTTTTGCATACACAATTGAAAGTTCTGTAATTTCATCAACCAGCTTTTGAGTAATTTCAGGTTGCTGGTAGATAAATTTTACTGCATCGGGAAAATCGCCTTTGCGACCCAGACCCTGCAGCATGAAAAGCAATACGGTAAGCGGAGCCCCGCAAAAACCTATAAGTGGTAAGTTTTCAGGACGGGTTCTGATGATTTCATCCACCACATCATAAATGTAATTGAGTTTGGAGGGATCGGGCTTTAGGCCATCCAACGGATTGTTACGCTGTGCAAGCGGGTGCTCGAAAACAGGTCCCGAACCGGTAAAATCGAGGCCCATTCCCATGGCATATGGTATCACCAGTATATCGCTGAACAGAATGGCAGCATCAACACCCAGGTCGTATACTGGTAACAGGGTAACTTCAGCAGCTACCTTTGGGTTTTGCATCATCTGCCAGAAAGTATAGTTTTCCTTTATTTTCAGGTACGATGGCAATATCCGTCCTGCCTGACGCATGAACCATACCGGCGGGCGGACAGTGGATTTTCCCCTGAGTGTTTGCAAAAGAATGGCGTCTTGCATTGTCTTTATGTTTTCAGTTTAACGAATCTGCAAATTTTTATTGTCCTTAAGATGCATTAAAGGATCTTAAAGGGAGTTCTGTGTTACTGCAGGAAGTCTACCTTGCCGAAAGCTGTTGGGCTATCTCAGACCAGGATACAGTTAGTAACAATTCCCTAAGTTGTAGACTGCTTCCGGCTTCCTGCCAAATACAAATTACTTCAGCTTTTTAAGCGCAGAGTAACTTGCTTTAACTGTTTCTTCGATGTCTTCCCGGGTATGGGCGGCTGAAACAAACCCTGCCTCAAATTGTGAAGGAGCCAGGTAAATCCCGCTTTCAAGCGATAGCCTGAAGTATTCACCAAACAAGTTGGTATCGCATTTCATAACATCAGCAAAGGAGTTTACGCTTTCTTCTTCTGTAAAAAAGAGGGTAAACATCGATCCTACCCTGTTAATGACACCTTTCATTTTAAGTTCCTTCAGGTTGTTACGCAAGCCTTCTTCAAGCAGTGCAGATGAATTCTCCAGTTTGTCATAGAACCCAGGAGTTTCCTGAAGCAGGCTAAGGGTAGCTATTCCGGCGGCCATGGCAAGCGGATTACCTGATAGTGTTCCTGCCTGGTATACCGGTCCTTTTGGTGCAAGCAGATCCATAATGTCCTGCCTGCCGCCGTAAGCGCCTACGGGAAGTCCTCCGCCAATGATTTTTCCGAAAGTAGTCAAATCAGGTGAAACTCCCAGGAGTGCCTGTGCACACCCTGTTCCCAGACGAAATCCGGTCATTACTTCATCAAATATCAGAACTGTTTCGTTTTCATCACAAAGCTTGCGAAGACCATCAATAAACCTTTTTTCTGGTACAATAACACCCATGTTTCCGGTAACCGGCTCAAGGATAACAGCAGCAATCTGGTTTTTATGCTTGTCGAATAACTGTTCAACGGAATCAATATCATTGTACTGGGCGGTTAAAGTGTCGCGTGCAGTCCCTTCTGTAACACCTGGTGAATCGGGCGCACCAAGGGTAAGCGCTCCCGAGCCTGCCTTTATCAGGAAGCTGTCGTTGTGCCCGTGGTAGCAGCCTTCGAATTTGATTACAAGGTCCCGGCCAGTATAGCCTCTTGCCAGTCGCAGGGCGCTCATGGTGGCTTCGGTTCCTGAGTTTACCATCCGTACCATATCAATCGACGGCACCAGGTATTTTATGAGTTGCGCCATTTCAGTTTCTGCCAGTGTGGGTGCACCAAAACTGGCTCCGCGGGCAGCTGCATGCTGAATGGCATCAACTACTTTGGGGTGGGAGTGGCCTAAAATCATAGGGCCCCACGAACCTACATAATCGATGTAGGTATTTCCATCGATGTCGGTAACTTTTGAACCGCTGGCTTTGGCAATAAATGGCGGATTGCCGCCCACACTTCTGAATGACCTGACGGGAGAATTAACCCCACCTGGAATATGTTGCTGCGCTTCTTTAAAAGCCGCAATACTTTTCTGATTGTTCATGTTATTCTTTTAAATATTCAGCTGTTGGAAATCTTTCAAACAGCTTTTTGCTAATGACTATACTGGATTATAAGTCCTGTATAATTTCCTGCGTATGGTATGATATGATGATATCGGCACCGGCACGTTTCAGTCCTGTGAGCAATTCATGTACTATACGTTTTTCATCAATCCAGCCATTTGCAGCAGCTGCTTTCACCATGGCAAATTCTCCACTTACATTATAAGCCGCTACAGGAATGTTGAATGTTGACTTAACACGATAAATGATATCCATGTAATTCAGCGCAGGCTTAACCATCACTATATCGGCACCTTCCAAAATGTCAAGCTCCACTTCACGAAGAGCCTCATCACCGTTGGCAGGATCCATCTGGTAGGTTTTCCGGTCACCAAATTTTGGGGCGCTTTCGGCAGCTTCACGGAAGGGACCATAAAAAGCTGAAGCATATTTTGCAGAATAGGCCATAATGGGCATGTTGTAGAATCCACTGTCATCAAGGGCAGACCGGATTGCCTGCACACGGCCGTCCATCATATCGCTGGGTGCTACCATATCCACTCCTGCTTCAGCCAGTGAAACCGATTGCTTCGAAAGTGTTTCGAGTGTCAGGTCGTTATTGACATCACCATCCACTATAGTGCCGCAATGGCCGTGCGACGTATATTCACAGTTGCAGATATCGGCAACCAGGAACAACCCCGGAACGTCCTTCTTTAAAGCCCTTACAGCCTGCTGAACAATCCCGTTATGATGGCATGCCACCTCTCCGGTTTCATCCTTCGATTCAGGTATGCCGAATAGTAAAACCGACTGAACACCTTTATCAAAAAGCTCCCTGCCTTTTTCTACCAGCTTGTCAACCGAAAGCTGTGAGTTTCCCGGCATCGATGAAATTGGTTTGTTCACATTTGTTCCGGGGCAAACAAACAACGGCATCATAAGGTCGTTGCGGGTGAGAATTGTTTCACGCACCATGTTTCGAAGTACGGGTGACTGGCGCAATCTGCGTAGTCTAACTGTTGGAAATGTCATGATATATTATTTTTTATGTTTTTGAAATATAGTAATTTAATATGGAATCAACGATTCCTTTGGCTGAACTTTTCTGAGCTGTCACCAGGGGATGAAATCCATTGTTAATGGCTTCATTATGGGTGACAGGTCCAATACAGACCATGCGTATGTTTTGCTTTCGTGATGTCGGGTAAGCTTTCAGGAAATTCTGTATTCCTGATGGGCTTGTAAAAATGAGCATGTCGTACCGGTCTTCCTCTATTTGTTGAATGATCCTGCGATCCGGATTAATGGGAATTTCAGTATTGTATACATTAATCCGGGTGCAGTTTGCTGCTCCTTCCAGTTGATCCTGTATTGTGGTACGGGCTAAATTGCCCAATGGCAGAAGGATATTGGGTTTGGTGCCGCCTGCTTTGATATGGTTTAAATATGGTTTGGAAAAATCTTCGGCAGTGGATCCCGGATTGACAAACGATGCCCGGTAACCGAATTCCTTCAAAATGCTTTCTGTTTTTTCGCCTATTACTGCAAACTGTATTTCATCCGGTAATGAATGGCTGCCGGTATATTCCTTTAGAATCCCGAAGAAATACCTGACCCCGTTGGGGCTGGTGAAAATTATCCAATGAAATTGTTTGGGTTGGGTAAAATATCTTTTTTCTTTTTCTGAAATTTGTGCAGCTTTAATTTCTATGAGCGGAAACTCTATAACGGTTGCTCCTTCACGTGAAAGCAAATCTGTCAGTTCACCTGATGAATCTTTAGGCCGGGTTGAAATAAACAGTTTATTGTGAAGGCGTAAAGTCATAAATTTCTTATTTCCTCCATTATTTTAGCTGCACCTCTTGCAAGTAATTTTTCAGCCAGCTTTTCACCTGCCGATTTCAGGTTTTCTATATCTCCGTCCTGAGTTTCCAGAAGATAGATTTCTCCATCCATGGAGGCCACAAAACCTGTTAAAAAAATATGCTTTCCGGTAATCTTTGAAAAGCAACCCACCGGCACCTGGCAACCTCCTTCAATGGTTCGCAGGAAACTGCGTTCGGCTTCGCCTGCATTCCATGTTGCAGTATGGTTAATTGCCTGAAGGTAACCATCGGTATCCGTGTCATTTATTCTTGATTCCACTGCAATTATTCCCTGGCTCACAGCCGGGATAATAATTTCGGGATTGATAATTTCTGTAATGTACTTATCGAGACCCAGCCGCTGTAGTCCTGCTGCTGCCATAATCATTGCGTCGCAGTAACCCTCTTCCATTTTGCGAAGGCGTGTATTTACATTGCCACGGATATCAACAATCTGCAGATTTTTCCTGTAGCGGAGCAAGCTGGCTTTACGGCGCAGACTCGAGGTGGCAATTACATCTTTTTCAGTTAACTCACTCAGCTTGCGTCCGTCCCTGCTAACCAGTGCATCTCTGAACTCAGCCCGCTCCAGAACCGCTCCCAGCTTTAGCCCTTCCGGAAGTTTAGTAGGAAGATCTTTAAGACTGTGAACAGCGATATCTACTTTGTTGTCGAGCAGGGCGTTTTCAATTTCTTTCGTGAACAGGCCCTTGTCTCCAATCTTGGAAAGCGCCACATCCAGAATTTTATCCCCTTTTGTTTGAATAACAACGATTTCAACATTTATATCCGGGAAGTTTTCAAGCAGGTTCTTTTTAGTAAGTTCTGCCTGGTACAAGGCCAGCTGGCTGCCTCTTGTACCTATTCTTATAGTATGTTTAGCCATACCTGAGATCAAATTTCGCTTATATTAAATAAATCGTTTACCAGCTGCAGTGAATCGGTACGCTTTCCGTTAGCAGTCATTTCCTTAAGATTCTTAATGAACAGCCTGGTATATTTTTGAGTAAGGTGGTTTGAAAATTCATTTATCGCCAGCTGTGTCTCTTCTGATTTCCCTTTATAACCGGATAGTTCATCCTTGGTAACTTTCAAAAGGTTATACGTAATGGCTTTTATAGCAGGCCTTAGTGACCGGCTTGCCATCCATTCACTGAAATCATCAACTATTTCATCGATAATTTTATTTGCTGATTCAATGCACTCTTTGCGTTTTCCCATATTGGTGTCTACAACTTCCTGCAAATCATCAATTGTGAAAAGTTCAACTGCATTCATATTTTCGATATTCTCTTCAATGTTGCGCGGAACAGAAATATCAACCAGAACCTGATTTTTGCCGTTACGATGAGTTAATGATTTTTCTACCATAGTGCGGTTAACCAATGGTACAGGTGAACCTGTTGCTACGATCACAATATCGTAAAGATAAAGGTGATTATCCACCTGATCATAAGGAAGCAGGGTACAATGATGGCGTGCTGCAAGCTTTTCTGCTTTCTCCTGCGTACGATTCGTTACCGTGACCTTCGGATTGCCGTTTTTTATAAAGTTTTGTAATACCAATGCACCTGTTTCTCCGGCTCCAATCAACAGCACCCGTTTATCTGATAGGTTTTCAAAAAGCCTTGAACATTTCTGTACTGCAGCGCTGCTTATTGAGGTAGTACCCATTTTTATTTTGGTTTCGGTACGAACGCGTTTGCCGGCTTCAAACGATTTTTGAAACAGACGCATCAGGACTGCATCTGTTAAGGCAGCTTCCGTACAATACATATAGGCATCTTTTATCTGGCCGATGATTTGATCTTCCCCTATTACCATTGAATCAATACCCGAGGCCACATTAAATAAATGCCTTACTGCTTCATCATTTGCATAGCTGTAAAACGAATGCCAGTGTTTATTTTCTATGCCTTTAAAATGCTTAAGTGTTTTGTATACCAGTTTTGCTGCTAGCTGGAAATCGTACTTATTCTGCGAGAAATAAATCTCGGTCCTGTTGCAGGTCGATAAAACAACAATATCCGAAATATCTGTTTCTTTTTGCAGAAGCTCTGAAAATGGAACTATTTCTTCTTTAGAAAGTGAAAATTGTTCCCGTACATCAACCCCTGAAGTTTTATAACTGATCCCTGTCAGACCTACCATAATTAATTTCTTTCTGAAAAAATATTAATAAAAAACGATGAAAACGAACAGGATAGTTTGATTTACATTATGCAAAAAACCGGTAATGCAGGTTTTTGTTTAATCCTGTAATTAAAAAGATTTAAGAAAGAAAAGGGGGAGGGCGGCTAAAATGTACAGCGTAGGTGTGGTTTTGTCGCTGTATTTCAAGATGTAAGACTTTATGCTTAAGCTTTTGCAATGCAGAAAATGCTGTATTGTAATCAGGGGGTAAAAAAAACTGATCAAAGTGATTTTGAGCATTGTATGAATCGTGCAGAACGATTTCATTTATGATTTCTGATGTGGGAATTTCAATTGAAATCCTGTTTTCTCCCATTTGGAGTTCGCCGGTAGAAGCTTTGTTAACACCGAATACCCAAAAAAAAGCATAGAACACCACCAAAGCGATGTAGGGGATATGTGTGGTAAATATGCCTATTGTAAACATGTGTTTTTCGACCTTTATAACAACGTGCTAAAGTATAAAAAATAACTTGGAAAATTGTTTAACTTATTTGATTTTAATCTCATAATATAAAATGTCAACTATGAAGTTATTATATGTCAATGCAGTTTGTCTTCATTAGCTCATTTTAAAAAAGCACAAACTTTATATAAAATCCAATTATCTTTGTCCCTCATCTACAGGTTAAATCAGTTAAAGATGAGAATTAACAGGCTTTTACTTTTACTTTTACTTTATTCAATGAGTTCATGCAATTCCAAAAATGCGGCAGACTTAATTATTGTCAATGCAACGGTGTATACGCTGGATGAGGATTTTTCAAAGGTGGAAAGTTTTGTTGTTACCGGCGAAAAAATTGTTGCTACCGGAACCACAGAAGAAATTCTGGATCACTATTCATCTGAAAATATTATTGATGCAAACGGAAAGTTTGTATATCCGGGCTTTAATGATGCCCATTGCCATTTCAACGGTTACGGACAGAACCTGATGCAGTATGCCGACCTGCGCAGGACTGCTGGTCCGGAGGAGATATACAAAGTTTTGACTGCCCACCATGAAAAGTTTAACGGCGAATGGCTGCTCGGGCGAAGCTGGGACCAGAACGATTGGGAAGTAACTGAATTTCCGGATAAAAACCGGCTCGATGAGTTGTTCCCGGATGTTCTTGTATACCTTGTGCGTGTTGACGGTCATGCCGGCTGGTGTAATTCTAAAGCACTTGAGCTGGCTGAAATTACAGCAGAAACAAAAGTGGCGGGTGGTTTGGTGGTGGTTAAAAACGGACGACCTACAGGCATATTAATTGACAATGCCATGGGACTTGTATCCCGGATCATACCTGCAATAACCAGGGAACAGCAAACGCTTGGCCTCATGGAAGCACAGGAAAATTGCTTTGCTGTTGGTCTCACCTCGGTCACTGATTGCGGTGTTGATAAGAATACCATCCTGCTGATGGAAGAGATGCAAAATAAGGATGAACTTAAGATGCGGATTAATGCCATGCTTAATCCTACCGAAGAGAACTTTTCTTTTTTTGTGAAGAAGGGGCCACAGAAAAGCGAACGACTTGTAGTCAACACAATCAAAATATATGCCGATGGTGCGCTGGGTTCAAGGGGAGCACTGCTTATAAACGATTATTCTGATGATGCCGGGAATAATGGGTTGCAGATGGAACCACAGGAGTTCTATGATGAAATTTGCCGTTTGGCTTACGATAACAATTTTGTTGTTGCCACGCATGCAATAGGTGACGGTGGCAATCGGCTGATGCTCGATACCTATGCCCGGTATCTGGAAGGTAAAAATGACCGCAGATGGCGTATTGAGCATGCACAAATCATACATCCTGATGATTTTCATAAGTATGCTGCTTATTCCATTGTGCCATCGATTCAGGCCACGCACTGTACTTCAGATATGAACTGGGCTGACGACCGCCTTGGAGAAGAACGACTGGCCGGAGCATATGCTTATCAGACCCTGCTGCAGCAAAACGGCTGGTTACCTAACGGAACTGATTTCCCGGTTGAGCATATCAATCCGCTATACACTTTTTATGCTTCGGTTTTCCGTACCGACCACAATGGCCAGCCTAAGGGAGGGTGGCATATTGATGAAGGCCTTTCCCGTGAGCAGGCATTGCGTTCAATGACCATTTGGGGAGCCAGGGCTTCATTTGAAGAAAATGAGAAAGGCAGCCTTGAATCGGGTAAATATGCCGATTTTGTGGTTTTGGATACCGATCTGATGGAGGCCTCACCCGATGAGGTTTTAAAAGCTAAAGTTGAAAGTACCTGGGTTGCGGGAGAGAAAGTGTTTAAGACCAATTAAAGGCTGCTTTAATTAAAAAGTATGGTACTTACATTTAGGCACTGATTTTTACAAAATCGTATTACCTGGAATTAGATTTGACTGACAATTTATTTTATGGCTACTTTTCTTTTTGATGAAATAATTTTCGGCCCGGTAAAAAGCCGGCGTCTTGGAGTTTCACTGGGCGTTAACCTGCTGCCGGTGAATGTTAAGGTATGCTCTTTTGACTGCATTTACTGTGAATGCGGCTTTACACCTAAAAAATATCCCGAAAAGGCTATTCTACCTTCCCGTGCTGAGGTGAGGCAAAAGCTTGATCAAAAACTAAGCAAAATGGTAGCCGAAAATTTGCTGCCCGATGTAATTACCTTTGCCGGAAATGGGGAACCTACTATGCATCCTGATTTTGCCGGCATTATAAGGGACACCATTGAGCTCCGCGATTTATTGACCCCCGGTGCCCGTATTGCAGTTTTATCAAATGCAACCATGCTTCATAAAACCGACGTGTTTAATGCACTTCTGCAGGTGGAAGACAACATACTGAAACTTGATTCAGCTTTTGAGGAAACAGTAGCTTTACTTGACTGTCCGCGTGGAAACTTTAACCTGCATAAAGTGATTGACCAACTGGTGCGGTTCAATGGAAAAGTCATTGTGCAGACTCTTTTTGTGAAAGGCAGCTTTAAAGGGCAGCCGGTTGATAACTCCACCGACAGGGAAGTTGAAGCCTGGCTGAAGCTGCTTCAAAAGATAGGACCGGAAAAAGTAATGATTTATACCATCGCACGGGATACCCCTGTAGATACACTTGTAAAAGTTTCTCCCGATGAACTGGATGCTATCGCAAAGAGGGTGGAGAGTACCGGGCTGCAGGTTCAGATTTCTTATTAAAAATTACGTAAAAAGCGTTACGTAAAAAACATGATTGTATTTAATTGAAATTCAAACTTTAGGTGAAGCGAAGTATTTTTTGCAATTATTATATTTTTACGTAAAAAGCGTTACGCAAAAAACGTAATTTTTGGTATAATCATTTCTATTCTATAACCGACCTTCAATTCAAAGTCATAAAAGCTATTGCTAAGGAAACGCAGGTTGACAAACCTTTTTCAAGTAAGTTTATTGCCAAATACCAATTAGGATCAGCCAGTTCAGCAAAGACAGCTATTGATGCATTGCTCAAAAGAGGAATGTTAACCAACAACAATACGATTTATGTTACCGATTGGTATTTCTCTCTTTGGTTAAAAAAGCAGTTATAACTCAGTGCGGTACCATTCCGAGCTGCGTCCAAGCAGACGGATGCCGGCAACATAACCTTTCAGCTTAAGCAAATCGTCACTTTCAAGCCATGCATAACATGTGTATGTATTTCCTGATTTAGGATCATATATTTCCCCGTTATTCCATTCTTCATCTTTTGCATCGTATTCAAGGCCGCTAAGAATCTGCAAGCCAATCAGTGAACGGTCTTGAAGTTTTTCATCAGGGTTGTTGTCATCTTTTGGGGGCTGTCCGTTTTCATATTTCTCAGGTATCATATAAACGATGGTCCCTAAATACTTCCCGTTTTCCTTTTCCACTTTAATCTTAGTGGTTTTTTCATCGTTCCACCAGATTCCCGTAATTTTATCTGCTTCCTGTGCAATTCCTGCAATTGTGTATAATCCCAGGAAGAAAAGCAATGCAAGATGTTTCATAATTATCGTTTTGATTATTAATTTTATAGAATTTAAAAGTAGAAATATTATACAATCAAACCGATATTTTAATAACTTTTTTTCTGATTATAAACTTTAATGCGAAATGAAAAGGATAAAGCGTGTCTTGTTAGCTTTTATAGTATTACTTATAGCTGCTTTAATTGCCGGATTTATTGTATTGCATCAAATCCGTACCTCATCACTTCCCAATTACTCTGAAGATGTCATCCTTAATGGATTAACTGATGAGGTTACCATACTCAGGGATTCATTTGCCATTCCTCATATTTACGCACAAAATGAGGGCGATTTATACAGGGCTACAGGTTTTGCAATGGCCCAGGACCGCTTGTGGCAAATGGATCTTTTACGAAGGGTAACTCAGGGAAGGCTAAGTGAAATATTGGGGAATGATCAGGTGGAAACCGATTTGCTTATGCGTGCCATACGTATACAGGAGAAATCGGAAAGAATTCTGGAACAGACACCCAAAGAAATACTTTTTGCTCTTGAAGCATTTGCCTCAGGCGTAAACTATTTTATTGAAAATTACCCGTTACCGCCTGAATTTAAAATTCTGGGTTACGAGCCGGAACCCTGGCAACCTGTTCATTCTGTTAACCTGATAGGTTACATGTCGTGGGACCTGACTTCCGGATGGGGTACTGAGATGCTGCTGTATAAGCTTGCCCGGGAGGTATCCACTGAACAGATTGAGGAGTTGATTCCGGCACCGGAAATCCATTCCACTCCAGTTTATACGAGTTTTCAAGGCAGTTACAATTTAGAAGAAACACTTCTTTCGGCCAACAGTAAGTTGGAACATTTGGGGGCGCAGGTTTTTTTTGGAAGCAATAACTGGGCTGTTTCAGGTGAGAAGAGCATATCAGGCAAACCACTTTTGGCCAACGACATGCACCTGGGATTGTTTGCCCCGGGCATCTGGTACCAGATGCACCAGGTGGCTGAGGGAACTTTAAATGTAACTGGCCTGGTGTTACCCGGTCAGCCGTTTGTTATCGCAGGGCATAATGATTCCATTGCCTGGGGAATGACAAATGTTATGGTTGATGATTTAGATTTTTATGCTGAAACTTTAAACGAAGATTCAACAAAGTATTTGCTCGATGGACAATGGATTGATTTGATTATTAAAGAGGAAAGCATAACCACTAAAGAGGGAGATGCACTCACACATAGTTTAAAGTTTACTCACAGAGGGCCTTTAGTTAATCGTTTTAGAAGTGAAAAAGAAACCGCACTTTCAATCCGTTGGTTGGGAAATGATATGAGCAACGAAATACGCACCGTTTACTTGCTTAACAGGGCATCAGACTGGAGTGAATTCCGTGATGCGGTAAAAACATTTAAGTCGGTTAGCCAGAATATCGTATATGCTGATGTTGTCGGTAATATAGGTCTGCAGGCTGCTGCAGGGGTCCCATTGCGTGAAGGCCAGGGGATCAGAATCTATCCGGGCGATACCAGCCTTTACGATTGGAAAGGGTTCGTGCCGTTTGAAGAACTTCCCTTTGAATTTAATCCTGCCCGTGGATATGTATCATCAGCCAATAACAAAACAGCTCCCGTTGATTATCCGTATTATGTAGGCACCTGGTATTCACTTCCTGACCGGATCGACAGGATTCGTGAGATGCTTGAGGAAACCGAAATGCATAGTTTGGAATCATTTGAACGAATGCATAAAGATTTTAAATCCAAAAAGGCTGAGCGGTTTGTTCCCGAATTTCTTGCAGCACTGGAAGCATTAGATGACCAATCACAGCGGGCTGCATTAAAAAAGCTTCAGGATTGGGATTATGTGATGACCAGTGAAAGTTCTGCTACTTCAATCTTTGAAATTCTGTACCGAAAGGTGGCCGAAAACCTGGTGCGAGATGAACTGTCGGAAGAATTATATCGTTCATTTATGGGAGAACGCATCCTGGTTGAAAACCTGATGGCCAATTTAATAAATTCAAAATCATCGGATTGGATTGACAATAAAGGCACTCCTGAAGCAGAAACATGGAACGACATTGTAATAAGGTCATTTACTGAAACTGTTGAAGAACTGAACAATACATTTGGCCCTGACGTTGATGACTGGCACTGGGATAAATTGCATACATTCACCCTGGGACATCCGTTGGGTGTGGTTGTTTTTTTGGAAAAGGCCTTTAATCTTAATAAGGGGCCTTACGGTGTTCCGGGAAGTTATCATACTGTAACCCCATATTCTTATTCATATAACAATTTGTACAAGGTAAACCACGGGGCCTCGCACCGGCATATCTATGACCTTGCAAACTGGAATAATTCCAAAACTGTGATTCCGACCGGAACCAGCGGAATACCCGCCAGTGATTATTACCTCGATCAAACTGAATTGTACCTGGAAAACCTTTATCATGCCGATCCATTTACTAAAGATGAAGTGGAAAAGTTGATTAAATATAAAATGAAGCTGCTGCCATAATTTGGCAGCGGGTTCTATTTGGACTCAGGATAAAACTCATTCGTTCAATGATTTGTTATAATATAAATTTCAGTCATGAACGAAAATAATAAAAATACACCTCCTCCGATATTTATCGTTTCCGGCGGACGCGGTCTTGCCGGTAACCATATGGTTCAGTCGCTTCTTATCCAGTACCCTGAAAATAAGATACCGGTAGTTATTCATCCTGAAATCGATAGTAAATCAAAAGTAAAAAAAGTAGTGGAGCAGGCAAAGGCAGAAAATGCCCTGATTGTGCACACAATGGTTGATCCGGCCCTACGGGATGAGCTTAATAAAATTTGTGAAAGCATTGGTGTACGAAGCATTGATTATATGGGCCCACTGGCCAACTACCTCGACGAACAGCTTGACGTAGAACCATTGCAGCATCCGGGGTTATATCGTAAACTCAACCAGGAATATTTTGAGCGGATTGAATCCATTGAATTCACCCTTTCGCATGATGACGGGATGGGGCATGAACGATTGCAAAATGCTGAAATTATTTTAACCGGAGTTTCACGGGTGGGTAAAACCCCGCTAAGTGTTTACCTTGCCATGTTTGGCTGGAAAGTTGCAAATGTACCTCTCGTAAAAGGAATCCAACCACCCGATGAACTGTTTCAGGTAGATCCTAATCGGGTGTTTGGGCTTCACATTGGCACATCACAACTCATTTCACATCGAAAAAAAAGAATGCAAAGCTGGAACAATCACCAAAACCCGCTTTATGTCGATGAGAATACGGTAAAGGAAGAAATCCGGAATGCACTGTTTGTATTTGAACGCGGCGGATTTACTGTTCTCACGGTTACAAATAAACCCATTGAAAGTACTGCAAATGAAATTCTAAACCTTATTTCGGAACGTTTTTCTTACCGTGGAAAACGGATGAATACTCCACACTGAATTTATAAAGCTATCTGTATTGAGAAAAACAATAAATTCTGTGCAGGAATATTTCATTTATCGTGTCTTATTTATAATTTCAGTGAACATTAGATTGGATGGGTGAGGAAGAAATTATAAACAGGTTAAAACAGGGTGACGAAAAGGTTTTCAGGGAATTTGTTGACCAATACCGACAGCGGGTGGTAAATACCTGCTTTGGTTTGCTACATAATTCCGGGGATGCCGAAGATGTTGCCCAGGAAGTTTTCATCGAGGTATTTCGTTCGGTGCATAAATTCAGGGGGCAGTCAAAAATATCTACCTGGCTTTACCGTATTGCAGTAACCCGGTCGCTGAACTTTATTCGCGATAATAAAAAACATTCCTGGTTTAAATCATTCGACAGTGATGTTAAGTCGAAACTGGATGCACTTGCACAGTTGAAATCAGGTGATGATGATAACCCTGAACAAAACATGGAGAACCACCAGCGGGCTCTAATGTTGCATGAAGCCATCGATGCGTTGCCTGAAAAACAGCGGGTGGCTTTTACTTTAAACAAATACGATGATATGGGCTATAAGGAAGTTGCTGAAGTGATGGATCTTTCCGTTTCTTCCGTAGAATCGCTTATCCACCGTGCTAAAATAAACCTTCAGAAGAAACTCTACCAATGCTATAAAAAAAAGTGCATTTGAACGCAGGAAAAATAGATGATTAGTGTCAAAACAATATAATGCAGAACAAAATGAAATGTAAAACAATACATGACAGGCTAATTTTCTTCATTGAAGGCGAACTGCCACAACAAGAGATGCGCGAAGTTGCCTTACATCTTGATGAATGTACCGAATGTGCTGCATTTGCTGAAGATATGAGAAGAACCCTGGGCATTGTGGAATTGGAAAAAAATATTCAGACGGCACCCTATTTCTATACCCGGATCAAACGACGTATGGAGAAACAACAGGAGGCAGAGGTGGTGCATGTAAGTTTTCCACTGTGGGAAAAGGTTTTACAACCTGCAATGTTTTCTGTTTTGCTTTTGGCCGGAATATTTACCGGGATAAAGATCGGTGATAAGGCAGGCAGTAATATCCCGGAAAGTGGAAATACAGTAACTGAAATAATCCCGTATTTGAATGAAATGGAAGCAGAACCACTTGAAATGTTTTTAATGAAATAACTAATGGCAGCTAAAAATAAATACCGCATTTTAATCTGGGTGATTATCATTCTTGTTGCTACCAATCTTTCAATGGGTTTGTCTTTCTTTTATCACACAGAGCAGGACAGGCAACTGATAAAGCAGACTGAAGAAGAAAACATAGAGGTTCCTGCACAGCAACGTACCCGGTTTTTCAGGGAACAACTGGATCTGAATCCACAGCAGGTTGATGTATACAGGGAATTAAACCGCGATTTCAACCGTAATGCCTGGCAAATCCAGAATCAATTATCAGAATTAAGAATTATAATGGTAGAAGAAATGGGTCTCAAAAATCCGGATATGCAAAAACTGGATAATATAGCAATTCAAATAGGTGAACTGCATAAAGAGCTGAAAAATAAAACCATTGAATACTACCTGGCAATGAAAGAGGTAAGCACTGAAGAACAACAGGAAAAACTGCATAAGATTTTTATTTCGATACTCAAAAAAAATGAAGATGTAAAATTGCCCCAGGGGAGACGTAGGTTTAGAAATAACCTGCAGGAATAAATCAACAGCAGAATGCCTGGACTACTGCAGTATGCTATTGCTGCATAAATCATGAAATATATTTAATAACATTAAAATTTTTAAGCAATGAAAAAATTAAAATTTGCATGGATTTTTATCGCCCTTATGCTGGGTTCAACAATTGTTTTTGCCCAGGGCTGGCGAAATGGCCGTTGTACAGGTTATAATGTTGACAACAGGCAAGGTGTATGTTTAAATATTCTGTCTGATCTATCTGATGAACAGATGGAGAAAATTACGGAACTTAATACCGCTCACCAAAAAGCAATGGCTGAATTGCGGACAGAAATGCGGTCAACCAACGATCTGGTTAAGAAAAATGAAATCAGGGGAGAAATGCTCCAGCAGGTACAGGCACACCGGAATGAAGTACGCAACCTGTTAACTGAGGAACAGCAAAAGCAATACGACTTGTTGCAAACCGCAACAGGAAACAGGGGCAACGGGTTTGCAGCTGCGCGTGATGGTGGTCGCGGACAGGCCGGATTTGGCAGGCACAGGTTCCGGGGCGGTTGGTAATTTGTAAGTCACAACATTAGTACCCCAAAGAACCTTGAAATGAATGCTTTATTTTACCATTTTGGTAATACTGACAGGGCTTTCAAGGTTCTTCTTTTTTCAGGCCGGCTGCTGTAAAACCTTAACCCGACAGGCGGAAGTGAGCTTCAAATGCTGTAGATCGGCTCCTGTAATGAGATTAATTCCCGGATTTTTGCCCCGTTCAAAACTACCGTACCTGTGGTCGATGCGGAGTGCCCGGGCACCATTCAGGCAGGCCCAGGTTACCAGCTCATGAAGTGTTATATCCGGAAAATGCTGCTGCAATGTTATCATTTCCTGCAATACCGAAAGCTGATGATTTGATGCCAGGCTGTCGGTACCAAGGCAAAGGTTAAGTTTTTCGTTTTGAAACAGCGGTACCGGCGGAAGCTGATCTTCAATGTACAGGTTGGAGTTGGGGCAAAGGACAAAGTAAGTGTTTTCAGGATTTCTGTTTTCTTTAATAACTGAAATATCGGACTGAGAGGTATAGGTGTTGTGGACCAGTAACAACTGATTTTCTTTAGGCAGCAGAGATAAAACCCAATGGAGCATGCTTCCCCGCTTTGGTTTCAAATGCGAGACATCAAGCCCCAGGTTATGTTGCAGGTGATTTAATATGGGGCCGCTGCAGCTTTTAAAGAACATTTCCTCAGCTATACTTTCCTGATTATGAATCGATAAGATGCTGTTGTCCGACAAAGCATTATCTTTAATCCTTTTGAATAAGGTTTCTGAAACCGAGTAGGAGGAATGGGGCGTTACCGACACTGAAAGTCCGGCTTCATGAAACATACTTTCGACGAATTTAGCAATACTGAATGCCTTTTCAACCCGAGATGGATGAAAACCAAACGCTTCGGTAAATGTGTGGTAATAAAGCTTACTGGTGCGTTTTACTTCGAGGGAACTAATGGAGTTGGAAACATCACCAACGGCAACTGTTCCTGAATGCTGCATCTGAAAATCGGCTTTTTTAAGAGCTAACGGATCAAGAAGGTTTTCATCATTTCGCAGTTTGTTGATTTCTCCAAGAAATCCTCCCAACCCTTTTCTTTCAGGTATTTTTCCTTTAAGATGTGAAAGTTCAAGGTGGCAGTGGGAATTCACAAAACCGGGTACCAATATGCCGCTGTAGTATTCAAGACCGGCCTGCTCCCGGAGCATGCCACCGGTGTCGGTGATTTCTGCTATAGTGCCATCGTCTTCACAAATTAAAATGCCATTTTTTAGGGGAGGTCGATTGCCCGGGAAAATAAAGGTTGCAGAAATTTTTCTCACTGTCCTCTTCTCTGTATTTCCAGTTCCTCCATGTCGGTCTTTCGACCTGAATATTCCTGTTCAATTTCAGTGAGCTGGTTCATCACCTTCCTGTACATTTTTTCGAACTGGCGTGGCTGACTGGCATAAAAAACCAGCGAGCGTTCAAACACCGAATCCTGAACTTCATGCTCCTGTAAAATGGAGTAATAAAAATCGGTCGAACTGCTTCTTTGCACAAGTGTATCTCGATGTCTGCGGCTGTTAAAGGCAGCTTCTGCCATATGAACATCAACCAGGATATTTATCATCCTGTCTTCTTCAATCAGGTTTTCAGGTTTTTCAACCGGCGGCTTGCTGCAGGAGAAAACAACTATTAAGGCAAGAAATAATATGGTACTTATTTTTTTCATATAAAACGACCGCCAAATTATAAATAGTTTCAGTATCAGGCAAAAACCTGTTGTTAAAAAATCTAATCTTTCCGTATTACTTGTGAGGCTGGTTTCAAAATATGCCGTTCCTGAAGTAAACCGGTCAAAATTAGCTAAATTCGTGGATTAAACTTGCAGTTATAATGCTTTAACTTGTGTGATCGGATGCAGGAAAAAATTACAATTACCCTTTCTCCATTAGGTAAAAAACTGGTTGTAGGACGCGGAGTTCCGTTGATCGACGTACTCCATGAGTATGGTGTGGAATTTCCATGTGGAGCCAAAGGAACCTGCGGGCGGTGCAGAATTAAGTTACTTGCCGGGGAATTGAAAGCAGACAACCTGCAAAAGCAAAAGCTCAATAAGCTTGGGCTGGATGAAAACTGGCGGCTGGCCTGCTTTTGCAAAGCTGAAACGGACATTGTTATTGAAATTACACAGTTTGAAGATATTATTCTTGCTGATAACACCAGTTTCAGGTTTAAGCCGGGTGACGGCTTTGGAATTGCAGTTGATTTGGGCACCACTACCATTGTGGTCCAGTTACTCGACCTCAAAAACGGGCATGTCATCGATGTTGTAACAGCCATAAACCCGCAAATAAAATTTGGTGCCGATCTTATCTCCCGCATTCAAAATTGCATCGATGGCAACAAGGAGGAGATGCAAAAATTGGTTCGCCGTAAAACAGGAGAGATGATTCAATCTGCATTGCAAAAGCATCCGGTTGATGTTTCAAAAATTACCCTGGTAGGCAATACGGTAATGCACCATATTTTTTCGGGGTTGGATGTCAGGCCGCTCTCATTTTATCCTTTTGATTCTGCAAACCGGGGCATGCAGATTTTCTCGCCGGAACAGCTGCAATGGGATTTACCTGAAAAGGCGAGGATTATGTTTTATCCTTCCATCGGGAGTTTTGTCGGAAGCGATATACTGGCTGGTATTGCAGCAACAAAGCTTACTGAAAAAGAAAAATTTTCGCTACTCATTGATTTGGGAACCAATGGTGAAATTGTTTTGGGAAACCGTGAAGGGATTATCTGTGCATCGACGGCAGCAGGCCCCGCTTTCGAAGGGGCAAAAATCAGCCAGGGAATGCGGGCTGTCACAGGAGCTGTTTCTTCATTATACCTTGAAAATGGATTGATGCAGTATCATGTAATCGGAAACGTGCCGGCCAAAGGTATATGTGGCAGCGGGCTTATTGATGCCATGGCCATACTGTTGCAACAGGAAAAAATAGGAATGTTTGGTGAAATCAATTCAGGCGAAGATTCTGTTGAACTGGCACCCGGGGTGTTCCTCACCCAGCAGGATATCCGCGAATTTCAGCTTGCAAAGGCTGCCATTGCTGCCGGGTTGCAAATATTACTTAAGAAAGCAGGCATTACTTTCAATGAGGTGGAAAATGTTTACATCGCAGGCGGATTCGGTAATTTCCTGAACCTACAAAATGTAATTAAAACAGGACTGATAGAAACGGATGAGGAAAAAATAGTGAAAATGGGCAATACAGCGCTTATTGGCGCTAAAATGTTCCTGTTTGAAGATGAAACTTTTGCACTGGATATTCTGAAGAAAACCCGGCACATAAACCTGGAAGCCGATCCTGATTTTCAGGATATCTTTGTGGAGAAGCTGATGCTTTTTTAAACTTACTTATTTCGCACCCGATAATTCCTTTGTTGACAGCAGCCCGCATGCAGCATAAATATCCTCTCCCCGCGAAGCACGTATAGTTGTCAGTATTCCTTTTTGATTAAGCTCCTCCTTAAACCGGTTAATTGTTGCCTCGCCGGGGCTTTTAAGCGGAGTGCCCGGTACAGGGTGAAAACGTATCAGGTTAATGCGGCATTTCAATCCGCTCAGCATTCGGGCCAGCTCTTTTACATGACGGGGACTGTCATTTAATCCCTCGAACAGGATGTATTCAAACGAAATTCTCCGTTGCCGGCCAAAGTCCCAGCTTTTTACCTCTTTCACCACTTCATCTATTGGGTAAGCTACCTGCACCGGCATCAGTTGCTGGCGTTCGCTGTTGAAGGGGGTATGCATGCTTACCGCCAGGTGGGCCTCGCTTTTTTCTAAAAAGGTAAGCATACCGGGAATGATGCCAATTGTGGAAACCGTTATCCGGCGGGGGCTCATGGCAAATCCCCATTCGGAGGTTAATATGTCAAGGCTTTTAAGCACGGCTTCCAGGTTATCGAATGGTTCGCCCATTCCCATATAAACTATGTTGGATACCGAATCGGCCTCTTCAATACTGGTTACCTGGTTTACAATTTCGCCGGCTGTAAGCTGTCCCTGGAAACCCTGTTTGGCAGTGAAACAAAACAGGCAACCCATTTTGCATCCCACCTGTGAACTTACGCATACTGTATTGCGATCACCTTCAGGGATCATGGCCGTTTCAATAAATTTATTGCCGGCAGTAGGAAAGAGGTATTTTTTAGTGCCATCACTGCTTACCTGAACTCTTGTAGGCGCAGTTAAGCCGACTTCAAATTTTTCGTCCAGCTGTTCACGTGCATTTTTCGATAAATTGGTCATTTCCTCAATCGAGGAAACCTTCTTTTTATACAGCCAGTCGGTTATCTGTTTTGCCGCAAATTTAGGCAACCCCAGCTGATTGGTAATCTGCTGAAGTTCAGTTAATGTTTTTCCGAAAAGCTTTTCCTTCATGGTGATCGAATTTAAGACAAAGATATAGGAATTAAATGAGATGATTCATTTTATCACATACAACGGAAAAGAACAATAAAGTTATAATACAGTGAATAATAGATGGGTAAATATTTTGACACAACAAAAAAAATCGTTATTATTCAGTAGGTTAAAAAATTTAAAGCAATGGATAATAAAAATATCATTTCAGGGATGTTGCTTTTTGGAGGTAAACCAGGTTCAAAGGTTGCCGGAGCAATTGTTTATCTTGATGCGGGTGCAGAACATGAACCGGTTGCATTTCAAAAAACAGGTGAATCAGGTAAGGTAACCTTCGCTCATCTCGATAAGGGTGTGTACCGGATTCTTCTCGACATCCCGCAACAAAAAGGAAAACTTGAGGCAAAAGAGGCCTGGATGGGTGACATAAAGGTGGGTTACCACAGCGAGAAAAAGTTGTATCTTTTTCAGGAGGAAGCCGGCTTTTTCTCAGTGCGGTACTCGAATCTGCATAACCTGGCAAATAAAAACATTACTCCTATGTATGAAATTGACAATATCTGGCAAAAAAGCAGAATTGTTATCGGAAAACTGGAAGTGGAACATAAATTTGGAAGTGTAACCCTTCAACTGGCAGCCCACACCCAAATTAAGTTCCATAAACTGACCGACAAGTATAAAACCGATGCAGAAATGTCGGTGATCAGAAAAAGCTAACAACGATTAATTAATGCCGGAGTAAAGCTCTTTATAGGCTTTCGCCCGGAGAAAAAATGTCAACCCTTCTTTATCAGACAATTTACCTGGAAGGTATTATCTGTGGAAAATCTGCCTTAAAGAATGAAGGGTTGCAGTCGCTGGATTCATAAAAAAAGCGATGCAGGTGAATCATTCACCTGCATCGCTTATAGTATTAATCCGGCGTTCCTAAAATTAACGGACTCCCTTTTTTTTAATTAGGATTAAATAATATTCAGTTCTGTTCCTACCTTAATAAAAGCTTCAACTGCAGCATCAATTTCTTCAATACTGTGTGCTGCCGAAAGCTGTACTCTGATTCTTGCTTTTCCACGCGGCACAACAGGGAAACAGAATCCCACTACATAAATTCCTTCCTTAAGAAGTTCATCGGCAAATCGGAGAGCAAGTGGTTCATTGTATACCATTACCGGCACAATGGCTGTAGTTCCGCGCACCAGGTCGAACCCGGCTTTCTTCATCTTATTTCTGAAATACTTGGCGTTCTTCATGGTTTTGGCTGGCAGGTTGCCCGATGTGGAAAGCATTTCCAAAACTTTCATGGTAGCTCCAACAGTGGCTGGCGCTAATGAGTTGGAGAACAGGTAAGGACGTGACCGCTGCCTCAGCATATCAATGATCTCTCTTCGTCCGGATGTACAGCCACCGTTTCCGCCGCCCAGGGCTTTCCCAAAAGTGGTGGTAATGATATCGATTTTTCCCAGCAATCCGAAATGCTCGGCAGTACCTCTGCCGTTTTTGCCAATGTATCCCGATGCATGTGAATCATCGACCATTACAAGGGCATTGTACTCTTCAGCCAGCTCCACTATTTTAGGAAGTTTGGCCATATCACCATCCATCGAAAACACCCCATCGGTAACAATCAGCCGGTGGGTTGCATCGGATGCTTCCTTCAGGCACTTTTCAAGGTCCTTCATATTCGAATGCTTGTAACGGTAGCGTTGTGCTTTGCTCAACCGCACGCCATCGATGATGGAGGCATGGTTCAGTTCATCTGAAATAATGGCTGAATCTTTACCCAGCAAAGGCTCGAAAACCCCGCCGTTGGCATCGAAGCACGCACAATAAAGTATGGTGTCTTCAGTACCCAGAAACTCTGAAACTTTCTGCTCCAGTTCCTTGTGTATCGATTGGGTGCCACAGATAAACCGCACCGACGATAGCCCAAACCCCCAATAATTCATTGCCTCCTGGGCTGCCTTCACAACTTCCGGATGATTGGCCAGACCCAGGTAATTGTTGGCACAGAAATTCAATACGGTTTCTCCGGTTGATATCCTGATTTCAGAATCCTGTGCCGAGGTGATTATTCGTTCCGTCTTATATAAACCCTGCTCCTTAAGTTCTTCAATGTTCTGAAGCAGATCTTGTTTTAATTGCCCGTACATATATTTGTTTTTTATTTTATACGCCTGTTCTTTTAATCTATAACGCCTGATTAATTAATGGGAATCCTGTTGAGCAAATAAGTATAAAATTCCAGCCGCAAAGTAACAGAACAAATATCAGAAAAAGTGTGGTAAAAGACGAAAGGATTTTTAAAAACCGGAAATTATTTTATTGGCAAGTGCCCGGTTTGCCTTTTACTAAACTCACTTTTGCCTTAAAACAGCTCAAAAAGTGCACCATTTGAAACCGTGATTATTTCTATAAACCAGATTAAGTGTTGCATTCTGCTACCAATATTCGTGTGCGTTGCACCTTCATTATAGCCAGGGATGGCATCCCTTGTTGTACTTTGAACAAAATTTGAATTAAAAAGCAGGGATGCTATTCTTTTAATATTATTTACTGTGCTGCAACCAATCAGGTTGGAGAATAGCGGGGCATGGAAAGGATGTATTTCCAACCCATGCCGGTAGTTGCGCTATGGGGAACTGTTGGCATTTTACCCGGAAGGCGCCTGTCAGAATACTGACGGAATGCCGCCGGGCAGAATTAACCTGGGCCCCCCTTACGGAACGGGCAGGCCTGCAGCCCGCAAGAGGAATACATGGCTTTCCTATACACATTGAACGGACCTGGGCCTGACTAAACTCAATGTAAACTCAATATAAACTCAATATTAATTCAGTGTAAATTCAATTATAACTGAGTTAACATTGAGATTTAACTGAGTTAACAATGAGTTTAATAGGGTGATGGTACCTTCCAAATTAAAACTTGAATTAGATTTTATAATTTTTAGCGTATATATTCCGTTTAATGGTGTGTAAGGCTTAGAATTGAATTAACAGTTAGGACTAAATGTATCTTATACTGTTTTTATTTGTACTATTTTCTTTCACTATTTTAACTGTTTATAAAAAATTTATACTTTTGCAGCACTTTTTTCGGACATGGGGTGGAGAATGAAATATGACGTAGAGTTTAAGGGTCTTAAAGAAGGCCTGCACGAGTTCGAATTTGAAGTTCAGGATACGTTCTTTGAACACTTTGAACAGGGGCTGGTTAATAAAGGGTCCATTAAAGTGAAGGTGTTACTTGAAAAGCGGAGTTCATATATGAAAATGTTTTTCGGAATTAAAGGGCATGTGCAGCTTGTTTGCGATCGTTGCCTGGAAAACTACCTTCAAAAAGTGAAAGGCAAGTATGAGCTTTTCATCAAATTTGGTGAAAACGATTATGAAGACGATGAAATAATCTGGGTTTTACCTGAAGAGCATAAAATTAACCTGGCACAGTTAATTTACGAATATATTATTTTGAGCTTGCCCATGAAGCAGGTTCACCCCGACGGTAAGGATGGAGTGAGCGGTTGCAATGAGGAGATGCTCAAAATACTTGAAGAACATAAAATAAGGGAAGAAGAGAAAAAAACAACCGATCCCCGCTGGTCGGCATTGAAAAACTGGAATAATAATCAAAATTGAAATATCATGGCACATCCAAAGAGTAGAATATCAAAAACAAGAAGGGATAAAAGACGTACGCATTACAAAGCTACACTTCCTACCCTTGCAACTTGTTCAAATTGCGGGGCTACAGTAAAATACCATCACATTTGCCCTGAATGTGGTTATTACAGGGGAAAACAGGTTATCGAAAAAGACATTACTGTTTAGCAATTTTGCAGGAAGAAGGACCACCGGATAAAATTATTTGATATTGTCCGGTGGTTTTTCATTGTTTAAACTCTTGGTATTTTACGGGTAAATTCCTCGAATTCCAATGTTCATTGGGCAGAGGGCGTAAATTATAAGGAATTCATAATTAATTTGGGAAGCCTCATTTCTTCGAAGTTTTCCGGTTATATTCGCACCCTCAAAAATGAAATTAAAATGGCTAAAATAAGGGCTGCAATAACTGGTGTAAATGCTTTTTTGCCGGAATACCGGCTTACCAATGAGGAAATCAGCACCATGGTAGACACTACCGATGAGTGGATAATGCAACGTATTGGCATTAAAGAACGCCGTATCTTAAAGGAAAAGGGAAAAGCCACCAGTGATATGGGAGCTGAAGCAGTGAAAGGGCTGCTGCAAAAAACCGGTACTTCAGCCGATGAGGTAGATTTGCTAATTTGTGCCACCATAACTCCCGATATGCCATTTCCGGCTACAGCCAATATTATAGCCCATAAAGCAGGCATTCACAATGCCTGGAGCTTCGATTTAAATGCTGCCTGTTCAGGATTCATTTTTGCATTGGCTACAGCTGCACAGTTTATTGAATCGGGAAGGTACCGCAAGGTGATTGTTTCCGGGTCGGATAAAATGTCGGCCATAACCAATTACAGCGACCGTACCACCTGCCCTTTATTTGGTGATGCTGGTACTGCTGTGCTGCTTGAGCCGACCATTGAAGAAGTTGGCGTTTTTGATTACATCCACAGGGTAGATGGTTTAGGTCGCCATCACCTGCACATGAAGGCCGGCGGATCGTTACTTCCGGCATCAAAGGAAACTGTGGAAAATAAGGAGCATTACGTGTATCAGGAAGGACAAACGGTGTTTAAGTACGCAGTAACCGGCATGGCTGATGTGGCTGCTGAAATAATGCAGAGGCACAATCTTGCCTCCGAAGATATCGCGTGGCTGGTTCCTCACCAGGCGAATATGCGTATAATTGAGGCAACTGCCAGGCGCATGGGTTTGGATAAAGAGAAGGTAATGATAAACATTGAAAAATATGGTAATACCACTGCTGCTACTATACCGCTTTGCCTTTGGGATTTTGAAAAACAACTTAAAAAAGGCGACAATGTGATTCTTGCCGCATTCGGTGCAGGTTTTACATGGGGAAGCGTTTATTTAAAATGGGCATACAATAGTTAATCATACAGCCTGTTTACTTGGTGTATACTGCCTTAATTCAGGTTTTTACAATACAATTACAACTTTTTTTACCTGTTGTTGGAATGTGAATACTACCAATTTTTCATTTTTGCTTTGACGGCCTCTTAAAAATTCGTAATTTCAGCCGGACAATATTATTGGAGGCTAAAATGTTTAAACATAATTTGAACCGTATCATAACAAAATGAAATTTAAAATGACAAAGCAAACGAATAATTTTGGTGAAACACCAAATCAGTCCATCAATATAATTAATGAAGGAACATTAATTAAGGGGGATATTGTTGCCAATGGAGATATCCGCATTGATGGCGAACTTGTTGGAAATATTGATGCAAAGGGAAGGTTGGTGATTGGACCTAATGGTAAGGTTGATGGCGAAATCAACTGCAACAATATTGAAGTGTCAGGTTATGTAAAAGGAAAGGTAAATGTGTCGGAAATGCTTACAATGAAAGCTTCGGCAAAAGTAGCTGGCGATATTGTGGCAGGAAAACTTTCAGTAGAACCGGGTTCGTTGTTCACAGGTACCTGTTCCATGGGAGAAACAAAAAGTTTCGGAGGGAAAAATGAAAAACCAGTTCCGAAAGAACAAAAACAAGTTTGATGCATTTATCCGGTATTCCAGTCTTGGATTTGAGATGATGGCAATGATTGTCGTTGGAACTTTTCTTGGTTATAAAATTGACCAGTGGCTTGAGAATAACTTTAAATGGTTTACGCTTGTGCTGATGGTTTTTTCGGTTATCGGATCTGTTATTTATTTTGTACGAAAATTGTTGAAATGATGGATCGGGACATTAGAAATTTTATTACCAGGATTTTGATCGCCGGCATTGTAATGATAATTCTGGGGTGGATTGTGTTCACATATATCATGCCTGGTAAGTATTTACAGGTTTTGCCCTGGATGCTGGCATTTTTTACACTTATTGCTATATTAACACATGCCTGGCAGGTGAAGCTGTCAAAAAAGAAGTTAAGTCAGTTTACCCGGAACAGTATGATTGTATCCATCCTCAGGCTGCTGCTTTACTCAGTTTTTGCTATAGTTTATTTGGCCAGTAATCAGGAAAATGCTGCTGTATTTGTGGTCTGTTTAATTTTTGTTTATTCGGTGTACACCATTTTCGAAGTATCAGAGTTGTCGCGGGTTGTAAAGAAAAGGCAGTAGGGGATATTCTCAAAACACAACTGTAAAAATTTCAAATCTCAATCTTCAAATCGCAAAAGAGGTATGGTTGGTTGAAGGGATTTAATAGCAAATCGAATTAAATATATTTCCCTGATTCACCAAAAATCTCCATTCGGTTACCACCTGATTACTTTTCCATTTCAGCCGGATCTCGCTCACACTCCTAATATTTTGCGAATAAGTGCCTTTTAAGTATTTTTATAATTATATATCAATTTAAGGCACCTGCTAAAAAAAATCGTTTATTTTTGTGCATACTCGAAAAACAGAAATACATCATGCCTTTACCAGGAAAGTTGATTTTTGCGTTAATGCTGGTTGCTATTTTCCGGATACTTCCGGTTTCGGCACAGCCTGATGCTGTTTATGAAAAACTTACTCCTGCTGAAGATCATCTGGAAGAAGAATTTGAAGCAGGAAAATTTGTTATTGAACATGTTCTCGATGCTTACGACTGGCATATTGCAAGTTTGGGTGATAAACATTTCAGCATTCCTTTACCTATAATTCTTTTCAGTAGTAATCCTGAGCTTCATGAAGGCAAAAAACTTCATGTATTCATGTCGTCAAAATTCCATCACGGACATGATGACTACAAAGGATTTAGAATCTCACACACCGAAGAGCACAATAATAAAATTGTGGAGGTAAATGAACAGGGCCATGAAATAGGAAAACCCCTTGATTTATCGCTTACAAAATCAGTTGCAGGAGCCATCGTAACGTCAATTGTGTTATTGATATTGGTGTTCGCAGCAGTTCGTGGTGCAAGACGAAACAGTGGAAGGGCGCCATCCGGAATACAGAACCTGCTTGAACCGGTTATCGTGTTTATTCGTGATGAAATAGCCAAACCTTCAATAGGTCCGCATTATAAGAAGTTCATGGCCCCCTTATTAACATTGTTCTTTTTCATTTTGTTGAACAATCTGTTGGGGCTGATACCAATATTTCCATTTGGGGCAAATGTAACAGGGAATATTTCTGTTACCCTTGTGTTGGCGTTATTTACGTTTATGGTTACAACACTTAGGGGAAATGTCAACTACTGGAAAGAGATTTTCAATCCGGATGTACCTACCTGGTTAAAATTTCCAATACCACTGATGCCTTTCCTTGAATTAACCGGCATGTTTACAAAACCTTTTGTTTTAATGGTTCGTTTATTTGCCAACATGTTGGCGGGGCATTTAATTATAACTGTTTTTATCAGCCTGATTTTTATTTTCAGCAATCTGATGGGACCGGCAGCAGGCTATGGGGTAAGTCCTGTGTCGATTGCCTTTTCGGTTTTTATAATGCTGCTCGATGTGTTGGTTTCATTTATACAGGCATATGTTTTTACACTGCTTTCCGCCATTTATTTTGGAATGGCAACAGCAGAACATCACTAATATAAATTTAAATTTAATTGTTATGGTATTAGCTATTTTAGGCGTATTGCTACAGGTGGCCGACGGAGCAGCCCAACTAAGTGAATTTGGAGCTGCTATAGGCGCTTCCTTCACAGCCATCGGTGCCGGATATGGTATCAGCCGTATCGGTGCCAGCGCAATGGAGGCAATTGCCCGTCAACCGGAAGCCAGCGGTGACATTCGTTCAAACATGATTGTTTCGGCGGCACTCATCGAAGGGGTTTCCTTCTTTGCAGTGATTGTTTGTGCGCTGGTTTTATTTGTGTAGCGAAAAACATTGGGGCAGCTGTATCCGGGATTGCCGGTGAGCTGTTCCTTTTTTGAATGAGTAGTAAATTAAAGTTTTCGATATGGAATTAGTTTCACCAAATGTGGGTACGATATTCTGGATGATCATCGTTTTCGGAATAGTGGCTTTTGTGCTGAAAAAATTTGCCTGGAAGCCAATTTTGAATGCGTTGAATGAACGGGAAGAGTCGATTAGCAGTGCCTTAAATGCTGCGCAGGAAGCCCGTAAGGAGATGGAAAATCTGAAAGCTGGTAACGAAGAATTATTGGCTGAAGCCCGTAAGGAAAAAGAGCTGATAATGCGTGAGGCAATGGCCCTAAAGGAAAATATCCTGGCAGAAGCGAAAGAAAAAGCTGATGCTGAAACCCAAAGAAACATTGAATATGCCCGTCAGCAGATACAAAATGAGAAGGCAAAGGCCATTAATGAAATGAAAAAACAGATGACCGAGCTTTCATTTATGATTGCTGAAAAAGTAATACGAAAAGAGATGGCCGACAACAAGCAACACCAGGCGATGGTTGAAAAGCTGATTGATGAAATTAAACTGAATTAGATTTTATGGATGAGGGATTAATATCTGCCAGGTATGCAACGGCTTTGTTTTCTCTGGCCAAAGAGAAAAATCAGCTGTTAACAATAAAAGAAGACATGGAGCTGATTTTAGCTGTTTGCAACCAGTCGGCCGATTTTAACAGGTTGTTAAGCAGTCCGGTGATAAAGCCTTCAGAAAAAATTGCTGCAATAAGAAGCATTTTCAGCAAAAAATTAAGTACCCTTTCGGTTAACTTTCTGGAGCTGACTGTGAGAAACAACAGGGAAACATTTGTTACTTCATTTTGCAGGAAGGTGTTAGCTTTTATTCGGGAGGAGAATAATATAAAAACTGCTGTTATTACAACTGCTAAACCAATTGATGAAGCAACGTTTAGAAATGCAGAAAAAACCCTTGAAAAAGAGCTGGGGGCCCATGTTGAGCTTACCAGAAAAACCGATCCCAGTTTAATTGGTGGTCTGGTGTTGCGTATCGATGACAGGCAGTATGATGCTACTATTTTAACTCGTCTTAAAAAACTGAAGCAGGAATTGCTTAAAGCACAAATGTAAAATATGATTAATTAAGTTATATCTGGAAGAATGATAAATATTAAACCGGCTGAAATTTCTGAAATCCTGAAGCAACAACTTGAAAGTTTCAGGATGGAAGCCGAACTGGAAGAAGTGGGAACTGTGCTGCAGATTGGAGATGGCATTGCCCGCATTTATGGGCTTTCAAATGTAGAATCAAATGAAATGATTGAGTTTGAAAGTGGTATTAAAGGAATTGTACTGAACCTTGAAGAAGATAATGTTGGGGCAGTGCTGTTAGGATCATCGGTTGATGTAAAAGAAGGAGATACTGTAAAACGGTTAAGGCATATTGCTTCCATAAAGGTGGGTGAGAGTCTTTTAGGAAGGGTAATTAATACCCTTGGTGAAGCCATCGACGGGAAAGGACCTTTAGAAGGTGATCTGATTGAATTGCCACTTGAGCGGAAAGCTCCCGGAGTTATTTATCGGCAGCCGGTAAAACAGCCTTTGCAGACCGGACTAAAAGCCATCGATGCCATGATACCCATTGGGCGAGGGCAGAGGGAGCTTATTATAGGTGACCGTCAGACCGGTAAAACAGCAGTGGCTATAGATACAATCATCAGTCAACGGGAGAATTATGAAAAAGGGAATCCCGTTTATTGCATTTATGTTGCAATTGGACAAAAAGGATCTACGGTTGCAAATATTGCATCAACGCTTCAAAAACACGGAGCAATGGATTATACTGTTATTGTTTCTTCTACAGCATCCGACCCGGCAGCCTTGCAATATTATGCACCTTATGCTGGGATGACCATTGGTGAATTCTTTCGTGATACAGGACGGGATGCATTGATTGTACTTGATGATTTATCGAAACAAGCTGTTTCTTACCGTGAGGTTTCTCTATTGTTGAGAAGACCACCCGGACGGGAGGCCTACCCGGGCGATGTTTTTTACCTGCATTCGAGGTTGCTCGAACGTGCGGCAAAAATTATTGAATCGGATGAAATCGCCTCTAAAATGAATGATTTGCCAGAGGGGTTAAAGGCAAAAGTAAAAGGTGGAGGTTCCCTTACTGCTCTGCCTATTATTGAAACACAGGCAGGAGATGTTTCTGCATATATTCCAACCAATGTTATTTCCATAACCGACGGACAGATATTTCTTGATTCCAACTTGTTTAATTCAGGGTTCAAACCTGCAATCAATGTTGGAATATCGGTTTCCCGCGTGGGAGGTAATGCCCAGATCAAATCGATGAAGAAGATTGCCGGTACCTTAAAGCTTGATCAGGCACAGTTCCGTGAACTGGAAGCATTCTCTAAATTTGGTTCCGATCTTGATACCGCAACTATGAGTGTGCTCGATAAAGGAAGAAAGAACATGGAGATTTTGAAGCAAAACCAGTATTCCCCAATGAAAGTGGAACACCAGGTTGCAATTATATATTGTGGTGTAAAAGAATTATTAAGGAAAGTACCGGTTGATAAGATTAAGGAATTTGAAGCAGGATTTCTCGAACTGATGGAAATGGAGCACCGTGATGTTCTTGATTCTATAAAAAAAGGAATTCTCGATGAGAATGTGGAAAAGGTTTTGGTTGATGTGTCTAAAGAAGTAGCCGCAAAGTTTCAAAAAGAGCCGAAAATTTAATTTATGATCTTATAAAAGTACCGATAATTCTATACGTTTTGTTCAAACAGGATTTTGATATATGGCAGGTTTAAAAGAAATACGCACACGCATAGCATCCATTAAAACTACACGGCAGGTTACCAGTGCAATGAAAATGGTTTCGGCAGCCAAGCTGAAGAAAGCACAGGATGCCATTCTGCAGATAAGACCCTATGCCAATAAGCTGCATCAGATCCTGGTTTCCATCAGTTCCAGCTTACAGGATGATGTTGCGGATTCAGTTTATACTGTGGAGCGTGAGCCGGGAAAAACTTTGATTGTGCTGGTGTCATCCAACCGTGGCTTGTGTGGTGGCTTCAATCTGAACATTGCCAAAAAAGCTGTGGAATTGGTTCATACAAAGTATAGTCTCCAATATCAGAAGGGAGAGGTTGAATTTATGTGTATCGGTAAGCAGGGTGAACGGCAGATTAGGCTTCGGGGGATGAAGGTGGTGGAAAGCCATCATGAATTGTTCGATAACTTTGACTTTAACCATGTGAGTCAACTGGCGGAAGCTATCATGCATAAATTTACCGCCGGTGAATTCGACCGGATTGAACTCGTATATAATCAGTTTTTAAATGCTGCAACGCAAATGAACACTACAGAGCAATTCCTTCCTGTTGAAATGGAGCAGGATAATGGGAGTTCGCAGTATTACGATTATATTTTTGAACCTTCAATAGAATACATTGTGAAGGAGATTATCCCAAGGAGCTTAAAAATACAGTTTTACAAGGCAATTCTCGATTCCTATGCAGCAGAGAATGGTGCCCGCATGACTGCTATGCACCAGGCTACCGATAATGCCACCGAACTGTTGAAAGATCTTACCCTTCAGTACAACAAGGTGCGACAGGCTTCTATTACAAGTGAGATTTTAGAGATTGTGAGCGGAGCTGAAGCCTTAAATGGCTAAAAGGCAGGTTTTACTTTTTACCCTGATGCATAATTTTCCTGATAACAATCACCAGGTTGGTGGCTTGCTGAAATCCCTTCTTTAATGCCTTTTCCCTGAATTCTTCAATTTGGGGCAGCATCTGACTATATTCAGGTAGTTCTCTTATACTTTCAAGCATCTCCTTCATTTTTTCCACGCGGACTTCCAGTTCCCCATTACGTTCAGTAAGATGGGATTTGTTTCGGTGTTCGAAATAAAACTGAACCGGCAACTCGGCTGTTTTAAGCATTTGCAGGATAGCATTGCAGGTAAATGTCTGTCGATGGTATGTACCCAAAATCCGATCAATTCTACTGCGGAAATGATGGTACATTTTATGAACTTCCTGGGCGGGGTTCAGGTTATCGCTTATCGGCTCATTAATAATAATAAATCCCCCGGGCTTAACTACCCTTTTTATTTCCTTCAATGCTTTTTTAATTTTGGGCAGATGGTGCAGCGCCATTGATATGCTTACAACATCAAACTGTCCATCATCAAACTGAAGTTTTTCAGCTTCCATTTCCAGAAACCGGATACCGGGGAATTTCTGCTTCGCTGCCTTCAGCGAATCGGTATTTGGGTCGATTCCTGTAATTATGGCTCCGGGAAAGGTTTTCAGTAAAACCGGTATAAAACCACCTTCACCCGTACCAACATCTAAAATGTTCTTTGCTTTTATGTCAATGAAATAGTTTATAAGTGGCTCCAAGTTTATCGGAAACTTTTAGATTAATGGTTTCATAAGCTAACATACAAAGTTAGCAAAACCCGTTATTATTTTGGCTATGCTGTAATTAAATCAAAAGAAGAAATGCCGATAAAGCAGTAATAATAATCACAAACGACCGGTAAGTTTTCTCGGGAATTTTCTTTACCAGCCAGATTCCAAGGAATGCACCAGCAGCAATTCCTGGAAAAAGAGTTATATCGAGCTTTAATGTTTGCCAGCTTATGGTCTCCCAGATGAAGATATGCAATGGGAATTTAATGGCATTTATAATCAGGAAAAACCATGCACCGGTGCCAATAAAACTATTCTTTGGTAAATGCATTGCCAGTAAATAGATAGCAAATATAGGGCCTGCAACATTTCCAATCATGGTTGCGAACCCGCCCAAAACTCCCATTGCTGCAGCAAACCACCAGGTGTCGGGAAATAAGGTTTTTCCTGATTTACGATCTTTCCATAACAACAAGCCAATGCAAATGAAGACCAATATGGCTATAATGTTCTTAAACCATTCATCATCGACTACTTCACCCACCCACAAGGCAATTCCTACTCCTGCAATAGCCCATGGCAGCAGTTTCCACAGATAATTCCACCGTGCGTGCCGGTGATACCAGGCAACACCAAACCAGTCGGCCATCATCAGTATAGGTAATAGGATACCTGTTGAGGCCTTTCCACCAAATATAAGGGCCAGCACAGGAACCACGAAAAGCGAAACGCCGGGTACACCCACTTTCGACATTCCAATTAGCATTGCACAAAAAAAAAGCAACACCCATTGAAGCAATGAAAAGTCAATCATTGGGAACGATTTTGGACGCAAAGGTAAAAGAAAAAAGGGACGACTGGCTGCCGTTTTCTTTTAATTGATGCTGTTTTCCAGTTCCTGCAGCTCGTCAGGATTGACTTCACCAAACCAATCACTAAGTTTTTTTCGTGCATTTTCTTTGACCTCAGGTGTGATGTTTGATGTGACCTGGGTGAGGACGAAAATCAATACACCTAAATCGTCGGTGTATCCTATCAGTGGTGTTAAATCGAAAATAGCATCGGTGGGAAGAATAAAATAGCCTAATGCTGCGGCGATGGAAATCTTGGTTTTCATTCCAACCCCTTTGTCGTTCATTACATAAAACAACAGTAATGCTGCATAAACAACTTTAACGCCTGCGGCTTTTGAGAACTTTTTTATTTTTTCCCAAAGCGATGATTCTGAAAAATATTTATCAAATTGGTTATCTTTCATTTTTCTATTTCTTTTTATTCCGACTATTGTAACAAAGGTTGTTCCATAAGTTAGGGGTTCAATTTTAATGGTTTTGATGTTTGTGAATAAAGAAATATTAAAGCTCTGCAATGAACTAAGATTTTCTGAAAACTAAAAATACCAAAAGATATTTTTTAGTTTTGTAGTTTATTTTAAATCACACATGATATGAATATTCCACGGAAGCTAATTGTACCGAAAGATGTTACAGATGCTTTAAGAACGATAAAATATCCGGACAGTAATGAAGATGTGGTATCGATGGATATGGTCCAGGAGATACGCATTGCAGGACAACGGGTAAATTTTTCACTTGTGTTTCAGAAAAGCAACGATCCGAATATAGAAAGCCTGGTACTTGCCTGTGAGAAGGCAATTAATAAATACCTTGGAGAACAGGTTGAAATAGAAAACAACATAACTGTAAAATTTCTGCACGATATGGAGCGGCCCGTGTTGCCGGGGGTGAAAAATATTGTAGCCATAGCATCGGGTAAAGGCGGAGTGGGTAAATCCACAGTTGCTGTCAATCTGGCGGTGGCTCTTGCAAATTCGGGCGCACGTGTCGGGTTGATTGATGCCGATATTTTTGGGCCATCAATTCCCAAGATGTTTGGTACTGAATTTGACCGGCCATTGGGGGAGAAGGTTAACGGTAGGGATATGATTGTTCCTGTAGAAAAATTTGGAGTAAAATTCCTGTCGATTGGTTTTTTTGTTGAACCCGAGAATGCCATTATATGGCGTGGGCCTATGGCTTCCAATGCTTTAAAACAACTGATTATGGATGCTATTTGGGGCGAACTTGATTATATGCTTATTGATCTTCCTCCTGGAACCAGTGACATTCACCTTACCATGGTGCAAACCCTTCCTGTAACCGGTGCAGTTATTGTTACCACACCGCAGGAAGTAGCACTGGCCGATGTTATAAGGGGCGTCAGCATGTTCCAAAGTAAGTCGGTTGATGTTCCGGTACTTGGACTGGTAGAAAACATGTCGTGGTTTACCCCGGCTGAACTGCCTGATAACAAATATTATATTTTTGGAAAAGATGGAGGTAAAACACTTGCTGAAAAGCTCGGATTAAAGTTACTTGGACAAGTTCCAATCGTTCAGAGCATTCGTGAGGGCGGAGATGAAGGTGTTCCTTCTGCATCAGACCCTGATTCAGTTATCGGAATGGCATTCGCTGATGTAGCCAAAAGCATGTCGCATCAGTTGCATTTGAGAAATATTCAAAAGGCTCCTACTAAGAAGGTTAAGATAACAAGGAAATAACTTTCCTGTCCATATAATGTAAATGCTTCCCATTGCCTGCTTTTTTGCTTTAAAGGTAAAGTATTGCTGGTTGTTTGGAATTTTTGTGGCCTGTCCTCCGATGATAACAAAGAGCAGTAAAAAATATTATTTTTGTACCCTTTGCAAGGGGAATAAAAAATTGATTATACGACAATATTATACCAAAATGGGAGTTTAATCCTAAAGGATTTTAAATTTGTTTTTGAAGCGATACTTACTACATATAGCCGGACTGCTGCTGCTTATACCACTCTATCAGGGATGTTCTACCAAAAAGAACACCTTTGCTTCGCGTGCATATCATAATGTTACATCGCAGTATAACGTTTTCTTTAATGCAAGTGAAAGCTTTAAATCTGGTCAGATTAAGGTTGAGGAGAATATAGAAGATGATTTTACCAGGTTTCTTCCTATATATAAAGAGAGTGATCCATCGGCAGCCAATATGGTTAAGTCAGATATGGACAATGCCATTGTAAAAGCATCCAAACTTATTGAAATTCATAGCATCACTGAAAAGCCGAAACGGAAGAGACGCCGTACACGTAAGTATCAGGAGTTTGCTTCACAGGACGAATTCAATCCCTGGGTTGATGATAGCTACCTGTTGATGGGGAAATCATATTATTATCAGCATAATTATATGTCGGCTATTGATAACCTTTCCTACATTCAAAGAAAATATCCTGACGGAGATGCACGGCATGAGGCCCAGATATGGTTAATTCGCAGTTATGCCGAACTAGAGCGGTTTGCTGAAGCTGCTGAGGTTATACAAGCAGTGCAGAACGATGACGATTTTCCCAGAAAACTGGAACGTGATCTGGCAGAGGCCACAGCCTTTTTCTATATTAAGCAGCAGGAATATGCCGAAGCTATAAAGTTTATCGATATTGCCTTAAGTAAGACCACATGGAAAAAGCAAAAAGCAAGGCTGCAGTACATCGAAGCTCAACTTTATGAAGAGTTGGAAAAGCCTATGCTTGCTGCCGAAGCCTACAAAAAAGTTACCCGTATGAATCCTGATTACAGGATGGCCTTTAATGCAAAAATAAATGCTGCAGGTGTTTTTTCAGGTGAAGGTGACGCAGAAAAGTCAAAAAAAGAGCTTCGTAAAATGTTGCGCGATAAAAAGAACATTGAGTTTCGCGACCAGATTTATTACGCACTTGGGAATATATTCTTCAAGGAAGGAAACCGTGAGGTTGCAATCAATAACTACCGTAGTTCTGTAGCCAGCAGTTTTAATAACCAGTTTCAAAGGGCTTTGTCGTCAATTACACTGGCTGATATTTACTTTGATGTGCAGAATTATCGAGGAGCGCAGGCCTATTACGATAGTGCCATGATAATTATAGATGAAAGCTATCCGAACTATAACAACCTTTCAAGTCAATACAGAAGCCTTACAAATCTGGTTGAAAATATTCTGATCGTTGAACGGGAAGACAGTCTTCAACGTATAGCCCAAATGCCCGCTGTAGAGCGGGAGGCATTGATTGCCAGGTTAATGACCGAAGAACAGGAACGTCAGCGTAATCTTGAGAATATGGCACTGCAGGGCCAAAGAGAGCAGGGCTATTACCGTTCAAACCGATACCGTATGGGAATGGGGTCCTCGGCAGAAGGAGGAGGTGGTTGGTATTTTTATAACCCGCAGACGGTAGCTTATGGTAATGTTACCTTTCAGCAAAGATGGGGTCAGCGAACCCTGGAAGATAACTGGAGACGGTCGAATAAAAATACTGTTTCGATGGATGAAATGGATGAAATGGCTGAAGCAGTTGATTCTTCCCAGATTGTCGTCAGAATAGAGGATCCGCTTCAAAAATCATTTTACACACAGGACCTGCCTCTGACCGATTCAATGATGTCTGTATCGCACCACCGAATCAGGGATGCTTTATATAATGCCGGCAAAATATATAAGTCTGAGTTTTCGAATTACAAACTCTCGGCAGAGGCTTTCGAAGAACTTAACAGAAGATATCCAAACAATATTTACCAGCTATCGGCTTATTTTGATTTATACGATTTATATGAACTTTTGGGAGATACTCAAAAATCGAATCAATACAGGGATATAATTATTTCCAGGTTTCCTGACAGTAAATATGCGCAGTATTTGGAAAATCCAAACTTCTTTGTGGAAATGGAGGCAAGAAAGGATAGCCTGAACCGGCTGTACGAAGAAACATTCAAAAGTTACAGAAATGGTAATTATCGCAATGTAATTACACTTGCCAGTGCTGTGAAGGCAATGCAACCCGACAGCCTGTTGGTGCCTAAAATTGATTTTATGGAAACCGTGGCAAGGGGTACGCAAACCGATATACACAATTTTGAAACAATGTTGAAGGATTATGTTGGTAAATGGCCAAAAGCTGAACCCACACCACTTGCCAACGAAATTCTTACACTTATCCAGGACAGTACCTTGGCCGATTACCAGAAGCTGGTGGATTTGGGCTACATTAATGAAGAAATTCAAAATGAAGAATTACTACTGGCAGATAATGCTGTCAATGATGAATTCGGGGGTAAATTCTCATACGACGATGATTTGCTTCATTATTTTGTAATAGCCTATCCTCGCTCAACCAATATTGATCTGAACCGTTTAAAGTTCGATATAGCCAATTACAATATTGACCATTATACTAAAATTGACTTTGATATCGAAAGCGAACCGCTAAATGACAAATTAAATCTCGTGGTTGTCAGATCTCTGGGCAATAAAGAGGACGGTGTTATATATCATCGTTCAATTATCAGGAAAGCTCCTGTGTTCCAGTCGCTATCTGATGCTGATTATGTAAATTTTGCCATATCATCAACCAATTACCGTCAAATATTATCGGAACAATCGGTAGCCGACTATCTTAAGTTTTTTGTGAAAAATTACAGCCGGTATATTAGATCCGATTTTGAAAGTGATGAACTGGATTTCTCACCTGAAGAGCTTATGGCAAAAGCGAGGGAAGAGGAACAGATGCTGCGTGAGCGGGGTGAATTCAGAGTGGTGGATACCGGAACCTCAAATACATTGTTTTCTACAGGCATTAATTCTGCGCAAAGTTTTGTGCTGGCAGTAAAAGATCCCCGGATGTCGTTGCGGCAGGCGCTTACAGGTTTTGCACAGTTTAACAGCGATGAATTCAAGAGCTGGAATCTGTCTTCTGAGCTGAAACAGGCAGGCGATTACCAGTTGCTGGTAGTTACTGGAATTCCTTCTTTAAATGAAGCTATGTCATATTTCCGTAAGGTAGTTATAACACGCAGCCTATTCGAATCACTGGGGCAAACGACTTACAGGAATTTTCTGATCACCGGAGAGAATCTGCAGAAACTTGTTGAAGAAAATAAAGTAGAAGATTACATTGAATTTTTCCGTACCAATTATATTCAGAGAAGCCCTTCGGAACCGCAAAATACCCCTGCTGAAGGAGTTGATCAGCAGCCGGTAGCGGAAGAGCAGAAAACGGCAGCACCAGCTGAGGAAGCTCCTGCTGCTTACGAAGGCCCGTACAGCACTGACATAGAAGAGGCTCATCTTTTTGTGTTTGTAATACCGGCTGAAGGGGTTGATAAAGCACTTTTCATTAAAAACCTAGAAGAGTTTAATAAAACAGATACCGATGCTCAGCTTACCATTAGTGAGGCACCGGTTGATGAATTCCGTAATGCTGTAATCATTGGCGGACTGGCTGACAGGGAAACCGCTGCGCGTTATTCACGAATGGTTGTGCAAAACCGTGCATTGTATGAGCCCCTTGGAAATGCCAGTTACAGGAACTTCCTTATATCAACCGGGAACTTTGACGTTTTCCTGGAAGAAAAGAATATTACTGATTATATGGATTTTTACAAGCAGATTTACCTGAATCAATAAGGGGTTAAAGATTGTTAAGCCCTGTTCAGGCAATTTTATTGTTTGTAACTTTACCATGAATCAAAATATTTACAATTCGCATGAGAAAACCAAGAATATTATGGGTTGATGATGAAATAGATTTACTGCGTGCACACATCATTTTTCTGGAAAATAAGGAGTATGAAGTTGAAACAGCCAATAACGGCCTCGATGCTGTCGAAAAGGTAAAGAATCAGTTTTTTGATATCATATTTTTAGACGAAAATATGCCTGGTATGACCGGGCTGGAAACGCTAAACAGGTTAAAAACATTTTCGCCCAATATACCTGTGGTAATGATTACCAAAAGCGAAGAAGAAAACATTATGGATGAAGCAATCGGGTCAAAAATTGCCGATTACCTTATAAAACCGGTGAATCCTAAGCAAATTCTGTTAACTCTTAAAAAGAATATCGACCAGAAACGCCTGGTTACGCAACAAACCACATCTGCCTACCAGATGCAGTTTTCTCAAATTGGCATGCGCCTTAACGATCGCCTTAGCTTTGATGAGTGGCTGGAAATATATAAAATGCTTGTATTTTGGGAAATTGAACTGGGGTCTTCTGAAGATGCAGCAATGGACCAGGTGCTGGTTATGCAGAAAGACGATGCCAACAAAGCTTTTTTTAAATTCATTAAAGAAAATTACCTTGAATGGCTGAATAAAGATCGTGGAGAAAGACCTATTTTATCGCATGATGTATTTCAGCATGCTGTATTCCCGCTTCTTGACGCCGGAGAAAAAGTGTTTGTGTTGGTGATTGATAATCTTCGGTTCGATCAGTGGCGAACCATAAGCCCGGTTTTCGAGGAATACTACCGGATAGAGTCCGATGAACTTTACCTAAGCATTCTGCCAACTGCTACAATGTATGCCCGAAATGCCATGTTCTCCGGGTTACTTCCTTCGGAAATAGAAAAATTTTACCCTGATTTATGGGAAGACGACGATAATGAGGGGAATAAGAATCCACACGAGGAACAGCTGCTACGTAAGCAAATGGAAAGGCACCGGCGTAAGGAGAAAGTATGGTTTGAAAAGATTTCAGGAGTCAGACGTGACCGACAGATTGCTGAAAGCCTGAAGAATATCCTGGACAATGATTTATCGGTGATGGTATTTAATTTTGTGGATATGATTTCACATGCCCGTACTGAAATGGATATGATACGGGAACTGGCAAATGATGAAAACGCATACCGTTCACTGACCCTCAGCTGGTTCAATCATTCTTCTTTGCTTGAACTTATACGGAGCCTTGCATCACATAATATCCGACTCGTGGTTACTACAGACCATGGAGCCATAAGGGTTGATAATGCTGTTAAAGTAATCGGCGATCGTGAAACAAATACCAATCTTCGCTATAAGCTGGGCCGGAATTTAAATTACAAGTCGAAGCATGTATTTGAAGTTCGCGATCCTCGTCTGGCCTATCTGCCTTCCCGAAATGTAAGTACAAGCTATATATTCGCTCATAACAGCGACTTTTTTGCTTATCCGAATAATTATAATTATTACGCCAATTATTATAAGGATACTTTTCAGCATGGAGGTATATCGCTCGAAGAAATGATTGTACCTTTAATTACACTTGTTCCAAAAGGATAGTAATTGTTCCGGCTGATGGATTGCTTTCGAAGGAAGGGAATGTCATCTTTAACGCTATTTGGGTGAAAGTTCATTTGAACTGCACTTTACAACAAACCCGCCCATTGGCGTGCCAATTTTCAATCCAATTACCGGGCATTTTATCATAAGCAAAAAGTAGAGTCGCGGATCGTCTTCATGCATGAGCCCTTCGTAGTTACCCATCCCTTTAGAGATAATGAGGTCTGCTTTGTTGTATATTTCCTTAAATTCAGCGCTCACCAGGTGAAGTATTGTAGAGGGGGCATCATCGCCATTGCTGATTATTGTAGCCACTTGATGAATTCCTGCCTCCCGTGCTTCCTTTTCAGTTGCATCATTCAATACAGGTTTATCTCTAACGGCAAACCATACCTGCGGGTGCCCTATTGTTTCCAGGAATAATTTATCGAGTACTATTTCACCGCAATTGTCTCCTAGGTAGAGTATGTTTTTTGCCTTTTTAATGGCTTCATGTAACTGTATTGAATGGTCGATGGCAAAATCGGAGTTAAGAACTCTGGTAATAGTGCCTGGTATATCAAATTGATGCACAGGGCCAAAATCAATTATATTGCCTGCAATAGCCAGTCGTAACGCCGTATCAAAAGGATTTTCCGAAGAATGGATCCTGTTCTTAAATTCTTCATATCTGCCCATCATTTCGGCATTGCCTGCTTCTTTTTCCCTTGAGTAAGGATCTTCAATAGTTGATTCTTGTTTTAATCCTGCCAGTATATTGCGTGTAACTTCAGGCGAAAAAGCGGTTTCAAGGTCAATTCCGGCAATTTCTCTAAGCATTTTACCCACAACAAAGTTGCGTTTGTCAACCGGAATCTCAAATTTTTCAATGCGTTTTTCCAGCGATTTAACCTGGCAAATCAAACATTCATAGTTCATGTCTGTAAAAGTATAAACATTTTAAAGATTTAAATGGAATAAATATCCATACCGGCAGAGCCCCCTCCGGAATAAAATTTTTTTACATTCGTATTTTATTATTCATAACTGTATGCGCATACTTATAACGGGTTTAATAGTAATTTTTCAGAATTTATCTGCCAGTTGTCAGGAACTACCTGTGGTAAAAATGCAAACAAGCCTGGGGGACATTATTGTTGAAGTTGATACGATAATGGCTCCGGTAACAGCAAAGAATTTTTTAGAACATATTGCAACTGACACATTCATAGAGGCTGTATTTTACCGTGTAGTGAGGCATGATAATCAACCGGATAATTCTATTCAAATAGAAGTTATTCAGGGAGGTTTGTTTTATGATGAAAAAGTTGAACAGCATAAGGGTATTCAGCATGAAACAACTAAAGCTACGGGGTTAAAACATCTCGATGGAACCGTTTCAATGGCAAGAAATGAACCCGGCACAGCTTCTACCGAATTTTTCATTTGCATTGGTAATCAGCCGGAACTTGATTATGGTGGAAAGCGAAATCCGGATGGAAAGGGTTTTGCCGCATTTGGAAGAGTACTTGAAGGGATGGATGTGGTGCGGGAAATCCAGCAGTTGCCGGATGAAGGGCAATATCTGAAAGCACCGGTAAAAATTATCCTGAGCATAAAAAAGGAGTGACAAAAACTGCCACTCCTTTCAGGATATGTAAATAACTTTGATTAATAGCCGGGATTCTGTGCAAGTGCAGGTGAAATATCCCTCTCACGTTTAGGAATGGGAAGTATAGCTCTTTCAAAATGTCCGTCAATTTCACGGTTAAGTCGGGGTGAGAAAATTGATCGGCCATTCCTCCAGGCATCCCAGTTGCGGTGACCTTCTGCCACCAGTTCTTTACGACGTTCAGTAAGAACATCGTCAAGTGTTACTGAAGCAACATTGCTGTAACCAGCAATCCTATGCTGACGTAACTGGTTAATATAATCGGCTGCACTCTGGCTACCCGAAGCAGTTCCACCTTTCACTTTGGCTTCGGCAGCAATAAGATAAACTTCTGATAACCTGATTACTTTCGGATTATTCACATAAAGGTCGCCATCACGTCCGGGGTACTTTTGTATGTAAAAACCTACCATATCGGCTTCAGCGTCCTCCCATTCAATCAATTGGCCTCTTACGTCATCCGGGTTCTCAGTCATTACATGATACCCTTGTTCCGACATAGCAGCCTCGCCATATCCCTCTGAATGTGTATAATATCCGATTGAATTTCTTTGAGAATTGTATGAACTATTTGTAAGAATCTCGAACATTGATTCTGAAGTGCCTTCCTTGTCCCATACCGTTAGGTATTCTTCCATGGTATATAGCGAGTAGGGTGAAATACTTATAATTTCCTGAGCAGCAGCCAAAGCTTCATTATTCTCTTCCAGGTACAAGTGAACCCGTGCAAGCAATCCCAATGCGGCCCAATAGTTAATCCGTCCAAGGTTTTGTTCTTGTGACAACAATTCCAGTGAAGTGTTTAGATCGCTTTTTATAAAATCGTACGTCTCTTTTAATGTAGTTCGTACAGGTTCATAATCAACCGGAAACTTTTCTTTGGAAAGTGGTATGCCTGTATTGGGCTCATTAACATCTGTAATAGATGGCAGTTTGGCAAACATACGGGCTACATCGAAATGAAGCAGTGCCCGAAGGGCGTAAAGCTGGCCTTTTAAATCATTAAACCGTTCGGTTTCATCCGAATTAACTTCTATATCGTCAATAACCGACAGGATATCGTTTACCCTGCCTGCCAGTGTATAGGGCATCTGCCAAAACTGTTCTGCAAAATTCGATTCCGCACTGTGCTCAAACCTGGCCATTGGCGAAATCTGGTTGTTTGAAGATGTATAATTTAAATCACCGCCTTTCAAACCGGCGTAGGCAATAAAGTCGCCTCCATAATAGGAGAAAGGTTCAGTAAAATCCCCCAACCCGAGATCAAAGTCGATCATTCCGGTGTATATACCATTTACGGCATTGTTCAGGTCGGTAACCGAAGTAATGGCTTCTTCGGAGGGAAGGGATCCCGAAGGACTTTCTTCTAAAAAATCTTCACATCCTGTAACTGCAAGAGCAAGTCCAAGAATTATTGAGTAAAATATATTTTTCTGCATGGCTGTTTTAATTAAAATTCAACATTTACTCCGAAGAGGTAATTTTTGGTTATGGGTGTATCTACTGTCCTGTACCCGTTGAGTGTTACCTCAGGCTCAATGGTATCTTCCTTAGCCAACGTCCAGATATTATTACCGTTCACAAAAACCTTCAGACTGCTCATATGCAATTTATCAGAAACGCTTTTAGGTAAAGTATAACCCAGGTAAATGTCTTTCAGTCGTAAATGATCTGTTGACAGAACATGTCGTGATGACCAGCGGTCGGGTCTGTCAGCATTCCAGCCTACCGGGCGAGGGTTGTCAACGATGTCTCCGGGCTGCCTCCACCAGTTATTTTCCACATCTTTTGCCAGATTGAAGGAACCGATTCTTAATCCGTCGTGGTGGAAAAAATAACCCGGATAATCAAATAAGCTACCACCCATCTGATAGGTAAATAACACCGATAATTCAAGTCCTCCCCATCTAAATGTATTTGTTAAGCCTCCCATCAGATCGGGAACTGATTTCCCTTGTATTTCGGGTTTTGCCAATCCGCGGAAATTGGTCAGTTCATCCGAATTTTCAGGGTCAAGATAGAACAGTGGTAGCCCATTATCGGGATCTACACCAGCATAAGTGGGCAGGTATATGGTATTTATTGATTCACCTTCACGGAGAAGAAACATTCCACCGTCGCCTTTAAGTATATCCTTTCCGTCAGGAAGTTTATCAATTATTGAGCTGATGGTGGTAATATTAAAATCGGTTGTCCATTTGAAGTTTTTGGTTATTATATTGTTTGAATGAAGTTCAAATTCAAACCCTTTATTGGTTAGTTCTCCCAGGTTTTGCCACGATTCCTGGAAACCGGTAAGGTAACTTAGTGGTACGAGCATCAGGAGGTCCCTTGTTTTTTTATGATAATACTCCACTGTGGCGGATAATTTTCCTGTTGCATTGAAGTCGATTCCCACATTGAAGTTATCTGATTTTTCCCAGCTTAAATTTGGATTGTCTGGCTGTATGGGGTAAATGGCACTTTCAGAACCATAACCGCTGCTAAAGGTGTACAGTCCGGGGTGAGCATAATAATCGATGGGCAGGGTACCGTTGGTTCCGTAGGAAGCCCTGATCTTTATATCATCCAATCCGTTTGAATTATCCATAGTGAGCCTCCATGCAGCAGAACCTGACCAGAAGTTTCCCCACCTGTTGTTGGCTCCAAGCCTTGATGAACCATCGGAACGGATACTTCCCGATAAGTACAGTTTGTCGTTAAAATTGTAATTCATGTTTCCAATAAACGACATCAGGTTTGAAGCAGCTGTTTCGCTGCCTGTGCCCAATGGCTGACCATTTGATAGTTCAGGCAGCTTATAGGTGGAATAATTGCTTGATGAGGCCTGTAGTGTGCGGTAGTTCAATGATTCGACTTCATAGCCTCCCAGTATCTGTAAAGTATGATTATTAAATGTTTTATTGAAATCGCCTATTACCGATGCATTTTTAACTATGGTAGTATAGGTAAGATGATCTGCCAACCCATTATAAACATCTCCGTCCACACTTTCGGGTGCCCACCAGATCCTGGTTTTGCTGTCGTTGTAATCAAGACCAAAATTTGAACGAATAGTAAAGGCTGGAAGAACCTGCATATTTACATTTGCATTTGTCAGGCTGCGGTAACGTTCCACTTCGTAGGTTTCATCAGTAGCTTCACCCATCCCGATGCGTGAAATGAGCGGGTTTTTCACTTTTCCCATGCCAGCATCCTGATTGGGTGTGCCATCGGGATTATATACCGGTTGAGTGGGATTCATGGCAAATATCATGCTCAAAGGTGACGAATAATTAATGCCCTGTTCCTGATCTGATTGGTCGCTGCTACCATTTTGGCTGGTATGCGACAGCATTTGTTTTACAGCTATATCCAGCCAGTCAGTGGCTTTGTGATTGAGATTCACTCTTCCTGAATACCTTTCAAAATTGCTTCCAATGACAATACCATCTATTTTATTATAACCAACGCCAGTGTAAAAAGTAGTTTTATCACCTCCGCCCGATGCTGAAAACTGGAAATCGGAAGTCTCGCCCTGCTTGTAAACCACATCACGCCAGTCGGTATCTGATGCAGGTGTGGCCATTCCCCATTTTCCTCCGTCAGGGTCTTCCTGCGCATACTGCCGGGCACGTTCCAGAACTTCCGGGTCCTGGTATCCCGGATCTTCAGGATATAGCCCAGGTTCATAATAATAAAGGTAAGTGCCTATTAATGCATCGTTAACATATTCGAGGTATTGATCGGCGCTCATATGCTGATAAACTTTATCCATAGCAGTCTCTGAAGTACCATAAGTTGCCTTGAAATTGAACTTTGTGGCACCGCTTTGACCCTTTTTTGTAGTTATCAGCACTACACCGTTTGCAGCCCTTGAACCATACAGAGAGGAGGCAGCAGCATCTTTTAAAATGGTCATGCTTTCAACATCTTCGGGGTTAAGTGTTGATAACAGATCGGTAGAAAAACCGGTATAACCATAAGTCCCCGTTTCCAGCGGGATGCCATCAATAACATATAAGGGCGTAGTAGATGCGTTAATTGAGCCAACCCCACGAATCTGAATTTCTCCTGATGCTCCCGGGGAACCCGTGGTGGAACTTACCCTGACGCCTGAAACCTTACCGGAAAGCATTTTATCTATGGATTCAGATGTTGATCTGCCAACCAGTTCATCTGAACCGACCTTTTGGGCAGAACCGGTAAACGATGAACGCTTGGAAGTGCCATAGGCTACAACCATTACCTCATCCATGCCAATTACTTCCTGTTCCATCACAACATTATAAATTGTTGACGATGTCACCGGAATCTCAACTGTTTTGAGTCCAACAAAGGAAAATAAGAGTTTCTCTTTCTCAGAAACTCTCAACGTAAAGTTACCGTCGGTATCGGTAATTGTACCATTAGACGTACCACTAATAATTACCGAAACCCCTGGGATAGGCTGTTTATCTTCAGCCGACGTTACATTTCCGGTAATCTGTTTTGTTTGTGCAAAAAGATTAAATATCCCCATACACAAAGCCAGTCCTGTGAATAGTAATTTCTTCATAAATTTTTAGCTTTTTGGCCAAACATAAACATTTGCTTGTTTAGCGCTAAAAAAAATCAATGAAGAACCAAAACCGGACAGTAAATAGCTTTTTATTTGTAAAAAATGGAAATTTTGGTTGTTTGTATCTTAAAAGTTGCAGTTGGCTTATAAAAAAAGGGGATTCAAGACCCCCTTTTTTTATTTATGCTGCAACACATGAAAAAACTTCATCAAGTACATCGGCATACTTATTATGAAAATTTTGGTAACACCAGTCGTGCAATTCCTTCACTTCTTCAGCTTCAACCCATTTAATGCATTTTGTGAGTTCTTTTTTAAAAAGATCTTTGCTGAAGCTTACTTTAGGAAGAATTATTTTTGCATATTCTAGCATAATCTGGAATATTAAGGTTTACAAATCGAGTTTAAGATAGCAGGAATATTTCAATAAGAATATGTTTTAAAATAGGGTTTAACACTTATTAACGATGCCTTGCAGGAGAGGGTAATATATTATTCTGAATTACTGAATTTTATAAAATTCTAAAAAAATTTATTTAATTTTTTTTTCTTATTTTTTTTATAAAACCGGGAATGGTTTTTTCCGGTTCCTCATGATCCTGGAATGAAGATATAAATGCGCTTCCGATTATAGCTCCCCGTGAATACTTACAGGCATTTTCAAACGTATCATGATCTGAAATACCAAAACCTATAAGACGAGGGTTTTTCAGGTTCATTTGCTGAATCCGTTCAAAATATTCCTGGTGAAAATCTTCCACTTTTTTACCGGCTCCGGTAACCGATGCTGATGAAACCATATAAATAAATCCCTCAGATGCCTCATCGATTTCCCTGATACGTTCTGCCGGGGTTTGAGGAGTAATCAGCAGGATATTGTGCAGGTTGTTTTCGCGAAAATGCATTTTGTACTGCTCATTGTACTCTTCCAGTGGCAAATCGGGAAGAATAACTCCATCGATGCCTGTTTCGCTGCATCTTTTACAGAATTCAGCCACTCCATACTGCATTACAGGATTGAAATAACCCATCAGAATAAGCGGAATTTGTACCGATTGTCTGATTTCTTCAAGCTGACTAAAAAGCAGTTGAAGCGACATCCCGTTTTTAAGGGCCAGTTCGCTGCTCCGTTGAATGGTTGGTCCATCGGCAGTGGGGTCTGAAAAGGGAATCCCGATTTCAATAAGATCAACTCCATTTTGTGCCAGGAGTTTAATAATCTTTACCGTATCGTTTAGACGGGGGAAGCCGGCAGTAAAATAAACCGACAATATGTCTTTCTTATTGGTTTCAAAAAGCTGATTGATTCTGTTTTTCATACTTCTGGTTTTTATTTAGCAATTTCAAAGTTAAGCCTTATGCAGCACTATTTCTTAGAATATCCAATTGGGTCATGTCTTTCTTATTTTTCAATATCCAAAATAGTTCAGGTAGGTTTCCATATCCTTATTTCCGCTGCCTGAAAGGTTGATTACATTAACATCGTCGGGTTTCATTTCCAGTTTTTCCAATGCAGCCAGGGCATGTGCCGATTCAAGTGCCGGTATAATTCCTTCCTTTTGTGTAAGCAGCACTGCAGCCTTAAGTACTTCTTCATCGGTTGCTGCGAGAAATTTAGCCCTGCCCGATTTAAAAAGATGTGCGTGTAGCGGCCCGATTCCAGGATAATCGAGACCAGCAGAGATAGAATAAGGTTCGGTTATCTGCCCGTCCTTATTTTGCATCAGCATGGTCCGGCTGGCATGCAGTACACCTGGTGAACCCACAAGCAGAGTGGCTGCGGTCTCGTTTGTATCCACCCCCTTCCCGGCAGCCTCCACACCAATAAGCTCCACCTGTTCGTGATCGAGGTAATGGTAAAAAGCCCCGGCTGCATTGCTTCCGCCCCCAACACAGGCCAGTATGCGTGATGGGAATTCGCTTCCGGTTTGTTCGCTTAGCTGCTTTTTCATTTCAAGGCTTATCACCGACTGAAACCGGGCAACCATATCGGGGAAGGGATGAGGACCCACCACCGATCCAATAATGTAGTGGGTATCTTCCGGGTTGTTTATCCAGTCGCGCATGGCTTCATTGGTGGCGTCTTTTAAGGTTTTGTTGCCACTATGCACCGGAACCACTTCTGCTCCCAGCATCTTCATTTTCTTTACATTCGGAGCCTGTCGCTGCACATCAAGCGCCCCCATATAAACTATGCACTTTAACCCTTTCAGTGCACAAACTGTGGCCGTGGCCACCCCATGCTGCCCGGCACCGGTCTCTGCAATGATTCGTTTCTTCCCAAGCCTGCCTGCAAGTAAAATCTGTCCTACCGTATTGTTCAGCTTATGTGACCCCGTATGGTTCAAATCTTCCCTTTTCAGATAAATATTTGTGCCGTAATGTTCCGATAAACGACCGGCGAAATAAAGGGGAGAGGGACGTCCCACATAATCTTTCATAAGCTGGTCGAATTCCTTTTTAAAATCGGGCGATTCAATAATTTCAAGGTAACGGTGCCGGAGCTCATTTATGTTGGTATACATCATTTCAGGAATCCAGGCACCACCGAATTCACCGTAATATCCTTTTTCATTTACATCGTATTTCATATGATTAAAATTGTTAATTTTTAATGGTATCATATAGAACTCGCAGGAGAGTTTGAATAAATAACTTTTGGTGTGGTATATTGCTCATGCTCATTTCATAACCATTGTTTAAAAGTCGTAAACATTAAAATTTTTGAATAATTATCCCTTCAATTGTGTGATAAATGTTTCTAACTTATCAGCATTCTTCACTCCGGGTTCTTCCTCAAAACCGCTGTTCAGATCAATTCCAAAAAGCCCCGGATGCTCCAGTTGCTTAACCTTTTCTACATCTTCCGGATTTATTCCACCGCTTAGAAAAAAAGGTTTTTTACCCGAATACTTATCCAATATTCCCCAGTTAAATTTTTTTCCTGAACCTCCCGGCAAACTGCTTTTTGTGTCGAACAGAAAATAATCGACACTTCTGTCATAGGCTTTCAATTCAGAAAAATCAAAATCTTCATTCAGGTTAAAGGCCTTTATCACCTTCAATCCCTGTTTTTTAAGAATACGGCAGGTTTTCGGGTTCTCTTTTCCATGTAACTGTACATAGCTGAATCCAAGATTTTTTGCCAGACCCATAATCTCAAAAATGTTCTCATCAACAAAAACTGCCACTTTTATTTTGGTTGAATTAAAAAGTCCCGGGTCGGTAACACTACCTACAAAACGCTTTGATTCAGGATAAAAAATAAACCCCAGAAAATCGACAGGAAGCTTATCCACTGCCTCCCGATTGGCCGTAAACTTCATGCCACAAACTTTTATTTTTAGATTCTGATGCATATATATTTAATGTTGTTTCTATTTATGTCGGTTCAAAATACAGAAGGCAGATCATCATTGAGCTGCTGGCCTGATAGTTTACTCCAATTCTGAAATTAATTTTTTACAGGCTTCACCCGGATTTTTTGACTTCATAAATGTTTCTCCAATCAGAAAACCCCGAAACCCATTTTCCTTCAGATAACGAATAGTTGTTGCATTGCTGATGCCACTTTCTGAGATTTTAATGTACCTGTCGGGAATAAGTTCAGCAAGTTTAACCGATGTCTCCACATCCACTTTAAAAGTTTTAAGGTTGCGGTTGTTTACACCGACCATATCCACGAATTCGTTTAGTTTATTAAGCTCTTCGGCATTATGTACTTCCATAAGCACTTCCATACCCATGCTCTTAGCTTTTTTTGCCAGCTGTTCAGCCTGTTTCTTTTCGAGGCACGCAGCAATAAGCAGGATGACGTCGGCGCCATAAGCCTTGGCTTCTGCCACCTGCCACGGATCAATCATAAAATCCTTTCGCAGAATGGGAATATCCGTATTGACCTCGCGTGCTTTTAAAAGGTTGGCCAGGGTTCCTCCAAAATATTCGTAATCGGTTAATACCGATAAACCGGCTGCCCCTGCTTCAGCATAATCCCGGGTAACTGCCTCCACTTTCACACCAAAATTGATCTCACCTTTTGAAGGCGATTTCTGCTTGAACTCTGCTATTATTCCAGTTGAACCCGATTTTGCCAATGCATCTTTTAATGAATTGCAGTTTCTTTTGAACCAGGGATAGCTTTTTAATTGCACCTCAGATACTACCTTTTTCTGGTGATTGATTTCCTGCTTTTTACTTTCAATAATTTTATCGAGAATGTTCATGTTTTTCTTTTTAAGCCGGCGTTTACTTCATAAAATCGTTGATTGAGATGAAATCATCAATTCAAATACAAAAGTACAGTTGTTTTCTTAAGCTGTAACAGCTTTAAGTTTTTGCAGTGCCTTCCCGTCTTTAAGCGAATCGGTTGCCATTTGAACACATTCCAGCAAACTTTTTTCCGGGAATACCAGGTTTAACCCCACGGCAGAATTGGCTATAACCACATTGTTTTGGGCAGCAGTTCCTTTGCCTTCCAACACATCAGTAAAGATACGGGCTGCTTCCTTTACTGTATTTCCGCCGTAAAGACTATCAGGCGGAATGTTTTCAAAACCAAAACTTCCCGGTGAAAATATGCCTTCTTTACTGTTGGTAGAAAAATACGTATCATCGGTAAGCGAAATTTCATCATAACCATCGTGGCTGCTAATAATCGTATAGTTTACATCCAAAGACTCATATACATTCTTGTAATGATTGAAATTTTCCCTGTTATTCACCCCCAGTAACTGGTATTTTGGGAATGACGGATTAATCATAGGACCCAGAATGTTAAAGAAAGTCTGTACCCGCAATGCCCGTCTTACCGGTGCAATGTGCTTCATTGCCGGATGGAACAGCGGGGCGTGCATAAAACAAAAATTAGCTTTGTCGAGATCACTCTTTAATTTACCGGGATCATTGCTGCACTGGTAGCCCAGGTATTCGAGCACATTTGAGGAGCCACTGGTCGACGATACTGCATAATTCCCGTGTTTGGCAACATTTACTCCAGCCCCGGCAATTATAAAACAAGCCAGGGTGGAAATGTTAAACGTGTTCTTTCCGTCGCCACCTGTCCCTACAACATCAATGGCATTGTATTCCGAAAGGTCGGTTTCAAGGCATAGCTCTGCCATGGCATCACGGAATCCGGCCAGCTCTTCAGAAGATATGGGACGCATTTTATATACGGTGAGAAACGATGCAAACTCTGCCTCGCTGTGCATGCCCTTGCCAATTTCAAGCAGGCTCTGCCGGGCTCCGGAACGGGAAAGCATATTTCCTTCAAATAAGTATTCCAGTGTTTGTTTCATATTGTTGATAAGATTTAATCTGTTTAAATTTTTAATTGCCGTTAGTAGGTTTTATCAAAACCTGTAGCTGACATACCTGGTGCTTTATTCCTTTTATTGGGGTGGTTTATTCAGCCAGTTTTCAATTATTTTTTCACCCCATGGCGTTAGAACTGATTCAGGATGAAATTGTACGCCTTCCAGGTTATATTCCTTGTGCTTCATCGACATGATCATTCCTTCATCATCATAGCTGGTAACTTCAAAGCAATCGGGCAGGTTTTCCTTTTGAACTATCCAGGAGTGGTACCGCCCTACATCAAAAGTTTCGGGAAGCCCGTTGAAAAGAGTGGTTCCTGCAGAGGTAACTTTTACAGGTGTGGCCATGCCGTGTATTACCCGGTTCATATTGTGCAACTTACCTCCGAAAGCCTCACCAATTGCCTGGTGGCCCAGGCAGACACCAAGTATGCTCTTTTTTGAGGCATACATCTTTATAATGTCCAAAAGAAGACCTGCTTCCTCTGGCAGGCCGGGACCCGGTGAAAGAACAATCTTATCGTATTTGTCGATATCCTCCAATTCTATTTCATCGTTCCGGAAAACATCCACCTCAAGGCCGGTTATTTTTTTAATGGCATGAACCAGGTTGTAAGTGAATGAATCGTAATTGTCGATTACCAGTATTTTTATTGTTTCCATTATTTCTTAATGCTTGATTTTTAGTATATAGTATTAATTAATTTCCTTTGCCATTTCAATTGCTTTTTTGAGGGCAGCCAATTTATTGTTTACCTCCTGAAGCTCGTTTTCTTCCTTTGAATTGGCCACAATACCTGCGCCTGCCTGGTAAAACAGGCGGTTATTTTTGCTAAGAAGCGAACGAATCATAATGGCATGGTTCACGGTTCGGTCGAAACCCAGGTAACCGATGCAACCACCATAATATCCACGGTTTTGGTTCTCATAGCGGTCGATCAGTTCCATTGCTTTGTACTTTGGAGCCCCTGAGAGTGTGCCCGCCGGAAAGGTTTCCCCCAGAACTTTTATCAGGTTGGTGTCGTCGGTAATTTCGCCTGAAACCTGCGATACAAGGTGTATTACATGCGAATAAAACTGTATTTCGCGGTAGGTTTCTACCACCACTTTGCTGGCATTCCGGCTTAAATCGTTGCGGGCAAGGTCGACCAACATAACATGTTCGGCATTCTCCTTAGGATCTTTGCTGAGTTGTTCAGCCAGCTCACGGTCCTGCTCGTCGTTGCCGGTCCGCTTGAAAGTCCCTGCAATAGGGTGAATGTATGCTTTGTTGTTTTTAATCCTCAGCTCGGCTTCCGGACTGGAACCAAATATCCGGTATTTACCGTAGTCGAAGTAAAACAGGTAGGGGGAGGGATTTATTGAACGCAAAGCCCTGTAAACATTGAAGTCGTCGCCTTCAAACGGTTGTGAAAACTGGCGGCTTAGCACAATCTGGAACACATCGCCACGATAACAATGCTCTTTACCTTTAGTCACCATTTGCATGTACTGTTCGTCTGAGATATTGGAAGTTTCGGTTTCGAGCAACTTAAATTTACCGGTAGAAAAGCTGGGATTGATAAGCAGATGATGAATGTAATCCATTTGCGAAGGTTCGTCTTCCATCAGGTTCTCTACCAGATGTACCTGGTTTTTGTGATGGTCGATGGCTACGACGTACTTGTAAAAGCTGTACTTAACCTCAGGTATCCGGTAGGCTTCCTTCTTTTCGGCTGAAAAACGGATGTTCTCAAAGTGTTGGACCGCATCGAAATTGATGTATCCAAACAAACCATTTGCCGGAATTTCAATATCGTCGGATACCACCTCAAACAACTTGAAGAAGGCATCCAGTTCATCATGCAGTTTTCTATCTTCCGAGAGTTGGTATTTCTCCTTATCCTTTCCCGGTAATTCACGGGTTACAAGTCCTTCGTCAACTGTGAAGCTGGCAACAGGGTTAAAACATATAAAGGAATAGGCATTTTCATTTCCGTGGTAATCGGAACTTTCAAGCAGGATAGCTTTTGGGTAAAGCGTTCGCAGCCGCAGGTATATGCTTACCGGTGTTACCGTATCGGCTAGAATTTTTCGAACTACAGGTTTAAAATTTAATGTATTCATCTTCTTAGTTATATATTTTATCATTCATCTTTTGCTGGTAGTTAATTAAACAGAGACGTCAAAAAAAAACGGCTCACCGTGATTCGATGAGCCGTTTTCCTGCTATTCAGGCAATGACGTTACTTCTCTTCACGGATTTGTAAAAAGTAGTTGTGCCACCACCAATTCATATTTTTATACCTAATCATCTTTAATTCGCGTTTTAATGTTTCTTTAACAGATAATATCTGTTGTTTGTTCTGTATAATAAAAAAACCTGCCCTTTCGAGGAGCAGGTTCCATCTTGAAATATCTTAAAAAAAATACCAATATGGCTGTAAACTCCTCACATTAAGTAAGAAGACCCCACCACGGAAGCCATATTGTATTTGTTTTTTTAATCATTTGTATCTAATCGTCTTCAAAAGAATAAAATATTTTTCAAAAATAAAAAAGAAGCTTCGTTTTTTTTTCAGAACATTCCTTTTTTAATATCGTATCATTAATTGTTAGAGGGATTGAATTAAGTACATAATTACCAATAAAAGCCAATTCGATGAAAACACTAACCTTGTGCTTATTCTGCATTATTTCTTGCATGCATCCGGCTCATACTCAAATACCGGCAATAGCATGGGAAAAAGAATTAGCTGTAAATGTACCACACTATTTTTCTGATGTTCTGGAGCTACCCGACGGGAATTTTATTTTACTTGGGGCTATTGAACAACACGGAGAAAGCAAATTCGACATCTGGCTGCTGGAAATTGCCGGCAACGGAGATACTATAAAGACCAGGACCTATGAGAATAAGGGCCTAGATATTCCCATGAGAATTCTCCCGAACGGCGATAGTGGTTACCTTCTTGCTTATGTGAATAAAACTGAGGATCAGGATTATAAATCGCGGTTGATGGCTGTGGGAACTGATTTTAGCCTGCAATGGACAGTTGAGGCCGAACAAACTTCAGTTATTGTGCGTACAGATATTGCTGCTGACAACACCGGGCACATCTGGTGGCTGAATACAGTCCCGGGGCCCGGTGGGAAGCCCGAAATGTTGCTGAATAAACTGGATGCAGAAGGAAATATACTATCGGAATTTGAGTTCGGAGACTATGAACCTGCTGAGGGATATGCTGTTCGTGCTCTTCCCGATGGAACCCTTGGTGTATCCTGCATGGTATTGCCCGACAATGAGAAGTCCTTTGTCCGGGTAATTAGAATTAATCAGGAGGGAAAGATGTTATGGGAAGCCACTATTCCCAATGCCAATAAAAACCTTACTCCCCAATGCTTATGCTGCTCACCCGACAATAATCTTCTGCTGGGGGGCTGGGCAGGATTGTGCTATAATCCTGATGCACCTGCCGAAGAGCAAATATGGGACTATGATTACCTGCTTTCTAAAATTGACCAGTCGGGGAAAGTGCTCTGGACACAAAATTACAACCGCGAAGGTTCGGAAAAAGGAACCGCGGTTGCTGTTAATTCCGATGGGAAAATATATGCTGCCGGTAAATGTGAGACTTCTTTCACCGGAAGTGTGGGCCCCTGGCTTTTGCTTACCGACCCAAATGGTAACAGAATTAACGATCAGGTATATAAGTTTAAATTTGTAAAAGATCAGGTTGCACGGATTATCTGTACACAGGATGGTGGCCTCCTGATGGTAGGGCCCGGATACATTGACTCGCAGCACCAGTTAACCGGATGGATAAGAAAGCTGAACCCTGCATTGTAGGTTGAATTAAAGAACCGGAACACGCCACCCGGAGGTAAAACTACAATCATTCTCTATACCTTCGCCTGAGTAAACTCAATGTAAACTCAATATTAATTCAGTATAAACTCAATGTAAATTCAATTATAATTGAATTTACATTGAGTTATATATGAGTTTACACTGAGTTTCCATTGAGTTTAATAAGGCTTAAGTGAGTACCCGGTTATATGAAAGGTCTTCACGAAGGGCAGTAGTATTTAGTGCCGGACGTTGCTTCAAAGCCTTCAAGCTTAGAATGATGACCTTTTGCAGGTACTATTTTTCCGTTAAATAAGGAGTGGAGTGTAATAGAAAATTACATATCCTCTAAAGAAAGGAAACAAGTTTCAATAGAGTATTTTGGCAGGATTTTATGTTTGAGGTGTTCCACTTTAGCTGAAAATAATTCGGGTTTAAAGTTCTTTTTCTGACGTTTAACTTCTGCTATATAGGCTTTATTTTTCTCCAGTTTTAATGCCACTATGTCGATTTCGTTCTGTTCATTCTTAGGCTCCCACCAGGAACCAATTTCCCTGAATTGGAAACTTTCTGCTAATTTCTGTTTATGATAGCGTTCAAGCATTATTCCGGAGTAGGTCGGATAGTCGCTTTTTATAATATTTTCCAGACCTTTAAAATTTTTTATTTCAATTAAAGCTCGGTAACGGTCGAAATAATTAAACCAAAAACGAATAAAATTATCCTGTATTTCATAGCGGACTGCCTGAGTTCCTTCTTTTGAAAAAACAGGTCTCTGGCGAACAATAATATTGTAATCTTCAATGAGTCGTTTAAGTTGACCCCCGATACTTTTATTTCCTAATACAGATTCAATTTTAGGTTGGGTATTAATTCCTCCTGAAATGGCATTTAATATAGAAAAATAGGTTGCATAGTTTTTCCCAAACTCTTCGATTAACAGATTTTTACCTTCTTCTGTAAATGAAGAATTTTCACGAACCATAAATTCAATCATTCCGTTTACATCAAGCCTGCCATAATCACAAAATAACTCGATGTATTTAGGAATGCCCCCTGTAAAGGTATATAAAGCAAGTAAATCATCATTTGTGTAGTTTTTATAATGATCGTGTATTATTTCTTTTAAAGTAGCTGTATCAAAAACAGATAATTTGATAATATTATCTGCCCTGCCAAACAATGGTTCCTTTGAATTCTGGAAAATCTTTTGCATCAGGGAAAATACAGAGCCGCTAATTATCAGATTCATGCGGGTTTTTTTTCTGTAGCTGTCCCATATATTCTGCATATCGCTGAATATTGATTCATTAACATTCGAGAATTCCTGGAACTCATCTACTACAAGGTTAAAAGCGCGTTGGGTTGCCAATTCCATGAGGTACTGAAACAATGACCTGAACGTTTTAATATCCACCGGCACAAAAGCATTTAATGAACTGGCTATAACCGGAATGAATTCGGTACAAAGTGTGGCTTCATTTTTACGTCCCACAAACAGATAAACAGTGGGTGTGCCTTCAATTGATTTCATGACCAGGCTTGTTTTGCCTATCCGCCTTCTACCGGTAACTACTGTCATTCTGGAATAATCACTGAAAGAAAGCTTCTGTATTCTTTTCAATTCAGCAAGTTCACTTATTCTGTTATAAAATTCCATTTATTTATATTATTAATTTTCATTCGAAAATCATACGCACTAAAGCATTGCCATTTGTGAAATAGCAGGCCTGGTTGCCTCCGGGTTAAAAATTCCTATAACTAATATTACCCAAATTACAGAACGGCAAATAGCTTACCTGTTGCCGTCGTAACAGTTACGGTGGTAACAAAGATAATAAATGAGCATTAGAAAAGCAATATTTGAAAGTAATCTTCTAAACCAAAAGAGTTTTTTACCGTGGTAAAACCTTTGCATTCCTGTCGGGTTTCCCATTGCCGGTTTTGGGAATTTCAGGTATGAAGATTATCTGTCGTGGCTGTTCGTATCTATCCAGGTATTTTTTGCAGATTTCCTGCAACTTTGCTATTGACTTTTGAGATGCATTTCCCTCCGTCACTAAAACCAGTTGCCGGCCCAGTGACTCATGGGGCAGCGATGAGATCAGGAAGGGTTCTTTAATGAAGGGTTCCAGTTTTTTTTCCAGTTGTTCGGGAGAATACTTTATGCCTCCTGAAATGATCACATTGTCGGTGCGGCCCAGTATCCGGAATGTTTTTTCATCCTTTACATCAGCCAGATCGGTCGTATCAAGAGGCTGTTGGGTAAGTCCGGGCATGTATACCTGCAGGCAACCTGATTCCGACAGCTGTATAGTTATATCATCCAGGCAGTGGTAGTATTCGTCTGCTTCATCACCGTTAATTCTTCGCAGTGCAATATGGGTAGCGGTTTCGGTCATTGCATAGCTTGAATAACATAATGCAGATGTATTTTGCAACCGGTTTTCAAGTGAAAGGGGCAGGGCAGAGCCACCTATGAGCAGTTGATCCAAATTGTTTAACCATTCGCCGGTTGCCGGTTCTGCATTCATTATTTTATTCACTTGTTGCGGAACCATAGCTGCAAAGCGGAACCTTTCAGAATGAAGAAAGCTAAAGTCGGTTTGCGGGTCAGCAACATACAAATCGAGATTTCCAAGCAGGGCCCTTACCACCATAAGCTTACCTGCTATAAAGTTTATGGGGAGGCAGTGAAGTATTCGATCTCCGGCTTGCAGATTAAAAAATTGAATGGTGCGCAGTGCACTTTGGGTTACAAACTCCTTTTTGAGTTGGATGGTTTTCGGGATGCCTGTGCTGCCCGATGTCTTTACCTCAATAAAATCTGCCGGTCCGTACCACTCTGCAAGAAACTCAGGCAAAGCTTTTTCATATACGGTAGGATGTTCTTTCTGAATAAAATCCTTCACCCGTATTTGGTTCCCGTTCAGTACGATATGTTCCGGAAATGAATTCATCGATTAAAGAAGTTTTCAGGAAAATTAAATGCATTCATAGTATTCATCCACAACTCTTCTCCCCGAATTTCCAGCGGTGAGGAAATGTTGTTTGTAAAAAGGGCACCTGTACCCAGGCCCTGGTAACCTTTTGCATTTTTAGAATAAGCCCATTGGGCTATGGCATTCAACCCAACATTCGACTCCAGGTAAGAAGTGATCCACCATTTAATGGAGCGGCTTTCGGCCAGTTCAATCCATTTGTTGCATCCTGAAAGTCCACCGTGCAGGCTGGGCTTCAGTATGAGGTACTGTGGCTGTATCGCATCCAGCAACTTTTCCTTTTTTTTTGTTGAATGGATTCCAATTAGTTCTTCATCGAGCCCTACCGGAATGGGAGATTCTTTGCAGATCCGGGCCATGGATTTCCAATATCCCGCAGCTACAGGTTGTTCTATGGAGTGGATATGCAGCGGTGCCAGGCGGTGCAGCTTATCCAGTGCTTCCCCGGGGTGAAATGCCCCATTGGCATCGAGCCGGAGGGTAATCTGGCTGGAATGCCAGATGGTTCGGATTGACCGGAGAATCTCCAGTTCCTTTTCAAAATCGATTCCCCCAATCTTCAGCTTTATGCAATGGTATCCTGCCTTAATTTTATCCTGTATCTGCTGTTGCATATATTCAGCATCGCCCATCCATACAAGTCCGTTGATGGGAATACCGGCTTTCCCTTTTGAAAATTCAGAAGGAAAAAGCTGCTGGTTTCCTCCGTTTTGCAAATCGAACCAGGCTGTTTCCAGAGCAAAATGCACTGAAGAAACCTTTTGGGTAAGTTCCGCTGACCATAAATAATTCTCCGGATTGGTGCATACATCATTCAACAGAAGTTCCACCTGCTCCGGGGTTTCAGGGCTGAGGCCGGGGATAGGTGCACATTCGCCCACGCCGGTAATCCCTGCTTTTTCCAGGAACAGGTACCATACCGTGCGGATTTTATACTCCCCGCGGGAAGTTTTAGCAGGGCGCTTAAACTGCAACTCATATTTTTTCCAGTATGCTTTCATTTGGCCGATAGTATGAACCCTGTAATAAACAATATTGTGAAGGCAAGGGTTGAAAGGGCTAACCGTTTAAGAAAGGGGTCGAGTTCCCTGTCGGTTTTTATCCGGCTGATTCTTTTCACATCGTTCAGGTAAAACGGCAGTGTCAGCAGATAAAGCCACTGCCACACCGATTGCTCCTGCATGAGCGTATAAGCTAAGGCAGCTACCCATCCCCCGGTAATTAATGCCTGGTGATAATACCGGCTTTTATTTGCACCAAGCCGCACCGGAATTGTTATTTTACCCGAACGGCGGTCGTTGACAATGTCGCGCATATTATTTAGATTTAGTACACCGGCGCTGAACAGGCCAATGCTGATTGCAGGCAGGAACAAGTTAACGGGCAGGAATCCTGCATTCAGGTAAAACACTCCTGGTACCGGTAATAGCCCGAAAAACAGGAAGACGAACAAGTCGCCCAACCCGATATAACCGTATGATTTATTTCCTGCGGTATAAAAATAGGCTGCTATCAGGGAAAGAATTCCCAACCCGATAAAGAGGAAAAATGCAGGTTTAGAAGAATCCCAGGTTGCAAGATAAACCAGCAGGATTCCAGAGAGGAAACTCAGGCTGCCTATTACAATCATGCCCACCTCCATTTCCTTTTTGCTGATTTCACCGCTCTGGACGGTACGCAGGGGGCCAACCCGGTGCCGGTTGTCGGTACCTTTCTGACTGTCGCCATAATCGTTGGCGAAATTGGAAAATACTTGTATGAAAGTAGCGGTCACTATTGCCAGGGCACTTACCCAAACATCAATGGCTCCATAGTACCAGGCGAGCCCGCACCCCATAAGGATACCTGAAAGGGCTAAAGGCAGGGTTCTGGGCCGTGCGGCATTTATCCATGATTTGGTTGTTGCCATTACTATCTTTTCAGTTTAAAATAACGGGTTTCCAGCCAGTTCTTGTACATGGGATCGAGCAGGAAGATAGCATTCTTGCGAAAGTCGATAATTTCTTTGTTTACCAGAGTCTTTTTTAATTTAACTACGTTACCAGAGGTTCCCAGATCATATTTTTCTAATGTTTCTTTTGAACTGAATTGATTTATACCTTCGAGCATTGCCTTTAAAAAATTAATTTGAAGAGTAGTTAGTTCTTCAGTTTTAGTTTGAAAAAGGAGGCTTAACTGATTGATTAAACCTTCAAGGGCATCATTTATGATAGCTTCATTGCAATCCTGCTTTGTCCTGAGCCAACTTTGCTGAGCCAGTTGCTGGACATAATAAGGATGGCAATCGGCAAGACCGGCAATGTATGCTGCGTTATCTTTTGAAATTTCTTTTCCGGTATCCTTGAAACGCTTAATTATAAATTTTATCCAGTCTTCTTTTGTAATTTTTTCCAGAAACATCAGATCACCAAACTTATAAAAAGGCATAGAAGCATTAGTGAAAACATCCATTAGCATATGGCGTTTGCTTCCAAACAGACAATAGGCGACATGCTGATGCTTTTGCCAGTTCGCCCTGAGCTTTTTTTGGAAGGCCAGCTGGTGGTTGAATGAGGCAATGTTTTGAAACTCATCGATGCATATAATAAATTTCCAATTGTTTTTGGCGGCTATTTTTTCCGCCATATTCAGGATATCATCGGGCTGTTTTTTAACCTCTTTCCAGTCAAGTGATAATGCTAATTCCTGTTGATTGCCAGGACTGAATGACAGGCGCGGGATAAATTTGCCCATAAAGGCTTTAGCTGTTTCCGCAATTACTTCCAGCCGTGATGAAGATGCTTTTAGAACTCCAGTTGCAAGCTGCTGATAAAATTGCTCTTCCGTACGCACATTAAAAGCATCAATCATACAAAACCTGAGCTGCTTGTCCTTTTTGGCTGCTTCACCTGTTGCTTTTTCTACAAGTGATGATTTTCCCCAGCGTCGTGGAGATATCAATACCGTATTAACCAGCATTGAAAAATTTTCAGTTAACTGTTGTACTTCTTTTTTACGGTTAGTAAAATTATTTAGAACAGCCAGTCTTCCGTAGGTAAACGGAGTTTCCATTACAAATTTTTATACAAAGATAACTTACTTTTTGGTAACTTACAATATGGTAAGTTACCAAATGGTAAGTTTTTGAAATACCTAAGGGAATTTTGGATACTTCTTAAAATCCGGTTTTCGTTTTTCAAGAAAAGCATGCTTGCCTTCCTGTGCTTCTTCGGTAAGGTAATAAAGCAGGGTAGCATTTCCGGCAAATTCCTGAATTCCCACCTGGCCATCGAGTTCGGCATTAAGCCCCAACTTAAGCATGCGTAAAGCCAGCGGACTGTGTTCCTGCATTTTTTGAGCCCACTCCACCACTTCATCTTCCAGCCGGTCGAAGGGTACCACCTTATTCACCAGGCCCATTTCAAGGGCTTCGGCTGCTGAGTACTGGCGGCACATAAACCATATTTCGCGTGCCTTTTTCTGTCCTACAATACTTGCCAGGTAGGAAGAGCCAAGGCCGGCATCGAAGCTGCCCACTTTGGGGCCTGTTTGCCCGAATATTGCATTATCGCTGGCAATACTGATGTCGCACACCACGTGCAATACATGTCCGCCCCCGATTGCATAACCGTTGACCATTGCTATTACCGGTTTGGGCATGCTGCGGATCTGCCGCTGCACTTCAAGAATGTTTAAACGCGGGATACCCTGCTTATCAACGTAGCCACCAATTCCTTTAACGGTTTGATCGCCTCCTGAGCAGAAAGCTTTATCGCCTGCACCGGTAAGCACCACCACATTGATGCGCTGGTCTTCGCGACAAATGTTCAGGGCATCGCTCATTTCATTGACTGTGGTTGGCCGGAATGCATTCCGGTACCGTTCGCGGTTGATTGTAATTTTCCCGATGCCGTCGAAGTAGTCGAAGAAGATGTCTTCGTATTCCTTAATGGTTTCCCAGTTGCGTGTATTACTCATATCTTTTTGTTTTAATGCAGGATGATTGTCAGGAAAAATTTACCTTGTGTTGGCTAAGCCAGCATTTTTTAAAAGCTCCAGTATTTGTTCCATGGTAATATTTTCAAGTTGATTTTTATCATAGATAAATACCAGATATAATTCTTTTGCATCATTATCCAAATATGTTATTATTCTGGCTCCACCAGATTTACCTTTACCTTTTGATGAAATTGCCATCCTGATTTTAAATACGTTATGACCCAGAGGGATTCCAAAATCAGGTTTATTTTTAAGTATCAACAACAATCCATTTAATTCATCTTTTAATGACTTATACTTTTTGTAAAGTTTTTTGAAGTGTTTTTTAAAATCCGGGGTTGGATAAATATTATAGCTCATTTAAAAAATCTTCAGCCGATTGTTTTTTAATTTTACCTTCTTTCATCAGTTTGACCTGATTTAAAGATTCTTGCAACTCGATCAAAGATTTTCTATCTGCTTCAGGAATTTCAACATAATCTAAAGTTTTTATAAACTCTAAGAATGCATTAAATTTTTTTTCCTGTATGTTTAATGTTATTTGTTTCATTTCTTTTTATTTATGCTTTGTAAATCAAAAATGCTTACTATGTTCACAAAATTAAATAAAAAGAGTTACCGCTCCAATCTTCTCTTCAGGAACTCTTCACCTTTTTGAACAACTCCCTGAACATTTTTGCATTCAACGCTGCATCGGTAAAGATTTCCAGAATTGATGCTTTCTTTCGTTCTTCAGAATAAAAGTCATTTAATCCTGATTCCAGTTCTTCTTCATTTTCAGCCTTAAAGTAATCCAGTCCGAAACTTTGGGCAATTCCGGCAGCGCTTGTAGTGTTTTCTGTGAAAAAGAATTCGTTGAATGCGGGCGATTCACCGGGTCCTTTTATCATACTGAAAATATTTCCACCCCCGTTATGGATAACGATAATCCGAAGGTTACGACCGATATATTTGTTCCACAGAGCATTGGAATCGTAGAAAAACGAAAGATCACCAAGAATTATGGTATTTATTTTATCCGAAGCAGAGGCAAAGCCCACTGCTGTAGACAGAGAGCCGTCGATTCCGCTGGTACCCCGGTTTCCGAAATACTGTACCTCTTTTGCACCATCACAGATAAGGGCATATCTTACCGGTGAGCTGTTGCCCAGGTGCACTGCTGAATTTTCAGACAGGCTTTTCATTATTCTGCTGAATATGCTTAAATCGCAGAAGCCGGCCTGCCTTACAAATTCATCGCGCAATTGCTTTACCTGTTGTTCCTTTTGTTTCCAGTTCTGCAAGTAACTTTCATCCTTGGGCCGTACTATATCAGTAAGTTGCAGAAAAAAAGATAATGCTTCCAATTCAATGATCCGGGTCAGCGACTGGTAGGTATCGTAATACCGGCCTGAAAGGCTCAGGTGCCAATGGTTTTCAGGCTTGTTGTTTCGAAGAAACTGTTTGAGCGGCTTGGAGACAAATGTACCGCCCAGTGTTAAAAGCAAATCAGGTTTGTAAGTATCAAGGTTTTCTGAAAGGAGGGATGTCATCAGGAGATCAATATTTCCAAGGAAATCCAAATGTTCCAGGTTTGAAATGTGTTCTTTCAAAACCACGGCGCCTGTTTTTTCAGCAAATGCTGAAAGGATATTTCTCATTTCAGGGCTCACAGGTTGCTGCCCTGCCAGGATAAGTATTTTTTCCGACCTGTTAATTGTTGCAGCCAGGTTTTCCAGATCTTCTTCACTTAACGTCCTTTTTACCGGAGTTGCTTCAATAGTTTTCACTGCAGGCAGGTCTTCATCTGTCAGATCATGCAAAGGTTCATCCAGTGGAACATTGATATGCACCGGACCGGGCAAGCCTTTAACAGCAGTATTGAGTGTTTCATTTATTATACGGCCGGCAAACCACAATTCCTTTTCAGATTCCCCCATAGGCAGGGTTATTTCTTTTTTACAAAAATCCCTGTAAATATTTTGCTGTGGGATGGTTTGATTTTCTCCCTGGTTTATCCAATAGTCGGGCCGGTCGGCAGTAAGCACAATAAGTGGAATGTTTTGATAAAAAGCTTCGGCAACTGCAGGTGCATAATTGAGCGTTGCTGTACCTGAACTGCAAACCAATGCTACCGGTTTTTGCAATGCCTGTGCCCAACCCAGTGCAAAGTAAGCTGCACTGCGTTCATCAACCACACTCCGGCAGTTAAACTGTTTCGACAAAACAAGTGTATTGATTAACGGGCTGTTGCGTGAACCGGGGGAAATAACAATATCGGTTATTCCTTTTGCCTGTAATAGAAAGGCCAGTTGCTGAACATGTTTTTTTGTAGATATCATTTATTTTGAACTGCTTCGATCGCTGATAACAGCGTAGTTGCTTTTTTATTGGTTTCCTCCCACTCATCTTCAGGAACCGAACGGGCGGTGATTCCTCCGCCTGAATACAATATATACTGCTCCGGCATGATCTCCATACAACGCAAATTTACGAATAATCCTACATCTCCGTTCAATCGCCATGGACCAAGGTATCCAGTATAGTAACGGCGATCGTGTTTTTCGATTTCAGGGATATATTTAGCGGCTTTCGATTTAGGATAACCACACACTGCAGGGGTTGGGTGCAATTCCGATACAAACTCACCCAGGTTGGTTGCCAGCTTTTTGGCAGCAAAACGGAAGACGGTACTGAGGTGTGCAACTTTTCCGCTCTCCATAGTATCGGGACCTTGTGTGGTATATGGATGTATATTGAACTTATAAAATACATCGAGCAGGTATCTCGAAACAAATGCCTGTTCTTCAATGTCCTTGGTATGCCAGCTGTAGTCATTATCTTCGCGGCGCGATTGAGTTCCTGCCAATGACACCGTTTCCAGATCTTTGCCTTCCGATTTTAAAAGCACTTCGGGAGTTGCACCCATCCATAGTCCTGTTTGGGGTATTTTCTTATTTGAAGGCAGGTTTACCATGTAAACAAAAGCATTGGGTGTTTGCTTAAACAGCTGCAGATATACTTCTCCAACCGATTCTTTTTTCCTTTTATGTGGAATCAGCCTCGAAACAATAACCTTTGCCAGTTTTGTACTTTTGATGACTTCAATTGTCCGGTTTATGTCATTCAGGTAATCTTCCCTGGAAATGACATAAGCTTTATTCGACTCAATATCAATTTTTTCCGTGTTCGGAAGCATATTACAGTCAATATTGAGAATTTCATTCATCCCTTTTTTGTAAATTCCTGGTTTCAGGAGGACGAGGGGTAAATTTTTATTGATTTTATAGGGTGCAAATACAAAACCTTCACCACCGTTTAGTTTTTCAAAACAGGCAGGATATACCAGTTCTTCATTTTGGGCGATTAAAATCTCAGGAGTGTTGCTTCCGGGCATCGACCAAATTGCAAAAGAGCAATTTTTTGCAAGCAGTCTGTCAATAAACGAGGCAAGTTTATTTAAGTCAGTCATTCCTTTTAACAATCATGTTGGTTACGCGAACGGTAGAAATTAGTTTTCCATTTTCGTTTCTAACATCAACATTCCAGATGTGAGTCTTGTTTCCCTGGTGGATAATTTTTGCTGTGGCCAGTGCTTTCCCTTCAGATAAGACTCCGGTATGACTGCCGGAAACCTGTGTACCAAGAATGTCGTTTTCATTCAAATCGACCAATAGCATGCTTCCAAGACCGGCAAGCGTTTCGGCCATAGAGAGATTTGCCCCTCCGTGTAATATACCTCCTGGTCTGCTGTTTTTATCTGATAATATTAAAAAGCCTTCAACTATACCTTCGCCGATATTGGTTACTTCAATTCCAAGATTTCCAATAAGGCTGTTTTTCATGGCTTCATTTACCAATACAATGGGAGTATCAAGGCTTAGCAGCGTAAAATCCATTTTGAATTTATTAAATTGAGCTACTAAATTAAGATTAAGTTTTTATTGCGCCAAAGTAAACCTGAAACTTACACCTACGTTTGTATTTGAAGTGGGAAATGAAAGCTGGGTAAATGGATTATTTAGGATCTTATCGAAGAAAACGCGCAACTGGAACCGGTCGCTGAGCATATAATCAGCAGTGGTTTTTATTGTAAATGAGCTTTGCCCGGCAGTAATCTGATCGTCATCTTCCACTATTTTTCGCAGTACAGTCTTGTTCTTCCGATAAGACAGATCTGCCCTAAGATTTAAATCGTTTGAATAAGCCTGCTGAGAATTTTTGGTTTTAATGATCAGGTCCATTTGTTTGAACCGGTAGCCCAATCCAACGGTATACTCATCACTCAGAATTTCGGTTAGCTGGTTATTGGCAAAAGCCAGGATAAGGTTTCTCGACTTTTTTATTTCACCGCGTGATGTAAAATCACCCTGCCAGTTAATGTCAACATTAATAAGGGGGCTGAATGTTTCCATGATATTAACCGAATTGAAATCATAAGGTGTAATAAAATTGCCTGATATATCACGTACATAGCTGAACCCATCGCCTTGTTCCTGGTAATTCAGGTTTGTTATAAACGACCCCACATTGTAACTTGACCGGTATGCATGAGTAAAATTAAGTGAGCGTATAATGCGGTTCAGGCCAGGAATCTTGGAAACCATACCTTCATATTGTATACGCCAGTTTGGCCTGATGAATTTAATGGATGGAAACAGACCCAAGGAAATGGTTTCAGCATCTTTACCCTGGTATGCCGCTAAGAATGCTGGTACAAGGACTTCTACCGAGTTGGGGCCATAACCATCAGGATAGGTAGGGAATTGTCCATGTGGCACAGAAGGATCGTATCCAAACCCGTTATTCGGATCGCGTTGCGCAGCCAGTCTTCCGGCAATGATTCGCCTGTTATCCTTGAATTTTTCAAATGCTTCAGAGTGGTGCACTTCTCCTTTACCCATTGCAAAGAAAGCTGTACCCCAGGTGAGGGTTGACATGCTGAAGTTACCCGTTTCGGTGAAGCTGTTGGCGTTGAATTCACCAGTAGAAGTATTATAGTTGTAGAATTCGCTTATATTTTTTGAGAATGAACGTTCTGCCGTCACATCAATTCGCAGGTCGGGTAACGGTTCGACAGTAGTACGAACACTAAGCCTTTCGTTTTTGGTAAACAGATATGGAAGGTTCAGGGTGGAGTCGGTAGTAACCCAGCCGTTACGTGCTGCTGTACGAGCAAAATTATAATCCTGCCATCCGGCAAGGAAGGGCATTCCGGGGGCGAAGCTTGGGTCTAAAGTATTGCCAAACATATCGGATTCGGGGTAATATGCACCTGCACCAAAAAGTCGTGGCTCAGGCAGGTATCCCGGAAGTACTGTACCACCATTTATGCTGTAGTTAACCGATATGGTTTGAATACCAATAAGCATGCGCGCAGTGAGGTCCAGTGCATCCCTGAAAAAGCTCTGGTCACCGGGAACGCCCGATACAGTCACCTGTCCCTGTCCGCCATCTGCAAGTGGTGTGAATTCCACACTGTTTGCATCGATTACACTTGTTCTGCCCCTGATGGGTTCGCCAGTGGCATCCAAAGCTGTTACCTTCACTTTCCGGGTATTAAGCTTGTGGTTTATAATCTGCGGCTGGTTGGCAGTGAGGTTAATATTTCCCTGGTATGTTTGTTCTGCTTTACGTTGAGGTTGCTGCTGCTGCTGATCCTGCCCCCTGTTTGTTCCGGTTTGCCTGTTCATGCTGTATCGGCTGCCCCCTGTTCTGCGGAATTTCTGATTAAGCTGCTGGAAGTACGGCACCTTATTATAAAGGCTTTGCAGGTTTGCATTACCTGTGAGCTGAATATTTCGTGAGTTTTGTACCCGGTTGCCTAATTGAATTGTATCGGCAGTAATTGGCCCTGCCTGCCAGTCGAATGTTCCCTGGTAACGTGCAGTGGCCGATAAGAAGTTAAACATCTGGATCCGGTTGATCGGCAGCGTATATGAAACATTTACGTTATGGTTGTAAAGGGTGGGCCTTCCAAGGTTATATAGGTTGGTAAGTATCGAATCCCTTCGCATCTGGTAGTCATCCATGTCACGATTCATAGGGCCTTCCGGCTCATCGATGCGTGAAGTTCCCCTTGAGGAAAAGTCAAATTTTACTGAGCGGGTAATGTCATACCTCAGATCAAAGAACCGGTTCCAGAGAAAATCTTTTTCATAGGTAGCAGGAAGTATAAAATCAGGATTTGTAATATTCCGTGACTGCGTTTCATGATAACGTCTCGAGAGGTCGGTTCGATAAGATATTTGAGTTGGAAGCGGATAAAAATTAAAATCACCGATCAGCTTAAGCGGACCTTTTTGTAAAAGTTTGACTTTATTAAAAGGCTCTACCAATTTCGGGCGGCTGCTGTAATTATAAGAGAACATTCCCCGGTAAGTTTTATCAAGATTGAATTCGGTGTTAACATTACGCCTGAAAATTTCATTGTAGGAATAGGTCACTGCGAAATTCTCAGGGTCCCATACACGTGGTTTTTCCTGTTCACGCTGAGGTTCAATGCGCACATTAGTGAAATTAATGCTTTTTCTCGTAATCATTTCCTGGGCAATGAATTTTATTGAATCTCTTATCTGTTCTGATTCGGCTCTTTCCAATGATTGCTCCATTTTAATATCCGGTTCAAGTGGATTGTACTCCGGAGACCTTACACTGCGGGAATAGCCATAAAACATAGGAACGCGAACTCCTGCCTTTTCAGGGAAAAAGCGGCCTAAATCGATGGAGGTGGCAACATCAATCTCATTTAAATCTTCAAGTGCCCTGCTGTTGATGTTTTGGCTGATGCTTCCAAAGCCTGTTGAGCGGGTGCGACCTGCCACAGTAATGCTTCCCAGATCGGCAAGCCGGGTAGTGGCCCTGGCATTGGCAGCCCAGCCACCGCTTTCATCGAAATCTGACAAACGAAACTCGTTAACCCATACTTCAACCGACTTGGGACCGGTATTTAGCTGGCCCCGCTTATTGCGGATACCCATCATAACTACCTGTACACTACCCAGGTTGGGGCTACCTTTAATTTTTATCCTGTTCTTATCCTTGTTCCAGCCTCTATGCACAGTTTCAAAAACGTCCTGAATGCCAAGTTCTGAACCTGCCCGGCGCATCTCGGCATTCCGATCGAGTTTGACATTTGTAAAGACTTCAAGTGGAATATCCAGCCGGTTTTCATCGGGCCATACCATATAACGGTCCCCTTCAATTTCACCGTTATACCTTCCAGCGGGAGTAAGTTTCAGAGGAATTTCATATTCGTAGTAGTTGAAATTGTAATCCGACCCCATTCGTATAAAAAAATGAACTTCATCGTCTTCCAGCGGATACTCCGGGATCTCTTCGGCATGAACTTCCAGTTTCAGTCGCTTATACCTTCTGAAGTCCATGAATAAAGATTTGTATGCAGCCCTTGCATCTCCCTGTTCAAGTTCGGTTACTTTAAGCACCATTGATTGTTCATTCAACTCACGCATCTGCGGATTTGCAGGATCAATAACCCGGCTGATTCCGGGAGGGAGAATATAATTAACGGGTTCCCTGCTGCCGTTTTCTTCGATATTTACTGCTGAAACATCAAAGGTGGCATTGGGAGATACAACTTCAGGATCGCCAATGTCACGGGTATAGCGGCGCCAGTCGGCACGCACCAGATCAAGTGTGGCAAAACGTAATATTACCGGTTCTTCGAATCCCCGCAGGTACATCCTCATAAACCGGATTGATTTAAAATCTCGTATATTCCCCAGAACCTGATCAGGGTTACGAACCGGAATTTTAAACTGGTACCATTTAACCTCTCCAACCTGACCATTCTTTAATTGCAGCCTGCTTTCCTTTATGTCAGTTATGTAATTATTTCCCAGTTGCATGTCTTCCTTCCTAAGGCTAACGCGGTACTGGTAGTATCTTTCATTTTCATTTAATGTATTATCGCTGTTGATATCTTCCATATCGGGGATCGAGGAAGCAGCCGTTGGATAAGATTCCGGCGACATTTCAGTAGTGGGTGAATTGCCTTCAGGGCTGTTAAAATTAATATACCGTTGCAGGATTCCTAACTGTTGCTGATCGTAATCAGACCCCCGGTAGTAATGAAAATTGTCGGATGAAGGGTCGTTCAGAACGGATGCATAAACATCATCATAAACCAGGTCTCGCAACTGATTAAGATAATCGGCAAAAAATATCTGCTCCTCCTCATCCTGCAGCCCGTCAAGCCCAATATCCTGGAACCTTCTCGCTTCGGGATCATTAACAAAGGCATTTACAAGCGACTGGAGTGTGGATACGCGCCCCCATACTGTTGTATCGGTATTGGTGGCCTGTTCTGTCGTTGGCAATCCCTGTTCAAATGACTTTCTTCCGTCTCGTAATATGTCTTCTGAAATATCTCCAAGGTTAAAGTAAAGATCTCCTCCTGTATGCATTCCCAGCGTATCATACACGTAGGGGTCCATCATCCAGAATTCGATGAATTCGATGTTGGCAGTTTCAAAGTCGCTGGTTTCAATCCTTCTCATGATACCTCCCCACCTGGATTCGGGATCAGCCAATGTTCCGTCAGGCTCAACCCCTGCAGAATAACTTGACGGATTAGTATCGTAATTGTAAGGACCACGCTCTTCAGGATAGTAAGCAACATCAAGCACCGGAATGTTTGTAGGTGTTCCTACCGGCGCTTGTTTGGCCGGGAAAATTTCTTTTTCGAATACTTCACGTACAAAGTGATTCGATTGGAGATCGGGATTATTGCGGATATGTTCGGGTGTTAAACTGTTGTTTCGGGCGAATAAAGGATCAACTACATACCATGCCAGTTTAGCCCTGTTGAACCCGTATGCAAGCTGATTTGTAAGGTTCCCTTCTGGGAACAGTATGCTTTGTTGCTGCGGAGTACTGGCCAGTGCCCACGATTGTCGTGCTTTCAGATCGATTGTGGTTTTTGTTCCTTCATAATCATCGATATATGCGTTGCCGCTTTCCTCTATTACACTCGAATGGCCGGGTATTAAACGGGCAATTTCAGCTTCCACATCAATGGTGGAAGGAGTATTAGTGCTGTAAAACGGTAAAGCATCAACAGCTTTAGTAAGGAAATTGCTTTGAGTAGAATAACGTAAATCCATTCCAACCATAAGGTTTGAAATGGGATCTTCACCATAATCCACCTTTTGCGTTAAAGGCCTTTCCTGCATATAAAGTGCAGTTGCTCCTACGTTGAAATTGTCGGAAAAGGCATAATTGGCATGTGTACCAAGTAAGGTTTTCCGTTGCATTGAAAAGAGATCCTCACTTTCAGTAGAAACCTGGATAGGAGTTCCTGCTTCGAGCAATGCCTGGTTTATAATTTTGACCCTTCCAAGAGTATAATCTACTGTATAATCTACATTCTCCATAAGCTCCCGGCCACCGGCTGTTACCTTAACCGATCCCTGGGCAAGATTAAGTGCACCAAGCGCAATATCCGATCCTGATGCTCCCTTATAGCTCCCAACCAGCCGGTATTTGTTATGTTCGGCATCCTGTTCCGCATATACCTGTGTTGAATCGTAGAGCGACTGAAAGGTATAGCGGTCAATAAGAGCAGGGTTTTGAAGCGAATCGGCCAGATGGCTGCCAAAAGGTTCCACAACAGGGAAGATGATCCTTCCCCGGTTTGAATTAACTGTTATGCCCTCTATATAATCGAATACTCCATCGTTATAAGGGTCGAGCTGTTTGTTCAATTGATCCAGATTCATCACCTCCAGCAGGATATGCCCGTTAAGTCTTCCTTCCGGCAGGTAATTGATGTAAGTACCTGTGGAGTCGTTCTGGTAAACTATATTCAGGGAAAAATCCTGCGGCGTAAGCTGGTATGCATCCAGGTTATAAACGTTTTTCATCATCAGGTCCCAGGTAGGAAGATTGGGTGAAAGATTTGTTCCTTTTAGCAGCTTAAGTATCAGGGTACCTGGCGCTGCAACCCCATCGGTTGAAAATTCCCCTACCTGAAATACTTTGCCTCCTGAGGTGTAACTATATGCAACAGCCAGAACCTCATCGCTATTCAATGATGTATTCAATGAAATGTATCCCAGTCGTTCATTTACAGTAAATTCTGAGGGATTCAGCTTTCTGGCCTGCTCAATTTTTTCATAATCTTGTCCGCCCATAAATGATGTACCAAACTGGGCCAAAACATTGGTAATATTTTCGGTCGACCGGATTTCACTGTAGGTATTTGCCATTTCATAATACAATCCATTGGCATCATTATGCGGAAAAATATTTTCAGGATAAGGCATTCCTGTTGTTTCCTGAAATGAAGTAATGTCGGTGTAAATATGAGGGTCATGTTCCCCAAGGTCCTGGAATGCAATAATATTTCTTGATTCAGTAAAATTACTTGATTTGTTGGTTACCCAGATTTCTATTTTATTGATTGTGACAGGGGATGTTGGAACCGCAGTATTTCTTAGCCATTGGTCATAGTTGTCGCGGAAATAATGAGAGAGAAAGAAGTGCCGGTTTGCATCGTAATTGGCAGCCGAAATTTCATAGTTGGTAATTTGTGCACCTCCCTCTGTCTCCATAGTCTGTGATTCGCCTTTATGCTGTGAAAACAAGGTGGTAAGAGTAAGTCGGCCAAACTGCATTTCGGCTTTTACTCCAAACAGGTTTGAGGCCCCTGTTATTAGCGAACCGCTTAATGGCAAGGATACATTACCAGCTTCTATTCGCTTTATGATTTCATCCTCATCGCCTGTATACTCCAGGTTCATCTTATTTTCATAATCGAATGTGGCTTCTGTGTTATAATTCACCCGCATGTTCATTTTGGTGCCAATCTGGCCCATCACATTCATCTGAATTTTCTCATCGAAATCGAACGTTGGCACTTTCCTTAATCGTTCGGGTATAGCCGGGTTTTCCGTTGTATTTACCTGATATCCGAAGCTTACTTCAACATATCCCTGTGGTTGTATATTTACCACATTTCCACCAAACACCCGGTTGAATGCTTCACCACCTACAGTAAGTTTTGGTATAAGTGAGCCGCGCTGGTCCATTTCATGAAGCCGGCTTCGCTGCCTCCAGTAATCCTGCACCGATTTTTGGAAGTCGTAATCTACATAATCATCAAGCGTCATTGTCTGGGGAAGGCGGTAGTTCAGCCTGCCGATCTTTTCATAAAAGATGTATTGCCCTGTTTCCGGATCGTATTCAATTTCAAAGTTGATGTTGCTGGGTTTATTCAGAAATATTTTAACCGAATCCTGGGGCTGAATACCAAATGCGGGCTGATCCTGAAAGGGGAATGGCAATGTACCTGTGGTATCCACCCCTACTGTATCCTGAGGCTGAATAACCACATAATTCAACCTGCTGGCAGCCGCAAAACTGTTTCCGAAAAACAATGGCAGAACAAATAGCAGACAAAAAAAGTATGACTTCTGAAAAAAACGGGCCAATTTCATTCCTGATTTATAACCTTTTTAATGCTGTTTTTATTACGCGCTCAACAGTAGCATCCGGATTGTCCCTGATAATTTTGGTAACAACTTTTTCTGCATCCTTTTTGGCGAATCCCAGCATGACTAATGCTGATAACGCTTCATTTTGCAGAGTATTGTCTGATGAAATCAAAAATTGATTATTGTCGGTTATTTTGCCCAGTTTATCCTTCAAATCGATTATGATCCGCTGCGCAGTTTTTATGCCTATCCCCTTAACCCCCTTAAGCAGATCGGTATCCCCTTCTGCCACTGCTCCGGCTATTTCTTCCGGAGTTAACGATGACAACATCATTATGGCTGTTCCGGCTCCAACTCCGTTAACCGAAATTAGCAGGCGAAAAAGATCACGTTCGCGGACCTCGGCAAAACCATATAGAATGTGAGCATCTTCGCGTACAATCTGATGGAGTAAAAGGTGAACCTCCTCTTTTCGGTTTAACTTTGTGTAAGTATTCAGCGATATGTTTGCAATAAAACCAATACCGCCGGTTTCAACAATTATACTTGCAGGATTCAGACCGGCAACTTTTCCCCGGATAAATTCATACATGTCAAAGGCGTTTAATATTTTTGATCGTCGTCTTCGGCTTCTATATCAACACTTTCGTCTTCCTGGTTGGAATTTATATCGTATTTCTTCAGGGGGTTTTTCGAAATTTCCTCATGAATTTTCCTGTTTCTATATATATCAATGGCAAGGTAGAGTGCCTGCCGGAAGGAATCAGGAGAGGCTTTATCTTCACCAGCCAGAGAGTAAGCAGTTCCATGAGCAGGAGAGGTTCTGACGAAAGGAAGCCCGGCAGTATAGTTTACTCCGCGCTCAAAAGATGCAAGCTTGAAGGGTATCAGGCCCTGGTCATGGTACATGGCTAAAATGGCATCAAACTTCCGGTAATCTTCTGAACCAAAAAAACCATCAGCAGGGTAAGGTCCCAATGCTATTAATCCTTCCTTCTTCGCCTGGATGATGGCTGGCAGAATAATATCATTTTCTTCTTTTCCAAGCAGCCCGTTATCGCCTGCGTGCGGATTTAAACCCAATACGGCAATCCGGGGACGGGAAATTGCAAAATCCTGTTGAAGTGCCTGGGAGATGATCCTGAGTTTCGAAAGGATGGTATCCCGTGTAATATATTCAGCAACTTTAGAAATGGGCAGATGTGTTGTGACAAGACCAACCTTCATGATCTCACTCACCATAAGCATTAAATAATTCTTAGAATTGAAACGTTGGGCCAAAAATTCAGTATGCCCGGGAAAATTAAATTTTTCGCTTTGTATGTTGTCCTTATTAATCGGCGCAGTAACCAATACATCAATCAATCCCTCCTGTAAATCACTGACTGCCTTGTCGAGTGCCATATAAGAAGCTTCCCCGGCAATGGAGGTGGATTTTCCCAATTCAACGCGCGCATCATCGTCAATGCAATTAAGCACATGGGCTTTATTTGGCCCTGCTTCTCTTGGACTTTTTATATGATTGAGACTTAGGTTGTTTATATTCAATGCTTTCCGGTGATATGCAGCTACCTTTGGTGAACCGTATATAATAGGTGTGCACATTTCCATTATGCGCGGATCGAGCAATGTTTTCAATATTACTTCATAACTGATCCCGTTTATGTCGCCATGAGATATTCCTACTTTTATTATATCTGTCATTCCTTGCTATTCTATGGTTTATTCTTAGTCTTTGAAAAAGAGACGCAAAGTTACGTTTTTAATTGAATAATTTCAAAAAGTTGTATAACAGGCGGATGCCAAAACCTGTTCCGCCAACCGGACGGTAGAAATCTTTTTCATGCAACCAGGCAACTCCTGCAATATCGAGATGTATCCAGGGGAATGAAGTGAAATGTTCCAGGAATTTGCCGGCAATGGAGGTTTGGCCTTCCCTCACACCAAGGTTGTTCAAATCGGCAATATTCGATTTTAGAGGTTTGGCGTATTCTTCCCATAGAGGCACTTCTACCATGCGCTCAAATGTTTTCTCTCCTGCCGTTTTTAATTTTTGCAGGTTTTCAGGACTGTTGCCCATGGCAATCATAGCATGAGAGCCGGCAATTATTTCTGCCGAACCGGTTAATGTTGCCACATCCACTACCAGGAGTGGGTTGAATTTACTGGCATAGCTGAGTGCGTCGGCAAGTAACAGGCGTCCTTCGGCATCGGTATTTTTTATTTCCACTGTAGTTCCATCGTACATAGTTACTATGTCTCCCGGAACGTATGCATTTCCATCGGGCCGGTTATCGGTAGCAGGAATCAGGCCGATTACATGAACAGGAAGCTTGTTTTTTGCGGCTGCAAAAATTGTAGCCGCCACTACTGCCCCTCCTGCCATATCGCTTTTCATATAATCCATCGATTTAGGAGTCGGTTTAAGGCTCAGGCCTCCGGTGTCGTATACCACTCCTTTACCCACCAATACCAATGGCTTTTCATTCAATGAATCCTGAGGTTTCCATTCCAGAATCGTAAAGGTGGGTGGGTCAATGCTGCCTTTATTCACGGCAAGCAAACCTCCCATCCGTAAGGCTTCAATCTTTTTCTTATTGAACACTTCAACTTTAAACCCGGCTTCGATTCCCAGTTCTTCTATCTCTTGCGAAAAACATTCGGCAGTTAAATACGAGAGCGGTTCATTTACAAGATCACGACCGTAAAATACTGCCTCAGCAAGCACGGTTAATTCTGTGATTTGATCCTGTGTTACTTGCTCATCAGCAATGTATATACTGATGGGTTGATAATGGTATTTATCTTTTTTGTATTTATTAAAATCATATGCTGAAAGCAGGAAACCTTCAAGGAACGCAAGTGTGATATCAATGCCACTATGACCTGATATCTGAACTGCGTCAGTCTTCTCCTGTTTTACCAGGTTAAAAAACTTTGAACCAGCCTTGCGGGCTCCTTCAAGCCTGTAGCCGGGTTGCCCGTTGTTAGCGGTTTTACAGTAATAATTTATTAAAGGCGATTTGTATATCGCCCATTCATTTTCTTTCTCCAGTTTTCTAACCAGATAATCCTTATCATTTTCATCAGGTAACGGTAATGAAACCGGTTCCAGTTCATCAAATAAAAAAGCCGTGGATATGCTCTTATTTAATTCCGATATTATTTCAACTTTTGGAAGCATGGGTAAAAATTTTAGCTAAAAGTACTATTTTTCTTTTTTTTATAAATCAATTGCTTCCGGTGAGACAGATCAATTGAAAAAATTAACAATAATGTTTTTATTTCCCCGGAGGTTAGCTATTTTTGCAGGTTTAAAAAACAAAAGCTGAATGTTTACTTTCGGAATATTTTCAACTCATTTACCCTACATTGCTTTTGTATTATTCTATGGGTTTTTCTTCCTTGTTGGCATTGAGAAAGCTTCTGCCGGTGAAATGGGGGAAGGTGAAGGAATTATACCACATGTAATATCTGTGTCAGTTGATTATTATGCAGATGTTGATGACGATAACTTAGATAACTGCAATGCATACCACGAAACCATCAATTTTGAACAGATGCTTTTGTATGGACATAAGATAAAGTTGTTTTATTACTCCAATAGGTTTATAATAACATCTGATTATCGACATCCCTGGTTTTCCCGCCCTCCTCCTGTTGCCTTAATAGTATAAAGGAAATAGCTTAATTATGCCTTTCCGGGAGTTTATCTGTAAAAGGCAATATTTTTCTTATTCAAAAATATCATGAATAAAAAAATCGTTCTATCACTATTATACATTTTAATTTTCGCTGTTATCCATGCTCAGGAAGATGTTCAGGATACCATGAAGAATTATAGCCTGGATGAAATTATTATCCAATCACCAAAATTCAACAGGAATATCTTTGAAATACCTGCAGCAGCTACTATGGTGCCTGAAAGGCTGATTGAAACCAACCGGATAGAAAACCTTACCGATATTTCTCCATTGATTCCGAATTTTTTCATGCCTGATTATGGATCGAAATTAACTTCACCTGTATATATTCGTGGGGTAGGCAACCGGATTAACACACCATCGGTGGGATTGTATGTCGATGAAATTCCCTATTTCGAAAAGGCAGCTTTTAATTTCGACTTCTATGACGTGGAACGGATTGAGGTTTTGCGTGGCCCTCAGGGAACCTTGTATGGCCGAAATGCCATGGGTGGTTTAATAAACATCATTACAAGCAAGCCGCACCAGGACCAGGAAACAAGTTTGTCAGTTGATTATGGCAACTACAACCAAATACGGTCCAATATATCGCACAACCAGCCAATCGGAAAATCATTGGCGGTGCAGGGCAGCCTTAATCACAGGTACAACGATGGCTTTTATACAAATATCTTTTCTAACTCTGAAGTAGATAAATTAAACAGTTACTCTGGCAGGCTCAAGGCATTGTTTAATCCTACCGGAAGGTTTAAGGCCCAGGGAACTGTTCAGTATGAAGACAGCCGTCAGATTGGATATCCCTATGCCGTTTTTGATGACCAGGAAATGGAAGCCGGTCCTATTAATTACGATAAGGAAAGCCTGTACAACCGTAAGCTGCTGTCTTCTGGTTTAAACCTGACATATGCTGCACCTTCTTTTACCGTTCGTTCCTTGAGCAGTATGCAAATGCTCGACGACTACCAGAAAATTGATCAGGATTTTACTCCACGGTCGCTCTTCTTCGTATTGCAGGACCAGCAGTTGCAGATGTATGCCCAGGAAATTAATATCGAATCAGCCGAAGGGGGTGTTTATAACTGGTTGTTCGGGGCATTTGGCTTTAAGCAGTTGCTCGATAAAACGGTAACTGTGGAATACGGTGAGGATGGGCTTGTGCAATATAAATTGCCATTTACCCAATATTTCTACACAAAAACTTATGATAATTCAAATTCAGGTGTTGCCTTATTCCATCAGTCTACAATTGATTGGGAGGGATTTACGGTTGCTGCCGGCATCCGTGCCGACTATGAAAAAGCTTCATTGGATTATATACATGATACATTCCGAAATGGTAACCAGCAAAATGCCGATGCCGCAGAAAGCAGCATGGATTTCTTTGAAATCCTTCCCAAAATAGCTTTAAAATACAGCATCAACCGGTACCTTGTGCCTTATGCAACAATTGCGAAAGGATACAATTCCGGTGGATTCAATGCTACTTTTGAGCGTGATGAAGATCGTTCTTTTCAACCAGAGCATTCCTGGAATTATGAAGCGGGAATTAAGGCGAAATGGCTTCAGCAACGTGTATATGCCAATTTAGCCTTCTTTTATATCGACTGGACCAACCAGCAAATCTACCAGGCAGTGCCCAGCGGGACTGGCTCCATGCTTACCAATGCAGGGAAATCGGAAAGCAAGGGCGTTGAACTTGAATTGAAAGTTTTGCCTGCTAATAACCTGGAAACATGGATTACTTTTGGTTACAATGAGGCAACTTTTAAAGAGTACGTAAAGGACAGCCTTACAGATTACAGCGGAAACTACCTCCCTTATGTTCCCCGCTATTCATTTAATGCCGGTGGTAACTATAACATCGATATTAATACCGGATGGCTGAACAGGATAACTCTGAACCTTACATATAATGGAGTGGGCAAACATTACTGGCATGAATCAAATGAAGCTTATCAGCCTTACTACGGCTTACTGAATAGCCGGATAAATTTTGAGAAGGAGAATATAAGCCTATCTTTCTGGGGTAAAAATTTATTTAATACCGGATACAATTCATTTTATTTTCAGGCGTTGGGGAATTCATACGCGCAAATTGGCAAGCCAGCTACCATGGGAGTTAAATTAAAAGTCACATTTTAAACCGGATGAAACAAAAGGAAGGAAACAAGTATTTTACGCTGCTAACCCTTTACCTGGCTCAATCGATACCCATGAGCTTTTTCTCGACGGTAGTGCCTGTTATCATGCGCATGGAAAATTACTCACTCGAATCAATCGGGTACCTGCAGCTGATTAAACTGCCATGGATCGTAAAATTTTTATGGGCGCCCCTGGTCGATAAAACCAGTCAGAACACAAAGCAATACCGCCGCTGGATATTGATCTCGGAAATATTTTATGCAATAGTAATTTTTTCAATCGGGTTTCTAAACCTTGAAACTGATTTTACTTTGATCATTGTCATGATGGTCATTGCATTTACTGCCTCGGCCACACATGATATTGCCACCGATGCTTTTGCCATTTTAATACTGAAAGTAAAGGAACGGAGCATGGGCAACAGCATGCAGTCGGCAGGTAATTTCATAGGTACCCTTATGGGAAGCGGGGTACTGCTTGTAATCTATCATTACTGGGGCTGGCAATACCTGCTTTTTGCGCTTGCTGCTTTTGTACTTGTGGTTCTGATTCCTGTTTCATTATACCCTGCCCGTGAGAAGAAGGTACTTGATAAATCGCGTAAGAACATATCGCCACTTGAATTTGTATGGTTTTTTAAACAAAAAAGAATCGGCGGGCACCTGGTCCTGCTGTTTCTATTTTATTCGGGCCTGATAGGTATCCTTACAATGGTAAAACCTTACCTTGTCGATTTGGGATATGAAGTTAAGGAGATTGGCTTCATCTCAGGTATATTTGGCACAGCATGCGGCGCTTTAATGACTGTGCCTGCCGGAATATTTATCCGGAAGGTGGGACTTAATAAGGCAGTTTGGGTTTTTCCCACAATTAACCTTGCTGCTGCCGTGTTTTTTGTGGGACTTACTTATACCAGTCATCCGTTATACCTTATATATATAGGTATAGGTTTATTGTGGAGCGCCTATGCCATGTCATCGGTTTTTGTTTATACACTCGCTATGAAGATTGTTCGTGCCGGACGTGAAGGAACCGACTTTACCCTGCAAATTGTTATTACCCACCTTAGCAGCCTTATTATTGCTGTAATGAGTGGTAAAATTGCCGATGCCATTACCTACAGGGGGCTTTTTATTATTGAAGTGGGCATCGGATTGCTTATCTTTATACTTATTCCTTTTATCTTTAGAAATAATTTTTACAATAATTATGAAAATTCCTGAAACCCTTATACAGAAATACAACATCCCGGTTCCCCGGTATACCAGTTATCCCCCGGCCAACTTCTTTTATGAAGAATTTGGTGCAAGCGATTACATAAAGGCAATAGAAACTTCGAACAGCGAATGGCCTGAAAACATTTCACTATACATTCATATACCGTATTGTTCTAAAATGTGCCATTTCTGCGGGTGCAATACCCAGTTTACCCGCGACAAGGACAAAATGCGCAGGTATACTGAAGCTGTAAAAAAAGAAATACTGATGGTGAAAGCGCTACTTGATCCCGGTCGTAAGGTATCACAGGTGCATTGGGGTGGAGGAACACCTAACACATTGCCCATCGAATTGATTCATGGGATCATGGATACTATTCGTAAAAACTTTTCTTTTACTTCCAATCCTGAAATTGCTATTGAGTGCCACCCGGCCATGCTCGATGAAAATTACACTGAACAGCTGGTACTTGCCGGGTTTAACCGATTCAGCCTGGGTATTCAGGATTTTAAGCAGGAAGTACTGGATAATGTGAACAGGAATGCTCCAAAAGTACCGGTAAAGGAAATAGTAGGCTGGATCAGAAGTTACCCGGACACAAGTGTTAACCTCGATTTTATTTATGGCCTTCCTTTTCAGAACAAGGAAACATTTACCGAAACCATCGAAAAGGCGGTTGAAATATCTCCCGACCGTCTGGTTACCTTTTCTTATGCGCATGTACCATGGATCAAGAAAGCGCAAAAAATTCTTGAAGTCAAAGGCCTGCCCGAAGCCAACGAGAAACTTGATATGTTTGAGGCAGGCTACGATATTTTAACAAAAAATGGTTATTCCCCCATTGGCCTCGATCACTTTGCCAGGAATACTGATGAATTAAGTATTGCGTATAAAAACCGGAAACTTCATCGTAATTTCCAGGGATATTGTACCCGCGAAACAACTGGGCAGGTCTATGCACTGGGCTCTACCGGAATCAGTCAACTTGAGAGTGTATATGCTCAAAATGAAAAAAATCCGGACAAATATGTTGAATTAATTAACAAGGGTGAGTTCACAGTAGAAAAAGGTTACCGGTTAAATGTAAATGAAAAGATAATAAGGCATGTAATTACTGAAATCATGTGCAACGAGTATGTTTCTTTTGATGAAACCGCAAATAAATTCAACACATCTCCTAATGAAATAGTAAAAGTGCTGAATTATACACCAGAATTATTCAAAGGTTTTATTGAAGATGGCCTTTTGCAGGCTCCGGGAGAAGGAATTTTTAAAGTAACCCCTACGGGACGGTTCTTTATCCGGAACATTGCTGCCCATTTCGATCCTAATCTGATCAGCTCAACTAAAAAATTTTCAAAAGCGTTATAAATGATCTAAAGCCATGGAAGAAAAGGGGAAAATAAAAGTAGCCATTGTAGGGGCCGGATTAACCGGACTTACAACTGCATTTTACCTTAAAAAGGCAGGTGTTGATTTCCAGATTTTTGAAAAAGCCGACCGGGCAGGAGGTGTCATTCAAACCTACAGGGAAGAAGGCTTTACTTTTGAAGCAGGACCCAATTCCGGTGTGCTTTCAAAACCTGAAGTGGCCGAATTGTTTGAGGACCTGGGCGATGATTGTACGCTCGAAATGGCCGATGAAACTGCCAAGGCAAGGTGGATATGGTTAAAAGACAAATGGGTTCCTCTTCCATCGGGCCCGGTTTCAGGTATTACAACCCCTTTGTTTTCTTTCTCTGATAAGTTAAGGCTACTTGCAGAACCCTTCCGCAAAAAAGGGAATAACCCCGATGAGTCACTGGCTGATCTTGTTTTAAGGCGTATGGGAAAAAGCTTTCTCGATTACGCCATCGATCCCTTTATCCTTGGAATATATTCAGGCGACCCCGCAAAACTGGTTACCAAATATGCCTTTCCAAAGTTGTACCGGCTTGAACAGGATTATGGAAGCTTCATTGGAGGGTCATTAAAAAAAGCCCGCGAACCTAAAAGCGAACGCGATAAAAAAGCTACCAAATCGATTTTTTCGTTCAAAGGTGGCCTTCATAACCTTATTGAAGCGATGGTTGGTCGCTTAGGTGTGGAAAATATCACACTAAACGCCAACGACCTGCAGGTTAAAAGAATAAATGAAGGTTATTCAATCAATCATTCCGACCAGGTATTTACTCATGTGGTTTCAACAACAGGTAGCTATGAGCTTGAAAATGTGTTTTCATTTATCGACAAGGAAGCACTGAATGTTGTTTCCAATATGAATTACTCAAAAGTGGTACAGGTTGCTTTAGGATTTAACAATTGGGAAGGCATTCCGCTGCAGGCATTTGGAGGATTGGTTCCGTCGGTTGAAAAAAGACGCATCCTGGGTGCATTGTTCCTTTCCACTTTTCTGAAGAACAAGGCCCCTGAAAATGGTGCATTGCTTTCGGTATTTTTAGGCGGTATACGCCGGCCGGAAATCATAGAGCTTACCGATACGCAAATTATTCAGATTGTGAAGGAAGAACTTATGCAAATGTTCCGGCTCGATTCATTCAGCCCGGAGTTAATAAAGATTTTCAGGTACCGGCATGCCATTCCACAGTATGGCCCGGAGTCGGAACAAAAAATGAAAGCCATTGCCCGACTTGAAAAAAAGTATCCTGGACTGATCCTGGCTGGAAATATCCGCGACGGGATTGGTATCGCCGACCGGGTTAACCAGGGAAGACAGGTTGCATCAGAAATTGTAAATTCATTAAAATGAGTGAGAAGAAAACTGCCGTTCTGTTGATGAATGTTGGGAGTCCCGATAAACCTGAACCCGGTGCGGTATGGATTTACCTTACTGAATTTTTAAACGATAAGCGTGTAATTGATCTGCCCTGGTTGCTCCGAAAATTCCTGGTAAATTTTATTATCATTCCTTTCCGGGTGCTGAATTCAACCCGGCTTTACAAATTGTTATGGACTGGTAAAGGTTCACCTCTTATCTTTTATTCATTCGAGATGAGAGATAAGCTGCAGGCACAACTTGGCAGCGATTACGAGGTGTTTGTGGCCATGCGCTATCGGAACCCCGATTACAGAAAGGTGATAGCGCGGATAAAAAAGGAAGGTTATAAACGGCTGGTGCTTTTTCCATTGTACCCTCAGTATGCTATGTCGACCAACGAAACAACCGTGGTTGCTGTTCAGGACGAGCTGAAACGGCAGGAAGTGAATATTCCAATGTCGGTGGTTTGCCAGTTTTACGATCATCCGGGGTTTATAAAAGCATTGGCTGCCCGCGGAAATGAATACAATGTTTCGGAATACGATCATGTTGTATTTTCCTACCATGGCTTGCCAAACAGGCACCTGGAGAGAGTCCATCCCGGCATTAACCCTGGTATCTGTACGTGCCCCACAGAAATGCCTGCTCATGGTAAAACCTGCTATCGGGCAACTTGTTATGCCACTACACGACTCCTGGCCAAAGAGCTTGATTTGAAGCCTGCTGATTATTCGGTAGCGTTTCAGTCACGCCTTGATAAAGACTGGATGGAACCGTTTACCGATAAGGTGCTACTTTCGAAATTAAAAGAAGGCAAAAAAAGAATCCTGGTGTTTGCGCCTGCATTTGTAACCGACTGCCTGGAAACCATTATTGAAATCGGCGATGAATACCGTGAGATGTTTCTTGAAAACGGTGGCAACGACCTTCAGCTGGTGCCGGCTTTAAATGCCGAAAATCAGTGGGTGGATACTATGGCCAACCTGGTGAAAGGCTCTGTTGTTCTTGATAAGTAGCTTTTGCTCCTGTTGCCGGAATCCGTTTGAAGTAGTCTTTTCAATGTTTTTCCGGGAATGCCCACTTAATTGTTTTGTTTTCATGTCATTCTCCATATTTTGCTGCAGCAAAAGTGGTTGCTTTGCCCCTTAATCCGTCGTGCTGGATTTAAAGCCTGAATCCTGTATTGAAAGTCTATAAGATTATATCCAGGTATAGGCCTCCTTTTGGTCATCTCCTTATCATTTTCAGATTAATCACAGATCAGTTTCACATCAAAGTCACATTAAATTCACGAAATCGCGAATTTGATGTGACTTTGATGTGACTTTGATGCGACTTTAATGAAACTCAGATTAGACTCAGATTAGAGGATGAATATACTCATTACCGGGTATTAATTTTTTTCTGTTCCGGGAAATTAATTCGTAAAATAGAAATGCAGACTGAGGGTGGATGGATAATACTGAATTTTGACATCATACTTTTGTTTTCACGGGAAAGAGCCTGTATGCTTAAAAATTGATTTATAGCATTTTATAATAAACCCCGAAGAGCATTCATCGCATCTTCCGGATAATAAATCACATAAAAGGATGTTTATTTATATATTGGTTTTTTTTTGCTATTTTAGCAGATATTTTTTTGAATATGAGCGGGATGATCTTAACACATAATAAATGAGGGAAGAATTGAATGTGAAGGCTGATTTGAAGTGTGTGGGTTGTGTAAAGTTACACGATGATTGTGAGAAAACCCTTGATTGCTGCTGCAAAAATTGTTTTAAGGACGGGGAATTAAATCTTTTAAAATCATTGGAGAATAGTGAATTGGAATCCCTTGTTGAAGGAAAACAACAAATTATATACAAACCCGGGGAAAACATTATCAAACAAAATATTAGTTCAACATATGTGGTTTGTATCCGTAAGGGACTGGCCAAGGTATATGTTGAGGGAGTAAAGGGAAAATCACTGATTGTGCGTCTTGTTGGCCAACACGATTTTATTTCCGGTGGCGATTTGTTTAATGGCAACGTACAGCAATTTACAATTTCAGCTGTAACAGAAGTTCACTGCTGCCTGATTAGTTCTAACAAACTGACTCAATTGTTTATCCAGAATAACCGCTTTGCGGTTGAATTGTTACGTAATCATGCCAGGCAAAATACTAACCTCCTTAATAAACTTGTTGTTCTTACTCAAAAATATATGCCCGGGCGTGTAGCCGATACGCTATTGTATTTAAAAAATAATATATTTCGGACCAATCCTTTTTCTGTACCTCTTACCCGGCAGGACCTTGCCGACATGTCAAACATGACAAAGGAAAGCCTGGTGAGAATTCTCCAGCAGTTCAAAACTTCCGGGTTGATCAAAATCAGGGGTAATAGCATTGAAATCACTAATGAAAACGGGCTTCAGGAAATCAGTAAAAACGGTTGAATTGATATATGTCAACAATTAAGTTGCCATAGATCAATCATAACATACGTATATATCATTGCTTTGACTTACTTATCAACCCATTTCCATACTATTTTTACAACTTTAATAATTAATAGTTTTAAGTATAAACTACTAAACTGATCATGTTATGCGATACTTATCTTATTTTAAAGTTGTTTTGGTTGCATTTTTAATTGTTTTTATGGCAGCATCCTGTGTAAAAGAAGGCCCCATGGGCCCTGCAGGAGAAGACGGAATTGACGGAATTGACGGAGTTGACGGTGCGAGTGGTGAGGTGACCTGTTTACAGTGTCATGAAGGCACAGCATTAGATCAGAAAAGTGCTGAATTTGAAATTTCGGCGCATAGTGCTGGTGCTATAGCCGTTGATTATGCTGGCGGGCGTGCCAGTTGTGCTCCTTGTCATTCACATGAACAATTTGTTCAGACAATGACATTGGGTGGAGTTGCAGGAGATATCAGCAATCCAAGTGCATGGAAGTGTAATACCTGTCATGGAATTCATGAAACTTTTGACGTGGGTGACTTTGCGCTTCGTTCTACTGAACCGGTCGATGCACGGTATGCTGAAGGAGAAGTCCTGGATGTGAATGGCAACAGTAATCTTTGTGCCGTATGCCACCAGTCAAGAAGAGGAGGCCCTTCTATTACAAATCCGGGCGAAGAAACCTTTAGGATTACCAGCACCCATTATGGACCGCATTATGGCACACAGGCCAATGTGTTGTTAGGAGTTGGTCTTGAAGAACTTGAAGGTTCAGTTGCTTATCCCGAAGCAGGTTCAGCAGTTCACCTTGCACAGGCTTCATGCACCGGATGTCATATGGCTGATTTCACTGCCGGACAGGGAGGACACTCTTTCGTTCCAAGCGTGGCAGCTTGTAACGATTGCCATGGTACTCCCACCGAAGATTACAATTATGGCGGTGTTCAGACAGAGGTCAATACCATGCTGGTTGAATTAAGGGATCGGCTTATTGAATTGGGCGTTGTTGCAGGTGACGAAGAAGAAGGATTTCACCCGGTTGTCGGAACTTTTCCAACTTTACTGGTACAGGCTTATTTTAACTGGGAAGGTATTGCAGAAGACCGCAGTCTTGGTGTTCATAACCCAAAATATGTAAAAGCAATTCTGAGAAATACTTTGGATGCTGTAAATGCATATGAACCGGCTCCTGAAGTATAATCGGGGCTGCATAGTTGTGAACAACTGTTTTTGAATGAAAAATACAATAAAGATGAATGTTAAACATATTATTCTATTGTTAGTTGTAATGGTTTCTGTTCTGGCAGGCGGATGTAAGTACGACTGGATTCTCCCGGAAGAAGTTCCGGTAATTGATCCGGAAGTACCAATATCCTTCACCCAGGAAATTTTACCGATTTTTAGTGAGAAGAACTGTACTGCCTGTCATGATGGAAGCCCGGCTCCCGACTTAAGCGAAGCCAATGCTTATGCATCTATTAACAGTGCCAGTTACATTAACAGAACCACTCCTGAAGAGAGCGTTATTTATACTGAACCTCATCCGGATGGAGAACATACTGTGAAATATTCTGCAGCCCAAGCTGCTTTGATTTTAGCGTGGATTGAGCAGGGAGCCGAAAATAACTAACTGCAATTAAAATGGTAAAAATGAAGTATTACATATTAACACTATTACTTTTAACTGTATCCTTTTCCAGTGTTTTTGCACAGGAAGAAGAGGAAGTAGATAAACCGGTCAGGTTTCCATGGGCCAGCGGTTATTTGATCGATCAACAAACTACGTTGGTACCGGTTCCCGGAACCCTCGAGTTTGTGATGCAACATAAATTCGGTTCCATCGAAAACGGTATGTCTGATTTTTTTGGGATTTATTCACCCGGGGCTAATATCAGGCTAGGATTGAATTACGTTCCAGTTAACAACGTTCAGTTGGGGCTTGGACTTTCCAAAGAAAAAATGTATACCGATCTGAATGCCAAGTGGACGATTGTTGAGCAAACGCGTGAAAATACAATACCCGTTGCCGTGGCTTTATATGGCGTGCTTGCAATTGATGGCCGGAATGTTGATGCATTCGGTACGGGCGATGTCCTGCATTCAGGAGAAGGGAATGAAACGTTCGATTTTGCATTTACCGATAGGTGGTCGTACTTTACTCAGCTGATTATCAGCCGGAAGTTTACTGAAAGACTTTCTTTGCAGGTAGGAGCCAGTTTTACACATTTTAACCTGGTAGATACTGAATACGATCATGATAAGATTGGCGTTCACTTTAGTGGGAGGTATAATTTTACTCCACAGTCATCATTTATATTTAATTATGATGTACCTTTAGAGATTCAGCAGATTTCGGAGCAGGTAGAAGTTCCTGAACATCATCAGCCGAATCTTTCATTGGGTTGGGAAATATCGACCAGTACGCATGCCTTCCAGATCTATGTTGGCAACTCAAGAGGGCTTCTGCCACAGGAAATCATGATGTGGAATTCAAATGGTATAGATTTTGATAATCTGGCATTAGGATTCGTAATAACAAGACTTTGGAATTTTTAATGTTTAACCATAAATAAATAAATTTATCATGAAAAAAGGTAAGATGAAATTTTTAGCATATCCCTTAGTGGCTCTTTTTACTGGAATGTTTTTGATGGCTTTTGTTTCACCCCAAGAGGCTATTGAAAATTGGGATGTTCCTGCTAAGTACAAGGAAATGAAAAATCCTTATGCAGGCGATCAGTCTCTTGAGAAAGTAGGGAAAATGATGTATGCAAAACATTGTAAGTCGTGCCACGGTAATGTTGGCCTGGGTGACGGTGCTAAAGCTGCAAGCATGGAAGCAAAAATGACTCCATTTAACGATGCTAAATTCCAGGCTCAACCAGATGGTGTTATCTATTATCAGTCGATAATTGGACAAGAGGAAATGCCTAATTTCGAAAAGAAAATTCCGGACGAAGAAGATCGTTGGGCATTAATCAATTACATTAGGACTTTAAAATAAGTTATAAAATAGATAAACTGCTCTGGTGTATATCTCCCGGGGCAGTTTTTTAATTTTACTGTTTCCATGAGAGGTTTCATTTTTGTGTTGCTGCTATTTAATATTGTTTTTTTTTCCGGTACAAATAAACTGAAAGGTCAAATACCTGAACAAAATCAAACCTGCCTTAAATGCCATACTTCACAAACTTTTACTCTTTACAACGATTGGACTGAAAGGGAAGAAAAGAGGTTGATGAACCCTTTATATATACTGGATACTCTACAGCTTGCCATGGGAGTGCACAGCTCGTTCAATTGCATTGACTGTCATTCGATGGATTATGAGACATATCCTCATAACGGAGAATTGAAGCTGGAGCCAATGATGACATGTATCGATTGCCATGGAGGCGATGAAACGTATGCATCATGGAAGTTTGATGAAATTCAGGAAGAATTTCATAAGAGTGTGCATTATGAACTATATGGTGATCAATTTTCCTGTTCCAAATGCCACAGCCAACATTACTATCGTCCTGTCGCAACAGTAAGTTCCAGTTTGCAGGAAATTGTGCGGGCCGATAATTCAATGTGCCTTTCGTGCCATGATAACATGGCCAGGTACCAGTTGGTTTCAGATACTGCCAATTTGCAGGTGGTTCAAATTCATGAGTGGCTGCCAAACCAGGAACTACATTTCAATCGGGTACGTTGTATTGAATGCCATACAGAAGTACAGGATTCATTACTGGTTTCGCATAATATCATGAGAAAAGAAGAGGCTACCAGAAATTGTGTTGAATGCCATTCAGAAAATTCTATGCTTCAGGCCTCTTTATACCGTTATCAAAACCTTCAGGCACGGACAGATCAAAATGGATTCCTGGCCGCTTTAAGTGCTGGAAACAGTGATTTATCAGATGAATATTATGTAATTGGAGCTTCTCGCATTCCATATCTGAATCTCATTTATGCCATCATATTCTTTGCAACTTTAGGCGGAATTGCTATTCATACAATCTTTAGAATATTAAAAAAATAGATTAATGGGAACGGGAGAAAAACTCTATTTATATCCGGTTTGGCTAAGAATATGGCATGGGATCAATGCTCTGTGCATTATTGCCTTAATTATCTCGGGAATAAGTTTACATTATTCTGGCAGAACCTTTTTTTTACTTGATTTTCAATCAGCAATTACTGTGCATAATATTGCAGGTTTCGTTCTTTCCATAAGTTACTTTCTATTCTTTTTTGGTAACCTATTTACTAAAAACGGAAAATATTACCGGGTAAAGATCAAAGGGCTTGATAAAAGGCTACTAAAGCAAATTAATTATTATGTATTCGGTATGTTTAAAGGAGAAGAATCACCTTTTCCTGTATCAGAGAAACGAAAGTTTAACCCGCTTCAAAAATATGCCTACATTTTTATAATGTATGTTTTCATGCCCCTCTTAATTATTACAGGATTTGCTTTATTTTTCCCGGAGATTATTATAGAACAAATATTTCAGATAAGTGGTATAATGTTTACCGCCGTTTTGCATGGCATAATAGGATTTTTTGTTTTTGTATTTTTACTTGTTCATTTATATGTGGCTTCAATGGGCAAATCTCCCGGAGAAAACTACAAAAGTATTATTACCGGCTGGCATTCTTGATTTTTTACATTGAGCTGGTAGTTATTAATAGATTACTTTATAATATAACTCAAATTTTAATTATCTGCTAATCATGAAACTACCGCAATCATTACGTAACTGGATTTCCATCATTGGAGCAGTCATTGCCATTTTGAACCTCTTTCTAATTTTTCTGCTATTCATTATCTCAATGATTTTTGATGTTGGAAGTTCCTATGTTGGGTTATTTATATACATAATTCTTCCAATGTTTATGGTAGTGGGATTGATTTTAATTCCAGTGGGTATGTATTATACCAAAAGGAAATTAAAAAGAGAACATAAATCCACTGAAGTAAAAGATTGGCCGGTCATTGATTTTAATAATCCTGCTACACGGAATGTTACAATTATTTTTTCCACGGGTACTTTCTTGCTCCTGATTCTTACTGCCGTGGGAAGTTATGAAGCCTTTCATTATACCGAGTCGGTTGAATTTTGCGGAACATTATGCCATCAGGTTATGGAACCTGAATATGTTGCTTACCAGGAATCTTCTCATGAGAGGGTATCTTGTGTTGAATGCCATGTTGGAAGCGGAGCCGACTGGTATGTTAAAAGCAAGCTGTCAGGATTGTACCAGGTGTATGCTGTTTTAACCAACTCCTATCCCACGCCAATACCAACTCCTGTTCATAGTTTACGTCCGGCACAGGAAACCTGTGAAGAATGCCATTGGCCCGAAAAGTTTTATGACCGAAAATTAGAAATTAAACGTTCGTATCTGGCTGATGAGGAAAATACCGAATGGGATATACACATGTTATTAAAAACCAGTTCAGAGCACAGTGCTGATGGGTTAAGTGAGGGTATTCACTGGCATATAAATCCTGATGTCAGAATAGAATACATTGCTGCCGATGATAAACGGGCGGATATTCCATGGGTAAGATATACCAATTTGAAAACAGGTGAATCAACAGTTTATATGGATCAGGATAAAAAATTATCACAGAATCAACTAGATTCCCTGGAAGTGAGAGTTATGGATTGCCTTGACTGCCACAACAGGCCATCACATAATTATAAGGTACCACAAAATTTCATTGATGAATATCTTGCTTCCGACGAAATTCCAAAAGATTTGCCTGATATTAAATCGGTTGCAATGGGAGTTTTTGTAGAAGATTACCCGACAAAAGACAGTGCTTTTTCTGCTATTGAGGCCCAGGTAAACGAATATTACGATATTATGTACCCGGAGCTGCTTGAATCAAGAAAAAAGGATATTGAGAGTGCGATTGCAAGTATCCAGGAAGGTTACTCACAAAACATTTTTCCTGTAATGAAAGTAAAGTGGAGTGCATATCCCAATCATCTTGGACATTTGGAAACAGAAGGATGCTATCGTTGTCATAACGACCGACATACTTCCGATCAGGGAAGAGTAATTTCCCGCGACTGCAACCTGTGCCATGATATTACAGCACAGGGAACCCTTGCTAATATGGAAATTTCAAATATTACTGCACCTCTCGAGTTTCAGCATCCGGTTGATATAAACGAGGTTTGGCGGGATCAACATTGCTCCGATTGTCACTTTCAGCTATACTAAACTACACCTAAATCCGTTATCATTTTTTTACCAACCATTGAGGGGAACATAATTGAAGATTGAGTTATGAAGAAGATAGGTGAGTTTTTTTTCTCCATGTTATTCACAGGAGTTCTTACAGTTATTTTTGCTATTTCTATTGGTTACGCTACATTTATTGAAAACGATTACGGTACCGTAACAGCAAAAATCCTTATATACAATGCACGTTGGTTTGAAGCATTACTTGTGCTTTTATGTATTAATCTGATCGGAAGCATATTTGTAAATAATCTGTTAAGCCGGAAAAAATGGCCGATTCTGCTGTTTCATGTTGCATTTATATTTATTCTTATAGGCGCCGCAGTGACCCGTTATTATGGTTACGAAGGAATTATGCACATCCGAGAAGGTGAATCTACCGATTATATAATTTCAGAAGAAACCTATATTCAGATGGTTGTTAATAATGGCAATGAAACTGTCAGTGAGACAGAGCAGGTGCTGTTTTCCCCTTATACGGCAAACCGGTTTTCTGAAAACCTAAATGTAAACGGAAAAACAATCCACTTTAATAACCTTCAGTATATTCCCTCCGCCGTTGAAACCGTTGTAGCCGATCCCAATGGTGAGCCGGTTATATCTTTAGTCATGATGGGCAGCACTATGAACCGCACTGTTGTAAATCTCAGGGAGGGAGAAAAGAAAGTAATTGCCGGCCGGGCTATTGGATTCAATCCGGCAGGTGAAAAACCTGATGTTAATTTTACACTTAATGAAAATTCCGTGTTCGTCACCGCTTCCGACTCGGTTTTTGTGCTCGGTATGAACGGGCAATACACCAGTTCATTTTCTCCTGAAGTTCCAACTGTTATTAATACACAGACGGTATACTCGGCTGGGAATATCCATTTTGCTGTTGACAGGTTCTTTAAGAGAGGTAAGGTTCAGATTGGCTATTCACAGTCACAGGAAGCACAACTCAATGATGCCATTCAAACTCAGGTTACAGTTGACGGTCAGTCTAAGGATCTTGTTGCTTATGGTAAAAAAGGACTTGTAGGTGAATTTTATTCCACAACCATTGAAGGAATTGATGTCTCTCTTTCTTATGGATCACGTAAAATTGAATTGCCATTTTCAATTCATTTAAACGATTTCCAGATGGAAAGATATCCCGGTTCCAACAGTCCATCCTCTTTTGCCAGTGAAGTAGTATTAATGGATGAAGGTCTGGAAAAGCCCTACCGGATTTTTATGAACAATATATTGAAATATGAAGGTTACAGGTTCTTTCAGTCATCCTACGATACCGATGAGAAAGGAACTGTGTTGTCTGTTAACAGCGATTCATTAGGTACTTCAATTACCTATTTCGGTTACTTTTTAATGATGTTTGGATTTGTTTTTACGTTGTTTATTAAGAACAGCCGGTTTACAAAGTTGATAAAAGCCTCAGCCAAATTGCGTGAAGAAAGAAAAAAACTCTTTGCTGTTATTGTTTTAGGATTTATGGTGTCGGCAGTAAATGCCCAGTCTTCATTAAACATTCAGCCGTTAAACAACAGTCATGTCTCTGAATTTGAAGAGCTGCTTCTGCAACACAGTAAGGGGAGGATAGAACCTACTGCTACCCTTGCATCGGAAATCATGCGAAAGGTAGCCAAAAAGAACAGCTGGGAAGGGATGCCCGCTACTGAAGTGTTCCTGCACATGCAGGCCAATCCTATAAAATGGCAGGCCGTCCCAATCATTAAAGTTGCGAATACTGAGTTGCAAAGAACTCTTGGAATTTCCGGGGGGTATGCATCTTTTAACGACATAGTGCTTCCCAGGGAACAGGGAGGATATAAATTGGGTGCTCTGGCTTCAGAGGCATTCGCAAAAAAAAGCAATGAACGAACCAAGCTCGATAAGGAAATTATTAATGTGGATGAACGGGTGAATATTTTATTCAATGTATTCTCAGGTCATTTTTTTACCGTATTTCCTATATCCGGTCATCCCAATAATAACTGGGTAGCAGCAAATGAAGCAAACCTGCTTGAGGGTGAAGATGAAGAATTTGCTAAACAGGTTTCTTCAAATTACCTGGCTGCAGTTGCCAACAATGACTGGGGGACTGCCACACAGTTATTGAATCAGATAAAGAGTTACCAAAGGCAGGAGGGAGGAGAGATTATCCCTTCCGATACCAAAATAAAGCTTGAGGTTTTTTACCACAAGGCTGATGTATTCAGCAAGCTTTCCAAAATTCTTTTAACTGTTGGATTGCTTTTGCTTCTTCTACAGATTTATACCATTTTTAATCCAAAGGTAAAACTCGACAAGGTAAAGAAAGCCGCTTTCATTCTTATTGCCTTTTTTTTCCTGGTTCAGACTGCCGGACTAGGCATACGATGGTATATTTCAGGGCATGCGCCATGGAGCAATGGCTATGAATCGATGATATTTGTGAGCTGGGCTACTTTACTGGCAGGGCTGGTAATGGTCGGTCGTTCTGAAATCACCCTATCGCTAACCACTATGCTGGCCGGGCTTACCTTGCTTGTAGCCGGGTTTAGCTGGATGAGCCCTGAGATTACCAATCTGGTACCCGTACTTAAATCCTACTGGCTTATTGTGCATGTTGCCGTAATTATGGCCAGTTACGGCTTCCTCGGCATTAGTGCCATGTTGGGCCTTTTGAACCTGATATTGATGATTTTCAGGAATAGAAAAAATGAATCCAGGGTTAATCATACAATTAAAGAGCTGGTGGTTATAATTCATATTTCATTAATTGTTGGAGTATTTTTGTTGGCTGCAGGCTCATTTCTCGGAGGAATCTGGGCCAATGAATCGTGGGGAAGGTATTGGGGCTGGGATCCCAAGGAAACCTGGGCAATGGTTACCATACTGGTTTACTCTTTCATCGTTCATATGCATAAGATACCCGGCTTTAAAGGGAATTATGCTGTTAGTGCGGCCGCATTGCTTGGCTTTGGTTCAGTACTGATGACCTATTTTGGAGTAAATTACTATCTGTCGGGAATGCATTCGTATGCACAGGGGGAACCCCCGGCCATACCTTCAGGGGTGTATATTGCAATTGCATTGGTATTGTTCCTGGTGTTTTTTGCTTTTATTTCTGATAAGAACGCGAAACAGGATGAAGTGGTAATAACCTGATGGGTATTTTGCTGACTGGTAATCTGTAAATTTCTAATCCATCTAATTATAATTACTTTACACGGTCCTTGCTGACGACATGTTAAATTCCTTTAAGCCTGCTTAGAGTCCTTTCGGGATTATCCTTTTTTGCCAGACTCTGAATTGTTTCTACCGAAAGAAGCTGATCTATGGCTTCACGGATTGGCCCATAGGCATCGTGCAGCGGGCAGGGATTGTTTTCATCGCAGCGGCTTAATCCAAAGCCGCAACCTGTGAATATCTTATCACCCTCAATAGCCACAACTACCTGTTTTAACGGAATGGGAGGTTTATCGGGATTAAAATAATAACCTCCGTTTTTACCTTTCATCGACTCCAGAAATCCCATACGAACCAAACGTTGCAGTATTTTGGCAGTAAATGGAGGAGGTGTGTCTATCTCCGATGAAATCTCTACAATACCCGGCCACCTGCCCAATTGGGTTTGCATTTCAATGTATACCAGACTGCGTAAAGCATATTCAGTTTCTTTTTTAAACATAGCCTAAATTTTCTTATACAAATATACTAAAATGATGCAATGATTAAAGGACCTTATGGTCAACTAAGCAAAAAGTTTTTATATTTGTTGCAGTAAAAATAATAAATCAGACTTTATGAAGGCAAGAAAATTGTGGCTGGCATTTATTGGAGTGATGGTTGTTTCATTTGCAGTACTCCTTTATTATGGCCGGGAAATTTATCGTGAAGCACCTCCGGTTCCGGAAAGGGTAGTAACGGAGGATGGACAAACTGTATTTACAGGGCAGGAAATTAAAGACGGGCAAAATGTATGGCAATCATTGGGGGGCCAGCAGTTAGGAACCATTTGGGGCCATGGTGCTTACCAGGCGCCCGACTGGACTGCCGACTGGCTGCACCGGGAAGCTGTTTTCATGCTTAACCAGTTGGCGGAAGAAAACCATGGCAAGCCGTATGTTGAACTGACTGAGGAACTGCAGGCATCGCTCAAGGTAACACTTCAGCGCGACATGCGAACCAACACCTATAATCCGGAAAATGGTGTCATTACAATCTCTTCTCTGCGGCAGGATGCCATTCAACACAACAGTGCTCATTACGGGGGATTGTTTACCGACGACCCGGCATTGGCTGATTTACGAGATGCATACAGTGTGCCGCTGAATTCATTGAAAGACTCCGAACGGGTAAAGCAACTGAATGCTTTTTTCTTTTGGGCTTCATGGGCATGTATTGCCGAGCGGCCGGGAAAGGATATTACCTATACCAATAACTGGCCTGCCGATGAATTGATCGGAAACAGGCCAACCGGTGATATGCTTTTATGGACAGGCTTCAGCGTTATTTTATTAATTGCAGGAATCGGGTTGATGGTATGGTTTTATGCCGTAACAAAAAAGGAAGAAGAGTTAAAACCGCCCTCCACTTTTCCGTTGAAAAATGTAGGACAAACGCCTTCCCAACGGGCAACTTTAAAATATTTTTGGGTAGTTACCCTGCTGATACTGGTACAGGTTATAATGGGAGTGATAACAGCCCACTATGGCGTGGAAGGCCAGGCCTTTTATGGCTTCCCGCTGTCGGAATGGCTTCCGTATTCCATTTCCCGCACGTGGCATGTGCAGTTGGCTATCTTTTGGATTGCCACATCATGGCTGGCTACCGGTTTGTTTTATGCACCGGCGATTTCGGGGAAGGAGCCAAAATTTCAGAAACTTGGAGTGGATATATTGTTCTTTGCCCTCCTTGTTATAGTAGTAGGATCATTGGCAGGCCAGTGGATGGGTGTTATGCAAAAGCTGGGGCTTGTTGAGAACTTCTGGTTCGGGCATCAGGGGTATGAATATGTTGATTTGGGAAGGTTCTGGCAGATATTTCTATTTGCCGGGCTCTTTATCTGGTTATTTCTATTGGGCAGAGCAATTTGGCCTGCATTAAAAGTACCAAGTGAAAGCCGGCATTTAATCATTCTTTTCCTGATTGCATCAGTCGCCATTGCAACATTCTACGGAGCCGGGCTGATGTGGGGCCGCCAGACAAACCTTGCCATTGCCGAATACTGGCGCTGGTGGGTTGTTCACCTTTGGGTAGAAGGTTTCTTTGAAGTTTTTGCCGTGGTAGTAATGGCTTTTCTTTTTGTCAGGCTGCAGCTTCTTAAAGCCGGCATGGCCACCATGGCAGTATTGCTGACTACAGTGATCTTCCTTTCAGGTGGTATCCTGGGAACCTTCCACCATCTTTATTTTACGGGTACACCTACTGCGGTAATGGCCATTGGGGCCACGTTCAGTGCCCTTGAAGTAGTGCCCCTTGTTCTTGTGGGATATGAGGCGTACGATAACCTGAAGTTTTCAAGGAGCTCCAACTGGATTAGAGCCTATAAGTGGCCCATTTACAGTTTTATTGCCGTGGCTTTCTGGAACCTTGTGGGGGCAGGTATATTTGGCTTCCTCATTAATCCGCCTATTGCACTTTATTATATGCAGGGACTGAATACCACTCCTGTTCATGGTCACACTGCACTCTTTGGTGTTTACGGAATGCTTGGAATCGGCCTCATGCTTTTTGTACTGCGTGATCTGGATACCAATGTAGTATGGAAAGAAAAGTGGCTGAAGTTTGCATTCTGGGCCATTAACATCGGGCTGGCTGCCATGGTGCTCATCAGTGTTCTGCCAATTGGTCTTGCACAAACTGTTGCAAGTGTACAGGAAGGTTTATGGTATGCCCGTTCGGCCGAATTCCTGCAGCAACCCCACATTCATACACTGAAATGGCTCAGGGTGGTTGGTGATACACTATTTGCTTTGGGAACAGTGGCTTTGGTTTGGTTTGTTTTCGGATTAAAATTCGGATGGAGCATCGAAAAAGGACAAAAACTGGAAGAATAGGTTCGTTAATACAACATTTTTCAGTAAATTAATAAGTTTTTCAAAAAAAGGAGCTCACACTTTGAGTCTCCTTTTTTAACCTTTTTAAAAATACATTATGAGTGAAAATATTGACAATTCGAAATTCCGGAAAGCAAAACTCAAGGAACTTATTCTAAAACTGCACCAGGGAGAATCGCAGGAAGAAGTGAGGCACCAGTTGCTGGTGAGCCTGAGTAACATCCCCTACGGTGAAGTGGTAGAGGTGGAACAGGAGCTGATTTCAGAAGGGCTTCCCGAAGAGGAGGTGCTAAAACTTTGTGACGCCCATTCGTCAGTGCTCGAAGGCAGGGTTGATCTTTCGGCACAGAAAACCATCCCGAAAGGGCATCCGGTTGATGTGATGCTGGAAGAAAACAAGGCGTTGAAACATGTTGCTGAAAATATACTCGCGGAGTTGTCGGCATTGAAGTATGTCAAAGAGGAAAATCTTGCTGATACACTCCTCGGGTTGAAGGCCGGATATAACCAGCTGATCGATGTGGATAAGCATTATCAGCGTAAAGAATACCTGCTGTTTCCATTTCTTGAAGGGCTCGGAATTACCGGTCCACCCAAGGTAATGTGGGGAAAGCACGATGAAATAAGGGATTTGCTTAAAGGCAGCATCGAAATTTTAAATACTCCCGATGTATCGAAGGACGATCTGATCGTTTCGGCAGAGCTGGTGTTGATGCCTGCTGCCAAACAGGTGCTCGACATGACGGTGAAGGAAGAGGAGATCCTTTTCCCGATGTCGATGGATGCCTTATCGGATGCCGACTGGTACCAGATACGGAAGCAATCTGTGGAAATTGGTTTTTGCCTCTACGACCCGCCAACGGAATGGGTTCCTGAAGGAATACAGGAAGAAACAATCAATGAAGCACAGCAGCAGGGGGGTAACATACAACTTCCCTCGGGCGGCTTTACTGCTGAGGAATTGCTTGCCATTTTGAATACCGTGCCGGTGGATATGACCTTTGTTGACCGCAACGACAAGGTAAAGTACTTCACCCAGGGCAGCGAAAGGATATTTCAGCGGAACCGGGCCATCCTGAACCGCGATGTGCGGCATTGCCATCCGCCTGCAAGCGCCCATATAGTTGATAAAATCCTGGAAGACTTTAAAACCGGGAAACAGGAAAGGGCGCCGTTCTGGATTAATCTCAGGGGAAAATTCATTCACATCGAATATTTTGCGCTACGCAATGAAAAGGGAGAGTACCTGGGTACGCTTGAAGTTTCCCAGAACCTTACTGAATATAGAAACCTTGAAGGGGAACAGCGGATATTATCTTATAAATAAAAGCAATGGAAAATTCAGAAAAGATTATCATAACGCCAAAAACTAAGGTAATGCAGTTGATTGAAACCTGGCCTGAGCTTGAAGATGTGCTCATCGATTATGTGCCGGCTTTTAGTAAGCTAAAGAACCCTGTGTTGCGAAAGACAGTGGCGCGCATTGCTACTTTGCAGCAGGCCGCTTCAGTAGGGAATGTGAAGGTTGAAGACCTGGTCAACCACCTCCGGAAAGAGGTGGGGCAGGACTTGTTGTCGGAAGAAGGTGGGGCTGCCTACAATATAACCCGTCCGCGCTGGTACGACGAAAGCAGGCTGCACAGTGAGCTCGATGCGCGTGAAATGCTTGCTGCCGGAGAACACCCGGTTAACCAGGTTATGGCCGATCTGAAACAGCTTCCACCCGGGAAAATTTATAAGCTTGTTGCTCCCTTTTTGCCGGCCCCGCTAATCGATAAGGCAACTTCCATTTCCGTTGAACATTGGGTGAAGGAAGTCTCTGCCGGGCAGTTCGAAATCTGGTTTTATAAACCAGAATGATTACAGACTATTCTAAGATCAAAAAGCATTAAAATTTTCAGTACAGGTAAAGGATCAGGATTGGATTCTTTACCTGTAAATACTGACCTTTATATTCCCGTTAAATAATTCTTTTAACCCCGGTATTGTATAAAAGGAACTTTTGTCGGCAAAAGATTGTTGTAAGCCATTGACATTGATACAAAAATTCATAAATTTATATTTTTAAATCAAACAATAATCATAACCAAAACCCAGGTTCATGTTGGTTAAAGCTTACGGCAGCGCTGTTTTCGGAATCGATGCCACAACAATTACAATTGAAACAGACGTAGTTCAGGGAATAAAATTTATGCTTGTAGGCCTTGCCGACAGTGCCGTACGAGAGAGCCAGCAACGCATTGAATCAGCTTTGCGGTTGAATGGCTACAAGTGGCCCCGTCAGAAAATCATAGTAAACATGGCCCCTGCCGATATCCGAAAGGAGGGTTCGGCATATGACCTTCCACTGGCTGCGGCTGTTCTGGCAGCAGATAAGCAGATCAGCGATCAGAAATTAGCGAAATATATATTGATGGGAGAATTGTCGCTCGACGGAAACCTTCAGCCAATCCGGGGGGTCCTTCCAATTGCCATTAATGCCCGTAAGGAGGGGTTTGAAGGGTTTATCCTTCCCAAACAAAATGCCCGTGAAGCAGCTGTTGTTGATAAGCTGAAGGTTTATGGTGCTGAAAACATAAGAGAGGTCATTGACTTTCTGAATGGAAACAATTCACTGGAACAGGTTATTGTAGATACCCGTGCTGAGTTTTATGCCCAGATAAACAATAACCCGCTCGATTTTTCCGATGTGAAGGGGCAGGAAAATGTGAAGCGGGCGCTGGAAATAGCTGCCGCCGGCTCGCATAACATTATCCTCATTGGCCCGCCCGGTTCAGGAAAGACAATGCTTGCCAAGCGAATTCCTACCATCCTTCCGCCGTTTACCTTAAAGGAAGCGCTCGAAACTACCAAGATTCATTCGGTAGCTGGAAAGATAGGAAAGGATACTTCGCTGATGACCCAAAGGCCTTTTCGCAGTCCTCATCACACAATTTCTGATAATATAGTTATACAAAATGAGGTGTATAACTAAAAAAAGTTTTTATTAGAACACTCCACCTTTAGGGACTTCATATTCTGAAAGTTTGATGGGTTAAAGTTTATTTGAAAAGAGCCTCCTGGTATTTCTTCACTTCACAATATTTTCCATAGATATAGAAACTGCTTATTCTAACACCCCAGGGTAAGAGGAATATAAGTTTCCTTGAAGTTATTACAAGCTCTTTTATGCCTTCAATAGAAGAGATATTAAATTGCTGTCTTGTGAAAAAATCAGCATTCTAAGTTCCTGAGTCAACTCATGGGCTATAGTGGGTCTCCCGGTTCAGGAAAGACTATGCGTGCCAAACGGATTCCCACCAAGATTCATTCAAAAGCCGGAAAGATGGGCAAGGACACTCTGATAACACAGCGGTCGTTTCGCAGTCTTTATCATACCATTTCGGATGATATTATTATATATTAGGTGGTGAGTAATTTGATTAGCTTAAGAAACTACTTTATAAATTTTATTGGTTTATATCTTCATCCCCGGATGTTTTCCACCTCCAAAATTTATTCCAGTTGAGTAATATACATGCTCTTTTGAATTCCACAAGTTCCCTGAAGCCATTATAGCCCACTGTACCATTGCCAGTAGGGAAACTAGATAAGTTACGTCTTTTGCTTAAAACAGCTTCACACGCTCCTGAATAAGCTCATAGACTATATAGTTAATTGATAAGAAAGGGTATCTGTTCTTTAGAACTTATATTATAATAAACTGAAATAATTCAGTATATCCAATTGTATAAACAGAAATTCATAGTTATTGCTTAATGGTATGTGGTCAAACTGCTAAAGATTATTTAAATAACACAACAGGCGTAGGCGTTAAAATCGCTGCATCTACTGCAATCAACTACCTAATTTAGTGTAAACACATAGGTGCAGGGGATGAGTGCAAGAGAAACCGGTTATCGCAGAGCATATCTGTTGACGCATTCAGGCGAGATTGTCACGGGTTGTAAGTCTTGAAATATATATCAAAATTTACTGCTTTGAAAAAAAGCTAATCCATGCCTACAGGAAAACAGCAAGATGAAAACAAAAGTTCACTAAAGTTATTGCATAATAAAAATATTTGATTTAGTTTTATGTCTGTTAATTTCATTAGCAAACCTAAAAACTGATAAACTATGCCAACACAAAAATTGGTAACTTTAGTTTTTCCATTATATGCTGCTGATTACGATGAAGGATTCGAAGAGTATCAATATGAAAAACTTACTACATGTTTGGATGAGGGCTATAAAATCGTTGGTAAAATCGAAAACAAAAACTATCCAGAGAATGCATTAGCATATAAGATTACTTACATTTTGGAAAAATAAGTTGAAAATACCAGTTGCCGGACATGCAACATGGGATTAGGTAATGATGAAGGTAAAATCTGTAGTAGGTCAATTTTCGGATATTTCAATTGTTATGCCATGGGAAGAGCAAGACAACTTTTAGATGTGTTTTATTAGTCATTTGTTCTTACAGTATTATCCGGAAAGTAATATTTTACAACTTGGAACTTTGAAAAAAGAAAAGAAGTAAGTTCGACATCTTAAAATTTATTAATATAATATGGATATAGAAGATTCTATTAAATCTTTGGAGTATAGAGAATATGAAAATGAAGATATTCAATATTTAGTTTATTTCTTCGATGGTGATGAAAATAAAGAAATTCATGAGTTTCTTAGTCACTCCGAGTTTTACTATGCGATAGATATTACTTCAATAACAAGTAATAGTAGACTTCTAACTATTATTTCAGACCCAGAAGTATATAAAAAATATTACAACAAATTGGATTCACTCAAAGAGACAATAAAAAAGTTATTGTATGAATTTTCTGGTGTAACTATTATTTCAATTAGCATAAAACCGAACCTAAAGAAATTCCAGATTTCAGCGAATAGATATGTGCCGGTTATTACACCTTGGGAGGAAATAAATAAATTCCAAGAAATACTACTCCGACAATATAGAGAATCAAATGAATCTATTGATTATCAAAATATTGAAAGTGCGTGTAAAATGATAATGCAAAAATTAGCAATTATTATTTTTGATATTTATACACATAAAGAAACTGAAGGAAGGTCTGTTACTGAAAGAGATTATAAAAATCGATTACATGCGTATATAAAATCTGAATTAGGAGGAAAGGCAAATGAAAAAATCAGAGGATTTACATTAGCATTGATAGATTTTACAGAGAAATCAGTAAATCAACCATATGACTCTACCCACTCATTAAATGCTGAATCATTAATTGCAGAATCATGTGTTATAAGTACAATCTCCATAATAAATATAATTAGTATAATTGAAAATAATAAAAAAGCTTCATTAACAAGATTTTAATAATTGTAGGGTTAACCAATGGTGTGAGCAGTTTTATTTACAGAATATTTAAACTAGATGTTAAAATTAATAAAAGCCTTGAACCCATTTGCAGGAATAGTAAAGAAATTGGGTCTTGATTGACACCATGAACAGCAATTGGAAATATAAAATTTGCACATGGGGAATATGGATACATAAAACTTCCATCTATGGATGAAACCATCTAATGTATGGGATATTTTACTTTGTTTCATTGGAACTCCTCACATCCCCACCATTTTTTAGGTCAGTAAAGATTACAGAGCATTTAGCTATTCAAAATTGATTGGGAATTGACTATTCAGGTCATACGCTATTGCTATATTGCGACCGGATTAGGAGAAATGAAATGAATAGAAATATGAGAATTCTTATAAACCAAAGGTAATTCTGTTAAAGCACGTGTCGATATAAATATGGAAGTAATCACAAATAAGTTTTTAAAAACGATAACCGATAATCCTATTGAAGAAATATTTGAAATGACAATTGAGTCCCCTAAACTAAAAGAACTGGATGAGCGGATGCAACACGATTCGTTAGTTGAAGGCTTTAAGTTGCTAATTAAAAATAGCGCAAAATTGAAAAGTTTATATTCTATCAATGGAGTAGATGAAGAAAAAGAAATTTTAATACAGTTTTCACCCTTAATTTATTATATCACCTTATTAGACAAAACAGAATTGAGAAGACAACTTAAACATTGTCAAGAACTACTCAAATCAGATATTTGCTTGAGGAACGTAATGCTATTAGGCGAATTGGAAGTAGAAGCTCAAAAACTTGAGTCCGCCATAAATACAGACCATGTGAAAATTACATGTACCTCTTTAAATAATTTGTACAAAAAGGTTTATAAGAATTGGAATAGATCTGACCGATATGTCAGGATAAGCGAAATAATGAATATTTTTTCAATTCCTAACTTCCCGTACTTTTACACTTTGAAGGAAGCGCAAGAGCACCTTTCAAAATATAATATCCAAACTTCATCCCCTCGAAAATATATTGTAGATAAAATCAAACATTATATTTCAGAATAACTTATTGATATCCAATTGGGGAAAATTGCCCACTGCTTTCTTCCCCAAAATGATTCGTATACTATTAGTTTATTTGCTTGTGCATTTTTAAAATATAGAAAAATGAATCAAAAGTTATTAATTGACAGCGAAAGTAATGCTGGTGTATTGAAGTACGAAATTACTGCAGAAGACTTGATGAAGGTAGTGATGGACATTATTCGTGAAACTACAAAATCCATTTTGACCAAATATGATGAAGAGCGGTCTCCGGATTTTATACCAAGGAAAGAAGCTGTGGAGAAGTTTAAGTTGAAGATCCCCCTCATGAGCAGGCCCCCTCACCCTGTGCAGGCCCCCTCACCCTGTGCAAGCCCCCCCACCCTGTGCAGGCCCCCTCACCCTGTGCAAGCCCCCTCCACCCTGTGCAGGCCCCCTCACTATGTGCAGGCCCCCTCACTATGTGCAGGTGAGAAGAAAAGGTCTACCCGAGTCCTCCCAGGGTAGGAGGACGGATTTATTATCGGCAAGATGAATTAGTCGATGCGATGGAGAGATTTGAGAGAACGAATGAATGTTTAATTTAAAGAGAGAGAGAGAAAAATGAGTGTTTTATTTAGAGAGTGGAAAGAATGCCATTTATTAATAATTGATTGTTGTAAAGTTACTGAGAAGGGAGAAGTGCTTTGGAATGAAGCAAAGATAATTAACTTCCTTGAAAAGTTAGGTTATCGAACATTATGGATAGGTGATGAAGTGAAAATTGTACAAATAAAAGAAAATGACATAAAAAAAGTTAGCCTTGCGGAAATTAAAGAAGTAATATTAGAAAGGTTAAACCGCAGTGAGGGGCAAAAGATCAGAATGCATTTGGTTAGAAATAACATTTTCTTTTCCCAAGAACTAATAAATAAGCTTAAAGAAGCAATTCCTGATGAAGTATATAAAGACACTGTTTTTTTCCATTTTGATAATGGGAAATGGACTATTAATCATGATGAAATGTATTTTACTCTAGGGGAGTGGATGGAATAACTTGAATTGCAAAGAGAAAGGAGGGAGCAAGAATTCTGAAAAACTCAATAAAGGAGATGGAAAAATTGCTCCCTTCCTTTTTTTAAAGGAGTAATTTATAGATGTGAGAAAAGGAGTAGGGGGCAAAAAATCTGAGAAAGTGTATATAAGAGATAATTAACTGCCCCCTCATTTGATAAATGCAAAAAAAAATGAATGAAGAAAAATTTAAAATTTGACGCTGAGTTTGCAAGTGAGGTTATGAAAGAGATTCCTCCAGGCTATATTGATAAAACGGTGTGTGGATGTGGATTAACTTCTGTAGCCTTAGAAAATGATGTAAAAACCGTAATTGCTGTTCCAACTATTTATTTGGCAATAAATAAAGCAGAACAATATCCTAATGAAAGATTTAATGGTAAGGTATTAGCTGTTTGGGGTGAAACAGAATGGACCGACATAGAATTTTACAGGTGGAATAATAATCCTCAAAAAATTATTGTGACCTATGATTCTCTTCCGAATGTAATTTATTTGCTTGATGACTATAATTACAAATTAATAATTGATGAATCAAATGAGCTTTTGTCGAAAACTCATTTAAAGCCTGATGTAATCGATAGAGTTTTTAGTATTGCAGAAGAATATAAAGACACTGTAAGTTTTATCTCTGCGACACCAACACCCTTAGAATATATGCCCCGTTGGATTTCTGAAATAGATCAGATAAGAATAGAGTGGGAAAAAACTGTAAAGGCACAACCAATACTTGTAGAGAGAAGTAATCCTTATCAAAGCCTTCGGAAGGAATTTATTTCTCCGATTGTTCAGAATGGCATTTTGACTATAAAAGGGAAGACATTCAGTAAACTTATAATATTTATGAATTCAGTCAGGCAGATTGCGAATATTATAAAGGAAACCGGTTTAAATAAAGAGGAATGTGGTATTATTTGTGGTGCAAGTCTTAAAAATGATAGTAAAATAAATGGGATCAAAAGATATGTTTCAGGAGTGATGCCAAAGTTCTTGTTCATTACATCATCAGGGTTTAGCGGGATTGATTTGTATGATAATGAGGCAATGACAGTTGTTGTGAGTAATACTAAGAGAAATTGGCAAATGATTGATATGCTAACCGATCTCAAACAGGCTATTTCGAGACAGAGAAATAGAGACAATCCCAATTATGGTAGATTCATTTACATTTATAATCAGTCCATGTTTAGCAAATCAGAGGAGCAACTTCTCTCTAGTCTTGATGCTATTAGAAATCGTATTTTAAGTTCAATTAATTTGTATGAATATGGATTACAAAGTGGCAACGCAGATGGATTTGCTACATATCCTGATTTTATTTCTTATACGGTATTCAAAAATGGCAGATACGAATTAAATGAACAGGCATTTTTAGCTGATAAGTATTTTATACTTGAAACAAGAAGACAATATCAAAAAGGTTTTGATATACGGGGTCAGTTTGAAAATTCCACTGAGGTTCAACCTATAGTGTTACCAGGTGAAGTTACGTATTCAGAATTGGTAAAGTATTTTAAAGAAAATAATAAGGATGGAGAAATTGATTGGGGAGTATATTCGACTAAAAATGAGTGGATATCGGTAATTGAAACATCTTACAAATGTTATAAGAATGTATGGAAGGATTATACTTACGCCAAAATGATGATTAGCAATTTTGGTGATGTATATAATACAATTAAATCAGTAGCTAATAATATTTTCTCAGAAGGTAAATATTCCAGAAAAGAAGCTACAAAAAAGATGCAGAATATTTATGATGATTTAAAATTTTCGAGAAGTGTAAGACATCATGATTTTAATGAAATATTTAAGGAGGTAAAACATTCAAAGATAAGAGGTGAAAGATATGTTGAGATAGTAGAAAAGTAAAAGTTAATCCTGGGATATATTGTATACCATATAAATAGAAGGGCTCAGTTCATTTCAGAACAGAGCCCTTTATTATACTATTATACAAAAGTCTCAGCCGTTCTAAGTGTTTTCGTCCGCTGCTATTAGAAGAAACTCCTTAAACTCCGGGTCTCCACAGTTGGTGCAGAAGACAATTTTGCCGTGTGGCCAGTAGTAAGCTGCTGTTCCCCGTTTTAAACTGCATCCGCAATTCGCACATTCAGAGTTAAACCGCACTGTAATCTTTCGAGGATCTCCTTTGTATGATTTCATAGATTTTGCCCTGCCCTAGGACTTGTATTGGCAACTGGCACGCCGGTTAATTTAAAGCTTTTACTAATCTCAATGGCCATCTATCCAGAAAGGAGCTCCGGAGCGAATATTTGCAAAGAATAAATACAAAAAACCATTTAAGTTCAGTTTGTAGGTGAAACTTACTTCATAAGTAATGCTTGTTTTTGTATAAGATTTAATATTTAGATATCCGCCATCGATGAAGTCCTCATAACATTCCTGAAGCATTATCTTCTGCCATTTATTATATACTGTTAATTCCTTTTTATGGCTGCGGAATGGATTCTGTTGATTCTTCTCGTTAACATGATACTGACTTTTTGATAATAGAATCTTTTTCATGATTGATTTTTTTAGCATTTTGTAAAACGAAAATTGAGAGTTCAGTATCAAATTGCTGTGTCCATTTTTAAATATTTTCTTGCTCAAAATAAAGATCAGATAGCCGAAAAGCGAATTTGCATTATAGGTCAACATTTTTTATACAATTCCTGTCTTTTATACCATACCCTGAAACTAAGCTTTTAAAAAATTTATGTGTGTGCAATTTTAACCGTATTGGATGAAATTACCCATAATTATGGTTCAGCTTGTGTTTAAAACCCGAGAATTGCATAGAAATTGAGAACCTCAAATCGTAGGAAAAGTGATACTGTATTTATAAAGGGAGGGAACCATTTATTTCATGTGTGATATCATGTGAAAATGGGGTCTGGTTACTGCCTGTCCGTTCGATTGTCACATTTTGTTTTTCAAGTTGACAACAACGTTCTAATCAGATGAAATGGTTATCAAATTGAGAATAAGGAAAAATGGAATTCCTCAGTCCATTACCAAATTATAAATGCTCTGGAAGTTTGATGGTTTGGTCTAATCATTCGTATAGCCATGGGAGGATATCCCATTTACATGGGAAAAGACCTTTCAGGTTAAATATTAGCTCGCGTAAACAAAAAGTTTTTAAACAACATTGCTGTAAAATTGATGAGTTGAAAATTCACTAACTATGAAATTATATGGTATTACATATTTACCTTTTACAAAGTTAGAATCTGGATTTTGTATTAAACCGCAGTTCTTAGGTGTATCTTGAAGCAATTCACTGGATCCACTGAATCTAATTGGTCCATTTAGGCCATTATAAAGAGAAAGATGTGGCACGTTACTATGTAACCCATATTCAATACCGGTGCTGTTTGAATTATTAAGTATCGAAATCACCTCGTACTGTTTTATCTTGAATCCGGTTGCAGTTCTCATCTCTCTCAGAAACCGAATCACACGGTCGTGAAGAGGTTGCTTCGTTCTTCCTAACTTCAAACAAGTTTGAGAATTCCCTGAGTTATCTTCATAGTAAATGCGGATTAGATACACTTTTGGCAGAGCCAATTGTCCGTGCTTCCATTTTGTGAATAGATTAGTAGTTCCTTTCATGATTTAAATTAACCTTCATTTTTTTGTAATTTTTGCAGCACAATAAGAGAGGAGAAATGTAGAGTGAAACGTGCGGAAAAATGAAGGAGTGATTCACTTATTCCAATTCCTCTCCACCGAACTCTTACTCACTTCCAAAATAGAAGCTGTTTCTTTTTGTGAATACCCCTTGGATTTCAATTCATTTATCCTGGTCCGTTTCTCCTGTGCTGATAATCGCTTTTTCGGAGTGTGTCTTTTTCGGTTGTAGTCCTTCTTCTTCTCCTTTCTGTGTTTTTCTATTTCAGAGATGTAAGCCTCCTTATAAAAATCGCAAAGCAGGTTGCCAAGCATTTTTAAGTTTGCATTGGACAAAAATTCATATCCACTGTTTAACCAATAAGCTATGATTGCACCATCATCCAAACTCTTGTCCAAATCAGATGAATATTGATTTCTTAAATATATGGCTATGTTGGGAATATCTAAATTTCCCGTTGGCCGCCTATTTTTATACTCATCAGTATCATGTAAGAAATTAACAGCGTTTTTTATTTTGGAAATACCCTTCGTCTGTGTTGGATAGTTTGCATATTCTGCGAATAGTTCCAAATTTTCAAACAGTTTGTTAAGCTCTTGCCGTTGATTATAAATTTCATCTAATGCCCAGATGTACTGTTGTCTTAATACATATTCATCCTTATATTTTTCTTTAAGCTCAGACGCCTTTTGCATAGATTCAGAGTTTTTCCTTGAATATAACTCATTAAATACATCATCGCATGAGTAGTTGTTCCTGCAGAGATAAGATAACGCTTTATAGGCAACCTTTTTTTTCTCAATTCGTGCATACCTGTTTTCTATACACAAAGGGCTCAGCTTTATAGCATGCTCAACAATATCTTTCAAATAGTTGTCATTCCTCCAATCAATGTGTGCAATAAGATTCGTCATGTGATCAGGTATTTTGAGAGACACAACGAATCGCTTAAATTCTGACTTCTTCAGTAAATGTTCCAGGATCATCGCTTTGAAGCTTTTGATTGTAAATAACTTTTGTAATTATACCTTTTCGAACAAGTGAGCGGAAAGCATCACTACCGATGTTGAGTTTTTGTTTGCCCTCTTTCATATTATGAACGATGTAGCCATCAGGCAATTTATAATAATGTTTAGTCATAGCAGTTGGGGTTGATTTTTTGAAACTGTCCGATCATAAATTTAACCATTCCACTCACGGATCGTTCTTCCTTCATTGCACATGATTTTAATTTCTCAAATAACGAGGAAGAAACTCTTAGATGAATGGTATGATCAGATGATCTTCGGTTATCGCTTTTTTCCATAAGGTGTATTATTTATATACGTCACTATACAATAATATAGTCAAAATAAATGTAAATGAAAAATTTCCAATAACCTTCGGGTAATGTGAGCCCAGAATGTTCTCCCTCATGGTTAAAGTCCGCCGGATCATTTAAGATCCGGCAAGACTTTGAGAAACCTTCGGTTCAACGTATCGCCCTTTCTGGTCCCCCTCATGGTTATCATCTTTGATTGAATTACAGATAGAATTAATTCAATCGTTCAATCCATCCTGCAATTGCAATAGCAAGTAAATGACCTATGGAACTTAATATGCTCCAGATAGTGAGAAATCCTATGAACCCCCAAAAGCCTTGAGGGTTAACCATGCTCCAGGACAAAATGCCAGCTATGATTAAAAAAATCACGCTTAGAATCCACATTAATACGACTAATGCACCATTTGATTCACTCATACTCATTTAGTTTTAGAAATTAGTAAATTAAAAAAGGGCTATGAAGCCCCTTCAGATAAAATGCATATTGATAATATTCAAGCTGCTTAAATCAAAGCAAACCTTCATCTGCAAAAGAGAGGTGACTTAAATTTGTAATGATTAAATGGTCAAGCAGTGAAATGTCAAGGAAAGAACATGCCTCCTTTATTTTACGGGTTATTCTGATGTCTGCATCGCTTGCTTCCAATGTTCCGGACGGGTGATTATGTGCCAGGACTATTGAGGAAGTGTTAGACTTTAATGCTGCTTGCATGATTAGCCTAACATCAACAATAGTCCCTGTAATACCACCTTTCGAAACTTCGTAATATCCGAGGACTTTATTACCTCGATTCAGGAGCATTACATAGAAGTATTCGCGATGTTCTAACCCGGGGAAAACCTGCCTGAAAATATCTACAGCATCATTTGAGCATGTAATTTTGGGACGTTCTGAAGGGCTAATTTTCGTTGAGTAGGATAATTGCACCTCTGCGATGTTGTTAAGAAATAAGTTTTGATTCATTTAAATTGCCGGTGCCTTCCGGACATTCTTATTGGCGTATGGCCTTGCCAGTTAAACAATTGTTTTTAGATATTAACTGTGAGTGGGTTAAAATAAGAGGGAGCCACAAAACAAAACAGGCAATAGAGATTAAATCTCCTTACCTGTTCCTTTGACGAAAATAATTATGCTAAAAATTAAGTGGCAAAACAATCCTTAAAAGCATCATATTCAAATGCTACTAATTTACTGTCAAGCAATTCGACAGCCCCTGGGAAATAAGTTGTTTCGAGAAAATCAACAAAGGCATCCCAAATGTTGATCCTTTGGTTATCCTCTTTACTGGTTCTGTACCTGTAAGAATTCATAAGTATCAATTTTTAAGTGATCAGATTTCAACTACAGGCTGTTTTACGGTTTAGAGAAAATTCAGATGAGAGTGTGGAAAGAAATAAAAAAATCCCCGCCTAAATTGACGAGGATTCTTTTAACTACAACCTATTTCTTCGGGTTGAGTACCTTCTTTTTCTTCTTTTCATCTGGTTCAACTTCAGGAGTTTCATCTTTAGTGGACACATAAGCTGTATGAGTGCGACCAAATTTGTCGACTTCCTGTAATCTTGCCAATTCGAACGTTAGATAATCTTGGCCCTCAAAAGAATGCTTAAATTTAAGCACTTCTTCCACTTTCAAATTTACTTTTACTAGATCGAGAGTTTCATGTTGTACACCCTTCCCGATGTATCGCTTCTTGTACATAGTTAAAATTTTTAAGTTGTTCGAAGACTTTGTTGGTTTAAGAATGAAATGTATTAGGGTTAGATCTGTGAAGTAAGAATGATGCTCAAGAGGGAAAAATTATTTGAAAATGTTTGTCATGCCAGAATAATACAGAGAAGACCCCCCGGGTGTTTACCCATTGTGAAAATTGTTTTTTAATGGTATAGTACTACGCTGAGCGGAGAATACATATTTTTTTTTAAAACTAAAACTCCGGATAGGGGCCACACTGAAAAAGATTAATGATGCTGCAGGACTAAACGTTAATGTAAATGCTTTGCATGATGTTTATTTGATTGCGCAAATCCGAGCAATTGCGAACATGCCATTGAGTCAATCAGGCTCTATTAAGATATTGCATTGAGGAAAGTAGATAAGGTTGAAATGGACAAAGCAAGAAACTGAACGCATTTGAAGAATATCAATACAATCGGAATTCCTTTACTGTTCCGACGGGCGATCAATTCCTTTGCCGGTATTTAGCGGAGGAAGGGAAGGGAGTCAGAGAGCAATCGGTTGGCATGTTGCGGATCGGATTTCGAATAGCGGTCATGTCCGGATTTTACTACTCGCGATTTTTGGAATGCTTTTTTTTTATTCCATAGCGTTACACAGAATTAATGAAACCTTTGAAAATAAATTTAAAGACAAAGATTAATTGTCAGATGAGTTTCCATTTTTCTTCAAGGATACAGAGTTGGTCTAATATTTCATTTTGTAAACCGGCTCTGCTTCCAGCTAAATGTATTTCTAATCTAATTCTCCCGTCTTTGCAGTCAATTCGTTCTGTTATTTTGTCTGGTAGGTGTTTTCTAAATCTGGAATACAATGTCGTGTCTTTAAATTCTTGAGTACTAAACTCTACTGATGATATTAATTCTCTTAATTGTCTAATAAAAACAATTCTTTCATTGCGACGCAATTTTAATTTTTCAACTTGCCATTTTGCGAATGGTACAAAATACCCTGTTATAATACCAAATATACCAGCAATTATTGCAGTCCAAATATCAATTTTCATCATATTATTATTATTTAAACATCAACCTGTTTTGCAAAAACCAATTTTTTATTCATTTTCTTCTTCAAGTAGTATTTTATTTCCTATTTCCTTCACTGTTTTAAGATAGTTCAATGTGTTATCAATGTACGTTCTTAAATGTCCGGAGGTATTTATTCGGAAGGCAACTACCTTCTTTTCTAATTCAGTTACTGTGCTTTCTTCAAATTCTTCAGATAGTGATACTCCTGGGACAATTGTTTGGTGTATTGCACTTCCGCTTTTTAATGGGCAATTATATTCGACTACAGATTCATCTTCGAAAATATCTCCATTAATTTCTGCTGTACCATGAACTACAATTCCATAGAATTTTAACTCTTCCTGAAGTAGGTATGCGTCAACCAAAGGTTGTCCGAAGAATATGGACTCCTCAAAATCTAAAGTCATTCTTCCAAATGCAATTGCTCCTTTATGAGGTATTCCATCTGTAAATAAAGAGTCTGATAATGTGGAGATTGAGCCAATTAAGTTTTCAAGGCTATGAGAATCATCATCTCTGGTGTATAGCATGATACTGTCGGAAAATAGCAACATTGAAACATTGATGTCAATTTCAGCTTCTGATTCGTAATCAACTGAAAAAACTGACTGGATGGAACGAACTGATTTCGATACTTTCTTCATCATGCTGTAGACCTCATCATGAGGAATCCTTGATATCATATTTTTAAATCCCATGATATCTACAAATCCTACGTACCGATTTGTTGTTACCTTCCAAGGAGTTGTTTTATATTTCTCTTTTGATTCTTTAGTCATTATCGATTAGGTGCTGGCAATTTTATTATTCAATAATTATTATTTGACAATCCGGATAATTTTTACTCAATATTTCACTTACATTATCAGAAATTCTCTGCACAATGAATATCATTGAACTTGAAATTCCATTAAATTGAGGAAAGTTTCTTGGCATAAGATATACATCACTTAAGGAGAAATATGGAGGCAATACAACATAAAATTCCTTACAGTTTGCTGTTATAGTTAATGATTTTTTACCACTATGAAAATCCTTAAAACTTATATCAGCACTACAAGGAGTAATATTTAGTATTTCTTTACTTGCTCTTAAAAATGAAATGGTCGTTTGGTTCAAATTATTTATTCGATGTGTTGTAAAAACTATTTTACTCCCAAATTTGGAAAGCAAATACTTCAATGCATTTGTTCCTCCTGTTTCTGATTTTTTTGATAATAGCTCACGGGGATTATATTCCTTACCATTATCGCTGATTATAATTTTATTGTCATTGATTTTGATTTCAAATTTAGTTGCTGAACCATGTAAAAATGAATTTCTTGCATGTTCAATAGCGTAATCTCTAATTGAATCGGATAGTTTATCGCCCCAAGCGATAGAAATACAACTATCAAATATTAAATCTCCTATTAGTTCATTTTCAACTCCAATTTGAGTCATTGAAATTTCATTTGTTAAAGGGTTTTTCCCTTGTATTAATTTTAATGCCGTTTTGAAATCATATCCGTTTTCTAACATTAACGTAGCAATTTCTTCGGCAAGAATTCTCCATGAATTAAGTAATTCAATTGAAAATCTTGTTTCATCCGTATCAATAAGCTTTCCGTGTTTATAACACATCCAAATCCCATTGCTTATATCCATACGTTGTTCAGGTGTCATAAATTCATCGTAACGTCTAGCTCCTTTTCCCATTGAAGCCGCTGAGATATGACAAGCAGTACCAATTGAACTTGTTGAACTTTTACTTTCTTCACTAGGTCCAATTGTCAACGTTCCGCAATATGGAAATGAACAAAGATATCCTGCTCTTTTCGCTAATCGTATTTTAGTATCTTCTGAAAATTCATCTCTCATAATACAGTTTTTATCATGATAGCACGGTCGTTTTTTTGCTTGCATCTAAAGTTGTTATATATGTATTACATTTATTTCCATTCTACCAGAACTGGGATTAATTCTTTGATTTCTATTGTTATATCCATTTAAAAACATTTGTAATTATTTAAAAACGCTTGTGCGATACATTAATTTTCGACTAAGTTAACAAAAGCCTATTTAATGAATAGCTGTTTTTCAGCATATTAAAAGAAAAAATTGGATTATCGTATTCTGTCGGCAATTGTACTAATGATTGCTGATGGCTTTTTCCTCCAGGTGCTACGTTTATCCAGTTGGAAAGATTCATCGAACAGGGATTTGCCTTTGGGCTGAATCACTGAAGAGCTATTTGGGGCTTCCGAGAGAATTGGAGAAACCGGGATAGCATTCATTTTGTAAACCGGGTAGGGTTGCAACAGACAAAGGATATCGGAAAGGGAGGCAGAAGGTCTTAACCACCGATGTTCGTTGGTCGGGTCGAGTATCACAGGCATACGGACAGCACCAAGGGATGAAATGATGGGATTGGCTACCGTGGTAATGATAGTGAAGGAAAAGACATCATCGCCAGTGTCTTCTGATATGGATTGATTCCAGAGTCCGGCGAAACAAAAGGGGCGCATTTTGTTGCGCAGGTAAACAAGAAAAGGAGCATCAGGATTACCTGCAATAAACGCATCTGCAAGGACCAGGCAGCGCCGTGCACGAATGAGCCGGTTCATGCCAGGCTGCAAAAATGGCATTAGATCCTCTGTAATATGGATCATCATCCGGATTGCGTTAACCTTCGGCCCGGAGGAAAGGTTGAACAGTACGGAATCCTTCCAGTCCAAACCGGAACCGCTGCATAAGCTTCGGATTTTCCCCTGTAATGACCCAGGTGCTGTCTCCTGGTCTGATGAAATAGTTTGGTACATATTCTTCCTGTTTAGGCAGCTCAACAAGCGGTTGCCTAGACTGAATTCTTTTAATACTGCTTGCTAAAGTGAAGCCATGAAACGTTGTGGTCATATTTCAGTCAAATTTAAAGATAGTAACTTAGTCAAAATAATGAGAAGATGAAACAGTGAAAAAATCCCCGCCTTGTAGAGACGAGGATTTCTCAGTAGTTGTTACCTACTTTTTCGGCTTACGACCTTTATTCCCTTTTTCAGGCACAGCTTCTGTAACTTCTTCTTTAACAGACACATAGGCTGTATGTGTACGACCAAATTTATCGACATCCTGTAATCGTGCCAACTCGAATGTTAAATAGTCTTGACCCTCATAAGAATGCTTAAATTTCAGCACTTCTTCAACTTTCAAAGTTACTTTTACCAGATCGAGAGTTTCATGTTGTACACCCTTCCCGATGTATTGCTTCTTGTACATAGTTAAAATTTTTAAGTTGTTCGGAGACTTTGATGGTTTAGAATGAAATGATCTGGCGATTGTTAATTGAGTATAAAAAGGAAAAGTTGTTAGAAAAATTCCCTTAGCTAACCAATTAGTAAATAAAAACCCGCCGGGGGTAGTTTCCCATTGTGAAAATCTTTACATACGGCAGTAGTGGTTTGCAATGAGTAGAATACATATGATTTTTAGAAATACAGAAAAGGGAAAGGGTTAACTTAGTGTGAGGGTTACATGAGAATATTATCCTTACATCAAACAGCACAAGCAAAAATCTCGAGATAAAGACACAGACTCTTTTTTTTATGAAGACCACAAATAGGAAGTAGGGTAAAGTTGGCTCAGTACGAAGTTTGGTTTTTTAGTTTACTATTTTGAGTTTAAAAAATTTGATAAAATAAGAAATATATTTACTATTGTAACTAGATGCTAATATTAGTTTAAAGCAGAGAGTAATATGACAGTCATACAAGGTATGGCAGCATTCATAAGAAGGCATAATAGCGAACGTGAAAGAAAATTAATACAAATAAACAGCAGGTAAATCATGAGGTATACATACAAAAGTGGGGAATCAATTTCGTATAAAGGGTGGAATATCAAGATTGAAGAAATTACAGGATTTTTTAAGATATATTTTGCAATTGATGCAACTTCAATTTGTTTTGCTTACATGGATGCCGTAAAAAATTCTGGAATAAATGAGAGTGAATTTATAACAATTTGGGAAAAGACACTTTCAGAATCAACTAAATTAGATTCCAAGATAGTTGATTCGATTACTGTTATCCATTTTGGATTTAGTATGTGGAAAAAATGTAGAGAAGATGCCCAATCACATATTGATAATGTCCTCGGTGATGGACTATCCTATGTGAAAAGTAAAAAATTATTAAGTTTTATTTAAATATTATTTTCAGGAAAAATAAAGGTGTAGATCCCTAGCAAGTCCCTTTAATGGATCAGCTTTTTTTCATAGTGAGGAAAATCTATTGCCAAGTCTCCGCACATCGGGTTGGCAGAGTCAATGTCCGTTTTTCTCAGAAATCCTTGTCCGATTTGAACAAGTACTAGTGTCCATTTTCATCAGGAACTGCTGTCCGCTTTGCTCAGGAACTGGTGTCCGCTTTCAGCAAGATTTTGCAGTCAAGCCAGAATAATTTAGAAGACCCCCGGGGATAGTTCCCCTTCCTGGAAATTATTTCAGACGGGTATAGTGGGTCATTACGCGGAGAATATATATGATTTTTTAAAGTCAAACATTCCATAGACTGATTACCAAGGACCAACGTGAAGTTAATGGTGCAAGTGAGCCTGGAGGTGTCAAAGAAGAACATAATAGTATTGGAGAATGAACTCAATTAAGATAACCTCCGGAAATTTAAGCTCTTAAGATAAAATACAAATAATCAATTATATATGTCATATATGTCATTGAGTATTTAAAAGCTATACTTGGAAGTTACAATTTATCAAAGGGTCATTCAATCAGCCATTATGATGTCAATAATTTAAAGCAGACCAGAAATCTTTAGAACAAAGACTCCTCGGCAAAAAATTAACTAGTTTGCAAAATCATATAACGAAAACCCGTTATACGTTAAAAGCGATATATCCTCAGTTTAATCAACACAAAAAATGAAACAGTAAATTGCCCCATTAAGTGTAAAAAGATGTGGAGGTGCCGTTAAACTAAGCCAAGAGGTTATATTTCTTTCCTAATACACTACCTCCTCGGATGTAGTAATGAAGGAATCTACGCCATGAATAAAAAATAAGGATCATTCAATTGATAGTCCATTATCTTTTCCAATGAATGGTTGATTCGGAATGATTCTATGAAAATTTGATGTGTGATAGGAGAGGAGGCCTGCAGACCTTCTGTCCATCTGTAAAGTCCGGTAACTGGTCGTGAAAATAATCCAGCTTCAAGAAACATCGGCACTACACTATCAAGAGCATTCGGTAAGGAGCGATTTCCTCCATATAACCTCGATAACTGACGGGTTAAAGCTTCCCGGTTAACCTCCTCCTGAACTTTAAACAACCGTCCAAGTATTGAAAGGACATCGAATGAAAACTTGAAGCCTGTATTCAGTAAGGCAATAAGAATCAAATTTCGGTCATCTTTTTTCTTGATGGACTGAAATACCTGGTCGGAATTTTTTAATATAAACTCACTTAAGGGACTGTTAGAAATAATTTTTTTAACTATTCGAAGTGACTTTTTCATACGATTCTCTCCCTGGAAATGAAGTCTAAGTTGCTCCATAATATATTCATCCGAATAGGTGCCTGTCAAATAACTTTCAAGTGCAGCGTGCAAAGTTTCCAGGGGTATACGCTGATTAATATCTATAGATTTTTCACTCATTGCTGATTTCAATAAAAGGTATTAATACTTCCAGAAGGTGACTTCCTCCATGTGTAACTAAGGATTGTTCATTGGAAAAACTTAGGTCATTGGTAAAGTAGATTGTATGTTCATCAACTCTGATTGCATCTTTAAGTTCCTTGTTCGCGTGAATAAATTCATCAGTTAGCCACTGCTCACTGTATTCAATGTGTCTTTGGCTCCGGCTACCTGATTTATTCGTTCCAAGTTTTTCTCGCCCTTTTATACCACGCCACCCGGTAGCTTCTATATTTCCATGATCAGTGGTAAGGAATATTTTAAAACCGAGCTGTCTAAGGTTTTCAATAACTGAGATAATCTTACTACGTTCTATCCAGTCTTTCGTTAATCCCAGTAGCATTTTATAATCAGGTGAATGATGCATATGACCATCCAGATCTTTGTAAACAACTGCCAGCTTTGTTACAGCAGCAATACTATCAAAATCTACTTTGTCAAACATATACGCAATATGACTTTCATTCACTCCTTTATCTTTCCAGAAGGATGTCCAAAGTTTACTTTCATTCGCAGGATTTTGTTTGTAATTCACCAGTGGCTTTCCTCCTCTGAATATAGCCTGGCGGGATAATTGAGTAATGGAAGGAAGCCAGGAAAAAATAACATGCTGATTCATGATTCCAGAAATCCTGTTTGCAAAAAGCTCGTATTGCCAAAAGGATAAACCATCAACAACAATTAGTGCAACTTTTTCATTTCTGTAATTGAAGTTGAGGTATTCCAGAATCCTTGAGACGATTTGTGGTTTTTTAACTGCGCTTGAGTTTATTGCCTGCTTAAAGTTCTTCTCCAGGTATAGCTGGAAGTATTCATTAACTTTGTTTAAATGAATCTTCAGTTCTTCAATCTGACCTGTAGAAATTGCAATCGGAATTGATTCTGAAAGAATACGGCAGATGTTGAGCCAATCAACCTGATCATTATTAAGTTCACTTTGTATTTTCTTTTCAATAACCAAAAGGTCAAGAGGCTTCACCGTGCTTCCTAGTTGATGAATGATAGCTTCTACTTCTGCTTTTGTTTCCTTTTGATTCAACCGAAATAGCTTCTTTACATTGAATAGATGTTCTAATACTTCTATTTCTTGATTTAGGATGGTAGGGATGTGCCAGGCAGGTAAATATTGTTCCAGTCTAAACTCCAAAACTGCTGATGACGAACGAATATCCTCAAGTTGTTTTATCTTGTCCTTTGCAATTAAAACGAGAATTTCTTTATCACTCTTCAATTCATAAGCTATTCTTTGCTTTAGCGATGAACCTTGTACAATATTTATACCCTGGGATTCAAAAACAGAGCGGATGTCTTTCCTGAAAAGAAATCCATCATTGTTTTCAACAAGTAAGGTATCTTTACCGTAGCTCCTAAATTCATTAATTATATTTTGCAGCAGACTTTTATCCATTTAATCGTACCGTTAATAATTGGCGAATATCAGGAATAATACTCTGATTAAGCTGAAAACTTTTTAACCAATCGTTATGTTCCTTTTCCAGTCGTTTCAGTTTTGCATTGCGAATATTTTCTATTCCAATTTTTTTTATCCGATGCTTCTGGAAATTATATGCGTTCATCCGGTTGTCATATTTAATCTTAATCCGCTCTTTCACATCAGCTTCCAGATTCTCAAAAGCAACAAAAAGTTTTTGGTTCAACAGCTCCTGAAAATCTTTACCAGTTGTGTGCAATTCCCCTTCAACTAATGAAAAATCACTCCCTCCTGTAACTAATCTGGTCCAGATATCATTGGCATATGCATCGTAGAATTTACCATTGTCAGCAATAAAGTAACTCTGATAAGAAGTTCTGGTTTCAAAAGCATTCAGGGCTATAATTTGCCATATGCTAAAATATCCGGGTGTTTCATCGGTTGTTTTTGACTGAATAACCGGGACTCCGTTAATTGTAATAAACTCCCCAAGTTCACTTAATATCCGGGTTATAAGGTTGTGTTGCAAAGTAAGGTGTTCTACCACGGGATTTGCAAGTGCAATCTCTGAATCAAAGGTGAGGTTTGAATTCTGTCCGTCCAGATTCATTTCAAAAATACCCAGCAGGTTTTTATGAATTGTACCGCCTTTAATTTTCATATAATTTCTCAACAAATCCTCCAACCACTGCGGCAAAGGGCTATGCTTTATTTCAGCGGCCTTTTTGGGATCAATGTCTGATTCTTGTACTTCAGGTAGGATTCCTTCTGTAGCTTTAAAATTTCTTAGCTTTTCTCTAATTTCATGCAACCAGCTTTCTTCAGCAAAGTGGAAGTGTTCCGGATCGAGCAAACTACGCAGGTAAAGATGGTTGATGTCCTTCATTTCGATAGTCGAATCAAGTACATCCGAAGTTTTATCGATACCCAATTGGTCAAGAATGTTATTCAGTTTTTCCACAATCACCTCATAAACACGCTGGTCAACACTGTTGTTGGTAAGCATATTGAAAGCTGCCACTTTCTTTTTTTGCCCAATTCTGTCCACCCTTCCAATTCGCTGCTCTATCATCATCGGATTCCAGGGTAGATCGTAATTGAATACAATGTGGCAAAACTGCATATTTAATGATTCACCGGCGGCATCGGTAGCAACCAATATTTGAGCTTCATTTTTAAACAGCGTAAGTGAACGTTTTCTTTCATCCATTTCCTGATCTCCGTTAATGACAACACACTTGTATCCCTTTTTCTCAAAGAATGCTTTCAGCATCCTTTGTGTTGCACGGAACTCAGTAAAAACAATGATTTTCAGATTGTGATCTCCTTCCTCTTGCTGCATTCCCGAAAAGCGTAGCATTAAAGCTTCAGCTTTGGCATCGGTTTCTGTTTCCAAGCAGTCCTGTGCCTTATGGATAAGCTCTTTTAGAATTTCCATCTCATTGACCAAACCATTTGAAATGGGTTGATACAACTTGTCGAAATCAATTCCTTCTTCCGTTTCATCTGAAATCACATCCATTTCATCGGCAAAATTATCCAGCGAGTCTTCTTCTCCATTGAGTAACCGCTCCAACCTGCCCTGCATTGCACTTAAAATGGCAGCAGTGGAACTGCTGACCAATCGTTGGAAAAGGACCATGATTAATCCTCTAGCCGTGTTCTTCTGTTGCCTTGCTGTGTTGAATCCTCTGCGAACGTAACCGGTTACGGATTCATATAAATCAATCTGTTTATAATGTTTCATTGGTTCCAGACTAACATCAAACCGGTGGGTGATTCGCTCCATAAAAAGCTTGTTGCCTTCGTAATCAACAGCCAGGCGTTTTTGGGTCCGTATCACATAAGATTCCAGTTCTTTGATTTCCGGCAAACCTTCTCCTGCAAAAGCATCAGGCTCGAGAAGTTGCAGGATGCGTCTGAAATGGTCTGACTTTCCCCGGTGGGGTGTGGCAGTCAACAACAACACGTTTGGAACTATATTGCAAAGTTGCTGAGCTAAAACATAGCGGGAGACAAGTGCAGTTGATCCACCCATTTTATGCGCTTCATCAATGATAATCAAGTCATAGTCGGCCTCTAAAACTGCCTCCAACCTGTACTTGTTATACTCGTCGATGCGTTCCTTAGTCCAGCCCTGCCTTTTTTCTAAAGGTTTTAAAGCATCTGTGGAAACAATAACCTGGTTGTGCTGCATCCAGAAGTTGTATTCTTCGTCAGCATTGATATTGGAGAAAATCCGGGTCATGTGATTGATCATTACAGAATCATAAATGTGAAACATTTCGTTAAAGTGTTCCTTCATTTCGCTTTGCCACTGCAGCATGGATGATTTGGGAACAATGGCCAGAATTCTTTTAATTTCTCCCGTGAGTTTCAGTTCTTTTAATATGAGCCCGGTTTCGATGGTCTTTCCCATTCCTACTTCATCAGCAAGGAGAAACCGGTTTTGCTTTGATTGCATCACCTTTTCAAGTACCAAAATCTGATGGGGTAACGGGAGCAAGCTACTCTCATAAGGTGCCAAAATTTTCTTTTGGGCTATTTCGTCTTTAATTTTTGCAGCAATTGAAACAAAACGCAAATAAGCCAGCGAGATTGACCGGGCTTCTGTTTCCAGTTCCTCTCGAACCACCTGGATGAAAGAATTATCTTCGAGAATCCGAATCCAGGCAATATGTTTCCCGAAAACCTCTTTTTCACCAACTAATTCTACCGCTTTGCCCTTATACAACATTATTAATAACGAATTAGCGTTTTGTCAATCTCATCACGAAGTTGGGCAGAAACACCCACTTCGTCTGCAAAATTTTTCCATTGCCCAACAGTTTCGCTGATATCGGTAATTGAAGTTTTTGCTTTCTTGTTTTTTATAGATTCTCCAATTATAAGTAAATCATCTTTGGTAATGTTATCGCGTTTCCCGTTAATGCTCAACGCATGTTGGCTCACCCATCTGTGTTTGGGTTGGTAGGCATGACAAATATCGTAAGCAGGAGCCAGCTCCCAAACACTATCTTTTTTTAACCGGAAAGCAAAATTTTTGGTGTGATCGTCGCAGTTACGGGCACATACATTGAACACCATCCGCCGAAACATTTGTTCTGCTGCCGGGTAGGGCAGTTTCAATTCACGCATGGTTTGAAACAACTGCTCGTAGCTAAAACTGGTTACGTGATTATAGTCAAAGTGCTTCATAGCGCAGAAAGTTTGTATGTGATGTTTGATATTACTGCTTTCGCGATCGAAGCGTTTGGTCATAAAATGCGCCCGACCGTTCTCCTCCCTTAATTTCGACGGCATCATTTCAATTCCGCAGGCTGTGGCCATGTTGTAATATGCCATTTCGACCCGTCCATACCCTTTAGTCACTCCCAACTGCACATCGCTAACCCCATCAAGTTTAATCAGCCAATGCTCAAAGTTTTGGGGTACTTTTGTTTGTCCCGATCTTACTTCACCGTTTTTTTCGTTATAAGCGATCACAGCCTTTGGACGTGCTCCACCTGCAGAAGTACCGATACGCAGAATATCCATCATTGCTTTTTCTTCGTCCTTACTCAAGTCGGCAGCAAAGCTTTCCCGTTTTTTGAGCATCTTCTTAGCCAAATCCACTAAACTATCTATCTCTACAGAAAAGGTGTTCTTATGTTGCGGAAAAATGGCTGTTTCAAATTCCAGTGCCCCCATACCACGAGAACCAATAAAGCAAAGTTTTTCTACAGGATTCATGCTGTTCTGAGGGCGCCCCTGTTTAGCCAGCCACATATTGATTAGGTCGTTTCCGTACTTATCAGGTAGTGAATCAGCCAAAAGACCCGGTAAACCCTTAAAAGTATCAAGTTCGGAATCGAACTTTTGGCGTAATGCCGGAAAACTGAAATTGCTACGGTTTCCGGAAACCGGCATTTGCAGCGGCGCCAGTTTCCACTTTTTATTTTTAAACCGACTGTCGTATTCAAACGTAGCATATCCGGTACCTTCGTTCCACGCAACTGCTCCAACACGTTCTCCCCAAATATTTACCCATGCTGTTTTTACCATTTTTACCAATCGCTTTCTGGTTGATTATCCTGTTTCTTTTCGCGTACCCGCTGACGTTTTTCTTGTTCCATTTTAGCCAGCATGATCGGACTTATCTCTTTTTCTACATGAAATGCATCCATAACCTGTAACTGGTCGAGTACACGCAATACCTGTATCAATGTCGGCACAGTCACACTTCCGCCTCGTTCAAGTAAACTGAGTGTAGAGCGACTTATTCCTGAAGCACCAGCTACCGTGTCTTGTGTTTTGTTTTGCTCCATTCGGTGGTGTTTTACAAAGTTGCCAATGTGCTTGGCTAAAGCCTTATCGCTCAGTGAAACCCAGTTCTTGTATGAAATATCAGTCATAAAGTTAAATTTTAATCGTTAATGAATGAAATATCATCCAAATATACAGATTTTTTACATAAAGCAATGAATGGTTTACCATTCAATAAAGGCATTTTTTGTAGTTAATGAATGAAATGTCATGCAAATAGGTTAAAATTATGGCTATTTTCATGTTGTATTTCTATTGTAGCAGTATCAAACATTTACTAAATTAAAAAAAGATATTAGTGATGGAAACAATTAAGGTTAAAGTAATCAGAATAATAATAATAATGGTAGTGATGTTATTTTTCTTATTATACTCTTCCAAATTCTGGTTAAGGGTGTTAAAGTTATCCTCATTTTGCTTTGTAACTACTTTCAATCTATGATCTATAGAATTTGCAGTTGCTGTTATTGTTTTTATTTGTTTGTTTAAATCATCTAATTCTTTATTTATCTCTCTCTTCGCATCAGCAATTTGAGTAGATAAATTTTGAATACCACTGTTTACTGAAGCTATGGTTGCATCAATTTTATCAAGCCGCGCAGCGAAATTTACACTATTCAAATACTTGACTAACTTATCGGTTTCGCTTGCAAGCTGCTGGTAATTTTCAAACAATGCATTAACTGTTTTTGCATGATTAAGTACAATTTCTTCATAACTATCAAGAATTTTACTGCTATCTTTTTTTAGTTTGGAAGACCATTCATCCATCGATTTTTTAAAAATATCATGCTGGTCTTTCACTTTATTTATTGTGGCTGAAACACTATGAATTAGTTCGCCAGATGTTTTTTCTGTTTTTCTGATTATTTTAGCAGCATCGTCCAATTCATTAAGTGATCTTTCGAGCTCAATCAGTGCTTTTTGAATTTCTTCATTCATTTAGTTCTGTTTTAAGTTTTTTGTGAATCGGTTCTTAAAGGTCGTAGTCCATTTTACATGGCTCAAAAATCTCAACTGGTCATAAAATTCATTCAAACTTGTTATTAGTTTTTTATTGGTTATCTGCTCAAACAGCCGGTCAATAAATAATTTAAGTGAGTTGAAAAGTATTTCCGGTTCGGCGGACTCTTGATATTTCAAAAAACCCTCTCTGAAATCCGTCATTATTTTGGAAAGCCAGAACTCATTCATCCTGTTTTCTTCCAAAACACAAAAGGAATAGGCCCTTAGAATTTTAAACACGTAATTGTCAGGATTAAGAATTAAAAGCCTTGTACAAGCTCCCTGCAGATGTTTCAGGTTATCTTTTTGTGCATTGTTTGGATCGTCCTGAGTGATGTACATAAAGTCCAAAATCCAATTAAAACTGACCTCTTTTGCTTCCTGGCTCCAATAAGAAAGAGATGCATTATATATGAAATCCTCGCCTTCAATCTTAAAATCGGGCAGAACTATATATTTATCCAAGTTTTTACCCGATAGGTCAATTTGATAATCCTTACGGGCATATTTTGAATTAAAATATAAATGAATCCAGGTTTTCATCTCGATGTTCCCATCGGTTAATCCAACCTGACAACAAGCCTTCATCGCTTTAATGGCTTCTCTTCTTTTCTTTGCAACTTCCAGGTAAATAAATTCAACTACAAAATTTAATATGCGCTGAATCTCTGAATTCCCTCGGCGGCCAGGTAGAGCATTAATAATTTGTTCTGTCCGGAAGTTGGAATAATACTTCGAAATGTAATATCTCAAATGATCATGGTACTCTTCGTTAGTTTTCTTTCTGCCTTGAATTGTATAAGTTTTGTTGTTGTAATTTACTGTATAATCGTCAATTACTCCTATCAATGATAAACGGTAAATGGCTTTTTCAGTATCGCTTTTGGTGCGAATAGAATCCAACGCAAACTGAATTCTTTGGAGAAATCCGTTGTTTTTTTCAGCGTCGTTGATAAATATTTTCTTCAAATACAATTTATGATCACCCCATTTTTTGTTATTAAATAAGGATTCAAGGAAATCATCCGCATTATCCTTTTTATTTTTCCGACAATCGTCAGGTGAAACTTTTATATTTATTTTATGTAATAGTCCGGCCAGACGATAATCAATTTTTTCAATATCATTTTCAAAGGGAACGACAATTTTAAACTGGCCCCCAAACTCAATTTCTTCCAGTATCCTTTCTATTCCCGGGGTGGGGTCAATATTTTCTTCTTTGTTTATCCATTTCCACTGTTCAACGGGATTATGGCTTCCACTTAGTTCAATTACTAATTCGAGTAGCTTTTTCAGATAATGCAAGCTAACATCTGCCGGAAAATCAGATTTGGAAATATCTGTTGCCTGAGAATTAAGCTTAATATGTCCATAAGTTTTCCTTTCTGTATTGTTTAAATAAAGATATTGTTTCGTTTCCCAGGGATTGATTACAAAACCGGAATCAGTTTCATCGCCCAATAAAGCATTTTTTAATTCCTTTGACAATTCATAAGTAGTTTTCTTTTTAGGATGGCTAACTTCAGTCAACAGCTCAAAAATAATAGCCTTTTCTTTTTTCTCTCCTTTAAATGAATTGTTGTAAAAAGTCTGCTGAATATCAAAATCAACTTCAAATGTACTTTCCTGATTATCTATATCTTCAAAAACCTGGTCATTGAAAACAATAGCAGAAACAGCCAGTTTTCCGTCCCTCCCGGCTCTGCCAGCTTCCTGAATGAAGCTCTCAATGGACCCTGGATAAGAAATATGTATGGTAGATCGAATATTGGGTTTATCAATCCCCATTCCAAAAGCTTTTGTAGCGCACATTAAATCCAGTTCATTGGCAATAAATGCGTCCTGATTGAAATAATTGTCTTTTTCAATTCTTTCTGATGCTGCCTCGTCATCTGAATCTACTCCCATGTAAGTTCCAATTTTGAGCCAGCTCAGGTCCCCATCAGAAACAAATGAATCGTAAATTCCATTTAAAGCCTTTGCATTTGGCTTGTATTTATCAGTCACTCCATACCTCCAGGTGCGATGTGGAGTAAATACCAGCCCGGCGTTTTTCCCTTTATCGTTCCAAAAATTAATAGCATCATTATGTCTCAATTCGCCATCCAATCGAATTTTTTTAAAAATTTGATTGACAGACGGCAGACGATCTGAGTTATAGGTCAGGCGAATTAAATCTTCATTCACAACTTGATTTGCATCTTCATTATATTTCGACAAAGTTGAAGGAACTTCCTTTAAAACTTCAATGATTTTATTATGCTTTAATTCACCAAGGAAATTTTTTACTGAGAATTCAAACCATCCTTTTCCTGCAGTTTTTTTTATTTGCTCCAGCTCATCTTCATGAATTTCAACCTTATAAACTTCAAATTGAAGTTCATCACGATTTGTAGTCTCATGCCTCACAATCGCTTCATCGGGAATGTTTTTTCCGGTAGTATTACCTGAAAGTTCACGTTGAACATCGGAAAGTACATCGTAAGATGCTGTTGCTGTTAACCCGAAAAGAGAAACATTCCCAACTTTTGGTTTACAGCTGTCCAGAATATTTCTTCCCAGTGCCAGGTAGGAAGTCCTGAAATCATGTCCCCATTCCGAAACACAATGCACTTCGTCAATCACACCATAGCTGAAATACTTACCTTCGTCAGCCATATTCTTCAATACATCCCGGAATGCTTCAATCTGCATACGCTCAGGAGAAATGAAACAGAAAAGTGCCTGACCTGATTCCATTTTATGCATGGCTGCCTGCCTGTCTTCTAGGGTTTTCAGCGAAGAGTTAATATAAACCGTTCCTGTAATTCCTGCTTTAGCTAAACCATCAACCTGGTCTTTCATTAAAGATTTGATAGGGTCAACTACCATGGTAAAACCGGGCTGAAGCAACGATGCCAATTGATAGGTGAGCGATTTACCTCCTCCGGTTGGGAGCAATCCAATCACTGTTTGATTCTGAATGGCCCTGTTCAAAATTTCAAGCTGTCCTGCCCTGAAATCTTTTTTCCTGAATAAATGTTGCAAAAAGAACTGTAACACTTTAATGGCATCTTCATCTTTGGTCTTTTCATCCGAATCCGGATTGGGAATAACCGGCCTCCACTTAATCAATGAGGAGGAAAGGAAACCAGGTTTTTTTATTACCGTAAAAGCTGAGCGAATCTGTATATAATCTTCGTATTTTAACTCTATTGTTTTTCTCGATAATCCCTGCCTTTCCAGCATGGAAACGTCAATCAACAAATCGTATGCAGTATCGTCCAATTCTGCATATTCAAGGGTATAATTTTCTGTGCCGGCATTTAGATTGCATTCCCGGAATTCTTCTGTATTGTAAATTCGAAACTGAACATCAGGAACTTTTCTTCCTTTGTTTTCAAGTTTAAACAGGTGGTCCAGGGTACGCTGAAAATCTTCAATGGCCAACTTTCCACATGGTACATCTCTTTCAACAACCGCTACTTTCCATTCCCTGTCATCTGCGGAAAGTTTCCCGGTAAGAATAGTTTTAATCAGTGATAAGTGAATACGTGCAACAGCGAAAGGCGTTAATACCAACTCCATGGCTAAACGACCTTCTTCCAATTGATATAAAGGATATTTATAATTATCAATCAGAACCTGAAAATATTCAGTTTGCAATAACGGCTCTAACAGCCTGAAATGATTTTTCAATCCATGCTCATTAAAAGAAGCTGTTGGCAACCGAAGTGTTTTTACCCAATTTGAATCATACAGAGCATGATCACGCTGCGAATCCATGTGCTTTTGTGCAGGGTATTCGTGTTGTGAGCCATCAATCTCAATGCAAATCCCTCGTTTTCCATCCTTCTTCAATGGATAAGGATATTCCAGTACAAAGTCAGCATGTTGTTCGGTAAAATTCTTTTTCAATTCTTTAAGCGCTTTTTCAATGGTAACCATTGTGTTTAGAGAGCGCTGAGGTTCGAGCAATTGTATAAAGAAATCACCTTCTCCATTATTTATGAATCGGGGAACATCATTATATAAATAGGCTTCTTCGTATCTGCTTCCCAGGTTTTCCCAACTATTCCGGTAATTTTTATATGCTGTTTGCCTGTTGATACGTGGTTCAACAAGATGCAGGGCTTTTATCAGCCATTTTTTAAAACCTGCATCTTTATTTAACTGATGCACAAGAGTTCCAAATTTTTCATGGGCTTCTACTACCCCAACTTTCGTTGCAATGGATTGTTCGAGTTCCCAACCGGCACGTGTAGGCATTCCCCTGATGATTAGGTTATGCAAAACAGCAGGAATGCTTTCAGGAAAGTTTTTCGTTTCATTTAGGTTAAAGCTGGAGGTAACTTCAAAGGAGGAAAGATACTGATAAAGCCTACGGATGATTTCCTTTTCATCCGGAGTACCTGCATTTTGGTTTAACCAATTGTAAACCGATTCCAGGTAATAACCTGCCCTTTGCTGTGACCTGTATGTCATTTGTTTACACCCTTGTGCTTGCAATATCGTAAAACTGCAACAGCACTTCATCTTCCATCAGTAGATTGTTAGGAGTACGGTCGCCTAACTGTACGATGGTTTTAAAATCCTTGTCCTGGTAACATTGTTTAAAGCCTGCACGCAAAGCTTCCACGCGGGCCTCTTTAACTTTTCCTCTTGGTTTCGAAGCTTCCTGTTTATAAATTTCAAATTGCCTCAAAAGGCGTTTGTTTCGCATCTTTTCCAAATCTACTTCATTTTCTGGATCGGGAAGATACCAATGGCCTTTTTCATCCTTCAGGAAGTTTTCTTCCAGTATAGTTTCCATTTCGGGTATGATATCTCCTTTGCGCACGCCGCCCAGAGCTTTCATCCAATCGGGGCGGATATCCTGGTAATTGGAAGGATTGTCTTTCAGGTAATTTTTCATCCATAGTACACCATCTTGTTCCGATGAAACCAGAATAGACAACTGTACAAACTCTGGCATTTCAGCCTTTTTTCGATCATATTCCTGCACCTGCTCAAGAGTAAAAAACATATCATCTCGCTCAACAAAACGTTCTCGTAAACCTTTTTTAAATTTACCAGCATCAATGGGTACAGGTAAACCACGTTGTACGTAGAAGGCAATCAATCTATCAAATAAGATTTTTGAATTTCTTTCAATTATTGCTGTTGTTGCATTTCCTTTTATTAAATGAATGGGAAGATGCTTCAAGTGTTCATTAATAAAATCCCATAATGCAAAATTTTGATTAATTTCTTTTTGAAAATTAAGTGTAAATTCCTCAGTAGGTTTATAACATGAAATAATTAAATCTTGATTAACTGCTGTCGGGGTTGTATACGAACTGATGCTTTTTTGTTTTTTATCCAAAGCTGAAACATTTGCAATAATGAAGCCTGCATAACTAATGCTGTTTTGTATCGTATTCCAAACAACCGCAGAAGGATTTGAAAACTCAACAGTCATCCATTTCCCAGGTTTTAATATTCTATAATATTCTGTAAAAGCTTTTATCATTAAGGATTGATATATTAGAATATCCTTACCTTTTTTTGAACTTTCTATTGCCTCTGTACTCTCATTGGTATATACCTTAAGCCATGCTTCCCATAAACTATTTAGTTCAGAATACATAATATTTCCACCGAATGGGGGGTCCGTAAAAATATAATCTATGCTATTATCCTTAATTGTTGTTTGTGTTGCGGAGCCACAGCCATTAATTGAATTATTTTTATCAAATCCTGATACTTCAGAAAAGAAAGACTTTAACTGCCTAAGCTTCTTTGTATAAATTTTTAATGTATTTCCATCCGATGAGTTTCCTGGCATATAAAATGTACCTGTTTTTGGTCGATGTCCTCCACCTCCATTATATCGTCTCATTAAGGTTGAATGCCAGGTTGTATTGAAAAACCCAAATCTAAAGTGTTTATTATCTTTAGTCTGATTATATAAATATGAAGATGCGATTAAATTTCTTTTAGAATAAAATTGGTGGAAGTGAGTTATGCCAAACTTATCATTCCTCCTACCCTCACTCCCAAAGGGTGTTCTATCTGTAGGGAAGTAAAAAGGTATTTCAAAATTATTAATTTCAACTAAAAATTTTTTGTCCTCCACGTCTGGCTTTTTATTTATGCTTTTTTTATTATAAATGAAATTAATAAGTGCAATTTCTCTTTTTCTTGTTCGGATAGTATCTCCTAAAACTTTGTCGTATACCGTATGATAAACCTGATCAATATTTTTATCATTTAAAGCAATATCACAGTACTCACATTTAGGACTTGGTTTTGGCATTCCACTTTCTAAATCCATGAATACATCCCAGCTCAAAAATTCTTTTTGACAACCTTTGCAAGAGTAAATATCGCTAATTATCATGTAGTTAATCGTGCACGATTTGCCTTTGTAATTAGTTTTGTAAAGCCATTCTACATTTTGAGTATAATTTTTTATTAGTGACGCTACATCTTTATCAAAAGATTCACCACAATAATCAGTATTGAAGCACGAAGATAAGAATGAAGCGATTGGAGATAAATCGCTACAAATAGCCCTTCTAATTCCCCATTCTGGAGTCTTATTAAATATTGCTGCAAATTCACTATTAATGGAATTTTTAATTTGCAAATTTTTAGTTCCACACATTTGAGCTGCTACTCCAGTCATACCCGTTCCTCCAAATCCATCAAAAATAACATCTCCTGGATTTGTGTAGTGCAGAATATATTTCATTATGACTTTATGAGGTACTTTTGTATAATAACTGTGTGCATTATATATATGATTATTTTTCCCTTCACTTATATCTGTAGCATATGGCTGTCTAACCTCAAAAATTTTTTTTCGTTTCCCCTGTTTTTCCAGTTCTTTTTTTTCTTCTTCCCATTCTGCTACAAAATCATTCAACCAAGGATTTGGGCAGGCAGTGTAATAGGGAGGGTCGGAGAGATTAATTATGTCTTCGTCTTCACCAATGGGAAAGCCTTCCATTTTTTTGAGTTCAGGCAGTTTTTTACGCAGTTCATTGCGGAAATATTGTCGGCGTTCGTTTTCAGATTTAAACGTTTTGCCGAGAACAGAATTTGATTGTTTGGTTTCTTGATAAAACATAGCCTTTATTTCAAAATGATTCTGATTTTATTACGTTCTTTTCCCTTAGTTATCTCATCGATGTATTTTTTAAATGCATCAATGGCGCCGTCGGGTGTTAATGGTTTGCTGAAAGTAAATTTTAAAGCATCGACAGTGAGTTCAAGCTTTTCCAATCCTCTGTGCAATGCCATAATTGCATTGCGGATAGCAAGTGCATTGCTTTTCTTAATCGTTACTTTTCCCGATTTGAAGTTATGCAATAACGTGCTTTGGTTTTCATCCAGAAGGCTCATGTTCTTTTTGGCAATAGGGTCGTCTAAAAATTCGAGAAGGGTCTCTTCCCATAACCTCAGCAGTTCATCAAATTCTTCTTTCAGTTGAACAACACTTGTAACAGGAGTCCCTTCATAATCAACCGGGTTAAAACCCTGATATGGGGCAGCCAAAATGATTTCTTTGTTTACTTTATCGTCAGCTACCTGCAGCTTGTATAACTTATTTTCCCATTGAGTAAACTGTGCTTTCGACAAGAAATCGGCATCTTTTAATATGTCACAAACAGCTTTGGTTTCAGAATCGAGCAAAGCCATCTTTTTTATATTGTCAGCTTCACTTATTCTGTATTGCAGGTACAGTTTTAAATACCACTCAGCATATTTTTCCTTTAACTGATTCAGCTTCATTTGGTATGCATCCTTTTTTGCCTGATTGTCAGAGTCTAAAACAACAGACAAAAAATTGATGGCATCAGTAATATCTTGTTTGAATGTATGTTCGGTAACGTATTGTTTGCACTGCTGCAAATAATTGATATCATCTTTTAAGATATCAATTTCAATAAGTTGTTTTTCCAGCTTTTCAATAACCGGTTTGGCTTCCAGTACTCTGTTGATTTCCTCAACGGAATACTTGAAATTTTTCATCTTTGCCTCTGTATTGTAATTAGCAACTTTATCACAGAAACCTGAAAAACCAGTTAATTTCGTCCTGTAATGAATAGCATCGTCTTCTGATATAACTGCAAAACCTTTATATGTATATCCACCATTTATTTTACTGTTTAATGTAACGGCGCGTTTAGCCCAGTCATTTGCTGTACTTACAAGACTGGTATAAGTTGAAGGGTCTTTAAGCTGCTTGCTCAGATCACGGCCAAGTAGACCTATGAACATAGCTTTTAATGCAGCCTCATTTAACCCCTTGGGTGGTTTAATATGTGTAAAAGAATAATAGTCTTCGCGGCTTAATGAGCGCAATTCATCCAGATTGGTAGAATTAATCGATTTTCCTGAAGAAAAGGTGATTTCAAATTCACCTAAAGCAGCAAGAGTTGCCAATACCAGGAATTCAAATTCAGCTTCAATTTTAAACTCTTTTGTTAACCAAAGGTTATCGCTTTGTTCAACGTATTCAAGTATGTCCTCACGATTTAAGACTTTGCCTTCTCCTTTTTCTTTTAACGACTGCATGAGACTAATGGCATAAGGCGAATGTTGATAGTCCAGCATACCCGGCACCCAAAGTCCCAATCCGGATAGGATAGCTTCTCCGTCTCTGTTTGATTGTTCCGGATTGCTTATCTTTGCTAAAGCACTTTTAATCAAGCGATCGGTGTTGTCTTTAGATATGAAAAAATTCAGTTGTGTAAATTTCGGATAATTGGGACGTTCATTTTCGAACCAATTTTCAAGCACGCTTGATGCCACTTCAGAAAATATCTGTTCTTTAGTTGACCCTCCGGGAGGCAGTGCATATCCTTTTAAAGGAAGTTCCCTGCCCATGTAGTCAACAGTAGTTATTTGTACGAATTGCTCATCAAATAAAGCTCTTGCCTTTTTATTGAGTTCATCAATTTTTGTTTTATAAATGCCTTTCTGAGATGAATCAGCTCTTTTCTCGAGGGCAAAGGCAGAGCCAAAAAGAGTTACAGCCTCTTTAAAATCATCGGATAATTTATCGAAAATAAAATAGACTTCATCTTCTTCATGATTTCTTCGTTTTTTTTCTTCGTCGAATATGGGCATGAAGTACATGTAAAAATGCTGTCGGGGATGGGTTGTCGATTTTTCATTGGGATTACCAAAAAAAATGTATCCTTCCCGATAAGTTTTGTGAGATTTCCAGTCCAACGTGTGTGTCCAAATATTGAACCCTGTCCGATAGGTATCATGCTCCAGGGGAAGGTTAATGCTTAGAAATTTATAGAAGTATTCATCCTTCTGTGATTCGGCCATTGTTTTCGCATAATCTTTTATCTTTTGGTCAAAATTAATGCCTCCTTCAATTCTTAAATGATATTCTCCGTTGTCAGGATTTTTATCGAAATACTGCCCGGCTGTGGCAGTAATTACCTGTTGTGCGGTAGAGTCTATAACATCTATCAAAAACTCACGATCATCAGCCAACTTATCGGTTAATGTCAGGTCATCAACAAGATGTTCAGAATTCGTTCCATTTTGTTTGTTCAGTTCATGCTGCAACACCTTAATTGCACAGGCATTGGAAATTCGTTGTGCAATTTCTTTTTTTACCTGGCGTACACCGGTAAAATAGGAGTCAATCTTATCGTTAATGGTATCTGTAATTTCTTTCACTTTCCGAACATCAGGAATAGCCATAAGATCCTGGTTCTTTTGAATGTCCTGCCAATACCTGTCGTAAGTGAGCAAGCCCGGGTTATTTTCAGGTACATGTTCATCAAGCATTTGCTCAAACTGATTGGATAATGTTTTTAATATCTCGCGCTGGCTCTTTCCTATACGGATGCGTTCAAAATTTTCAAAATAGGATGGATGGACAGGAAAAAGTTCAACGTAATCCTGTGTCCTGGCATGTAAATCGGTAAAGAATTTTAAAAACGGGTCAAGATGATCCCGAATCTTTTGTTTTTGATGTTCATTTTTTCGAAGAAGCCTGTTTTTAACTATATAGGCCACATCTTCTTTTGTAATCATGATGTCCTTATATCTGTCATTCACTTTCTGCAACATTTCCGCAGCGAATTGAAACTCCGGTGAATAATAGATCATTTCCTGGACACCAAACATGAACTTGAATTTCGAAGAGTCACAGGCTTGTCCAAGTGCCTGCAATACCTGCAGGTCATAATTTAATTTGTCAGGTGTGCTTCTGCTTTTCAGATAAGCCAGCATTTCATCAATTACGATCAACAAACCCTTATCTGGGTATTTTTGCTCAAATTCAGCCATCATCAGCTGAAACTTCTCGAAGTAACTTTTGGGACCATGTCCTTCAAATGAAAAATCTATTTTAATTTCAGCAAGATAATTTTCAACTTTATATGTTATAACCTCCCAAAGACTTTCAGTATTTCCCAGCTCAAAACGAAGCACCTTAAATTTTCCGGCAATCTTCCGTAACTCCTCCTTTGGCTTCTCTGTGTTAACCAATTCAACAAGCTCAGCATTTTCAGCAATTAGTGAAACCAATGACATCAGATGAGATTTTCCTGTACCATAATTCCCCACTACATGAAGACCAAACGCTTCTCCGCTATAATTAAAATCAAGATTCCTCACCATGAGCGGAATGAGATGGTTCTTGAATGTTTCAGAAAATACGAACGTTTTTACAAGTGATTTCTGGTAAACAGAATCAATGGTGCGGCTAAACTTTACGACTTCAGTGATTGGTTCAAAGCTTAATAATTCATTGTACTTCATAGGGTAATGTAACTCAGGTTATCTAATTTTATTTCTATTCCTTCTTTGGTTAACAAATATAATTTATTCTGTTCAACTTCTCCTTTCCATTCAATAAACAACAGATTGTCAGTGGAAAATTTCTTAAGAGTATATTCAAAATCTATCTTCAACTCCGGTTCAAACAGGATTCCCAGATTAGTTAAGGATAGTACTTTGCCAAATTCAGGATCCACATAAACTGCAGATTTAAGCAAGTTTTCCATTAACTGTTTAGCTTTAAATGAAATATTTCTGTCACCGATTAGTCCTTCCAGACGGACAGCTAATTCTTTTCCGACATTAAGGGATTTCAATTCAGGTATAGGTTCTCTGTGAATAATAATTTTATTCAGAGAAGGGGAATTCATGTAAGACTTCAGTTTGTCGTGTGCAGAGTAAATCATCAGACTAATCAGGTTTAAATTTTATCTTCAAGTTATCATCAATGATAATTTATTTACAAGAAACTATCATTTACCGTAACGAAGCTTTCAAAAATAATGATTGTCGGTTGATTAACCATGAAAAAAATCAGCAGGGGAATAACTTTTATGAAAACGGCTGAACAATGAGTGCAAAAAATGAAGCTTGCGTAATGGTTTGCGGGCATTGTTCAAGCTTGCGAGCCGTCTGCGAGTAGGGCCTCCGGTGTCAGACAAAGAAGCCCGAAGAATAAGGGCGGTGGATGGCTACTGTTTACAGCAAGGGGCTGGCGTGAGTTTTTGTATATGCAAAAAGCCATTGATATTTTGCTCAGATGTGCATACAAAAACCATGATAGCCCCGCAGCCGGAGGCCCTCGCAGGCGAGCCAAACACGGGCAGCGGCTGGATTTTAAGCTCTTGCACAAAGGTACGACTGCAAGTGCTTAAAATACAGAGGTAGCTGCCGTGACGAGGATTGAGGAGCAGCAAAATACATGACAAGCTGCGATAGCACCCGTAGGGTTTTGAATGCATTTTATACCATTAAAATCAATACGAATAAAATGCTTTCAAAAGCTTGGCGGGTATTTTGCCGACGATTGACGAGGAACACCTTTTCACCTGCTATTACTTATACACTTTGGGCACAGTATTCTTTCTTTTCTCAATCCAATTGGCCTTTAATCCAAGTGAATCTATCTTTTTAATTTCAATCTTATTTGTCGGGTTATGTATTTCAGGAACAATTAAATTATGTGAATAAATCATTATTTCTGTCCCTTTAGTAGCATTCGCTGCGTGATAATTTAGCTCATATGTTCTCTGTAGGAATGGTTGATAAAGATTTCTGATATTCAAGTCATTATCATAAGACACCAACCAAAATCTTTTTTTTAATTTTGCAATAAGTTGCGAAATCTGTTGATGGTCTGCGTGCTCGTAAAAGTTGATGTAAAGGTCTTTTCCTTTGTTGTAATAAGGTGGGTCAAAATAAAAAAGAGTCTTGTCGGGCAGTTCCTTATCCAATCTGATAGTCAAATCAACCGCATCTAAGTTGTATAAGGAAATTCTATTCTTGTAACGGCTTATTTTCTTTATTCGATGAATTAAATCTTCTTTATTAAATCTTGCGTCAATTTTCCAATCACCGTTTTGATTTTTACCACCAATTACACCTGCTTTTAAGATTCCTGACCTATTGGTTCTGTTTAAGAAAAAAGTTGAAAATCCAATTTCAAGGTTGTTGTAGTTATTAGGGGCTTGCTGTATTTCCTTCTGCTTTTCCCAATTCTTTATTGTAATGTCAGTTTCAATTATTTTTTCGCAAAGTTGGTCTGTTTGGTTCAATACGCTGTCCCAAAATGCGTAAATTCGAAAGTCATAATCATTTATGTGGATTTTATGAACGTATTCGTTGAATAGCAATGAAAGAGCAACGGACGCACCACCCGCGTATGGTTCAACATAGTGGCCATCTGTCAATAGGTTATATTCAATAAGTAATTGAACATAATATGAAAGCTTCCCTTTTCCACCTGGGTAACGAAGGGGCGAATAATAATTTGTGGTTAAATTAATTCCCATAGTTTTACAAAAAATATTTCTAAGTTATCCCAATTTTTTTTCAACTGTTCAGCGTCTGGATTGAAGTCTTTGTTATGTACAAAGGCATTGAATGTGTCAATTGAAAAAATACTGTCTTTCATTGTTGAAGCAGTATATGCACCTTTTAATTTGTTTTTATCAAGCACTCCTTTACTTTCTAAGTCTGATGCTACCGATTTTAGTTTATGACTTAATTTACTTTTCTCGATAACTCCTGAAATTGGATTTTTTTCAATGTAACTATCCATCGATAATTCAATAAACACACGAAAAGCAATCGCACCTGAGTTTTCAAAATCCCTTAAATCAAGGTCTTTGAGTTCGTGGTAAATCTTATTAACTCTGGGCTGACTAATAGGAATTATTGTGCTTTTAGGAATTATTGTATGCCGTTTAGAAATCAAAGGATTACTTTTTTTGCCTTTTGGCTTGTCTTTTTTGGGGTCAGCTTTTTTTGGTCTAGTTGTGCTAATCAATTCCCAATTTCCCGATAGTTCCTGAGTTTTGTCAGGTAGGTCTGTTTTTTTAAAAGTTTCCAGATAGTTGAGACGGTCGTCTTTGTAATAAATGTCTTTTACTGTAAAATTCTTTCTCAATAAATCATTTGCGGCTTTACTTAAAGGTTTTGCTACTTCTGATGGTTCATATCTAGTAATTACCTTTCCATCTTTGACATCAATTCCTGCAACTCTTCTAAAGTCAGGGTCAGTAACCAAACGTTGAAGTGAAGAAGATTTTACTTTGCTTAAATTCTTTTTAAGTTCAGAATCAACGGAATCTTCTTTTTGTAAAAAATCAATTACTTGTAGTGCATAACTTGAAGTTCCTTTAACTCGCTCATCATAACGAGCTTTTTGTTGTGCATCCCATACAACCGTTCCAACTCCATCGTTTTGGCCTGTATGCTTTAATTCAATCCAATGCTCTGCTTCCTTTTCTTCATCAAAAAGTATGCAAGGCATCTTTTCGATAGGTGATTTTGAGTATTGTTCAGATAGCTTTTTGAACTTATTTAAAAGAGACTTATTCGTTTCAGGAATTAAGTCGGGATTTTCAAGCAACTTTAGTGCAGTAACTCTACGATTTCCTTCTAAAACATTATATTGATTTGGTTGTTTTTCGTGTTTTGTTACAAAAATTGGGTCGCCTGGGTTTAACCCTTCATTGGTAATGTCTTCAGCTAACTTGGCCAATTTTTCTCCTTGGTCTTCAATCATTGTTTTGATAGCTTCCCTTTGATTGCCGACCATCTCAAATCTAGGATTTTCGATATTTATGTGTAAATCGGCTATGTCCAATAATGTTCGTTTGTGACTCATTTTGTTTATGACTTTAAAGCGTTTATCATTCCTGCATATTTTAGAGAATAACTGTCTCTATAATTATTTTCGAAGTTTTGAATCTCTTCGGGGTTTTCTAGATGCCAATAATAATATAGATGCTGTCTGTCGTTTCCCCTTTCGACTAAAAGCGTTATGTTTTCTATATTAATATCTGGTAAGTTTTGTTTTACCAACCTGCATTGACCGGGCTGAATTTTTGGCTTACCCGTTTCGTTGTCTAGAAATGACTGAACGTATGCACCGCCATAAATTGCATTCTTTTCAATGCCCTGAAATTCAATTTTTCCCTGATAATCAAAAGAACCGAATGAAATTGATGTAGTCAACATATAGTTCTTTTCAATCATTCTTTTGTTAATTTTCTTCACGGCATCCAAAATACTCAAAAGTTTCGTCTGGTTGTCTCCATTTCGGGAAAACAAAATTCCGCAATCAGATACAAAGAATCCTTCTACATTATCAGTATCCCTTAACACATTAAAGCCCGTCTGATAAAAATATTTTATAGCTTCTAATGCAGTTGCGTCATTTTTCATAAGTTCCTTAAAACCTGAAATGTCAGTAAACGCAACAAATGTATTTCCGTTAAAGTCTGCTATTGGCATAGTGTTGTGTTTTATATTGTGCCCAACTTGTGGTTATCGTCAATAAGCGCACCAGGTGAATTTATATCTCTATTAGTTAATTCAGGCATAAGACATTGGAAAATTATATCCGTAATAAACGTTTAAAAAAACCTATCCGCAACTAAATTAGTAAAAGATTTTATAGTTGTTCAATTACTTACTGAAAATTAGAATTTCCTGCTTTAGAACAATTTCTACGAAGTACCTCCAAAATCCCCGCCATAGCAGGGAACTTTTTTATGCTTCAGCCGTTCGATCTTTAGGCTTCCTTTCTCTTTTTTTTCGGGGCCGGTTCTTCTGCCGGTTCTTCTTCACTGGTGGTTACATATGCTATGTGTGTGCGCGGCCCTAATTATCTTTGTTTTGCATCCGGGCCACTTCAAACGAAATGTATGCTTCGCCGTTGTACTCATGCTGGTAATTCAGCACATCTTCTACTCTATGAATAATTGCGACAAAATTGCGACAAGGGCATAAAAAAAGATCTGCAGTTTGTTCTGCAAGTCTTTGATTTTCAACAGTCTGGGTGACAAGGTTTGAACTTGCGACCTATCGCCCCTCATAAGAGGGGAGAAGACTCATGGAGGATGGTTTGAATGTGTTACACCTATAAGAATGAACTTTAAAAACTAAGCATATAATAAGATTCATTATAAGAATCCCTGAAATATGCTTAGTTATTTTTGGTTTATAATAGAATGAATTATACCATAGGTAAGACAATAAAAAATAAGAGTGCTTAATTTTGCTACGCACACAAATGAGGTTGTACCTTAAATAACAATCTTTTTACTATTATCAAGGCTAAAACCAGAATAGTTCCATACTTCTCTGTAGTTTTTTAATTGAAAACCATCATCTGTTGATATCACACCATCATCAGCACCTACCAAAGTGAATACTCTTTTGTCCCTGGAACTAATATAATTAGTTAATACTTCATTTGGGTAAGACATAGTAATATCAATCTTGTATACAACATTATCCTTTCTTTGATTGAAAGGAGTAACCTCAAGAGGGACATTGCTAATGTCAATTCTTGAAATAACTTTCTGAAATTCACCAATAAAATTTTCACCGGCCATATCAAACTTAAATTCTTTGGTTTGTTCAGGTACCACTTTTAGTTGCTGTTTGAACTTTTCTATTCTATTCCTATCCTTTTTAATATTTGCTTCATGGTCTTCTGATATTTCTAAAAATATCCGCTCGTTGACATGCCCTTTCATAAAACTCCGAGTTAATTTCGAAAGCTCTTTAGTTAATTCTTCAACATGAGCTTCAACATTTGTAATCTTTGTGTTGAGCTGTTGGTTATGCTTCTCCGTTTTGCTTTTAATTTTATTCCAGTCAAATCTATCAGACATCATAATTATTGTAAGTATGAACATATTTAACAAATCAATATTTATTCCTATCAAACCACAAGCGTTCTCTGCATATCTCAATTTAGTTGAAAGACATTTATAAGCATTATCAGATAGATCTTTTCTTCGATGCATATGTAAAGGTTTTCCACAGTTGCCACAAAAAACTAGACTTTTAAGAAGGTTAATATTTTTCGAGTCACGATGGTTATATAGTGCTTTCTTTTTAATTAAATCTTGGACAGCTTGCCATTTTTGGAATGGGATAATGATATCAAGATTATATGGCATTTTCTCTCCATTATGAAATCGTTCACCTTTATATAGGGGATTATGAAGAATGTCGTTTACGGTCTTATCTACCCACTGTTTTCCTTTTCTAGTTGAAATTTTCAGATCATTTAAATGTTGTGCAATTTTATGCATGCTAAATCCATTTAAGTATTTGTCATAAATGATTCTTACCATTTGAGCTTCATCAGGATTTATCGCTAACAATTTATTAACTGATTGAAATCCATATGGCTGAACTGCACCATTTGCACCTCCTTTTAGCTTTGAAGAACGTAATCCTGATTTTACCCTTGTTCGTAAAGTTTCTACTTCAGATTCAGCTATTGCTGAAAATATTGAAATGAAAAGAGTTGCATTATGGTTTTTGCTGCCATCGGGATTTAAGGTGGAAATATTCTCGTGTTTTGAATGTATACAAATCCCTTCTGATATCAAGTCTTCGATAATATTAATAGTATTACGATTATTTCTACCGATTCTAGATAACTCATGAACGAAAATATGTTTAATTTCATTTTCACGTGCAAACTTTAACATTCTCGAAAACTCAGGTCTATCAACTTGTTTTGTTCTACCAGAAATGTTTTCGTAAAAATTTTCAATTACCCGATATCCAAGGGTAATGGCATGATTGTTTAATTCATTAATTTGACGGTCAGAATTTTGATCCTCGGTACTAACCCGGGCATAAACTACAGCTTTCATTTTAAATTATTTTTTGGTTACAAATATAATACACCTCATTTAATATAACAACTTCAGACGTCGCTTTGGTTGGTGGGGGTAACTATCCCCAGCCGGGGGAAATTTCGCTGGCACATAACGGGGTGCTTTTTCTCGATGAACTGCCCGAATTCAAACGCACTGTGCTGGAGGTAATGCGCCAGCCGCTGGAAGACCGTTTAATTACAATCTCCCGTGCTAAATTCTCGGTGGAATACCCAAGCAGCTTTATGCTGATTGCCTCCATGAATCCCTGTCCGTGTGGTTACTATAACCATCCCACCAAAGATTGCCTGTGCGGACCAGGCATCGTTCAGAAATACCTGAACAAAATATCGGGGCCCCTGCTCGACCGTATCGACATTCACCTGGAGGTGGTTCCTGTGCCGTTTAAGAAGCTGTCGGAAATGGAATCGTCGGAAAACAGTGAAACCGTCCGCAAGCGGGTGATAGAGGCCCGTAAAATCCAGGAAAGCCGTTTTAAGGAGAACAAGGGGGTTTATGCCAATGCCCAGATGAGCTCGAAGCTTATCCGCAAACACGTGCAGCTCGATGAGGCAGGCAATGAACTTATAAAAAATGCCATGGACAAACTGGGGCTCTCAGCACGTGCCTACGACCGTATCCTGAAAGTGTCCCGTACCATTGCCGACCTCGAAAACGAGCCGCAGGTGCTTGCACATCACCTCTCAGAAGCGATACACTATAGAAGTTTGGATAGGGAAAACTGGGGAGGATGATTTATATTATGCTAGATTTTGAAATCTATAACTGAGAAGGATTTGTTTAAAATTAAAAATACTATAGAGCTATGGAAAATCTCTCAGAGTCTTTGAAACAAATACATGAATTATTGAATAAGGCTGATACCATTTTTGATGAAAATAAATTCCGCTCGAAGGATAAATATGATGTACCGGAAATGCAGGTTGAATATTATATCGAAAGTGCATTTAGGCATACCTTAGTTTTGCTTGATAAATTAAATCTTACAAGAACTTATGATTTATTCATGGAAATATTCAGTGAAGCACAAAAGAAAGGTATGAGAGAAAGTGAGATGGGCATTGATGAACCTTATTTAAAATGGTCGATAATAATATTTGATTTTTTAAAGTCCGTTGGAAATAGCTACAATACAAACCCATTTTCAGATTTTGTTATAAAGGATATTAAAACAATTTTAAGAGCTACACTATACTCTATTACTGATAAAAATTTATTCAGTAACCCACCAGATTGTGAAAGCGAGGTTCACTCCCGTATAGAGGCAGTATTAAAGTGTGTTTTTCCAAATCTTAAACACAAACCAGTGATCAGCAAACCAATCAAGAATTTTGTGCCGGACACAGGACTTCCTTCAGTTCGAACATTAATAGAATATAAATTTGTTTCAAATATTCAAGATGTAAAACGAATTTCTGACGAAGTTCTTGCAGATACCCGTGGTTATTTTTCACGAGAATGGGAAAAATTTATTTATGTGATCTATGAAGTTAAGCGCATAAAACAAGAATCTGAATGGGTACTTATGTTAAAAGAGTGTGGTGTACCAAGTAATACAGAAATACTAGTTTTGCAGGGAGAGTGAAGTTGATTAAAACATTTGATAGTAATTATACTTCCAAACTAAATATTTACTAATTCTTTAAACTAATGAAAGTAAATTAGGGATAATAAATGAACTTGTGAAAAAGAGAATATCTTTTTTGTATATTAATGAACCACCTTTACATACTCGACTTAGATAACACCCTTATTCATGCTACATATAGGAACGACCTGCTGGCAACTGTTTTGCTGCATTATTCCAGATACGTCATTTACGAAAGGCCCCATGCAAAGGAATTTGTGCACTATTGTAAGCAAATAGGGGATGTGGTTGTTTTTACTACCCCCGTTCTCGATTATGCCGAAAAGGTATGTCGCCATCTGAGCATGGAACCAGTCAAAATATTCTCCCGCGAGCACTGCGGAATAATAAACAACAGACACGTGAAATCGGTACCTGAAATACAGGCTTTGATGAAAATTTCAGCAATAGTATAACTATCCTCCTTTATGAGATCAAAAGTCTTATAAGGTATTCTTTTACTATGCTTTGCCATATTATATGCTTTAGGCTATAAAAAATACTCTGCTAAAACGTCTGAATTGTCCTTTTTTTGTCCTCTCCTATCCTCTCTATAATCCACAGATTTCGAAGTTCAACAATAATTTCACCCGTCTACATTTAGTGTTATGATATAATAGCCTGAATACTTTTCACTACTACATGAGCAGTGTACAGAAGGCTTTTCATTTTGTCCTTTCGTATTTCAAAAGAAAATTTCTATTTCGCAGGGCGAGGCAGGGCGCTCTCGAAAGCAACATTTTTAAATGCAATAGTCATGTGTAAAAACAAGCTTTCGAGAGTAAAAAGAGCCAGGGCAAGAAAGTATGTACCTGCCACTACCGCAAAATGTATCAAGTATAACTACAAATCTTTCCTTTTACAAACAGGAAAATGGTTAGCAGGAATCATTATAACACTGATCTTACAACCATACATTGAGAATCTGGTTTTTTTGATAAAAATACTTGTTCGTAGTTATCTGGATTTTTTTCTTTGACCGAGAGATAGATGGAATCAAGATTTACTATAACCTTTTTATTTTTAAAAAAATCTCTGGGTTATAAAAATTATTTTTAATTTCGCTGGAAATTATTTACCTTTAAAAGCGATTACAAATAGCCTTTAATTAAAAATGAAGAATGCTTCTTATAGAGGGATCCCTTGTTGGTACAATTCTGTAACAGAAGAATTGAAAGGCAAAAATTGGTTTTATGACCTACTTATATCCTTAAACATTTGGTTAGATTTTAATGTTATTAAAATAGACAGTCTTCCGCTCTGGATAGAAGTTGATGAAATTGAAAAAAAATAAAAGCAGCTGTCTGTTCACAGCTGCTTTCGAAAGCTACCAAGCGATTGGAACATCGCTCTACATTTTGGCAAACTTAAATTACTGCTTCTTTTCGTCTACGGCTACCCAGAAGCGGAAGACTTTCGCCTTCTTAGGATAAATCCAACGTCCTTGACGCCTTACACGTCTGGCAAAGACTAGCTTCTCCAAACGACCGTTTTTAAATCTAAACTTCATTATGTTTAAACTTGTTCCCATAAGGCAGGAAACTTTGCCTTTTATCCAGCAATAGCTGGTAAAAATTTTCACCTTCAAATTCTTGTCATTCATAGTCAATTTTAAAGGCAATGTTTAAACGAAGTTTAAAATCTTTAAAAGAACGCATTAACTCATATGCAAAAATAATTAATCTGCCATTAAATTTATAATTTAAAAGGAGTTAGTTATTAACTGAATTTATCCACATATGTTTATTGTATACTAAAAAGTATTCTCACAACAAGTATTGCCTCTTATACTTCTGTTGAATCAACTTCAAAATTCTATTATAAGTTTCATAAAGCTTTTTTGAGGTTCCATTTCATTCCATTGAGAAAATGGCAATCTATGGGAAAAACGATGTTTAAATATCTCTTGAGCCTTTGGGGATAAGTTCAAATACTTAAATATTTTCTTTTTACTACCGCTGTTCGCGAATATGCAGAAAAGGTATGCAGCCACCTGGATTTTGAACCAGTTTAACTATTCTCCCGTAAGCACTGCGGAATAATTAGCAACAGTCATTTGAAATCGGTTCCCGATAAGTACTACGAAATTTATGGGTCCATCACCATAGTCGACGATCGGCCGGAAGTATGGGATGCAAAATCGCATGATAAAAGCCGGATCATTGGTGTATCTCCATTTATGGGATATGAGGATGAAGAGCTGCTAAAGATTAAAAACCAAAGCCTGTTGTGAGATAACTTTGCCTGCCTTTCTTTTAACTTTTAGAGCTGTCTGTTCCCAAGTCACCGGAAGAACCCGGTCTGTACAAGGTATACCGGCCCGCCAGAATTTTTCGGGCAGCAGACTCGTTGAGCATTCAACCGATCAGGATAAGTACCTCTTTTCTCTTGATATAGGCATTACCATGTCTATATCAAATTAGATTTAAATTGGTGTTAAATTCGGGGTTTACTTGTATTAAATACGTATTATCCCGAATAAACCCCGAATAAACCCCGAATAAACCCCGAGTTAATCCCGAAAATATATAGGAGCAGATATATAGTTGATCCCTTCTGTGCTAGTGCGGGAAAATGATTTTATACTTCATGTTTTAACAGCATCCCGGGGCATTCGGTTCAGCAGCTTACTTATTGTACCTTCTACAATCAAAAATTTTTCCATATATTCAACCCCTGATTGTTTATTAGTAACCTAAGTCAACAGAAATGAAGAATAAAATTTCCTTTCTTATTGCATTGTTAATGTTTTCGTTTGCAGCTTTTACGCAAACCAATCCGGTACACCTGAACTCGATCGGGTTTTTGCCCGGATTGCCCAAAGTGGCTTCCATACCTCATGAATGCGGGGAATTTAAAGTGATAAATGCTGAAAGTGGTAAGGAGGTTTTTTCAGGTAAAACCACCGGCCCGGTTTACCAGAAGGACGTTGATCAGAATGTTTGGTCTGCCGATTTTTCGAAGCTGAAGAAGCCCGGCAAATATTATGTGGAAGTGCCGGGTATAGGCCGTTCCACTGAATTTGAGATTGCAAAGGATGTTTATGAGTTTGCCACCAAAACCAGTATGCGTGCCTTTTACCTGTGGCGTTGCGGCATGGCCGTTCATGGGGAGCACGATGGCAATGTATATGAGACAGAGGATTGTCATTTAAACGACGGGTATGAAGATTATATCGGTAATTCCGGTTCGCAGCGCGACGGTACCGGTGGTTGGCACGATGCCGGCGACCATGGTAAGTACACGGTGAATGCCGGCGTTACCCTTGGGTTGATGTTTTATGCATGGAACCATTTTCAGAAGCAGCTCGATAAGATTGATTACGAATTACCTGAAACGGCTCCCGGATTTCCGGAGTATTTGCAGGAGCTGAAATGGGAGACCGACTGGCTGCTTAAAATGCCTTACCCCGATGGCTCGGGCAGGGTATCACATAAATTGACACGCACCAACTTTTCCGGCTTTATTATGCCGCAGGATGATGATGCCAAGCGCTATTTTACCGAGTGGAGCTCGGCAGCAACGGCCGACTTTGTAGCCATGATGGCCATGGCTGCCCGCTATTTTAAGCCATACGATGCTGCGTATGCTCAGAAATGCCTCGATGCTGCCTGGACCAGCTACAGCTTTTTGCTTGAGAACCCGGAACACAAACGGTTCGTACAGGGTGATTTTAAAACCGGCGGCTACCAGACCCGCGACGATGACGACCGGTTATGGGCGGCTGCTGAGATGTGGGAAACTACTGGTGACCCTGTAGCCCTTGAAGATTTCGAGAAACGTGCTGCGGCGATGAACTTCGAAATAGATGAAAACTGGGACTGGAGCGATGTTTCCAACCTTGGAATGTATGCCTATGCACTGTCGAACCGCAAAGGCAAAAAAGCTGATACAGAGAAAACCATCAGGCAGAATATTGTTTCAAATGCCGATGCACTTGTTGCAAAAGCGGAGGAAGATGTTTACGGACGCCCCCTTGCAGGCCGCTACTACTGGGGATGCAATGGCACTGTTGCCCGCCAGACCATGAACCTGCAGGTGGCGAACAAAATACAGCCAAATAAGGAATACATTGAAACTGCGCTGAAAGCAGTTGACCATATTTTGGGCAACAATTACTACAACCGTTCGTATGTTACCGGTTTGGGCATTCAGCCTCCTATGAACCCGCACGACAGGCGCTCTGGTGCCGATAATGTGGTGGCACCATGGCCGGGTTACATTGTAGGCGGGGGCCATTCAGCTACCGACTGGGTAGATGTTGAGGAATCGTACAGCCATAATGAAGTGGCCATTAACTGGCAGGGTGCGTGGGTATATGCATTGGCAGGTTTTTTGAAGTAGTTATTTGGATAAATTAATATCTGGTAAGATTTTAAAATCCTTATTTGTATATTTAAATAAAAAAATAATGGCAACAGTTATTATTGATACAAGCAGCGATGAAGCCAAACGATTGGTTGATTATCTTAAAACTGTAAAATATGTAAAGGTTCTAGAAAATGTAGATTCAGAAACCTACGATTCCGAATTTGTAGAGATGATTAACAACCGTAAAGATCAGGCATCAGTAAAAATAGATTTGGATAATCTATGGAAATAGAATTCAAAACTGGTGCTTTGGATGATATCGAATATTGGTAACATTCAGGTAATAAAAAAGCTCAAACCAGGATAACCAGTTTGTTAAAATCAATTGCTTTAGCTCCTGAAACTGGAATTGGAAAACCAGAAAAATTAAAAGCTGGTTTATCCGGCTTTTGGAGCAGGAGAATAAATAAGGAACACCGGATTGTTTATAAGATTGATTACCAAAGACAAGTAGTTACTGTATATTCTCTAAAAGGTCATTATTAATAAGGAAAAGATGGCATTCATTTTTCGGAATGGATGCCATTTTTTTAATTGCACTTAGGTGTGTTATAAAGTTATACCTGCACGCTTTCTACTTTCGCCTATTCAGGCGCATGCGGGTCATTCGTTCGCGCATTCCACCGTTATTGAGGAAGTCTTCACCAAGGGATTGCAGCTGCTTGAAAAGCAGGTAATCGGTTTGTTTTATAAGGCAAATGGCTATATTGGCAATAGTTTCAGGAGGACGGGTTTTTATTAATGACATATAAAAAGCTGTGTCGTTATGCTTTCGCCCCAGCTCTCGCATCTTCTTTAATTCAATGGAGTCTTTTTCCCATTGGCGGTGCTCCCCTGAACGCAGATAATCTTCATAATCGTTCAGCAGTTCCTGTAAACTTGCCTTGCCCACATTTACCAGTTTAATTTCCATTTCTTTCGATGTGGCTGAGGCAGCGCAACTTTCCACAATGTTCTGCTTACCTGACCGGGCAGCCTGTACCATCTGGTCCACGGTTCGGTCGTTCCATTTCAGATAATTTCTGCAGAAATATTTAGTAATATCAAAAATGGCCTCGGCTTTCTGGTAGCTAAAAAGTTTTTTATAATTGCCGGTGCGGGGTATTAAGGGGTCTTCTTTTTGAGGGGTGGCAGCCATAGTAGATAGTTTTTTATGTTATTGCTTTTAAAGTCTTTAATGATCTTAAGTTCATTAAAGATAAGAAGAAATTTTGAGATTCAGAACTCCAAAATGGCAACAGTTTGCCTGCCCGGAGTGGATTCCATTTTAAGGGTGCCGCCGTGCATGAGCATGATTTGGCGCGAGAGGCTGAGGCCAATGCCGGTGCCCGATTCCTTGGCAGTAAAGAATGGTATAAAAATCTTATCCATCAGATCTTCAGGTATTCCGGGGCCGTTGTCTGTCACTGTTATCTGAACCCGGCTTGCGTTGGTATGTGATGCTCTTATTCTGATTGTTCCCCCGGGCATATCTTTCAGTGCCTCCACTGAATTTTTCACCAGGTTTATCAGCACCTGCGAAATCTGCTTTTTATCGGCTAGCACCTGGAGATCAGGTGGGGCCACCTCCCGTGTAATTGGGATGTTATTACCAAGTGGTGAAGCGTTTATTAATGTGAGGGTATTATCAAGCAGGTGTTCCAGGCTTACCGGCTTTTTTTCGGGTGGCGGTATGCGGGTAAGCTTCCGGTAGTTCTCAACAAAGCTGATGAGACCGGCACCCCGTTCGTTTATTACTTCCAGTCCTTTAATGGTGTTATTGATTACTTTTTCAGAAGGCATGCTGCCGTTAAGGCTGGTAAAATACTGAAGAATGGTTTCTGAAAGGGAAGTAATGGGTGCCACCGAATTCATAATTTCGTGGGTAAGTACCCTGATAAGCTTTATCCAACTTTCAAGTTCCTTTACTTCCATTTCATTTTTTACGTCGTGGAAGGCCACCAGCAGCAGGTTTTCACGTGCTGTTTTGAATTGGGTTGATTTTACCGACAGCTGCCGTGTTTGATTTTTTCCGGTAAAGCTTACCAGTTTCTGGGCGCCGGGCTGCAGTTCCTTTACAGAAGTAAAAAGGTTTTTATCGATGCGCATCAGCTGGTTGATGTGGGTCAGCGATTCATATGCCAGCATCTTGCGGGCGGCCTCATTCGATAAGACAATGTTTCCGTTTTCATTGTAAACAATAATACCTGCTGATACATGTTCCAGGATGGCCTTAAAATACTGCTCCTGTTCCTGCAGTTCGAACCGTATGGTTTTGATGAGTTCGTTGATGCGGTTCAGGCTGCTGTTCAGATCATTTACAGCTTTATTCCCGGTATGGACAGGGAAACGTAGCGTAGAATCTTCATTTTTAACGGCTTCGAAAAAGAAAGCTATCTGCCGGTTGGTGCGGTTCAGGAAAATAATTAGCCAGATTATCTGGACTATAAAGAGGATAAGGATAATGATTCCTGCAATGACAGCATTTTGACTGAACATGAACCAACCGGCAGCAAGCGCGGTAGCAGCCAGGAGCAGGCACCGGAAGACGATATTCAGGTAAAGGTTTTGGCTTGCCATTTACAGGTTGTATTTTTTAATTTTATTGTACAGTGTTTGCCGTGTGATTCCCAGTTGATCTGCGACAGCCGACAGGTTGCGGCTGTTTTTTTTCAGGCCACGTGCAATCATCTTTTTTTCAAGCTCTTCGATGGTTCCGTCAAAAATGTTTTCATTTTCAGGCTGCGTCGATTTGAAGAAGAAATCGCCCGGTGTCAGTTCCGGGGTATCGGACAGGATTACTGCTTTTTCGATTGTATGCTGCAATTCACGTATGTTGCCTGGCCAGTGATATGCAGTTAATTTCTTCAATGCTCCCTCTGATAATGAGGTGCAGGGTTTCCTGTATTTCGAACAGTATACTTTCTGGAAGTGGCCGGCAATTGCAGCGATGTCGTCTTTGCGGTCGCGCAGGGGTGGGATTTCAATGTGTATGGTGTTAATCCGGTAGAGCAGGTCTTCACGGAACTGACCTTCGGCAACCATCTCATCAAGGTTCCGGTTGGTGGCGCAAACCAGTCTGGCATCAACCGGTACGGGTTTATTGCTACCAATTGGAGTAACCATTCGGTTTTGGAGAACTGTAAGTAATTTGGCCTGCAACTGCATGGGGAGGTTTCCGATTTCATCGAGGAAAAGCGTTCCTGAAGCGGCATTTTCAATCTTTCCTGTACGGTCCTCCCTGGCATCGGTAAAAGCTCCTTTTTTATGGCCAAACAATTCGCTTTCGAACAGTGTCTCACTGATGGCTCCCATATCCACAGTTACAAGTATTTCACCTGACCGCTTTGAAGTGCGGTGAAGCTCACGGGCAATGAGTTCCTTTCCTGTTCCATGCTCGCCGGTAATCAGTACATTGGCATCGGTTTGTGCCACCTTATGCACCAGGTACAGGACCTCCAGCATCAGAGGAGAAGTAGCAATAAACTGATGCCCTTCCCTGTTGATTTCACTTTTTAATGCCTGCTCCTTGTGCCTGAGTTGCCTTATTTCTTTTTTCGACTGCTGAAGCTGCAGGACGTTCCGCAGTGTTGCCCTGAGTTTGTTGTTGTCCCATGGTTTTAATATGAAATCGGCCGCGCCCTTCTTCAGCGCTTTTACTGCAAGCTCTACATCGCCATAGGCAGTGAACAGCACCACTTCCAATTCGGGGCGTATCTCCCGGATACGGGAAAGCCAGTACAGGCCTTCGTTGCCGGTGTTCACTCCTGCAGAAAAGTTCATGTCGAGAAGCACCAGGTCATACTTCTCTGTTTCAAGAAGTGCCGGCAATTGTGCGGGGCCGGCAATGGTTTTTACTTCTTCAAAATCATCCTGGAGCAGAATCTCCAGTGCACTTAGAATGCTTTTGTTGTCGTCAACTATCAACAGGTTTCCTTTCGATGGCATATTGGTTTCTTTAGTTGTAATTTAATTATCCTGCGTTTATGAATCAGGATGTGATAGGTTATCCTATAGTTAATAATTCATTTTTTACTAAAGCATCAAAATTACTGTCATTCAAATGTAAATGAGATTCATTTCAAATCAAAGCATTGTCTAATTATTTTACACCTGTTGTTTGATATTTTTACAGGCAATGAATTTGCAGCAAAGGTATGTGCCTGTATGTCATAAAGTTAAATTTATGGCACTTATTTGGTCTGCTCTAGAACAAAAAGAAACCATTTTGATGAATATGAAACTTACCTTGAAAATATTGATTGTAATTTTGCTGGTAACTGCCGGAGCATTAAAAGCACAACAAAAATGGTCTTTAGACGAATGCATTGCCTATGCGCTTGAGAATAATCTTGATCTTGAATCACAGGCCATCACCAATTCATCGGGCAAAGAAATTTATGAGCAGTCGAAACGAAACAGGCTGCCTTATGTAGATGCAGGATCGTCCTACCGTATCAATTTCGGAAAATCAGTTGACCCGAATACCAATACCATTATCAATAATAACTTTGCATCGAACAGTTTTTCCCTGCAAGGGGGGCTAATGCTTTTTGAAGGGTTTATAAGGGGAAATTATACGGCTTATACGCGGTTTAAGCATCTTGCAGGAATTGAACTGGGGAAAGCTCTGAAATCAGACATTGCCTTTGAGGTGATGAACAACTTTCACAACGCCCTTTATTACAGCGGGCTGCTTGAAATTGTAAATGAGCAGAAGGAGCTGTCGGAGTTAAACCTGGAAAAAATAAGGAAGCAGTCGCAGGTAGGCATCAGCGCCCGCACCGACATTCTGGAGATTGAGGCCCGGCTGGCAGAAGAGGAGTTGCTGGTGATAAGGACAGAAAACAATCTGAAGTCATCCATTCTTGAATTAAAGCGGGTAATGAATTTTCCGGTCACCAATGAACTTCAGTTGCAGGAACCCGGCGACATTGAATTCATTGCACCGGGAGGCTTTGCTGATGCTGACAGCATCTACAGGCTGGCGCTTGAGCATCTGCCTGCAGTAAAGGCCAGAGATCAGCAGCTGAAATCGGTGGAGAAATCGCTGGCTGTTGCACGTGGGAATTATTATCCTTCCCTTTCACTTTTCGGAGGCTACTATACAGGTTATTATGAAACCAATACTGATGCGGCAGGCAGACCTATTTCGTTCAGAAATCAATTGAAAAACAATGCATCGCAGTCGGTAGGACTATCATTATCTATCCCGCTTTTTAACCGTTTGAACACACGTTCAGAAATAAAACTTGGAAAGCTGGAACTTGAAAAAGTGAGGGTAGAACTGACCAATTATAAGAATCAGCTTTATTACGAAATTGAATCCTACTGCCAGGAGCTTTCAGCGATGGCCGCAGAATTTACACAGGCTCAAAAACAAACTGAATCGAATCAGCTGGCATATGAGGTGGCTGAGAAGAAAAAGGAACAAGGCCTGTTTAATGTAATCGATTTGTATACCAGCAAGAATTTATTGTCGAATGCGCAGAGCGAATTGCTGCGGATTCGGCTTCAATATCTTTTAAAACGCAAAACAATTGATTTCTATATGGGCAAGCCTGTTTTCGGACAGGATTTATTAAGTGATTTATAATTAGAAAAGGTAAACAAGCGTAAATTGATTTATTAAAGACGCATAAAAAAATAAAAAGGATTGGACATGGGAATGGACAGAAAAATAGAAAAGAAAAAGGGCATCCGGTTAAAGCACATTATTTACGCGGTGGCAGGATTGGTCCTGGGATTTTTTACTTATAAAATGATTGCCGGCGCAGGGATATCAACGCTCAGGGTTGAGAGGGATAAAATTACCATAGAGGAGGTGCAGTACGACGATTTTGATGATTTCATCCGCACCAACGGGTCGGTGGCACCCATTTCAATCATCTACCTTGATGCTGAAGAAGGGGGAAGAGTAAAGGAACGCAGGATTGAGGAAGGAGCCATGGTAAAGAAGGGCGATGTGATACTGGTGCTTGAAAACAGGGGGCTTTATGAGAACATCATGAACAGTGAATCGAACCTGGCGCAAAAGCAGAACATGCTCCGGCAGACGCGTATCAATTTTGAGACCCAGCAGATTCAGTCGAGGCGAAACCTGCTCGATTCGAACTATGAGATTATCAAAAAGAAACGGCATTACGATCAGCAGAAGTCGCTTTATGCGGATGAACTTGTTTCACAGGAGAGTTACCTTCAAGCAAAAGAAGACTATGAGTATGCCGTGCAGGTTTTGGAAATCAATAAACAGAAGGCCGAAAACGATTCAATGATACGGGCCAGTGAAATGATTCAACTGGAGCTTGACCTTGACAAAATGCAGCTTACACTTGATTTAATTTATGAGCGGCTCGACGACCTGCACGTAAAAGCGCCGGTTGATGGCCAGCTGGGTATGCTTGATGCAGAAATCGGTCAGAACATTGGCAAGGGAGTCAGGATAGGGCAGATTAACGTACTAACCGATTACAAGGTGGAGGCATTTATCGACGAGCATTACATTGATCGTGTACGGCGTGATTTGTTTGCAACCATTGAACGCCAGGGGCAGCTTTACGACCTGACGGTTAAGAAAGTATATCCCGAAGTAAGGAACTCGCAGTTTAGAATTGACCTTGTGTTTTCAGGTGAGCGGCCCGATAACATTCGTACGGGGCAGACCTATTACATCAATCTTCAGCTAGGTCAGCCTCAAAAATCAACACTGGTAAATCTGGGAGGATTCTTTAACAGCACCGGGGGCCAGTGGATATATGTAGTTGATCCATCAGGTGATTTTGCAACGAAACGTAATATCCGCATAGGTCGTAAGAACCCGAAATACTACGAGGTGCTGGAAGGCCTGGAACCGGGTGAGAGGGTTATTACATCGGGGTATGAGTTGTTTGGGGAGAATGACAGGTTGGTGATGAGGTAGGAGCCAGGAGCAAAGAGCAAAGAGCAGAGGGCACAGAGCACAGAGCACAGAGCACAGGGCATAGGGCCAAGAGCCAGGAGCCAGGAGAAGAAGTTGGATGTAATAAATTGGGAGTGAATATTATGATAGGGTTAAGTTGGAAATGAAGAGGATAAATAAATAAAAACAACAAATCGCACTGAGTGGGCACTGTGTCTTTACTCTTTGTATAAAGCAATACACTATGGCAAATTTTAGATTTATGGATTTGGATATTTGGAAAGAATCGATTGAAATGAATGATAAATTATTTGATTTAGCTGATAAATTTAGCGATGCCAGAAGTTTTCGTGTTGCAGAACAACTAAGAAGTGCACAGAGCATAGGGCGAAGAGCACAGAGCCTTTAGATTAGCAAGATAAAACTTATTAACAAGAGATGATATTTATGATGTTGATATAGGGGGTTTTAGGGGGAGTTAATAACTTTGTTTTTAGTTAATAACTCAAACCGGAGGGAACCTTGGTGAACTA